>NZ_RMVG01000014.1 GCF_003813865.1 Candidatus Pantoea deserta
AGGCGCCGGGGCGGCAGCCGGGAAGAATGCGGTTGAGAATAATGCTTTGGGGGCAAACCCGGACATAATGAAGATGAGCAGAAAGAGGAGCGTGGGGATCGTTCATTAAAAATCATACCGATAAATCCGATGACTCCGGGGATTATTAACACGGATGGAGAAGCTCAGACAAATGGAATGTCCAAAACTTCAGTTCCTGAGATACCGCCAAAATTGCGTGAATTTACGAACCCAGCCCAAGGGCCAGTCATTCCTCAGGGTTGGATACGCAAGCCTGGGCGAACACCCGGAAGAACTATTTATTACCCGCCAAATACGAATTCTGGTAGTTCGTATATAAGAGTTTTGCCTCCGGGAGCAACGCCTGTTCCGGGACTAGAAAATGGCTATGGGATATCCGCTAAGAATGGTCAGCCAACAAATCCAGCTACAGGTAGTACTGGAACTCGAAGAGAAACACTTGTACCACTCTTTGCAAATACGATGCCGCCAAAAAGGTAAGGTTAAATGATTACTGAGAATGAACTCCATGAATTTGAGGAAGCGATATTTACTGGGGTTACCGTTGGAATAGGGTCGTTGGTTTTGCTGTTCTCATCAGGAACACGCATACTGATCCAGTGTCCCTTTAGATGTGAGGAAAAAAACTCTTTTCATGTAGGGCATGGCGAGGATATATCAACAAGTAGTCTCCTGTTTTCATATCTTAATCAAAGGGTTGAGTTATGCTCTTTGCCAGATGGTGAAATATTAAAATTGTCCTTTGGCAACGAGAAAAAAATATATATCGTTCCTGAAAACAACGGCTTTGAATCTTATGTAATTACTACAAGCCAAGGTGATTATCCTGTAACCGCTTACTGATTGAAATCCCGGCCACCGCGCCGGGATGTTACTAATAATCAGCCAGTCACCACGACTTCTCAACCGCCCCGACGACATAGCAACCCGTTCAACAAGCAGCGCTTTCATTGTCTAGCGCAGCGCGTACCACTCTTTATGCTTCAGCGGATTCATCGCCGCGCCGATAATATCGGAAATCACGTTCACCAGAATCACCAGACCGCCAACCACCATCACGCCTGCGGAAATAGCGGCGTAATCCTGCTGACGAATGGCGTTAATCAACCAGCGACCCAGGCCAGGCCAGTTAAACACCATCTCAGTGATCATCGCCAGCGTCAGCATGGTAGAGAACTGCAAACCCAGACGCGGGATCACCGGCGGCAGAGCGTTATGCAACACATGGCGACGGATCACGGTAAAGCGCGACAGCCCGCGCGTGGCGGCGGCTTTGACGTAATTTTTATCCATGACCTCGCTGGTGCTGGCGCGCAACAGGCGGATTACCTCGGTCGCAGGCGCCACGGCCAGCACAATCACCGGCAGGATCATATGCGTCAGCACGCTAATCAGCATCTCATGACGCCAAGGCGAGGGACTCAGCCAGGCGTCAATCAGCGCAAATCCCGTAATATTCTGCACCGGGTAGAGCAGATCAAAACGACCCGAAACCGGCAGCCAGCCCAGCGTAAGCGAGAAGAACAGGGTAAACAGCAACGCCAGCCAGAACAGCGGCATAGAGAAACCGAGCAGAGCCAGCGCGCTAATTAGCTTATCCTGCCACTTATGGCGCATTACGCCCGCGCAAATGCCGAGCGGTATGCCGGTCAGCAATGCCAGAACAAACGCCAGCACGCACAGTTCCAGCGTAGCGGGGAAAACTTCACGCAGCTGTAAGCCAATCTCCTGGCCATTGGTGCTGGACACGCCGAAATCAAACTGCATCAAACCACTAAACCAGAACCACCAGGCGTCGAACAGCGAAGCGCCTTCCAGCGGCGCGTTAGGCGTGAAATAGCTCAGACTGAAGCTGACCAGCGACAGCAAAAACAGCGTAATAACCAGCAACAGCAGGCGGCGTAACATATAGATGATCACTTATGGCTCCTCGCGCTCATCGCGGTACACTCCGGCAAAAGAGGCATTACCAAAGGGACTCAGCACCAGGCCCTTAATATCATGCCGGTAGGCCTGAAGCCGCAAAGACGACGCCAGCGGCAGCACGGGTAGATCCCGCGCCAGCATCTGCTGCGCCAGATGGTAGTTGTCAATGCGACCCGCCAGCTGCTGCGACAGCAGCGCTTTTTGCAGGGCTTCGTCAAAGGCTGGCGAGCACCAGTGCGCGTAGTTGGTCTGCGAACGAATCGCCGCGCAGCTCAACAGCGGGCGGAAAAAGCTGTCGGGATCGTTACTGTCGGTCGCCCAGCCGGTCAGGGTCAAATCATGGTTCATCGCCATCAGCTGCGCCTCCTGAAAACGCCCCTCAACCGGCGCGATGCTGACCTGTACGCCCACCTGAGCCAGATCGGCCTGCAACAGCTCCGCCGTTTTCAGCGGGCTGGGATTCCAGGATTGCGACGCGGCCGGCACCACCAGACGCAGATGCAGATCTGTGACGCCCAGCGACGCCAGCATGGCGCGCGCTTTTTGCGGATCGTACTCGGTGACACGCGCGTCATTGTCGTAGGCCCAGGAGGCGCGCGGCAGCACAGACGCCGCCGTTTCCGCCGTACCGTAATAGATAGACTCCATTAATCGCTCATTGTTGATCGCTAAAGCCAGCGCATGACGCACTTCAGGGCGATCGAGCGGCGGTTTACGGGTATTGAACGCCAGATAGGCGATATTCATGCCGGGACGCAGCGTCATACGTAAGCGAGGGTCGTCGCGCAAAATGGAAATCTGGCTGGCGGCAGGATAGGCCAGCACGTCGCACTCGCCGGTCAGCAGTTTGGACAACCGCCCCGTGCCGCCCGCGCCCAGATCGATTACCGCCTGTTGCAGACGGGGCACGCCTCGCCAGTAGGCGGGGTTGCGCGCCAGACGAATATACTGTCCGGCGCGATATTCGCTGAGCTGGAAGGGACCGGTCCCCACGGGCTGACGATCCAGCTCTTCCTGACGGCCGAGACGCGTCAGCCGATCGGCATATTCCGCGGAGAGCACCGGCGCGTAGTGGGTCGCCAGATGCCAGAGAAAAGAGGCGTCTGGGCTATTAAGGCGAATATCTACCGTATTATCGTCGAGCTTTTTCACGCTCTGCACCGCGTCTACAAATTGCAGGCTGTCAAAGTAGGGATAGCTGCCGCCGTTGACGTTATGCCAGGGGTGATGGCGATCGAACATGCGCGCAAAGCTGAAGACGACATCGTCCGCGTTCATGGGGCGGGTTGGCGTAAACCAGCCGGTATGCTGAAACGAAACCTTACTGCGCAGATGGAAGCGGTAGGTTGCGCCGTTATCGCGCACCTCCCAGCTGGAGGCCAGATCGGGCACCAGTCGGTAGGTATAGGGATCGACATCAAGCAGGCGGTCATAAAGCTGCGCGGCCAGGGTATCAACCACAAGGCCGCTACTGGCCATTTGCGGGTTGAAGGTATTCAGCGTGCCGTTAACGCAATAGACAAAGCCGCTCTGACGAATATCACGCTCGCTGGCTGACCAGGCCGACGCGCTAAACAGACTGAGAGCAAGCAGCAGCGACGAAATTAGTTTTGACATAGAACTCAACGGTATTCGGGCAATAGGCTGAGTGTATCGCAAAGGGGGCAATGTCCCAAAATATGCGAAGCAGGCAAGAGGGAATTTGCCAGACGAGAGGGGAAAACACCTACCCTTGCTATGGAGATGAGAAAAATTCTCACTTAGCGCTTTACAACTGAGAACAAGAATGATTATTATTACCTTGCGATTCGACGGTGGCTCTACCGAAGAAAAGCACGACATTGCTCACATTGCTTCCAGTATTGTTGCCCGCAGATTATATGCGGGCTTTTTTTTGTCCTGCGTCGCCTGACGCGATGCGGCTTACTGTCAGCCTAAAGTCCTGTTCAGGAAAGTTTCAATCAGGCGGGTAACTGCGTCTGGATTCTCCCGATTGCTGATATGCCCAGCCTGGGAGATCAGATGAAACTCGCAGCCCAGCATTTCCGCCATTTTCCGACCCTCTTCGGGCGGCCTGGGAAGATCATATTCGCCGGTTGCGATACACACCGGGCAGCGAATACTTTTTAGCAGCGGCAGGCGATCGGGGCGGCCAAATATCATTTTACCGATGGGGACAATACTTTCGCGCAGGAGAGGCGTCGGAAGGGCGGCCAGTTTTGCTGTCAGCAGCGAAACATCATCTGCCGCAGCCTGGTCGGAATAAAACTGAGAAACAATATAATTCAGCAGCGGTGGCTTAATGGCGCCGGTAAAATTTACCGCGTTCAACATTTCCACATATTGCGCTTCTTTTTGCGCGGTTTCTTTTCCGATAAACGTATCAAAAAGCATCAGCGCGTTAACGCGTTCTGGCGCTAAAGCGGCAAGCTCAGCGGCCCACATTCCGCCAACCGAAAGGCCCACAACGGCAAATTTATCGATGCCCAGGCTGTCCATTAGCTTTAAATGGGCTTCCGCCAGCGCTTTAAGAGAGGTTGCTGAAGCAGGCAAGGCTGGCGAATTACCGTGTCCCCAGAGATCGGGTAAAATAAGGCGGTATTTTTTTGCCAGCTTTTCTGTTTGCGGCGTCCACATACTACGGTCAAAGAGATAGCTGTGCCCCATTAAAAGGGGAAATCCTGAACCAACATCCGTGAATGACATCATATTATTCGGGTTCATATCGTCGTCCTTTAGGTCTTAATCCTTTACCGTTTTATTTATTAAATAAAACGTCACCCACCATAAAGGCCCTGTTGCCGGAGTTATTGACCGGCATCAATTCAGGGCCTTGATTTTACGGCGAACGCGATTTTGTCACCTGGGGAACGGAGAAATTTATGACTCGGTCTGGATACCGTGCTTTTTCAGCATGGCGCGCAGCTGATGATAGGTCACGCCAAGTAAATCGGCCGCGCGTCGCTGATTGTATTTCGCCTGGCGCAGGCTGGACTCCACCAGCGCGCGTTCCTGTGCGTTTTGCCACTGGCGCAGATCGAGCGGCAGCGCAGGCAGGGAACTCTCGCCGCTATCGGGCGGCGTCACGGCAGGCTGGGCGCGCGGCGCAAAGGGGTTGAGGATAATGGTGTCGAGCGGTTCGTCGCTACTGTGGTGGCGATAAACCGAGCGCTCCACCACGTTTTTCAGTTCACGCACGTTGCCCGGCCAGTGATACGCCAGCAGGGTCGCCTGCGCCTCAGGAGTAAAGCCTGGAAACAGCGGCAGGCTTAGCTCACGGCACATCTGAATGGCGAAATGCTCGGCCATCAGCAGAATATCGCTGCGGCGTTCGCGCAGCGGCGGCAGCTGAACCACGTCAAAGGCAAGACGATCGAGCAGATCGGCACGGAATTTACCTGCCGCCGCCAGCGCTGGCAGGTCTTCGTTCGTGGCGCACACCAGCCGCACATTGACCTGAAACGCATGATTGCCCCCGACGCGCTCAAGCTGCCCATATTCAATCACGCGCAGCAGTTTCTCCTGTACCAGCATCGGGGCCGTGGCCAGTTCGTCAAGAAACAGCGTGCCGCCGTCCGCGCGCTCGAAGCGGCCCAGATGACGCTTCTGCGCGCCGGTAAACGCGCCCGCTTCATGGCCGAACAGCTCAGAGTCAAGCAGGTTCTCGTTCAGCGCCGCGCAGTTGAGCGAGATAAACGGGCCTTGCCAGCGATCGGACAGATAGTGCAGGCGGCTGGCGATCAGTTCTTTGCCGGTTCCGCGTTCTCCGACCACCAGCACCGGTTTCTCCAGCGGCGCCAGCATCGACACCTGCTCAAGCACTTCCAGAAAATTATTCGACTCGCCCAACAGATTATCGTTGCTGCCTGCCATGATGAAATTCGCCATCTGTTAATCAATTTCACTACATTACGTGACGCCCGCTGCGCTGTAAAATTTAAATTGCTATTAAAATCAATAAAATAAAATCTGGCACGCCTTTTGAATAGTAACAGTCAGCGCATGGCGCACCAACATAATCAAAGAGGAACTGCATGATGGGTATTTTTTCTCGTTTCGCCGACATCGTAAACGCCAACATCAACTCCCTGCTGGAGCGTGCGGAAGATCCGCAGAAACTGGTCCGCCTGATGATTCAGGAAATGGAAGACACGCTGATTGAAGTACGTTCAACCTCTGCCCGCGCCCTGGCGGAGAAAAAACAGCTGACCCGCCGCATTGAACAGGCGGAAATTCAGCAGGCCGAATGGCAAGAAAAAGCCGAGCTGGCGCTGCGTAAAGAAAAAGACGATCTGGCGCGCGCCGCGCTGATTGAAAAACAGAAGCTTACCGACCTGATCGCCTCGTTGCAGCAGGAAGTGACGCATATCGACGAGACGCTGGCGCGTATGAAAGGCGAGATCGGCGAACTGGAGAAAAAGCTGAGCGAAACCCGCGCGCGTCAGCAGGCGCTGACGCTGCGTCATCAGGCGGCGTCTTCTTCGCGCGACGCCCGTCGTCAGCTTGACAGCGGCAAGCTGGATGAAGCGATGGCGCGTTTCGAATCCTTTGAGCGTCGCATTGACCATATGGAAGCGGAAGCCGAAAGCCAGCGTTTTGGCAAAGTAAAATCGCTGGACGCGCAGTTTGCCGATTTACAGGCCGATGATGAAATCAGCCAGCAGCTGGAAGCGCTGAAAGCCAAAATGAACCGTAGCGAATAATAACGATCGATCTGCGAGACTGATTAAGGAGAGTCAATGAGCGCACTTTTCCTCGCTATACCGCTGACCATATTCGTGCTGTTTGTCGCGCCGATCTGGTTATGGCTGCACTACAGCAATCGCCGCAGCGGCAATGAACTGTCGGCAGGCGATCTTCAGCGCCTGCAACAGCTGACGCAGGACGCCGAGCGCATGCGCGATCGCATCCATGCGCTGGAGTCTATTCTTGATGCGGAGCATCCTAACTGGAGACAGCCATGATTAAACGTAAGCTCTGGCGTAAACCGGACGAAGGTAAGCTGATGGGCGTCTGCGCCGGCGTGGCGGAGTATCTCGATATCCCGGTGCGTCTGCTGCGCGTCATTGTGGTGCTGTCGCTGTTCTTCGGCCTGTTCGCGATTACCGTCTGCGCCTACTTTATTCTGGGCTTTGTGCTGGATGTGAAACCTGCGGATGCCGAAGACGGGCCGGTCGCGCCCAACGCCAGCGAGCTGCTGGACCGGCTGGAAACCGCGCTGCGCCGTGACGAGCACAGCGTGCGCGACATTGAGCGCTACGTGACCTCGGAAACGTTCAGCGTGCGCAGCCGCTTTCGTCAGCTCTGATTTTCCCTGACGGGGCCTGCTGGCTCCGTTATTCTGACCAACCGGAGGTTTCTTTTGTCATACTCACGTACGTCCTCTTTTCGCCGCCGCGCGACCCCCGCGTTGAAGTCGGTGGGAAAATTCATCATTATCAATGCCGTGAGTTACGGGCCTGCCGGACTGACCGGCTGGGCGGTGAAATCCGTTGCGCGTCGTCCGCTGCGCATTCTGCTTTCCCTGGCGCTGGAGCCGTTGCTACAGCGCATTATGAAGCGGGCATCGGCGCGCTTCATCAGGGAAAACGATGATAAACAAGTCTGAACTACTCGCACTGCTGAATCGCGGCGCAGATCGACATCTGCGCCTGGCCGTGACCGGCCTGAGCCGCAGCGGTAAAACCGCTTTTATTACTTCTTTAGTCAATCAGTTGCTTAACGTGCACAGCGGCGCGCGGCTGCCGCTTTTTTCCGTGGTGCGCGACGAGCGGCTGCTCGGCGTCAAGCGTATTCCGCAGCGCGATATGGGCACTGCGCGCTTTACCTATGACGAAGGGCTGGCGCAGCTCTACGGTACGCCGCCAGCCTGGCCTACGCCGACGCGCGGCGTCAGCGAAATGCGGCTGGCGCTGCGCTATCGCTCCCAGGATTCGCTGCTGCGCCACTTCAAAGAGAGCGCGACGCTCTATCTGGAGATCGTGGATTATCCCGGCGAGTGGCTGCTCGATCTGCCGATGCTGGCGCAGGACTACCTCGACTGGTCACGGCAGATGCTGGGGCTGTTGCAGGGCGATCGCGCGCAGTGGGCGCAGCCGTGGCGCGAACTGTGCGCCTCGCTCGATCCCTTCGCGCCGGCTGATGAGAACCGGCTGGCGGACATTGCCGCCGCCTGGACCGCGTATCTGCACCGCTGTAAGGCAGAAGGGCTGCATTTTATTCAGCCTGGCCGTTTTGTTCTGCCCGGCGAGATGGCGGGCGCGCCGGCGCTGCAATTTTTCCCGTGGCCGCTGGTGGATGAGGCGCAGCGCAGCAAACTGGCGCAGGCCGATAAAGGCAGCAACTTCGCCATGCTGCAACAGCGTTTTCGCTACTATTGTCAGCATGTGGTGAAAGATTTTTACCGCAACCACTTTTTGCGCTTCGATCGCCAGATTGTGCTGGTGGATTGTCTGCAACCGCTGAACAGCGGCCCGCAGGCGTTTAACGATATGCGTCTGGCGCTGACCCAGCTAATGCAGAGCTTTCACTACGGGCAGCGTACGCTGTTTCGCCGCCTGTTTGCGCCGGTGATCGATAAGCTGCTGTTTGCCGCCACCAAAGCCGACCATATTACGGCGGACCAGCACGCCAATATGGTGTCGCTGCTGCAACAGCTGGTGCAGGATGCCTGGCAGAACGCGGCGTTTGAAGGCATCAGCATGGACTGCATCGGGCTGGCGTCAGTACAGGCGACGCAGAGCGGCCTGGTGGATCACCGCGGCGAAAAGATCCCCGCGCTGCGCGGCGAGCGGCTGGCGGACGGCGAAGCGCTGACCTTCTATCCGGGCGAAGTCCCGCCGCGTCTGCCTGGCCATGCGTTCTGGCAGCAGCAGGGCTTCCAGTTTGAACAGTTCCGGCCGCAGCCGCTCGACATCGATCGTCCGCTGCCCCATATCCGCATGGACGCTGCGCTGGAATTTTTATTAGGAGATAAGCTGCGATGAGCGAAGACAAACTGAAACCGCGTATTGATTTCGCCCGGCCGCTGGAGGCGTCGCGCGAGCCGCTGCTGCGTCCGGCGCAGGCGTTTGATGCCGACGCGCAGCAGGCGTTTCTCGCCGTGGATAACGACGCGGATGACGTGGTGGAAGAGGGCGCGGGCGAACGCGCGGTAGAACAGGCGCTGCGGCCCAGGCGCAGCCTGTGGCGCAGGCTGGTGGGGGCGGGCGCGGCGCTGTTTGCCGCAAGCGTTGCCGCCCAGAGCGTGCAGTGGGCTTATGACGCCTGGCTGGCGCGCGACTGGTTCGCGCTCGGCAGCGGCGCGGCGGGCGGCCTGATCGTTATCGCAGGCGTGGGCGCGCTGACCAGCGAATGGCGTCGCCTTTACAAGCTGCGCGCGCGTGCTGAAACGCGCGAGACGGGGCGCGAGCTGCTGCACAGCCACAGCGTCGGCAGAGGGCGCGCCTTTTGTGAAAAACTGGCGCAGCAGGCCGGACTCGATCAGGCGCACCCCGCCTTGCAGCGCTGGCACGCCGCGCTGCATGAGAGTCAGAACGATGGCGAAACCGTCAGGCTCTATGCGCAACTGGTGCAGCCCGTGCAGGATCGCCAGGCGCGGCGTGAAATCGGTCGTCATGCGGCAGAGTCAACGCTGATGATTGCCGTGAGTCCGCTGGCGCTGGTGGATATGGCGTTTATCGCCTGGCGCAATTTACGACTGGTTAACCGCATCGCGGCTATCTATGGCATTGAGCTGGGCTACTTCAGCCGTCTGCGGCTGTTTCGCCTGGTCTTGCTGAACATCGCCTTTGCCGGGGCGTCAGAGCTGGTGCGCGAGGTGGGCATGGACTGGATGTCGCAGGATATTGCCGCACGGCTCTCCGCCCGCGCCGCACAGGGTATCGGCGCGGGTTTGCTTACTGCCCGGCTGGGCATCAAAGCCATGGAGCTGTGTCGTCCGCTGCCCTGGCTGGAGGAGGATAAGCCGCGGCTGGGAGACTTTCGTCGCGATCTCATTACCCGGCTGAAAGAGACGCTGCCAACAGGCAGCGGCCCAAAAACGCGCTAAATGGCGCTATACCGGTGCGCAGTTGCCAGCGCAACGCGCACCGTTTGCTGAACACCCCTGTCAACTTTAGCTTCCACACCCCCTTCAGACCCGCCGCAAGTTAGCGTATTATCTCCAGATTCTTCACCTGACTAAGGCCATCGCAATGCGTCTTGAAGTCTTCTGCCAGGACCGTATTGGTCTGGCGCGCGAGCTGCTCGATCTGTTAGTTGCCCGTAACATTGATTTACGCGGCATTGAAATCGCGGCTCTGGGCCGTATCTACCTCAACTTCTCTGCGCTTGAATTTGATCAGTTCAGCAGCCTGATGGCGGAAATTCGCCGCACGCCGGGCGTGACCGACGTGCGCACCGTTGCCTATATGCCCTCGGAGCGCGAGCACCGCGCCCTGAGCGCGCTGCTGGTGGCGATGCCGGAGCCGGTTTTTTCCATCGATCTTAAAAGCAAAGTAGAGCTGGCGAACCCGGCGGCGCAGAACCTGTTCGACCTCGACGAACAGAAAATTCGCAACTACAGCGCGGGCAATCTGATTAACGGGTTCAATTTTCAGCGCTGGCTGGAGAGCGATCGCGTCGAGGCGCAGGCGCAGCAGGTGGTCATTGACGGGCGTGATTTTTTGATGGAGGTGCGTCCTGTCTATCTGACCGCAGACGAAGGCGCGGGCGATCAGCCGGTCGGCGCAATGGTGATGCTGAAATCGACCGCGCGCATGGGACGCCAGCTGCAAAACCTGATCGTCACCGATGAGTCTGAGTTTGAACATATCATTGCGGTAACGCCGAAGATGCGTCAGGTTATCGATCAGGCGCGCAAGCTGGCGATGCACGATGCGCCGCTGCTAATCGTCGGCGATACCGGCACCGGCAAAGATATGCTGGCGCGCGCCTGTCATCTGCGCAGCGCGCGCGGCAACAAACCCTTTCTGGCGCTTAACTGCGCTTCGCTGCCGGACGATGTGGCGGAAAGTGAGCTTTTTGGCCACGCGGCAGGCGCCTATCCCAACGCGCTGGAGGGAAAAAAGGGCTTTTTCGAGCAGGCCAACGGCGGCTCGGTGCTGCTGGATGAGATTGGCGAAATGTCGCCGCGTATGCAGACCAAACTGCTGCGCTTTCTCAACGACGGCACCTTTCGTCGCGTCGGCGAAGAGCATGAGGTGCATGTAGACGTGCGCGTTATCTGCGCCACGCAGAAAAACCTGATTGAACTGGTGCAGCGCGGCGAGTTTCGCGAGGATCTGTTCTATCGACTGAACGTTTTGACCCTGCATCTGCCCCCTCTGCGCGAACGTCCGCAGGATATTTTGCCGCTTACCGAAATGTTTGTGGCGCGCTTTGCCGATGAGCAGGGCATTCCGCGCCCGCGCCTGTCATCGCAGCTAAACGGTTTTTTAACCCGTTACAGCTGGCCGGGCAACGTGCGTCAGCTTAAAAACGCGCTCTACCGCGCGCTCACGCAGCTGGAAGGGCACGAACTCCGTCCGCAGGACATTATTTTGCCTGAGCAGGCGCTGGACGCGACCTTGGGGGAAGAGGCGATGGAAGGGACGCTGGATGAGATCACCAGCCGCTTTGAGCGCTCGGTGCTGACCCGTCTCTATCTCTCCTATCCCAGCACGCGCAAGCTGGCGAAACGGCTCGGCGTATCGCACACCGCTATCGCCAATAAACTGCGTGAATATGGTTTAGGCCATAAGCGCGGCGAGCAGGAAGAGAAAAACGGCGGCTAAGCGCCGCCGTCGTTATCTTTACTTCAGTACCGCCAGCGCCGCATCGTAATCCGGTTCGGTGGTGATCTCATTCACCAGCTGGCTGTACAGCACCTTATCATTTTCGTCCAGCACCACTACCGCGCGCGCGGTCAGACCGGCCAGCGCGCCTGCGGCAATCTCCACGCCATAGGCATTTTTGAACGCTGCGCCGCGCAGCGTTGACAGCGTGACCACGTTATTCAGGTTATCCGCGCCGCAGAAGCGCGACTGGGCAAACGGCAGATCGGCCGAGATGCACAGCACTACGGTATTGGTCAGTTCGCTCGCCAGCTGGTTAAAGCGGCGCACGGAAGCGGCGCAAACGCCCGTATCAATGCTGGGAAAAATATTCAGAACCTTACGTTTTCCTGCATACTCAGTGAGTGATACGTCAGTAAGGTTTTTCGCCACCAGCGTAAAGGGCTGAGCCTGCTCGCCGGCCTGTGGGAAGTGACCTGCAACCTCTACCGGGTTGCCCTGAAAGTGAACAGTGTGAGACATAGCGATTCCTCAAAAGCCAAAAACTGGCTGGTTACAGATGTGTAGCGTTCAGAACAGGGTTATGACATATCTGTGAAAGACTTACGAGAAAAAAACAGAGTTTATTCAAGACGAGGCGCAGTTTTCGACATAACACGGAGAGAGTATGAGAACGGTAAAAAGCTATCCGGAATCCTGGCCGCTGCACACGCCTTTCGTTATCGCTCGCGGCAGCCGCACTGAAGCAAAGGTCGTAGTCGTCGAAATCGAACAGGATGGCATCAAAGGCACCGGCGAGGCGACGCCCTATGCGCGCTACGGCGAAACGGAAGCCTCGGTGCTGGCGCAAATCGCCCAGGTGCTACCCGTCTTACAGCAGGGAATGACGCGTGAGGCCTTGCAGCAGGCGTTGCCTGCGGGCGCGGCGCGTAACGCCATTGACAGCGCGCTGTGGGATCTTGAGAGCCGTCAGCAGGAGCAGGACCTCTGGACGCTAAACGGCATGACGCCACCCGATGCGGTTACCACGGCGCAGACCGTCAGTATCGATACGCCTGAAGCCATGGCGAGCAGCGCCAGGGCGTTATGGCAACACGGCGCGACGCTGCTGAAAATCAAGCTGGACGATACCTTTATTACCGAGCGCCTGATGGCGATCCGCACGGCGGTGCCGCAGGCCACGCTTATCGTCGATGCCAATGAGTCCTGGCAGGCGGAAGGGCTGGCGGCGCGCTGTCAGCTACTGGCCGATCTTGACGTGGCGATGCTGGAGCAGCCGCTGCCTGCCGGTCAGGATGCGGCGCTGGCGAACTTTATCCATCCGCTGCCGATCTGCGCTGACGAGAGCTGCCATACGCGCGACAGTCTGCCTGCGCTGCAAGGCCGCTATGAGATGATCAATATCAAGCTTGATAAGGCGGGCGGGCTGACCGAAGCGCTGGCGCTGGCGGCAAAGGCCAGAACTCTGGGGTTCGATATTATGCTCGGCTGTATGATCTGCACCTCGCGCGCCATCCATGCCGCGCTGCCGCTGGCAGGCGAAGCGCGTTTCGCCGACCTCGACGGACCCACCTGGCTGGCGGTGGATGTGGAGCCATCGGTGCACATCAGCGCCGGCAAGCTGCTTATCGCTGCCAGCGCAGCAGGTTGATCATCGCTTCCAGATAGCGCTCTGTGGCTTCATCGACCGAAATCGCCGGCATTTCGGCGGTGACGCAGGGCAATCCCAGATCGTCGCACCAGCTGCCGAACGAGCCGGGCGTAGCATAGCCGACGCTGCTCACCAGCGGCAGCCCGGTCTGCTGCGCCAGCCAGTGGCCCAGCGCGCTGCTGTGCGGATCGTCGATGCAGGCCAGCGGCTCATGCCAGGAGACCACCCAGCCTGGCCTGAGCTGATGAATTAATTCGCACAGCGCCTGGGTTTCCGGCTCTGAGGCGGGACGTTCGCCGGTCGAGAGCACCACGTCGCGCGCGTCGGCGACGCTGTTCCAGCGATAAACCGTGTCGCCGTTTTGCCAGTTGGCCGCCGGAAAGTTGCGGTTAAGATCGACGCCGTTCGCATTGGCGCGCAGGCCAAGCTGACAGCCGTCAGGATTGACCGCCAGCACGACATGATGGCGGCGCAGCCGATCCGGCAGGGTGCGCATGGCGGCTGAGAGAGTGGCGATCGCCGCATTTTCATCGCCATGGGTGCCCGCCAGAATAAGTCCGCTGTCAGCCTCTGCGGCCGGCGCGGGAAACCACAGCAGCGGTGCGCCCAGCACGCTGTCGCCATAGCGCTGAAACGGGATTTCGAGTTTTCCGCGCAGCGGTCGCGGGTGTAACGACGTCATAGGCTCTCTCCTGTTGCTGTCTGCCTGACAAAGTAGCGGAAAAGCCGCGCGCGGAAAATCGCTATTTATCCTTCAGTCATTTGCGCTACAGTGCCGGGGTCATGCTGCGTCCGGTAGTGCGCTGCGCAGCACTTCATCAGGCTAAGGGAGTGAAAATGAACAAGACATTTTGCACGACGCTGATTGCGCTCGGCTTCGCAGGTATCGCGACGTCCGCGCTGGCGGCGCAGGTGCCCTCTGGCGCGCAGCTGGCGAGCCAGCAGGAGATTGTCCGCCATATCAAGGATGAACCTGCCTCGCTCGATCCGCTGAAAGCGGTGGGTTTGCCGGAAATTCAGGTTATTCGCGATCTGTTTGAAGGGCTGACCAATCAGGATGCCAAAGGCAACATCGTGCCGGGCGTGGCGGAAAGCTGGAGCAGTAGCGACAATAAAACCTGGATCTTTACGCTGCGCAGCAATGCAAAATGGTCGAACGGCGAACCGGTCACGGCGCAGGACTTTGTTTTTAGCTGGCAGCGTCTGGTGGACCCCAGGAACAGCTCTACCTTCGCCTGGTTTGCCGGGCTGGCTGGAATCAGCAACGCCACCGCTATAACTAAAGGCGAAATGGCGGCAAATACCCTGGGCGTCAGCGCCATTGATGCCCAACATCTGAAAGTGACGCTCGACCGCCCGGTGCCCTGGTTTCCTGCGCTTGTCGCCAACGTGGCGCTCTTCCCGGTGCCGCAGCAGGTGATTGCGCAAGAGGGCAGCGGCTGGACCGCGCCGGGCAAGCTGGTGGGAAATGGCGCCTATCAGCTTCAGTCGCGCGTAGTGAACGAAAAGATCGTGCTGACGCGCAATCCGCACTACTGGGATGACGCCCATTCCGTTCTGACCAAAGTCACCTTTATTCCGATCAATGAAGAGTCCAGCGCCACGAAACGCTACCGCGCAGGCGACATTGACATCACTGAATCCTTCCCGAAAAACATGTATGCGCAGCTGAAAAAGACGCTGCCGGGCGAGGTGTATACGCCCGATCAGCTGGGGACCTACTACTACGCCTTTAATACCCAGAAAGGCGCGACGGCGGATGCGCGGGTGCGCAAAGCGCTGTCGTGGAGCATCGATCGCCGCATTATCGCGGAAAAAGTGCTGGGTACCGGCGAGAAACCGGCCTGGCGCTTTACACCCGACGTGACGGCGGGCTTTAAGGCCGGGAATCCCTATATTGAGCAGCACGGCCAGCAGGAGCTTAACGCTCAGGCGAAAGCGCTGCTGACCGCGGCGGGTTACGGGCCGGACCGACCGCTGCACCTGACGCTGCTTTATAACACCTCGGAGAGCCATCAAAAGATCGCTATTGCCGTGGCGTCAATGTGGAAGAAAACGCTCGGCGTCGACGTTACCTTGCAGAATCAGGAGTGGAAGACCTACATCGACAGCCGCAACAGCGGCAACTTTGACGTTATCCGCGCCTCCTGGATCGGCGACTACAATGAGGCTTCAACCTTTCTCAGCCTGCTGACCAGCGGCAACAGCAGCAATATTTCCCGCTTCAGCAATGCCGATTACGACGCGGTTCTCGCCAGAGCCAGCAAAGAGATTCAGCCAGAAGCGCGCAACAACGACTACCTGAAAGCGGAGCAGATCCTCGCTGAGCAGGCACCGATCGCGCCCATCTATCAGTACACCAACGGTCGCCTGATCAAGCCGTGGGTAAAAGGCTACCCTGTTCAAAACCCGGAAGATGTCGCCTACAGCCGCGAGCTGTGGATCGAAAAACATTAACCCTGAGGCGGCCTGCGTCGCGGGCCGCTGACAGACACCTTTGCTCACAGCCTGACGATTGCAACTGGACCACGCCGCGCTAGACTGTATCGTATTGATTTTAGTAAAGAGGCGAGTCAGTGAACGTCATTGAAGGTAAAGCGTTGCAGGTTTCCGACGCGATTATCGCCTGCCAGCTGGATGGCAAGGGCGGCTTAATTCCTATCGAAGATAAAGATGTGCTCCACTGCGAGCGTCCCTGCTGGCTGCATCTTAACTATACCCATCGTGAGAGCGCCGACTGGCTGCAATCCACGCCGCTGATCCCTGATACGGTGCGCGATGCGCTGGCGGGGGACAGTATGCGTCCGCGCGTCAGCCGGCTCGGCGACGGTTTTATGATCGTGCTGCGCAGCGTCAACCACAACGCCGACTCGCGGCCTGAACAGCTGGTGGCGATGCGGGTGTTTATTAATGACAAGCTGATTGTGTCGACCCGCCGTCGCAAAGTCTATGCGGTCGATGCCGTGCTCACCGATCTGCAAAACGGTAACGGGCCGGAAGATGGCGGCAGCTGGCTGGTGGATATTTGCGATGCGCTGACCGATCACGCCAGCGAGTTTATCGAAGAGCTGCACGATAAAATCATTGAGCTGGAGGACGCGCTGCTGGACCAGCGCATCCCCGCTCGCGGACAGCTGGCGCTGCTGCGTAAGCAGCTGATTGTGATGCGTCGCTACATGGCTCCGCAGCGTGATGTCTATTCGCGGCTCGCCAGCGAAAAACTGCCCTGGATGGACGACAGCGATCGTCGTCGTATGCAGGAGGTGTCCGATCGGTTAGGGCGCGGACTCGACGATCTGGATGCAGGCGTGGCGCGCACGGCCGTGCTGGCGGACGAGGTCGCGTCTTTGATGGCGGAAGCGATGAATCGCCGGACCTACACCATGTCGCTGCTGGCGATGATTTTCCTGCCGACGACCTTTTTAACCGGGCTGTTTGGCGTCAACCTGGGCGGCATCCCCGGCGGGAACTGGCATCTGGGTTTCAGCGTATTTTGCCTGCTGCTGCTGGTGTTAATTCTGGGCGTGGCCTGGTGGCTTAAACGGCGGAAATGGTTGTAACAATTTATTAATCAAAAGGTTAGCTAAGGAAAGAGGCAAAAAAATCCGCCGTTGCGGCAGAAAGAGGAAAAAAGCTGATCGAGGTCAATAACTACCCAGGCCATCAGCGGCAAACTCTGTTCCCGCAGGTGAATGCAACGTCAAGCGATGGGCGTTGCGCTCCATATTGTCTTACTTCCTTTTTAGAATTACTGCATAGCACATAGTTAATTCAACATGCCGGCCTTATCCGCCGGCTTTTTTTTTGCCCGTGTCGCTGAGTTATACCTATGCTTAAGGAACAACGACAGCAAAGGAGAAAGGCATGACATCCATTATCGCCAGCGACCCGATTCCTACCGATCCTGTCCCGATTCCCGATCCGATACCGCAACCGCCGCCCAATCCGCAACCGGATCCGCAGCCGGAACCCGGCTATCCGCCGATTCTCGATCCGCCGCCGCATCGATAAAAAAAGGGCGCGCTGACTTAACAGCGCGCCCTTTTTGTTTTGTCTGCTGGTTACGGCAGCTGGAGAACGTTAAGACGCTCCGGAGCCGCATCCTCATCATCTTCCTGCCAGCCGGCAGGCTGCACTGGCAGAGTTTCGCGGTCAAAAGCCAGATCGCCGCCGTCTACCACGGCATCGCCGTGCTGAATGCCTTTAAAATCAAACAGGTTGATGTCCGCCAGATGTGAAGGCACAACGTTTTGCATGGCGCTGAACATGGTTTCGATGCGTCCCGGATAGCGCTTATCCCAGTCGCGCAGCATATCGGCAATCACCTGGCGCTGAAGATTCGGCTGCGAACCGCAGAGGTTGCAGGGAATGATCGGGAATTTACGCGCCTCAGAGAAGCGAATAATGTCTTTTTCCCGGCAGTAGGCCAATGGACGAATTACAATATGCTTGCCGTCGTCGCTCATCAGCTTCGGCGGCATTCCCTTCATTTTTCCGCCGTAGAACATGTTGAGAAACAGCGTTTGCAGGATGTCGTCGCGGTGATGACCCAGCGCGATTTTGGTGCAGCCCAGCTCGGTGGCGGTACGGTAGAGAATACCGCGGCGCAGGCGCGAGCAGAGGGAGCAGGTGGTTTTGCCTTCCGGGATCTTCTCTTTGACGATAGAGTAGGTGTCCTCTTCGACGATTTTGTACTCGACGCCCAGCGACTCCAGATACTCCGGCAAAATATGCTGCGGAAAGCCCGGCTGTTTCTGATCGAGATTAACCGCCACCAGCGAGAATTTCACCGGCGCGCTCTGTTGCAGATTGCGCAGGATCTCCAGCAGCGTATAGCTGTCTTTGCCGCCTGACAGGCAGACCATAATGCGGTCGCCTTCTTCAATCATATTGTAGTCAGCGATGGCCTCGCCGACGTTGCGACGTAAACGCTTCTGGAGTTTGTTGAGGTTGTACTGTTCTTTTTTATCAACCGTCTGATTTTCTTGCATGTTCAGTGTCTCTAAAACCAAAAAAGGGCATATTAAGGGGCAACAGGTTTCGGCTTGTCAGCTCAGCGTTGAGCATCTTAATCCGGCTGCCGTTCATCGCTTCAATCCTGGCGCATCAGGCTCATCGACCTGCTGCGCGTTTTCATGCCCCGTCTGGCTGGCTATAAAAGGGTTGCGCCAGCCGATAGCAATCAGCAGGCAAAAGTATGCCGCGTATGGTACGGATTACGGCGGCGAATGCCAGCACGTTTTATCGCGGCGCTTCCGCTGGAACCGGCGCAGGAGAGGAAGAGAGAGATTTGCAGGTACTTTTGCGGCGCAGAGATAAACACTAAGCGTAGCTTTCACTTTTGTCGCAGAGAGCGTATCAAATGCATAAAGCCATTTACCAACGGCAGAGCGCCTGTTTATAAACCTTGCGCATCAGGCTGAAGATTTCGCATGGGTGTCGTTCACAAAAATAGGGCACTGAAATCACCCAGCCCGGCGTTAATATAATGGCGAAGCGGGATAATTTATTGTCTGTTACAAATAATAAATTCAGGTTCATAGCTGACAGGAAAATTAACCGATCTTGCTATAAAGCAGACCTCATGAATTTTATCATGAATAGCAGTTGCAGCATGTAAATCTGTGCCCGCTATCACCGTAATTTTGGGCCTCAGGATGGCGGAAATAAAACGGCCGGCTCCCCCTTTCAGGATTTCTCCCGTCGCCACGGGCGTGTCTTCATAGCCTGTTACTGTAATGCCAGCATCAGAAGCCAGATGTAAATACCACAGCATATGGCAGGCAGACAGAGAGGAGATAAGAAGATCTTCCGGGTTCATTTTGCCAGAATCGCCACCCAATAAGGGATCATTTGAACAGTGAACAGGTTCTTTTCCCTCAATGGCAATGTCCCATGTGCGTTTGTATGCCTTATAACCGGACGTGCCAGTACCCAGATTTCCTGTCCAGGATATGTGTGATTTGTAAAGGTGCTCCATTCTTCTGCCTCTTTTTTTCACATTGTCTACGATAGCCATTCATTACGCGTATAGCCCCGGCCACAAGTTATAAGTTGAATAATGGAGCTTTTTTCAAACTTGTCACAGAAGTAGCGTAGATGGCATAATGGTATACCATTTTATACAGTGTAGAAAGTATTATATGAGCGTCACGCCCATTACCACCGCAAACCTGCTTGCCCGGCAGCTGAAAAATTTAATCAACAGTGGCTCTTTAAAAGATGGCGATCGGCTCATTGAAAGAGACCTTGCAAGCCAGTTTTCTGTTAGCCGCATCCCCATGAGAGAAGCTATACGGCAACTTGAGCAGGAGGGACTAGTCAAGGTTTACAGAAATCGGGGAGCGGTCGTTAAAACGCTTGATGCATCCGATATAGACGAAATTTATCAACTCCGGGCTTTACTGGAAGGTGAGGCTATATTTCAGAGCATGAATTACATGGATACTGAAACAATGGCACGGGCAGAACTTGTTCATCGTCTGCTGGGGAGCGCATCTGAACCCACGCAGCAGGGGCTTTATAACCGGGAGTTTCATGAGTTGTTATATCGCAGGTGTAAAAATCATCGTCTGCTGGAGATGATTAATGGGTTACGTGAGCAAATTGAGCGATACGAGCTTTTCCAGCGCCGCCTGTTGTCGGATACGCTTAAATTTCAGGATGAACACGAGCAAATATTAATAGCCTGCCAGCATAACAATCCAGCAGCGGCTCGTGAAAATACCGTCAGTCATATTCTTTCCGCAGGAGAGATATTAAAATCTTATCTTTTAAGTCGTTAATTTTTGCTGAAATTATAGTCTTACAAGCCAGCGCGCTGGGCTAATGGTATTTCCGTTATTAGCCAGTAAAATTGTCACAGGAAAAGCTAACTGAGGGCGTCGTTTATCGGCAGGAGTCATAGTCTGTCGCTTTCATGCAATAAATCAAAAAAATATTTAGCTATGCCATTTTGGAAAGCAATATCCGAACGCTTAAGCAGGCAGGCAGGCAGAGAAAGAGGCACAGTTCACCTCATCAGGTTTTCACGTTTGCTTTTGACACAAAGCGGATACTGGCAGGCAAGGCATTACGCATTCTAATGCCAGTCAGCATCACGTATATCCATTGGCTCAGTTAACTCATTCACTTCAGACGCGCAGTGTCGCCTTGATGGTGTCGACAAACAACCGTAACGCGAAGGGCATATGACGATTTTGCGAAAAATAGAGCGCGATACCCTGCGAGGCGATGGTCCAGTCGTCCAGCATGGTCACCAGGCGTTGCGTATTCAGCCCGTGTTGCGCATAGCGCTCCGGCACATAAGCCACACCTAATCCGGCGGCTGCAGCTTCTGCCATCAGCGCGCCGCTGTCGAGCGTCAGACTGCCGGGCACATCCAGCGCCAGTTGCCGTTCACCCTGCTGATATTCCCAGTGGTAGCGTTTGCCGCCTGGCAGACGGTGGCGTAAGCAGAGGTGCTGCATCAAATCCTGTGGATGCGTAACGGGCGGCCGCGATGCCAGGTAATCAGGCGATGCCACCGTAACAAAGCGTAGCGGTCCGCTCAGAGAAATAGCCACCATATCTTTAGGCACATCTTCAGACAGCCGTATGCCGGCATCGAAGCCTTGCTCGACAATATCAACCAGCTGACCTTGCGCCACTAAATCAATTTCAATCCCCGGATATTGTTGGGTGAAGGTCGGTAATATTCTTTCCAGCAGAAGGCTGATAGCGGCATCACTGGCGCTGATGCGCAGCGTTCCATAGGGTTGATGGTCGCTGTCGGTCACGTCATTCAGCACGTCGTCCATCTGAGCGAGCAGCGGGAGCATGCGCTTAATCAGCCTTTCACCGGTTTCCGTCAACGCCACGCTTCGCGTCGTTCGATGAAAAAGTCGCACGCCGAGCGTCGTTTCCAGCGCTTTGATGGTGTGACTGAGGGTTGAACGTTTAAGTCCGAGCACATCGGCGGCGCGACGAAAACTGCGCTGGTCAGCGACCGTTTTCACCGCCAGTAATTCATTCCAGGACGGGCGTTTCATTGTTCAGTATTTCCCACCATCTCATGCCGGTTTGGGGAGATTATGCCATCAATCATTCGCTCTATGATGAAAGACAGTTCACTAATCGGAGAGAACGGAAATGAAAACCTGGCTAATTACCGGCGCATCCAGCGGTCTGGGCCGCCTGATGTGTGAAAACCTGCTGGCCCGCGGCGATCGGGTCGTCGCCAGCGTCCGGCGTGAAGCCGCATTAGAGGATATGCGTGCGCAATACGGCGAGAGTTTACAGGTAATGGTGCTTGATCTTAGCCACACAGGCACGATTAAGCCCGCTGTCGAGGCGGCGTTCGAGCAGGCGGGGCGGTTTGATGTCGTGGTAAGTAACGCCGCTTATGGTCTGTCTGGCGCAGCGGAAGAGCTGAGCGACAGGCAAATTGAACGGCAGATCGCGACTAATCTCACCGGTTCGATTCAGCTGATCCGCGCAGTGATCCCGCTGATGCGGCAGCAGGGCGGCGGCCGTATTGTGCAGGTTTCCTCGGAAGGAGGGCAGATTGCTTATCCCAACTTCAGTCTCTACCACGCCACCAAGTGGGGCATAGAGGGGTTTGTCGAATCGGTTCGACAGGAAGTGGCCGCGTTTGGCATTGATTTTTTGTTAGTCGAACCGGGTCCGACGGCAACGAATTTTGGCGCGGGGCTGGATATTGCCGATGCCCTGCCAGTTTACCGTGATACGGCAGCCGGGGAGGTACGGAAAGCGCTGGCGAACGGTGAGTTTACGATTAAAGGCGATGCGCAAAAATGCGTCACGGCGATGATCGCTGCCGCTGATGCTGACAGTACGCCGCTGCGATTACCGCTGGGCAGTACGGCCTGGGACAATATCGAAAAGGCGCTCAGTATGCGGCTGGATGCGCTGCGGGCCATGAAAAGCGTGGCATACAGCGCGGATAGCCTGAAGGAATAGCGATGCCACTGATTTCAGCTACCCGCATGACGCGTTGCTTTCAGCGGGAGCAGAGAGATGAGCGCCCATCCGCGCCAGCCCTGCCATATGGCTGGCGCGGAACATACGCTACCAGCATTGCCTGACTCAGTGCGCTACCGCTGAGGCAGAGTGACTGCCCCCACAAAACCGATTAGGCTGCCTGTCGGTGGCTATCCCGCTGCGCTTTTACAGTGCCCGCGCTGGGCAAAGCGCATTGTCAGCCAGACCGCGCCTGAATGCGTAAACACCCTTTCAGCACAGCGATAAGTCTCAGGACTGCCGGCGCTTTACAGGAGATCGGCAGCCGCGCTTTTGCCACAGGCTATCGCACCAGGTCACTGAGTCTGTAGAAAGTTTAAAATACTTAATTAAATTTGTTCGTTACGGGGATGATAAATCTTCTTGACAGTTAAGTTTCGCTAATGATAAATGTAAATTGAAACGTCAACAAACGGCCTTTCACTCACAAGTTCGTTCTAATTTTCATAATACCTTCAACTGAAAGTAGGGAGTTTTTATGAGCAAAATTAACGAAGTTGCACGTCTGTACAAATCTCCTAAGCCTGCTAATGAAAATAATGTGGAGGGTAACGCCTTCACAGAAATGGTATTACAAACTAAATCTGCCGCTACGGCCGCTTTTGATAAGCTTGCTTATCTGGCAGGCATCAAAAATGCGCCAGCGGATGATAAATATTCGCAGCTAAATACCAGTAGTCTCAGCGAGCTGATGAAAAGCGCAAAAAGCGCCGGATATGACATCGAAGTGGTCAATCTCTGACGATATAAGGCAGCCTTTGCGGCTGCCTTTTTTATGAGGCCATATTTATGAGCGATGTAATCGAGCAGCTGAATAAAGAAATCACTATTGACGGGCTGCGCTGGGTATCGCGCTGGAGAGTCAATAACGGAAAATCAGATTCATACGTTGTACCTTTTGTTACCACCCATCCGGTTAATATCGTCTACCACGGCGAGCATGAATTTAAATATGGGCAGTACGGTATTCACCTGGGCCAACAGGACACGCTCACTTTTCTTGGCAACGAAGAGCAGGTTATCCTCGCTAAATTTATTGACTGCCGCGCCAGCTCACCGACGTTCCGAAAATACCTTGAGTTTGAAATAACGCCGTCGTCGGCCAAAACCTTGATCATTCCTCCTGGCGTGGCGCACACGTTCCATAATCTGGAAAATATTTTCACCCTTAACTCTTATACGCTTTTTCTGCCAGATATTGATACCTTATCACGGGCCGATCTTAACTGGTCTCCGGGCAATGACGTCATTAATATCCCGGAAGATATTTCACCCGACGATGTACCGGGTTATCGCCCTATGACGGAGGAGGCTGCGGATATTGTTTATCATCGCATTGGAGAATTTCAGCATGACAATCTGAAAAAACATAAATTCCAGCACTCAGAAACCAGAGAGTTCACGCTGGAAGACGGCAGTAAGGTCAACCTGAGGATCAGGGAAAAACTGGCAGACGAAGAGGCGCTGGCGCTGCCTGAATCCGCTATCACGGGCGTTGCGTTTCGGGAAATTCCCTCAGTCAAAACGGGCAAGCACAGCTGCATTGTTCCGCTGACCAGAAAGTCGCCGATGTATATTGTCGAGCATGGCAACGAGCATTACGACTTTGATTCTTACGGCTTACACCTGGGTCAGGAAGATCACCTGACTTTTCTGGGAAAAACCGATCACAGCATAACGCTAAAGCTGGTTGATATGCGGGAAGGCTCTGATACGCAGTTTATCGAAGAAGAGATCACCTTTACCCCTTATCCCAATGTCGAATTGATCATTCCCTGCGGTGTCGCGCACGCGTTGATAAACATGGCTGGGGTGATTACGGTTAACAGACCGGTTATTTATCTTAGCGATGAGAAAGAATACATACCCGGTCATGACGTTATAGACTGGCCCATAAAGAACCGGAACTATCTGAGCTACCGGATAAACAGCAGGGAAGCCGATACCGATTACTATGCTTTTCTGGTGGCAAGGCAGCAGGAGCTGGTCAGAGAGACCCCGACGCATAATACGCCTAAATCCGTGGTTGTATTTGATGAGCGTTCGGGTAAACATGTTAAAGTCCTGCTAAAAGAAAAGGTTTGAAATCAGCGATGAGCGCCCTGTTTTTTTTTATGCTGTTCTGCGTGATGACGGCGGACGGACTGATGGTTTTTCTTACGCCGGTACTGGTTTACCAGCTCACCGGCAGCATTGAATATTCAGGTCTTTCCTATGCGCTGTGGTGGTTGCCAAGGATACTGATTATTCCTTTTACAGGAAAATACATTGACCGGCTTGGCGTCCGACCGATATCTGTTTCTTCAGACTTAATAAAATCAGCAGGGTGCCTTTTTCTCGCTTTCGGCAGTTTTTCATCCGGTTTAAGCGTGGCCGTCGCCTTTGGCATCGTCGGCAGTATCATTTCTATCGGCAACTCTCAGACCGTCATTTCGTTTGAAAAGCTCGTTTCGACACTCAGCAGAACCAAAGAGCATCACGCCAATCTGATATCGCGCATGGATTTTTTTGGTATGGTGGCAGGGCCGCTGATTGGTATAGCGTTGATTGATTATGGCTACCGGTTGCTGCTGGTTGTTCCCTGTATCTTATATGCGGCTAATGCGCTGTTCTTTATCCTTAAGAAAAAAGAGCTACGCGATACCCGGCTTTCAACATCAGATGCGCCAGCAAGCAGTTCGCATACAGAGGGCGGCTTTAAACAGAATTTTAAAATTATTTTTCTGTCGCCGGTGCTGTTGTTGTGTATCTCTCTTGCCGCCGGAAATAATATGTTTGATGGGCTGGTTGAATCGAGCGGCACGGCGCTGATTGACCGGGTTATGGGGCTGCACATCAAGTATTTTGGCCTGATCGATGTGGCCGCAGGCGTCTGCGGCGTGGCGGGTACCTATCTGTACGGCTCGCTAAATGCGCTGATGTCCCGTAAAACCATGCTATTTTTTGCCGTTATCACCATCACGGTAAGTTCACTACTTATGCTGGCTTATCCTTCACTGTTTCCGGTTTTCGTTGGAGGCTATGCGCTCTCCATTACAGGCAAGGTTTTTACCGGGAATATATGCAGGATGATCCGTATTGAAACAATTAACCCATCAAACTTTGCTGGCGCATCCTCACTCATCGTATTATTCAATCAGTCGGTGCTGCCTGTTATTGGGATGATTATCTATTTCTCAGGGGATTCCACCAGGCCTGTTTATTTTTTCATGCTGGTGTCAGTGATTATTTCATTTACGGCGGGAATGATATTGTGTCGACAAAGCCTGTCTGAGGCTAAAAGGCCTGAAACATCCGGAGTGATTTAGTTGCTGTGCAGATAAGCAATGCTTATATTTTAATGCCCAGCGGCCCGGTTTTCTGCGTGGAGCGGCGTGCTCAACAGTGTCAAAACCATAATGCTTCAGAGCAAGATTTTTGCCACATCCATTTCCGTTACAGAGCGGATCTCCAGCGTGAGGCTTCACGGAGGCAGGGAACGGTCTGCGACTCTTCTGTCATAACCCATGCGCGTAAGCGCTTCTCAGCCAACGGACACCTGCTGCATCATCAGGCCGTGCGTCTGAAAAGCGCCAGTCAGAGACATTACTTCACGATGAGCGCCTTCCCCGATCCGTTTTAAGCCTGGCTGTCACCGCGTACCCAGCGACAGGCGCGCACTGATTCGTCTGCGCCATCAGGATAAAGTCATCCTTCGCGCCTTTTCTTCAGGCCAGCAGGAGAAGTGGGGCAGCAGTAAGACGCAGTTTATCCCGCTCGTTATCAAGTCATTCCCTTTCGCCAGGCGTGCAGCCTGCCGCTAATAATGCCTAATCAAGCCAGAGCCGTATCAGGCGCAGTTAGCGTGCTGATGCAGAAAGTGCATAACATCCTCAAATAAACTGCGTTGATGATTCGCACCGCGAATAATCAATAAGCCCTGCTTTATGTTTCATTGTGTAATTCAGGCTTGCACTTTACCGGTAACATCGTATTTTGAGAAAGGTGTCGTTAAACACCTGCTCAAAGGAGGGTTATTTATGACTAAGCATCATCTGATTAAATCTGTTGAAATGACTGCAATTGTTGTTGTCGCGCTGGTGATCGCCTGGCTGGCTGTCACCGGCATCCTCTCATCAATGGGCCTTGATCACGCCTGGCCTTATCCAGCTAAATAACTGAGTCTGACACCAGGGAAATCAAGCGGCACTTAAAAATAACCAGAAGAAATTAACGGCTTGACACGCTAAACATGGGGTTAGCGACAACGCGGGAAGGGGGTAAAGGGCGGTAAAGATAACTGACAGCCCCGGCAGCGAAAAGGCCGCCTCACGACAGCGGCCAGTGAATGATTACAAAGGTGAGACTGTCTCAACGTTGTGCTGAAAAACGTAAGGATCCGATAGCAGTTCAAACTGCTCATCGTCCGGATAGGTGACCGCCATCTGGTACTGTTCGCCTGCGAATGCTTTCACTGCCTCCAGATCTCGCCAGTATGTCGCCAGAAAGAAATGCTCCCATTCTCCCTGCGTCTCTCTGCGCACATAAGCGCCCAGACTATCCGACGTCGCCTCTGCATGTTCAACACCGGTTTTCTGTAAATGGCGTGCAAAACCTTCACCATGCCTGGTCGGTACACAGCCGTGCCATGTTCTGACAATCACAGCGCTATCCTCATGTTGTGGAAGAGGTTTAACCATAACACGACTGGGAGGGCGGCGGGGTTTGGAACGAGCCTGTAGGTTGAAAAGCGCCTTTGCATTGTCGTTGCTTGTATTCTGATAAACAGATTGCCTGCAAGCCAGAGGAAGCCAGGCCTGCGGCGGCAGAGCAGAATCAGGGAAGGCGTAAAACCAGTCAACAATAATGGCTTTCTCCGTTGCCTTCTCATCAGAGTATTTAGGCTACGGCGAGTTTTATCAGCCGGCTTTTGTTGCCTCAGAGCATAATCGCTTTGCGTCACTTCAGCCGGAAAAGGGTCTGGCTGCAATCTTTAGTCGCGTGACCGGCTATAAAAAGCCGCCATTGCTGGCGGCCTGAAGGGGGTCTGGATAAAAGCGGCGTCTGTGGATTTGCCGCGTGCAGGGGGGATGTTAACTGGCGGGCGCGGTTTTTATCGCCGGGCGCTGTGGCACTACCCACAGAAAGCCAATAATAATCAGCGCAAGCGTCAGGGAGGCGCTATAGCGGCTCAGCGCAAGTCCACCGGATGCGATGGGTTTATCCAGAAAGTCGCCGACCACGGCGCCCAGCGGACGCGTCAGGATAAACGCGGCCCAGAACAGCGCAGTACGTGACAGCGCGGTAAAGCGGCTGGCGGCCCAGATAAGGGCCAGCGCCCCGACAAACAGCAGAATACCGCCGTCATAGCCGAGTCCTTCGCTGTCTGCGGTCCAGTCACCCAGCGCCGTACCCAGCGTTTGTGAAAACATAATAGTGACCCAGTAAAAGATCTCCGTGACGCCGTTATTTACTGAATTAACGGCGACGGTGCCGCAGGTTACGCGCCAGATAAACAGCGAAAGCACCAGTAACGTACTCAGCAACAGCGTGCCGCCCAGATAGCCTATGCCCAGAGAGCGATCGGCAAAGTCCGCCAGCGTCGTGCCGACGGTTGTGGTGGCAACGACGGTAAACCAGTAGATCCACTTATTAAAACTGTGGCGCTTGATCTGCACCACTACAGCGACCAGAAAGATGATGGAGAAAATCAGTGTACCGGTAAGGTAACCCAGATTCATCGACATAGTGACCGCATCGCCGCCGGTTTCACCCAGCGTAGTTGCAGCGATTTTAGTTAACCAGAAGGCCAGGGTAACGGCAGGGACTTTACTCAGGGAGTGAGACTCTGTGATCTTATTTTGCATTGTAAACGCTCCGGAAAAGCCTGAAACAGGCTCAGGCAACCCTTACGTTATAGGAATATTCTTAATTGAAGCTTAAGCGGCAGGGGCGTGGTGGCGAAATGCAGACCGTTACAGACAGGGCGGCAGGCCGTCATGATCTCTTAGCTCGGCGCCTGTTAAAGGCCCAGTAAGCCTCGCGTTTCCGGCTTAAAACAAAGTGGATAACAACGCTGCGCGGTACAACGGATAATACCTCCTGCGCAGCGGTGTCGCTGTCTGTGAAGAGAGTCACAGGCGTCGGAAAGGCATTTTCCTGCAAACAGGGGCGAAGAGCATGCCGCATAACAACCGGATGCGGCATGTCCGAATGCGCCAGGTCAGGAATTTTCCGAAGAGTGAACGCCATAGAAGCGCGTTTTCTCTCGCTGGCGCGCTTTGCGCGGCATTACCAGACTGGCGACGATAATCACCAGCGTCAGTCCAGCGGTCGCCAGCAGCTCGGTCTGATGTTGCGCATTAAACAACATACAAAGCAGGACGGTAGCGATAAACAGAATAGTTACCCAGGTCAGACCGGGAAAGAGCCACATGCGGTAACTCAGGGTTTCGCCTGCTTTTTCGCGTCTCTGGCGCAAGACCAGATGGGAAACGGCAATCACCAGATACACCAGCAGCGCGATAGCGCCAGAGGTCGCCAGCAGAAACTCGAATACCACGCTGGGCGCCAGATAGTTAGCCACGACCGCGACAAAAGCGGCGGCAGTGGAGAGCAGCACCGCAACCCAGGGCGTGCCGCTGCGGCTGGTGCGAGAGGCCGCCGCTGGCGCATCTTTACGACGCGACAGAGAGTAGAGCATGCGTGAAGAGGTGTAGAGGGCTGAGTTAAGACAGCTGCACACGGCGACCAGCACCACGACATCCACGATCAGTTTGGCATGGGGAATATGCATTGCCTGAAGCACGGTCTGATAGGAACCCTGCTCAACCAGCCCCGGCGAGTTCCACGGCACCAGCGCAACCACGAAGAAGATCGACAGCAGATAGAAAAGCGCGATACGCCAGATAACCGAATTAGTCGCCTTCGTAATTTGCCGGCCAGGGTTCTTCGATTCTGCCGCCGCGATGGTAATAATCTCAGTGCCCATAAAGGAAAACATGGTGGTCAAAATCGCGGCCATCACTTTACCGATGCCGTTTGGCATAAAGCCCTGGGTGTCATAGAGATGCTTTAGTCCGCTGGTGCCGCTGTTGGGCATATAGCCAGACATAGCCACGGCGGCCGCGCATAAAAACGCGACAATGGCGGCGACCTTGAGCAGCGCAAACCAAAATTCAAATTCGCCATAGTTCTTGACGCTGAGCAGATTGGTGGCGGTTAAAATAAGCGTAATGGCAAGCGTGAACTGCCAGATGGCGACCTGCGGAAACCAGGCGTGCAGGATGGTGCCCGCGGCATTCGCTTCCAGCGGAATAACCAGCACCCAAAACCACCAGTAGAGCCAGCCGATAGTGAATCCGGCCCAGCGTCCCAGCGCCTTGTCGGCATAGGTAGAAAAAGAGCCGGAATCAGGCAGAGCGACCGCCATTTCAGCCAGCATTCGCATAATCAACACCACCAGCGCGCCAGCGGCGGCGTAGGCGATAAGTACCGCCGGGCCGGCTTCAGCAATCGCATGGCCGGAGCCGACAAACAGGCCAGCGCCAATCACGCCCGCAATAGACAGCATACGCACATGGCGCGATTTGAGGTTTTGTGCCAGCGCAGTGTTGTTCTCAGTCTGCATACTCGTCATCAGAACATCTCCAGAACAGTCCCCGGACTTTTGTGTCCGGGGCAGGCAGGGGAAGCGGCTCAGCGCAGCGAGCCAGCAAGGATCAGGCCGTAACGGCGTGGTGTTCGGCGTCTGTGGCGTAATCGCTCATGGACGAGGTTAAGATGTCCAGCGCCTGGCGGAACTGCCGGTCAGGGATGGTCAGCGGATAGAGAAAACGAATAACGTTGCCTTTTGCGCCGCAGGTCAGCAACAGCAGTCCGTTTTCCATCGCCTTTTTCTGTATCGCCTGCGCGATGGCAGGATCGGTGAACTCAACGGCGACCATCGATCCTAATGCGCGAATGTCGCTGATGGCGCGGCAACGGGGGCGTAACGCCTGTAGGAAGGCGTCAAGTCTGGCGCCCAGCTCGCCCGCCCGTGCGCAGAGGCCTTCCTCTTCGATCACATCAAGCACGGCGTGCGCCGCCGCAATTGCCAGCGGATTGCCTGCGTAGGTGCCGCCCAGGCCGCCCGGTCCCGGCGCGTCCATGACCTCGGCGCGTCCGGATACGGCGGAGAGCGGCATTCCGCCTGCCAGGCTTTTCGCCATGGTGATCAGATCCACCTGCACCGGGTAGTGCTCCATGGCGAACAGTTTTCCGGTGCGGGCAAAACCGCTTTGCACCTCGTCGGCGATAAGCAAAATGCCATAGCTATCCGCCAGCTCTCGCAGCCTGACCATAAACTCCACCGGAGCCTGGTGGAAACCGCCTTCGCCCTGTACCGGCTCCAGCACAATCGCGGCAACGTCTTGCGGAGCGATGTCCTGCGTAAAAATAGCCTCAAGGCTGGCCAGCGCCGCCTCCGTGCTGACGCCCTGTACCGCGCTGGGATAGCGAGCATGGAACACCGAAGCCGGCATAGGGCCGAAATCGCGTTTATAGGGGGCGACTTTGCCGGTCATGGCCATGGTCAGCAGGGTGCGGCCATGAAAGGCATTGCCAAAGGCGATCACGCCGTGGCGTCGCGTAGCGGCGCGGGCAATTTTCACCGCATTTTCGACCGCTTCCGCGCCAGTGGTAAAGAAGGCGGTTTTAGCCTGACCCGCAACCGGCACCCGCTGGTTAATGCGTTCGGCCAGCGCCACATAACTTTCGTACGGCGTCACCTGAAAAGCGGTATGGGTAAATTTTGTTAACTGACCGGCGACTGCCTGTTCAATGCGCGGATGGCGATGACCCGTGTTCAGTACCGCAATTCCGCCGGCGAAATCGATCCAGCTATTGCCTTCGCCATCCCACAGGGTCGCGTTCTCTGCGCGCGCTACGTACCAGTCGCATAAGGTGCCGGTACCACGAGGCAGAGCCTGTGCTTTACGCTGCTGCATCAGATTATTGTGCTCACTCATCTCACTCACCTCGCCGATAGGTTTCATTTACAATTCCCGACAAACGCTTTTATTTAGGCGTGCGAAGAGATAAGTTGCCAGAGCCAATTCAAGACAGGGGGAGGGAGCCAATTGCAGCTGCTTTATGCCGATCACCTATTAGAAAGATTGCAGGTTTTACAGGATGGTCCGTTGCAGCAACGACTGCTGGCCTGCCTACAGGCGGCGATTATTGAGGGGGTCTTTCCCCGCGGCGGGCGTCTGCCGCCGACGCGCGACATGGCCCGCGAGCTGGGGGTATCTCGCAATACCGTACTGCATGTTTATGAAAGTCTGATGGCGCAAGGCTATGTGACGGCGCGCACCGGCAGTGGAACCTGGGTTGCGGAGACGCTGCCGGAAATCTGTCTGCAAAGTCAGGCCGTGGATCTACTACAGCCGGTGGCTGCGCCGCTACCGGCAACCCTGTCAAAACGCGGGGCGACCCTGATAGGCCATGCCACCGCATCGCCTTACCAGTGGGGCGCCTTTGTGCCCGGCGCGCCCGACGTTACCGAGTTTCCCCATAAGCTTTTTAGCCAGATTCAGGCCAGACTCAATCGCGAACCCGATATTCATCGACTGATTTACAGCAGCGGCGGCGGCTGCCCCGATCTGCGTCATGCGCTTGTGGAGTATCTGCGCGTGGCGCGCTCCGTTAAGGCCGATGCCGATCAGATCCTGATAACCGAAGGCGTGCATCAGGCGGTGGATCTGGTGACCAGCGTGCTGTGCGATCCCGGCGATCTGGTCTGGATGGAAGAGCCGGGCTACTGGGGAACGCGCAATGTGCTGCGCAAGAATGGCCTGAAAATTCGCGCCGTGCCGGTCGATGATGAGGGGATTGTGCCCGCGGCCGGCCCGCCGCCGAGAATGGTTTTTGTGACACCGTCACATCAGTATCCCTTAGGCGCTCACCTGAGTCTGGCGCGACGTCAGGCGCTATTATCGCTGGCGCGGCGTCACCAGAGCTGGATTATCGAAGATGATTATGACAGCGAGTTCCGCTTTTCGGGCAAGCCCTGGCCGTCGTTGCAGGGGCTGGAGGAGGATGCGCCAGTAATCTATATGGGCACGTTCAGCAAGACGCTCTATCCGGCTCTGCGCATTGGCTATATGGTTGTCCCGAAAATGCTGGCCGAACCGCTGCGCATCGCGGCTTCAGAGCTGTATCGCGGCGGTCATCTGCTGATTCAGCGCGCGCTGGCTGAATTTATTCGCCAGGGCCACTACATGGATCATATTCGCCGCATGCGTTTACTGTACGGGCAGCGGCGTCAGTTCCTGTGCAAGCTGATCGAGCGCTATCTGGGTCCCTCCTTTTTACTGCCGGCAAACCATGAAGCAGGCTTACATCTGGTGCTGCGGCTGCCCTCCGGCTGCGACGACGTCGCAATTACCGCCGAGGCGCTGAAGCGCGGCGTCAAGGTGCGGCCGCTTTCGCAATACTATATGCATCAGCAAGAGCGGCGCGGGCTGCTGCTCGGTTACGCCTGTGTGAATGAGCGGCAGTGTCAGGATGCGTTTGGCGTGCTGAAGGGCTGCCTGATGGCGGCGGGCATTGAGCCTGAGGTGGCGTAAAAAAGCCGCTGACGAGGCGTCAGAGGGCGTTTTGCGCCGCCGCGGCTTTTAACCCTGTGAACGACCTCTCTTTATCGCGATGTCGTCGCGTCAGGCGTCAGGCGCAGACCCTGTACCAGCAGGGTAAACGCCTCAATGACTTTCGGCAGCGCCTGCTGCGGATCATCGCTGGCCGCTATCCACTGCGCGGCGTTCAGGGCGGCGCTGTTTAACAGAAAGGCGGTGGCCTCTGGATCAACCGGTTTAATAACGCCGCGCGTCCTCATGTCGATGATGCGTTGACGCGTCGCCTGAAGGCAGCTGTTCTGGCTTGGCCACTGGGCGGGGTTGCCAAGAAAAGCCGGACCATCAAGCAAAACGATGCGCCGTACCTCCTCATTCAGCGCCATCCTGATATAGGCGATGCCCTCAGCCAGCAGCTTTTGCCAGTCATCTTCGACATCCGCGGCCGCCTCCATGGCATGCTGCGCCATCTCGTTATCTATCTGGGTAACAACCGCAGCCAGCAATCCCTTTTTGTCGCCGAAGTTATGGTAGAGCGCGCCGCGCGTCAGATTGACGCTGGCGGTAAGCTCATCCATTGAGGCGGCGGCAAAGCCTTTTTCTGCAAAGGCGTTACGCGCTGCGGCAATCAGCTTCAGACGATTCTCTTCCATGCTTTCTGCGCGGCGTTTAGCGGCCATAACCACTCCTGTTCACATACACGACGTATATATTTTGACATACGGCGCGTATGTGTGATTAATTTTACATACGCAGCGTATATTAAATCAGTTTGCCGGGCTGCGCATCTCGCTTCATATACCGCTAAGAGGAGATACCATGAATCAGCCTGAGCCTGTTTTTCCTGCTGACCGCCACGCTCTCTATGACAAGCATGGCTATTCCGCCGCGATTCGTTCTGGCGATCTGCTGTTTGTTTCTGGACAGGTCGGTAGTCGCGCCGACGGTACGCCGGAACCTGATTTCGCTGCGCAGGTACAGCTGGCCTTTGACAACCTCCAGGCAACGCTGGCCGCCGCCGGATGTACTTTTGACGACCTGCTGGATGTCACCACGTTTCATACCGATCCCGAAGATCAGTTTTCGACCATTATGGCGGTGAAGCAATCGATCTTCCCTCAGCCGCCCTATCCGAACTGGACGGCTGTAGGGGTGAACTGGCTGGCGGGGTACGATTTTGAAATCAAAGTGATTGCCCGGATCCCTGCGCCGCCGCAGTAAACAATGCGGCGCGGCTGTAGCGGGTTAGCATTGTCCTGAGCGCTATCCCGGAGAGACGTCGCGCCTGTTTCAGGCGATGCAGAAGGGAAGCGCCGCTGGCTAGCGCTCTGTTTCTCTCCGCGACCCTGCTGGCTGGAGGCTGTGCCGCATGCGTATAGATCGCCCGGCACAGCCTCTGGCGCAGCACAGCAGGCAAAGTGGAGACTGTTAGCCTGGGCCTTCGCTTCCCGCCGCCAGCAGCGGCACCAGCACATCGCTGATCGGCGTCGCGATGCCGTGCTTACGACCGTAACGCTGTATCACGCCATTGCGAATATCCCACTCCAGCGGGCGATTCGCCTGACGATCGGCAAGAATGGAAGTGCCTAAATCCGCCGGCGCCTGATGAAAAGCGGCGAGGATCTCCTGTGGCACGTTATCGCTCAGCCTTGCGCCTTCGGCCTGCGCAACGCTCAGGCACTCATGCAGATAGGTCAGCGCCAGCGCGCTGACGTCTGCGCGTGAAAACATGCCGGCGCGACGATTCGCCAGCACCATCAGACCGGCCACCGCGTTTTGCAGCAGTTTGCGCCAGGCGACGGAAACAAAATCTGATGACAGCGCCACCTCGCAGCAGGTGCCGCTGAAGGCTTCCATCACCCGTTGCGCCTGCGGCAGATCGGGCAGCGTCAGGCGCGGCCTGCCGCGCAGCCAGACTGAGGCGTCCGGCTCTCGCTGAGCGGGAAACCATACCACCGAAGGCAGCACGGTCGCGCCATTAACCCAGGGGGCCAGCTGGGCCTTTTGCTCGACGCCGTTTTGCAGCGCGCAGACCAGGGTATTTGTGCCGCACAGCCGGGCCAGCCAGTCGGCGCTGTCGGCGACCTGCGTGGTTTTCACCGCGACAAAAACCAGATCGAACGGCTGAGTCACCGAGTCCGGGTTCGTCAACACCGGGCCAGGCACCACGGTTTCGCCGTCATCGTGACGCAGGATTAGCCCGGCATGGGCGGTACGTCCGCACAGCCGCGGCGTGCGGCCTGCCTGATGCAGTGCGGCAGCGATGGTGGTGCCAATCGCGCCCGGACCAAGAAGCGCAATCGTGAAGCAATCCGACATAGTGAGTTCTCCTGACTGAATTAACTCATCACAAAAATGCCAGCGATCGTTAGCGTACAGGCCAGCCTTTTCTTTCGCGTTAAGCGCTCACCGGGAATCAGATAGCCCAGCCCGCGACATGTCGCCGCGCAGCGGGGCGTTTCAGCAGAGATGCAGCAGGGCGGCGAACAGCGTAAGTATCATAAGACGGCCAGGTACAGGGTGATAGTAACCGCGCATGCCCGAATGAAAAGTGAAGCTTCGTCATTGCAGTATGCATCGATGTTCACACTGACTGATAGCTGCGCGGCGCCTGCTGGCGTCAGGCTCAGGGGGCTGCCGCGCTGAAAAAGCCGAACGCCCCAGATCTCCTCCCGATATTTTAGCGGGCGACTGACCGCGCTTTGCGCCAGTAGCGACTTCAAACGCGCGCAGCGTCGCAGCAGGGGGAAAGCACGCATCTGTCGGAGTTTCTGTTAATGAGCTTAAGCTCAACCCCCTGGAACGAGCGCTGCGTAAAAGAGAGGACAGAGAGGCAGGCGTCGCGTCGAGCAAAAAGAAAATGGTTATTGAACAGAAATAACCAGAAACATCCAAAAAAGCCTGGGTTGCACCTGTCGCTCCTGCCAAAAAAGGCGCAGACAACCCTACTTTTCGCCAGGTTTATGTCATTACAAAGAAATATTTGCTGGTAAAACAGGCGTGATCTGACCAGTTTCCGTTAGCGCGGCCTTGTCATTTGTAACTCACTCACATAGGTTAATTTACAAATTCACAACCTATTTAACATGCAGGTTGCACCTGAAGTGAGTCGGGTTACACCTGCTTAATCAACCATCCGGCGGGGGTTCAGATTATGATGCAAAATGACAGCAGCATGGCGGTGTTACGAAAAAATAAAAAAGTGCTAATCGCAAGTCTGACGGGCAGCGCAATTGAATGGTTCGATTATTTTCTCTACGGGACAGCTGCTGCGCTGGTCTTTAATAAACTTTTCTTCCCCATGGTGGATCCGGTTATCGGGCTAATCCTCGCCTATCTCTCTTTTTCGCTGACTTTTTTCATTCGGCCCATTGGCGGCGTTATTTTCGCCCATATAGGCGACCGTATCGGGCGCAAAAAAACGCTGGTGCTGACGCTGTCGCTAATGGGCGGTGCGACGGTGCTTATCGGGCTGTTGCCTACCTATGAGATGATCGGTATCTGGGCGCCCGCGCTCTTGATTTTGATGCGTGTCATTCAGGGGATCGGCATCGGCGGAGAGTGGGGCGGCGCGCTGCTGCTGGCCTATGAATATGCCCCTGAAAAGCGCAAAGGTTTTTTTGGCAGTATTCCGCAGGCCGGCGTGACGATCGGTATGCTAATGGCGACCTTTATCGTCTCGCTGATGACGCTGCTGAGCGATGAGGCATTTCTCTCCTGGGGCTGGCGTATTCCTTTTCTGCTGAGTTCCGTGCTGGTGCTGCTGGGGCTGTGGATCCGCAAAGACATCGATGAAACGCCGGAATTCAAAAAGGTGAAACAGGCGGGACAGGTGGCGAAAGCGCCGCTGCGCGATACCCTGACGCAGCACTGGCGTGAAGTGTTAATCGCTGCGGGCCTGAAGGTGGTGGAAACCGCGCCCTTCTACATTTTCTCTACTTTCGTGGTGAGCTATGCCACCACGACGCTCAGCTATCAAAAGTCTCAGGCGCTGGAAGCGGTCACCCTTGCGGCGCTGGTTGCCACCATTATGATCCCGCTGATGGGATTACTCTCTGACAAAGTAGGCCGTCAGCGTATGTATGCGGTAAGCGTTTTTGCGCTTGGCCTGTTTATCGTGCCCTGGTTTTTGCTGCTCAATACCGGCACGACCTGGGGAATTGTGCTGGCGACGCTGATTGCCTTTGGCATTCTCTGGGCGCCAGTAACCGCCGTGCTCGGCACGCTCTGTTCCGAAATTTTCAGCGCGAATGTGCGCTATACCGGTATCACGCTGGGCTATCAGCTCGGCGCGGCGCTGGCGGGCGGCACGGCGCCGCTTATCGCTACCGGACTGCTGGCTAAATATGACGGCGACTGGACGCCGGTCGCCTGGTATCTGAGCGCGACCGTGGCAATTTCGCTGGCGGCGATTTTCTTCGCCAGCCGGGTAAAACGCGGGGAAGTGATTCAGGCGCAGACGCAGAAACTCTGAACTAACCGGGCGCAGAGCGACTGACGCGCCAGCTCCTGGGGGCGGCTCCAGCCCCAGGAAGCGTTCAGCCGCTCTGGTTTATCTGGGCATACGGCGTCGCCATACCTGCTACACCACCTGCGTCGCCAGCCGGGCCAGAATCCGTTACTATGCGCGCTCCTTCACCTTCTGGTTGCCTGATGTCTACCCTTATCGATACCTTTATTGCCCCGCCGTGCGCCGAACAGATTGAGACGCTCTTTCAGGATGAGCATCTGCTGCTGATCAATAAACCTTCCGGGCTGCTCAGCCTGTCGGGGAAGAACCCGCTAAACCTGGATTCGGTGCACTATCGGCTGGCTGCGCTTTATCCTGGCTGTACCCTGGTTCATCGTCTTGATTTCGGCACCTCCGGAATTATGGTAATCGCGCGCAATAAAGCGATTAACGTCGCGCTTTGCCAACAGTTTAGCCAGCGCAGGGTGCGCAAGGTCTACCATGCGCTGCTGTGCGGGCATCTGGACGAGAGCGAGGGTGTGATAGACGCGGCGATAGCCCGCGATGCGGCGCGATTTCCGCTGATGTCGATTTGCCCTGTGCAGGGCAAGCCTGCCCGTTCCCGCTATCGGGTTATCGAGCGCATTTATCAGGCGGGGGAAGGCGGCGCGCCGCTGCCGTTAACGCGCGTCGAGCTGACGCCGGAGACGGGGCGCACCCACCAGCTGCGCATTCACTGTCAACTGCTGGGCCATCCCATTCTGGGCTGCGACCTCTATGGCGGGCGGGAGCGGCCGGGAACGGCGCAGGCTTCCAGACTGATGCTCCATGCCAGTGAGTTAGGCTTTATTCATCCTGTCAGTGAAGCGGCGATCTATGTCCGTCATGCCAGTCCGTTTTGACCACTCCGTTACCACATCAGATCATCAGGCACTTTAAAATCAGCGTAGGGATCGTCTTCATCCTGCTCTTCCTGACTGAGCGCGCTGTTCAGGACGATACTGCCTGCATCACGCTGAGCAATCTTATCGGCGACGCTTGCCGGAATGATGGCATACTGGCTCTCGCCGTTGTTCTCACCCGCCAGACGCGCAATGGCGAGCCGTCCGTTAATCAGCTGAGCCTGGGTGGCTTTATCCACCTCAATCTTTTTAATCAGATTGTTGTCGGTGAAGTTAAAACTGATCGTGCCTCTGGCAATAGTGATTCTGTTCATTTCAATCAGCTGCTTGATCTGGGCTTTGTACTCTTTCGATAACGCCGCCTGTTTTTGCAGTTCGCTAAGCTGTTTATCACGCTCAAGCTGGGCCTTTTTGTTTTCCTCTACCGCCTGTCTGGCTTCGCGCGCCTGAACGCGCGATTTTTTCGCCGTTCTCTGCACCTTGTCCATTTTTTTGCTGGTAACCAGGCCCGCTTTCAGCATCTGCTCTTGTAACGTAAGTTTTGTCATTGTCGTTTCTGATTGGTAAAAATTTATCTGATTATACCTGTAAAATATGAGGCTGTACCGGCCTGACGCCGGGGTTTTCTGCGGCGCAGGCAATGGCGGCAGGCTCGTTATTACGCCGCCACTGCGCTTGCGGCCTGAACGGCGGGGATGCATGCCTGGGAAGGAACTGACGCGGACTCTTTTTCCAGTGGATATCGCGCAGCGGTTCTCGCCGCGTTGAACGCCATCGGGTTTCGACCTTTAAACGCCGCCAGAACTGCGCCGCGCGCTGAAAAAAAAAACCTCGCGAAGCGAGGTTTTTAGTCGAGAGCCGTTTTATCAGGCAACTTTAAACATTGAAGTGGTAAGGCTTAACTGCGCCGCCTGCTCCTCCAGCGAGGCGGCGGCGGCGGCGGCCTGTTCAACCAGCGCGGCGTTTTGCTGAGTGACCTCATCCATTTGCGCGATGGCGATGCCGACGTGCTCAATGCCGTTAACCTGCTCGCCGGAGGCGGTGTAGATTTCCGACATGATGGTTGATACATCGCCGATGGCCGTAACGATTCCGGTCATCGTCTTGCCCGCCTGTGCGACCAGGTCGGTGCCTTCCGATATGCGCAGATTTGAGGCTTCAATCAGCGTCTTGATCTCTCTCGCCGCTGTCGCGCTGCGCTGCGCCAGGGCGCGGACTTCGCTTGCCACTACGGCAAAACCCCGGCCCTGTTCGCCAGCGCGGGCCGCTTCGACGGCCGCGTTAAGCGCCAGAATGTTTGTCTGGAAGGCAATGCTTTCAATCGTACCAATAATATCAACTACATTTTTCGAGCTGGCGAAGATAGCCGCCATGGTGGTGACGACGTTATCCACCACGTTGCCTCCCTGCTGCGCGACCTGAGACGCTTCAGCGGCCAGGCTGCTGGCGCTTTGCGCATTGGCGGCATTTTGCCTCACGGTCGCCGTAAGTTGTTCCATGCTGGCTGACGTCTCTTCCAGCGAGGCGGCCTGCTGCTCCGTTCGCGCAGAGAGGTCGGTGTTACCCAGCGCGACCTCTTTAGAGGCGCTGTCGATAGAGGACGCCGCGGTCTGAATCTCTGAAACCACCTTTTTGAGCTGCTCCTGCATAGCGGTGAAAGTGGCGATTAACACACCGGTTTCATCTGTTGAGCGCGCTACCAGTTTGGTAGAGAGATCGCCTGCGGCAATCGCTTTAGCCGCTTTCACCGCCTCTTTAAGCGGAAGGGTGATAGCGCGGGCGAGAGCGTAGCCTAATGCGGACGCGATAACTAACGCCAGCAGCGCGCCGATAAACAGCGTTATCCGGGTTTGCGTCTCAATAGCGTTTACCGACCCCTGACGTTCATTGAGCAGGCTCTTCTCGCCGTTAACGATCTCATCAATGGTGTTACGCATCTGATCCATCTGGATCTTGCCGCTGTTGGCTTCAAAAGCGGCATTGAAGGCGACCGGCGTAATGGTTCCGGCATTGAGCGCGCGACGGTTGTTTAGCAGTTCTGCGGCAAAATTATCCTGCCAGGCCTGCTCTTCCTTCAGCAAATTGTTCAGCCGCGCCTGCTGAGCCGGGTTATCCGCCGTTAACGCTTTTGCGTCCTGCAACAGTTTCACAAAGTTCTCTTTGCTCTCTTTCCAGGGATCCAGCATCTCTTCTTTGCCGTTAATCGCATAACCGCGCAGACCGGTTTCCATATTCACCAGGCTTTGCGTCAGGGCGCGGCTTTTATCGATGACGCGCCAGCTATGAATGTTCCAGTTATTGGAATTTACGATGCTGGAAAAGTTGTTATAAAAGGTTGCGCACAAAACCAGCAATAAAATCACAATGGTGCCAAATGCAAGCAAAAACTTTCTTTTGATAGGTAAATTTCTGAACATTTTTTTCCCGGTCCATATAATTTAACAGAACAGCTACAGAAGCTGTAAAACGAGCAGGTTATCGGCCAGGCGCTGCTCGCCTTTAATTAATTTCTGCAAATTTCAGGCGGCGGTTAATAACTGTCTTACGGCTGCGTTTTTATAATTTTAAATTTCATACAGATATTTTAAAGTTGCGCGGTCACGTTGACAAAATTAAATAGCATGCTACCGCGGCGTCAGGATGAAATGCGGGTGTTTTCCAGCCAGCAATAGCAGAAGCTCATATTCTCCCTTGCTCAGCAAACCGGGCGTGGCGGCTTCTTTACGTTGCCAGCCCCGCAGGCTGATATCGAACCGCTCAGCGGCTCGCTCCTGTGTCAGGCCTGCGGCCACCCGCAAAGAGCGGACATCAGACGCGATAATCAAATCTGCTTTAAAGGATTTACTGGTCATTATTTTCTCTCAATACAGCCAGCCCCTTCCTGCGGGGCGCTGTCTGGCATACCTAAAATTAGGTAGGATAATAGGGATAACCGACGCCTTTTATAGCGGCAGCGGATTAAGTAGTTATTTACCCGGCGCGGCGGCGCCAAATAAATATACGGCTCTGTCTGGCGTAGCGGCTATTTTATCGGGAGCGTATTCCTGCGCGCGGCTTCTTAATAAGGCGCTGAATCATTTCGTCAGGAAACTATTTTCGCTGTCCTTATGCATCATTCAGGAATAAATTCTCGCTACTCACTGAGCAAGATATTTAGTACAGGCTGCTATGCCTGCGGACTATTACCCTGGCGTTTTTTCCCCTACAGCTATTTTGCTCCCGGATCGAAGAGGAGGCTATTGGTCACGCCTGCTAACCCGCCGATCCCGGTGGTCTGCGAACAGGGGCCGTTTTGCCGCAGGCGCTGACGCGGCAAAACGGCCAGCCTGCGCCGGTCCTGAAGGGGTATCACCTGTCAGATAACAGGTTCAGCCGCTCGTGGCGCTGCAAAAACGTGGGCGCGACTCACGGCGAGAGTATCTGCATCGGTCAGAGCGGCTGAGGTTTTAAAGTGACTGATAGCCGCGGCCAGGGTTTCCGTTCGCCCGTTCAGGCTGCCTGCAGAGACCGTGACCTGCTGGACGAGCGAGGCGTTTTGTTGGGTGACGCGGTCCAGATCGGCGATAGCCAGCGTGACCTGAGAAATCCCTTTACTCTGTTCCTCTGAGGCCAGCGCAATTTGGCCAATCAGATCGTTAACGGCAGAAACGCGCGTCGTTACGCTGCCCATGGTGTCGCCAGCTTGCCCGACAACCGCAGCGCCTTCCTGCACGCGCGCCACCGCGCCGCTAATCAGGCCTTCAATCTCTTTCGCTGCGGCGGCGCTTCGCTGGGCGAGGGTGCGCACCTCAGCGGCGACGACAGCGAAGCCGCGTCCCTGTTCACCCGCTCGCGCCGCCTCAACGGCTGCGTTCAGGGCCAGAATATTGGTCTGGAACGCGATATTGTTGACCGTGGCCGTGAACTGCCGGATTTTTTCGGCTTCTGCGGCAATATCGTGCATCAGCGTAGAAACAGAGTGAACCAGTTGCTCTCCTTGCTGCGTCGTCTGCGCGGTCGCCTCTGCAAGCTCGCGCCCTTCCCTGGCGCTCAGGGCGTTGTTCTTAACCGTGGCGGTCAGCTCTTCCATGCTGGCTGCGGTCTGTTCAAGCGCCGCGGCCTGACGGGTGGTGCGATCGGACAGGTCGCTATTGCCGGCGGCAATGTCTGCGGCTTCCTGACGCAGAACGCGGGTATTGCTATGCACTGACTCAACGGTAGTCAGCAGACTTTGCTGCATAAGCCTGACCAGCGGAATGAGCTGACCGACGCAGTTGCGGCCAGATTCCTGCGGCTCGCGGGAGAGATCGCCTGCGGCTATGCCCCTGAAGTGTTCGCGCAGTGCGCCAAGCGGTTTAACCAGATGAGTCACAAGAAAGCGATCGCAGAAGAGCAGTAGCGCCAGCGTCATCAGCGCGGCGGTAAAAAAGGCGATCTCCAGACGATAACGATCGCTGGCCGTGGCCGCTTCGTCTGATGCGAGCTGATGCTGAAGCCAGCCAAGCCGCTCGTTTGCTGCGGAAGAGAAAAGGGCGGGCGTTTCGCTCAGGGCGTCATTAAAGCGCGCCCAGCCAGCGCCGGCGGGGATCTCCGTATGCAGCGCCGCTTTTTCGTCGGCCGACCCGGAAGTCATCACACTCCCGGCTCGCGCCAGAAAAATAAGCTGCGCGTTCAGGGCGTCTCTTCCCTCGGCCCGCTGGTGCAGGTCATGCAAAATAACTGAACCGTAAGTGCCAGCCAGCGCGACGACAAGCAGAGCGGCAAGCAAAATAGCCTGTACAACCCGTCGGATAGTGAAATTTCTGAGGAAATGCATATCAGGTTCCCTGATGTTGTTATTGCTGTGTAAGAAATCAGGGCTTTTGTAATTAAAGTCGCCCGCAATTTAATTGTGTACTATTTTTTTATCCCTTACAGTCTGGCAGCCAAACTGGAAAAAGGAAACGATCATTTAAAATATTTTTAATGCGCTGATTCAGCAGAATTTTATTTCGAGGTTTAACCAGGCGAGGGCATCAGAATAGCAGGGAGGTCCATTTCCAGCGCGTAAACAGCGTGTTTTTTCTGTCACGCCGCCAGCGTTTTTTCGCTCTGTTTTTATGCGTTTTCTGCTCAGTTTATTCCGCCGCTGAGCGGTGCTGGAATCAGGCAAACAGGCGTAAACCTGACAGAGAGGTTGCAGGCATGCCGAAAGGCGGGCTGGCCGATGCCTTCTACAGGGATCACTGGCGCGGGCAGTGGCCGCACGGCGTCTGAAGCGGGAGCTAAACGGGAACGGGGCGGGCAATGAAGGGCGCTAAGACCCGCCTGCGCTATCCCGCCAGGGACAGATCGTATGGGCTATCGGGTACGTCGTTCCAGATACAGTCTATTTCGCTGTCGTGCGACCTGCACTCCGGCGGCGCATCAGGATTTTTCACCTGGTGATGCGGCGTTACCGCGCAGCCAGAGAGCAGCAGAGCGATAAGAAGCACACAAGGTTTCAGCATAAGAGGATTCCGGTGATAGCAGTCAGGATAATTTTCCCGCCGCTTGCCTCAACAGAGACCTAACAATGCCGGTGAGAGGCTGGCGCTGCATCAACCCTGACTAAACCCAGCCGCACTTTTTCCCCTGTCTCGCCATTAACGCGATCTAAATCAATAACGAGAATTGTTCGCACTCGCATAGTTGCGGCATTTCAACATCGGAGAAGAGATCATGCTGATAAAACCTGGCAGCCAGTGGCGCATTGAGGGGTATCGGGACGACGTTTCACCGGTATTCAGCCGTAAACTTTTCTCGCTGGGACTGGTGCCCGGCGCGCTTATTGAAATCGTTCGACTCGCCCCGCTGGGCGATCCGGCTGAAGTCCGTATTCGTCGCACCAGCTATGCGCTGCGCAAATCGGAACTCGCTATGCTGCGTCTTAAAGCCGTCAACGGAGGCGAGGGGGTATGAAAACACGCAATGCCGTGCTGGTCGGTAATCCAAACGCGGGCAAAACCACCTTATTCAACCTGCTGACCGGCCTGCGCCAGCGTACCGGCAACTGGCCGGGCGTGACCGTAGAGCGTAAGCAGGGTTCCTTCACTACCGCTCATGCCGCCGTTACCCTGATCGATCTGCCGGGCATTTACTCGCTGGAGGCGGTGCATGCCGAAGACGGGTTATCCGCCGACGAACGCGTCACCTGTCACTATGTGATGAGCGGTCAGGCGGACGTCATCGTCAATGTGGTCGACGCATCCAGTCTGGAAAAGAGTCTCTGGCTGACCCTGCAACTGCGCGAGCTTAATCTGCCGGTGATCCTGGTGCTAAACATGGCCGATGTGGCAAGAGAGTGCGGCGTTAAGGTAAATGTTGACGCCCTGGCCGAACAGTTAGGCTGCCCGGTCGTCCTGATGTCGGCTTCCACGTCAGAAGGCTTAGACGCACTGCTGGACGCCATCGATCGGGCTGTCAGCGCGCCGGCAGGCAGGCTGCATCTTAACCGTAGCGAGACCAGCCATGAAGCGCGTCTGGCGCGCATTGACCATATTAGTCAGATCGCCTGTGACCAGACGTCTCATACCGCTCATCGGCTGACGCGCGTGCTGGACGCGCTGTTTCTTGACCGATGGCTCGGCTTTCCCCTGTTTCTGGGGGTGATGTACCTGATGTTCTACGTATCCATTAACATCGGCGGCGCGCTACAGCCCCTGTTTGAGCAGGGATCGACGGCGCTGTTTGTTGACGGCGTCGCCCGGCTTTGCGCGGCGCTGCACTGCCCGGACTGGCTCACCTCATTTCTGGCGCAGGGCATCGGCGGCGGCATCACTACCGTACTGCCGCTGGTGCCCCAGCTGGCGCTGATGTTCTTTTTTCTGACGGTGCTGGAAGAGTCGGGCTATATGGCGCGCGCTGCCTTTGTGGTCGACAGACTGATGCGCTGGCTTGGCCTGCCGGGCAAATCCTTTGTGCCGCTGATCGTCGGCTTTGGCTGCAACGTGCCTGCCGTGATGGGCGCGCGCACCCTGGAGACCGAAAGGGAAAGAATACTGACGATGCTGATGGCTCCTTTTATGTCCTGTGGGGCCAGGCTGGCGATATTTGCTGTTTTCGCCACGGCGTTTTTTGGCAACGCCGGCGCGACGCTCACCTTTTCACTTTATCTGCTGGGCATTGCGGTCGCCGTATTTACCGGACTGGTGCTGAAGCATACCTTGCTGAACGGCGCCTCTTCGCGCGCCATTATGGAGCTGCCGCTCTGGCATGTGCCGGTGATGCGCAGCCTGCTGCTGCAAACCTGGTTCAGGCTGCATGCCTTTGTGATCCGCGCGGGCGTGGTGATTGTCAGCGCCTGCGTGGTGATCACTCTGCTGTCGGGCCTGACCATTAAAGGCGAGGTCGCCCAGCGCGTTGACGACTCGGTACTGGCTTCCGCCAGCCGCTATATCACGCCGCTGTTTACCCCGCTCGGCATTCGCGCCGATAACTGGCAGGCCACGGTGGGGCTGGTGACGGGCGCGATGGCAAAAGAGAGCGTGGTGGGGACGCTGAACGCACTCTATCAGGCAGAGCCGCAGCAGGCTGACGACGACGCGCCGCCGCAGAGCCTGCTGTCCGTGTTAAGCGCTGCGCTGAATGAGACCTGGCAAAATCTCAAGGATGCGTTCAGTCCGCAGGCGCTGATTAATCCGGTGGAAGCCAGTAAAGGAGATGGCGAAATGAGCGAGGGGGCGCTGGGCATGATGCAGTCGATGTTCGGCAGTCCGCTGGCGGCCTACAGCTACCTGGTTTTCGTGCTGCTCTATATGCCCTGTGCGTCCGTCATGGGCGCCCTGGCGAAAGAAGCGGGTCGCAAGTGGATGTGGTTTTCACTGTTCTGGGGGACGGGGGTCGCTTACGCGGCGGCGACGCTGGTCTATCAGGCCGGCACCTTCGCGCAGCATCCCACTTCAGCGCTGATGTATCTGTTCGCCATTGTCGGTGTCGGCGGAGTCTCGGTCACGCTTCTGCGCCGTATGCGCGACGACCTTCAGCCAGACAGGCCGCTGGAACGCAAAGGCTGCGTTGGATGCAAGGGGTGTAGAGAGTAGAAATAAAAAACGCTCCTGTAGTGGAGCGTTACCGAAAGTCGGTTAAGTGAATCAACAGCCGTACTTGTGTGGTGAGGTGTTTCCTCGACAACAACTATAGCGCTGTGTTTCTTAACCGACTTTCAATGACGCAGAGGGGATAGCCCGGAATAATTGCGTTAGATCAATTTGTTATGGGTTAACGCCCCAGCGCATCACATCATTTCCAGTGACGAGACGCCTTTAACTTCCATCACCTTTTCATACAGTTGTCCAGTTGACGCTCTTCGTGACAACGTCACTTCAACGCTCAGTTCGCACAAACCGCTTTCAGGATCGCGATTCACTACCGCGATATGCCCGTAGCGAATCCGCTCGCGTTGCAGAACCAGCAATACCAGCGGCACGCTCTTCGGCTTCAAATTAACCAGCAGCGTATGCTGTTTGCCGATCAGCAGATGGCTGATACGGCGGAAGGTCTCCAGCACTAGCAAGGCCAGCACCGTGCCATAAAGACCGATTTCGTACATGCCGCTGCCGATCACCAGACCAATGGCCGCCGTGACCCATAATCCCGCGGCGGTGGTTAACCCTTTCACCACCTGTTTCTGGATGATAATGGTTCCCGCGCCGAGAAAACCCATGCCGCTTACCACCTGCGCGGCGATACGGCTGGGATCGAGGGCAACGTGATCGCTGCTCAGCATATCCGCAAAGCCATATTTCGACACCACCATAAACATGGCGCTGCCGATGCCCACCAGAATATGAGTGCGCAGTCCCGCCTCTTTAGCGCGCATTTGCCGTTCCAGGCCGATCAGACCGCCCAGTACGCCAGCCAGCACAATGCGGATAAGTAAATCGACCGTCACCATTTGACGCTCCTGACAGCAGGTTTGTGCATGAATAGCAAAGATAAAGGTATTAAACAGGATAATTCTGCTTGCAATCGAGCAGGGAAAATTTTGTAAAAACCTGTGTCGCCTATCGACCGCCTGCTGCGCCTGTCTTATGCTTGACCGGCCTCTAACCCCTAATTTTTCCGGAGTCCGACTGATGAAAGCAGCCACCTTTCTGCTGGCCGGTGCCGCGCTGCTGCTCTCCGCATGCAGCAGCAGCAGCGATAACGAACCACCGCAACAGGCCACCGCAGCCCATATCCAGCCGCATGTGGTGATGTCTTCTTTAGCAGAAAGCAACTGCGCCGGCGCAGGCGGCACCCTGGCCTTTTCTCATCAGCTGGATGGCACACGCGTCGGCATGTGCCAGCTGGCCAACGGACGCCGCTGCGACGAGCAGGCGCTTATCGGCGGTAACTGCGCCCGCTAACTCTGTACCGTCAGCTGATTCGGACACTGCTCGCCGTGTTCAAGCTGGTTCAGGTTAGACAGGGTGGTTTCCGAAATCGCCGTTAAGGCTTCGGCCGTCAGAAACGCCTGGTGGCCGGTAAACAGCACGTTATGACAGGCTGACAGGCGACGAAATACGTCGTCCTGAATGACGTCGTTGGACTTATCTTCAAAAAAGAGATCGCGCTCGTTCTCGTAAACATCCATGCCGAGCGAACCGATTTTCTGCTGCTTCAGCGCCTCAATCGCCGCCTGAGAATCGATCAGTCCGCCGCGGCTGGTATTGATAATCATCACGCCGTCTTTCATCTGGCTAAAGGCGGCTGCGTTGAGCATATGATGATTCTCAGCCGTTAGCGGACAGTGCAGGCTAATCACGTCCGACTCGGCAAACAGCGTTTTCAAATCCACATATTCGGCGCCCAGCTCCAACGCCTGCGCGGCCGGGTAGGGATCGAACGCCAGCAGACGCATGCCGAAGCCTTTCAGGATGCGCATCGTCGCGATGCCGATTTTACCGGTGCCAACCACGCCCGCCGTTTTGCCGTGCATATTAAAACCCGTCAGCCCGTCGAGCGAAAAATTGGCGTCACGCGTGCGCTGATAGGCGCGATGAATGCGGCGGTTAAGCGTCATCATCAGGCCGACGGCGTGTTCCGCCACGGCTTCCGGCGAATAGGCGGGCACGCGCACCACCTTCAGGCCCAGTTCTGCCGCTGCGGCTAAATCAACGTTGTTGAATCCGGCGCAGCGCAGCGCGATATATTTCACCCCAAGCGCGGCCAGCTCTTCCAGCACCGGGCGGCTGCCGTCGTCGTTAACGAAAATACAGACGGCGTCACAGTCAACGGCGTTTTTTGCCGTCGCCTCCGTCAGCAAAAAGTCAAAATAGACCAGGTCGAAACGGTAGCTTTCATTAACGTGGTCCAGATACTTCTGGTCATAGTGTTTAGTGCTGTAAACCGCGATCTTCATCGTTACGCTCCTGCATACGGGTATCCCAACAGCATAACGGTTTATGCATGATTTTGCTGCCGCTGACGGTGCGCCTTCAACTCTGACGGATTACGTGCCATCATCATTGTCAGGATTCTGTCAGGAAAAGGAAAATTGCTGCCATGCCGCGACGCCTCCGTCGACTACTCGCTGCATTACTGGCGCTGACACTACTGGTGCTGGGGCTGTTGCTTACGCTGACGCACTGGCTGCCGCGCCTGGCCGGAATCTGGCTTCCGGCGGAGACACGCATCGTTGTTGACGGCGCGCCGCGCTGGCGCAACGGCGGGATCTGGTTTCCTCAGGTTCGCTATCTCGCCGGTGAGTGCGTGCTGGCCAGCGTAGAGCAGGCGACCTTTGGCAGAGAGAGGAAGCGCTGGCAGCTGAGCGCGCGGCAGGTCGCGCTTAACAGCGACTGTCTGCAACAGCTGCCGCACAGCGAGCAGCCCGGCACGCCCCGAAGTCTGGCAGCCTGGCAGCAGATGCTGCCAGGGGCGGACATTCATATCGAACGCCTCAGCGTCTCTCCCTGGCAACCCTATGCCGGCCGCGTTGATCTGGCGCTCTCCCCAGACCAACAGACGCTGCGCTATCGCGGCGATAACCTTGAGATTGACGCCAGTCTGCATGGGCAGCAGCTTAACGTCGCCCAGCTCAGGCTGCGCCATGCGGCGCTGCCGCAACCCTTTACGCTTGAGGGAGCGTTCAGGCTGCCGGAATTTGCTGACGGTCTGCCGGTGAGCGGCAGGCTGGAGGGCAACCTGCAATACGCCGGCCAGCCGCTGCGCCTGGCGCTGGCGTGGCAACAGCAGCAGGGACAACTGGATGTGTACACCACCGGCGACGGCCAGCCGCTGCTGGCGCTGCCGTGGCAGGTGGATGCGCAGCAGATCCGCATTCTCAAAGGCCGCTATCGTTGGCCGACCGGCAGTCAGACCGTTGCCGGCTTTCTCGATCTGACGCTGGATCACTGGCAGCAGGGTCTGGAAGAGATGCAAATTACCGGACGCCTTAACGTGTTGACGCAGGGACGCGGCGGCAAAGGCAACGCGGTGTTGAGTATTGGGCCGGGCAGGCTGAGCATGGGCGACAGCGCGCTCCCGCTGCGCCTGACCGGGGAAAGCAAGCTGGCGTCAATGCAGCTTTACGCCTCGTTGCCGGGCTATCTCAGCGGGCCGCTGCTCGATCCGCAGCTGAAATTTCAGCCGGGCGCGCTGCTGCGTCTGCGCGGTCGCCTGCTGTCGACGCTGGAGGTGGAAGAGGCGCGCTGGCCGCTGGCGGGGGTGCGTCTTGCGTCGCAGGGGATAAACGGGCGTTTACAGGCGATCCTGCGGGCGCGCGATCCCAGCTTCGGCCAGTTCAGGCTGCACCTGGACGGTCATGCCGCCGATTTCTGGCCAGATAAGGGCGAGTGGCAGTGGCGCTACTGGGGGGCGGGCGACATGCTGCCCCTTAGCGCCGCCTGGACCCTTCAGGGAGCAGGCGGCTGGCGCGATACGCTTATCCATCTGGACCGCCTTGATGCCCGTTTCGATCGCATGCAGTACGGCATGGCAGAGGTAGCGAAGCCGCGCCTGACGCTCAGCGCCCCGGTTAACTGGCAGCGCGATGCGCATCAGGCGGCCTTTACTGGCGGTTTCCGCATAGATGCCGGGGAGACGCAATTTGATTTTGGCGGACGGCTGCCTGCCTCATCACTCCGCTTTGAGGCGAAAGGTCAGGACCCCAGCCACTTTATCTGGCGCGGTCAGTTACAGGCGCAGGCGATTGGTCCACTGCGCGTGCATGGCCGCTGGGACGGCCAGCGGCTGCGCGGCGAGGCCTGGTGGCCGACGCAGTCGTTAACGGTGTTCCAGCCGCTACTGAAACCCGATCTGAAAATGAAGATCCGCGCGGGAGAGCTGCGCGCGCAGGTGGCGTTTTCTGCGGCGGCGCGCGAGGGCTTTAGCGCGGGAGGCCACTGGGCGGTGACAAAGGGCAGCCTGTGGATGCCGGACAATCAGATCAACGACCTCGACTTTTCCCTGCCGTTCCGCCTGAAAGAGCAGCAGTGGCAGCTGGGCGTGCGGGGACCGGTATCGCTGCGCATTGGTGAAATCACCAACCAGTTCGCGATGCAGAATATTCGCGCCGATTTGCAAGGCTATTATCCCTGGCATGAGGCGCAGCCGCTGACCTTGCAGAATGTCAGTCTGGATCTGCTGGGCGGCGAGGTGTCGCTGCCTGCGCTGCGACTGCCTCAGCACGAGGCGGCGAAGCTCAGGCTGCGCGACATCAGTCTCAGCAAGCTGGTGACGGCGTTAAAACCGAAGCAGTTCGCTATGTCGGGCAAGGTCAACGGCGAACTGCCGCTGTGGGTGAATAACGCCCGCTGGCTGGTGCAAAACGGCTGGATCGCCAACAGCGGGCCGCTGACCTTCCGCATGGACAAAGATATGGCTGACGCTATCGCTGCGGGCAACGTCGCGGCCGGCGCGGCAATAAGCTGGCTGCGCTACATGGAGATTTCCCGCTCGTGGGCCACGCTCGATCTGGATAACCTCGGCAATCTCACTATGCAGGCGCAGGTGCAGGGCGCCAGCCGCTTCAGCAACCGCCAGCAGACCGTCAATCTCAACTATCACCATCAGCAGAATCTGTTTCAGCTTTGGCGCAGCCTGCGCTTTGGCGATAATTTGCAATCCTGGGTGGAACAGAACGCCACTCTGCCGACCAAGAGGGAACAAAGACCATGAGCCTCAGGGCGTTACTGGTGCTGGCAGTCGGACTGCCGCTGACAGGCTGTGTGCCACGCATCGAGGTGGCCGCGCCAGAGCAGCCGATCACCATCAATATGAACGTGCGCATCGAACATGAAATTCATATCAAAGTCGATAAAGACGTGGAGGCGCTGCTGAAAAGCCAGAGCGATCTGTTTTGATGCAGGGGAAATGGAAAGGCTTTATCGCCGCGCTGATACTATTTGGCGCGCAACCGGCTATGGCGCTCACGCTCAATGAGGCGCGCCAGCAGGGGCGCGTCGGCGAGACCTTTAGCGGCTATATTGCCGCGCGGCAGCAGGACAACGAAACGCTGGCGCTGGTGAAGCGCATTAATAACGGCCGCAGCGCGGAATATCAGCGCATTGCGCAAGAAAACCATCTCACCACCGAAGAGGTGGCGCGTATTGCCGGAGCGAAGCTGGTTGAGCGGGCGGGCGCAGGCGAGTATGTGCGCGGCCTTAACGGTCTGTGGATGCAGAAATAAAAAAGCCAGGCGTCATGCCTGGCAATCGAAACACACAGATAATAATAATGATTAGGCGGCAACAATCTGCCTGATAGCGTTTTTCGCGTCGTCAGTGGCTTTAGTCGCCACTTCCGGGCCGTAGGCGATACCTTCGGCAAAGACAAAGTTCACATCGGTAATACCGATAAAGCCGAGGAACAGCTTTACGTAAGGGGTCAGCAGGTCGCTTGGGGTATCTTTATGAATACCGCCGCGGCTGGAGAGGATCACCGCACGCTTGCCTTTTACCAGACCTTCCGGGCCTGCTTCGGTGTAGCGGAAGGTGACGCCAGCGCGCGCAACCAGGTCAAAATAGTTTTTCAGCTGAGTCGGGATATTGAAGTTGTACATCGGCGCGGCAATCACGACCACGTCATGCGCCTGAAGCTCTTCAATCAGCGCGTTGGACAGGTCCAGCGCTTCCTGCTGACGCGGCGTCAGCGGCGCGTCGGACGGGCGCAGCGCGCCGACCAGCTCGCCATCCAGTACCGGAATCGGATTGGCCGCCAGATCGCGAACGGTAACCTGATCGCCTTTGGCTTTCGCTTCATCAACGTAGAAGTCGGCCAGCTGGCTTGACTGTGAGTAACCAGCCAGAATGCTGGATTTCAGAACTAATACTTTGCTCATTGCTGTTTCCTGTATGTTACGCGGAAGGCTGCCCGCTCAATGGGTTACACTCTACGGTCATTAACGGCACGGTAAAAGCGCAATATTTCGAGAGCGATGTTCGAATTTCTTGAACAAGCATGGCATGGAAGGCGCAGCTGTATGGGTCAAAATGTGTTATTCTTTCGCGATAAAATTTTAGTTTCAGCCAGTTAACCCGGCTATCGGACGCTGCATCAGGCAGCGGCTCCGTCTGAGAAGGTACTCCATTACTATGTCATCACCGGTTTCCTCTCCCTTAGCGCCGCTGTGGCCGCGACTCAACAATCTGATGCTGCGCGATCGCCAGCGTCTTCAGCGCCGCCTGCGCGGAGCGAGCAAAATAAAGGAGCCTGCGGCGCAGCAGGGCGTCGCGGCTGAAATCAGCGAGCAGATCGCCGCCGCGGAGCAGCGCGTCGCGGCGCGCGCGGCGTCAACGCCGAAAATTACCTTTCCCGATAATCTGCCGGTCAGTCAGAAGCAGCAGCAGATTGCCGAAGCGATCCGCGATCATCAGGTGGTGATCGTTGCCGGTGAAACCGGATCAGGGAAAACCACGCAGCTGCCGAAAATCTGCCTGGCGCTGGGACGCGGCGTGAAAGGGTTGATTGGCCATACTCAGCCGCGCCGTCTGGCCGCGCGCACCGTCGCCAACCGCATCGCCGAAGAGCTGGATACGTCGCTCGGCGGCTGTATCGGCTATAAGGTGCGCTTTAACGATCAGGTCAGCGACAACACCCAGGTTAAGCTGATGACCGACGGTATCCTGCTGGCGGAAATTCAGCAGGATCGCCTGCTGCTGCAATATGACACCATCATTATCGATGAGGCGCACGAGCGCAGCCTGAATATCGATTTTCTGCTGGGCTATCTGCGCGAACTGTTGCCGCGTCGTCCCGATCTGAAAGTGATTATCACCTCGGCGACCATCGATCCGCAGCGCTTCTCGCGTCATTTCCATAACGCGCCGGTAATCGAAGTATCAGGCCGCACCTGGCCGGTTGAGGTGCGCTACCGTCCCGTGGTTGAGGATGCCGACGACAGCGAGCGCGATCAGCTACAGGCGATTTTCGATGCGGTAGATGAGCTAGGCGAAGAGGGGCGCGGCGATATTCTGATCTTTATGAGCGGCGAACGTGAAATTCGCGACACCGCTGATGCGCTGATGAAGCGCGATCTGCCGCATACGGAGATACTGCCGCTCTATGCGCGGCTGTCGAATGCCGAGCAGAACCGGGTGTTTCAGTCGCACAGCGGCCGCCGCATCGTGCTGGCGACCAACGTCGCGGAAACCTCGCTGACCGTACCGGGCATTAAATACGTTATCGATCCCGGCACCGCGCGCATCAGCCGCTACAGCTACCGCACCAAGGTGCAGCGTCTGCCGATCGAGCCGATTTCACAGGCGTCGGCCAACCAGCGTAAAGGCCGCTGCGGCCGCGTGGCGGAAGGTATCTGTATTCGTCTCTACTCCGAGGACGATTTCCTCAGCCGCCCGGCGTTTACCGATCCGGAAATTCTGCGTACCAACCTGGCGTCGGTTATTCTGCAAATGACCGCGCTGGGGCTGGGCGATATTGCCGCGTTCCCCTTTGTCGAAGCGCCCGATAAACGCAATATCCAGGATGGCGTGCGCCTGCTGGAGGAGCTGGGGGCGTTAACGCTGAATGAGGAGACCGGCCACTACAGGCTGACCGGTTCCGGCCGTCAGCTGGCGCAGCTGCCGGTCGATCCCCGCCTGGCGCGTATGGTGCTGGAGGCGCAGAAATTCGGCTGCGTGCGGGAAGTGATGATTATCACCGCGGCGCTCTCCATCCAGGACCCGCGCGAACGTCCAGTCGAGAAGCAGCAGGCTGCTGATGAGAAGCATCGCCGGTTCGCTGATAAAGAGTCGGACTTCCTGGCGTTTGTGAATCTCTGGAACTACCTCGGCGAGCAGCAGAAAGCGCTGTCGGGCAATCAGTTCCGCCGCCAGTGCAAAGCAGACTTTCTTAACTATCTGCGCGTGCGCGAATGGCAGGACATTTATACCCAGCTACGCCAGGTAGTGCGCGAACTGGGCATTCCGGTGAACAGCGAACCGGCAGGTTTCCGCGAGGTGCACTGCGCGCTGCTGACCGGCCTGCTGTCGCATATCGGCATCAAGGACGCTGAAAAGCAGGAGTTTACCGGGGCGCGCAACGCCCGCTTCGCCATTTTCCCAGGCTCCGGTCTGTTTAAAAAGCCGCCGAAGTGGACCATGGTGGCGGAACTGGTGGAAACCAGCCGCCTGTGGGGGCGGATTGCGGCGCGTATCGATCCAGAGTGGATCGAGCCGCTGGCGCAGCACTTGATCAAGCGCAGCTACAGCGAGCCGCACTGGGAGAAAAGTCAGGGCGCGGTGATGGCGCAGGAGAAAGTGACGCTGTACGGTTTGCCGATTGTCACCGCGCGCAAGGTGAACTATGGCCGTATCGATCCCACGCTGAGCCGCGAGCTGTTTATTCGTCATGCGCTGGTCGAGGGCGACTGGCAGACGCGTCATGCCTTCTTCCGCAATAACCAGAAGCTGCGCAGCGAAGTCGAAGACCTGGAGCATAAATCGCGCCGCCGCGACATCCTGGTGGACGATGAAACCCTGTTCGGCTTCTACGATCGACGCATCGGTCAGGAAGTGGTGTCGGCGAAGCATTTTGACAGCTGGTGGAAGCTGGCGAGCCGGGAAAATCCTGATCTGCTCAACTTTGATAAGCAGATGCTGATTAAAGAGGGCGCGGATAAGGTCAGCCAGCTGGATTACCCTAACTTCTGGCATCAGGGCAATCTCAAGCTGAAGCTCAGCTATCAGTTTGAGCCTGGCGCGGACGCCGACGGCGTTACGGTGCATATCCCGCTGCCGCTGCTGAATCAGGTAGAGGACCAGGGCTTTGAATGGCAGATCCCCGGCGTGCGGCGCGAACTGATTATCGCACTGATCAAGTCGCTGCCGAAGCCGCTGCGGCGCAATCTGGTGCCTGCGCCCAACTACGCCGACGCTTTCCTCGGCCGCGTCACCGCGATGGAGATGCCGCTGCCTGACGCGCTGGCGAAAGAGTTTCGCCGTATGACCGGCGTGATGCTGGAGCGGGAAAACTGGCAGTGGGAACAGGTGCCCGATCATCTGAAAATGACGTTCCGCGTGGTAGACGAGCACAACCGCAAGCTAAAAGAAGGCAAAGATCTCAGCGCTCTGAAGGCCGCGCTGAAGAATAAAGTGCAGGAGACGCTGTCGAAAGTCGCCGATGACGGGCTGGAGCAGAGCGGCCTGCATCTCTGGAGCTTCGGCGATCTGCCGCGCAGCTATGAACAGAAGCGCGGCGGCTATCAGGTAAAAGCCTGGCCTGCGCTGGTGGATGAGAAAGAGAGCGTGGCGATTCGCCTGTTCGACAGCGAGCAGGAGCAGCAAAAAATGATGTGGCGCGGCCAGCGTCGCCTGCTGCTGCTGAATATTCCTTCGCCGATTAAATATCTGCATGAGAAGCTGCCGAATAAAGCCAAGCTGGGACTCTACTTTAATCCTTACGGCAAGGTGCTGGAGCTGATTGACGACTGCATCGCCTGCGGAGTGGATAAGCTGATGGCGGAGGCGGGCGGCCCGGCCTGGCAGCAGGAGAATTTCGAGCAGCTGCACGAGAAGGTGCGAGCCGAGCTGAACGATACCGTGGTAGAGATAGCCAGGCAGGTGGAGCAGATCCTGACCGCCGTGTTTAACATCAACAAGCGGCTGAAAGGGCGCGTCGATATGACCATGGCGCTGGCGCTGTCAGACATCAAGGCGCAGATGAGCGGACTGGTTTATCGCGGTTTTGTGACCGGCAACGGCTGGAAGCACCTGGGCGACACGCTGCGCTATCTGCACGGCATCGAGCGCCGACTGGAAAAGCTTCCGGCCGATCCCCACAGCGATCGCGCCCGTATGCTTAAGGTGCAGGCGGTAGAGCAGGCCTGGCAGGCCTGGCGCAATAAACTGCCGCCGCAGCGTCAGGATGACGAAGCAGTGCGCGACATCCGCTGGATGATCGAGGAGCTACGCATCAGCTACTTCGCGCAGCAGCTTGGCACGCCTTATCCGGTGTCGGATAAGCGTATTCTACAGGCCATGGAGCAGATTGCGGCGTAATCGCCGCCGCCCGCCGCAAGCCGCAGCCATTAGCGCTGCGGCTTTGTTATTCTCACTCCCGTTTCCTGCCAGCTAACCCGATTTGCGTTAATAATTTATTTACAGCCATGCTTAAATAAAACGCAAAATAAGCTGTCTGCCTCAGGCATCGCCGTTATTTTTCAGTAAAATCGTGGCGGCGCGAAAAGCGCGCCGGATAATTTGACTGATTAGGGACGATGATGATGAATAAAACTGTACTCCTGAGCTGTATATTGCTTGCCCTGGGAACAGGCGCCAGGGCTTATGCCAGTACACAAACCGTTAGTCTCGGCTATGCGCAAAGTAAAATTCAGAATTTCAAGGACATCCGAGGGGTTAACTTTAAATACCGCTATGAGTGGGATTCGCCGCTGAGCGTTATTGGCTCGCTGACTTATATGAGCGGCAGCGGCGACTATACTCCCACGGTAGCGTCGATGGATATATTCGACGGCCATGCAAAGGTAAAATATTATTCCCTTGCTGCCGGACCCGCCTGGCGTATTAATCAATATATCAGCGCTTATGGTTTGCTCGGCGTAAATTACAATAAAGTTGACTATCGGGAAGGCTGGTATAATTACGAAGGGCGCTACGTTTATATGGGTGAGACGTCGCTCAGTGAGAACAAAACCGCGCTGATGTACGGCGCAGGTCTGCAAATCAATCCGGTAGAGAATCTGGCCGTGGATATAGGCTATGAAGGCTCACGTCTGGATGTCGCGGGTAAGGATATGTCGATTAATGGCTTTAGCTTAAATGTGGGCTATCGCTTCTGAACCTGGCGCGCAGAAAGAAAAAAGGCGCGGCTGACCACGCCTGCGCCTTTTCTGGCTGACGTCGCGGACGCTTTACTGCGCCAGCGCTTCCAGTTTATCGCGGAAAGAGGTGACCGCGATGGCGCGGTTATCGGCCAGATAGCGATCTTTGGCGGCGGGGGCGGAGCTTTGCACCGCAATCACCTGCCAGCCGTCACTGTTTTTCAACAGCAGCGGCGAACCGCTGTCACCCGGCAGCGTATCGCACTGATGCGACAGCACGGCGCGCTGCGCCCAGCCGGTAATCACACAGTCGCTGTGCGAGTAGAGCGTATCAAGATGATCTTCCGGATAGCCCGCCTGCGTCACTTTACGGTCAGCCTCCTTCAGCGCGGCGGTCAGATCGCCGCGCGAACCGTCGAACAACGGAACAGGATTAATGGCCGACGGCGGATTGCGCAGAATAATCAGTCCGTAGTCGTAGGGCGCGGCGTCGCTCGGCACAATCCAGCCTTCGCCATCCGCCTTTAACCGGCGCGCCAGCCCAGGCTCCACGCGCGCATCGATGTCATGAATTTCATAGCGCCAGCCGCTATCGCTGGCCATAAAGCGCAGCGCCACCGGCTTATCAAATTTGCCCGGCGGCGTTAGCAGGCAGTGTCCCGCCGTTAATGCAAGGTGGGCAGAAATCAGTGTGGCGGTACAGAGATTGCCGCTCTCTGTTTCCAGCTGACCAATGGCGTCCCAGGGCGAGGCAGTGACATCCTCAATGGCTTTACGGTGATCTTTGCCAAAAAAAAGCGTTTTGATTTCATCGGGATTCGGCGCATCGTCGTTATCATCGGCGTGGGCCAGATTGGTGATACAGAATAATCCAGTCAACAGCAAAATAGCCAGGCGCATAGGTCTCTCAATGGCGAGATTTAAAAAGTGGTTATAGTTATTACGCGTGCGCAATAACTATAGTCGGTGAGCGTTAAAAAAGGGAGATTTATTGGAGTAATCAGCACGCTACAACGACTAAATAAAGAAGAAGGCTGCGACGACGCCGCACAGGATCATCACCAGCAAGATTATCTCAAAACGATAGCGACGCACCATTTCCGCAACTCCGGTAACGAAACACCCGGCAGAACCGGGTGTTTAGATTAATCAACGCTTGTTAAGGCGCGGGTGCGCGACCTTAATTATTTTGTAGCGGCTTTTTTAGACGCTTTGTGATGCTTTTTAGCGGCCTGCGCTTTCTGCGGAGCGGCTTTCTTCGCTACTTTATGATGCTTTTTCGCTGCCTGCGCTTTCTGAGCGGCATCTTTCTTCGCTACTTTGTGATGCTTTTTAGCGGCCTGGGCTTTCTGAGCGGCATCTTTTTTCGCTGCTTTGTGGTGCTTTTTAGCGGCCTGCGCTTTCTGAGCGGCATCTTTCTTCGCTACTTTGTGGTGCTTTTTAGCGGCCTGAGCTTTCTGAGCAGCTTTGTGTTTTTTGTGCGCGGTTTTGTGCACGGTTTTAGCTGGCGCAGCGGTAGTGGTGGTCGCAGCCGGCGCAGCGGCAGGCGCAGCGGTGGTGTCAGCCGCGAAAGCAACAGAAGAGAGACCCATAGCAGCGGCGATGACCAGTGCAAACAATTTTTTCATTGCAAATTCCTCGAACATTTTTTCATGTGTAGCCCACTGCGGGGCCGGTGAAGAGACTATATGAGAGTCGAGGAGAGCTTTCCGTGGGTGTTTGGTATCGGCGTGTAACGGATTGTACAAACGGAGAAAAGGGCGGCCGCAAGGGCCGCACAGACTAGCGGTTCAGATAGCGTTGTTCAAGATGCTGGCGGAAATAGCGCGGGTTCAGCGCTTCGCCCGTGGCGTTGATCAGCAGCTGCCCGGTAGGAAAACGGCTGCCGTGCTGCCAGATGTTTTGCTGAAGCCAGTCAAATACCGGCTGCAATTCGCCGTGCTGGAGACGCTCGCTGAGATCCGGCAGCGCTTTTTTCACGGCCTGGAAGAGCTGCGCCGCATACATGGCGCCCAGCGTATAAGTCGGGAAATAGCCGAACGCGCCGTCAGTCCAGTGAATATCCTGCATACAGCCGTCGCGGTAGTTGCCGCGCGTATCCAGCCCCAGCGCCTGCTGCATCTTCTCATCCCACAGCGCGGGGATGTCATCGACCTCAATATCGCCTTCAATCAGCGCGCGCTCGATCTCGAAGCGCAAAATCACATGGGCCGGATAGCTCAGCTCATCGGCGTCAACGCGAATAAAGCCGGGCTTAACGCGCTGCGTCAGACGCACAAAGTTTTCCGCATTCAGCGCCGGCTGCGCCCCCAGCTTTTCACAGACCTGCGGTAAGATGCGCTGCAAAAACTCGGGACTGCGGCCCAGCTGCATCTCCATAAACAGGCTTTGCGACTCGTGGATCGCGGTGGAACGCGCCAGGCCTACGGGCTGATTGCGCCACTGCTGCGGCAGACCCTGCTCATAGCGCGCATGGCCGGTTTCATGGATGACGCCCATCAGCGCGCTAAGAAACTCATGCTGGTTATAGCGCGTGGTGATGCGTACATCCTCCGGCACGCCGCCGCAGAAGGGATGAGCGCTGACGTCGAGGCGGCCGTGACGGAAGTCAAAGCCCAGCGTCTCCATGACGCTCAGACCCAGCTCGCGCTGCGCGGCGATGGCAAAGGGACCCTGCGGCTGTTCGGTTTTTTCCTGCGCCTGTTTTTCCACTACCCGCTGAAGCAGTTCAGGCAGCCAGCTCTTCAGTTCGCCAAAGGTTTCATCCAGCTTTGCGCTGGTCATGCCGGGTTCGTACAAATCCAGCAGGGCGTCATAGCGTGAGGTCCCGTTCGCCTCGGCGCGCAGCCGCGCCTCCTCACGGCTCAGGCGCACCACCTCTTTCAGGTTGGCGGCAAAACCCTGCCAGTCGTTAGCCGGACGCTGCTCGCGCCAGGCGTGTTCACAGCGCGAACCGGCCAGCGACTTCGCCTCCACCAGCGAGGCGGGCAGCAGCGAAGCCTGCTGCCAGGCGCGCTGCATCTCATGCAGGTTAGCGCGCTCTACATCGTTGAGATCGGCCTGCGCGGCCTCTTTAAGCAGATCGCCGACGCGGGGATCGGTCAGGATTTCATGGCGCAGCACGCCCATTTCCGCCAGCGCTTCGCCGCGCGCCTGGCTGCCGCCCGCAGGCATCATGGTTTGCATGTCCCAGCCCGCCACCGCCATCAGATGGCCGAATCGGGAGAGGCGCTGAAAAGTAGCGCTAAGTTGTTGATAAGCTGTAGTCACCAGAAGCTCCTTGTGAAGATTTATCGCGCGGAAAGTTCACGCAAGGGTAAATCAACCGGCCAGCAAAAGCGAACGCTTGCCCCGCCCAGCGGGCTGCTTTCGATGCTGACGCGGCCGCCCAGCGCCTGAGCAATAGAGTGCACGATAGCCAGTCCCAGACCGCAGCCGCCGGTGGCGCGGTCGCGGCTGGGATCGAGCCGCACAAAGGGTTCGAACACGCGTTCGCGCTCTTCGACCGGAATGCCGGGACCGTCATCCTCGACCTGCAGGCAGCCCAGCGCGCCGTCAAACCACAGGCTGACGCGCAGTCGCTGGCCGGCGTAGCGCAGGGCATTGTTAATCAGATTATCCAGCACGCGCTCCATCAGACGGCTGTCCGACACGCCGTGGTTGTCGCGCTGCGGCAGATCGAGATCGATCTGGGTTTGCGGATTAAGGGCGCGCACGTCGTTGACGTGTTCACGCAGCCAGTTCGCCAGGTCGAAAGACGTCAGGTTAAGATCGACGCGCGGACGATCGAGGCGCGCGTAGGTCAGCAGCTCTTCAATCAGGCTCTCCAGCTGACCAATATCGCGGTTGATGGCGGCGGACTCCCCCGCGCTGAGGTTGTCGCTCATCTCCAGCCGATAGCGCAGTCGCACCAGCGGGGTGCGCAGTTCATGCGCGATGCCGTCGATCAGCTGCTTTTTACTGGCCACCAGCGTGTTGATGTTGTCGGCCATCTGGTTAAAAGCGATGCCTAAGCGGAACAGGCTGGAGGTATTGTCGAAATGGGTGCGCACGTCCAGCTCTCCGCGGCCAAAGCGCTGCGCCGCAATTTCCAGACGCTGCATCTCTTTCCAGTGCGGACGCATCCAGATAAACACCGGCAGGGCCAGCGACATGCCGATAAACACCAGCAGCGCAATATCCAGCAGCCGCATCTGATGCAGATAGAAGAGGTAGGGGATCGGGCCGACGGAAAGCACATAGTGGCTGCGCGGAATATGCTGCAGGAAGGTGTACTGGTCATCCAGCGCCACGATTTCGCCTGCGCGCAGGCGGCGCATATCGGGTTCATCGAGCTGGTACTTGCTCATTGGCTCAATATGCAGGTCGAACGACAGGCCCAGATCGAGGCTCTTAATCGTCTTGTTCCAGTCGCGCGGCGGAATTTCACGCAGTTCGCTACGGATCAGATAGAGCGAACTCGCCATCAGGTCGTTCATCGACTGGCGCCCGGCGCGCTCGGCGGTAAATTTATACACCAGGCCGACCAGCAGCGCCATTACCAGAAAACAGACGAACAGCAGCAGATAGAACTGGATAAACAACTTTCTCATGCCTGGGTGTCCCACGCCTGCGGCGCAAACAGGTAGCCTTTATTGCGGATGGTTTTAATGCGAAACGGTTCGGTCGCGCTGTCATGCAGTTTTTTACGCAGCCGGGAGATGGCCACGTCAATACTGCGATCCAGGCCATCGTAGCTGACGCCGCGCAGGGTTTTCAGCAGCGCGTCGCGGTTAAGGATCTGTCCGGCGTGACTGGCCAGCTCCCACAGCAGATCGAAGTCGGCGGTCGAGAGCGTGATCTGCTCGCCGAACAGCGTGACCTCGCGATTCAGCGCGTCAATGCTCAGGGAGCCAAAGCGCAGCAGCTTCTGTTTTTGCGCGGCGACAGGCGTCGGCAGTTCATCGCTTTGCCCCTGCTGCGCCTGGCGCAGATGCAGCCGCAGCCGCGCCAGCAGCACCGCAGGCGGGGTGGTTTTGAGGATATAGTCCTGCGCCCCCATCTCCAGCGCCAGAATATGGTTCATATCGCTGTCGAGCGAGGTCAGCAGCACGATCGGTCCCTGCCAGTGCGTGCGCAGATCGCGACACAGGGTCATGCCGTCTTTGCCGGGCAGCATAATATCCAGCATCACCAGGTCCGGCTTTTCAGCGGCAATCACCGCTTCGGCGCGATCGCCGCGCATTTCGACAATCACCTCAATATCATGGCGGCCCAGATAGGCGGCAATCAGTGAACCGACTTCCGGTTCATCTTCAACAAAAACAATTTTGTTCATAATCCACAGTGACAAATTAGCCTGACGAGCAGCATAACTTTTCCCGGTCCTGAGCACTATGCCACCGCACGAAATATCCTTAGGTCACTGGTATCTGTAAGGCAAAATGTGCCATCATTGTTTGTGCGTTTAAGCAAGGTTCTGAACCGTAATGAAAAAACAGGGGGAGTGCGAGGGTGTCTGATAAAGAGCTGGCTTCAGCCATATACAGTGACCGCATCTGCTTCAACTACAGCGATTTTCTCTCCGCCTCTTGCAAAAAACGCTGGAGTTTTGTTGACGCCATTTATGGCGTGATGCCGATTTTCGGCATGGTAACCCGCAAATCCTCGGCTCACAGCGTCCAGGCGAGCGACGAACACCTGAAAGAGCTGGCATTACAAATCATCTCCACCCAGGTCAGCGACGAGATCAATATTGCGCGTCTGATTACTCTGGCCGAACAGCAGCACATCACGCATTTTGACATCCAGCTGCCTTATCCACTCTCGGCGCAGCAGCTGGAGGCGATCCATCAGGAATATCGTAAGCCGCTCAGCCTGACACAGCAGGATGACCTGCTGTGCGTGGTTATCCCTGAACAGTCACACTAAACCATCAGCTGCCACATAGCGGGCAGCGAAGCCGCCATCAGCAAACCAATAGCGATGCGCTCAAGCTGGGTCAGCGCGATGTCGCCTCGTCCGCCGCGACGCGCGAACAGAAACAGCAGCAGACCCGGCGCATAGAGCACCACCGACAGCAGCAAATGCAGCGGTCCTGAAGCATAGAGCAACCACAGCCCGTACAGACTGGCGCCCACGCCCGTCGCCAGCGCCAGCGGCTGCCCTTTGCCGCGCGTCAGCTTCACCAGATACAGCCCCACCAGCAGATAAGGGACCAGGATCATCTCCGAGGCGATGGTGAGCAGAGTATTGTAATCGGCGTGGGTCAGGGCAATCAGAATCAGACAGAGCTGCACGCTGCCATTGGTCAGCCACAGCGACGCGACCGGCGCGCTGCGCGCATTCTGGCGCGCAATGCTGCGCGGAAACGCGCCCTGTTGCGCGGCGATAAAGGGCACCTCGGCGGCCATAATCGTCCAGCTGAGGTAGGCGCCGCACACGGACAGAATCAGCCCGCCCGCGATAACCGCATCGCCCCAGTGCCCAATCAGGCGCGTCATCAGACCGGCCATAGACGGGTTACGCATCTGCGCCAGCTCGGCGCGAGGAATGATGCCCAGCGACAGCAGCGTCACCAGCAAATAGACCAGCAGCGCCGCCAGCACCGCCAGCAGCGTGGCGCGGCCCACATCCTTTTTATGACGCGCGCGTGCCGACACTACGACCGCGCCCTCGACGCCGATAAACACCCACAGGGTAATCAGCATGGTCTGTTTGACCTGCTCCCAGAGCGGCTGGCCGAGCGTGAGGCCCGAAAAATCAAAATGGAACTGGTCATAGTTAAAGGCGGCGATCGCCAGCACCACAAACAGCAGCAGCGGCACCAGTTTTCCCAGCGTGGCCAGCAGGTTGATGCTGGCTGCGGTTTGTACGCCGCGCAAAACCAGAAAGTGCACCAGCCACAGCAGCACCGACGCGCCCAGCATCGCCTGCCAGGTGTTGCCGTCGCCGAACACCACGCGTTCGGGGGTGTCCGTAAAAAAGCTCAGCGCAGAGAAGACGATCACCAGATAAGAGACATTGGCGATGACTGCGCACAGCCAGTAGCCCCAGGCGGAGCAAAAGCCGAGCAGCTCACCGAAACCTGCGCGGGCATAGGTAAAGATGCCGCCGTCCAGATCCGGCCTGAGCCTTGTGAGCAGCAGCATCGCCAGCGCCAGCAACAGAATGCCCGCGCCGGTAATCATCCAGCCAGTCAGCAGCGCTGCCGGTCCGGCGACGGCTGCCATATTCTGCGGCAAGCTAAACACGCCTGCGCCCAGCATTGAGCTGAGCACCAGCGCCGTAAGCGCGCTAAGACCTAATTTTTTCTCCAAAATACCCTTCCTGCTAGCACAAGTGGCTGGATTATGTTCTGAACGACGCATTTAACCGCGCCGTTTGGTTTTTATATGACGGATTCAGCTAAAAGCAGGGCGAAGATTCTACGGAGTGCGAAAAGGGATGGCAATGCGTGGTTATGCAAAATTGTGAAGGGATAATGCAAACAGCAGGGCGGCGAGCGCCGCCCTGAGAGAGATTACTTGAACAGATCCGCCGTAACGGTCAGGTTACCACCGCTCTGGTTCTGCCACTGACGCGTGACGTGATAGTACTTGGCCCCTTTATCCGCGGCGCGCTTGGCGACTTCTTCAGAGATCTCTGTCGGCGTGCCGAAGTGGCCGGTAAAGGTGACGCTGTCAAACGGTTGCATCTGCGCGGCGGTAATCGCGTTTACTTCCTGAATCGATTTGCCGTTCGGCAGATTCACGGTGTAGCGCTGGCCGGTAGAGCTTTGCGTTTCGAAGAAACGGCCGACGTTGCTGCTGGGGGTCTCAGACGAGGCAACGCCCGGAATTTCGACGCGTTTTGCCGCTTCGCCGCCTGCCGCCAGCGCGGCCTTGCCTGCATCTGAATCCGCCGGGATCAGGTTCGGGCTTTGCACTTTGCGCTCTTTCGCATCGGCTTTATACACATAGGCGGTGACGTACTGGTTGCCGCCGTTATTGGCGTCAACCTGACGCACGATATAGAAAGAGGCGGCGCCTTTTTCCTTCGCTGCTTTACTCACGGCGTCGTTAACATCCGGCTGGCTGCCAAAGAAGCCGCTGACGCTAACGGTATCAAAAGGCTCCAGTCGATAGGCTTCGGCTTTTGGCAGCTCTTTTACCCCGTTGATGACGCGATAGGTAGTGTCGTCGCTGGCTTTGGGCGCATCGGCTTTATAGAGATCGGCGGTCACGCGCCAGTTGCCGCTGTTGCCGTTGCTGTCGTTGATGCCCTGAATAAAGTAAGAGGCCGCGCCCAGCTCATCCGCACGTTTCGAGACGGCGTCGGCTGCGTCGCCAATGGCGTTGAAACGGCCGGTGACGTTAATACGTTCGAATGGTTTCAACTCGGCCGCTTTTTCCGGCGTCAGTTCCTGCGCGGCAAACGCGTTGGCCGTCAGCAGGGATAACAAGGTTGACGCCAGAATGGTGTTCTTCAGCTTCATAAAAATGATCCTTCGCCTTACGCAAAAATGAGTACGAAAACGTGCTGGACTCTTGATGTATAACAGATTAGCCGCTGATTATTGCATGTTATAAACAGGCTGTCGCAGCCAATTTATGCGACAAATCCTGAGAAATTGACAGCTAAATTCGCTACCGGGTCAGGCAGTGGAATAAAGACGATTATTTAACCTGGTTATCGCTGAATGTGGTAACCCTTAGTGCTTAAACAGTTAATACATTGTTAAATAAAGGTTTTTATTAACCAGATCTGCGCCGTGACACGATTTTGCTCAGCAGAAAATATTTTAAACGTCCTGTTTGGCAGTGGCTAAGCGCAGCTTTTTTGTTATGACGCTGAATAATTGTGTGAATGTCATAAGTACAGGCTCTGGATGTAGATCGCTGTTCATATTTTCAGTAGGTTATAAATACTTTGATACATGTGCATTTCGTTCATAAGCGCCTGAAACCCTGTTTCGGGCGCTGTGTCGCTATGCAGTCGACAGGCCATCATCAACCGATGAAAGGGATGAATATGTTAATTGGAATACCCAAAGAGCGGTTGCCCAACGAGGCGCGCGTGGCAGCGACGCCAAAAACCGTTGAGCAGCTTATCAAACTGGGTTTCAGCGTTGCCGTTGAGCACGATGCAGGCAAACGCGCCAGTTTTGATGACGAAAGTTTTGTCGCCGCTGGCGCCAGTATTAGCGACAGCCAGCAGATCTGGCAGTCGGATGTCATTATGAAGGTCAATGCGCCTGAGGATGACGAGATCGCGTTAATGCGCGCGGGCAGCACGCTGGTAAGCTTTGTCTGGCCTGCGCAAAATGCCGCGCTGCTGGAAAAGCTGGCCGCGCGCAACGTCACCGTGATGGCAATGGATGCGGTGCCGCGTATTTCCCGCGCGCAGTCGCTGGATGCGTTAAGTTCTATGGCGAACATTGCGGGTTATCGCGCCATCGTCGAAGCCGCGCATGAATTTGGCCGCTTCTTTACCGGCCAGATCACGGCGGCAGGCAAAGTGCCGCCGGCCAAGGTTATGGTGATCGGCGCGGGCGTCGCCGGTCTGGCGGCGATTGGCGCGGCGGGCAGCCTGGGCGCCATTGTGCGCGCCTTCGATACCCGTCCGGAAGTGAAAGAGCAGGTCCAGAGTATGGGGGCCGAGTTCCTTGAGCTGGATTTTGAAGAGGAAGCAGGCAGCGGCGACGGATATGCCAAAGTGATGTCCGACGCCTTTATTAAGGCGGAGATGGCGCTGTTCGCCGCTCAGGCGAAAGAGGTGGACATCATCGTCACCACGGCGCTGATCCCCGGCAAACCGGCGCCGAAGCTGATCACCGCTGAAATGGTCGCCAGCATGAAACCCGGCAGCGTGATTGTCGATCTGGCGGCGCAAACCGGCGGCAACTGCGAACTGACCGTGGCCGATCGCGTTACCGTAACGGACAACGGCGTGAAGATCATCGGCTATACCGATCTGCCCAGCCGCTTGCCCACCCAGTCTTCCCAGCTGTACGGCACCAATCTGGTGAACCTGATGAAGCTGCTGTGCAAAGAGAAGAACGGTGAAATCAGCGTGGATTTCGACGATGTGGTGGTGCGCGGCGTAACCGTGATCCGCGACGGCGACATCACCTGGCCTGCGCCGCCGATTCAGGTCTCCGCCGCGCCGAAAGCCGCGTCTCCAGCGGCGCAGCCGGTAGCAAAAGAGGCCGCAGCGCCCGCCCCGACGTGGCGCAAATATCTGCTGCTGGCGCTGGCGATTGTCTTGTTCGCCTGTCTGGCTAACGTTGCGCCAGCCGAGTTCCTGTCGCATTTCACCGTATTTGCGCTTGCCTGCGTGGTGGGCTACTACGTGGTGTGGAACGTCAGCCATGCGCTGCATACGCCTTTGATGTCCGTGACCAACGCCATATCCGGCATTATTGTGGTCGGCGCGGTACTACAGATGGGACAGGGCGGCTGGGTCACCTTTATCTCGTTTATCGCGGTGCTGATCGCCAGCATCAATATTTTCGGTGGCTTCACCGTCACCCAGCGCATGCTGAAAATGTTTCGTAAGGGGTAGCAGATGTCTGGCGGATTAGTTACTGCGGCATACATTGTTGCCGCTATTCTCTTTATTTTCAGCCTGGCTGGACTTTCGAAACATGAAACCTCGAAACGGGGGAATCTGTTCGGCATTAGCGGGATGGCGCTGGCGCTGCTGGCGACTATTTTTGGTCCTGACAGCGGCAATGTCGCCTGGATTTTACTGGCGATGGTTATCGGCGGAGCAATCGGCATTCGGCTGGCGCAAAAGGTCGAAATGACCGAAATGCCTGAGCTGGTGGCGATTCTGCACAGCTTTGTCGGTCTGGCTGCCGTGCTGGTGGGCTTTAACAGCTACATCGCTCATGCGCCTGGCCTGCCTGCGGTGATGGAAAATATTCACCTGACCGAGGTGTTCCTCGGCATCTTTATCGGTGCCGTGACCTTTACCGGCTCGGTGGTGGCTTTCGGCAAGCTGCGCGGCAAGATCTCATCGCGTCCGCTTATGCTGCCGCATCGTCACAAGCTCAACCTGCTGGCGCTGGTGGTGTCATTCCTGCTGCTGCTGTGGTTTGTCCGCACCGACAGCACTGGCGCGCAGGTGTTCGCGCTGCTGCTGATGACGCTGATTGCGCTGGCGTTTGGCTGGCATCTGGTGGCCTCTATCGGCGGCGCGGATATGCCGGTGGTAGTCTCTATGCTCAACTCCTACTCAGGCTGGGCGGCGGCGGCGGCGGGCTTTATGCTGAGCAATGACCTGCTGATCGTAACGGGCGCGCTGGTTGGCTCTTCAGGCGCCATCCTCTCTTACATTATGTGTAAGGCGATGAATCGCTCATTTATTAGCGTTATCGCGGGCGGCTTTGGTACCGACAGCAGTACAGGCGACGAAAGCGATGAGGCGGGCGAACATCGCGAAATCAGCGCGGAGGAGACCGCTGAGCTGCTGAAGCACTCTTCCTCGGTGATTATCACGCCGGGCTACGGCATGGCCGTGGCGCAGGCCCAGTATCCAGTGGCGGAAATTACCGAAAAACTGCGCGCGCGCGGCATCAAGGTTCGCTTCGGCATTCACCCGGTCGCCGGTCGCCTGCCGGGGCATATGAATGTGCTGCTGGCAGAGGCGAAAGTGCCTTATGACGTGGTGCTGGAGATGGATGAGATCAATGATGATTTCTCCGACACCGATACCGTGCTGGTTATTGGCGCCAACGACACCGTTAACCCGGCAGCGCAGGACGATCCGCGCAGCCCTATCGCTGGGATGCCCGTGCTGGAAGTGTGGAAAGCGCAGAACGTCATTGTGTTTAAGCGTTCCATGAACACCGGCTATGCGGGCGTACAGAATCCGCTGTTCTTTAAAGAGAATACGCAGATGCTGTTTGGCGATGCCAAAGCCAGCGTGGAAGGGATACTGAAAGCGTTGTAACAATAAGGGCGGCCACTCGGCCGCCCTTATTTATTCGTCATCGTCCTCTTCATCATCGTCCAGCGACACGGGCGAATTAAAGTCATCAGGTTTAATTGCCAGCAGATCGCAGCGCAAATGATCGATAACCTGTTCCGCCGTATTGCCGAGGAATGCTGCTGACAGGCCGGTGCGGCCAATGGTGCCCAGCACGACAATCCCTGCGCTGAGCTGACTGGCGATGTCAGGGATCACCTCTTCAGGCAGTCCCTTGGCGACGTGGGTAAACTCCTCGCGAATAGAAAACTTCTGCCGCAGGGCTTTCATGGCCACCAGATGCTGGCCGCGAATCGCATCGTTATAGACGCTGGGGTCAAAATCAGGCAGCTCAATAGCAATATTGATCGGCGTGATGGGGTAAGCGCCCACCAGATGCACTTCGGTGTGGTTTACCATCTCTGCCAGCAGCGTGGTTTCACGAATGAGTTTTTGATTCAGCTCGTCATGGTGCGGCTCTTCGCTGGCCAGATTGACGGCCACTACCGCTTTACCGCCTTCCGGCCAGGGCTGATCTTTCACCATCCAGACCGGGCAGGGACATTTACGCAGCAGATGCCAGTCGGTCGGGGTGAAGATCACCGCTTCCAGTCTGTCGTGCTGATGCGCCATTTTCAGCACCAGATCGTGTCCGTGCGCCAGCACTTCCTGGATAATCGCCTCATAGGGGCGGTTATGCCACACCACCTTGATTTCAATTTCTACGCCTGCTTCCAGATAGGCGCGCGCCTGCTCGCGGATCCATTCGGTGCGCTGGCTGATAACGCCTTGACGCATAGAAGAACGCTCATCAGGCGACAGCAGCGTGGTCATCTCATAGGAGAAGTCATAAATCGGCAGATAGGCCTTAATTTTGCCGCCGATACGCTGATTGAGGTAAACCGCGCGTCGCAGCGCAGGCTGATCGTCTTGCTGTGAGTCGATAGCAACCAGAATATTTTGGTAGCGAGACATAGGGAATAACTCCTTAAACCAACGCGGACTGGTTTAAAGATAGCCTAAGTTAAGAGCAGGAAGAAGCGGAAAAGTTACTGTGGGATCAATAAACTAACAAATAAAGGGCGGTAGTCAGAGTTGCAGGGATGTTGCGCACATACCTGCAACTCTAATGATTAGGAGACCAATTAATTAAGCAGCCTGAACGCTCTGACCGGCCAGCTCAGAAAGCAGATCGTGATTTTCGATAGTGATATATTTGCCTTTCACCGCCAGCATGCCGGATTTCTGAAAACGCCCCAGCAGACGGCTGATGGTTTCAACGGTCAGGCCGAGGTAGTTGCCGATGTCGCCGCGCGTCATGGTCAGACGGAATTCCCGCTGCGAGAAGCCGCGCTGGCCGAAACGACGGGAAAGATTCCAGATAAACGCGGCCAGCCGCTCTTCAGCGTTTTTCTTGGAGAGCAGCAGGATCATATCCTGATCGCCTTTAATTTCGCCGCTCATTAAACGCATCATTTGCTGACGCAGAGCGGGCATTTTGCCCGATAAATCGTCCAGCGTTTCAAATGGAATCTCACACACCATCGCGGTTTCCAGCGCCTGAGCGAAGCTGGGATGGTTGCCGCTCATAATGGCGTCGAAACCCACCAGATCGCCCGCCAGATGAAAACCGGTGATCTGCTCATCGCCCTGTTCAGTGATGGTGTAGCTTTTAATGGTGCCGGAGCGAATAGCGTAAAGCGATTTAAGGTCGTCGCCGGCTTTGAACAGCGTCTGACCTTTCTGGATCGGTTTTTTACGCTCGATAATATTGTCGAGCTGATCCAGCTCATGCTCGTTCAGGGTGAAGGGAATACACAGCTGGCTAATGCTGCAATCCTGACAGTGAATGGCACAGCCACCTGACTGAATACGGCGAATGGTGCGTTTTTCAGTGATCATATTGTACGCTCGACGATTATTGACTGGGGTCAATTTTAACATTTTTTGCGCTGAAGTGAACTTGTCCGAGCAGTTTTAGCCCTGCAAAGTGTAGGGATGTCAGACAGGGCGCGGAACCGCGCTATATCAAGCCCTTCAGGTCACACTTTTGGCAAATGGCACGAAAAGTTTCCATATTTTTTGATTCAGATGGGTGTTTTTTCAGCAGGCGCCAGGGTCTATCAATCACTGGCGCACTGTTTTTGCCCTTTGCTACTATTGCATGAGTATGGCCCGGTGGGTCTCTGTAATGTTTATCTGGCGTGAGAAAATTCCATGAACCTTGACGATGAAGACCTGTTTCGGGATGCCATGGGTGATGTCACTCCATTAAAAGATACGGCCAGTACGCTCTGGCTAAAATCGCCTTCAACCAAAGCGCCGCGTCGACCTGAGGCGGAAGCGGAGAATGAGAACTTTTTGACGCGCGGCTACCTTGATATTGTTCCCCTGACCACGCCGCTGGAATATAAAGCCGATGGCATCCAGCAGGGCGTGCTGGAGAAGCTGCGTAAAGGAGAGTACAAGCTGGACGCTAGTCTGAATCTGCTGCGCCAGCCCGTCGAGACATGCCGTCAGGCCGTTTTCAGTTTTATGATGCAGGCGCGCAAGGACGGGCTGCGAAACCTGCTGATCATTCATGGTAAGGGGCGTAATAACGAATCCCACGCCAATATCGTGCGCAGCTACCTGGCGCGCTGGCTGCGTCAGTTTGACGATGTTCAGACATTTTGCGTGTCGCAGCCGCAGCATGGCGGGGCGGGCGCGCTTTATATCGGTCTGCGCAAAACGGACAAAGCGCGGCTGGATAACCGCGAACGTCACGCCAAGCGCAGCCGTTAGTCAGGCGACTTGCGGATCGTCGCCATCAGGATTTCGGCACTGAGACTGAGCGTACTGGCGGTACGGGTAATGATGCCGACCGGTTCGCCCGGTCCGGTGGAATTGATGGGCAGGGCGCACAGCGCATGGTGCGCCAGGTCTTCTTTAATGGCGCCGGAAGGCACAAACCACACATAGTCATAGCGCAGCGCCAGCTGGCGCGCCAGCGAGGTTGACGAGGTTTCTACGCAGGTGCTGGGCAGGGCGCATCCCTGTTCATCCAGCATCTGCTGAGCGATACGGCGCGGCGCCGTGCCTTCAGGAGAGATCACCACCGGCCACTGCATGGCGCGGGATAAGGTGACGTTGTCACTTAAAAGCGGGTGCTCCGGACGAACCACCAGCTTTAGCGACTCCAGAAACAAGAGTTCATAGGTCAGACCCGCCATCATTTCGCTGTCGGCCATGCGGCCGATACCGATATCAAATTCGCCGGCGCGCAGTCCGGCCAGCAGGACATTGTTATGCAGCGTCGCCACCTGAACGGTAGTGTGCGGCTGCTGCTGATGAAACCGATCGAGGATTTGCGGCAGCATGCCCATCGCCGCCGTCGTCAGCGCGCCGAGCCGGATCACTACCGGCCGCGTGGAGACAGGAAGCGTAAAACTTTGACCTGCATGGTTGAGCGCATCCAGCACTTTTACCGCATGGATCAAAAACTGTTCGCCCATGGTAGTGAGCTGTGCGCCCAGTCGGCCGCGCTCAAACAGCCGAACGCCCGTTAACTCTTCCAGTTCATTAAGAGTTTTCGACAGCGCGGGCTGGCTCAGATTGAGCGTTTCCGCCGCCCGCCCCAAAGTGCCCTGTTGCGCCACGGCAACAAAGGTATGAAGATGACGCAAGCGAATGCGCTGATTGAAAAGGATATTTTTTTCCATTCCGCCAACTTAATGAGTTTTAGCCCGGTACATCAACCAGTAAAGCTGGGTTTTGTTAACTTTGTTGCAAAATATCATTAACAAAGTGAGGTGAAAAGGCTTTGTGGTTGATAACCCGACACTTTTATTTCAGGCGCGGTGTTATCACTTTGCATGGCGGACTGGCAGGCCACGGTTTTTCAACAGTTTAACGGATTGATGTTGAATAATTCTCAATATCATATAAAAATCAGACGCCATATTGTTAACGATGGGCTATTATAGCTGCCGTTTTTTTTACCAAAACTGATGCCTCATCCAGAGAGCGTAGTGAGGAGATCGCAGTGACCAGCGTCGAGGCGGTGGACGTTCGCCAGTTAATCAATCAGTCAGAGCTAAGCCGATGGCAAAAGCGCCTGATCGCGCTTTGCTTTATTGTGGTGGCCCTGGACGGCATGGACATTGCGCTAATGGGCTTTATCGCGCCGACGCTCAAGGCGAGCTGGGGCGTGACCAACCATCAGCTTGGTCTGGTGATCAGCGCCGCGCTGGTAGGGCTGGCGCTGGGCGCAATGCTGGCGGGTCCGCTGGCAGACCGCTACGGGCGTCGCATGATGATTATTCTCAGCGTCTTCTTCTTCGGGCTGTGGACGCTGGCCACCGCGCTGGCAGGCAACGTCGAACAGATGATGCTGTTTCGTTTTCTCACCGGGCTTGGGCTGGGCGCTGCCATGCCCAACGTCGGAACGCTGGTCGCAGAATATGCGCCCGAACGCCGCCGCGCTTTTATTATCACTGTCGTGTTCTGCGGCTTCACTTTCGGCGCGGCCAGTGGAGGCTTTGCCGCTTCCTGGCTGCTGCCGCGCTACAGCTGGCACGCCGTCATGCTGCTGGGCGGAATACTGCCGCTGGTGATGGTGCCCTTTTTAGTGCGTGGGCTGCCTGAATCGGTGCGTTTTCTGATCAGCCGCCGCGCGCCTGCCTCTCGCATCCACGCGATTCTCGAACGTATGCTGCCAGGCGCAACCCGTCCCGATAGCGCGTTTCACGCCAGGGAAACCGCGCCTGTCACGCAGGGCGCGATGACGACCGTAGTCTCATCTCGCTATCTGTTCGGCAGTCTGATGCTGTGGGGCGGCTACTTTATGGGGCTTTTTCTGGTTTATCTGATCGGCAGCTGGCTGCCGTCGCTGATCAATACGCTGGGCATGTCCGTCACCGAGGCGGCGGTGATCACCGCCATGTATCAGGCAGGGGGCACGCTGGGTTCGCTGTTTGCTGGCTGGCTGATGGATCGTTTTAATGCGAACCTGGCGCTGGCGGCCATCTATTTTTGCGGCGGCCTGGCGATTGTGGCCCTGGGTTTCTCTCCGGCGGAGGTGGGCATCATGAGCGCCATCGCGTTTTGCAGCGGCTTCTGCTTCAACGGCGCCAATACCGGTATGAACGCGCTGTCGGCCAGTTACTATCCGACCCATGCGCGCGCGACCGGCTCCAGCTGGATGCACGGCGTGGGGCGCGTCGGCGCTATTCTCAGCGCCTTTGTCGGAGCGGAAATGCTGTCGCTCGGCTGGTCGTTCAGCCTGATCTTCGTGCTGCTGGCGATCCCGGCGCTGCTGACGACCCTGATGCTGCTGCTGAAAAATCGTTTCGGCTTTAAGCCGATCACAAATCCATAACTTTTTCGCCTGCTGAAGACGCGTTGCTTTACAGTAGCAGCAACGTCGTTCATGACAGGAGCAGGAAATATGGGTCACTTCCTCAGCGCGGACGCTATTCGTACGCGCTTCTCTCAGGCAATGTCCGCGATGTATCAGCAGGAAGTGCCGCAGTACGGCACGCTGATGACGCTGGTGCAGCATGTAAACGAAAGCACCCTGGTCGATAACCCTGCGCTTGAGGCCCGGCTGCACAATGCCGATGAGCTGGAGCGGCTTAGCCTGGAGCGGCACGGCGCGATTCGCGTCGGCACGGCGCAGGAGCTGTCGATGCTGCGTCAGATGTTCGCGGTGATGGGCATGGAGCCGGTCGGCTATTACGATCTCTCGCAGGCGGGCGTCCCTGTTCACTCTACCGCGTTTCGTCCGGTCAGCGACGAGGCGCTGCGCCGCAATCCTTTCCGCATCTTTACCTCTTTGCTGCGGCTGGAGCTGATCGCCGATCCTCAGCTGCGCGACAAAGCGGCCGCTGTGCTGGCGCAGCGCGATATTTTTACGCCGCGCTGCCGGGCGCTGATTGCGCAGCAGCAGCAGCAGGGCGGACTGAGTGACGCGGACGCCGAAATCTTTGTTAAAGAGGCGCTGGAGACGTTCCGCTGGCATGCGCTGAGCACCGTGGACCGCGCCACCTTTCAGGCGCTGAGCCAGCAGCATCGACTGGTTGCCGATGTGGTTTGCTTCCCCGGCTGTCATATCAATCATCTGACGCCGCGCACGCTGGACATCGACCGGGCGCAGGCGCTGATGCCCGACTACGGCATCGAACCCAAGACGCTGATTGAAGGGCCGCCGCGCCGCAGAGTGCCGATTCTGCTACGACAGACCAGCTTCAAGGCGCTGGAAGAGCCGGTAATTTTTCCGCTGGGCGAGACAGGTACCCACACCGCGCGCTTCGGCGAGATTGAACAGCGCGGCGCGGCGCTGACGCCAAAAGGGCGCGCGCTTTACGATCGTCTGCTGGCGGAGGCGGGTACAGGCGTCGATAACCAGCAGCACCAGCAGCATCTGGCAGAGGTATTTCGCGCCTTTCCCGATGACGAACGCAGCCTGCGCGAGCAGCAGCTCGCCTGGTTTGACTATCGTCTGAGCGCGCAGGGCGAAGCGCAACCGCCGCAGCCGGGCGAATCCCTGACGTCGCTGATTGAGCAAGGGCGCATTCTCGCCGAACCCATCGTGTACGAAGATTTTCTGCCGGTCAGCGCGGCGGGGATCTTTCAGTCCAACCTGGGCGATCGGGCGCAGGCTCGTTCGGCGGGGAACGCCAGCAGGGCCGATTTTGAATCAGCGTTGGGCGTGGCGGTGCAGGATGAAATGCAGCTCTATCAGGCGCGACAGCAGCTGTCGCTGGCGCGCTGCGGGGTCAGCGAAGCGTAACGGAAGCGATTCGGCATATTCTGCAAATGCACTAAGAACATGGACAATTTCTGAAGAGCCTGCTGATAATGCGCGTTAACGCCTTATCAGGGAACAGGTATGAAAAACAGACAACCTTTGCGCCTTATGACCGCGGAAGGTGAGCTAAGAGGGCGTATGGATGATGATCTCTTTGTCTTCAGAGGCATCCCCTTTGCCGCTGCGCCAGTAGGCGCGCTACGCTGGCGCGCGCCGCAGCCGGTCGCGCCCTGGCAAGGCGTGCGCGATGCCGTCGACTTCGGGGCAGCCAGCTGGCAGAACCGCGAACTCTGTAAAATCGCGGGCGGAGGCGATCCCGGTCCCCTTAGCGAAGACTGTCTCTATCTTAACGTCTGGACACCCGATATTGAGCCGTCGAAGCCGCTGCCCGTGATGGTGTGGCTGCACGGCGGCGGCTTTGCGATGGGGTCCGGCGCGCTGCCGCCCTATAGCGGCAAGCCGCTGGCGGCGCGAGGGGCCGTTGTAGTGACCGTCAATTATCGCCTCGGCCACCTGGGCTTTTTCGCTCATCCGGCGCTGGATGCGGAGTATCGCGACGGTGACGTGGTAAACAATTTCGCCTTGCTCGATCAGATTGCAGCGCTCCAGTGGGTGCAGCGCAATATCCCGGCGTTTGGCGGCGATCGTGACAACGTCACTCTTTTTGGCGAATCCTCCGGCGCACGCAGCGTCCTGTCGCTCTGCTGCTCGCCGCTGGCTGAAGGACTGTTTCACAAAGGCATTGTGCAGAGCGCCTATAGCCTGCCCGACAAGCCGCGTAAGGCGGCGCTGCGTCAGGGCGAAGAGGTCGCGGCCCATTTTGGCCTGCGCAATGCGACCGCCGAACAGCTGCGGGCCCTGCCTGCCGACGCCTTCTGGCCGCTTGAGCATCCGCTGACGCAGGGACCGGTGCCGGTGGTGGGCGATGCGGTGCTGCCGCAGTCCATGCTGACCACCTTTATGACGGCGCGCCAGCATCGACTCCCGCTAATGGCAGGCAGCAACAGCGACGAGGCCAGCGTGCTGGAGTACTTCAATGTCGATACCGCGCAGGTGATGCGTGAGCTGCGGAGCAGCAGGCCGCTGAGCTATCGGCTGCTTAAGTGGCTGTACGATATTCACGACGATCGGTTGCTTGGACGGGCGGCGGCACGCGATCTCGCCTTTAGCGTTATGCCATGGCTGCTGATGCGGGCGCAGCACAACGTCGGCATGCCGGGCTGGCGTTACTGGTTCGACTATGTTTCCGGGCAGTCGCGCGATCTCTACCCGCACGGCGCCTGGCATGGAAACGAGGTGCCCTATGCGCTCAATACGCTGGCGGCGATGCAGCCCGTCGACAGCGCTCGCCCCTATACTGAAGAGGACTATCTTTTTTCGCAGCGCATGGCCGATTACTGGTTTGCCTTCGCGCGCGACGCGGGAGAGTTCAGCTATCGGCTGGAGGGAGAGATAAACTGGCCGGCTTGGCATCCTGGCGAGGATCTGACGCTGTCGTTTGGTGAAAAGGGTCAGGATCGGCTGGTATTAAAGCGTAACTTTATGCGGGCGCGCCTGCGGCTGTTTCGTCTGATGATGAAAAACATGGTTAAGCTTTGACGGCTAATTATTAATATATCTGAACCAGTTTTTCGCCAGTTAATCCCTCAGCTGTGCTTATAAATGAACGGGTTAACCAAGAGAGCGCTGCCTCTATTCAGCAGTTTTTTTGCTAACAAAAAGGCTGTACCTTCCTGAAACCCTGCCGATAACGCCAATATGCCCGAGATTATCGGGCCTTCCCGGTTTTCACCGTCAAGGAATTGGCTATGCGCATTTTAAAAAATTTTACCATTCGTACTGTAATGCTCTGGATCCTCGGCATTTTTTGTCTGCTGTGGTGTGCTGTAGGCTGGTTTAGCGTGCACTCGTTAGGGGCGCTCAGCGCAGGTAATGACGTCGATCGTCATCTGGTGGCCCAGATGACCACCTTAAGCAAAGGCAATGACCAGTACTTTCGCGTGATTACGCGCCTGTCGCGCGTGATGGAAGGCAAAGCCAGCGGAGCGCAGCCGGGCGACGCGGAGTGGAAGCCGGTACAGCAGGCGCTGGACAATATGACGCAGCAGCTGGCGCAGTTTAAAAAGATGGCGCCCGGTCCGATGGAGCCGCAGATCGTCGACAGCGTTATTGCCAACTGGCAAAAACTCCTGGATGAAGGGGTAACGCCGCAGCTGCAAAAAGCGCGTCAGGAGAGCCTTGAAGCCTACCGCCAGCAGGCAAAAGAGATTACGCCTGCGCTGAGCCGCGCCTTTGGCGCCAGCGCCGACACCTTTAACCAGGCGGCAGCGATCAAACTGGATGAAACGCGCGTCAGGGTGGATCATCTTACCGCGCTGACCAAAATCACGCTGGTGGTGGCCGTCATCGTCGGGCTGTTCATCCTGCTGTTTACCGATCGCTATCTGGTGGCGATGCTGGTTAAGCCGCTGGATCGCATTCGCGATCATTTCGCCCTGATTGCTAAAGGCGACCTTAGCCAGTCGGTAGAGCCATTTGGCCGCAACTGCGTCGGCAAACTGGTTCCGTTACTCAGCGCGATGCAGGACAGTTTGCGCGAGGCGGTGAGCGCGATTCGCAGCGGCACAGAGAATATTGCGCGCGGCGCGGCGGAGATCTCAGCGGGCAACAACGACCTCTCTTCGCGCACCGAGGAGCAGGCGGCCGCGCTGGAGCAGACCGCCGCCAGCATGGAGCAGTTAACGGCGACGGTGAAATTCAATGCCGATAACGCGCGGCAGGCCAGCCTGCTGGCGGAAACCGCCTCTGGCACCGCGCAGCAGGGCGGTCAGCTGGTGAGCGAAGTGGTCACCACCATGAACGGCATCTCCGGCAGTTCGAAAAAGATTGCCGAAATTACCAATGTGATTAACGGCATCGCATTCCAGACGAATATTCTGGCGCTCAATGCGGCCGTCGAAGCCGCCCGTGCCGGAGAACAGGGTCGCGGATTCGCCGTGGTCGCCAGCGAGGTGCGCAACCTGGCGCAGCGCAGCGCCGGCGCCGCGAAAGAGATTGCCGCGCTGATCGAGGATTCCGTACAGCGCGTGGATAAAGGCGCGGCACTGGTCAGCAACACCGGCGCGACGATGCACAATATTCTGAAATCGGTGCAGGATGTGGATGCCATCATGAAACAGATCGCCGCCGCATCGGAAGAGCAGAGCAAAGGCATCTCGCAGGTGGGCGTCGCGGTAACCGAGATGGATAGCGTGACGCAGCAGAACGCCTCGCTGGTTGAGGAGGTGTCCGCCGCCGCCGCCGCGCTGGCGCGTCAGACCGAATCGCTGGAGGCGTCGGTTGCGCGGTTCCGTCTGTCGTCGCACCAGGGCGCTGAGCACGTCGCGCCGTCAGCCAGCCGCGCGACGCCGGTTGCCGTTCATACCCGCCCGGCGGAAAAGAGCGGCGACTGGGTGACGTTCTGATGATCTGACAGCCAGGCCGCCAGTTCCGCAAGAAAGGGCGGCGCATCCTGGGGCGAGCGTTGCAGCAGACTGTATGCCGCCCCGGTTTTCACCCGTCCGGCGAAGGGCGCGATCAGGCGACCGTTCGCCAGGTCGCTCTCCACCAGATTGATGTCTGCCACCGTTACGCCAAATCCCTGTATTGCCGCGCTGATCGCCAGATCCATGGTGCTGAAATGCTGATTGCGCGTCATCGTCAGCGCGACGTTCTCTGCCTGAAGCCACAGCTGCCAGTCGCGACTGTCGGCGGTGGGATGCAGAAAGGTCATGCCCGTCAGCGCCTCTGGCGTCGCAGGCGGAGTGGCGCTGGCGGCCATGACCGGCGTAATCGCCTCGTCAAACAGATGCTGCGCCCCCGGCGGCGGCGAACCGTACAGAATAGCGGCGTCGAAGCCCTCCAGCTGAGCGTGATGATCCAGCGTCGTGGTGAGCGCGACGTGCAGCTCCGGCCGCTGCTGCTCCAGCGCCACCAGGCGCGGCACCAGCCAGCGCATGGCGCAGGTCGGCGCCTTCAGCCGGATCGCGCCGTTATGGCGCATCGCCTTATGGGCGGCCTGCGTCATTTGCTCAAATCCCTGGCGCATCTCCGGCAGCAGCGCCGCGCCTTGCGGCGTCAGGCGCAGGCCGCGGGCATGTCGGTCAAACAGCGCAAACCCCATAAACTGCTCCAGCGCGGCAATCTTACGACTGACCGCGCCCTGGGTAATGCAAAGCTCCGCCGCCGCGCGCGTCAGATTGAGATGGCGCGCGGTCACCAGAAAGGCGTGAACAGCATTGAGGGGCAAAGAACGCGACATAACGGCTCCAGCTATGCATTTTTGTCATAGCTATTATGACAACAATTCGCTTGTCGACTCAAGCGCCTGCCCGTTGAATAGAAAACAGCTTAATTCACATTTTTATGCACGACCGCAGGAGCCTGTAGCCATGAAAAGCAGCGTTGAATTTACCTCTAAACTGCCTGATGTCGGCACCACGATCTTTAGCGTCATCGGTCAGCTCTCGGCGCGTCATAACGCGATAAACCTGTCGCAGGGCGCGCCCAACTTCCCCTGCGATCCGCTGCTGGTGGAAGAGGTAAGCCGCGCGATGCGCGAAGGGCATAATCAGTACGCGCCCATGACCGGCTGGCCTGCGCTGAAAGAGGCGCTGGCGGCGAAAGTGGCTGCGCTTTACGGACAGCACTACGATCCCGGCACGGAAGTGTTGATCAGCGGCAGCGCCAGCCAGGGGATCTATATGGCGATCGCCGCGCTGGTGAATGCGGGGGACGAAGTTATCTTCTTTGAACCCGCTTTCGACAGCTATGCGCCCGTGGTGCGACTCCAGGGCGGAACGCCGGTCGGGCTGAAGCTGCAGTTTCCCGATTACGCCATTAACTGGGATGAGCTGCGTGCCGCGCTTACGCCGCGCACCCGCATGATTATTATCAACACGCCGCACAATCCCAGCGCGCAGGTGCTGACGCCGGAGGATCTGGCGCAGCTGGCGGCGCTGACGCGCGGCACCGATATCGTGGTGCTCTCTGACGAAGTCTATGAACATATTGTGTTTGACGGCCGCGCGCATTGTGGCATGGCGACGCATCCGGAACTGGCGCAGCGCAGCGTGATTGTCTCTTCCTTCGGCAAAACCTTTCACGTCACGGGCTGGCGCGTCGGTTACTGCCTGGCGCCTGCCGAGCTGATGCAAGAGTTGATCAAGGTGCACCAGTTTATGATGTACGCGGCTGATACGCCGATGCAGATTGGCTTTGCCCACTATTTGCAGCATGCGCAGAACTATCTGTCGCTGCCGAGCTTCTATCAGCAGAAGCGCGATCGTCTGGTGAAATTACTCCAGGACTCGCCGTTTAAGCTGCTGCCGTGCGCGGGGTCTTTTTTTGTTTTAGCCAGCTATGGACATTTCAGTGACGAACCGGACAGCGAGATGGTAAAACGTCTTATCGTTGAACACGGCGTGGCCACCATTCCGCTTTCGGCGTTTTATATGGACGGCACCGATAACAACGTGATTCGTCTCTCTTTTGCTAAAGACGACGTTACCCTGGAGCGCGGCGCTGAAGCGCTCTGTCGGGTAAAGGGTTAATCTCAGGGGAAAATAAAATGAAAAAGCTTAACGCGCTATTTCTTGCGCTGGGAATGATGAGTTCGGTACATGCGCTGGCGGCGCAGACGCTGCGCTACGGGCTGGAGTCGCAGTATGCGCCGTTTGAGAGCCGCAACGCGCAGGGTGAACTGGAAGGGTTTGACATTGAGCTGGGCAAGGCCATCTGCGCCACCGGCAATTTTGACTGCCAGTGGGTGGAAAGCAGCTTCGATGCGCTGATCCCGGCGTTGCAGGCGAAGAAATTCGACGCCATCAACTCAGCGATGAATATCACCGAAGCGCGCGCCAAAAGCATCGACTTCACCAAACCGATTTATCGTATTCCCAGCATGCTGATCGTTAAAGAGGGCGAAAAGCTCCAGCCCACCGCCGAGGCGCTGAAAGGTAGAAATATTGGCGTGCTGCAAGGTTCTATACAGGAGACCTACGCCAAAAAACACTGGGAGACGCAGGGCGTCACCGTGACCTCCTATCAGGATCAGAATCAGGTCTATAACGATATGGTCGCTGGTCGTCTTGACGGAACGCTGGTGATGTCTGCCGCCGGGCAGTCGGGCTTCCTCGACAAGCCGCAGGGTAAAGGCTTCGTCTTTGCCGGTAAAGCGGTGGAGGATGACGCGATTCTGGGTTCCGGCATCGGTTTCGGCCTGCGCAAAGGGGATACGAAGCTGAAACAGGAACTGGACGCCGCCATTACCAAAATTCAGGACGACGGCACGGTAAAAAAACTGGCCGATAAATATTTTCCTGGCATTGACGTGAGTGTGACGAAGTAAGCAACAGCAGGCGGCCGCCCACCGCCTTTTTGCGGCGAGGCGACCAACCAGCCGCCGCCGTCTGACCCGCAAAATTAAATAACTGAACGAGATTGCCGATAACAGCGCCGTCATTTTCATGGAGATTCCGACATGCTGTTATCTGCTAAAATCGCCATGCCCCTCGCGGCGGCGTCAGCGCTGATGCTATCAGGCTGCTCTACTGTGCTTCCTCTTGACTACAAAAATTATACCGGCCCGAATGCCGCCACTCTGGTTGTGCAACATAAAAAAGGCGAGGGCGGGCTGTTTTATCTGGCCTTCTATGAAAAGAAGGGCGAATGTTACGACAGGATAGAGCGCTATGAGCTGAACTTCAGCGCCTCTGCCACTAAAGGAAGCGTTATTTCATATCAGATCGCGCCAGGCAAATTCGTCGTCGTCGAGCAAAGTCACGGTATCGGTAACTTCGCCAAAATAGAGGGTAAATTTGTCTATCACAGCGCGGGCTACAGCGAAACGCAGTGGATCCCGTTTATTACGCAACCGGGCAAACGCTATTTTGTCGCGCGGGACTATGGCGTGCGCGTTATTCCCGCGAACTACAGTATTACCCCCGATACCAACCCGGCGAAGGTATTCAGGGATTTCCCCCAGCAGCAGGAGCCAAACTGGAATGCTAATCAGCGCTGCCCGCATCTGCTGTATGATAATTAATTGTTCCGGGCATGACCTCAGGCTTTTCGCCGGTAAGTTGCGGAGAGAGCGGCGCGCTTTGGGTCAGTGAGTCTGATCGATGAGTTACTATGCCGCCGCCGTCAACGGATGCCTGAAGTTATGGGCGCGCAACAGGCCGTGCGCCGCAACATTTTTTATCTGGAATGGGGCAGGAAAGTCTTGTGCAGCGTCTTTTGATTATGGGAAATAGCGGGTCGGGTAAAAGCTGGCTGGCGGCCCGACTATCCGCACGGTTACACCTGTCTGTCACTGACTTAGATGCGCTCAACTGGGAGTCTGGCGGCTACAGCCGCGCCCGGCCTAAAGCTGAGGTGCTCTGCGACGTTCATCAGATAGCGCATCAGGAGCGCTGGATTATGGAGGGCGTCTATGGCTGGATTGCGGAAAGCGTGGCGTTATACGCGACACGGGTTATCTGGCTGACGCCGGATAGCGCAGAGTGCGTTGAAAATATCAGAGCCAGAGGGATCAGAAATCAGGGTTCCGCTGAGGATTTTGCCGCGCTGCTGGAATGGGCTGCGTTATATGACAAACGAACCGGATCGAGCAGCTATCAGGGACACTTTGCCGTGTTTTCTCAACTTAGCCCCGACCGCCGGATTCGGCTGAACAGCCGCGAGGAAACAGACCGCTTTCTTGCTCTGCTCTGAAAAAAACGCGCTGAAGGATTGCGCTGATCTTTATGCTCTTAGCGTTTTTCGGACCCGGCAAAAAGTGGCGTGACACCGCGTCAGGCCGGTTTCATAAACCAGACAGGTGACTGAGCGCCGGTTTCAGCGGATTGATGCGCTGCTTGTTACGCAACGCGCATAGCGAAAGCTACCCTTGTCCTTACCGGCCAGCAAAGGCGAGGGCGCGGCGTCACTCTCAGCGCGCCCTCCGCCGTTAAGGTTTCGCCGCCAGCAGACACAGCCTCTCAGCCACCTGATAGGACTTCACAAAAGAGGTCACGGGCAGAAACTCAAAGTGCGAGTGGAAATTATGCGCGCCGGTAAAAAAGTTGGGCGTCAGCAATCCTTTCGCCGACAGCGCCGCGCCGTCTGTGCCTCCGCGCATAGGGATGACCTTCGGCTCGATGTCCAGCTCTTGCAGCGCGGTAAAGATCAGATCGATAGCCCGCCGGTCTTCGCCCAGGGCGTTGCTGATATTGCTGTAAATATCGCTGATGCCGATCGTGACGTCGCCCGTGGGGTAGCGCCGGGCTATCTCCGCCGCCGCCTGGCGCAGCTGCGCCTTGCGCGCCTCAAGCTGCGTCCGATCGAAGTCGCGAATCGAGGCTTTCAGCGTGGCCTGGCTCGCTCCCGCCTGCATTTCGTTAAACCAGATATAACCTTCGCGCCCTTCGGTATGCTCCGGCGTCTCCAGCCGATCGAACAGGCTGATAAAGTCGTGCGCCATCAGCAGCGGGTTAACCAGCACGCCTTTCGCCGACATTGGATGGGCCGGTACGCCGGTGAAGGTGATCTCCGCCGACGCGCCGTTAAAGTTCTCATACACCACTTCGCCCAGCTCGCAGCAGTCAATGGTCCAGGCGAAATCGACGTTGAAGCGCGTTTCCAGATCCAGCGCTTTTGCGCCGCGCAGCCCGATCTCTTCGTCAGGCACAAAGGCCACCACGATGTCGCCATGATCGCCCTGCAAATTCTCCATCAGCGTCATCACCACCGTTACCGCCGCTTTGTTATCTGCGCCCAGCACGCTGGTGCCGTCGCTGAAAATAATCTCCTGACCGAGATAGGGCGCGATTTCCGGATGCTCGTCCCGGCGTAGCCAGATATTTTCCTGCGCGTTCAGTAACAGATCCTCTCCCTGCCAGGTAAGAATCTGTGGATGAATATCTGGCGACAACCCGACGTCAACGGTATCGATATGGGTGATAAAGCCGATACGCGGCGCATCCGGACGCGTGCCGCGCTTTACGGCGGTCACCGTGGCGAAATCATCGATCACCACCTCGTCGAGACCCAGCGCAGTCAGCTCCTGCGCCAGCAGCTGTGCCATCGCGTGCTGCTCCGGCGTGCTGGGAAGCGTGGTGGATGTCGCGTCGCTCTGACTGCTCACCGCCAGATAGCGAAAAAAACGTTGGGTTAACTGAGTTGCAAGGGCTGTCATCACCGATCCTTATTTGTCTGCCAGTGGCAGGATTCGTTATGTTAAAAACGTGGTATCCATAAAGCCTCTGGATCATTTAGGGAATCTGATCAACGGAAGTCAATAAAAAGTGAGGAAATGATGAAAGTGAAGATAGCGATGCTGGCGTTGCTGTCCGCCACCCTGGCGCACGGCGTCAGCGCGAAAACGCTGGTTTACTGCGCGGAAGGGTCGCCGGAGAACTTTAATCCGCAGCTCTACACCTCAGGCACCAGCGTGGACGCCAGCGCGGTGCCGGTTTTTAACCGGCTGGTGGATTTCAAGTACGGCACCACCGAACTGGTGCCGAGCCTGGCGGAAAGCTGGGAGATCAGCCCGGACGGTAAAACCTACACCTTCCATCTGCGGAAAAACGTTCAGTTCCAGAGTAATAAAGCCTTCCGGCCCAGCCGCAATTTTAATGCTGACGACGTTATTTTTTCTTTTATGCGGCAGATGGATGAAAAAAATCCCTATCACAACGTCTCTGGCGGCACCTATGCCAACTTCGACAGCCTTGAGCTGGCGACGCTGATTAAAAGCATCGACCGCGTCGATGACTATACGGTGCGCATTAACCTGAACCATGCCGAGTCGCCGTTTCTTGCCGACCTCGGCTGGTATTTCGCGTCGATTCACTCCGCCGAATACGCCGACCAGATGTTAAAAGCGGGCACGCCGGAAAAAGTCGATATGGACCCGATCGGCACCGGTCCGTTCCAGCTGGTGCAGTACCAGAAAGATTCCCGCATTCTCTATAAGGCCTTTCCGCACTACTGGGCAGGCAAGGCGAAGCTGGACCGCATCGTATTCAGTATCACCCCGGACGCCTCGGTGCGGCTGGCGAAGCTGGAGAAGGGAGAGTGCCAGGTGATGCCATTCCCCAATCCCGCCGACCTGGAAAAGATGCGCAGCAACAAAGAGATTAACCTGCTGCAAAAAGCCGGTCTGAATACGGGGTTCCTCGCCTTTAACACCACCAGAGCGCCGATGGATAAAGTGCAGGTGCGGCAGGCGCTGGCGATGGCGATCAACAAGCCTGCGATTATCGACGCCATTTTCAAAGGCACCGGCACCGTGGCGAAAAACATTCTTCCGCCGGGCGTCTGGAGTGAGAATAAAGACCTGAAGGATTATGACTACGACCCGGAAAAAGCCAGAGCGCTGCTGCAACAGGCGGGCGTTAAACCGGGCACGGAAATATCGCTGTGGGCGATGCCGGTCTCCCGTCCCTATAACCCCAACGCGCGTCGCATGGCAGAGATGATTCAGGCAGACTGGGCAAAAGTGGGCATCAAAGCCACTATTGTCACCTATGAGTGGGGAGAGTACCTGAAGCGGGTGCGCAGCGGCGAGCATCAGGCGGCGCTGATGGGCTGGACCACCGCCACCGGCGACCCGGATAACTTCTTTGGTCCGCTCTATAGCTGTAAATCAACCCAGGGCGGCTCAAACTCCTCGAAATGGTGCTACCAGCCGTTTGAAAAGCTAATCGTCGAGGCCCGCGCCGAACCGGATCAGGGTAAACGAACCGCGCTCTATCTTCAGGCGCAGCAGATTATGCATGACCAGATGCCTGCGGTAATGATTGCGCATTCGACCATTTTTGAGCCGGTGCGCAAAGAGGTCAGCGGCTACGACATCGACCCGTTTGGCAAGCACATCTTCTATCCGGTCGATATTAAACCCTAGTTATGCCAGCTGAGCGGCGATCTGGTTCAGACGCTGCTGTAAAAACAGGAGGAAAGGCGACAGCGCCGCGTTGCGCTGTCGTCCTGACACGCGCTGTAGCTGAAGCGTGCGCTGACTGAGCTGATCGACGCCGGTGTCACGCAGCACCAGATCCTGGTGCGATGCGTTGAGCAGCGTAAAGGCGCTGCTGATAGTGATGGCATTCGGGGTATTGAGCAAAAACTGATAAAGCGTGGCGAAGTAGTCGCAGGTCAGCACCGGCTCAATCACGCAGCCGCGCATCTGACAGGCGAGGTCAAACAGCTGACGCACCGTGGTGCTCTGTTCCGGCAGCGCGACCGGATAGTGGCTGAGCGCCTCCAGCGTGACCGGCTGCCGGGCCAGCGGATGATCTTTATGCATAGCCAGCAGAACCGGCGCGGGCCAGGAGCCGATGACTTCAACGCCGCGCTCTGGGTGCAGGCTGAACTGCAACGCCACATCGCACTCGCCGGCGCGAACCCGCGCCGCCACCGCCTCTGCTCCCTCGACCTTCACCGCGAAAAAGATAGCCGGATTAGCGGCGCGAAATTCCGCCAGCAGCCCCGGTAGCAGGCTGAACGCCATGCCATCGGTGCAGGCGATACGGATCAGCGTGCGGCGAATGGCCTTCAGCCCTTTGATTTCCGCCAGCGCATAGTCCATATCCAGCAGCGTTTGCCGCACCTGTCGGGCAAGGATTTCGCCCGCCTCATTCAATACCATGCCGCGTGCGTGACGCCTGAAAAGCGGCGTGCCTGCCTGGTCTTCCAGTCGCTGGATCTGGCGGCTGATGGCCGAAACCGCCACAAACAGCTGCTTGCTGGCGGCGCTCAGCGAGCCGCAGTCAGCGACAGCAAGAAAGTAGCGGAGTTCACTGCTCAGCATAGTGGGACCTCTGCACCGCCTCGGTGCGTGCTTCTTTTTCGGGCATTCTAGCCTTGCTTTTAAGGCAAGGCTATATCGATAAATTGATAATTGTGGCAACGCCTCTGTTTTGGCAAAGATAGCCTGACGACATAAAAACAAGACAGGGCAAACATGACAGAACAACAGGCTATTCAGCAGGCGATGCGCTATTTCGACAGCGGGGAATTTCAACAGCTTCTGGCGCGTCGCGTGGCGTGCGTGACCGAAAGTCAGCGCGCGGATCGCGACAGCGAACTGCATCACTATCTGCATCAGGAGATTGGCCCGCAGCTGGCGGCGCTTGGTTTTACGCTGCGCTTTATCGACAACCCGACGGTGGGCAATCCCCCGTTTCTGCTCGCGACGCGAATTGAAGAAGCGAGTCTGCCGACGCTGCTGGTCTACGGGCACGGCGATGTGGTGTTCGGCGATGATGAAAACTGGCGCGAGGGACTGAATCCGTGGCGGCTGACGGAGGAGGGCGATCGCTGGTACGGGCGCGGCAGCGCGGATAATAAAGGGCAGCACTGCGTCAATCTCGCTGCGCTGGAGCAGGTCTACCATGCGCGCGGCGGCCGCCTCGGCTTTAACTGCAAAATTCTGTTTGAGATGGGGGAAGAGATTAGCTCGCCCGGTCTGGCCGAGCTGTGTCGGCAGCAGCAGGAGCTGCTGCGCGCCGACCTCTTTATCGCCTCTGACGGACCACGCGTCAGCGCGCCGCGCCCGACGCTGTTCCTCGGCTCGCGCGGCGCCGCTAATTTTCGCCTGACCATCAATGCGCGCGACAATGCCTACCATTCAGGCAACTGGGGCGGACTGTTAAGCAACCCCGGCACGCAGCTGGCGAGCGCGATTGCCTGCCTGGTCAGTGCGCACGGCGTGTTACAGGTTGAGGCGTTAAAGCCTGACTCCCTGAGCGCGGCGGTGCGCGCCATCCTCAGCGACATCGAAGTCGGCGGGATGCCGGGCGATCCTGAACTGGCGGCCCACTGGGGCGAACCTGGCCTGACGGCGGCTGAGCGTCTTTATGGCTGGAATACGCTGGAGGTGCTGGCGTTTGAGACCGGCAATCCGGCGCGGCCAATGAACGCCATTCCCGGCAAGGCGACCGCCGTCTGTCAGCTGCGCTTTGTGGTCGGCACCGACTGGGAAAATCTGGTGGCGCATGTGGAGGCGCATCTGCGCGCGCATGGATTCGATAGCGTACAGGTGGATTTCCTGCGCGGATCGCCCGCGACGCGTCTCGATCCGCAAAGCCCGCTGGTGAGCTGGGCGCTGGAGAGCCTGGCCGTCAGCAGCGGAAAAAAACCGGCGCTGCTGCCAAACCTGGGCGGATCGCTGCCAAATGAGGTATTTTCTGACATTCTCGGCCTGCCGACTTTGTGGGTGCCGCACTCCTATCCCGCCTGCGGTCAGCACGGCGTCAACGAGCATATGCTGAAGTCGGTTGCGCGCGAAGGGTTGCAGATTATGACGCGGCTATTCTGGCAGCTGGGTGAAGAGGGAGAGGCGCTGATGGCGCGTCAGCACGCCTGTCAGGGAGCGCGCCCATGAGCAGCCTGACGCAAGCGGTACCCCAGGTTCAGGCGCGGCCTGATCTGCACAAGACCCTGTTCGCCACCTGCATCGGCAACGCGCTGGAGTGGTTTGATATTGCGGTATACGGCTTTTTCGCCAGCTACATTGCCCACGCCTTTTTCCCCACCAGCGATGCGTCGGTATCGCTGCTGCTGACCTTCGGCAGCTTCGGCGTCTCTTTTCTGATTCGTCCGCTGGGGGCCGTGGTGCTGGGCAACTATGCCGATCGCCACGGACGGAAAAAGGCGCTGCTGCTCTCTCTCAATCTGATGATGCTGGGCGGCGCGATAATCACCTTTATGCCGGAATATGGCTCTGTCGGGCTGGCCGCGCCGCTGCTGATTATGCTGGCGCGTCTGATCCAGGGATTCTCAGCAGGCGGAGAGTTTGGCAGCTCCACGGCCTTTCTGGTCGAACATTTTCCTGAGCGCAAAGCCTTTATCGCCAGCTGGCAGTTTGCCACGCAGGGCGCAAGCACGCTGATGGCCTCCGCCTTTGGGCTGGGACTGACGCAGATACTCAGCGAACCGCAGATTCAGTCCTGGGGCTGGCGTATCCCTTTTGCCTTTGGCCTGCTGATTGGCCCGCTGGGCATCTATATTCGTCGCCACATCCATGAACCCGCCAGCTTTACGCAGCAGGAGAAAGTGGCGGCGCCGCTGAAACAGCTGTTTGGCCGTCAGAAAGAGCTGATGCTGCTGGCGATTGGCCTGATGGTGGTCTCGACGGCGGTGAACTACATGCTGAACTATGTGCCGACCTGGGCCACCAAAACGCTGCATCTGCCGGGAACGGTCGCGTTCAGCGCGACGCTGCTGGCCGGGGTAATCCTGACGGTGGTGACGCCGCTGATGGGGTTATGGGCCGAGCGCGTAGGACGGGTGCCGCTGATGTGGGGATCGCTGCTGCTGCTGCTGGTGACCATCTATCCGGCCTTCCGGTATGTGGTGGATCATACCTCGCCGCTGATGCTGATGCTGCTGGTGGGCTGGATGGCGCTGCTGAAATCGATCTATTTCTCGACGGTGCCCTCGGTTATGGCGGATCTTTTCCCGGTGGGAACGCGCGCCAGCGGGATGGCTATTAGCTATAACGTAGCGGTCACGGTGTTCGGCGGCTTTGCCCCGCTTATCTGCACGCTGCTGATTAACGCCACCGGCACCAGCCTTGCGCCGGGTTACTATCTGATGGCGGTATCGCTGTTGAGCGCCGCCGCGTTGCTGCGAAGCCGTTCGCGCGTAGCGTAAAAAAGCGCCCGTCAGGGCGCTTCTGAATAAGGCTAAGATACCGCCGCGGGTAGCGCGGGTAAGCGACAAAGGAAGGGCTTGCCGTTGCTGACCGCGTACCCGCTTTTCGCCCATTTTCTCACCTGAGCGCGAGAAGGGCGCTGCGGCATTACAGCGAGAACTGAAGATAGGCGACGTGCGTCTGCAAAAACTCTTCCAGCCCGTGACGCCCGTCGGCACCGCCGATTCCCGACTTGCGCCAGCCTGCATGAAAACCCTGCATGGCCTCAAAGTTCTCGCGGTTAACATAGGTCTCGCCAAACTTCAGCTTACGCAGCGCGACCATTGTGGTATTCAGATTCTGGGTGAAAATCGATGAGGTCAGGCCATATTCGCAGTCGTTGGCCAGCGCAATGGCTTCATCCAGCGTTTTAAAGGTCATCACCGGCAGTACAGGCCCAAAGATCTCTTCGCGCATGATCTCCATATCCTGGCGCACGTTGGTGATGATGGTCGGTTCAAAAAAGTAGCCTTTGTCGCCCGCGCGTCGGCCGCCGACAACCACCTTGCCGCCAGCCGCTACCGCGTCCGCGACTTTTTTCTCCACGCGAGCCAGCGCGGCGGCGCTGATCAGCGGTCCCATATCAATGTCGCGCTGCTCGGCGGGATCGCCAAACTTCACCGCAGAGAACGCAGCGGTTAGCGCGGTCATAAAGCGGTCATAGATGCCTTCCTGCACGTAGACGCGCTCTGCGCAGTTGCACACCTGTCCGGTATTAATCACGCGCGAACTGACAATGGCTTTGACCGCTAGCGCCACATCGGCATCGTCCATCACGATAGCAGGGGCTTTGCCGCCCAGCTCCAGCGAAACCTTAGTTACGTTTTTAGCGGCGGCCTGCATGGTGGCGACGCCTGCGCCAACGCTTCCGGTCAGGCTCACCAGACCCACTTTCGGGTTCGCGGCCAGCTCCTGACCGATCTCCGGGCCGTAGCCATAGACAATATTGATAACGCCCTGCGGCAGGCCGACCTGATGCACGATGTCAGCGAAAATCCCGGCGTTCAGGGGCGTCAGCTCGCTCGGCTTGATGACGATGGTATTGCCGGTAACCAGCGCCGGCGCGGCTTTGCGCGCGATCAGGAAGAAAGGGAAGTTCCACGGCAAAATGCCGGTAGTGACGCCGATAGCCTTTTTAAACACAAAGATATTTTCGTCCGGCCGGTCGCTGTTAACGATTTCGCCTTCATAGCGGCGCGCCCATTCGGCCATGTACTCCAGATAGTCGGCCGTGAACAGCACTTCGGTTTGCGCCAGCCCCTGGGTTTTACCGCCTTCGGCGACAATGGTCGCCGTCAGTTCCGGTTCGCGCTCGCGGACAGCCGCCGCCAGTTTGCGCAGCCAGCCACCGCGCTCAACGGCCGGTAAGGCTTCCCATCCAGGCTGAGCCGCTTCGGCCGCGTCGATGGCCCGGCCGGCTTCCTGAGCGCAGCCCTCAGGAATACGCGCCAGCAGCGCTTCGGTCGCCGGATTCGTCACCTCAATCCATTTGTCGCTCTGGTGCGCAACGAACTCGCCGTTAATGTAGTGTTTTAGTTCTGTTGTCATCTACCGAATCTCCGATGTCTGGTACGTTAATAAAATGTTTCATAAACAAAGCGTGAAACAAAACGACCGGTAACACCTTAGTCTTGTTGCCATGTGTGAGCCGAGGCTGGCAACAGAACAGAGATTAAGAGGACAACGACGGCAAAACGGTTGCCTCTCCAGTACACAGCCCTCATATCTCCTCTGTGTTGCGTAAAACGCAATTTGGGCCAACACTTTCAGAAGGCACGAGGAGGATGTTATGGCAAGCGGATGGGCGTCAGACGGCGCGGTTCAGGAACAGATCGAAAGCACGGTAAATGATGAGATCGCCCGCGTGCGCGGCACGATGAGCAAAGGCGAAAGCGCGGAGTTTTGTGACGAATGCGGCGAGCCTATTCCACAGGCGCGGCGCGAAGCCGTGCCCGGCGTGCGTTACTGTCTGGCGTGCCAGCAGGCGCACGATAAAGAGATGAAAGCCAGTTCGCTCTATAACCGACGCGGCAGTAAAGACAGCCAGCTGCGCTAGCTCAGGACCCTGGCATGGCGAGTCCGCTGCCGATAAACCATGCCAGAAAGCCGACTCCAGCCACAATAATGGCGATCGGAAACGCGATTCCCCACCTCATAAACACCTCATTGTTATTGTCTCAGGCAACCTGCATCACGGCGCGGTGCGTCTTTAGCATGCTAAACAGTTGAAACTGACTGGCGTCGCTAACGTCGCGCATCACTTCGCCTTTTTTATAGGTAATGGTGTGCACCTGTCCCAGCTGACGCCACACCACCATCGCCGAGGCAATCAGCGCGCAATTTTCTTCCGCCTGCTGACACTCCAGCGTCGCATACTGCGCGTCATCCAGGCCATTAATAAAAATCTTTAGCGCGCTGGCAGGCAGAATGGCGCGAAGATCGTCCAGCATCGCGCGGCTTACCTGACGCGTTAAGAACAGCGTTAACCATTTGGCCGTCATCTCGATCCCTGCCTTTGATGATTTTCTCCGTTTTATACGGCGTTAGCGTCCATTAGTGAAGCGATCTTTGTTTCTTTGCCAGCGCGGTGAAAAAAGCGGCAGCCAAATGAAAAATGTGCTGCGCGACACGGCATTTAATAAAAAAACTGAGAATAATAAGTCACTTAAAAGGATTTTTATGCTGTCGGTCCGACAAAGTGGAAATTGTGATCCGCACCGGGATTAACGGGCGAATATTGCCATTTTGCCGTGATAACCGGCAGCCATCCAAAGGCTGGGGCGTTCAGGCGCGCCGTAGACTGCCTGCTAATCAGGAACCGGGTTTCCTGTAGGCCTCAACCTTATGTAAGGAATAACAATGAACAGTGCCATCATCGCAGGTATCTTCTGGCATCTCGTCGGTGCTGCCAGTGCGGCGTGTTTCTACGCGCCTTTTAAACAGGTGAAAAAGTGGTCATGGGAAACAATGTGGTCGGTGGGCGGCTTTATGTCGTGGCTAATCTTGCCCTGGGCGGTAAGTGCGGCGCTGCTGCCGAACTTCTGGGCCTATTACAGTAGTTTTAGCTTCTCGCAGCTGTTGCCAGTGTTTCTGTTTGGCGCGATGTGGGGCATAGGTAATATCAATTATGGTCTGACCATGCGCTATCTCGGCATGTCGATGGGCATTGGCATCGCCATCGGCATTACGCTGGTGGTCGGCACGCTGATGACGCCACTGATTCAGGGCCGTTTCGGCGAACTCTTCGCCTCGACCGGCGGCCGCTTAACCCTGCTCGGCGTCGTCGTTGCGCTGGCGGGCGTCGCCATTGTCTCACGTGCCGGTTTGCTGAAAGAGCGGGCGTTGGGGATCAACGCGGAGGATTTCAATCTCAAGAAAGGGCTGGTGCTGGCGGTGCTGTGCGGCATTTTCTCCGCCGGGATGTCGTTCGCTATGGACGCGGCGAAGCCGATGCATGAAGCGGCGGCCGGACTGGGTATCGATCCGCTCTACGTCGCGTTGCCAAGCTATGTGGTGATTATGGGCGGCGGCGCGCTGGTCAACCTGGCCTTCTGCTTTATTCGCCTGGCGATTAAGCCGGAGCTGTCGCTGCGCCGCGATTTGTCGGTCGCGAAGCCGCTGCTGATCGCTAATGTGGCCTTTGCCGTTCTGGGCGGCACCATGTGGTATCTGCAATTCTTTTTCTATGCGTGGGGCCACGCTAAGATCCCGCCGCAGTATGACTACGTCAGCTGGATGCTGCATATGAGCCTCTATGTGCTGTGCGGCGGCCTGGTTGGCCTGCTGATGAAAGAGTGGAAGTCGGCGGGACGCCGTCCGGTCAGCGTGCTGTCTATTGGCTGCGTGGTGATTATTATCGCGGCCAATATCGTTGGACTGGGGCTGGCGGCGTAACGGCAGTCTGCGCCAGACGTCTGTCAGGCGCAGAGCCTTTAAGCGCGTCGCGTAATCTGCGTTACCACCCTGGATGCGCGCTGGCGCAGCAGAGCACGCATCTCGGTAATCAGCGCGCCTCAGGGATGAGGGGCGTTTGTCGCGCAAGGCAAACGATCTAAGCAGAATAAACCCAGGCTGAAGCTGCCAGCGAGCGGGCTGGCGTCGTTGTCATAGCAGGGCGGCAAAGCCAGGGCTTGCGCCGCCTTTGCTTCAGGAAGGCGTGCTGTCCTGTGACGCGCTTCCCGTTCGCTGCGGCTCAAAACGCTGCCGCCATGCGCTGGGCGTCAGGCCGGTATCGCGCGTAAACACCACCGAAAAATAGTTACTGTCATCGAAGCCGCAGCGTGCCGCCACCTCGCTGATCAGGCAATCCTGGGTACGCAGCAGATGTTTCGCCTGACAGAGCTGGAGCTGACGCAGGTAGTGGCCGACCGTCATGCCGGTTTGCTGGCGAAAAAGCTGTTTCAGCGCGCGTTCGTTCAGCGCATTTTGCTGGCAAAACATCGAGAGATCGAAGGGGCGCGCCAGCGCGCCCTGTAGCGCGGACATCAGCAGATCGAGCTGCTCGCCTTCAGGCAGCGCCCAGGGGCGATCCGCGGCATAGCCGTGACGCCGCAAAATCAACGCCAGCTGCAAAAACAGCGCTTCGGAAAGCTGTATAGAGAGCGAGTCGCTCTTGCGGCTCTCCCGCTCCAGCTGGCTGATTACGCCGCGCGCCAGCGCCATGCCGCGGGTGGTGAGCCGCCAGCAGGCCGGGGCGTCCTCCCCCTGAGGCGGCAGCAGCTGCGACCAGTTCAGGCTAAGCCCAAAGCGATCGCGGCAGTAAAGAATATTGTCGAGCACCAAATCGTTAACGCTATCATAGCTGTGGCAATCCTGGTCACGAACGTAAAAGACGTCGCCGCAGGTGATCAGCCAGGGACGATCGTTGAGGATATGCAGCCCGTTCCCGCGCCAGACAATAACGATTTCGCTGAACTCATGCCGGTGCGCCGGAAAAGAGGGCTGAGGCATCCTTTCGGCCACCGTGATCGGCAGGTTTGGGGCGGGAAAATAATCTTCCCGACGCAGTATCAGCGACATCAATAGCTCCTTTTACATCATCTGCTGGCGCTCCGCTCGCGGGGCGCAGCCAAATTCACGGCGAAACAGGGTAGAAAAATGGTTACTGTCGCCGAAGCCGCACTGAAAGGCGATGTCGGTGATGCGCAAATCGCTGTGGCGCAGCAGGTGACGCGCCTGCAACAGCCGCAGACGATTCAGATAACGCTGCGGCGTGCTGCCCGTTTGTTGCTTCATCTGGCGATGCAGCGTGCGCAGCGACAGCGAAAAGCGGTCGGCCAGCGCTTCCCACATAATCTCTTCGCTGTAGTGTTCGTTAAGCCAGTCGAGCAGGCGGTGCAGGCGGGCTTCCTGATCCTGCGCCTGTTCATTGCGGCAGGCTTCGCGCAATAACACCAGCAGCTGCAAAAACAGCTGTTCCTGTCGCGCCTGTTTCTCCAGCGACCAGCTCTCATCCTGACGCATCTTCGCCACCACATCCAGCGCCTGGGTCATAGCTTTATTATTGATGCGCCAGTGCGACGCATAATTTCCCGCTTCCTCATTCGGCAGCAGCGCCTGTAGGCCTGAGAGAAAGCGAAACGCGGCAGGGCTGCGATAAAGTACATTGGTCAGGCAAAGGTTGTCTGTCTGTTCATACAGATGGCGATCGTGATCGCGCACAAAACAGACGCAGCCCGCGCACAGGGTTTGCGGCTGGCCGTTAAAGACATGAATGCCGGAACCCTGTTCGACCAGCACGATTTCGTGAAAATCGTGGTGATGCTCAGGAAACGCCTGCTGCGGCACGCGGGGTTCGATAGCGATAGCATAATCCCCCTCAGGGAAAAAATCGGCGCTGTGTAGGATCGTCATGGTGGCCTCTATCGTTTAACAAAGCGTCATTGAGTCTATTCCAGCGCCCGCGCGGCTGACCTTGATTTTTAGACAGCGAAACGCATGAATTTTGCTTTTTATTCAAGATATTCCTGCCAGATAAAAGAATTGCGGCAGCGCTCACATCCGCTGCCCTTGCGCCTCTGTGATCTCCCTCACGAACTTCTTTGTAAACCTGCCAGCGGCATAGCCGTGCTGGCAGTAAGGGGAAGGTGGGCGACGCGTAACGTTTTTACTCTGGGCGCATCACATCACAGGAAGAACGGGCCATGAGTAAGCGAAATATCGTTGCGGTTGATTTGGGCGCATCCAGCGGACGCGTGATGCTCGCCCAGTGGGACGGCGCCTCTCAACGGATCGATCTGCGCGAGGTGCGGCGTTTCGCCAGCCATCGCGAACGTCGCGCAGGGTATGACTGCTGGGATCTTGACCATCTGGAACGCGAGATTCGCGCCGGGCTGGCGCAGCTGGATGCAGAAAATATCGTGCCGGACAGTATCGGTATCGACACCTGGGGCGTGGATATGGTGTTGCTGGACAGCGCGGGCAACCGGGTCGGCGAAGCGGTAAGCTACCGCGACAAACGCACCCACGGTCTGATGGAGCAGGCGCTACGGGAGCTGGGCAAACAGACGATTTATGCCCGCACCGGCATTCAGTTTCTGCCGTTTAATACGCTTTATCAGTTCCGCGCGCTGAGTCAGCAACAGCCGGACTGGAAAGCGCGCGTCGCCCACGCCCTGATGATCCCCGACTATTTGCACTATCGCCTGACCGGCAAGCTGAACTGGGAATACACCAACGCCACCACCACGCAGCTGCTGAATATTGAGAGCGGAGAGTGGGACAGCGAACTGCTCAAGTGGGCAGGCGCGTCGCCATCCTGGTTCGGTAAGCCGACGTCGCCGGGCAATCAGATTGGCTGCTGGGAGAATGCCAGCGGCGCTCAGGTTCCGGTCATTGCCGTCACCACCCACGACACCGCCAGCGCCGTGCTTGCCACCCCCCTTACGCAGGATAACGCGGCCTACCTTAGCTCCGGCACCTGGTCGCTGATGGGCTTTGAAAGCCTGCTGCCTTACACCTCCGCCGACGCGCTTCGGGCCAATATCACCAATGAAGGCGGCGCCGAGGGCTATCGCGTGCTGAAAAATATTATGGGGCTATGGCTGCTGCAACGTATCTGCGCAGAGCTACAGATCGACGATCTGCGCGCGCTGATCGCGGAGACGGAAAAAGAGCCGGCCTGCCGTGCGCTGATCAATCCGAACGATGCGCGCTTTATCAATCCGGACAGCATGGTCAACGAAATCCAGAACGCCTGCGCCGAGCAGAACATGGCGGTGCCGCAATCGGCCGCCGCGCTGGCGCGCTGCATCTTCGATAGCCTGGCGCTGCTCTATCGCGAGGTGATCGATGAGCTTGCGGCGCTGCGCGGTAGCGCATTTCACCAGCTGCACGTGGTAGGCGGCGGCAGCCAGAACCAGTTTCTTAATCAGCTTTGCGCCGATGCCTGCCAAATCCCGGTGCTGGCTGGACCGATCGAAGCCTCTACGCTGGGCAATGTCGGCTGTCAGCTGATTGCGCTAGGAGAGCTGACCGACGTGGCGGATTTCCGCCGCTGCGTCGAAAACAATTTCCCGCTGAAAAAATTTGAACCGATGAATAACAGCGCCTACCGTGCCTGTCAGGCACGTTTTGCCGCGCTGAGTCAACCTGCTAAGGAACTCGCATATGACCAAGCTAATTGAGCAAGCCTTCGAACTGGCTAAACAACGTTATGCCGAAACCGGCGTGGATGTCGAACAGGCGATAGCGCGGCTGGATAGCGTCCCGGTTTCGATGCACTGCTGGCAGGGCGATGACGTGCGCGGATTCGAAAATCCGCAGGGCGCGCTGACCGGCGGCATTCAGGCCACCGGCAACTATCCGGGTAAAGCGCGCAACGCCACGGAACTGCGCGCCGATCTGGAAAAGGCCATGTCGCTGATCCCAGGACCGAAGCGCCTGAATCTGCACGCTATCTACCTTGAAAGCGATACGCCGGTCGATCGCGACGCCATTGAACCGAAACACTTCGCCAACTGGGTCGAGTGGGCGAAGCAGCATAAGCTGGGGCTGGATTTTAATCCCAGCTGCTTTTCCCATCCGCTGAGCGCTGACGGTTTTACGCTGTCGCATGCCGACAAAGCCATTCGTCAGTTCTGGATCGATCATTGTAAAGCGAGTCGTCGCGTCTCGGCTTACTTTGGCGAGCAGCTGGGCACGCCCTCTGTGATGAATATCTGGGTGCCGGACGGCATGAAAGACATCACCGTAGACCGTCTTGCCCCGCGCCAGCGCCTGCTCAGCGCGCTGGACGAGGTTATCGCCGAGAAGCTGAATCCGCAGCATCATATCGATGCGGTAGAGAGCAAGCTGTTCGGTATTGGCGCGGAGAGTTTTACCGTCGGCTCCAACGAATTTTTTATGGGTTACGCCAGCAGCCGCCAGACCGCTCTGACGCTGGATGCCGGCCACTTCCATCCTACCGAAGTGATCTCCGACAAAATTTCCACCGCGATGCTCTATGTGCCGCGGCTGCTGCTGCACGTCAGCCGTCCGGTACGCTGGGACAGCGATCATGTGGTGCTGCTTGATGATGAAACCCAGGCGATTGCCAGCGAGATCGTCCGTCACCAGCTGTTCGACAAGGTTCATATCGGACTCGACTTCTTTGATGCCTCGATTAATCGCATCGCCGCCTGGGTTATCGGCACGCGCAACACCAAAAAGGCGCTGCTGCGCGCGCTGCTGGAACCTACCGATCGCCTGCGCCAGGCCGAAGCGGCAGGGGACTACACCGCGCGGCTGGCGCTGCTGGAAGAGCAAAAATCACTGCCATGGCAGGCGGTATGGGAAGCCTGGTGCCTGCGCCACGACGTGCCCGCCGACGCCAGCTGGTTAAGCGATGTCCGTCATTATGAACAACAAATTCTGAATCAACGTTAAGGGTTCACTATGCAAAGCATTCTTTCTTCCTGGTTTGTGCAGGGAATGGTTAAAGCCACCAGCGATATGTGGCTGAAGGGCTGGGACGAGCGTAACGGCGGCAACGTCACGCTGCGTTTGCTGGAGGAGGAGGTGAAACCTTTCGCCAGCGATTTTTACGCCGAGCCGCGCTGCGTTGAAATGACGAAACCAGCGCCTGAACTGGCGAACTGCTGGTTCCTGGTCACCGGCTCCGGCAAATTTTTCCGCAATGTGCAGCTCGATCCCGCGGATTGCCTGGCGCTGCTGAAGGTCGATGAGAAAGGGTTGTCCTATAAAATTCACTGGGGCCTGAGCAACGGGGGATTGCCGACCTCGGAACTGGCGGCGCATTTCCAGTCGCACAGCGTGCGCAAAGTCGCCACCAACGGCGCCGATCGCGTCATTATGCACTGCCATGCCACCAACTTTATGGCGCTGAGCTATGTGGTGGAGCTGGATTCGGCGCGCTTTACCCGTCTGTTATGGGAAGGCAGCACCGAATGCCTGGTGGTGTTCCCGGACGGCGTAGGCATTCTGCCGTGGATGGTGCCGGGCACCGATGAAATCGGCCAGGCGACCGCCGATAAGATGGCCTCGCACAGCATTGTGATGTGGCCGTTCCACGGCATCTTCGGGGCTGGTCCGACGCTGGATGAAACCTTCGGCCTGATCGATACCGCAGAGAAGTCGTCAGAAGTGATTGTTAAGGTGCTGTCGATGGGCGGCATACGTCAGAGTATTACCACTGAACAACTGGTCGCGCTCGGCAAACGCTTTAACGTTATGCCCTGGCAGGCCGCACTTGACGCAGGACCAGCCAATGCTTCGTAAAGCCTTTGTGATGCAGGTGAACGCCGGTTGCCATAGCGAGTATGAACGTCGCCATTCACCCATCTGGCCGGAGCTGGCGGAAACGCTTAAGGCGCACGGCGCGCATAACTACGCGATCTGGCTGGATGCCGAGCGTAATTTGCTGTTTGCCAGCGTAGAGATTGAGTCGGAAGAGCGGTGGAACGCCGTGGCGCAAACGGAGGTGTGCCAGCGCTGGTGGGCATCCATGAAGGATTTGATGCCGAGCAACCTGGACAACAGCCCGGTCAGCCAGCCGCTAAAACCGGTATTTTTTCTCGAATAACGGCTGTCGCGCACAGGGCGGGTTTTCCCCGCCCTGTATTTCTTCGCGCATTAAAATATCTGTTTCTTCTGGCACTGACCGGTTAAAACGGGCCACATCGCCATCAGGGTATCAACGATGTTATCCAGATCGGCCTGCGGCGCACCTTCGCGCGCGCGGACTGACATCCCCTGAAGCAGACAGGCCAGATAGCGAGCCAGAGAGGTAATATCGGTCTGTGCCGCTATATCGCCGCGCTGCTGACGAGCCGTCAGAAAATCCATCAGGGTTTGCTGCTGCGCATCGTGCTGCTGACGCAGCATACGCGCGATCTCGCCCGATGAAGAGGAAAGCGCGGTCGAGGTGCAGATAAAAAAGCAGCCTGACGGCGTCTCACAGTCGGTAAAACAGGCTGCCGTGGCGCGAAACCAACCTTCAATCGCTTCGGCGACCGATTTACTCTCATCCTGTAGCGCGGCATTACGGTAGGCGCTAAAGCGTTCGATATAGCGCTCCATCGCTGCGCGAAACAGTCCTTCCTTATTAACAAACTCGGCATAGAGCGTCGGCGCCTTGGCGCCGGTTGCGGCGACGAGATCGGAGAGGGAGGTGCCTTCATATCCGTGAGTCCAGAACAATGTCAGCGCTTTATCCAGCGCAGCATCGCGGTCAAAAGTTTTAGGCCGACCGCGACATTTTTTCAGGGCCTCATCAGCATACTGGCTCATAAATCCTCACATCAAAAAAACATGCTATTAAATTACCGATCATTATAAAAATATGCAAGCCAGCCCGCGCGTCCTTTTCGCAAGGTTATCATTTTGTGCCTTGCGGCCTGCTTTTCACCCTAATGGTTAAGTTGAAAAGGGCGCTGAAGCCCATAATCACGCCACTTCAGCAATAAAATAACGATCGATAAAAAAACATTGACGCAGGGTCATCCCATGCTCTACCATTAATTTAACGATCGTTAATTAATTTAACGACCCCTTTTAAAACCCGAATATGAGAGCCGAAATCATGAAAACCATCAAACTGACCCTGGCCGCTGTAGCCCTGAGCACCCTGACTTTTGGCGCATTCGCCGCCGACCAGGTCAACAGCGATCCCCTGCATCAGACGCCGGTTGGCACCATTTCAGCGCAGGGTGGTTCTAACCTGGATTCACTGGAAGCGCAGCTCAACGCGAAAGCGGATGCCGCAGGCGCGAAATCTTTTCGCATCACTTCTACTTCAGGTCAGAACAACCTGCACGGCACGGCAGTGATTTATCAGTAATCGCGTCGCGGCAGTTAAGGAGGAGAGGATGAAAAGCGTAAAATATGCCGTACTGGCGGCGCTGATCGGCACGTTTTCACTGGTCGGCGCGGTGGCACAAACCACCGGGATAGCGCCTGACTATGCAGGCAGCAGCCGCGCAGTTAACGTGAGCGGCAGCAGCAATTTTATTTCGCTGGAGCAGCAGCTGTCGGGAAAGCAGGACGCGCTTCGCGTAAAGCCTTTACGCATCACTTCGACCTCTGGGACCAGCAGGCTGTCTGGCACCGCCGCGAACCCTGATTAACGAAAAGGGCTTCAGAGTATGAACTCTGAAGCCCTTTTTTTATCCGTTGCTGCGCAGCTGCGGATATTTGCGAAAACTGTACAGACACCAGAACAGAGCGACCAGCCCCAGCAGCGCTCCCGTATTACCCACGTCGGCCATGCTCATATGGCGGCTAACCTGATTGCCCAGCAGCGCGCCCGCGCCAATGCCGATGTTATAAATGCCCGACATCAGCGACATCGCCACATCGGTGGCGTCTGGAGCCAGCGACAGCACGCGCACCTGCATCGCCAGACCAATCATCATCATCGCCATACCCCACAGAATACAGAGCGTCGAAATGGCGACGGGACGCAGCGCTGCAAAAATCAGCAGCCCCATACACAGGGTAATGGCCGCGATGGCGGCAATCAGCAGCGCCGACGGAAATTTATTGCCCAGCGAACTGAACAGAACGCTGCCCAGGATACCGGCGGAACCAAACAGCAGCAGCAGCAGCGTTGTGAAATTTTCATCTGCGTTAGCCACCAGCTGCATAAAGGGTTCGATATAGCTGTAAGCGGTGTAGTGCGCGGTGACGACCAGCGTGACCAGCAGATACATGCTCACCAGCGCCGGACGGCGAAACAGCATGGGGACGCTGCTCAGGGAGCCGGTATGCTCGCTGGGCAGGCGCGGCAGAATGCGCGCCAGCAGCACCATTAGCACGAGAGCGGACAGCCCAATCATGCCAAAGGTAGTGCGCCAGCCCAGATACTGCCCCACCACGCGGCCAATCGGCACACCCAGCACCATGGCCAGCGCGGTGCCCGTTGCCAGCATACTTAGCGCCTGCGTCTTTTTCCCGGCAGGGGCAACGCGAATGGCCAGCGACGCGGTGATTGACCAGAAGACGGCGTGCGCCAGCGCAATGCCGATACGCGACAGCACCAGCGAGTCGAAACTCCATGCAAATGTCGACAGCACATGGCTGGCGATAAACACCAGAAACAGCACCGACAGCAGAATGCGTCGCTCAACGTTGCGCGTCAGCAGCATCAGCGGCAGCGACAGCAGCGCCACGACCCAGGCATAAATGGTGAGCATAATACCCACGTCGGCGCTTTTCATATTGAAGCTGGCGCCAATGTCAGACAGCAGGCCGACCGGAACAAACTCAGTGGTGTTAAAAACAAACGCGGCGATGGCCAGCAGCACCACGCGTAGCCAGGCCGTTTTACGGGATACAGTAGTTGATTGCATGAAAGTAAAATTAGTCAGAACAACAATAAACGGATGCCGCACAGGCATCCACGAAAGTGACTTGCGTCACAAATTATTGACTATTGTGGAGGAATTGCACGCTCAGGGGAACGCTGAAACAGGGTTTTATTTCTGAAAAATAGTTATCGCCCGCTGGCCGGGCGATAAACCGGAAGAGGATCAGCCGAATTTGCCGGGCATCATGCGCTTAAGCGTGGAGTCCTTGAGAAAATAGTGATGGAACAGCGCAGCGGCGGCATGCACGCCCACTAGCCAGTAGCCCATCGGCGCCAGGGTTTCATGCCAGTCTATGAGCGTGTCAGAAAGATCGAAGTTCGGCTCGCTCGCCACGGGCATCGGAATACCAAACAGCCACCAGTCGCGCCCGCGCAGATAGCGCGAGGTCAGGCCCAGAACAGGCAGGGTGATAAACAGGGCATAAATCAGCGTGTGCACCAGATGAGCAAGACCGGTCTGCCAGCGCGCTATGGGCGGAGTAATCGCCGGGCTTGGGTGGCGCGTGCGTAGAAACAGGCGCGCCACCATCAGCAACAGCACGCAAAAGCCCGCGCTAAAATGCGTAACGATCATGGCATAGCCCTGCCAGGAGCCGCGCTGGGCAAAGCCACGCAGCTCAATGGTGGCGTAAGCCAGCGCAACCAACAGAAAGGTCATCCAGTGTAGGGCAATTTGTGAAGCGGCATATTTTTCGCGCATAGTCTGCTCATGCAACAGGAAAGAGACCTCTACCATACCTGAAATACATACGAAATTTTAACAAACTGGCGCAACGGCGATCCTCTGCTGGCAGACCAGCATAATCAGAGTCAGGCAGTATGCTTTAGTGCCACGCTATTCTGATTGTTCAGGTTTTTTTTTATCGGCAGTGGACAACAGGATTCGCAGCCCAGCGCGCTGGCATAGTATTTACGCGCCTGAAGGATGGCGGCATTGGCGGTATAAAAAGTGCCAAGGAACATTCTGGCGTCAAGCGGGGGAAGATACTTGCAGCCTGCGGCATGAACGACGTGGTTATCGTTGTAGCCTGAGTGTTTAGAAACGTAGTAGTAATGACCCATGGGGACATCCTCATTGCTGTGAATAAAAATACATTTATTGTTGGAATGGAAGGGATTATAGCGGGGATTGAGGATTTTTTTCGCGCTGGCCCTGATTAGTAAGCAGACTCAGTATATTCAGGCTAAAAAGGACGCAAAAGCGTCCTTTTTTGCGCAATGCGGTTTACAGATTTTTTTGCAGCAGACGCCAGCCAACCAGCAAAGCGAAAACTAACAGCAGAGAAATAAATGTCGTAATTCCTGTCCAGCCGAAACGGTACCAGAACAGGCCACCGAGCGTACCGGCTACGCTGGAACCCACATAATAACTGAAGAGATAAAGCGATGAGGCCTGACCTTTAGCGCGCCGCGCTCGTGAGCCAATCCAGCCGCTGGCAACCGCATGCGCGGCGAAAAAGCCGGCGGTGAACAGCATCATGCCGACAAAAATCAGCCATACCGCGTTAAATGCCGTGATCAGCAGACCTGTCAGCATCAGGGCCGTTGCGCCCAGCAACACCGGGCCGCGTCCCAGCTTCATGGTCAGCGCGCCGGCTTTGGGCGAACTCCACGATCCGGTCAGATAGACCACTGACAGCAGACCCACAATCGTCTGGCTGAGATGATAAGGCGCGTCGAGCAGTCGATAGCCGATGTAGTTGAACAGTGTGACAAAGGCGCCCATCAGCAAAAAGCCTTCGGCGAACAGCAGCGGCAAACCCGCGTCGCGCCAGTGGAGGCGAAAGTTAATCATCAGACTGCGGGGTTTCAGCGAGGCGGGGCGGAAGTGGCGGGAGGCCGGCAATATCCACCAGAACATCAGCGCCGCCGCAAGGGCGCAGCAGCCGATGGCGGCAATGGCGATACGCCAGGAAAACAGGTCTGTCAGCACACCGCTCAGCAAACGGCCGCTCATGCCGCCGATGGAGTTACCGCTGATATACAGCCCCATGGAAAACGCGACCACGCTGGGGTGGATCTCTTCGCTCAGATAGGTCATGCCGACCGCGGCGACGCCGCTTAACGATAACCCCGTCAGCGCACGCATCAGCAATATGCCCTGCCAGCTGTGCATGGTGGCGGAGAGCAGCGTGCAGAATGCGGCCAGCATCAGCGCCGTCACCATAACATTTTTGCGACCGATGGCGTCGGAAAGCGGGCCGGTCACCAGCAGCCCAAGCGCCATCAGGCCGGTGGCGACAGAGAGCGAAATACTGCTTTCCGCGGGGGAGACGCCGAACTGCGCAGACAGCACGGGCAGAATAGGCTGCACGCAGTAGAGCAGAGCGAAGGTAGCGAGACCAGCGGAAAAGAGCGCCAGCGTAACGCGCATAAACTGCGTCGTCCCGCGCTTAATCCATACGGGCGATGACGTCGTGGTTATGGCGGCAGGGTCGGTTATCTCATCATCGAGCGTAACCGCCGGGGAAGAGTGACGCACGGTAATTCCTCATAAAGAACGGAATCTCTACTCTAGGAAAGCGCCAGTAGGTTGTCTAATATATTAATAATCTCAATTGATATGTAATAAATATGAATATTGAACTGCGTCATCTTCGTTATTTTCTGGCGGTGGCCGAAGAGCTGCACTTTGGCCGCGCGGCGCAGAGACTGCATATTTCGCAGCCGCCGCTGAGCCAGCAAATCATGCAGCTGGAACAGGAGATCGAGGCGAAGCTGTTTACCCGCAGTAATCGCAGCGTGCAGCTGACGCCGGCAGGCCGGCAGTTTCTTATCGATGCGCGTGCGATTTTACAGCAGGTCGAACAGGCAGCCGGGCGGGCGGCGCGGCTGCAACGCGGAGAAGAAGGGGAGCTGCGTATAGGTTTTACCTCTTCCGCGCCTTTTACCGGGCTGGTGTCAGACGCGCTCTATCAGTTTCGTCAGCGCTGGCCGCAGGTGCATATTCAGATGCAGGAGATCAACACGCGCCAGCAGCTGGCGCCGCTTCATGAAGGTCAGCTTGATTTGGGCGTTATGCGCAACACGACGCTGCCGCCTGACCTGCGCCATCAGCTGCTGCTGCGTGAACCCCTGCGCGCCGTGGTGCACTGGGCGCATCCGCTGGCGGATGCGGAGACGATTTCCGTCAGCGCGCTGGCCAGCGAACCCTTTATTTTTTTCGATCCGCAGGGCGGGACTGCGCTGCACGGCGAAATTCTCGGCCTGCTGCATCGCTATCATATCAAGCCGCACATCATGCAGGAGGTAGGCGAGGCGATGACCATTCTTGGGCTGGTGGCGACCGGTCTGGGCGTCTCGATTCTGCCTGCCTCCTTTGCCCGCGCGCGTCTGGCTGATGTGGTCTGGTTGCCGCTTCAGGAACAAGACGCACAGTCAGAAGTGTGGCTGGTGTGGTCCGGCGAGCGAGAACCCTCGACGCAAATGCGCAACATGATGCAGTTACTCCAGCCCGCAGCGGATAAATAAGGACCAGACCTTAATCAAAGCCGGGTTTTTTATGTGCTGTAAATCACATTTCAAATCAAATGTTTGACGCTCAGGCGTAATCTGCATCACCATAGTCGCTGTTTATTTAGAAGCGCGAAAATAACCGGGAGCAAGGCGTGAATCTGGACAGTCAGCCTGGCCATATTGACCAGATCAAACAGACCAATGCAGGGGTTGTCTATCGACTGATCGATCTCCACGGCCCCATCTCGCGTATCGAACTTTCAAGGCTGGCGCAGCTCGCTCCCGCCAGCATTACCAAAATTGTGCGTGAAATGCTGGATGCGCATCTGGTGCAGGAAACCGAGTTTCAGGAGCCGGGTTCGCGCGGCCGTCCGGCGATAGGGCTGATTCTGGATACCGTTGCCTGGCACTATCTTGCCGCACGGCTGTACCGGGGCGTTTTAACGCTGACGTTGCGCGATCTCAGCGGTCGCGCCCTGGTTGAGGAATCCCTGCCGTTGCCTGACGAAAGTCAGCAGCCATTACTCTCTTCATTAATTGAGCAGGTTGACACCTTTTTTATTCGCCATCAGCACAGGCTGGAACGGCTGACGGCTATTGCCATGAGCTTGCCCGGCCTGATTAACGCCGCTTCAGGGGTGGTGCATCGCTTACCGGGCTACGCGGCCCAGGAGATGCCGCTGGGGGATGCTCTGGCGCAGCACACGGGCGTGCCGGTTTTCATTCAGCATGACATTTCAGCCTGGACGCTGGCCGAGTCGCTGTTCGGCGCATCCCGCGGCGCCCAGGATGTGATTCAAATTGTCATCGATGATACCGTCGGCGCGGGCGTTATCAGCGGCGGTCAGCTGCTGCATAAAAGCGGCCGCGCGCTGGTCGAGATTGGCCACACGCAAATCGATCCCTACGGGCAGCAGTGCTATTGCGGCAATCACGGCTGTCTGGAAACGGTGGCCAGCACCGGCAGTCTGCTGGCGCTGGCGGCGCAGCGGCTGTTGGTGCAGCCGGACAGCGTGCTGCATCAGCAGCCGTTAACGCTGGCGTCGCTCTGTCTGGCGGCTCAGCAAGGGGACCGCGTGGCGCGCGACGTTATCGCAGGCGTCGGGCATCACATCGGCCGCATGCTGGCGATGATGATCAATATTTTCAATCCGCAGCATATCTTAATCGGCTCGCCTCTTAATCAGGCCGCCGATGTGCTGTTTCCCGCCGTCAGCAGCACGATCCGTCAGCAGGCGTTGCCTGCCTACAGCGAGGCGATCCAGCTGGCGCCCACCGAATTTCGCGAACCCGGTACGCTGGGGGCGGCGGCGTTAATCAAGGACGCGCTCTATAGCGGCTATTTGTTAGTGAAGCTGTTACAAGGTTGAGCTCGACTGAACTTTGCGCTAACGCAAGCTGACTGGCGTCCACATTCCCTACAATGCGTTTTACATTTTTTGTAAAAAGATGCAAAACGTTGAGGAGGAGTGAAGTGAAAAACCTGTTCATTACCGGCACTGACACCGCTGTAGGGAAGACCGTGGTGTCACGCGCGCTTCTGCAGTACCTCGCTCGCGCCGGACTGAGTGCCGTTGGCTTTAAACCGGTGGCCAGAAACGCGGTTCCAGGCGCGGAGGGCCTGCGCAGCAAAGATGCGCTGGTGTTGCAGAGCAGCTCTACCCTTGATCTGCCTTACAGCGCCATCAATCCCCTCATTTATGAAGAAGATGAAGTCAGTACCCGTCCCCATGAGCCGATGGACTATGCCCTGTTAAGCAGCAGCCTGCATCGTCTGCAACAGCAGGCCGACTGTGTGGTGACTGAAGGAACGGGCGGCTGGCGCAGCCTGATGAACGATGCGAAGCCGCTGTCAGGCTGGGTAGCGCAACACCAGCTTCCGGTAGTGCTGGTGGTGGGCATTAAGCAGGGATGTCTGAACCATGCGCTGCTGACTGCCGAGGCGATTGGCCGCGATGGGCTGCCGCTGGCGGGCTGGGTAGCAAACCGCATCAATCCGGGACTGGCGCACTATGCCGAGCTAATTTCAGTGCTGAGCGACAACATTAGCGCGCCGCTGCTGGGGGAGCTGCCTTATCTTCCCCGCGCTGAGCAGCGCGATCTGGCGGGGTATCTTGATCTGACCTCCCTGGGCGTCGCACCCGTGCCCGTTTCCGGTGCAAAGATTGCCTGATGGTGAAACACTGCCTGTCAAAACCCCGGCGGCTGAACCAATAGTTTCAGGGTCAGGCCTGCCGGTTATCGTTGTTTTATCTGTTACCAGTCAACAAATTACGGTTTTTTTTTGCTGCGGAAAAGCCTTGTGGCGTGATTCATGCATTAGCTTCACTTATCACAAGCCTGCCGGAGCACTAAGATGTCCCATCCAGAAGAAAACGTCCTGCTGTACGGGCTGGACGAGCCAGTACGACCTGCGCCTGCTTTTTTTGCCGCGCTTCAGCATGTGCTGGCCAGCGTGGTCGGCATTATTACTCCGCCGTTGATTATTGGTTCCGTGCTGGGGCTTCAGCAATGGATCCCTTATCTCATCAGTATGTCGCTGCTGGTTTCCGGCATGGGCACCTTTCTCCAGGCGCGGCGTATAGCGGGAATCGGCGCGGGCATGATCTGTCTGCAAGGCACCAGCTTCGCCTTTCTGGGCGTTATTCTCTCTGGCGGCATGATGGTTAAAAGCCGGGGCGGCTCGCCAGAAGACATTATGGCGATGATTTTCGGCTGTACGCTGGTCGCTGCGCTTATCCCGCTGCTGATTAGCCGCTGCGTTCAGCAGCTGCGCCGGGTATTAACGCCAGTGGTGACGGGTACGGTCATCACGCTGATCGGCATCAGCCTGATTAAAGTGAGCATTACCGACTGGGCAGGCGGGCATCAGGCCGCCAACTTCGGCGCGCCGGCTAACCTGGCGCTGGGCGCGTTAACGCTGCTGGTGATTATTACGCTGAACCGCATGCGGAACCGCTGGGCGCGACTGATCGCCGTTATTGCCGGTATTGCCGTGGGCTGCGTGGCGGCGACGCTGAGTGGGAATCTGGTGCTGAAGCCGCTGACCGAAACCAGCTGGCTGGCGCTGCCTGGCTTTTTCCGCTTTGGTTTTGCTTTTGACTGGACCATCTTCTTACCTATTGCGCTGGTGTCGGTGATTTCCGTCATTGAGGCGGTGGGCGATCTCACCGCCAACTGTCTGCTGTCGCAGCAGCCGATTAGCGGACCGCAGTTTCAGCGTCGTCTACAGGGCGGCATCTGTGCCGATGGCGTGAGCTGCGTGCTGGCGGCGATGTTTTCCGCTTTTCCTAATACCACTTTCGCCCAGAATAACGGCGTGATTCAGATGACCGGCGTTGCGAGCCGCTACGTTGGCATGGTGATAGGCGCAATGCTGGCGCTGCTGGGGCTGTTTCCTGTTGTCGGCGCGCTGATGCAGCAGATCCCGCCGCCGGTGCTGGGGGGCGCAACCCTGGTGATGTTCGGCAGCGTGGTGGCTGCCGGTATCCGCGTCATGACGCAGACTCCGCTGGGGCGCAGAGAGATGCTGATTGTGGCGGTATCCTTTGGCCTGGGGCTGGGCGTCGAGGCGGTGCCGGATGTGCTGAAACAGTTTCCGCCGCTGATCGGTCAGATTTTTGGCCATGCTGTCACCACTGGCGGCGTGCTGGCGATTCTGCTGAATCTGGTACTGCCCAGCGAGCAGCCGGCGGTATCCTTGCCCCAGAGCGAAACCCTCAACAAAGGGCTGTAGCAGGGCGCATTAAAAGCTTCAGCCGGAGCAGGGCTGGTGGACGGAGAGGGCGGAAACAACAGACGACGCCCTCTGCCGCAGATTGCTATCCTCTGGCTCCGATGATTTCCTGCGATCGCAGCCAGCGCCAGACGCGTATAATTTCTGCCTTACAGACAGCCTGACAGGCGCTGTTTTATCCTTCCTGTACGCCGCAGGCATGCGGCGCGTCACAAAACCTGCCGGTTCAGACCAGTCCGCTTCAACGGCATATTATTCTCATTCAGCAAAGCAGACGCGCGATAAAGGTGGCGCTGTCACTAAAGGGGCGCACGTCACGCACATCAGCAGCCTGAATTTAGGCTAGCCTTGCTGAATAACAAAAGGGAGTTCTATGACTGAAAGCGCACACCTTCACGTCAGCCACCGCGGCTGGATCCTGTTCGCCTGTATGCTCGCGATGTTTATGGCCGCCATTGAAGTCACCATTGTGGCGACAGCCATGCCGACCATCATTGCCGATCTGGGCGGCTTTTCGCAGTTTGGCTGGGTTTTTTCTGTCTATCTGCTGACCCAGGCGGTGAGCGTGCCGCTCTATGGACGTCTGGCAGATATGTGGGGACGACGCAAAATGTTTTTTATCGGCACATCGCTGTTCCTGGCAGGATCGGTGCTGTGCGGTTTTGCCCAAAATATGCTGTGGCTGATCCTGTTTCGCGCCTTTCAGGGGCTGGGCGCAGGGGCGATTATGCCGCTCAGCTCAACCATTGTGGCCGATATTTACTCGCCGCGCGAACGCGCCAGCGTGCAGGGCTGGCTCTCCAGCGTCTGGGGCGTGGCGGCCATTACCGGACCCTTAACCGGGGCCTGGCTGGTGGAGCATTTTAGCTGGTCGCTGATTTTCTGGGTGAATCTGCCGATAGGGCTAATGAGCATGGCGCTGCTGGCGCGCTTTTTACCAGCGCACTGCGCAGAGGAGAAGTCGCAGCCGCTTAACGTCACGGGCAGCGTCTGGCTGATGCTGTGCGTGAGCGCACTGCTGATGGCGATGCTACAGGCGGAGTGGCTGGGCTACTGGCTGATCGCCTTTCTGTTACTGGCGCTGTTTGCGGGCTGGCAGCTTAAAAAGCATGAACTGCGCGCCGATGCGCCGCTGTTCCCGCTGGAGATCTGGCGCAGCCGTCTGATCATCGCGGGCAATGCGGGCAACCTGATTATCGGCGCGGCCATGATGGGCATCAGCGCCTTTCTGCCCACCTGGATTCAGGGGATTACCGGCGGCACGCCGTTGCAGGCGGGCAGCACGCTGGCGATGATGTCCATCGGCTGGCCGCTTGCCAGCACCCTGAGCGGGCGGCTGATCCTGCGGACCTCGTACCGCTTCACCGCGCAGATTGGCGCTCTGTTGCTGATCCTGGGCAGCGCGTTGCTGCTGTTGCTGCGCGCCGACAGTTCGATGCTGCAGGCGGGGGCGACGGCATTTGTTATCGGTACCGGTATGGGTATGACCAGCACCACCTTTCTGGTCTCGGTGCAGAATCATGCGCATTATGACATCCGCGGCATCTGCACCGCGTCGATTATGTTCAGCCGCATGATGGGGTCAGCGATCGGGACGGCGTTAATGGGCGCGGTGCTGAATCTGAATCTGGCGCAGCGGCTGCCGCAGGCGCAGGATCCGGTTCAGCAGATTATGTCTACCCAGTCACGCAGCGCGCTCTCCAGCGAGACGCTGCACCATATGGAACAGGCTATTGCCGCCTCGCTGCACTGGGTATTTGTCGTGGCGCTGGTGATAGCGCTGTTTGCGCCGGGGGTGGCGTGGATGATGCCGCGTCAGCGGCCGGAACGGACGGAATAGAAAAGGGCGACAATGTCGCCCTGAAAAACTACTGCGCGGGGGCGTCCTGCGAGCTGCCTGCGCTGTCGGGGACGCTGCTGTCATCATCGCGTCCCACGCGTTTATAAACAATTTTCTGTGTGTCGTTTTCGCAGTGGCCGACGACCTGACCGCCAGCCTGGTCTACCTGATCGTTCGGCACGATATCCAGCGTAAAGCCCGATTCCGGCACGCCATTCTGAATAATTTTCTGGCTGATGTCCGCCTTAACGGATTCGCAGGAGGCCTGTGCCAGCACCGGCAGCGCCAGTAAAGTTGCGAGTAACATTCCGGTTTGTTTCTTCATCGTCTTCTCCTTTGCGTAGTGAACCTTACTGACTATAGCATCCTGTGGGAAAAATCAGGGGGCGACGGGACGGCCGGTGCGGCGATCCAGACAGCGCAGCGTATTGGCTTCCCAGTAGGCGTTAACGTTGTAACTTTTCTCGCAGGCATCGCGCGTATCGAATGCGGTATCGGCTTTGTCGAACTCTTTCTCTACGCGGGAGTTAACCTTGTTACGCAGGCTACGCGTGTCATTCCATTGCTCTTTGCTCTGACGCGCCGCTTCATTACTGGCGGCGCTGTTGCCGTTTTCAATAATCAGGCGGTTGGTGTCCGCGCTGACCTGAACGGCAGTCAGCATCGTACTGCTGGCCAGCAGCGCGGCAAGCAGGGTCGGAAACAATTTCTTCATCATCTTTTCCTTCAGTTAATACCCGGCGCACAGAGGCGGTTCTGGGTTGCGACAGGCAGGCATTAGTATATCATCGCGCTTTATTTACTCACCAGTAGTGTGCCGCTGGTTTATTTTTCATGGAGCCTGTGATGCTGGTGAAAACCGCGCTGCTGTTTTTTTTGACCGCTATCGCGGAAATCGTCGGTTGCTTTCTGCCCTGGCTGTGGCTGAAAAAGAACGGCTCTGCCTGGCTGCTGTTGCCTGCCGCGCTAAGCCTGATGGCCTTTGTCTGGCTACTGACGCTGCACCCAGCGGCAAGCGGGCGCGTCTATGCCGCCTATGGTGGGGTTTATGTGCTGACTGCGCTGCTGTGGCTGCGCGTTGTGGATGGCGTAAAACTCAGCGTATGGGACTGGAGCGGGGCGCTGATCGCCTTTTGCGGCATGTTAATTATTGTGGCCGGCTGGGGCCGCGCCTGATATGAGGCCAGCCGTAACGGCTGGCCTGCGCCGTCAGGGCTTATGCACCTTCAGGCCAGCCAGCGTCTGGCTGACCGGCATCATTTCCAGCGTATTGATATTGACGTGTTTCGGCAGCGTCGCCACCCAGTACACCGCTTCGGTAACATCTTCTGCCGTCAGCGCCGTTGTACCGTCATAAACCTGTTCCGCTTTGGCGTCATCGCCCTTAAAGCGCACGTTAGAGAACTCAGTGCCGCCTACCAGGCCCGGCTCGATGTCGGTGACGCGCAGCGCGGTGCCGTGCAGATCGGTGCGCAGATTAAGGCTGAACTGGCGCACAAAGGCTTTGGTCGCGCCGTAGACGTTGCCGCCTGCATAAGGCCAGCTTCCGGCGATGGAGCCGATATTGATAATATGGCCGACGTTACGCTCTACCATGTCCGGCAGCAGGGCGCGGGTCATAAACACCAGACCTTTGGTGTTGGTGTCGATCATGTTTTCCCAGTCGTCAACGCTGGCGCGATGGGCTGGCTCAATGCCGAGGGCCAGGCCGGCGTTGTTAACCAGAACGTCGATGTGGCGCCAGTCAGCGGGTAGCGAGGCGATGGCCTCTTCAATTGCGGCGCGGTTGCGCACATCCAGCTGAAGGGTATAAAGATTGTCGCCCAGCTCTTCTTTCAGCGCCTGTAGACGTTCGGCGCGGCGGCCGCTGGCAATGACTTTGTGACCTGTTTCAATGAAGCGGCGGGTGATACTTTGACCAAAACCGGCGGTCGCGCCGGTAACAAAAATAATCATCTCACTGTTCCTTCAACAATTTCGGTAGCAATTAGCGTAGTGATAGTAAAGTTAACGGCCTGAACAAAAAAGGGCTAAAAGACATTTCAGGCGCAAATCAGCCATATCCACAAAACCGCATTATGCATTTCGATTTGGATGCCGTTAAATCCCGTCCGTCAGGCGCTATTAACCATTTCTAAAGCGGTAATTACCGCAGCAGCCTCGACAGAGAACATCCGGCGGGCGCAGGCCTGACACAGCGAGCAAGACGCTCAGCGCCTGATTGCGGAGTTTATCGGGTTTGCGCCAGGCTATAAATGCCGCTTGCGCAAAGGGTGTCGCCTTATTCAGAACTTTTATCGCAAAGCTTTTCTTTATTTCTTATATATTGCGCTCAGCGATTCAGCCTGTGAGAAAGGGCATAGTTCATTTGCTGACTGATATTTCACCGGAGTCCGGTATTTCTTTATGGCAGACGAATGTCTCGTCCTGAAATTTGCCACGCGAGATGTCTTGCATCATTTTTTTGTCGGCTGACATCGCAAAAAGGGGGATCGCAACCTACTGGTTTTTGCTTTTTTCTGTTCATTCGTCCTTTTTTATCGTTTCCGTTTATGAGGAAAAAGAGTGAGGCAACGCTGCTTTTCACGCAGGAATAAAATAATTAAATTGCTGAGCAGGTATTAATTTTGTCATTCATTATTGCTGCGCCTGACGGCCCTGTCCGCACAAAAAATCACTGATAGTCGGTCACGTATAAGAAAGGCAGCCACCTGACGGCGGGGAGTCGTTTAACGCTGACAACTGCCGGTTATCCGCACCAGCATCCTCTCTGAATCAGCGCCTTTATGCCGTAGCGTGTTGCTCTTTTCGAGCCTGATATAACCGCGCCGCTGTGCGGCAAAAATACGCGCCGGGCGTAAAGTAAATATCAATATCACCCTGTGCGCTGTAATAAGGCGCGCTGCACCAGCACAGGGCAGCGTCGCCAGTCGGCCGCTCAGACTGCGCACAGGGCTTTTCCAGCCACATCGCAGGTAATCGGTTGCGCATACGATACCCTTATCATCAGGGATGCAATAAAAGGCTTTTTCGCTAACGCGTTGAATCGCTGGCGTTTATAACATGGCTCTGGCACAGGGGTTGCAACATGAAAGCATTCATCTCATGTTGTTCGCGCCAGTATGGGCGCGATAAGGAACCCTATGTCGCACACGACCACCGCTATCCGCGCCAGCTTTTTCGATTTTACCGGCGTGGCAGAAGATCCTGAGGAGATAATGGCGCGGGCGCGCTATATCGAAGACGGCGTGCTGCTGATTGAAGCGGGGCGAGTTGTCGCACTCTATGCCTGGGATGCGCTGGCGCAGCGGCCTGACAATCTACTGGATATGCGCGGCAAACTGATTGTGCCGGGTTTTGTCGATACGCATATTCACTATCCGCAGACAGAGATGATTGGCGCCTATGGCGAACAGCTGCTTGAATGGCTTAACCAGTATACTTTTCCCGTCGAGAGCCAGTACCACTGCGCGGATCATGCTGCCGCCATGTCGGCTTTCTTTCTGCAACAGCTGCTGGCGAACGGCACCACCAGTGCGCTGGTGTTCGGTACCGTTCATCCTCAGTCGGTCGATGCGCTGTTCAGCGCCGCGGAAACCATCGATATGCGCATCATTGCCGGAAAGGTAATGATGGACCGCCATGCGCCTGACGCGCTGCTGGAAACCCCGGAACAGAGCTATGCGGATACCCGCGCGCTGATTGAGCGCTGGCACGGGCGCGGACGTCTCAGCTACGCGCTGACGCCGCGCTTTGCGCCGACCTCGACCAGCGCGCTGCTTGCTAAAGTTCAGCAGCTGCGGCAGGAGTTTCCCGACGTCTGGCTGCATACGCACCTGAGCGAGAACCCGCAGGAGGTGGCCTGGGTCAGGTCGCTGTTTCCGCAGCGCGAAGGCTATCTTGATGTCTACCACCATTATCAGCTAACCGGACGACGCAGTCTGTTCGCGCACTGTCTGCATCTGGAGGACCATGAATGGCAGTGTCTGCATGAAACGGATTCCGCCATTGCCTTTTGCCCGACCTCTAATTTGTTTCTTGGCAGCGGGTTATTCAATCTGAAGCGCAGCTGGCAGCAGGGCGTCAGAATTGGTATCGGAACGGATGTCGGCGCGGGCACCACCTTCAATATGCTTCAGACGCTGGGAGAGGCCTATAAAGTCGGGCAGCTACAGCAGTACCGACTCAGCGCTGCGGAGGCCTTTTACCACGCCACGCTCGGCGGGGCGCACGCGCTGGATCAGCATGACTATATCGGCAACTTCGCGCCAGGCAAAGAAGCCGATTTTGTGGTGATCGATCCCGCCGTGTCGCCGCTACAGCGCCTGCGCATCGGCAACAGCCAGGCAATCTGGGAGCGACTTTTTGTGCTGATGACGCTGGGCGACGATCGCAATATCGCGCAAACCTGGGTGAATGGACGCAGGGTCTGGTCGCGCGACGCCGCCGCCTGCTGAGTTGTCCGCAGCGCGGCAACCTGCCAGGATAATCTTTTGCACAGCGATCAGGAGCGAGGCATGAACGTCAGACAAAATCCGTTTTTCCAGGTCAGTACGTTGCCCTGGCAGGCGCCACCCTTTGACCAGATTCAGGAACACGATTTTCTGCCTGCGCTTCAGGCGGGCATAGAGGAGAAGCGTCAGGAGGTGCAGGCGATTGCCAGCAATCCGGACGCGCCCACTTTCGCTAATACCTTCGAGGCGCTTGAGCGCAGCGGTCAGCTGCTGGAGCGGGTCAATCTGGTGTTCGGCGCGATGACCTCTGCGCATACCAGCGACTATCTGCAACAGGTCGATGAAGAGATCGCGCCGCAGCTCACCGCCCTGAACGATGAAATCGTGCTGAACAGCACCCTGTTTGCGCGGCTGGATGCGGTTTATCAGCAGCGCCAGTCGCTGGCGCTCGATCCTGAATCCCTCCGGCTGGTGGAAGTGACCTGGCAACATTATCAGCTGTCAGGCGCCAGCCTGGAGGAAGAGGCGAAGAGTAAACTCAGACTGCTGAATCAGCAGGCGGCGCGCCTGAGTACCCGCTTTACCAACAAACTGCTGGCCGCCACCAAAGCGGGCGGGCTGGTTGTGCAGGAGGTGGGCGAGCTGGCGGGGCTGAGTCAGTCGGATCTTGCCGTGGCGCAGGCAGCGGCGAAAGCGCGCGGACTGGAGAATGCCTGGCTGCTGGTGTTGCAAAACACGACCCAGCAGTCGGCGCTTCAGACGCTGCGCTCGCGCGCCACCCGTCAGGCGCTGTTTAACGCCTCTGTCAGCCGCAGCGAGAAGGGCGACGAAAATGATACCCGCGCGCTGCTGCTGGAGCTGGCGCAGGTGCGCGCTCAGCAGGCGCAGCTGCTGGGCTTCGCTACCTTTGCTGAATGGCAGCTCAGGGATCAGATGGCGAAAACCCCGGACGCGGCCTTTGCGTTTATGCGCAATATTGTTCCCGCCGCGCGTGCGCGCGCCGAACGGGAAGCGGCGGCGATTCAGCAGACCATTGACCAGCAGCAGGGCGACTTTACCCTGGCAGCCTGGGACTGGAATTATTATGCCGAACAGGTGCGTAAGGCGCAGTACGATCTCGACGAAAATCAGATCCGCCCTTACTTCGAGCTAAACACTGTGCTAGAGAAAGGGGTGTTCTGGGCGGCGAATCAGCTCTACGGCATTCGCTTCAGCGAGCGTCACGATCTGCCGGTTTATCATCCCGACGTGCGCGTCTATGAAATTTTCGATGTGGATGACGCGCCGCTGGCGCTGTTCTATACCGACTACTTTAAGCGCGACAACAAAGGCGGCGGCGCATGGATGAGCAACTTCGTGAATCAGTCGCGCCTGCTGGCAACGCGCCCGGTGGTGTATAACGTCTGCAACTACACCCGACCGCCGGAAGGCGAACCGGCGCTGCTGAGCTGGGATGAGGTCGTCACGCTGTTCCATGAGTTTGGTCATACGCTGCACGGGATTTTTGCTACCCAGCGTTATCCCAGCCTCTCCGGCACCGCGACGCCGCGCGATTTCGTTGAGTTTCCCTCGCAGTTCAATGAACACTGGGCCAGCGAGCCGCTGGTGTTCCTGAACTATGCGCGTCACTACCAGAGCGGCGAGGCGATGCCGGAGGCGCTGCATCAAAAAATCGTGCGCGCCAGCCGGTTTAACAAAGGCTATGACATGAGCGAACTGCTGGCCGCCGCGCTGCTCGATCTACACTGGCACAGTATTAGCGCAGGCGACGCGCCGAAATCGGTGGAGGGGTTTGAGCAGCAGTCTCTGCAAAGCGATAATCTGGCGCTGGCGGCCGTTCCGCCGCGCTATCGCTCCAGCTATTTCCAGCATATCTGGGGCGGCGGCTATGCGGCGGGCTATTACGCCTATATCTGGACGCAGATGCTGGCGGATGATGGCTATCAGTGGTTTGTCGAGAACGGCGGGCTGTCGCGCGAAAACGGCGATCGGTTCCGCCAGATGATTTTGTCGCGCGGCAACAGTAGCGATTTAAAACAGCTGTATGAGAACTGGCGCGGCGGCGAGCCGAAGCTGGAGCCGATGCTGAAAAATCGCGGACTGGCTGACTAACCGCAAGCGGGCGCACGGCCCGCTTTTGTTTTAGCCCAGCGGACCGCCTTCTATGGTTTCGCACATGCCGGCCAGCACCCGTTCGCCGGTTTCCTGACGCAGTTCCTGATACCAGGCCTGGGTTGCCTGCGCATCTTTGCCATGGGTGACGTCGCAGCGTTTGCGGGCCTTCAGCACCAGATCGCGGGTGCGTTCGACGCGCCGCGCCTCATAGCGCAGCAGCGCATCCTCTATTCCCAGCGAATGCGCGCTCAGCGCGCTGGCCAGCACGACGGCATCTTCCATCGCCGCGCAGCCGCCCTGACCAATATCCGGCGTGGTGCTGTGAGCCGCATCGCCCAGCAGCGCAACACGGCCTCTGACAAACCGGCTAAAGGGTTCGATGTCATGGATTTCGACACGGTTGGTGGTGGCCGGATCAATGGCGTCGATCAGCCGCTGCACCGGCTGCGCCCAGCCCTGAAAGTAACGGGCCAGATCGGCTTTAAGGGTGCTGCGATCTTCCGCCAGACCTTTTGGCAGAGGAACGTCAAAGAAAAAATAAAAGCGGTTCTGGCTGACCGGCATCAGCGAGACGCGTTTGCCTTCGCCTACAAAAGTGGTCCACTGATCGGCAGGCGCCAGGGCGTCATCAATCTCGACCAGGCCATTCCAGTTTACGTAACCGGCGTAGCGTCGTTCTACCTGCTCACCCAGTACGGCGTGACGGATAACCGAGTGCGCCCCGTCCGCGGCGATCAGCAAATCACCCTGAGCGGTGGTGCCATCGCTAAAACAGGCCGTCACGCCGCTGTTGTGCTGGATAATCTCCGTGACCCGCTTGCCAAAGCTGACCCGCTCGCGGCCGTAACTGTCGATAAGCATTGCCTGAAGCTCGGCGCGCGCGACCGGGTAGGGGTATTCACCGACCTGCTTCACCAGCGGCTCCAGACTAAAGCGCGTCAGGGTCGCGCCGCTGGCGAAATCCTGATAGGCCATAAAGGCCATATTGCCGCCCAGCGCGCGCAGCTGCGACTTGAGGCCCAGCGTGTTCAGACACTTTACGCCATTCGGCCAGATGGAAATAGCAGCGCCGACCGGCTTCATCTCTTTCACCGCTTCATAAACCGCAGTCTCAATGCCCGCTCTTTCCAGCGCGATAGCCGCGCTCATGCCGCCGATGCCGCCGCCGATTACAATCGCTTTCATCTTATGCTCCGTTCCTTGTTAATGGGTTAACGGCTGCAACTTTTGTACCAACTCGCCGAGCCGCGCGGGGCGGGGTTGTCAGGCGTCAGACGCGCGCGCGCGGGCACCAGTGCGCGCCAGAATGCACTCCAGTGGTGCATGTGAACGGCCGTGAATCGATCGTTTCAGGTGGCCGCACGTCATTTTCAGCAGCTTTTGTCTGCCGCGCACAGACATGAGCCATATTGCCAGCCATACTTAGCCCGTGTAGAACCCAGGGAGAGTAAAAATGAAAATGCGTTACGCCATGCTGATGCTGAGCGCGCTGCTGCTGGGGCAAAGCGCACAGGCGCAGCCGACGGTTTCTCAGACCCTCTTTGCCGGACGCGCGCCCATTGCCCAGTTCACGCCGGTGGCGGCAAAATGCGATGTCGCCAGCTGTCAGCAGAACTGCTATGTCGAGCGTTCGCACTGCAATACCAGAGGCAACGGCTCCTGTAGCAGCGAAGCGCAGATTTGCGTGCAGAATTGCGCCAGCCAGTGTCGATAAGCTAAAGCGGCGAACCCGGACGTTTGCCGTTTATTGATTCATATCAAACCTGTCCGTAGCTGTTTCCCTTTGTTAACGCGCATCTCTTAAACTCATCATTTCTCTGTCATGGCAGTCCGCTTCACTGTTCGGCGGCGTTCGTTTGTTTAAAAAAGGATGTTATGAGTTACCTATATCTGTTTATCGCTATTGTGGCGGAGGTCATTGCCACCAGTAGTCTGAAGGCGTCTGAATCGTTTACGCGTCTGTGGCCCTCCGTTATCACAGTCTGCGGATACATTATCGCTTTCTATTTTCTGACGCTGGTGCTGCGCACGATGCCGACCGGTATTGCCTATGCCATCTGGTCCGGCGTGGGCATTGTGTTGATCTCTGCGGTCGGCTGGATCTGGTTTAAGCAGAAGCTGGATCTGCCCGCGATCGTCGGTCTGGCGCTGATCATCGCGGGCGTATTGGTGGTCAATCTCTTCTCTAAGACGGTGGGGCACTGAGTCAGGCGCTAAGCGCGGCCTGATACTCCGCTTTCAGGGTCTGCACCAGCTGCCCGGCGGGGAGTTCGCGCGCCAGCATTGCGCCCTGGCCCGCCCACTGCGCGCCGAAGCCGTGTTCGCCCTGCGCGGCGGCGGCGGCGTTCAGCGCTTTGCCTAATGCGTAGGTCAGAGGATAAGCGGGGATCGCCTTAGCGCTGATGCCGCGCGTAACGTCACAAAAGGCATTGCGAATAGAGCGCGCGGGTCTGCCCGATATCGCGGCGGTCAGCTCCGTGTGCGCCGCTGCGTCGCTTTTTAGCGCCGCGCGCCAGGCCGCGTTCGCGGCCGATTCCGGGCAGAGGATAAATGCCGTCCCCATTTGCACGCCCGTCACGCCCAGCTTTATCATCGCGGCGATACCCTTGCCGTCCATAATGCCGCCTGCGGCGATGACGGGATGGTCGCTGTCGCTGAGAATTGCCTGTACCAGCGCCAGAGTGCTCATCTGCGCATCCGCTTTTTCAGGATCAAACATGCCGCGATGACCGCCTGCTTCGATGCCTTGCGCCACAATAAAATCAACGCCCGCCTGCGCGATAAGCCGCGCCTCCTCAACGGAGGTGGCGCTGGCCAGCGTCGCAATACCCCGGCTTTTTAGCCGATCGAGGACCCGCGGTTCAGGCAGGCCAAAATGAAAACTCACCGCGGCAGGCATCGCATCGAGGATCACATCCAGCATCGGCGAATCAGCGTTGAACGTCGGGTAGATCTCCGTCAGAGAGGCGGGGGGTTGCGCACCATACTGCGCAAACAGCGGTCTGAAGCGTTCTATCCAGCTATTTTCACATTCAGCATTGCGTGCGGGCGGGGTATGACAGAAGAGGTTCACATTGAACGGCGCGGTAGTCAGCTCGCACAGGCGCGTTAGCATGGCGCTGGCCTGCGCTGGATTTGAGGCGCCGACGCTAACCGAACCGAGCGCGCCTGCGTTACTGACGGCGGCGGCCAGCTCAGGCGTCGATACGCCCGCCATAGGCGCCTGTATTAACGGGAAGTTTATCTGAAGCGCGCGGCAGAGGCGGTTGTCCATAATCAGTCCTGCTGGTGAATTGCATGGCGGACAGCTTCGCCTCGTCGAGGACAAAACGCAATTCAGATGTTTAACGCTGCGGCGTGAACTGCAAAAATCCCTGTTGCAGCAGCAGCGTTTGCGCCGTGTCTGAACGTAAAAAATCTCCCAGCTGCCGCGCCGACGGCTGGCAAACCGCATAACCGTAATGCGCCACAACATTGACATCCGCCGGGATGTCAAAAACCTTCAGCGCAGGAAAGGTAGTCAGCCGAGGCGCATAGCTGGCATAGCCAATAAACAGGTCGGCATGATGATGGGTTAACAGCCAGTGCGCGGCTATCGCGCCTGGGGGCAGTGCCAGACTGTCAGGCCCGCCCACCCGCGTTTGCGCACGCTGGCGCAACTCTTTTCCCAGACCGGGATAATAACGCTCCAGCGCGGCAAACATCTGCCACGTATAGTCGCCGCAAGGATCGCTCAGCGGCGTAGAGGTCGCCAGCCGTAGTGTCGGGCGTTGCAGCAGGCTGAGCCAGTTATCCCCAGCAGTAACGATGTCCGCTCTGGCCGTGAGGCAGAGGCGGTTGGCGGCAAAGAGGCGGCTTTCGCTTGCCAGGCGCTGCTGGAGCAGCGCCTCAGTATGTTGCAGGCTGGCAGAGGCGAACAGGGCGCAAGCCTCGCCCTGTTCAATGCGATGACGCAGCAATCCCGCCGGGCCGAAGACGGTTTCAGTGGCTATGCCGCTTTGCGCGCTAAACGCCGCCATCAGTGCCGGCCAGACCGGCCGCAGGCTACCGGCTGCCAGTAGATGCAGTCGTGTCGACATAATGGGTGCGGTAGAAGCGCTGATACCAGCGGTCGGCCAGCTGCTGCATATCGATGTCGCGGAATTTTTCCGGATAGAGCTGTTTGGCCATCCACAGTTCGCCCAGGCCCAGCGCTTCAGGCATGGGATAGCCCCAGGCTTTCGCATAGGCGGGCATTAGCCAGACGCGGTGATTTTTCACGGCGTCAATAGGCTGCCACTGACTGTTCTGATTGATCTCGTTAACCACTTCAGGATAGCGATCCTGCACAAAAATCACCTGAGGATTCCAGGCAATAATCTGTTCCATGCTGACCGGCTTAAACCCCTGAACGCTGGCTGCGGCAACGTTCAGCGCGCCAGCATGCTTCATCATCAGGCCGGTATATTTACCGGATCCGTACGTCATCAGCGAGGGGTTGGCCATATAGGCGCGTACGCGCTGCGACTGGGGCAGGGAAGCGAGGCGATCCTCAACCAGCTTGTGCCCGGCAAAAGCCGCGTCGATCAGCGCTTTGGCTTCCTGCTGCTGGTTGACGACTTCGCCTGCCAGCATGATGCCTTCTTTTAGCCCCAGGCCATAAGCTTTCTCTTCATCCTCCATACCGGGATTGATTTTTGCCTGCTGGCCGGGTTCGTCATGACGCAGAGAAATGGCGATGACCGGAATACCCAGCGCAGAAATTTTATCAATCATCTCCTGCGGGGCGTAGTTAGCGACAAAAACCACCTGGGGATGAAGTGCGACCAGACTTTCGACGTCTACGTGGGTGAGGTCGCCCAGCATGGCTTTATGGGTAAGCTCCGGAACCAGCTGTGCATATCCGTCACCCAGCTGCTGTTTCCAGTTAGCAAGAATGCCCACAATCTTGTCGGTCGCATTGAGTTGAACCAGCAGGTTCAGCGTCTGATGCTGTAACACGACCACGCGGTCCACCTTGTCGGGGAGGGTGACATGGCGGCCAAGCTGGTCTGTGACGAGTCGGCTGGCCTGGCTGGTAAAACTGCTGAGGCTGAGTAGCCCCGCTAAGAGGGAAAGACGCAACATACGAGACATAGCTGACTCCGTGATTCGATATATTTCCGATTATATAACGATATGCGTCAACAGCAGATAAACTCTTTATTAGTTACATCATACATGTGTTCCCAGTTAATGACGCACATTTAAAATTATGTGCAGGTTGCCCTTTCATTCAGAAAAGCCAGCAGGGGCAATGACGTGAATCAAACCAGCCAGTCAGGGAGCCAGGGACAATAGAAAGCACTGCCTGTCGTTTAGCGGGCATCTACCACTCTTCAAAGGACCCATTTTCATTGTGAAAAAACATAATATCGCTCTGGCTATAATGCTCATTGCTGGCGTTACCGCTTCCAGCACAGGATTTTCAGCGGAATCGCAGGCGTTGAGCGCCGTCCCAACGGACTCTGCTGATTCAGCAGCGTCATCGGTAGACAGCAATAGCGAATCCTCAGAGAAAGGCGTTCAGGCAGAACCGCGTCAGGATAAAGAGGCCGCAGCGGCTACGGGCGCGCCTTCAGCATCTTCAGTTAACGCCGATGAAAAGGCGTCCGCAGAGAGGCCGCAAACGCCTTCGGCGCCCGTTAACGCAGCCACTAACAGATCCTCAGACGCGGATTCACCTGCTACAACAGCGCCTTCAGCGTCTGCTAATGCGGCGGATAAGGCCGCTTCAGACGCAGCTCAGGACTCTTCTACGCCTGCGGCGGCAGAAAAGCCTGCCGCTAAGGAATCTACGCCGGGCGAGCAGAGCAAGGCCAGCCTGACGGAGGGAGACGCCGCTGAGCTATTCACGCCTGAGCAGGAGCAGCGTATCGGTGTTGTCGCTAAACAATATTTGCTGGCGCATCCAGAGGTGCTGGTTGAAGTGAGCGAAAAACTTGAGTCCATGCAGCATGAACAGCAGATAAAAAAAATAACCGCTGCCGTTATCCAGCAACAGGATGCGCTGCTTAGTGATAAATCCGTCCCTTCAGTCGGCCCGTCAGACGCGAAAGTCGCCGTTATCGAATTTTTTGATTACCAGTGCGTAATCTGTTCAAGGCAGGCTCCGGTTATCCAGTCGCTAATGCAGGCCAGTCCGGAAGTGCGCTATGTCTTTATGGAGTGGCCCATATTCGCCGCGCGCTGGAAAGCCTCTTTAACGGCGGCGGAAACCGGCGTAATGATCTGGCAGCAAAAGGGAGCGGACGCGTACCTGAATTACCACAATGCCTTATTTGCGACAGGGCATCAGGAAGGCCAGATGACAGAGGCCGATATTAAAAAAGCGGCATCCGCCGCCGGTAAGCTGAAGGGTAAGCCAGAGACAATGCTGAATGTCCTGGCGCGTACGGATACGCTGGCGCAGAGCCTTGGGTTTATGGGAACGCCAGGGATTATTGTTATGCCGGTAAAAGAGGCGAACAGTGATAACGTCACGGTTTTTGCCGGCGGTGTTGAGCTGTCAGCGCTTCAGGCCGCTATCAGTAAAGCGTCAGGCGCTGAACATTAATAACGAAATGCCGGACAGATAGCCTGTCCGGACATCTTTTTTGTCAGCGGTTTTCCAGCCAGGTCTCAATCTGCGCTACCATCGCCTCGGTGGAAATGCCGTAGCGGTCGTGCAGCGTCGGCAGCGCGCCCGCCGCCAGAAAGGCATCGGGCAGGGCGATCTGCCGGAAACGCGGCGTCACGCCGTGGCGCATCAGCGTTGACGCAATGGCTTCGCCCAGTCCGCCGGTAATCGAATGGTTCTCTGCGGTAATCACCAGCCGTCCAGCGCTGGCTGCTTCTCCCGCCTCGCGCAGGATGGTGGCTTCATCCAGCGGCTTAATCACAGGCGAATGCACCACGCCAACGTCAATGCCCCGACGCTCCAGCTGTTCCGCCGCTTCCAGCGCGCGCATCGTCATCAAGCCGCTGCTGATAATGATCGCGTGTTTGCCTGCGCGCAGGCGCTGCGCCTTGCCGTGCTGGTAGCGATAGTCATATTTATCCAGCACCAGCGGGACCTTGCCGCGCAGCAGCCGCATATAAACGGGTCCCTGATGCTCAGCCATAGCAGGCACAACCTGGCTGATTTCCCGTGAATCGCAGGGATCGATAATGGTCAGGTTGGGCATACCGCGAAATATCGCCAGATCTTCCGTGGCCTGATGGCTTGGACCATAGCCGGTTGTCAGGCCGGGTAGCGCGCAGGCGATCTTCACGTTCAGGTTTTCTTCCGCAATCGCCATACAGATAAAGTCATAGGCGCGGCGTGAGGCGAAAACGGCGTATGTGGTGACGAAGGGCGTGAAACCTTCGCGCGCCATCCCGGCGGCGGCGCTCATCAACAGCTGTTCGGCCATGCCCATCTGAAAGAAGCGATCGGGAAAGGCTTCAGCGAAAAGATGCAGATCGGTGTATTTGCTTAAGTCTGCGGTTAATCCAACGATGTCCTGACGTTTGCGCGCCAGATCGACTAGCGCATGACCAAAGGGCGCGGATTCCGTCGGCTGGCCTTCAGCCGCAATGGAGGCGATCATCGCCGAGGTGGTCAGCCGTTTTTTTACTGTAGAAGTGCTCATTTTATTCTCCTTGCTCCAGCGCAGTCAGGGCCTTGTCCCACTCATCGGCGTCAACGCGAATAAAGTGGGTTTTCTCACGGGTTTCAAGGAAAGGCACGCCTTTGCCCATGCGGGTATCGCAGATGATGACGCGCGGCTGCGGCTGCGGCCAGCTGCGCGCCGCATCAAAGGCGGCAACCAGCGCGTCAATATCGTTGCCGTCGACGCGCTGCGTATACCAGCCAAACGCCTGCCAGCGATCGACAATCGGCTCAAACGCCAGAATCTCGCTGCTGTGGCCGTCTGCCTGTTGATTGTTGACGTCGATAATGGCGATCAGGTTATCAAGCTGCCAGTGCGCGGCCGACATTGCCGCTTCCCAGGTAGATCCTTCATTCAACTCGCCGTCAGAGAGCAGGTTATACACCCATGATGATGACGCTTTACGCTTTAGCCCCAGACAGGCGCCCACGGCGATGCCGAGGCCGTGGCCGAGGGAGCCGCCCGTGATCTCCATGCCGGGCGTGTAGGCGGCCATACCTGACATCGGCAGGCGACTTTCATCGCTGCCGTAGGTATCGCGCTCTTCCTCAGGGATCACGCCTGCCTCCAGCAGGGCGGCGTACAAGGCGATGGCGTAATGGCCAATAGAGAGATAGAAACGATCGCGACCCTCCCATTCCGGCTCTTCAGCACGATAGTTAAGCGCATGGAAGTAGCTGACGGCGAGCAGATCGGCGGCGCCCAGCGCCTGACCGATGTAGCCCTGACCCTGTACCTGTCCCATCAGCAGCGCATGACGACGAATATGAGTGGCGCGCTGGCGTAACGACGGCAGCGGCAGCGAAGTAGCGGTATGCATAACACCTCCTGATTAGCGATTAACATCTGCCGCCCGGATGCGCAGCACGCAGAGCGCGCCAAACAGCAGAACCGCAGCGATAAAGTACATGCCTGACGCGGGCGATCCGGTCAGGGTGGTAATGGAGCCGATAAGCCAGGGCGAGAAAAATCCAGCCAGATTGGCGATGCAGTTCACCGCCGCAATCCCGGCCGCCGCGGAGACGCCGCCGAGCAGGTTGGTAGGCAGCATCCAGAACAGCGATGAGGCGGAGAGAATGCCTGCCGCCGCCAGGCAGAGGAAAAACAGCGACAGCGCAACGCTATGGCCGAGCGAGGTAGCCAGCGCCAGGCCGACCATGCCGATGATCATCGGCACAATCAGATGCCAGCGGCGCTCGCGATGGCGGTCGCCGCTGCGGCCAGCCATGAGCATAAAAACGATGGCGCACAGGTAGGGCAAACTGGTCAGCAGGCCAATATGCAGCGGCTCGCTGATTCCTGCGTTTCTCACCAGCGTAGGCAGCCAGAAGGTCAGGGCATACTGGCCCATCACCACGCAGAAATAGATGGTTGCCAGCGTCCAGAGACGTTTATCGGCCACAAAAGCTTTAACGGTGCCGTGATGGGATTTTTGCTGGTTATCCTCGTCCAGGTCGGCGCGCACCATGCGTTTTTCGCTTTCATCGAGCCAGGGAGCCTGCTCAACCCGATCCTTTAATACCACCAGCACGACCAATCCCATCAGCACGGTGGGGATCGCCTCCAGCATAAACATCCACTGCCAGCCCGCCCAGCCATGCGTCCCGGCAAAGCTCTCCATAATCCAGCCGGAGAGCGGACCGCCGATCATGCCGGAGAGCGGAATCGCCACGAACCAGAGCACCGTCATACGCGCCCGGCGGTGGGAGGGAAACCAGTAGGTCAGATAGAGCAGCAGGCCGGGCGCCAGTCCGGCTTCAGCCACGCCCAGCAGGAAACGCAGCAGATAGAACTGCCACGCGGTTTCGACAAAGGCAAAGGCGCCGGAGATCACACCCCAGGTGATCATAATGCGGGCGATCCAGCGACGTGCGCCGACGCGATGCAAAATCAGGTTGCTGGGCACCTCAAAGAAAAAATAGCCGAGGAAAAAGATCCCCGCGCCCAGCCCGTAAACCGTTTCGCTCAGCGCCAGATCGTCCATCATCTGCAATTTGGCGAAGCCGACGTTAACGCGATCCAGATAGGCGCAGAGGTAACACAACATTAAAAACGGCATCAAACGCCAGGCGATTTTGCGATAAGCCCCATCGCGCGCAGCCACAGCCGCGCTGATATTCAGCGTTGTCATGAGAGTCACTCCCGGAGTGAACCAGCAGCCGGGCTGCTGGAGAAAAAGGAGGTCGATCAGTGGATCAGCATGCCGCCGTTCACGTCTAAAGTGATGCCGGTGAGGTAGCTGGAGAGATCGCTGGCAAGAAACAGCGCGGCATGAGCGACGTCGTCAGCCGCGCCGAGACGACCCAGCGGAATGCCGTCAATAATGGCGTGACGGCGCTCATCATGTATCAGCCCGCCGGTGATATCGGTCTGGATCAAGCCAGGCGTCAGGGCATTGACGCGGATCTGATCCGGGCCAAATTCACGCGCCATCGCTTTCGTCAGGCCCAGCACGCCCGCTTTTGCCGCGCTGTAGTGAGGACCGCCAAAAATGCCGCCGCCGCGCTGCGCCGATACCGACGACAGGCAGACGATACTGCCGCCGCCTTGCCGCTGCATGGCGGGGATCACCGCCTGCGACATCAGCAGCGTGCCGCGCAGGTTAACATCCAGGATACGGTTATAATCCTCAATGCCAATCTCCAGGGTTTTCACCGGCTGCGTGATGCCGGCGTTATTGACCAGCACATCAATACGGCCATATTCCTTTAACACCTGAGCGACCGCGCGCTGAATCGCGGCGGGGGCCGTCACGTTGACTTCCAGCCCCAGATGACCCGATCCCAGCTCCAGGGCGGTACGCTGCGCGGCGCTTTCATCCAAATCCAGCACTACGACGCGCGCGCCGTGGTGGGCGAAGCAGGCTGCGGTTGCGCGTCCGATACCACGCTGCGAAGCGGCGCCCGTGATAATAGCGACTTTATCTTTCAGTAACATGTTCAGCTCCAGACTCTTATTAATATGTTTCGGTATTGCTACCAGCAGGGTTCATCCTCAGCATCAGAAATAGCGAGAAAATTGGCAATGCAAAAAAATTCATTTGATGCTGAATGAAATTGTTGGTTTGATGCAGTTAACATTTCTCATTTTTTAAAGCGGACATTAATCACAAAATTTCGCCAGGAGAGGGAATGGAAAAACCCATGAATCAGCTGCCGTCATTAAAGTCGCTGCGTGTTTTCGAAGAGGTGGCGCAAACCGAAAATGTGGCCCGCGCCGCAGAAAATTTAAATATTACCCCCTCGGCGGCCAGCCACCAGCTGGCCAGGCTGGAAAAAGAACTGGGGTCTGTTTTGTTTAACCGGTCGGCAAAAGGCGTCGTGCTGACGCTGGCGGGAGAGCGCTTTTTAGAGGAGATCAGGCCGCTGCTGCTCGGCCTGACGCAGGCGACGTTACGTATGCGCGACGAAAAAGATCGCAGCGCGCTGCGTATTCACTGCGCGCCAAGCTTTGGTTTACTCTGGCTGCTGCCGCGTATTCATAAATTTCGTGAAGCCCATCCCGAAATTCAGGTTACGCTCTCGTGCTCTTACGAAAATTTATCTTTTAGTCGCGACAACATTGATATTGCGGTGCGCCACGGCTTTCCCGAATGGAAAGCGTTTGAAATAAAAACCATTCGCCATGAAAAAATGTCGGTGCTGGCGTCTCCGGCTTATCTGGAAAATTTTCCTCTGCGCGAGCCGACGGAGTTAAATAACCATGCGCTGATTTTGTCCGAGTCGCCGTTAATTCAGTGGCCGCAGTGGTTTGCTACGCAGCAATTACCGCAGCCGACCAGAGAGTGGCTGTTTCGCTTCGACCGTTCTTATATGAGTCTGGAAGCGGCGATGCTCGGTCACGGCCTTATTTTCGAAAGTGAGCTGCTGGCCGCCGACTATTTACGCAGCGGCAAACTGGTCACGGTATTCGACAGCGCGCTGAGCTTGCCCGTCAGCGCGCATCACCTGGTCTATCCTCGCGGCTATGCGCAGTTTCCGCGCGTGTACCACTTTTTGCAGTGGATTCAGACGCAGCTGGATGCGTGATCCCCTGCTATCTGACAACTCGACAATAGGGGTAAAGGCGAAAAAGAGCAGGCCCTCAGCAGCTTGTTTGCCCGGCGCGTCAGGCTGTCGGATGCGCCGTTGACCCGTTCCCTCAGGCGTTAAAACGTCTGCCTGTCCGGACGCTGTCAGCGCTGACTGTCGCATTCGCCTTAAACGGGCTAAGTTTTATTGTTGGCCAGGTTTTGCAGAACGCGGATGCTGGTTGATGCCGACCGCGACCCCAGCCTGTTTATTAACACACCGGCAGAGAAAGTCGGGACTATTTATCTTTTGTACGCCAGGGGCTGCCCTGGCGTCATTATTGCCGGAGAAAACAGGCCATGCACAACCTTGATATGCAGGTATTAAACGCGGGTATACAGTGGGTTGAAACGCATGAGGTATGGCTCTGTACGGTGCTTTCGACCTATGGATCTTCGCCGCGCCCGCCTGGCGCTATGATGATCATCAGGCAAGAGGGGTATCATTGCGGGTCTCTTTCAGGGGGCTGCGTAGAAGAGAGTTTTATCGAGCGCATCAACCAGAACGCGTTTCCGGCGGCCAGCCAGATCGTGCGCTACGGCGAAGGCGGTTTCGAGCCGGACAGGGCGCTGCCCTGCGGCGGCGTGCTGGATATTCTGGTTGAAAAACTGCCGCCCGGCGCAGCCAGCACGGCTTATCTGCAACAGATGCATGACGCGCTGAGGGCGGCGACGGCGATTAAAAAGACGATCCTTTTGCCGCATCCCTGTCACTCTCTGACGCCCGCCGCCTATACCAGTAAAACCCTGACCAGCCGCGACGGCGCGGCCATTACGCTTACGCTCTCTACCGCCCCCAGGCTGGTGATCGGCGGACTGTCCAGCGTGGCGCTGTTCTGCGCCAGTTTTGCTGTCGCGCTGGGGTTCGAAACTATTGTGTGCGAACACCGCGAAGAGGTGCTGGAGAATATGGCCTCTTCTCTGGATCCCGCCGTGAAGCTGATTAAACAGTTTCCTGCCGTTTATCTGGAGCGGGAAGGCTGCCATGCCGGTACGGCGATCCTGTCGCTGACCCACGATCCGCGCATTGACGATCTGACCATGATGGAGGCGGTGAATTTGCCGGCTTTCTATATCGGCGCGATGGGATCGAAGAAGAACAGTCTGAGAAGGAGAGAGCGTCTTGATCAGTTCGGGGAGTTACTGCCTGAGCAGATTAGCCGTATCCATGCGCCGGTTGGGCTGGATATTGGCAGTAAAACGCCAGCCGAGATTGCGCTGGCCGTTCTGGCGGATATTGTGCGCTATAAAAACGGCTGCGTGATTGCCCCTGAACAGTCCGCCGAACCGGCGCTGGAGCAGGGCAGTCTGATATGAAGATCGCTATTGTGATGCTGGCCGCCGGTTTAAGTCGGCGCTTCAGGCAAAGCGGCGGTCAGCATAAACTGCTGGCGCGGCTCAACGGCAAGCCGGTTTTGCAGCACAGCATAGAGCAGGCCGCGGCAACCGGTCTGGATCTGTTTGTGGTAACGCGGCCTGAAGATACGCAGATCCATGCCCTTATCGGCGTGGGTCGCGCCGTTATTTGCCGTAGCGAAGGCACCGGAGAGTCGATCGCGGCGGGCGTCATGGCCAGCCCAGATTACGACGGCTGGCTGATTACGCTGGGCGATATGCCTTTTCTGCGCAGCGCAAGCCTGCTGGCCGTAGCCAGCGCGCTGCATGATGCGCCGCTGGCGCGGGCAGACGTCAGTGGACAGCCAGGGCATCCGGTCGGTTTTCAGCGCGGCTTTTATCAGGCACTAATCGGGCTGCAAGGCGATACCGGCGCCCGCGCGCTGCTGAAAAGCGCGCCTTGCCTCGCCGTCAGGTTAGAAGACCGGGGGTGCGTCTGGGATATTGATACCCGCGCCGATCTGATGCGTTTTCATCAGACCGCGTCGGCAACAGGCCGGTAATTCGCGGAACAGGCGCTGACGATGGCTCGCCAGCGCTGTAATTACGACTTATTCAGCTCGCTGAACGGCACGCCGCCGCGCGCCTTATTATCGGCTTTCGTTTCAACAATCGACACCACGACGCGATCGCGCTCTACACCAAAACTTGCCACCACTGCCTCAGTGATCCCTGCCATCAGCTTTTTCTTCTGCTCGGCAGAACGACCCTCTACCGCGTAAACCACAATCTCAGGCATTCTCTTATCTCCATTGTTATCAATAAAGGCCGCATGTTCCGCCGCAATCGGGCGCGTATCACCGGTGTCCACCAGCGCGCGGCTGGCATCCGACGAGCCGTAAATCCACTTAATCTTCCTCGGCTCGGTTTCTGACGCATTTCTGAAACGGTGGCGCACGCCGACAGGCAAATCAGTATAACCGGTGATAAATACGCTGGCTCCTGTGTTTGCCGCAACCAGTTAACAGGCAGGGCTTAATCAGGAAAGAGCCTGCGACTTAAAAAAAGCGTGAGGCGCACCTCGTATCGGTCACGGATCGTTGCATTAGTCCTTTTTATAAGGTCTGACGGAGGAGGCTACACGCGTCGGGCAGTCAGGTCTGCCGCTTGCCGACCAGGAATAGTCTTAATCACTTTGGGGTGGGCAGGGGTACCCGACATTTATTGATTTACATCAATTCTCAGGTGAAGGCCGCAGGTCATTCTTTGTTCAATTATTAAGCACCGGAGATTATTATTTTGTTTACTTCAGCCGCTCTTGTTTGCCGTATGACCAGAATCCTGCCCGCCACCCTTAAGTGCTGGCAGTCCGCATCACTGATTACGCCGCCTTCTCAGGAAGGGTACAGCGAATCACAGGTGGCCCAAATCAGGGTCATCTCCATCCTGTCTTCATCAGGCGATACCCTCAGCGAAATCAGCACGCTGTTAAACGATTCCTGGCAGTACCGACACAGCGGCTGGGAATGTCGCCGGCAGGAGTTTATTTTACAGCTAGTCTCAGGAACCGATGAGACGCGCGCCCACTATCTCTGGCAGCTTTATACCAGCTACCGTCCTGAGGATGTCGTGACTTATTTGCTTATGCCGGTAGCCGAGTGGCTGCGTCAGGAAGATAAAAACATTCTGCGGGCGCGCTATTTGCAATGTCTGACAGACCATACGCAACGGTTGCTGAAAACCCGACAGTGCGCGGAGAACATCAAACCTCTACTGAAAGTAATAAAGCAGATTAAACGTTACAGAGCGATTTACCTCTGTCATCAGCCATCTGTTAATCGCAACGCTTTCGCCCCGGTTAATGTGCACAGCCAGACCAGCCTCGCTCACTAAAGGCTGCTTTACTGACGCCAGCGCTCCGGCCAGCTTCAGATGGCCGGTAGCCGCCCTGACTATTTTCTCCCTGTCTAGCAGACCTGGTTTTCAATGCGCAGCTAGCAGGAAGCCCAGGTCTCGCTGAAGAAGATAATCACTGCGTTAAGGTTGCGACGAGCGACTGGTCAGCGACAGTATCGGGCACAGCGCAGAGAAGGGCGGAGAACAATCGCGACGGCACACGCGCTGAATTTGTGCTCCTCAGCGCGACTGACTATCCTGTTAAAGAACATGCCTGCTATTCGCATGTCAAAACCAACCCCCTGTAAAACAGAGCGTACTGAGGGTCCTGAGCCTTGTGAATCCCGCTATGTGATTTTCATGAGGAGCTTCGATGACAGGATGCCTGTCGGGCAATGTCAGTAAAATTGCATTCGCTCCCTGTAAGGTCTGCCTCTGGCATCGCTTTTGCTGTTTCGCCTCCTTCCCGGCACGCCCTTTTGGATTTTTAGCTGCATCACTGAGTTATAAAACCGGGATTGATCATATATGGCTCTGTCTTCAGCGCCAGTGTGAGGCAAAATATGAATAATAATATCCCTGTACCCACCGCTACCGGCAGCGAAAAAACCGCATCCGATGAGGCAGGCAGCGCTGCCTTCCAGCATGATGTGGTCAGAAACCTTGTCTGCCGCCAGGGCCGTTATCCTGACATCGCCACCGCTCAGGACTGGTATATGGCGCTCGCCTGGACCGTCCGGGATCGCATGCTTGCTCGCTGGACGGCTTCTGTCCAAAACTATGCCCTTCATCATGTCAAGGTGGCCTGTTACTTCTCAGCGGAGTTTCTTATCGGCCCGCAACTCGGCTGTAATTTAATCAGCCTCGACCTTGAAAGCGAGGCGCGCGAGGCCATGCGCGCGTTCGGACAGGATCTGGACAGGTTGCTTGAAATCGAGGAAGAACCGGGCCTCGGTAATGGCGGGCTGGGAAGATTAGCAGCATGCTATCTCGACTCATTAGCGACAGTGGAAATCCCGGCGATAGGCTATGGCATCCGTTACGAATTCGGCATTTTCGATCAGGATATCGTTGACGGCTGGCAGGTAGAGCGCACAGATAAGTGGCTGAAAATGGGCACTCCGTGGGAAATCTGTCGGCCTGACATCAGCTTTTATGTCTGCTTCGGCGGCGCCACGCAGATGCTGACCGATGAGCAGGGCAAGCTGCGCGTGCGCTGGACACCGGCAAGACAGGTAAAAGGGGTCGCGTACGATATGCCTGTGCAGGGTTATCGCGTAAATACCTGTAACCTGTTGCGGCTCTGGAAGAGTGAAGCGGTGGAGTCATTCGATTTTGAGGACTTTAACGCGGGCGACTATTATCAGGCCGTGGAAGAAAAGGTCGTTTCTGAGACGCTGTCAAAAGTGCTCTATCCTAATGACGAACCAGACAGTGGCAAACGCCTGCGTCTCGCTCAGCAATATTTCTTCGTCTCATGCTCCTTGCAGGACATGCTCCGCCTGATGGATGCCAGCCATTTACCCGTTGAACGCTTTGCCGATCGTTTTGCCGCACAGCTTAACGACACGCATCCTTCTATTGCGGTGGCTGAGCTTATGCGGCTTCTTATTGACGAGCGTTTGCTGTCATGGGAGGAGGCCTGGTCCATCACACAGCGCACGTTCGCGTATACCAATCACACGCTGTTGCCTGAGGCGCTGGAGACGTGGAGTCTGCCGCTGATGCAGAGCATGCTGCCGCGGCTACTGGAGATCATTTACGAAATCAATTCCCGCTTTCTGGATGAGGTTCGCCGCACGTTTCCCGGCGACGAGGCTCGCGTGGCGCGTATGTCATTCATCGACGAATACGGCGATAAAAAGGTTCGCATGGCCCATCTCGCCATCACTGGCAGCCATCACGTAAATGGCGTAGCGGCGCTCCACTCTGAGTTGCTCAGAGAGACAGTCCTGCACGATTTCGCTGATATGTATCCAGAACGTTTTCTCAACGTAACCAATGGAGTGACGCCGCGCCGCTTTATGATGCTGAGCAATCCGGGCCTTGCACGCCTGCTTGACGCGACGATTGGGGCAGAGTGGAGAAGCGATTTGATGCGCCTCAATGCGCTGGCGGCGCATGCCGAGGATGCCGCCTTTCAGGAAGCCTGGCGCGCCATCCGACGTGACAGCAAGGCAGCGCTGGCGGCGCGTATTTATAAGACGGTGGGTATAAATATTCCGCCCGACATGCTGTTTGATGTGCAGGTAAAACGGATTCACGAATACAAGCGGCAGCATCTTAATGCGTTACATATCATCAGCTTATATAGTAGACTGCGCCGCAATCCGTCGCTGGATATCGCGCCGCGCTGCTTTATCTTTGGCGGCAAAGCCGCACCAGGGTATCAGATGGCGAAGCTGATTATTCGCCTGATTTCTGGTATCGCCGAGGTGGTTAATAATGACCCGGTCATCGAAAATCGCATAAAAGTTATTTTCTATCCCGACTTCAATGTCAAAAATGGCCATTACATCTATCCGGCGGCGGATCTGTCCGAGCAGATCTCCACGGCAGGCAAAGAGGCGTCCGGCACGGGCAACATGAAATTTATGATGAACGGCGCGCTGACGATTGGCACGCTCGATGGCGCGAATGTCGAGATTCGCGAGCAGGCGGGGGCGGATAACTTCTTCTTGTTTGGTATGACCGCGCAGCAGGTGGAAGGGCTTAAGCATCAGGGATATCGTCCTGCGCAGTATGTGGAGTCCAGTGAGGATTTACGCGACGCGCTCGATCAGATTGCTCAGGGCTGCTTTTCCCGTGGCGACAAAGAGATGTTTCGCGGGCTGCTCGACAATCTTCTTTATTCCGATCCGTTTTTCGTACTGGCTGATTTTGCCGATTATGCAGCGTGTCAGGAGCGGGTGAATCAGGCCTGGCGCGATGAAAAGCGCTGGACGCGAATGTCGGTGATGAATACGGCTCAATCAGGTATGTTCTCGTCTGATCGTGCCATTCAGGAATACTGTGAGCATATCTGGCAAACGAGCGCCGTAAAAATCGATCCCGTTGAGTTCTGACAGAGCGCGATGCCGGGGCAGGATTTTAAGGCCAGCCGGCATCAGCTCGTGTACAGTCTGATATTTTGTGCCCACCAGGCCTTAGTCGGTGCGGCAGCATTCTGACGAGGCAAACCTGTGAAAAAATACATCACGCTTGACGAGTTACGGCAAAAACTTTTGCAAGATCCGGCGTTTCGGGCTGCTTACGAGACTGAGCGCCAGAATCCTGAACCCGATTATCAAATTATCCGCCATCACGATGATGGGTCTGAAGAACTGATTTATGACTCGCGGCAGGAAAAGCAGACCCTCAACGATTTTACTGAGCGCGCAGGCGGGATTACCGACGATAAGTGATGACAGTGTCGTCTGACTGTAATGAGGGAACAAACTGGCTAACGACTAATGACCGCACCAGAAACGTCAGGTTTTGCCATCGTTACCTTTGGTGCACATAATGTATATTATGTTAAATGAGAGATCTGCTGCGTATTTGCGAGACGCCCCGACTTGTTCCCTGCTTCCTCTTTTCCG
>NZ_RMVG01000015.1 GCF_003813865.1 Candidatus Pantoea deserta
TTCAGAGTCAACCTCTTTTTTCAGAGATTTTCTCCGGCGACTCAGCTGCCTGAGTCTCCTGAACACCGCGCTCCGTAAGCCGTTGTGCCGTGTCAGTGGAGGCGCATTATAGGGAGTTCTTCTCAGGTGACAAGCATTTCTTTAAAAATAATTACCACATGCCTTATTTTTAATCGAACGAGGTAAAAACAGGCATTTCCCGGCTAAAAATCGCGCTAAAACCTGTCCCTGGCAGGGAAAATAGCCTCAATACCCTTTTATGCCGATGCTATGCTGTCACTTCGGTTTCTTGCCAGTACTGACTTATATAAGAAGGATTTTCGATGATACGTTCCGCGCGCAGTATGGCCGGTCTTCCATGGATAGCTGCCATGGCGTTTTTTATGCAGGCGCTTGACGCCACCATTCTTAACACCGCACTACCCGCTATTGCGACCAGTCTCGAACGTTCTCCTTTAGCAATGCAGTCCGCCGTAATCAGTTACACCCTTACCGTTGCGATGTTGATCCCTGTAAGCGGCTGGCTGGCTGACCGTTTTGGTACGCGTAAGGTCTTTATCATCGCGGTTTCGCTCTTTACCCTCGGCTCGCTGGCCTGCGCCTTTTCGCAGTCGCTGACCATGCTGGTCATCTCACGCGTGGTCCAGGGTATCGGCGGCGCGATGATGATGCCGGTGGCGCGCCTTGCGTTATTGCGCGCCTATCCACGCAGCGAACTTCTGCCGGTGCTGAACTTTGTGACTATGCCCGGCCTGGTGGGTCCCATACTGGGTCCGCTGCTGGGTGGGCTGCTGGTGACCTATGCGACCTGGCACTGGATATTCTTAATTAATATTCCCGTTGGCATCCTCGGCATTTTCTATGCGCGCAAATATATGCCGGATTTCACCTTGCCCAGACGGCGCTTCGATTTTCTCGGTTTCCTGCTGTTCGGGGCCGGACTGGTGTTGCTCTCTATTGGCATCGAACTGTTTGGCGAACGCATCGTCTCTGCCTGGGTGGCGACCGGCGTGTTGGCCTCAGGCCTTGCGCTGCTGCTGCTTTATATTGTGCATGCGCGTCGCCACCCCTCCCCGTTAATCAGTTTGCCGATGTTTAAAACCCGCACCTTCTCGGTTGGCATTATCGGCAATATTGCTTCGCGCCTTGGAACAGGCTGTGTGCCTTTTTTAATGCCGCTGATGTTGCAGGTAGGTTTTGGTTTCTCGGCGGTGGTCGCAGGCTGCATGATGGCGCCGACGGCAATCGGATCGATTCTGGCAAAATCAACGGTGACGCGGGTGCTGCGGCTATTTGGCTATCGTCGTACGCTGGTCGGCATCACTATTATCATTGGCATTCTCATCGCCAGCTTTACGCTACAGTCGCCTACGGAAAGCATCATTCTGCTGTTGCTGCCTCTCTTTATTCTTGGCATGGCGATGTCGACGCAGTTCACCGCAATGAACACCATTACGCTGGCGGACTTAAATGATGAGAACGCCAGCGGCGGCAATAGCGTGCTGGCGGTAACGCAGCAGCTGTCGATTAGCTTTGGCGTCGCGGTAAGCGCGGCGGTGCTGCGTTTCTATCAGGAAGTTGAAACCGGCACCGTTGATCAATTTCATGCCACCTTCCTGACGATGGGCATCGTGACGGTCATCTCTGCCTTTACCTTTGCGCTGCTGCGACCAGGCGACGGCCGTCATCTGGTGACCAACCGCGACAAAAAGAAGAAAGCCGCTTAAGTCGATCCGCGTACCACTAGCTCCGGCGTCAGCACCAGCGTTTGCTGGCTGGCGTCGGGATCGCTCAGACGATGAATAAGGGTATCAATCGCCAGCTGGCCCAGCTCATCTTTCGGCTGGTGAATGGTCGTCAGCGGCGGCGTCAGGTAACGCGCCAGCTCAATATCGTCGTATCCCATCACCGCCATATCCTGCGGAACGCGCAGTCCGGCCTGAAACAGCGCATGATAGACGCCGACCGCCATCGCGTCATTACTGGCGAAAACCGCCTGCGGCGGCGTCTCCAGCGCCAGCAGTTCCGTCATGGCGCTATAGCCGCCCTGAAACTCAAAGTCGCTGTTAATCACATAGCCAGCGGGGATCGCCAGACCATTTTTCTCCATCGCGTGGTAGTAGCCCTGCAAGCGCATCCGCCCCGGCGTTTTATCCAGCGGACCGGAAATGCAGGCGATACGCGTATAGCCACAGTCAATCAGATGCTGCGTCGCCAGCTCGCCGCCAAGAAGCGCGTTGTCCTGAATAATGTCGCCGCGCCCTTCAAAGGGCGCCCAGTCCATCATCACGGCAGGAATAGAGGGATAGCGATTAAGAATGGTCGCCGAGGGCAGGTGGCTTTCCGTACACATAATTAATAGCCCGTCGACGCGCTTCTGTAGCAACGTTTCCAGGCTGCGATTCATACGCTCTTCATCGCCTGCCGTATTGCAGAGAATCAGGCTGTAGCCGCGCTCGTAGCAACTGTCTTCGACGCCGCGCACCACTTCGGCATAAAAAGGGTTACTGCTGGCGGTCAGCAGCATGCCAATGGTCCGTGTCTGGTTGAGCTTAAGACTGCGCGCCAGCGCCGAGGGCGCGTAATTCAGCGCGCTGATCGCCTGATCAACCTTCTCGCGCACCGCCTCACTGACAAAGCGGTTGTTATTAATAACGTGCGAGACGGTAGATGTGGAGACGCCCGCCAGGCGGGCGACATCTTTCATGGTGGCCAAGGCTTAACCCTGCTGAAGTAAAAATTCGTCGATTTCTGTGCGCCACGGCACAGAGGGCTGCGCGCCCGGACGCGTGACGGCAATGGCCGCCGCCGCATGAGCAAAGCGCACCGCGTCATGCAGGCTCTGGCCTTCCAGCCGCGCCGTAATAAATGCGCCGTTAAAGGTATCGCCCGCGGCAATGGTATCCACGGCTTTTACCGTAAAACCTGCGATGCGCTGGCCTTTACCCTGTTCGCTCAGCCAGACGCCGCGACGTCCCAGCGTGATCAAAACCGTAGGAATGCCTTTCGCGTGCAGCACTGCCGCGGCGCGCGCCGCATCGTCATCATTGCTGACGGCAATACCGGTCAGGCTTTCTGCTTCGGTTTCATTCGGCGTAATAATATCCACCAGCGCCAGCAGTTCATCATCAAGCGGTGTCGCCGGCGCAGGATTCAGGATCACCTGCGTCTGACTGGCTCGCGCCATCTTCGCGGCGGCCAGAACGCTCTCCAGCGGCGACTCCAGCTGCATCAGCAGCGCCGATGCGTCAGCGATCGCCTGCTGATGGCGCGCAACGCAGGCGGGCGTCAGGGCCGCATTCGCGCCGGCACAGATGCCGATGGTGTTTTCACCTTCGCCGTTAACGAAAATCATCGCCACGCCGGTGGGTTCCCCGCTGACGGTTTCCACCGGCGCGGTATCAATGTTGTCCTGCGCCAGCTGAGCGAGAATACGCTCGCCGATAGCGTCATCGCCGAGACAGGCGATAAAGGCGATGTCCGCACCCGCGCGTCCAGCGGCAACCGCCTGATTTGCCCCTTTGCCGCCAAACGCCACGGTGTACTGCTTCCCGATCACCGTTTCGCCGGGTCGAGGAAAGTGCGCCAGGTTAAGGATATGGTCAGCATTGATGCTGCCGAGAACGGCCAGTTTTGCGCTTTTGCTCATAGGGTGTGATCCAGAAAGAGTGCGCCACCGGTTTACGGTGGCGCATTGCCCTGCTTTTCTTTGAGTTATTTGGTGACCAGTTTCAGGTCAACGGGATTGATGGCCTGCACTTTTTCACCTTTCAGCACTTTGTCGGCAGTGTCCACGCCAATCATGCCGATTTTATCCGGCATCTGAGCGACTGTCGCCGCCAGCTTGCCGCCCTCGACGGCTTTTACACCGTCCGCGGTGCCGTCAAAGCCGACTACCACGACATCAGATTTCCCGGCGGTTTGCAATGCGCGTAATGCGCCAAGCGCCATTTCATCATTCTGCGCAAACACCGCCTGCACGTCCGGATGCGCCTGGAGCAGGTTCTGCATCACGTTAAGCCCCTTGGTGCGGTCGAAGTCTGCCGGCTGGCTCGCCAGCACCTGGAATTTATGCGCATCGGAAGCCTGCTTAAAGCCTTCGCCGCGCTCACGCGCCGCAGAGGTGCCTGCAATGCCCTGTAGTTCAATAATCTTCGCGCTGTCGCCCAGACGCTTAGCGATATAGTCTCCTGCCATCTTGCCGCCGAAACGGTTATCAGAAGCGACATGGCTGACCACCTTGCCCTGCGCCGCGACGCGGTCCAGGGTAATCACCGGAATGTTGGCCTGGTTGGCCATTTTTACCGCATTGCCGACCGCATCGGAGTCGGTAGGGTTGATCAGCAGCAGTTTGGTGCCGCGCACGGTGAGATCCTGCACGTTAGCCAGCTCTTTTGCCGGGTTGTTCTGCGAGTCGAGCACCACCAGGTTATAGCCCAGCTTATCGGCCTCTTTCTGCGCCCCCTCTTTCAGCGAGACGAAGAACGGGTTATTCAGCGTAGAAACCACCAGCGCGATAGTATCTTTCGCCATTGCGCCGGCGCTCAACGTCGCGCCAAGGATTACGGCCAGTGCGGTCAACTTTTTCATCATGTCATCCTGTGTAAAGGTCAGAGTTATTTACTGCTTTTGTTATCCACCAGTACCGCCAGCAGGATTACCACCGCTTTTACGATCATCTGGTAGTAGGAAGAGACGCCCATCAGATTGAGTCCGTTATTCAGGAAGCCGAGGATCAGCGCGCCGATCAGGGTGCCCATAATGCGCCCTTTGCCGCCCGCCAGGCTGGTGCCGCCCAGCACCACCGCGGCGATGGCGTCCAGCTCATAGCCGGTGCCCGCCGTCGGCTGCGCAGAGGAGAGTCGCGCCACTTCAATGGTTCCCGCCAGCGCCGCCAGCATGCCGCTCAGCGCATAGACAATCACTTTTACGCGGTTAACGTTGATGCCGGAAAGGCGCGTCGCCGCTTCGTTGCCGCCCAGCGCATAGATATAGCGGCCCAGACGCGTGTGGTGCAGCATGTACCACGCCAGCAGAAAGACCACAGCCATCAGCCATACCGGCGTTGGAATGCCCAGCGGACGACCGATGCCGAACCAGCCAAAGAGATCGGCGTTGTCGTTGAAGCCGGTATTGATCGGACTGCCGTCGGTATAAACCATGGTGACGCCGCGCAGCAGCAGCATCATCACCAGCGTGGCGATAAAGGCCTGCACCTTGCCGCGCGCCACAATAGTGCCGGTGACGGCGCCGATCGCTGCGCCCAGCGCCAGCGCGCCGGCTACGGCCACCAGCGCATTCACTTCCATTCCGACCAGCGAGGCAGCCACCGCGCCCGTCAGCGCCAGCAGCGAACCGACGGAAAGGTCGATGCCGGACGTCAGGATAACCAGCGTCATGCCGACCGCCATGATGGCGTTAACCGAGGTCTGTTGCAGAATGTTGAACAGGTTGGCGACGGTGAAAAAGTTAGGGCTTTGGCTCGCCACCACCGCGATCAGTACGATAAGCGCGATCAGCGACTTCTGCTCCATCAGCCAGGCTTTGCTGAACCAGCGACGGCTGGATGCTAAGGTTTGGGTACTCATACAACTAAATCCTCGCTGTGTTGCTTGCCTACGGCTGCCGCCATTAACGATTCCTGCGTCGCCTGTTCACGGGTAAATTCGCCGCCGCAACGGCCTTCATGCATCACCAGAATGCGGTCGCTCATACCCAGCACCTCCGGCATTTCTGACGAAACCAAAATGATGCTTAGCCCTTCGGCCTTGAACTGATTGATCAGCTGATAAATCTCTTTCTTCGCGCCGACGTCAACGCCGCGCGTCGGCTCGTCGAGGATCAGTACGTTGGGACGCGTCATCAGGCCGCGCGCAATCGCCACTTTCTGCTGATTGCCGCCTGAAAGCAGACCGATCGCCTGTTCCATTGAGGGCGTTTTAATATTAAACAGGCGGATAAAATCGCCGACCGCCAGCTGCTCGGCAGCATGCTTTAGCGTGCCGCCGCCGTGGCTGAAGTAGCGCAGCGCCGTCAGCGACATGTTTTCTTTAACCGACATGCCCAGCACCAGGCCGTCGCGCTTGCGATCTTCGGAGATGTAAACAATGCCGTTCGCCAGTCCGTCCTGCGGCGCGCGCGCCGTCACGTCGCGGCCGTCAAGCCAGACGCGGCCCTGAGTACGCGGCAGCGCGCCATACAGCAGCTTCATCAGTTCGGTGCGGCCAGCCCCCATTAAGCCAGAGACGCCGAGGATCTCGCCCTTGCGCAGGGTAAAGCTGACGTCGTGTACGCCTGGTCCGCTGAGGTTCTCTACCTTCAGCCGTATCTCGCCCGGCGTTTGATCGAGGCGCGGATATTGATCCTCCAGCTTGCGTCCCACCATCATCTCAATCAGGCTCTCTTCGCTCAGCGTCTGAACGGGGCGCTCGGCAATAAACTGGCCGTCGCGGAAAACCGTCACGTCATCGCAAATCTCAAAGATCTCTTTCATACGGTGAGAGATATAAACAATGCCGCAGCCCTGCGCTTTCAGCTCGTTGATGACGCGAAACAGCGACAGGGTTTCGGTATCGGTCAGCGCATCGGTTGGCTCATCCATGATGATCACCTGCGACTTAAAGCTCAGCACCTTAGCGATTTCGACCATCTGTTGATCGCCGATCGACAGCTCGCCTACCAGTTTGTGGCTGTTAAAGCGCAGATTGAGACGTTTCAACAGCGCATCCGCCTCGGCGTACATCTTTTTCCAGTTGATACGGCCAAAACGGTTAACAAATTCGCGCCCCAGGAAAATATTTTCTGCCACGGTCAGCTGGGGGATCAGGTTCAGCTCCTGATGGATAATGCCGATGCCTGCTTCCTGCGAGGCTTTAGGACCGTTGAAGGTGGTCTCTTCGCCGAGCCAGCGCAGCGAGCCAGCATCCCGGCTATAAATACCGGTCAGCACCTTCATCATGGTGGACTTACCGGCGCCGTTCTCGCCCACCAGCGCCATCACGCGTCCCGGATAGACCGCCAGCGACGCGCTCTTTAACGCCTTTACGCCGGGAAAGGATTTCTCAATTCCCTGGAGCTGCAATAACGGTTGCATAACGGCCTCAGAAGGTAACGCCAGCGCTCAGGATGACATTCGCAAACGGAGAACACTCTCCGCTGCGAATGACCGCCTGACTACGCTGAGTCTGTTGTTTGAACTGTTCGTGACTGGTGTAACTTACTGCAATGGTATTTCCCTGGTGCTGTTGCAAGGCTTCGAGCACGGCGATCAGCTGGCTGTGGAGCTGCGGATTGTGCTGCTTGATCTCTTCCGCAATCAGGGCGCTTTCAACCTGCATCTCCAGCGTGACGGCTTCCACCACCTGCATAAAATCGGGCGTCCCCGGCGTCAGCGCCAAATCGATGCGCTGCGGTCCTGCCGGAATCGGCAAGCCGGCATCGGCAATGGTCAGCGTATCCGTATGGCCCAGGCGGGCAATCACGTAAGAGATTTCAGCGTTTATCAGACGACCTTTTTTCATTTTCTGCTCCAGAGCGAAACGTTTCGCTTGCCGCAGTGTATGAAATGGCGGAGGTAACTCAACGGGGTAAATCGAGAAATGTGATCGTTATCGAAACGTTTCGCTTCTGCTGACGCCAGTTTGGCTTAAGGAGCGACAGGGGCCGCAGACGCGGCCCAGGAGGGAGGAGACTACGGCAGTTTTCGTACCTGCTTAACATCAAGTTCGATGCTGTTGAAATCCTTATCCAGTTCGCCCGTCAGCTCCACGCGATCTTTCGGCGAAACCGTTACGCCGTCCCAGCGCTTGCGATCGATTTCCACCTTCATGGTGCCGGTCGCATCGCGAAACAGATAATCTTCGTCGCCGACCTGCTTCTCCAGCTGGCCGCGCACGGTGATCCAGCTGTCATCCTTCATCTCCCCGGCCTGCTTAACCGTTACCACGCTGGTCTGGTCACTCTGAAAACCTCCCTGTTTCGCCTGAGCGGCTGGCGCACTGGGATCGACAAATCCGCCCTGAGGGGCAGCAAAAACCGGTGCGGTCGCCAGCGCTAAAATCGCTAACAGTGCGGCATGCTTTTTCATCTGTTCACCTCTTTTCCATGAATGTGTGTGGTTCGCTGTCGATTAAAGCAGGGAGTTCTTAACAGGATCTTAAAGGGCGAAAATAAGCGAAAAGACGCGATATAGCCTGTACAAGACGGCTTCTGCTTCGTATAAAGCCTTTGCGACCACAAGGAGAAAAGATGCGCATTTTACTGATTGAGGACGATCGGCTGATTGGCGACGGTATCAAAGCGGGCCTGGGAAAACTGGGTTTTAGCGTGGACTGGTTTACTTCTGGCGATCAGGGCGCAGCCGCGCTGCACGCGGCCCCCTGGGATGCGGTCATTCTCGATCTTTCGCTGCCGCAGCGTGACGGGCTGGATATTCTGCGCGACTGGCGGCAACAGGGAGCGGACGTGCCGGTGCTGATCCTGACTGCCCGCGATGCGCTCGATCAGCGGGTCGAAGGCCTGCAACTGGGCGCAGACGACTACCTCTGTAAGCCTTTTGCCCTGACGGAAGTCGCCGCACGGCTTCAGGCGCTGATCCGTCGTCGTCATGGCCAGCTACAGCCTGAACTGCGGCACGGCTCCGTGGCAATGCAGCCCGCCAGCCACAGCGTAACGCTGGAGGGAGAGAGCGTGACGCTCAAAAGCCGCGAACTGGCGCTGCTGGAACTGTTTCTGCGCAATCCGGGCCGCGTGCTGACGCGCGCCCAGCTGGAAGAGAAACTCTACAGCTGGGACGCAGACGTCTCCAGCAATGCGGTAGAAGTGCATATTCATCACCTGCGTAAAAAGCTGGGCGCGGATTTTATCCGCACCGTACACGGCGTCGGATACCGGCTGGGAGAGGCGCAATGAGCCTGTTCTGGCGGCTCGGCATCGGCTTTTTGCTGCTGCTGGGCCTGTGCTGGGGCAGCGCCAGCCTGAGCGCGTGGGTGCAGACGCGCGATACCATTAATGAGCTGTTCGATACCCAGCAGCTGCTGTTCGCTAAGCGCCTTATGGCGCTTGATCTCGCGGCGCCCGACAGCGCCGCGCTGCCCAAAAACAAAGCGCTGCTGCATCGCCATCGTGGCGATCAGGATGATGATGCGCTGGCTTTTGCCGTTTTCACCCGCGACGGCAAACCGGTGCTTAACGACGGCGAAAACGGCCGCAGGCTGCCGTTCGACGCGGAGGCGCAGGGGTTTCACGACGGCCGGCTGACCAACGACGATGACGCCTGGCGCTTTGTCTGGCTGACGACGCCGGATGGCCGGCATCGCATTGTCGTCGGCCAGGAGTGGGAATACCGCGAAGATATGGCGACCGCGCTGGTCGCCAGCAGCATCGTGCCCTGGCTGGTTGCGCTGCCGCTGATGCTGCTGCTGCTGCTCGGCCTGGTGTGGCGCGAGCTGCGCCCGCTGAAACAGATCGCGCAGCAGCTGGCGCAGCGCGCGCCGGATGACGCGACGCCGCTGGCCGCCGGGCGGCTGCCGCAGGAGGTGAAACCGCTGATTGCCGCGCTTAACGGCCTGTTCAGCCGCATCAGCACCATGATGCAGCGCGAGCGGCGCTTTACCTCTGACGCCGCGCATGAGCTGCGCAGCCCGCTGGCAGCGCTGCGCGTTCAGAGCGAGGTGGTGCAGCTTGCCGCAGACGACGAGGCGATGCGTCTGCACGGGCTGCGCCAGCTGGATGCCGGTATACAGCGCGCGACGCGGCTGGTCGATCAGCTGCTGACGCTGTCGCGCGCTGAAGCCGACGATGCACGCAGCGCGTTTCAGCCGGTGGCGCTGCAACCGCTGCTTCAGGAGGCGGTGACGGCGCAACGGTCCGCTGCCGATAGCGCTCATATCACACTACAGCTCGCCGCCACCGCGCGGCCGGTTATTCAGGGGCATGCGCTGCTGCTGTCGCTGCTGGTACGCAACCTGCTGGAAAACGCCATTCGCTACACGCCAGAGGGCAGCGAAGTGGTGGTGACGCTGGAGAGCCGCAGCCTGCGCGTAGAGGATAACGGCGCGGGACTGAGCGAGGCGGAAATGCAGCGGCTGGGCGAACGCTTCTGGCGTCCGCCGGGGCAGGAAAAAAGCGGTAGCGGGCTGGGATTGTCGATTGTGCGCAACGTCGCGCAGCTGCACAGCATGCAGCTCAGCTTCAGCCAGCGGCAGGGCGGCGGACTTTGCGTCGCCCTGCGCTGGTAAGCGTCAGATTTCGACCTGGGTGCCCAGCTCAATCACCCTGTTGGGCGGGATCTCGAACTGGTCAGGGGCGCGCAGGGCGTTGCGCTGTAGCGCCAGAAACAGTTTGCCGCGCAGACGCAGATACCACGGGCGTTTGCCGATGATCAACGACTCGTGCGACATAAAGAACGAGGTTTCCATCATGCGGCAGTTCAGCCCTTCCAGCCCGCAGCGGTGAAAGATCTCTTCCACGTTCGGCGTTTCGCGCCAGCCGTAGCTGGCTACCACGCGCCAGAACGTCGGCGAAAGCTGTTCAATGGCAACGCGGCGCACGTTGTGCACATAGGGCGCGTCTTCGGTTCGTAAGGTCAAAAACACCACGCGTTCGTGCAGGACTTTATTGTGTTTAAGGTTATGCAGCAGCGCAAAGGGGATCACATTGAGCGCGCGCGACATATAGACAGCGGTCCCCGGCACCCGCACCGGCGGCGATTTCTCCAGCGAGGCGATCATGGCCTCCAGCGAATTGCCGTGCTCGTGCATACGGCGCAGCAGGCGAAAGCGCTCGCTTTTCCAGGTGGTCATAATCAGGAACATGATCAGGCCCAGACAGATAGGCAGCCAGCCGCCGGAGAAGAGCTTAATCAGGTTGGCAGAGAAGAGCGGCACATCGATGCAGAGAAACAGCGTCAGGATCAGGCCGACCGCCAGCTTGTTCCAGTGCCAGTTTTTAACCGCAACGGTACAGGAGAGAATCGACGTCAGCACCATGGTGCCGGTTACCGCAATGCCGTACGCCGCCGCCAGGTTGCTGGAGTGCTCAAAGCTGATAATCACGATCAAAACGGCAAAATAGAGCACCCAGTTAATCATCGGCACGTAAATCTGACCGGACTCCATCTCCGAGGTATGAATAATGCGCATGCCAGGCAGATAGCCCAGACGCACCGCCTGACGCGTCAGGGAGAAGACGCCGGAAATAACCGCCTGTGAGGCGATGACGGTCGCCAGCGTGGCGAGGACCAGCAGCGGGATCAGCGCCCAGTCCGGCGCCAGCAGGAAGAAAGGGTTTTTAATCGCTTTGGGATCGCTGAGCAGCAGCGCTCCCTGGCCGAAGTAGTTCAGCACCAGCGACGGCAGCACCACGATAAACCAGGCGATGCGAATCGGCATTTTGCCGAAGTGCCCCATATCCGCGTACAGGGCTTCCACACCGGTAATCGCCAGCACCACCGCGCCCAGCGCAAAGAACGAAATAGTTTTATAGTGCACGAAGAAGCTGAGCGCATGGGCGGGATTAAGCGCCTGTAGCACCTCAGGATTTTTCATAATGCCGCTTACGCCCAGCCCCGCCAGCGTCAGAAACCACACCAGCATCACCGGCGCGAAGAGTTTGCCGACGATGCCCGTGCCGTGCTTCTGAATGATAAACAGCAGCGTCAGCACGGCGATTGAGAGCGGAACGATAAAGGGATCGAGCGAGGGCGCGGCGATCTCCAGCCCCTCAATAGCCGACATCACGGAGATGGCAGGCGTAATGACCACCTCGCCATAAAAGAAACTGCCGCCGATTAGCCCCATAATGACCAGCGCCGCCGTGGCGCGCGCGCCGGTGTTGCGCCCCGCCAGCGACATCAGCGTTAAGATGCCGCCTTCGCCCGCGTTATCCGCGCGCATGACGTAGCTGATATATTTCAGCGACACCACCAGCAGCAGCAGCCAGAAAATCAGCGACAGAAAGCCGAATACCGCTTCGCGCTCAACGCCGAAACCAAACTGGCCGGAGAGACATTCGCGCAGGGTATAGAGCGGGCTGGTCCCGATATCCCCATACACCACGCCAATTGCGGCCAGCGTTAACGCACTAAGTGATTGCTTATTATCCGAGCTCATAGAGTTATCTTTTGTTGGAGCCGAGAGCTGGAATCTCTCGCTCTTGCCATCAAAAAGCGCACAGTATGCACGTATTTCCCAAAAAACCTACCCCAACGCAGCGTCAACGCCTCTGACTTTTACCCATTTCTGATGGCATTACTGGCAGAATCAGCCTTGTACGATGACGGGTTTTGTGACACAAAAAAGCGGACATCAATCAACGCTTTCACACATCATAATCAGTAAAGTACGACACCTGCCGTTATGCGACGGCAGCTGAATCAGAAGGACAATGAAGTGATTATGGCTCAACCCCATCTTTTGGCAGAAAGAATTTCTCGCCTTAGCAACGCGCTGGAGAAAGGCCTGTACGAACGCCACGATGCGATTCGTCTCTGTCTGCTGGCGGCGCTGAGCGGTGAAAGCGTGTTTCTGCTTGGCCCGCCGGGCATCGCCAAGAGTCTGATCGCCCGCCGCCTGAAATACGCCTTCCAGAATGCCAGAGCCTTTGAATACCTGATGACGCGCTTCTCTACGCCAGAAGAAGTTTTTGGCCCGCTATCGATCCAGGCGTTAAAAGACGAAGGCCGCTATCAGCGCCTGACCAAAGGCTATCTGCCTGATGCGGAAATTGTGTTTCTGGATGAGATCTGGAAAGCCGGTCCCGCCATCCTGAATACCCTGCTGACCGCCATCAACGAACGGCGCTTTCGCAACGGCGACAGCGAGGAAAAAATTCCCATGCGCCTGCTGGTGACCGCCTCCAATGAGCTGCCGGAAGCCGACAGCGGACTGGAAGCGCTGTATGACCGTATGCTGATCCGCCTGTGGCTCGACAATGTGCATGAAAAGCAAAACTTCCGCAGCATGCTGACCCACCAGCAGGATGAGAACGCCAATCCGGTCGCAGAAGCGTTACGCATCAGCGATGAAGAGTACCATCATTGGCAGCAGGGCATTACGCAGGTGACGCTGCCGGATAATGTGTTTGAACTGATTTATCAGCTGCGTCAGCAGCTGGAAACGCTGCCCGATGCGCCCTACATTTCCGATCGCCGCTGGAAAAAAGCCATCCACTTATTGCAGGCCAGCGCCTTTTACAGCGGCCGCAGCGCCATCGCCCCCATCGACCTTATTTTGCTGAAAGATTGTCTCTGGCACGACGTCGCGTCGATGCAGGTGCTGGAGCGCAGCCTGGATCAGCTGATGACGCAGCAGGCGTGGCAGCAGCAGACGCTGCTGCTCAAACTTCAGCAGATCAAGGCGCGCCGTCTGGCGCTACAGCAGCAGCAGAGCGTGGCGCAGGCGATTACGCTGGAGAAACACAGCGGCATGTTCAGCCGCAAGCCGCACTATGAGCTTCCCGCCAGCCTGGCCGATGAGCAGCTGACCCTGATGCTACAGCAGCCGCTGACGCTGCACGATATGCAGGTTACCCATGTGGTGGTCGCGCGCGACGCGCTGGAGCAGTGGCTGCTGAAAGGCGGCGATATACGCGGCAAGCTTAACGGCATCGGTTTCGCCCAGACGCTGGATCTGCTGGTGGATGCGCAGCACTGCCTGGCGCTGCGCGACGTGAGCCTGCAAACGGCGCGTCTGACGCTGCCGGGCGCGCCCGCGCACGGCGAGATGCCGGCTGAAATCAGCGAGGCGCTGGACGAGCTGGACACGCAGTTGCGCGCGCAGCGCCATCTGTTCAGCCAGCATCAACGCTGCTTGTTTATCAGCGACGACTGGCTGGCGCGCATTGAAGTCAGCCTTCAGGACGTGGCCGATCAGTTAAAACAGGCGCGTAAATGATCTCACTGGAGGCGCTTAGCGCGTTGCTCTCTGTTGGCGAAGCCGAGCTGATCGAAGAGCTGATCCTCGCGCTGCTCGCCTCGCCGCAGATGGCCGTGTTTTTTGAAAAATTTCCTGGCTTGAAGCAGGCGATGCTGCGCGACGTGCCGCGCTGGAAAGCGGAGATTAACGCCGAGCTGAAGGCCACGCCGGTGCCGGACGCGCTGGCCAGTGAATTTCAGCTGTTTCAGCGCGCGCAGTTGCTCAGCCATGCCGATTTCAGCCAGCAACTGCCGGAGATGCTTACCGCACTGTCACAGTTCTCGTCGCCCTTTCTCGATGAGGCGAACCGCCTGTTGCAGCATACCGATCCGCATCAGCTGAGCGGCGCGCAGCACACGCTGTTTCTTCAGCGCTGGCGTCTCAGCCTGACGCTGCAAACCCTGACGCTGAACGAGCAGCTGCTGGAGCAGCAGCGCGAACGGCTGATGGCGGAGCTGCAACAGCGCATGGCGCTGAGCGGCCAGCTGGCGCCGCTGCTAGGCGACGACGACGAGGCGGCCGCCGGTCGCCTGTGGGATATGAGCAAAGCGCCGCTCCAGCACGGCGACTATCAGCTGATGCTGGAGTATGGCGACTTTCTGGCGCAACAGCCGGAGCTGCTGGCGCTGGCGCAGCAGCTTGGCCGCAGCCGCGAAGCGAAATCGGTGCCTTCTCAGGATGCGCCGCTGGAAGCCTTTCACCAGCTGGTGCGCGAGCCGGACGCCGTGCCGGAAGAGGTCAGCGGGATTCATCAGAGCGACGACGTCCTGCGCCTGCTGCCGCCGGAGCTGGCAACTATCAGCATTAGCGAGCTGGAAATCGAGTTCTATCGCCGCCTGGTAGAGAAGCGGCTGCTTACTTACAAATTGCAGGGCGACGCCTGGCACGAGAAAGTCACGCTGCGCCCGGTCAGCCACCAGCAGCATGAAGAGCAGCCGCGCGGCCCCTTTATTGTCTGCGTCGATACCTCAGGCTCGATGGGCGGCTTTAACGAGCGCTGCGCCAAAGCCTTCTGTCTGGCGCTGCTCAAGGTCGCGCTGGCCGATCGCCGTCGCTGTTACATTATGCTGTTCGCCCACGATGTGATCGGCTACGAACTCACCGCCGACGATGGGCTGGAGCAGGCCATCCGCTTTCTGAGCCAGCGCTTTCGCGGCGGTACCGATCTTGCCGCCTGTTTGTCGGCGGTGGTCACGCGCATGGAAGGCTCGCAGTGGCAGGACGCTGACGCCGTGGTGGTATCGGATTTTATCGCCCAGCGTCTGCCGGATGACGTCGTCAGCGTGGTCAAGCGCCGTCAGCAGCATCAGCAGCAGCGCTTTCATGCGGTGGCCATGTCAGCGCACGGCAAACCCGGCATTCTGCGTATCTTCGATCATATCTGGCGTTTTGACACCGGCATGAAGAGCCGGTTGCTGCGCCGCTGGCGACGTTAGTCACGGGACAGAAATCCTTATTTGCTATAGTGAATTACCCGCTGTGTTTAATCAGCTAACGGAGTTCACCGTGACAACCGCACAACAATATCAACAATTACCGGCACCGACCCGCACGGTACGCCTTTCCGGCAGCAGCATCGCAGAGAAACGCGCTGAGCTGCTGGCTTATTTCACCCAGACCTGGGAACTGTATGAAAGCCTGTTCGATTGTCTTGCCGACGATCGCGCCTGGTTTACCAAAGCCATCACGCTGCGCCATCCGTTGATCTTCTATTTTGGCCATACTGCCTCTTTTTATATCAATAAGCTGATGGCGGGCCGCTACATCGACGCGCGCGTTGACGATCGCATTGAGGCGATGATGGCGATCGGCGTGGACGAGATGAGCTGGGACGATCTCGATGACAGTCATTACTCCTGGCCTGACGTCGCAGAGGTACGCGACTACCGTGGCAAAGTAAAAAGCCTGGTCACGCAGTTTATCCAGTCTATGCCGCTGGACTTACCCATTAGCTGGGAAAGCCCGGCGTGGGTGATCCTGATGGGCATCGAACATGAACGCATCCATCTGGAAACCTCCAGCGTGCTGATACGCCAGCTACCTGTCGAATGGGTCAGACCGCAGCCGCAGTGGCCAGCCTGTCAGGAGGCCCGTCACCTGCGTGAAAGCGTACCCGCCAATACGCTGGTCGCCATGCCTGGCGGCAGCGTCGCGCAAGGTAAACGCGATGACACCTACGGCTGGGATAACGAATATGGCAGCCAGATCACCGAACTCAAGCCGTTTAAAGCCAGCAAAATGCTGGTGAGCAACGCAGAGTTTTATGACTTTGTGGCGGCAGGCGGCTATCAGCAGCGTGAATACTGGGATGAAGAGGGCTGGGGCTGGCGCAGCTTCGCTGAGGCGCAGATGCCGACCTTCTGGCTTGGCGATCCGCAACGCCCGGAGGCGCTGAAGCTACGTCTGATGACCGAAGAGGTGGCGATGCCCTGGGACTGGCCGGCAGAAGTGAATCAGCTTGAGGCCGCCGCCTTCTGCCGCTGGAAAGCGCAGGAGACCGGTACCTCCGTTCAGTTGCCGAGCGAAGCGGAATGGATGCAGCTGCGCGAGCAGGTCGAAGGCGATCAGCCGGAGTGGCAGCAGGCTCCCGGCAATATCAATCTGGCTTACTGGGCGTCGTCCTGCGCCATCGACCGCTTCGCCCAGGGAGAATTTTACGACGTAGTGGGCAATGTCTGGCAGTGGACGACAACGCCCATTAACGGCTTCGAAGGCTTTCGCGTCCATCCGCTCTATGACGATTTTTCTACGCCGACCTTCGATGGTAAGCATTCACTTATTAAGGGCGGCAGCTGGATCTCAACCGGCAATGAAGCCCTGAAGTCCTCTCGCTACGCGTTTCGCCGCCACTTTTTCCAGCACGCAGGCTTTCGCTACGTCGTTTCTTCGCATCAGGAATCGATGACGCTGAATCCCTACGAAACCGATAGCATGGTATCGCAGTATCTCGACTTCCAGTATGGCCCGCGCTACTTCGGCGTCGATAACTATGCCGAATCGCTGGTCGCGCTGGCGCTGCCTCACTGTCAGACGCGCGGCGCGGCGCTGGATATGGGCTGCGCCACCGGCCGCGCCAGCTTCGAACTGGCGCGCCATTTCGAACGGGTGATCGGGATGGATTATTCGGCGCGCTTTATCGATGTGGCCCTGCAACTTACCTCAGGCGAAGAGTTCCGCTATGTGGTGCCGCAAGAGGGCGAGCTGGTGGAGTATCGTCAGGTGCGTCTGAAAGATTTTGGCCTGGACGCGGAACAGGCGCAGCGTATTCAGTTTGTCCAGGGCGACGCCTGCAACCTGAAACCGCAGCCCGTGCAGTATGACCTGGTGCTGGCCGCCAACCTGATTGACCGCCTGCGCCAGCCGCAGCGCTTTTTGCAGGACATCGCGCCAGTAATCCGCCCAGGCGGCCTGCTGCTGCTCTCCTCGCCCTATACCTGGCTGGAAGAGTTTACGCCGAAAGAGAACTGGCTGGGCGGCATCCGCGAGAACGGCGAAGCCCTCACTACGCTTCAGGCGCTGCAACGGCTGCTGGCGGCGGATTTCGAACCCGTCGGCGCGCCGCAGGATATCCCCTTTGTGATCCGTGAAACCGCCCGCAAATATCAGCACTCGCTGGCGCAGGTCACGCTGTGGCGTAAGCGTTAAGCCCAACGGCAGCGGCGTTTGCCGCTGCCGGAGATTGCCTGACGTCTCTTTTTGCTGCACATTCTCCTCTGTTCAAAACAAGAAGAGCTGACACGAGGATGATATGGCCGAATCACTGCAACTGGACAACCTGGATCGCGGGATCCTGAACGCGCTGCTGGATAATGCCCGCACCGCCTATGCCGAACTGGCAAAGCAGTTTAACGTCAGTCCGGGCACCATCCATGTTCGCGTGGAGAAGATGAAACAGGCCGGTATTATTCTCGGTACGCGCGTGGAGATCGACCCGCGTCAGCTGGGATTCGACGTCTGCTGCTTTATCGGCATCATCCTGAAAAGCGCGCGCGACTATCCTGCCGCGCTGAGCAAACTGGAGGCGCTTGATGAGGTGGTGGAAGCCTGGTACACCACCGGCCACTACAGCATCTTTATTAAAGTGATGTGCCGCTCCATCGACGCCCTGCAACAGGTGCTGATCAACAAGATCCAGACCATCGATGAAATTCAGTCAACGGAAACCCTGATCTCGCTGCAAAACCCGATCATGCGCACCATTAAGCCCTGATCCTTTTTTTTCTGTGCACAATCTTATCCCCGAAGAACGCCGCCTGCAGCAACGGCTGCGTTCGCCTCGCTATTTTTATTAACCCTGTTTTCCACAGGTGGATCACGGCTTGATCACAGCGTACAATGCTCGCCTTTATTTCGGGGAGAGCATCATGGCCGATATTACTTTAATTAGTGGCAGCACGCTGGGCAGCGCCGAATATGTGGCCGAGCATCTGGAAGAGAAGTTGCAGGAAGCGGGTTTCTCCACGGAGTTGCTGCACGGCCCGACGCTGGATGAGTTGCCGCAGCAGGGCATCTGGCTGGTGGTCAGCTCTACCCACGGCGCAGGCGAGCTGCCTGATAATTTGCAGCCTTTATATGACGCCATTGCCGAAACCCAGCCCGATCTTTCCGCGTTGCGCTTTGGCGCCGTGGGCCTGGGCAACCATGAATACGATCTGTTTTGCGGGGCTATTCGCTCGCTGGACGCGTTATTGATCGCGCGCGGCGCGCAGCGTATCGGCGATCGGCTGGAAATTGACGTGCTTGAGCATGAGATCCCTGAAGATCCGGCCGAGGCCTGGCTGAGCGGCTGGACCGCCCATCTTTAAGCGGATCCTTGCCGCAGGGGATCGGGAATTTCGCGAGATCCCCAGTTTAAACCTCTGTTTTTTACCGATCGGTGTCGCTTTTTTTGTGGATAACTATGCTTGAATGCTGCGTAAAACCGGTAGTTATCCAAAGAATAACCGCTGATGCTTTTCTGCGCTGTGCATAAGTCGGCTTTTTGATCTCAGCTTATACGGATCAGGATCACCGATCATTCACAGCAAAGGATCCTCTCTATTTTGCTGATATCGCGTGCCTTTTCGGGGTTATCCACAGCAGGGCGCGATCCTAATAAAGAGATCTAACAAGAAGATCATATACAGAATAAAGATCCTTTCTTTTAAACCCGCGGATCCCGCCGCTTTCACCCCCGGCGGAATTTCAGTAGAATCCACCGCCCAGGGCAACGATCCCTGCCAGTTCATTAACGAGGTACCACTTCATGTTTTATCCAGATCCTTTTGACGTCATCGTAATCGGTGGTGGTCATGCGGGCACAGAAGCCGCAATGGCCGCTGCCCGAATGGGTCAGCAAACCCTGTTACTCACCCATAACATTGATACGCTTGGACAAATGTCCTGCAACCCGGCGATCGGTGGCATTGGAAAAGGACATCTGGTTAAGGAAGTGGATGCCTTAGGCGGCCTGATGGCGACCGCAATCGACAAGGCGGGCATTCAGTTTAGGATACTAAACAGCAGCAAAGGCCCGGCCGTGCGCGCTACCCGCGCCCAGGCCGACCGCGTGCTGTATCGCCAGGCGGTACGCACCGCGCTGGAGAACCAGCCCAACCTGATGATCTTCCAGCAGGCGGTGGACGATCTTATCGTCGAGAACGATCGTGTCGTCGGCGCGGTCACGCAGATGGGCCTGAAGTTCCGTGCGAAAAGCGTGGTGCTCACCGTCGGGACCTTCCTCGACGGCAAAATTCACATCGGGCTGGATAACTACAGCGGCGGCCGCGCAGGCGATCCGCCGTCGGTTCCGCTGGCGAAGCGTCTGCGCGCGCTGCCGCTGCGCGTCAGCCGACTGAAAACCGGCACGCCGCCGCGTATTGACGCGCGCACCATCGATTTCTCCGTGCTGACGCCGCAGCATGGCGATACGCCCATGCCGGTTTTCTCTTTCATGGGCGATGCCTCACAGCATCCACAGCAGGTTCCCTGCTGGATCACCCATACCAACGAGCAGACCCATGAGGTGATCCGCAATAACCTCGATCGCAGCCCGATGTATGCCGGCATCATTGAAGGCATCGGTCCGCGCTACTGTCCGTCGATTGAAGACAAAGTAATGCGCTTCGCCGATCGCAACGCGCACCAGATTTTCCTCGAACCGGAAGGGCTAACCAGCAACGAGATTTACCCGAACGGTATCTCCACCAGCCTGCCTTTTGACGTGCAGATGCAGATTGTGCGCTCAATGAAGGGCATGGAAAATGCGAAAATCGTGCGTCCGGGCTATGCGATCGAATATGACTTCTTCGATCCGCGCGATCTGAAGCCGACGCTGGAAAGCAAATATATTCACGGACTGTTCTTTGCCGGCCAGATCAACGGCACCACCGGCTACGAAGAAGCCGCCGCGCAGGGCCTGCTGGCAGGCCTTAACGCCGCGCGCCAGTCTGCCGACAAAGAGGGCTGGGCGCCGCGTCGCGATCAGGCCTATCTCGGCGTGCTGGTGGATGACCTCTGCACGCTTGGCACCAAAGAGCCGTACCGCATGTTTACCTCGCGCGCTGAATATCGTCTGATGCTGCGCGAAGACAATGCCGATCTGCGCCTGACCGAAACCGGCCGCGAGCTGGGTCTGGTGGATGACGCCCGCTGGGCGCGGTTCAACCAGAAACTGGAAGCCATTGAGCAGGAGCGTCAGCGTCTGCGCGATCTCTGGATCCATCCGAAGTCGGAAAACGTCGGGGAAGTGAACGCGCTGTTGAACAGCGCGCTGACCAAAGAGGCGAGCGGGGAAGATCTGCTGCGTCGTCCGGAACTCACTTATGCTCAGCTGACTACGCTGCCGAGCTTTGGCCCGGCGCTGGATGACGCGCAGGCTGCCGAGCAGGTTGAGATTCAGGTGAAGTATGAAGGCTATATCGCGCGCCAGCAGGAAGAGATCGATCGCCAGCAGCGCAATGAAAACACCCTGCTGCCTGCCGATCTCGATTATCAACAGGTCAGCGGCCTGTCGAATGAGGTGATCGCTAAGCTCAACGATCATAAACCTTCCTCCATTGGTCAGGCTTCGCGTATCTCCGGCATCACGCCGGCCGCCATTTCCATTCTGCTGATTTACCTGAAAAAGCAAGGGCTGCTGCGCAAAAGCGCCTGACCTTAAACGGGGCGAGGCGACTCGCCCCAACTGACTGGACTTATGCTGTGATCACAAAACTCACTTCGCTGCTTAAGGCAGCCGGTATTTCCCTCTCCGATCAACAAAAACAGCAGCTGGTTGCCTATGTCGGCCTGCTGGATAAATGGAACAAGGCCTACAATCTGACGTCGGTGCGTGACCCGCAGCAGATGCTGGTGCGCCATATTCTCGACAGCATTGTCGTTGCGCCGCACCTGAAGGGCGAACGCTTTATCGACGTCGGCACCGGACCAGGGCTGCCGGGAATACCGCTCGCCATCGTAATGCCGCAGGCGCACTTTACGCTGCTCGACAGCCTGGGCAAGCGCGTGCGCTTTTTGCGTCAGGTTCAGCACGAGCTGGCGTTAAATAACATCACGCCGGTGCAGAGCAGGGTAGAGGCGTTTCCCTCTGAGCCGCCGTTCGACGGCGTGATTAGCCGCGCGTTTGCCTCGCTACAGGATATGGTGAACTGGTGCCATCATTTGCCCGCGGCAGACGGCGCGTTTTACGCCCTGAAGGGCGTGCGTCCGGATGACGAGATCGCCAGCCTGCCAGAGGGTTTCCGTCTGGTTTCGATCGAAGCGCTGAAGGTCCCTGAGCTGGATGGCGAACGTCATCTGGTCGTTATTGCGCGCCAGCAGGCATAACACCTTACAATCTAAGGGGTTTCATCGGTATTTGACTTAGCCTGAGCGCTGACTAAAAAATCGCCGATTGAAACCCTTGTAAGGTCACATTTTTAAGGCTGATAAGCCTGAAATAACGTTAACAAGCGCGGCGGAAATTATCCGAAAAATGCTGTTACATTTAACGTTTAATTCACATTTGTTTATCAGGAAGATCACTTATTAGTGAAACGAAGTGGCTACCGATAATCACGCTGGAAAATATATCAGGGTAATAACTCTGCGTGCGTAATATCACTTTAACGAGGTTGGCTTACTCTGCGATGTCAATCGACTGTTTTTATCGAAATTACGCGCAGCTTAAGCTGGGCTACAGATTAAGCTTTTGATTAGGCTGAGATTAAGGGTAAAGGAATAACCTCTGCCATTGCTTGTCGGGAAATTTAGATAGCGCGCATTGTGTAGAATGTGATCTAAAGCACGCTTTAAAAGCCAGCCCGCCGCGAAATTTCAGCGGCATTCGCCGCTAATTTCCGCTGACAATCTTTGGAAAAATAGCCATTCGGAAAGAAATTTAAATAATTGTTCACCTTTTGGCTACTTACGGATTGAAATCGCAGGTGCGGCCCGTATAATTTGCACGGCTTTTGCTGCTTGACTCGAGTGAGTAAAGGCAGTCTTATACGACACGCGACATACCCCTTATGGGGCAGGAGAGTATCAGCGCCATGTCAGTGTCTCTTTACAGTGTAAAATTCGCCCGAACCGTGCTGGTTATCCAGCTGGTGACTGTTGTCATCATCGGCGCTCTCTTTGCCCTGAAAGATGTCACCTGGGGCGTCTCTGCGCTTGCTGGCGGAGCGGCAGCCTGGCTGCCAAACGTTTTGTTTATGTTTTTAGCCTGGCGCTTGCAAGGGCAATCCCCGGCTTCCGGACGGGTTGCGTGGAGTTTCGCTCTTGGCGAAATCGGCAAAGTCATCGCAACCATTGTGTTGCTCATTGTAGCGTTGGGTGTTTTCAGAGTGGTCTTCTGGCCGCTCGGGGTAACCTGGTTATCGGTGCTGGTGGTTCAGATGCTGGCGCCGGCGGTAATTAACAACAAAGGGTAAAAAGCATCATGGCTGCAGGAGAAACTCAAACTCCGCAAGAGTACATTGGTCACCACCTGACGCATCTTCAGCTGGACCTGCGTACCTTCGAGTTAGTGAATGCTCACGACGCACCCGCGACGTTCTGGGTATTAAATATCGATTCCATGTTTTTCTCTCTGGTGCTGGGAGTGATCTTCCTGGTGTTGTTCCGTAAAGTGGCGAAAAGCGTCACCAGCGGCGTGCCAGGGAAAATGCAGGCGGCTATCGAACTGGTTGTCGGCTTCGTTGACAGCAACGTGCGCGACATGTACCACGGTAAAAGCAAACTTATCGCCCCGCTGGCTCTGACGATTTTTGTCTGGGTCTTCCTGATGAACTTCATGGATCTGCTGCCTATCGACCTGCTGCCGTACATCGGCGAAGAGTGGCTAGGCCTGCCGGCGCTGCGCGTCGTGCCGTCCGCAGACGTGAACATCACGCTGTCTATGGCGTTGGGCGTCTTTATTTTGATTCTGTTCTACAGCATCAAAATGAAAGGTGTAGGCGGCTTCGCGAAAGAGCTGACGCTGCAACCTTTTAATCACCCGATCTTCATCCCCATCAACCTGATTCTTGAAGGTGTTAGCCTGCTGTCCAAACCGGTTTCACTCGGTCTGCGACTGTTCGGCAACATGTATGCGGGTGAGCTGATCTTTATCCTTATTGCCGGTCTGTTGCCGTGGTGGTCGCAGTGGGTGCTGAATGTGCCGTGGGCCATTTTCCACATCCTGATCATCTCGTTGCAGGCTTTCATTTTCATGGTCCTCACGATTGTCTATCTGTCGATGGCATCTGAAGAACATTGATTTTTTTCTCAACACTAAGCGTTTAACTGAAACAAACTGGAGACTGTCATGGAAAACCTGAATATGGATCTGCTGTACATGGCTGCCGCTGTGATGATGGGCCTGGCGGCAATCGGTGCTGCGATCGGTATCGGCATCCTCGGAGGTAAATTCCTGGAAGGCGCCGCGCGCCAGCCGGATCTGATCCCTCTGCTGCGTACGCAGTTCTTTGTTGTAATGGGTCTGGTGGATGCAATCCCGATGATCGCTGTTGGTCTGGGTCTCTACGTGATGTTTGCTGTCGCCTAAAGCCTGTCGCTCTTTGTTCATCCCGCGCCCCGCGCGCAAAGATGAACGGTTCTGCCGCTTATCACGGTGATAACGGCAGATAAGTTAACAACTTAATTAGAGGCATTGTGCTGTGAACATTAATGCAACAATCCTCGGCCAGGCCATCGCGTTCATCCTGTTTGTCGCGTTCTGCATGAAGTACGTATGGCCGCCGATTATGGCTGCCATCGAAAAGCGCCAGAAAGAAATTGCTGAAGGCCTTGCTTCTGCTGAACGCGCGAAGAAAGATTTGGATCTCGCGCAGGCTAATGCGACCGACCAGCTGAAAAAAGCTAAAGAGGAAGCTCAGGTCATTATCGAGCAGGCGAACAAACGCCGTACTCAGATTCTGGACGAAGCGAAAACTGAAGCTGAGAACGAACGTAACCGCATCGTGGCGCAGGCGCAGGCAGAGATTGACGCCGAGCGTAAACGTGCCCGCGAAGAGCTGCGTAAGCAAGTCGCGTTGCTGGCAATGGCTGGTGCCGAGAAGATCATCGAACGTTCCGTGGATGAAGCTGCTAACAGCGACATCGTTGATAAACTGGTCGCTGAACTGTAAGGAGGGAGGGGCTGATGTCTGAACTGATTACTGTAGCTCGCCCCTACGCCAAAGCAGCTTTTGACTTTGCTGTTGAGCATCAAAGCATTGAACGCTGGCAACAGATGCTGGCGTTCGCCGCGACTGTCGCGCGCAATGAGCAAATGGCCGATCTTCTCTCTGGCGCGCTGGCGCCGGAAGCGTTGTCGGCTTCTTTCATTGCCGTCTGCGGCGATCAATTAGATGAACACGGCCAGAACCTGATTAAGGTTATGGCTGAGAACGGACGTTTGACCGCGCTTCCGGCTGTACTGGAGCAGTTCATTCAACTGCGCGACGCCTATGAGGCGACGGCGGAAGTTGACGTGATTTCCGCCAGTACGCTGAGTGACAGCCAGCTGACTAACATCAGCGCCGCGATGGAAAAACGTCTGTCACGCAAAGTTAAGCTGAATTGCAAAATTGATAAGTCTGTCATGGCAGGCGTGATCATCCGTGCGGGTGATCTGGTGATTGATGGCAGCGTGCGCGGCCGTCTTGAGCGTCTGGCAGACGCCTTGCAGTCTTAAGGGGACTGGAGCATATGCAACTGAATTCCACCGAAATCAGCGAACTGATCAAGCAGCGCATTGCTCAGTTCAATGTCGTGAGCGAAGCTCACAACGAAGGTACTATCGTCTCTGTAAGCGACGGTATCATCCGCGTACACGGCCTGGCCGATGTCATGCAGGGTGAGATGATCGCCCTGCCGGGTAACCGTTACGCTATCGCCCTGAACCTGGAGCGCGACTCTGTCGGCGCCGTGGTAATGGGTCCGTATGCTGACCTCGCCGAAGGCATGAAGGTCAAATGTACGGGTCGTATCCTGGAAGTGCCGGTCGGTCGTGGCCTGCTGGGCCGCGTGGTGAACACCCTGGGTGCACCTATCGACGGCAAAGGCGCGATCGACAACGACGGCTTCTCGCCGGTTGAAGTGATCGCACCGGGCGTTATCGACCGTCAGTCAGTCGACGAGCCGGTTCAGACCGGTTACAAATCTGTCGATGCGATGATTCCAATCGGTCGTGGCCAGCGTGAGCTGATCATCGGCGACCGTCAGACCGGTAAATCCGCGCTGGCGATCGACGCCATCATCAACCAGCGCGATTCCGGCATCAAATGCGTCTACGTCGCTATTGGTCAGAAAGCCTCTACCATCGCCAACGTGGTGCGTAAGCTGGAAGAGCACGGCGCGCTGTCGAACACCATCGTGGTTGTAGCCTCAGCGTCTGAGTCCGCTGCGCTGCAATACCTGGCGCCCTACTCCGGTTGCGCCATGGGTGAATACTTCCGCGACCGCGGCGAAGATGCGCTGATCGTATACGATGACCTGTCTAAGCAGGCTGTCGCTTACCGTCAGATTTCTCTGCTGCTGCGCCGTCCGCCGGGCCGTGAAGCCTTCCCGGGCGACGTGTTCTATCTCCACTCTCGTCTGCTGGAGCGCGCATCACGCGTAAGTGCTGACTACGTCGAGCGTTTCACCAACGGCGAAGTTAAAGGTAAAACCGGTTCACTGACCGCGCTGCCGATCATCGAAACCCAGGCGGGTGACGTTTCCGCGTTCGTTCCGACCAACGTAATTTCTATTACCGATGGTCAGATCTTCCTGGAATCGAACCTGTTTAACTCCGGTATTCGTCCGGCGGTTAACCCGGGTATCTCTGTATCGCGTGTTGGTGGTGCTGCTCAGACCAAGATCATCAAGAAACTGTCCGGTGGTATCCGTACCGCGCTGGCGCAGTATCGTGAACTGGCGGCGTTCTCGCAGTTCGCTTCCGATCTGGATGACGCGACCCGCAAACAGCTGAGCCACGGTCAGAAAGTGACCGAGCTGCTGAAACAGAAACAGTATGCGCCGATGTCCGTTGCGCAGCAGGGTCTGGTGCTGTTTGCTGCCGAGCGCGGCTACCTGAACGACGTTGAACTGGCGAAGATCCTTAGCTTCGAAGCTGCGCTGCTGGCGTTCGCAGACCGCGACCACGCCGAGCTGATGCAGGAAATCAACCAAACTGGTAACTACAACAACGATATCGAAGCGAAGCTGAAAGCGCTGCTCGATACGTTTAAAGCAACCCAGTCCTGGTAATGTCTGGCGGCTTGTCTGAAAAGGCAGGCCGCAAGGCTTTGAGGAGAAGCTAATGGCCGGCGCAAAAGAGATACGTAACAAGATCGGAAGCGTGAAAAATACGCAGAAGATCACCAAAGCGATGGAAATGGTCGCCGCCTCCAAAATGCGTAAAACGCAGGAACGCATGGCGGCCAGCCGTCCGTATGCAGACACCATGCGCAAAGTGATTGGTCACCTTGCGCTTGGGAATCTGGAATACAAGCACCCTTACCTGGAAGAGCGCGACGTTAAGCGCGTCGGCTACCTGGTCGTTTCGACTGACCGCGGGCTTTGTGGTGGTTTGAACATTAACCTGTTCAAAAAGTTGCTGGCGGATATGAAAGCCTGGTCTGATAAAGGCGTACAGAGCGATCTGTCGATTATCGGTTCCAAAGGTCTGGCGTTCTTCAGCTCCGTAGGCGGTAACGTCGTGGCCCAGGTCACCGGCATGGGAGACAAACCTTCCCTGTCCGATCTGATCGGCCCGGTAAAAGTGATGTTGCAAGCCTACGACGAAGGTCGTATCGACAAGCTGTATGTTGTCAGCAACAAGTTTAATAACACCATGTCTCAGACTCCGACCATTACCCAACTGCTGCCGTTACCGCCAGCGGAAGGTGAAGAAGAGATGAAGGCGAAGACCTGGGATTACCTGTACGAACCCGATCCGAAAGCGCTGCTGGATACCCTGCTGCGTCGTTATGTCGAATCGCAGGTTTATCAGGGTGTGGTGGAAAACCTGGCCAGTGAGCAGGCCGCACGTATGGTGGCGATGAAAGCCGCAACCGACAACGGCGGAAACCTGATCAAAGAGTTGCAGTTGGTGTACAACAAAGCTCGTCAGGCCAGCATCACCCAGGAACTCACCGAGATCGTCTCGGGAGCCTCCGCGGTTTAACCAGGTTAGAATTAGGTAGAGGATTCAAGATGGCAGCTGGAAAGATTGTCCAGATTATCGGCGCCGTAGTTGACGTCGAATTCCCTCAGGACGCGGTACCGCAAGTGTACAACGCCCTTGAGGTTAAGAATGGTGATGCTCGTCTGGTGCTGGAAGTTCAGCAGCAGCTGGGCGGCGGCGTGGTTCGTACCATCGCCATGGGTTCTTCTGACGGCCTGAAGCGCGGTCTGGAAGTTGCTGACCTGAAAAAACCGATCCAGGTTCCGGTGGGTAAAGCCACCCTCGGCCGTATCATGAACGTGCTGGGCGAGCCGATCGACATGAAAGGCGACATCAAAGAAGAAGACGGCAGTGCAGTAGAGATCTCCTCTATTCACCGCGCGGCGCCTTCTTATGAAGACCAGTCAAGCTCGCAGGAACTGCTGGAAACCGGCATCAAGGTTATCGACCTGATGTGTCCGTTCGCCAAAGGCGGTAAAGTCGGCCTGTTCGGCGGCGCGGGCGTAGGTAAAACCGTAAACATGATGGAGCTGATCCGTAACATCGCGGCTGAGCACTCAGGTTACTCGGTATTTGCCGGCGTGGGCGAGCGTACTCGTGAGGGTAACGACTTCTACCACGAAATGACCGACTCCAACGTAATCGACAAAGTTGCGCTGGTGTATGGCCAGATGAACGAGCCGCCGGGCAACCGTCTGCGCGTTGCGCTGACCGGTCTGACCATGGCGGAGAAATTCCGTGATGAAGGCCGCGATGTTCTGCTGTTCATTGATAACATCTATCGTTATACCCTGGCCGGTACGGAAGTATCAGCACTGCTGGGTCGTATGCCGTCTGCGGTAGGTTATCAGCCGACGCTGGCTGAAGAGATGGGTGTGTTGCAGGAGCGTATTACCTCCACCAAGACCGGTTCAATCACCTCTGTACAGGCCGTTTACGTGCCTGCGGATGACCTGACTGACCCGTCTCCGGCGACCACCTTCGCCCACCTGGACTCAACCGTAACGCTGAGCCGTCAGATCGCGTCTCTGGGTATCTACCCGGCCGTTGACCCGCTGGACTCTACCAGCCGTCAGCTGGACCCGCTGGTCGTTGGCCAGGAGCACTACGACGTTGCGCGTGGCGTGCAGTCTCTGCTGCAACGTTACCAGGAACTGAAAGACATCATCGCCATCCTGGGTATGGACGAACTGTCTGAAGACGACAAACTGCTGGTGGCACGCGCGCGTAAAATTCAGCGCTTCCTGTCTCAGCCGTTCTTCGTTGCTGAAGTCTTTACCGGCGCGCCGGGTAAATACGTCACCCTGAAAGACACTATCCGTGGCTTTAAAGGCATTATGGACGGCGAGTTCGACCATCTGCCAGAGCAGGCTTTCTACATGGTCGGCGCTATCGAAGAAGCCGTGGAAAAAGCGAAGAAACTGTAATAACGGTTTCCCGGGAGGACAGATATGGCTATGACTTATCACCTGGACGTCGTCAGCGCAGAGAAACAGCTGTTCTCTGGCCTGGTGCAGAAAATTCAGGTGTCAGGTAGCGAAGGCGAGCTGGGTATTTACCCTGGCCACGCCCCGCTGCTGACTGCCATCAAGCCTGGAATGATCCGTATCGTGAAGCAGCACGGCGAAGAGGAGTATATTTACCTCTCTGGCGGCGTGCTGGAAGTGCAGCCGGGCAGCACCACCGTTCTGGCCGATACCGCTATCCGCGGTACCGACCTTGACGAAGCGCTGGCGCTGGAAGCGAAACGCAAAGCAGAAGAGCATATCAACAGCAGCCACGGCGACGTTGACTATGCTCAGGCCTCTGCGGAGCTGGCGAAAGCCATTGCTAAACTGCGCGTGATCGAGCTGACCAAAAAAGCGATGTAATCAGGCTTTATGCGTCATGAAATGCCAGCCCATTGGGCTGGCATTTTTTTTATCTGCGCGTTAATACCGGCGCGCGCCTAATTTCGACCTGAGAAAAATGTAGTAATCTCAGGACTAAACCGTTTAACTTTCGCATGTCTAAAACACTGTCAGGATGGTTATGTCTAACAGCGCAATGAGCGTGGTGATCCTTGCTGCCGGCAAGGGAACCCGTATGTATTCCGATCTGCCCAAAGTTCTGCACACCCTTGCAGGCAAACCCATGGTCCAGCACGTCATCGACGCCGCAACCGGTCTCGGCGCGAACCATATCCATCTGGTTTACGGCCACGGCGGCGATCGGCTTAAGGCCGTCCTGACCGAGCCGTCGCTTAACTGGGTATTACAGGCGGAGCAGCTGGGAACGGGCCATGCGATGCAGCAGGCGGCGCCCGCCTTCGCTGACGATGAAGACATCCTGATGCTCTACGGCGATGTGCCGCTTATCTCCCAGCAGACATTGCAGCGCCTGCGCGACGCCAGACCGCAGGGCGGCATCGGCCTGCTGACGGTGGTGCTGGATAATCCCAGCGGCTACGGGCGTATCATGCGTGAAAACGACGCCATCGTCGGGATCGTGGAGCAGAAAGACGCCAGCCCGGAGCAGCTGAAAATTACGGAAATTAACACCGGCATTTTGATCGCCAACGGCGGCGATCTAAAACGCTGGCTGGCGCAGCTGACCAACAACAATGCGCAGGGCGAATACTACATCACCGATATTATCGCGCTGGCCCATCAGGAAGGGCGTCGCATCAATGCCGTCCATCCGGCGCGCGTCAGCGAAACCGACGGCGTCAACAACCGCCTACAGCTGGCCACGCTGGAGCGAGTTTATCAGAGCGAGCAGGCGGAAAAACTGCTGCTGGCAGGCGTGATGCTGCGCGACCCGGCACGCTTTGATCTGCGCGGCACGCTTAATCACGGACGCGATGTCGAGATCGACACCAATGTCATTATCGAAGGCGAAGTGACGCTGGGCAATCGCGTTAAAATCGGCGCGGGCTGCATCATTAAAAACAGCGTTATCGGCGACGACTGTGAAATCAGCCCCTATTCGGTGATCGAGCAGGCGAACCTCGCCGCCGACTGCACCGTCGGACCTTTCGCTCGCCTGCGTCCCGGCAGCGAGCTGGCGCAGGCCGCACATGTCGGCAACTTCGTCGAAATGAAAAAGGCGACGTTGGGCAAAGGCTCCAAGGCTGGACATCTTAGCTATCTCGGCGACGCGGAGATCGGCGCGAACGTCAATATCGGCGCGGGCACCATTACCTGCAACTATGACGGGGCCAACAAGTCGAAAACCCTTATCGGCGATAACGTCTTTGTGGGGTCGGACACGCAACTGGTGGCGCCGGTCAGCGTGGCGGCCGGCGCAACCATCGCGGCGGGCACCACGGTAATGCAGGACGTCACGGATGCCGTGCTGGTCTACAACCGCAAAGAGCAAAACAGCAAAGCGGGCTGGCAGCGTCCGGTGAAGAAAAAGTAATTTTACGGCCAGCCGCGTGCTGGCCGTCGCAGTAGCACAATAATAATCCCCACTCTCTACAAGGCTCGGGGAATCCGGCAAAGCCGGTTATCAGGTCGTATGACAACGCAAGATGGCCGAAAGCCATCAGGTCAGGAATAACATTTATGTGTGGAATTGTAGGTGCAGTAGCACAACGCGACATTGCAGAAATTCTGCTGGAAGGACTGCGTCGCCTTGAATATCGCGGATATGATTCGGCTGGTCTGGCCGTCGTCGATCGTCAGGGGCACGTCACGCGCCTGCGGCGCGTCGGCAAGGTACAGATGCTGGCGGAAGCCGCAGAGCAGCAGCCGCTGATTGGCGGCACGGGCATCGCGCATACGCGCTGGGCAACCCATGGCGAACCGTCGGAAGCCAATGCGCATCCGCACGTCTCTGAGCACATTATCGTGGTGCACAACGGCATTATTGAAAACCACGAACCGCTGCGTGAGACGCTGATAGCGCGTGGTTATCGCTTTGCCTCTGAGACCGATACCGAAGTGGTCGCGCATCTGGTGCATTGGGAGCAGAAACAGGGCGGATCGCTGCGCGAAGTGGTGCTGCGCGTCATCCCTCAACTGCGCGGCGCCTATGGCATGGTGATCATGGACAGCCGCGATCCGTCGCTGCTGGTGGCCGCCCGCTCAGGTAGCCCGCTGGTGATTGGCCGTGGCGTTGGCGAAAACTTTATTGCCTCCGATCAGCTGGCGCTGCTGCCGGTAACGCGTCGCTTTATCTATCTGGAAGAGGGCGACATCGCCGAAATCAGCCGCCGCGAGGTCACCATCGTCGATCGCGACGGCAAGGCGGTGCATCGCGCTGAAATTGAATCCAGCGTGCAGTACGACGCGGGCGACAAAGGCGTTTACCGCCACTACATGCAGAAAGAGATTTACGAACAGCCAATGGCGATTAAAAACACCCTGACCGGTCGTTTTAGCCATGGCGAAGTGGATCTCAGCGAGCTGGGTCCGAATGCGGAAGCGCTGCTGAGCCAGGTCGAGCATATCCAGATCATCGCCTGCGGCACCTCGTACAATTCAGGCATGGTGGCGCGCTACTGGTTTGAATCGCTGGCGAATATCCCCTGCGACGTGGAGATCGCTTCCGAGTTTCGCTATCGCAAATCCGCCGTACGTAAAAACAGCCTGCTGATCACCCTGTCCCAGTCTGGCGAAACCGCCGATACGCTGGCGGCGCTGCGTCTTTCCAAAGAGCTGGGCTATCTGGGTTCGCTGGCGATCTGCAACGTGGCCGGTTCGTCGCTGGTGCGCGAGTCGGATCTGGCGCTGATGACCAAAGCCGGCACGGAGATCGGCGTCGCCTCGACCAAAGCCTTCACAACGCAGCTGACCGTACTGCTGATGCTGGTGGCGAAACTGGGCCGCCTGCGCGGCATGTCGGCAGAGATCGAACACGACATCGTTCATGGCCTTCAGGCGCTGCCGAGCCGTATTGAGCAGATGCTGGCGCAGGACAAGCGCATTGAGCTGCTGGCGGAAGACTTCTCCGACAAGCATCACGCGCTGTTCCTCGGACGCGGCGATCAGTATCCGATCGCGATGGAGGGCGCGCTTAAGCTCAAAGAGATCTCCTATATTCACGCTGAAGCCTATGCGGCTGGCGAGCTGAAGCACGGCCCGCTGGCGCTGATTGATGCCGACATGCCGGTCATCGTCGTCGCGCCGAACAACGAACTGCTGGAAAAGCTGAAGTCGAATATTGAAGAGGTGCGCGCGCGCGGCGGCTTGCTGTACGTGTTTGCCGATCAGGATGCGGGTTTTAACGACAGCGACGGCATGAAGATTATCTCGCTGCCGCATGTGGAAGAGGTGATTGCGCCGATCTTCTACACCGTGCCGCTTCAGCTGCTCTCCTATCACGTTGCGCTGATTAAAGGCACCGACGTCGATCAGCCGCGAAACCTGGCGAAATCGGTGACGGTGGAATAACAGAGCTTCGCTGGATTAATTAGCAACAGACCCGGTAATTTTCAGGTGAAATTACCGGGTTTTTTATTTGATAAAGCGGCGGGCCTGCCGGTGGCCTTGCAGGTGACAGTACGGCGAGCGCGGTAGCCGGGGCGCAGGCCGGGAAGAATGCGGTTGAGAATCACTCCTTGCCTGGTGACCAGGCGGGGCAACGGCGAAACAAGCAGCTGAATCCCTTAAGAATCAGATCAGGGAAAAGCTGGGTGAGGGTACAACCTCTGCCATCGCCAGGCGGACAGCATTAAGGCGTTGATGAGCAGCGATACCTGGTCTGCGGTAGCTGATACGATCAAACAGGCATCCGAAGGGAATCAGGCAGAGCTGGAAGCCACTGGTGGGATGCTGGCCGGAATATATGACCGGGCAAGAAAGCGCCACATGTTCCAGATGCCGGGGCTGTCGGGAATATGAAAAAATTCCTTGCCAATTATGGCCTGGCACTCAGATTAAGAATGGCGCACAAAAACGTTGCCAAATATAGCAAGGTCAGAGTATTTACAACGCAAACAGTAATACTGGCGAAGTGATAAAGAAAGGTGATCAATTTTATCTTAATGGATAACATAAAAATCATCTTGAACTGTTTGACAGTAAAGGGAAATTTAAAGTGTTGTTAAATCTGGGTGGGGCTATTAATAAGTCCAGGACTGAAGCAGCGAAGGGCAGGAAAAGGTAATGCGACAACTGGCAGTGAGTGATAAGAAGTTGCGAGGGATTCCACGCAGGCTACGATCATTAAAAAAGTGGTCTGAATCTTATATATCTAACTTTCCAACAATTGCCGATGAAGACTACTCTTATGGTTATTGGAATGTCAAAATACCTGTGCATTTTTCATTAGTTCAGGGGAAACAGACTAGTCGTAACATTCAGTCATATTGTGCACAAATGTTGATAAACGCCGCATACGATCTTTATCAGTCTAAACCTGCTGATAAAGATGAGATAAGAGTTACTTGCAGTATTGTTCTGCCGGACATGTTTTCTAGTGAGCTGTGCTTGTTTACTTCTGAGGAGTATTTCAACATGCACACACAGCCAGGAAATAATATTTTTGGACAGTTAAGTTTGTTACATGGACGAAGCCTGGTAAAGGATTTTAATTTGGAATTGCCGAAAGGTTTTGCAGAATCAGGAATATTAAGAGCCTGCGAAAATGATGAGGGCGAGATTTATCTTTCTGAGCACTGGTATATTGGTGAGGTAAATAAAAAGTGAAATTTTATTGTTGATAAAAGCATTCCAGTCCTTAGCGGCTGGGGTTTTTACTTTAACAGTGTGGCCGGGGTTATTATGCGCGCTACTCAGCAAGGGCAGGGCAAAGCGCCAGGCTCACTTCAGCGTTAATAAGCACGATCACAAAAATCAAGGACAGAGACGATGGACTGGACGCACATTTTCCTGGCTGGCTATATCGGGGCTGTGCTTACAGCGATTGCCGCATCGCTGCGCAAAAAGGGGTGGATCGGACGAGGCGGCGCGATCGCGCTAGCGCTGGCAGGGATCGTTGGCTGGAACATTATTGACGTCCATTATTTAAATCGCTCAGCTAAACAAAATACAGAGCAAAAGATTGATGCGGCCATAGCAGGCATGCCCATTTATCAGGTCCTCAAAGAGCAGGAACCGCAAAAGTTTCAGCAGATCCGTGCTCAGGTACTGGCCATGCTTAAGGCAGGCCAGAGCGAACAGCAGGTTATCGACGCTATCCAGCCGCAAATATTAGCCATACAGAAAAGTCGGATAGCCTTTGCGCCAGACGAGCAGGTGGTGGCGGTTATGCAAGCCAGTGTTGCACAGATTGCGGCAGTGCAAAAATACAGCGACGACGCCTGTTACCGCTTCCTTTTTCCTGCGGTCAAAGGGGGAATAAACCCCACAAACATTCTCCCTCAATCGATTCTTTTACAGCGAATAGAGGCTGACGTGGCGATGATGCGCTCCGCTTATGGACCCAACCGGCATATCATCACCAGTGAAGAACGACAAATCGCGCAGCGAAATGCGCAACGGCTGGTACAGAGCATGACGCCGCAGTACGGGCAGCATCTGCAAATCTTAAGCGACCCGCGCAAAGGAATCGGCAATGAAAAAATCGCCTGTGAAATTTATAAAGCGTTGTGGAGCAACGTGCTTTCCTTACCCAAAAGCGAAGCCGCAGGATTTATCCGTATGGCGCTGGCGGACTAAGACGCCAGCCGTTACAGGCTGTAGTGAGGCGGAGCTGAGAAGCGCGTGAAGGCTGAGGAAGGATAAAAACCAGTCTCTGTTACCTGTATACAGCCGCCAGCCGCAATTCTCGCCTTCTTACACAGCTTCCTGCTGTCATAAATCTGTCACATTTCCTACATTTCACTGTCATCAAACTGTCCTATTTTGCCTCCAGCAGCAATCACTGACTCCAACTACAACGGCTTCAAGCCTGAGATAAACTCCCCTGGAGGGAACATGACACTGATGCGTAGCACCGTAGCCCGAATTCTTACCGCCACTCTCGCCGTAAGCACGGTTTCTGCTTTTGCAGCGACCGATCTGACGGGCGCGGGCGGTACTTTCCCGGCGCCGGTTTATGCCAAGTGGGCAGCAGAATATCAGCAAGCTACCGGTAGCAAAATTAACTACCAGGGCATCGGCTCATCCGGCGGCGTAAAACAGATCATCGCTAAAACCGTGGATTTTGGCGCCTCTGATGCGCCAATGAAAGATGAAGACCTGCAAAAAAATGGCCTGTTCCAGTTCCCGACGGTGATTGGCGGCGTTGTGCTGGCCGTTAATATTCCGGGCGTGAAATCCGGCGAACTGACGCTCGACGGTAAAACGGTCGGTGACATCTATCTGGGTAAGATCAAAAAGTGGAACGATGCCGCCATCACTAAGCTGAATCCGGGCGTAAAACTGCCAGACACCAACATCAACGTCGTCCGTCGCGCTGATGGTTCCGGCACCTCTTTCGTCTTCACCAGCTACCTGGCGAAAGTGAATGAAGAGTGGAGCAGCAAAATCGGCAAAGGCAACACCGTAAACTGGCCGACTGGGCTGGGCGGTAAAGGCAACGACGGCGTCGCCGCGTTCGTTCAGCGTCTGCCTGGCTCTATCGGCTATGTGGAATACGCTTACGCTAAGCAGAACAACCTGACCTACACCAAACTGGTTGATGCCGACGGCAAGCCGGTCGCGCCGAGCGAAACCAGCTTCTCTAACGCGGCGAAAGGCGCGGACTGGAGCAAATCCTTTGCTCAGGACCTGACCTACCAGAAAGGCAATGATGCGTGGCCGATCACCTCAACGACCTTCATTCTGATCTACAAAGATCAGGCTAATGCTGAGAAAGGTAGCGAAGTGCTGAAGTTCTTCGACTGGGCCTATAAGAATGGCGATAAAACGGCGACCAGCCTGGATTACGCCACCCTGCCGGATAGCGTAACCCAGCAGATTCGCGATGCATGGAAAGCCAATATCAAAGACAGTTCAGGCAAAGCGCTTTATCAATAAGTGAATAACCGCCGGATACCTGTCCGGCCGGAACGATGGGCGGTCATTGGCCGCCCTGACAACCTTCTGAGAATGAGACTTCTATGGCTGCAACGAAGCCGGCATTCAAAGCCCCCGGTAAGCAAGGTGACATGATTTTCGGCGCGCTGGTTAAACTGGCGGCGCTGATTGTGCTATTGCTGTTGGGCGGCATTATCGTCTCCCTGATTGTCTCCTCCTGGCCGAGCATTCAGAAATTTGGTTTCTCTTTCCTGTGGTCGAAAACCTGGGATGCGCCCAATGAAGAATTTGGCGCGCTGGTGCCTATCTACGGCACCCTTGTCACCTCGTTAATCGCGTTAATTATCGCCGTGCCGGTGAGCTTTGGCATTGCGCTGTTTCTGACCGAACTGGCGCCCGGCTGGCTGCGTCGTCCGCTTGGCACCGCGATTGAGCTGCTGGCGGCTATTCCCAGCATCGTATACGGCATGTGGGGGCTGTTTATCTTCGCTCCTCTGTTTGCCGAATATTTTCAGACGCCGGTGGGTGAGGTGATGTCGGCTATACCTTTTGTCGGCACCCTGTTTTCCGGGCCGGCTTTTGGTATCGGCATCCTCGCGGCAGGCATCATTCTGGCCATTATGATCATCCCCTATATCGCTTCGGTGATGCGCGATGTGTTTGAGCAAACGCCGGTCATGATGAAAGAGTCGGCGTACGGCATCGGCTGCACCACCTGGGAAGTTATCTGGCGCATCGTGCTGCCTTTTACCAAAAACGGCGTGATTGGCGGCGTAATGCTGGGTCTGGGGCGCGCGCTGGGCGAAACCATGGCCGTGACCTTTATCATCGGCAACACCTACCAGCTCGACAGCGCCTCGCTGTTTATGCCGGGTAACAGCATCACCTCCGCGCTGGCGAATGAATTTGCCGAAGCGGAGTCAGGCGTGCATGTGGCTGCGCTGATGGAGCTGGGACTGATCCTGTTTGTTATCACCTTTATCGTTCTGGCGATCTCTAAGCTGATGATCCTGCGCCTGACGAAAAGTGAAGGAGCGCGCTCATGACCACCATTGAATTACAGGCTCGCGCCGAACTGGATGCGTCGCGGCGCAAAATGCAGTCCTGGCGCAGCACCAAGAACAAGATCGCGCTGACGCTGTCGCTGCTGACGATGGCCTTTGGTCTGTTCTGGCTGGTGTGGATCCTGTTCACCACCATCACCCGTGGCGTCGATGGGTTGAGCTGGTCGCTGTTTACCGAATCAACCCCGCCGCCCAATACCGCAGGCGGCGGTCTGGCTAACGCCCTGGCGGGCAGCGGCCTGCTGATCTTCTGGTCTACCGTGGTGGGAACGCCGCTGGGGATTCTGGCAGGGGTTTATCTGGCGGAATATGGCCGCAAGTCGGCGCTGGCCGAGGTGATCCGCTTTATCAATGACATTTTGCTTTCGGCGCCCTCCATTGTGGTGGGGCTGTTTGTTTACACCATCGTGGTGGCGCAGATGCAGCACTTTTCCGGCTGGGCAGGCGTAATCGCGCTGGCGCTGCTGCAAATCCCCATCGTGATCCGCACCACCGAAAATATGCTGCGCCTGGTGCCTGACAGTATGCGTGAAGCCGCCTACGCGCTGGGTACGCCGAAATGGAAGATGATCTCCGCCATCACGCTAAAGGCGTCAGTGTCGGGCATTCTGACCGGCGTCCTGCTGGCGGTGGCCCGTATTGCAGGCGAAACCGCGCCGCTGCTGTTTACCGCGCTGTCGAACCAGTTCTGGTCTACCGACATGATGCAGCCGCTGGCGAACCTGCCGGTCACCATCTTTAAATTCGCTATGAGTCCTTTTGCCGAGTGGCAAAGCCTGGCATGGGCGGGCGTACTGATTATCACGCTCTGCGTGCTGCTGCTGAACATTCTGGCTCGCGTGATTTTCACCAAGAGCAAACACGGATAATTTTCGGCGCTGCCCTGCGCGGCGTTGTTTAAGAGAGACGAGCAATGAGTATTGCGACTGCAAACGGCGGTAAAATTCAGGTACGAAACCTGAACTTCTATTACGGCAAATTTCACGCGCTGAAGAATATCAATCTGGATATAGCAAAGAATCAGGTCACAGCCTTTATCGGACCTTCAGGCTGCGGTAAATCGACGCTGCTGCGCACCTTTAATAAAATGTATTCGCTCTACCCTGAGCAGCGCGCCGAAGGCGATATTTTGCTGGATGGCGAAAACATTCTGGCTTCACATCAGGACATCGCCCTGCTGCGCGCCCGCGTCGGCATGGTGTTCCAGAAGCCGACGCCCTTTCCCATGTCGATTTACGACAATATCGCCTTTGGCGTGCGTCTGTTTGAAAAGCTGTCGCGCGCCGATATGGACGAGCGCGTGCAGTGGGCGTTGAGCAAGGCCGCCCTGTGGAATGAAACCAAAGACAAGCTACATCAGAGCGGTTACAGTCTTTCCGGCGGTCAGCAGCAGCGTCTGTGCATTGCGCGCGGCATTGCGATTCGCCCGGAGGTGCTGCTGCTGGACGAACCTTGTTCAGCGCTCGATCCGATTTCCACCGGCCGTATCGAAGAGCTGATCACCGAGCTGAAGCAGGACTACACCGTGGTGATCGTCACCCACAATATGCAGCAGGCGGCGCGCTGTTCTGACCATACCGCCTTTATGTATCTGGGCGAGCTGATTGAGTTCAGCAATACGGACAGGCTCTTTACCAAGCCGGCGCAGAAGCAGACCGAAGACTATATTACAGGCCGCTACGGCTGATTTATCAGGAGATAACCATGGATAACCTTAACCTGAACAAGCATATCTCCGGTCAGTTCAATGCGGAGCTGGAACATATTCGCACCCAGGTGATGATTATGGGCGGTATGGTTGAGCAGCAGCTTACCGACGCCATCACCGCGATGCACAACCTTGACGGCGAGCTGGCGCAGCGCGTGATCGACGGCGATCAGAAGGTCAATATGATGGAGGTGGAGATTGATGAAGCCTGCGTGCGCATCATCGCCAAACGTCAGCCTACCGCCAGCGACCTGCGACTGGTAATGGCGATCATCAAGACTATTTCCGAACTGGAGCGCATCGGCGACGTGGCGGAGAAAATCAGCCGCACCGCGCTGGAAAAATTCGGCCAGCAGCATATGCCGCTGCTGGTGAGCCTGGAGTCGCTGGGCCGTCATACCGTCGAGATGCTGCACGACGTGCTGGATGCGTTCGCGCGTATGGATCTCAACGAAGCCATTAATATCTACCGCGAAGATAAAAAGGTCGATAAAGAGTACGAAGGCATTGTGCGTCAGTTGATGACCTACATGATGGAAGATCCGCGCACCATTCCCAGCGTGCTGACCGCGCTGTTCTGCGCGCGCGCCATTGAGCGCATCGGCGATCGCTGCCAGAACATCTGCGAAATCATCTTCTATTTTGTTAAGGGTCAGGACTTCCGCCACGTTGGCGGCGACAGGCTGGATGAGCTGCTTTCCGGCGACGACGGCTCTAACAAACCCTCCTGATGGCGCTCTGCCGTGCGCGCGCTGGCGCACGGCTTGCCGCTTTTTCTGTTATACGCAACCGTTTCCTTTATATAATCAGCACACTTTTTCTTCATTAAGGTGCTGATTCATGTCTCTTTCCCGCAGTAAGCAGAGCGTGACGCCTGCAAAGGCGATGCTGGCCGCGGTCAGTGGTTACGCAATGGATGGATTCGATCTGCTGATCCTGGGATTTATGCTGCCGGCTATTAGCCTGTCGCTGGCGCTGGAACCTTCTCAGGCGGGTTCGCTGGTGACCTGGACCCTGATTGGCGCAGTCGTCGGCGGCATTCTGTTTGGTCATCTCAGCGATCGCTTCGGGCGCATTCGCATTCTTACGGTGACGATCCTGATGTTCTCGATCTTCACCGGCTTGTGCGCAGTGGCGCAGGGCTACTGGGATCTGCTGGCGTACCGTACGCTGGCCGGTATGGGGCTGGGCGGTGAGTTTGGCATCGGCATGGCGCTGATCGCCGAAGCCTGGCCCGTGGAAAAGCGCAACCGCGCCTCGGCATGGGTCGGCATCGGCTGGCAGCTCGGCGTATTGCTGGCCGCCTTTATTACGCCGCCGCTGCTTGGCGTGATTGGCTGGCGCGGCATGTTTCTGGTCGGGCTGCTGCCTGCCTTGCTGTCATTTGTGCTGCGGCGCAGCATGGGCGAACCGGAAGCCTTTACCCGTCAGGTGAATCGCACGCCCTCACTTTCCTTTGCCGCCCGGCTGAAAATGCTGGTACAGGATCGTGCGACGGCAAAGGCCAGTCTGGGCATCTTTATCCTTACCTCGGTACAGAACTTCGGCTACTACGGCCTGATGATCTGGATGCCAAGCTATCTCTCCGCCAACTTCGGCTTCAGCCTGACGAAGTCAGGACTCTGGACGGCGGTGACGGTGGTCGGCATGACCTTTGGCATCTGGCTGTTCGGCGTGCTGGCGGACCGCTTTGCGCGCTGGAAAATTTTCCTGCTGTATCAGTTCGGCGCCGTGGCGATGGTGGTGATCTACGCGCAGTTGCGCGACCCTACGGTGATGCTGTTTACCGGCGCGCTGATGGGCATGTTCGTCAACGGCATGATCGGCGGCTACGGCGCGCTGATTTCCGATACCTTTCCGCCGCAGGCGCGCGCGACGGCGCAGAACGTGCTGTTTAACCTGGGGCGCGGCGTCGGCGGTTTCGGTCCGCTGGTGATTGGTCTGCTGGCGGCGAAAATATCCTTTGTGGCGGCGATTACGCTGCTGGCGCTCATCTACCTGCTGGATATTTTCGCCACGCTGTTTCTGCTGCCGAAAAAGCAGGGCAACGAGGATTCGCTGGGCGCGATTGGCTGAGTGGTTCAGGCCTGCGGCCGTCAGCTGGTTAGCTGCCAGCCGCGCGCCTGCCACAGCGCAGGCAGTTGCGCCATATCCGTAAAGCGCGTCACCAGCGGATGATCGATGCCGGGATTGTGCGCGTCGGCGCAGTAGTAGAACACAGGGATGCCCGCTGCGATGCCTGCGCGGGCGCCTGCTTCCGAGTCATCGACCAGAATGCAGCGCTCGACAGGCACCTGCATCTGTTCAGCGGCGTAGTACATCAGTTCAGGGCGGGGTTTCCAGCTGGAGATGTCATAGCCGCTGTAAAGGCGATCAGCAAACCAGGGCAGCATGCCGGTCAGGCCCAGCGAGTGCTGCATCTTCTTTACCGTTCCGTTAGAGACCACGCACATCGGAACGGTGATCTTCTCTATCAGCGCCTTTGCGCCGGGGATCGGCGTCAGCGACTGGTCAAACAGCCGCGCCACTTCGGCACGGTAGTCGGTTTCGAAACGCTCCTGCGGCAGCGTGGTCTGATGCGCGTGCGCCACGTCGCGAATGATGTCGTAGAGTTGCACCCCTTTGTACTTCTCGAACATCTCCTGTAACGAACAGGTAATACCATAGCGCGCAAACGTATTGACGTACGCCTGGGTACAGAGCAGCTCGCTGTCCACCAGCGTGCCGTCGCAGTCAAAAAACACACAGTCTACTGACATTTCTCAGGATCCTTCTGTTGCAGGGTAGCCCACACTTTAACCTAATCGCCGCGGATTGCGATCCCGGAAACGGTTGCGAAAAATCATTGTATTGATGCGGCAAAGCGGTCAGGATACGCGCCGACTTCTTTTCATCAGGATTGCTGGCATGAGTAAACAAGGCCTTTTGCAGCGCGTATTCAGGCTGCACGAACACGGCACCACGGTGCGTACCGAGATTATTGCCGGTTTCACAACTTTCCTGACGATGGTCTACATCGTCTTTGTTAACCCCCAGATCCTTGGCGTGGCGGGAATGGATACGCAGGCGGTTTTTGTCACCACCTGCCTGATTGCCGCCTTCGGCAGTATCCTGATGGGGCTGTTCGCTAACCTGCCGGTGGCGCTGGCGCCCGCGATGGGACTCAACGCCTTCTTTGCCTTTGTGGTGGTCGGCGCGATGGGCTACTCATGGCAGGTGGGCATGGGCGCGATTTTCTGGGGCGCACTGGGACTGCTGATCCTGACGCTGCTGCGCGTGCGCTACTGGATGATCGCCAATATTCCGCTGAGCCTGCGCGTGGGGATTACCGCCGGTATCGGCCTGTTTATCGCCATGATGGGGCTGAAAAACGCCGGCATTATCGTGGCGAATCCCGACACTATCGCCGCAGTGGGCAACCTGACCTCGCACAGCGTGCTGCTTGGCGCGCTGGGCTTCTTTATCATTGCCGTTCTGGCGTCGCGCAACATTCATGCGGCGGTGCTGATTTCCATGGTGGTGACAACGGCGATTGGCTGGGCGGTGGGCGACGTAAAATTCGTTGGCTTGTTTTCCGCGCCGCCTTCTATCGGCAGCGTGGTCGGTCAGGTCGATATTAAAGGCGCGTTCAATATCGGCATGGCGGGCGTGATCTTCTCCTTTATGCTGGTCAATCTGTTCGACTCTTCCGGCACCCTGATCGGCGTGACCGATAAAGCGGGCCTGGCGGACGAAAAAGGCACCTTCCCGCGCATGAAGCAGGCGCTGTTTGTCGATAGCTTCAGTTCGGTAACGGGCGCGCTGGCGGGGACATCGTCAGTGACCGCTTACATCGAAAGCTCTTCCGGCGTGGCGGTGGGTGGCCGCACCGGCCTGATGGCGGTTGTGACCGGCGTGCTGTTTCTGCTGGTGATGTTCCTGTCGCCGCTGGCGGCAATGGTGCCGGGCTATGCGGCCGCAGGCGCGCTGATCTACGTAGGCGTGCTGATGACCGCCAGCCTGTCGCGCGTGCGCTGGGACGATCTGACTGAGGCGGTGCCTGCCTTTGTTACCGCCGCCATGATGCCGTTCAGCTTCTCGATTACCGAAGGCATTGCGTTGGGCTTTATCGCCTACTGCGTGATGAAGCTCGGCACCGGCCGCTGGCGCGAAATCACGCCGTGCGTGGTGGTGGTGGCGCTGCTGTTCGTTCTGAAAATCGCGTTTATAGACGCGCATTAAAAGAAACAGGCCGCTTACGCGGCCTGTTTTACATCTGGGGATGCGCGCTGCGCTCCAGCGGCGAGCTGGTCAGACGCAGCGTGCGCGGACCAATATTCGGCTTATTCATCTCCACGTCGCGCAGCGCATGCCACTGGCGCGCCGCATCCACTTCCCATAAGTGCAGACGCTGCGTGGCAGGCGACAGGGCGCATGACCAGACCAGGGTTGGTTCTGCGTCGCACACCGCCTGAATATCGGGGTAGCTTATCGAGCGCAGGCGTCCGGCTGCGGGGTGCAGCTGAAGCGACTCCATATGATCGCTACCTTCGCCGGTCAGCTTGAGAATGCTCTGGCGCAGCGTCCAGATCTGCGTCACCGCTTCCATAAAATCCTGCTGCGCATTGATCCAGGCGCGCTCGCCAGAGGTCAGCGCCTGCATAAGCTGCTCCTGCGTCTGGCGGCTGTGGGCGCGTACGATCTCCATATCCAGCCCCGCGCGGCCGCCTTCTTCCGCCAGCAGCACCCCGACCATATTTCCTGCATAAGCGATGCTGAAGTCAGGCAGATCGCGATCGGCAAAGGCTGGCCGACCATTGCTCTGGGTAATCAGGGCTGGAAGAGTATTAATGCCGTAAACGCGCAGCATAAGCTGAGCCAGCATCAGGCGGGCAATCAGAAAGCGCCCGCGGCGCTTATCGGGAAGCTGGCGTGCCTGATCCAGCACATCCTGCGGCATGCGCATGGCGTCGGCGGCAATGCCGGGGTCGCCCATCCAACGTACAAAATGACTTGCCATCTGTCGCTCCGTGAAAATGGTCACTTAATCATCAGACGCGCATTGTAAGAATTTTCTGAGCACATTGCATCCGGCATACGTCAGAATGACGCAATATTCAGAATTGGCTGATTCGGGGCGGGAAAAGGCAGCTGCCGCATCGTGAGGCAGCCGCGCAGGGCTGTCAGGCTAACTTGCACGCCTGTTCAAAAGGCAGACGCGGCAAACGCGGATGCAGCTTTTCATGGTTGCCGTAGCCGAGATTGATCAACATATTGACCTGCCAGCTGCTGTCGGCGAAAAAAGCCTCGTTGATTTTCGACGGATCGAAGCCCGACATCGGACCGGCATCCAGACCAAGCGCGCGCGCGGCCAGGATCAGATAGCCTGCCTCCAGGCTGCTGTTGCGGAAAGCCGTCTCTCTGGCCAGCTCCGGGCTGCCGGTAAACCAGCTGCGCGCGTCGGCGTGCGGAAACAGCTGCGGCAGCTGCTCATAGAACGCCATATCATGAGCCACGATCACCGTAACCGGCGCGGTCATGGTTTTTTCCAGGTTGCCGGATGAGAGCGCAGGCTTCAGCTTCTCTTTGCCTTCCTGCGAGGTCACAAACACAAAGCGGCCCGGCGAGCAGTTCGCCGACGTCGGTCCCAGCGCAGTCAGCGCGTAGAGCTGCTCCAGAATGCCCTCTTCCAGCGGTTTATCCTGCCAGTAGCTATGAGTGCGGGCGTCGTTGAATAGCTGATCTAACGCATGTTGGTCGAGCGGTGAAGGCATTTTACTCTCCTTTGTCAGGCGGAAGCAGCCGCCTAATGCTTACCTGGGTGGAAGGCGCGGCCGGAAAAGCCGGCGTGGTGTTGCGCTCTGCGAAAGAAATAAAAAAAGCAGAGCCGCAGACTGATGATCAGCCTGCGGCTCTGCCTGTTATACCTCAATGATTTGCCGCCGCCAAATGACAAAGGCGCAAATAACCCGGCGGCAGGCTCTCCGAAATGCGCCAGGACAGACGGGGCCTGCCGCGGTTCGTCCGGCTGTTGCGCGCGGCGGCTCGTATTCCGCAAGCGGCGGCGCAGCGCCGGACAAGCGTCAAAGACGTCGCGTCCGTCCGGCAGCGGGTAGAAGAGGGGAAGCGCTTATTTCCCGATACAGAAACTGGAGAATATCCGTCCCAGCAGATCGTCAGAGGTGAACTCGCCGGTGATTTCGCTCAGCGCCTGCTGCGCCAGCCGCAGCTCTTCCGCCAGCAGCTCGCCCGCCCAGGCGCCCAGCAGCTGCGCCTTGCCCTGCTGAAGATGAGTCGCCGCTAACTCCAGCGCCTGAAGATGACGACGGCGCGCCAGGAAGCCGCCTTCCATATTGCCGGAAAAGCCCATCGACTGTTTCAGGTGATCGCGCAGCACATCGACCCCTTCACCGGTCCGCGCCGAAAGGCGAATCAGTGAGTGGCTGTTTACTTCCGTCAGGCCCAGCGTTTCGCCCGTGACGTCGGCTTTATTGCGCACCACGGTAATCGGCAGTGACGCAGGCAGGCGCGAAACGAAGTCCGGCCAGATTTGCGCGGCTTCTGTCGCCTCAGTGGTGGTGCCGTCCACCATAAACAGCACGCGATCGGCCTGTTCGATCTCCTGCCAGGCGCGCTCGATGCCGATGCGTTCGACCTCATCGCTGGCTTCGCGCAGGCCGGCCGTATCGATAATATGCAGCGGCATGCCGTCGATATGAATATGCTCGCGCAGCACGTCGCGCGTGGTGCCCGCAATATCGGTGACGATAGCCGCCTCGCGTCCGGCCAGCGCGTTCAGCAGGCTGGATTTGCCGGCATTGGGACGACCGGCGATAACTACCTTCATCCCTTCACGCAGCAGGCTGCCCTGACGCGCTTCGGCGCGCACGCCGTCCAGATCGCCGATGACCTCATCAAGCTGCGCCTCAATCTTGCCGTCAGAGAGGAAATCGATCTCCTCATCGGGAAAGTCGATAGCCGCTTCCACGTAGATACGCAGATGAGTGAGGGCTTCAACCAGCTGATTGATGCGGGTCGAGAAGGCGCCCTGTAGCGAGTTGACCGCCGAACGCGCCGCCTGCTCGGAGCTGGCGTCAATCAGATCGGCAATCGCTTCGGCCTGCGCCAGATCCAGCTTATCGTTAAGAAAGGCGCGCTCCGAGAACTCGCCCGGCTGGGCGATGCGCACGCCCGGCAGAGCGACAATACGTTTCAGCAGCAGATCGAGGATCACCGGGCCGCCGTGGCCCTGTAGCTCCAGCACATCCTCGCCGGTAAAGGAGTTCGGGCCGGGAAACCACAGCGCGATGCCCTGATCCAGCACGCTGCCGTCGGCGTCTTTGAACGGCAGATAGTCGGCGTAGCGCGCCTTCGGCAGCTTGCCGAGCACCTGCTGCGCGACCTCAGCGGCGCGCGCGCCGGAGATACGCAAAATACCGACGCCGCCGCGTCCGGGTGGCGTCGCCTGGGCGACGATAGTATCGCTGTGGCTCATGGATTTTCTCTCGCTAAAAAATAAGGCGGTCTAATGACCGCCTCAGGGTAAACCAGATTGTCAGACGGGCGTAAGCGCGTTACGCCTTCTTCTTGTCGCGGCTGTGCAGACCGCGTTTTTCCAGCCCGCGATAAATCAGCTGCTGCTGGAGAATGGTCACCAGGTTGCTGACGATGTAGTACAGCACCAGACCTGACGGGAACCACAGGAAGAACACGGTAAAGATAACCGGCATATAGGTCATGATCTTCTGCTGCATCGGATCGGTCACGGTGGTCGGTGACATCTTCTGGATGAAGAACATGGTGATGCCCATCAGAATCGGCAGGATGTAGTACGGGTCCTGCGCCGACAGGTCATGGATCCAGAGGATAAACGGCGCATGACGCAGTTCTACTGAACCAGACAGCATGTAGTAGAGCGCAAGGAAGATCGGCATCTGGATAACCAGCGGCAGACAGCCGCCCAGCGGGTTAACCTTCTCCGCCTTATACAGCGCCATCATCTCCTGGCTCATCTTCTGCTTGTCGTCGCCCAGACGTTCACGCATCGCCTGAATCTTCGGCTGAAGCATGCGCATTTTCGCCATCGAGGTGTACTGCGCTTTGGTCAGCGGGTACATGATGCCGCGCACGATGAAGGTGATAACGATAATGGAGAAGCCCCAGTTACCGATAAAGCTGTGCAGGAACTTCAGCAGCTTAAACAGCGGCTGAGAGATAAACCACAGCCAGCCGTAGTCGACGGTCAGGTCGAGATGCGGCGCCACGGCGGCCATCTTGTCCTGAATTTCCGGTCCAACCCACAGCGTTGCGCCCAGATCCTGCTGCTGACCGGCTGCAATGGTGACCGGCGCGGACTTGTAGCCGATCGCCGCAATGCCGTTGCCCAGGTTGCTGGTGTAGAGCGCGTTATTGCCAGCGGTACGCGGCACCCATGCGGTGGCGAAATACTGCTGCAACATCGCGACCCAGCCGTTGCTGGTGGTGGCGTTCAGGTTTTCGTTATCCGCGATAGTATCGAACTTATACTTTTCGTACTTCTCTTCGCTGGTGGAGTAGGCGGCGCCACGGAAGGTATGCAACGCAAAGTTGTTGCTGCCGGTGTCGCGATGCTTCGGCAGATCGATGGTCTGCTTCAGCTGGCCGAACAGCGACACTTCCAGCGGCTGCTGCGTGGTGTTGTTGACGTTGTAGTTCACGTCCACCGCGAATTCGCCGCGCTTGAAGACGAACGTCTTGGTGTAGACCACGCCGTTTTCAGCGGTGTAGGTCATCGGCACGCGCAGTTCGGTCTGGCCGTCAGCCATTTCGAAATGATCCTGCTGCGTGGTGAACAGCGGGCGCGCGCCGTTATTCGGGTTATCCGGGCCGTTACGGCCAGTCAGCCCGCTCTGTGCCTGATAAACGAAGGACGGCGTGGTTTCCAGCAGCTGGAACGGCTGATCGGAACCCAGTTTATCCGGGTAGGTCAGCAGTTGGGCTTGCTCGACATCGCCACCGCGGGTGTTGATATTCAATGACAGGACATCAGTCTTAACGGTGATCGTTTTGCCCTGGCCGCTGGCCGGTACGCCCTGGCTGGCGGCATCACCTGCTGCGCTGTTGGTGTTTTGCGTGGTCTGGGTCTGCTGCGGCTGCGGAGCGTGGTCCGTCTGCCAGGCTTGCCAGATCATGAAAGACACGAACAGAAAAGCGATGAGAAAAAGATTGCGTTGCGAATCCATCGTTAATGTTCTCTGGTATCAATGGTTTTTTGGCGGCACAGGATCGTCACCACCCGGGTTCAAAGGGTGGCATTTTAATACGCGTTTGAGTGTCAACCAACTGCCTTTTATCAGGCCAAACCTGCGTAACGCCTCAATTCCATAATGAGAGCAGGTTGGCTGAAACCGGCAGTGCGGTCCCAGCAAAGGGCTGATGCCGCGCTGATAGACGCGTATCAGGACGATCAGGAGCCGCGCGCCAGGCGACAGTGACGACGCCATAGTTTCTCCAACGCTTCCGCCAACGTACGGTTGTCGAGATCGGCAATCCCCTTTTTTGCCACAACGACAAAATCCATCGCCGGCAATTCATGCTGACGCAGACGAAAGCTTTCACGGGTCAGACGTTTGATCCGGTTGCGTTCATGCGCGCGCTTGACGTGCTTTTTAGCGACGGTAAGACCGATGCGGGGATGCCCCAGCGAATTAAGGCGGCCGAGTATGGTGATTTGCGGCGTGCCAGCCCGTTGTGGCTGCTGGAAGACGAAAGTGAAATGAGTGGGAGTTAACAAACGTAACTCCCTGGGAAATGCGAGCTTACCCACCAGGGTTAGCTTTTATTACTTAGAAACGGTCAGACGAGAACGGCCTTTAGCACGACGACGTGCCAGAACCTGACGACCATTTTTAGTTGCCATACGAGCACGGAAGCCGTGAGAACGGTTGCGCTTCAGTACGGACGGTTGAAAAGTGCGTTTCATGGCGATTTCTACCTAAACTTGAAAAATTTCACTGGGTGACGCGTTTTGTGGGCCAGTAAAACGACCGACGCCTCAATGTGTCTTTAATAAAGAGGCGGGATTGTAATAATTGTACAGTCCGGAGTCAATTTACTTCGCTGGTCGCGGTACCTGGAAACCCGGATACAGCCCGCTGAGTCCGGGCATTGGGCATAGCGCGACAACGCCGGGGGAAGAATTATACGGTCTCCACTTCAAAGCGCAAGGATCGTTCGGGATCTTCTTACGATCGCCTGACCTTTATTCACAGGGAAAACGCCAGGCTGCCTGAAAAATCATCCTTTTCCCGACGATCCTCGCATCTTTTTGCCGCAGCAGGCGTAAACTGTTTTACCTGTCCACGGCCTGTGGATAAAAACGATCAAAACTGTGTAGAAAGTGAAGATCTCTGCCTCGCTTTGCGCTATGATCCGCCCTTCCGCTGACGATCCGGTCGCGATCGTAAGGACGGAAACCGCTGATAGCGGTCGCAGGCGCTTTCTACCGTCTGTGTCAAAAATGAACGTTTCTTTATTAGCGCCTACTATTTCTTATCGATTTTGTACAAGTGGAGTCCGCCGTGTCACTTACGCTCTGGCAACAGTGTCTTGCCCGTTTGCAGGATGAGCTTCCTGCCACCGAATTCAGCATGTGGATTCGACCGCTCCAGGCGGAGTTAAACGACAATACGCTGGCCTTGTATGCTCCGAATCGGTTTGTGCTCGACTGGGTACGAGATAAATACATCAATAATATCAACGGGCTGCTGAATGAATTCTGCGGCGTGGATGTGCCTTTGCTGCGTTTTGAAGTGGGCACGCGCCCGGCGCAGCAGCAGCCGATGGCCATGAGCCAGCCTGCGATGGCGAGCGTTAACGCGCCCGCGCCAGTCGAGAGCCGTCCGGCGCCCGCGCAGCCTTTGCGCCCAAGCTGGGATAACGTTCCGGCGCCGGCCGACGTGACCTACCGGTCAAATGTGAATAACCGTCATAACTTCGATAACTTCGTTGAGGGTAAATCCAACCAGCTGGCGCGCGCGGCGGCGCGTCAGGTGGCGGATAATCCTGGCGGCGCCTATAACCCGCTCTTCCTTTATGGCGGAACCGGTCTGGGTAAAACGCACCTGCTGCATGCGGTGGGCAACGGTATTATCGCGCGCAAGCCCAATGCCAAAGTCGTCTATATGCACTCTGAGCGTTTTGTACAGGACATGGTGAAGGCGCTGCAAAACAACGCCATTGAAGAGTTCAAGCGCTACTACCGCTCCGTTGACGCGCTGCTGATCGATGACATTCAGTTCTTTGCCAATAAAGAGCGCTCGCAGGAGGAGTTTTTTCACACCTTCAACGCGCTGCTGGAAGGCAATCAGCAAATCATTCTTACGTCGGACCGCTATCCGAAAGAAATTAACGGGGTCGAAGATCGCCTTAAGTCCCGTTTCGGCTGGGGGCTGACGGTCGCCATTGAGCCGCCGGAGCTGGAAACGCGCGTTGCTATTCTGATGAAAAAGGCGGATGAGAATGACATCCGTCTGCCGGGCGAGGTGGCCTTTTTCATCGCCAAGCGTCTGCGTTCCAACGTACGTGAGCTGGAAGGGGCGCTGAACCGCGTCATCGCCAATGCGAACTTTACCGGTCGCGCGATTACCATCGATTTCGTGCGCGAGGCGCTGCGCGATCTGCTGGCGCTTCAGGAAAAGCTGGTGACCATCGACAATATTCAGAAGACGGTCGCCGAGTACTACAAAATTAAGGTCGCGGATCTGCTTTCCAAGCGCCGTTCGCGTTCGGTCGCCCGCCCGCGTCAGATGGCGATGGCGATGGCGAAAGAGCTGACGAACCACAGTCTGCCGGAGATCGGCGACGCCTTTGGCGGCCGCGACCACACCACGGTGCTTCACGCCTGCCGCAAAATCGAGCAGCTGCGCGAAGAGAGCCACGACATAAAAGAAGATTTCTCTAATCTCATCCGAACTTTATCCTCCTGACGCTATGAAATTTATTGTAGAACGTGAACAGTTGCTCAAGCCGCTGCAACAGGTCAGCGGCCCGCTAGGCGGTCGCCCGACGCTGCCGATCCTGGGAAATCTGCTGATGCAGGTCAACGACGGTACGCTGTTGCTGACCGGCACGGATCTGGAAATGGAGATGGTGGCGCGCGTCGCCTTGACTCAGCCGCACGAACCGGGCGCGACCACCGTCCCGGCACGTAAATTCCTCGACATCTGTCGCGGGCTGCCGGAGGGCGCGGAAATTAATGTCACGCTGGAAGGCGAACGTATGCTGATCCGCTCCGGGCGCAGCCGCTTTTCGCTGTCGACCTTACCGGCCAGTGACTTCCCAAACCTGGATGACTGGCAGAGCGAAGTGGAATTTACGCTGCCGCAGGCGACGCTGAAGCGCCTGATCGAAGCGACCCAGTTCTCTATGGCGCATCAGGATGTGCGTTACTACCTCAACGGTATGCTGTTTGAGACCGAAGGCGAAGAGCTGCGCACCGTTGCCACAGACGGTCACCGTCTGGCGGTCTGCTCAATGCCCATTGGTCAGGCGCTGCCGAACCATTCGGTGATCGTGCCGCGTAAAGGCGTTATCGAGCTGGTGCGTCTGCTGGACGGCGGCGAGACGCCGCTTCAGGTGCAGATTGGCAGCAGCAATATTCGCGCGCACGTCGGCGACTTTATCTTTACGTCGAAGCTGGTGGATGGCCGCTTCCCTGACTATCGTCGCGTGCTGCCGAAAAACCCGGACAAAGTGCTGGAGGCGGGCTGCGATATTCTCAAGCAGGCGTTTGCGCGCGCCGCCATTCTGTCGAATGAGAAATTCCGCGGCGTTCGCCTCTATATCACCGAAAATCAGCTGAAAATCACCGCCAATAACCCTGAACAGGAAGAGGCGGAAGAGATGCTGGACGTCACCTACGGTGGCAGCGAGCTGGAGATTGGCTTCAACGTCAGCTATGTGCTGGACGTGCTGAATGCGCTGAAGTGCGAGAACGTGCGTCTGCTGCTGACGGATTCGGTGTCGAGCGTGCAGATAGAAGATCTCGCCAGCCCGGCAGCCGCCTACGTCGTGATGCCCATGCGCTTGTAGAATATATCGGCCTGGCTTACTTGCCATTCTGGTCGCGGGCCGTGCTCGTCCCTGGTCACATACTTCAGTATGCTCCCAGGGCCTGCGCGCTGGCCGCAACCAGACTGGCTGCGACGCCGACGGCCTGGTGAGGTAGAATCGGCCTGGTAGTGGTGAGGCCGTTATCGGGCTTCGCCGTTGGCCACAGGCCGCTTAAAGGCGATACCTCTTTGTGCCCTTCACGCTGGACTGATTCATGGCCTTAACCCGCCTCCTTATCAAAGATTTTCGTAATATTGAGCAGGCCGATCTGGCGCTGTCGCCGGGATTTAATTTTCTGGTGGGGGCGAACGGCAGCGGCAAAACCAGCGTGCTGGAGGCAATCTATACGCTGGGTCATGGCCGCGCCTTTCGCAGTTTGCAGGCCGGACGCGTTATCCGTCACGATGAGACCGCCTTTGTGCTGCATGGCCGCATTGAGGGAAGCGAGCGTGAAATCTCGGTGGGGCTGACAAAGAACCGCGCGGGCGACAGCAAGGTGCGCATCGACGGCAGCGACGGGCATAAAGTGGCCGAGCTGGCGCAGATGCTGCCGATGCAGTTAATTACGCCAGAGGGGTTTACTTTGCTCAACGGCGGCCCCAAATACCGTAGAGCCTATGTTGACTGGGGCTGCTTTCATAATACGCCCGGATTCTTTAATGCCTGGAGCAATCTGCGACGGCTGCTGAAACAGCGCAACGCCGCGCTGCGCCAGGTCTCGCGCTATAGCCAGATCCGCGCCTGGGACCAGGAGCTGGTGCCGCTGGCGGAACAGATCAGCCAGTGGCGGGCGGAATACAGCGAAGCCATTTCAGCAGAGATTGTCGCTACCTGCGCGCAGTTTTTGCCAGAGTTCGCGCTGAACTTCTCTTTTCAGCGCGGCTGGGACAAAGAGAGCGCCTACGGCGAACTGCTGGAGCGCAATTTTGAGCGCGACCGCGCGCTAACCTACACCGCCAGCGGCCCGCACAAAGCGGATTTTCGTATCCGTGCGGACGGCACGCCGGTTGAAGACCTGCTGTCGCGCGGCCAGTTAAAACTATTGATGTGTGCATTGCGTCTGGCGCAGGGGGAGTTCCTGACGCGCCAGAGCGGACGCCGCTGTCTTTACCTGATTGATGACTTCGCCTCTGAGCTGGATGACAGCCGACGACGCCTGCTGGCGCAGCGACTGAAAGCCACGCAGGCTCAGGTGTTTGTCAGCGCGATTGCTGTAGATCATGTCATCGACATGAGCGACGAAAAGGGCAAGATGTTCCGTGTGGAACAGGGTAAAATAGCGGTTCAACCTGAAGATTAAATGAGCGAGAAACGTTGATGTCGAATTCTTATGACTCCTCAAGTATCAAAGTTCTGAAAGGGCTGGATGCGGTACGCAAACGCCCAGGTATGTATATCGGCGATACGGATGACGGCACCGGTCTGCACCACATGGTATTCGAGGTCGTGGATAACGCAATCGACGAAGCGCTCGCCGGTCACTGTAGTGATATTGTCGTGACCATTCATGCCGATAATTCCGTGTCTGTTCAGGATGATGGCCGTGGCATTCCCACCGGTATTCACGAAGAAGAGGGCGTTTCCGCCGCGGAAGTTATCATGACCGTGCTGCACGCAGGCGGTAAGTTCGACGACAACTCCTATAAAGTATCGGGCGGCCTGCATGGCGTCGGCGTCTCGGTGGTTAACGCCCTGTCGCAGAAGTTAGAGCTGACCATTCGCCGCGAAGGCAAAGTCCATCAGCAGACCTACGTGCACGGCGTGCCAGAGGCACCGCTGCACGTGACGGGTGAAACCGAGCTGACCGGTACGCGCGTGCGCTTCTGGCCAAGCCACGAAACCTTTACCAACGTGACCGAATTTGAGTACGACATTCTGGCGAAACGCCTGCGTGAACTGTCGTTCCTGAACTCCGGCGTGTCGATTCGTCTGGAAGACAAGCGCGACGATAAAGCTGACCATTTCCACTATGAAGGCGGCATCAAGGCGTTTGTTGAGTACCTGAACAAGAACAAAACCCCGATCCACCCGAATGTGTTCTATTTCTCTACCGAGAAAGACGGCATTGGCGTGGAAGTGGCGCTGCAATGGAATGATGGTTTCCAGGAAAACATCTACTGCTTCACCAACAATATTCCGCAGCGCGACGGCGGTACGCACCTCGCCGGTTTCCGCGCGGCGATGACGCGCACGCTGAACGCCTATATGGACAAAGAAGGCTACAGCAAGAAGGCGAAAGTCAGCGCCACCGGCGATGACGCCCGCGAAGGCCTGGTAGCCGTCGTGTCGGTGAAAGTGCCGGATCCCAAGTTCTCCTCGCAGACCAAAGACAAACTGGTCTCTTCCGAAGTGAAATCGGCGGTAGAACAGCAGATGAACGAACTGCTCAGCGAATACCTGCTGGAGAACCCCTCTGACGCGAAAATCGTGGTGGGTAAGATTATCGACGCCGCGCGCGCCCGTGAAGCCGCGCGTCGCGCGCGTGAAATGACCCGCCGTAAAGGCGCGCTCGATCTGGCCGGTCTGCCGGGCAAGCTGGCGGACTGCCAGGAGCGCGATCCGGCGCTCTCTGAAATCTACCTGGTGGAGGGTGACTCCGCAGGCGGTTCGGCCAAGCAGGGCCGTAACCGTAAGAACCAGGCGATTCTGCCGCTGAAGGGTAAAATCCTGAACGTGGAAAAAGCGCGCTTCGACAAAATGCTCTCTTCGCAGGAAGTCGCCACGCTGATTACCGCGCTGGGCTGCGGCATCGGCCGCGACGAATACAATCCGGACAAACTGCGCTACCACAGCATCATTATCATGACCGATGCAGACGTCGACGGCTCGCACATTCGTACGCTGCTGTTGACCTTCTTCTATCGTCAGATGCCGGAAATCATCGAGCGTGGCCACGTTTATATCGCGCAGCCGCCGCTTTACAAGGTGAAGAAAGGCAAGCAGGAGCAGTACATCAAAGATGACGAGGCGATGGATCAGTATCAAATCGCCATCGCGCTGGATGGTGCCACCCTGCACACCAACGCCAGCGCGCCTGCGCTGGGCGGCGAGCCGCTGGAAAACCTGGTCGCCGAGTACAACAGCACGCAGAAGATGATCAAGCGTATGGAGCGCCGCTATCCGGTCGCGCTGCTGCGCGGGCTGATTTACCACCCCACGCTAAGCGGCCTGGGCGATGAAGCGGAAGTGCAAGGCTGGCTGGACGGGCTGGTGGCCTATCTGACCGAGCGCGAAGCGCACGGCAGCACCTATGTGGCTCAGGTGCGCGCTAACCGCGAGCAGAACCTGTACGAACCGGTACTGCGCGTGCGCACGCACGGCGTTGATACCGATTACGTGCTGGACGCTGACTTCATTCACGGCCCGGAGTATCGCAAAATCAACGCGCTGGGCGAGAAGCTGCGCGGTCTGATCGAAGAGGACGCCTACATTGAGCGCGGCGAGCGTCGTCAGCCGGTAGACAGTTTCGAACAGGCTATCGAATGGCTGGTGAAAGAGTCGCGTCGCGGCCTCTCTGTACAGCGCTATAAAGGTCTGGGCGAAATGAACGCCGAGCAGCTGTGGGAAACCACGATGGATCCGGACAGCCGCCGTATGCTGCGCGTCACCATCAAGGACGCCATCGCTGCCGACCAGCTGTTCACGACGCTGATGGGCGATGCGGTCGAGCCGCGCCGCGCCTTTATCGAAGAGAACGCGCTGAAAGCGGCGAATATCGATATTTAAGCCTACAGACACCGCTAAAGCTAAAGCGCGGGCGGCAGGAGCCGAAGAGCGCAGCGTCCCCCGACAGGGACAAAACGCAGCGCATTGGCTCGGTAACGGGCGCACCTCAGGGATGAAGCGCGCAGGGATGCCCTGAGCGGCTCTGCGATCGGTTTCTGTCAGACCCTTCCCATGCGGAAGGGTTTTTTTATGCCTGACGCACCGGGAAACTGGTCATTGTGAGCGGGATCGCGCTAGCATTTAAGCCAAACCCTGACTTAACGAGGAAGCTATGGCGATAAAACTGGTAGCAATCGATATGGACGGCACGCTGCTTAATCCGCAGCATGAGATCACCGATGGCGTCAAAGCGGCTATCGATCAGGCTCATAAAAAAGGCGTTGCCGTGGTGCTGGCCACCGGTCGGCCATACATAGGGATCCAGCGCTACCTGATGGAGCTGGGCCTGGTTGACGAGGGACAGTACTGCATCAGCTACAATGGCGCGCTGGTGCAGCGTGCTAACGACGGCGAGTGCGTGGCGGAAATTACGCTGGGCTTCGACGACTACCTCTACATCGAACAGCTGGCGCGCGAGCTGGGCGTGCATTTTCAGGCGTTCGACAAATCTTCGCTCTACACGCCCAATAAAGACATCAGTGAATACACCATCCACGAGGCGAGCCTGACCGGGATACCGGTGCGCTATCGCGCCGTGGAAGAGATGGACCGCGCGATGCGTTTTCCCAAGCTTATGATGATCGATAAGCCCGACCTGCTGGACGCCGCGATCCAGCGTCTGCCGGCCAGAGCGCAGCAGAGCTACACCATTCTCAAGAGCGCGCCCTACTATCTGGAGATCCTTGATAACCGCGTCAACAAAGGCCAGGGCGTTAAGATGCTGGCGGAAAAGCTGGGGCTGGCGCGCGATGAGGTGATGGCGATTGGCGACCAGGAGAATGACCTGGCGATGATCGAGTACGCCGGTATGGGCGTGGCGATGGGCAATGCCATCGACTCGGTTAAGCGCGTTGCGCAGTTCGTCACCAAAACGAACCGGGAAGATGGCGTCGCGCATGCCATTAAAGAGCTGGTGCTGTAAGGCCGGAGATGCATCTTTAGCGCTTTTGGCGTAGCGTGTGGGGCAACATTTTTAGTCAGGTTGCCCTATGCGCGAAAAACAACTCACCTTTACGCCGCGTCACCATCAGTTGACCAACAGCAACGTCTGGACCGCCGACAGCCAGTGGCTGGCATTCGACGTGCGTCCGTCGGGCGCGTCTTTTACCAGCGAAACCATTGAGCGCGTCAATGTCGTCACCGGCGAGGTTGAGGTGCTCTATCGGGCGACCGACGGCGCGCACGTGGGCGTGGTGACCGTCAGCCCTGACCTGCCGCCGCGCTATCTCTGCATTCACGGTCCGGAACGCCCGGACGAGAGCTGGCACTATGATTTTCACCACCGGCGCGGCGTGATAGTGCAGGATGGCCGCGCGCAGAACCTTGACGCCTGCGACATTACGCCGCCCTTTACGCCCGGCGCGCTGCGCGGCGGCTCGCATGTGCACCTCTTCAGCCCCGACGGCTCGCGCGTCAGCTTTACCTATAACGATCATGTGATGCATGAGAAAGACGTCCGCGAGGATCTGCGCAACGTGGGTATCGCGGTGCCGCTGCGCGCCGTTACGCCGAGGAAACAGCATCCGCGCGAATACAGCGGCAGCTACTTCTGCGTGCTGATCAGCCAGACCACCGTCGCGCCGCAGCCCGGCAGCGACGAGATTAACCGCGCTTACGAAGAGGGCTGGATCGGCGCGCGCGGCTATCAGAAACCGGACGGCAGCTGGCAGCGCTGGGCTATCGCGTTTATCGGCGACACGCTGTCCGCCAGCGGCGAAAAGCAGCCGGAGGTCTTTATCGTCGACCTGCCGGACGCGCTGGAGGATTACGCCAGGCCAGGCGATCAGCCGCTGGAGGGCACGGAAAGCCGTCTGCCTGCGCCTCCGGCTGGCGTGCGGCAGCGCCGGTTGACCTTTACGCGCGGTCTGGCCCAGCAGCCGCGCCACTGGCTGCGCAGCGCGCCAGACGGCAGCGCCATCGCCTTTTTAATGGCCGACGAACAGGGCGTGGTTCAGCTCTGGACGGTTTCGCCCAACGGCGGAGCGCCGCGTCAGATCACGCAGCTGACCCACGGCGTTCAGTCAGCTTTTAACTGGCATCCTCAGGGCGAGGCCATCGCCTTTATCAGCGACGGCCGGGTGATGCGCTGCGAGATAAACAGCGGCGAATGCCTGCCGCTGACGGCGTGCAGCGAACAGCCGCCGAGCGGCGATGCGGTGGTCTGGTCGCCGGACGGCAACCAGATTGCCTTTATGCGTGACGTCGATGGCTGGCGACAGCTGTTTACTGTGTCGGCGTAGCCGCCGGAAAGGGCGCGGACTGCGCCAGATTCTCCTGCGTGTGGTTTAGCTTCTCGCTCTGAAGAATACGCTCGCGCGGAGAATCGACCGATTTATCGTCGTCGCTACGGGCATAGTCCCAGGGAAGCAGCAGCGTATCCATCACGGCGGAAAAAGGCAGATCGATCAGCGCCAGCGGCTTAAGCGCCCAGCTGCTGTGATCGTCCGTCAGGATATCGGCGCTGGCACGGGTGCCAGGATAGTAGCCCTGATTCGGACCAGTATGTGACATAACGCTGGAGCACCCTGACATCATCAGAGAGCAGCACGCCAGCGCGCCTGCCAGAGGAAAGGCCTTTAATAATTTCATCTTCATCATCCCTTCAGCTGTTGCGGTAGCCCCGGCTGAGTTGGCTCGTCCGTTAGCGTCCTCACTCTGCGGCGAGGTGAGCTATGTCAGACGAAAGGTCCCCTGAGTGTATGCCATTTCAGCAGACTGGTGAAAAAAATTGCGTTTCGCCTCTTGAAACCAGAACGGGCATACCCACTTTTAAGCTACGGACGTACTCACTGTCGCCGACAGGGGCAACGAGACGCCGCTCAATCTGTCCATTGTGGAAGGTTGCCAAAACTTGCTGACTATCAGGAGTCATTCCATGCGTAATTTTGATCTTGCTCCACTTTATCGTTCTGCTATCGGTTTCGATCGCTTGTTCAACCTGCTGGAGTCCAACCAGAACCAGAGCAATGGCGGTTATCCTCCGTACAATGTTGAACTGGTCAGCGAAAATCACTATCGCATCACCATTGCGGTGGCGGGTTTTGCTCAGAACGAACTGGAGATCACCGCTCATGACAACGTTCTGATCGTGCGCGGCGCGCATCCCGAAGAGCAGACCGAACGTAAATATCTCTATCAGGGCATCGCCGAACGTAATTTCGAGCGCAAATTCCAGCTGGCCGACCATATCGTGGTACGTGATGCGAAGCTGGAAAACGGCCTGTTGAGTATCGATCTGGAACGTATCGTCCCCGAAGAGGCGAAACCGCGTCGGATCGAAATTCTGAATTAATCAGAATCAACAAAAAGAAAACGCCGCTGATGCGGCGTTTTTTATTGGTGCGTTACGCAGCTCTGAGCGTTATCGCCCTGGCGCGCATCAGCTATGGGTGCGCATCATCAGACGCTGGCTCACCCGCCCACCGAACACATTCACCAGCAGGCCGAGAATAATCACTGCCGCCCCCAGCATCTGCTGAGCCGACAGCCGTTCGTCCAGCACCAGCGCGGCGCTGAGAATGCCCACCACCGGCACCAGCAGCGACAGCGGCGCCACGCGCCAGGTCTCATAGCGGCTGAGCAGATTGCCCCAGATACCGTAGCCGATAAGGGTGGCGAAAAAGGCAAGGTAGATCACCGCCAGGGTGGTTTGCAGCGAAATATGGCGCAGGCTGGAGAGCATGACGTCTCCGCCGTCGAACAGCCAGGAGCAGGCGAAAAAAGGCAGCACCGGCACCAGCGCGCTCCACACCACCAGCGACATCACCGGCACGTTGCGGTTACGCAGAATGATTTTATTGGTAATGTTGCCTAATCCCCAGGACAGCGCGGCGGCCAGCGTCAGCATCATGGTCGTGAGCGTGATACCCGCCGCCGACTGGCCTTCCATGCCCGCCGTCGCCAGCATAAACATGCCGAGCGTGGCGATAAGCACGCCTGCGATATGGTTCCAGCGCAGCTTTTCCGCCAGCAGCAGCGCGCCCAGCAGCAGCGTAAAGAAGGCCTGCGCCTGTAATACCAGCGACGCCAGCCCGGCGGGCATACCCAGCTTGATCGCCAGGAACAGAAAGGCGAACTGGCCAAAGCTGATGGTCATGGCGTAAACCACCAGCCAGAGCAGCGGGATAGCGGGGCGAGGGATGAAAAGGATTGCCGGAAACGCCACCAGCGCAAAACGCAGGCCCGCCAGCAAAAAAGGTGGCATGCCCTGTAAACCGAGCTTGATGACCACAAAGTTGACGCCCCAGGCGACCACGACGCACAGCGCCAGCAACATATCTTTGACTGACATACATTTCCCCGGTGTCAGACACAATTAACAGCTGCACCCTAAACTACTTTGAATGTACTCTTTTGAATATGCACAGATCGGCAGGATATGGGGTGGAACAGATGCCGGATGAAAGGGAAAGTCAGCGTAGTCGTTACCGCCAGATCGCCGAGCAGATCAAGCAGGCCATTCGCAGCGGAACGCTGCGGCCGGACAGCCGGTTGCCTTCGGTGCGCACGCTTGCCACTCAGTATAGCGTCAGTCCCACCACCGCGCTCAAGACGCTACGCACGCTGGAAGATGAACGCTTTGCCGTGGCGAAGCCAAAGTCCGGCTTCTTTGTCGCGGCGCGTCTGGCGGAGGCGGAGCCGCCCCAGCTTGCCCAGCCGCGGCTGATCGCGCCGCTGGATGAGCAGACGGAGATGCATCTGGCGATCCTCGGTTCAGAGTGCCGCGTGCGCCTCGACCTGGCGAACGGCGACAGCGCCCTCTATCCGGTCAATAAGCTGGGGCTGCTGATGCGTCAGATGGGCTACAGCAAACCCGCCTTGCTGGGCAACAGCGTAAAAGGCACCGGCTATTTGCCGTTAAAGCAGGAAATTGCCCGCCGCGCCGTGGACTATGGCTGCGCCCTCAGCCCGGACCATATTCTGATCACCAACGGCTGTATTGAGGCGGTGTCGCTGTCGCTGCGCGCCGCGCTTACGCCCGGCGACGTGGTGGCGGTAGAATCGCCCTGCTACTTTGTGCTGTTGCAGATGCTGCATAACCTCAATCTGCGCGTTATTGAGGTTGAAGCCGGAGCGGAAGGCTATGTGGACGTCGAAAAACTGACCGCGCTGTTTCGTCGCAGAGCAGTGCAGGCATTTCTCACTATCAGCAACGTTAATAACCCGCTCGGCAAATCAATCCCCAATGAGCAGAAGGCCAGAATCGCCCGCGCGGCCGATGAGAATGAGGTGGTGATCGTCGAGGATGATATTTTTGGCGACACGGCTTTTGGCGACCGTCGCCCCTTTCCGATGCGCGCCTTTAGCTCCAACGTCATTCTGTGCAGCGGCTTTTCGAAAACCGTCGCGCCCGGCATTCGTATTGGCTGGGTGCACAGCGTTAACCTGATGCGCAAAATCGCTTCGCTGAAATATACCTCGACGATGGGCACCTCGATGCTGTCGCAGGCGGCCGTGGCTGAGCTGCTGCGCAGCGGCGGCTATGACGCCCATCTGCGTAAGCTGCGGCGCGAGCTGGCCGGTCAGATAGAAAAAATGCGCCAGGCGCTGCTGCGCGCCTTTCCGGCAGGCACGCGCGTGTCGGAACCCGAAGGCGGCTATGTGTTGTGGGTCGAAATGCCGCAAAGGGCGCTTAACGTGCGCGAACTGTTTTTAAAGGCGCGCGATGCCGGAATCGGCATCGCGCCGGGCCATATCTTCGCTACCGATGACCGCTACGATCGCTGTTTTCGACTCAATGCGGGCTTTGGCTGGAATGACGAGGTCGAGCAGGCCATTTGCCAGCTGGCGCGGTGGTGTCGGGAGTCGCTGCCAGCGGCGTAACGATAGCAAAAACCTCCGCAAATAATGCATTTGCATTGTGCAATGCAAATGCATTACATTATGTTTATCTTGACGATGAGGTTCCTGCGGATTGGCAGGCCGCAACCTGTAACAGGGGGAGCTGAGGAGAAAAAATGTTAGATACCGAACTGGCGAATAGCACGCTGCGAATGGCGTCACGACTTACGGAACGCAGCCAGACGACTATTCCCGCAGCGATTCGTGACGCGCTCGGCCTGAAGCCTGGCGAATTTATTGAATACGCGCTTTTGCCGGGTGGCAAAGCCATCATGTCCCGCCAGCAGCGCGAGCCGCAGGATGATCCTGTCGTCTCGCAATTTCTGGCTTTTCTTGAAAACGACATGAAGAAAAACCCACATCATATCCAGCCTGCGACAGAAGATGTCTGGGCAGGAATTGAAGCGCTTACTGCTGGAGTCGAGGTCGATCTAGACGCGCCGCTGACGGACGATTAGCTGGAGAAAGCATGGACGTTTTGCAACTTAACGGCTGGAAAATCTATTTTCATGGCTGTTTTCTTGAGCAAATGAAAGCACTTACTCTGGAAGTCTCCGCCCTGAAAGCGGCTAAACCTGATGAGTACATGCATAAAAAGCCGGTAAAGCTATTAGCCGCAATCAGAAAGGTCATTGAAGAGCAAATTGCAGCCGATCCTCTTAACGCGAAATATCGGCAGGGCGACACGCTGGGCGGCGAGTATAAGCACTGGTTCAGGGTGAAGTTTCTCCAGCAGTTTCGTCTTTTTTACCGCTGTAGTGAACAGCATAAAACCATTGTCATCGGCTGGGTCAATAGCGTTGACACGCTTCGCGCTTACGGCAGCAAAACAGATGCCTACAGGGTATTCTCTGCCATGCTGAAGAGCGGAAATCCGCCTGATGACTGGGGTGAACTGCTTGCTCAGGCAAAAAAAGAGGCGACAGATTCTGCTGATTCAACGCCCGGCATTCCCCGAAGGTAAACCGGGCATCCCGTATGCGGGCTTTATAATGCCTGCTCCGCAAACGCCTTCTCCACCTCTTGCGCCAGGATCTGCACCGCGCGTTCAATATTCTCCGCCTCCGGCACATAGTTCATACGCATGCACTGATGGGTATGCGGCCACGCCTGCTCCAGACCCGGAAAGAAGAAGTGGCCCGGCACCATGAGCACGCCGCGCGCCTTGAGGCGCTGATAGAGCGTTTCGGTAGTGATCGGCAGATCGCGAAACCACAGCCAGAGGAATATCGCCCCTTCTGGCTTATGGATCAGGCAGCGATCTTCCGGCAGATAGCGCCGGATAATGGCAATCGTCTCCGTGACTTTGGCCTGATAAAAGGGCTTGATGACCTCTTCTGACAGCCGCAGCAGATCGCCGCGCTGAATCATCTCTGCGGCAATGGCGGGACCAATGCTGCCCGGCGCCAGACTGATGATGCCGTTCATATTGCTGATGGCGCTGATAATCTTTTCGTCTGCAACGATAATGCCGCAGCGCGCGCCCGGCAGGCCAAGCTTCGACAGGCTCATACAGAGAATAATGTTGGGATTCCACAGCGGGCGCGCTTCGCTAAAAATAATGCCGGGAAACGGCACGCCGTACGCATTGTCGATCAGCAGCGGCACATCATGTTGCTGCGCCAGCGCGTCAAGCTGCATCAGCTCTTCGTCGGTGACCACATTGCCCGTTGGGTTAGTAGGGCGCGACACGCAGATCAGGCCTATATCTTCATGCATCGGCAGATGCTCGAAGTCGACGTGATATTTAAACTGCCCTTCCGGCAGCAGCTCAATATTGGGTTTCGCAGAAACGAATAGCCCCTCGTCCAGTCCGGCGTCGGCATAGCCTAAATATTCCGGGGCCAGCGGAAACAGCACGCGCTTTTTGCTGCCGTCGGCGCGTCGGCCGGCGAACAGGTTGAACAGATAAAAGAAGGCGCTCTGGCTGCCGTTGGTCAGGGCGATATTTTTCGCGGTAACCGGCCAGCCCAGTTCACTGCTGAGCAGCGTCGCCAGCGCGTTAAGCAGCGTGGCTTTACCGCGCGGGCCGTCATAGTTGCAGAGCGCCTCGCTGAGCTTGCCTTCATTGTGCATCTGTTGCAGCAGCTGCTGGAAATAATCATTCATCGCCGGGATCTGCGCCGGGTTGCCGCCGCCGAGCATAATGGTGCCGGGCGTGCGCAGGCCTGCGCCCATATCTTCCATCAGGCGTGAGATGCCGGTGTGCTGGGTAAACTTGTCGCCGAACTGAGAAAAAGCCATATAAAAGTTAAAAACATGTGACGAATGGGGAATCAACGATAACGCCCGCCAGCGGCGGGCGCAATGGGAAGGGCGGATTACTTCAGTATGTCCGGATTCACGCAGTTCTTCTCCACCTTGCCGGTCAGCGCGGCAATCAGGTTGTCTACCGCGTCCTGCGCCATGCCATAGCGGGTTTCATGGGTCGCGGAGCCGATGTGCGGCAGCGCCACCACATTGGGCAGCGAAAACAGCGGCGACTCCGTCAGCGGCTCCTGCTCGAAGACGTCGAGACCAGCCGCGTGAATAGTACCCTCTTTCAGCGCGGCAATCAGCGCCTCTTCATCCACCACCGGCCCGCGTCCGGCGTTAATCAGGATGGCGCTCGGCTTCATCAGCTTAAGCTGCTCAGCGCCGATCAGATGGTGGGTCTGCTCGGTAAGCGGCAGGCTGATACAGACGAAGTCGCTCTCTTTCAGCAGCGTCTCCAGATCGCAGCGCTGCGCGCCGAAGCGCGATTGGGCCTCTTCATGCTCACGACGCGCGTTGTAAAGCACCTTCATGCCGAAGCCAAAGTGCGCGCGCTGCGCCAGCGCCATACCGATGCGGCCCATGCCGAGGATACCCAGCGTTTTATGATGCACGTCGATACCGAATTTATCTGGCCCGATGCTTTTATTCCACTGGCCCGCTTTGACCCAGGCATCCAGCTCGGTCACGCGGCGCGCGCTGCTCAGCACCAGCGCCATCATGGTATCCGCTACCGTTTCGGTCAGAACCGTCGGCGTATGCATCAGCAGCACATGACGCTGGTTTAGCGCCTCGACGTCGAAATTGTCATAACCCACCGATACGGTAGAGCAGGCGCGCAGCTTCGGCATCTTTGCCAGCAGCTCGCCGTCGACTTTACCGCCAGAACCGATTAATCCTTCGGCCTGCGCCAGCGCAGCAGCGTGCTGCTGCTGGCTCTCCGGCGAGAGGTCCTTGATTTCGGTCACGCTGAAGTGCGCGTCGAGACGGGCGCGCAGGTCGTCCGGCAGGCTTTTATACAGAATCACGGATGGTTTCATCGTTCGCTCCCTGTAAAACGTGTGACGGGCGACTCACAGGTCGCCCGGATAAGAGGGTCAGCGCTTACGCTTTCAGGCGTGTTTCGCGCCGTGCAGCGGCGGCGTTTTGTTCTCGGCGGGTTTGACGATCAACGTCAGCCACACCGACACCAGCAGCGCTGCGCCCATGAAGATATAGGAGGCCGCCGGACTGCCCGTCGCTCCATTAAGATAGCCGACAATCCATGAACCGACGAACGAACCCAGCGCGCCCATGCTGTTGATCAGAGCCATCGCGCCGCCGGAAACATTGCGCGGCAGCATTTCCGGAATAATGGCGAAGAAGGGGCCGTAAGGGGCGTACATCGCGCCGCCGGCAATCACCAGCAGCCCGTACGACAGCCAGAAGTTGCTGGAGCCGACCAGATACGAACCGAGGAAGGCCATCGCGCCGATCAGCAGCAGCGGCCAGACAAACAGCTTGCGGTTCTGCATCTTGTCTGAGGCCCAGGAGACCACGATCATCGCAATGGTCGCCGCCAGATAGGGAACGGCGGAGAGCCAGCCGGCTTCCACCATGCCCATCTGCGTGCCGTTGCGCAGAATCGACGGCAGCCACAGCACGAAGCCGTATACGCCGATACTCCAGGCAAAATATTGCATGCACAGCAGAATAACGTTGCGGTTGCGGAAGGCCTCGCCGTAATTGCGCACGGCCTTGATATTTTCCTGCTCTTTTTTCAGCTGGGCAGCCAGCGCCGCTTTCTCTTCGTCGCTCATCCAGCGCGACTGCTCCGGCTTATCCTGCACCATAAACCACCAGGCGACGGCCCAGATCACCGCCGGAATACCTTCGATGATAAACATTTCGCGCCAGCCGAATGAGTCAATCAGATAGCCTGACACCACCGACATCCAGAGCACCGTAACCGGGTTGCCGAGGATCAAAAAGGTATTGGCGCGCGAGCGTTCCGATTTGGTGAACCAGTTACTGATGTAGATCAGCATCGCGGGCATCACCGCCGCCTCTACCACGCCGAGGGTAAAGCGAATGGCCGCCAGCATGGGAATATTGCTGACCACGCCGGTCAGCGACGCGCAGACGCCCCACAGCACCAGACACCAGAAAATCAGTTTTTTCACGCTGCGGCGTTCGGCGTAGACCGCGCCGGGGATCTGAAAAAAGAAGTAGCCGAGAAAGAAAAGCGCGCCCAGCAGCGAGGACATGCCTTTGGTGATGCCCAGATCGTCGTTTATGCCCGCGGCAGAGGCGAAGCTAAAATTCGCACGGTCCAGATACGCCAGACTGTAGGTGATAAACACGATGGGCATGATATACCACCAGCGTTTTGGCGCGATTGTCTGCGTTTTCATGGTGTTCTCCTCTGATATTGCGGTTCCGGATGCAGGCTAAAAATCACCCAGCTCGCTGCGTGTTGGCAGCCCTTCGCTGTCGCCGATCACCTGGATCGCCAGCGAACCGATTTTGTTGCCGCGCTTAATCGCCTGCGGCAGCGTTTTACCTTCCAGCAGAGCGCTGATGACGCCGACGGCGAAGCCATCGCCCGCGCCAACGGTGTCCACCACGTTCTCGACGCGAATCGCCTCGACCTGGCCCTGTTCGCCCTCGGCCGTTTTATACCAGGCGCCGTCGCAGCCGGTTTTAATCACTACCGCTTTTACCCCTTTATCCAGGTAAAAATCGGCGATGGCTTCTGGCTGACGATAACCCGTCAGGATATATCCCTCTTTTTCGCCCGGCAGCACCCAGTCGGCGTACTCCGCCAGGTGGTTGAGCTGCTGGCGCATCTCCTCTTCGCTGCGCCACAGCACCGGGCGCAGATTGGGATCGAAAGAAATCGTTTTGCCGCGCGCGCGCATCTCCTTCGCACTGTGCTTAAGCAGCGCCAGCGAACCGGGCGAGAGCGCGGCGGCCACGCCGCTCAGATGCAGGTGACGGGCCGCGCCAAAATAGTCACTGTCGAAATCGTCAACGGAGAGGTGGCTGGCGGCAGACCCTTTGCGGAAGTACTCCACGCTCGGATCGGAACCATCATCCACTTTCGATTTCAGCTGGAAGCCGGTGGGGTAGCGCGCATCCGTGGTGACGCGACGGTGATCGACGCCTTCGCTCTCCAGCAGCTGGCAGATAAAACGGCCAAAGCTGTCGGCGCCGACGCGGCTCACCCAGCCGACTTTCAGGCCAAGGCGCGCCAGACCGATGGCAACGTTAAGCTCAGCGCCCGCCGCGCGCTTGATAAAGCTTTCCGCGGCGGCGAGGTCGCCGCTTTCACGCGCGACAAACATCGCCATCGCTTCGCCGATGGTGACGACGTCCAGCATGCCATTATCCAGGGTAGTCATCTCTTCTCCTTACAGATTGCGCAGCAGCGTGACATAGTGGCGCGTTACCGCCAGCAGATCCTCGCCTTCCAGCGGAAATTCAATGCCGCGCGGCGCATCGACAGGCAGCTGTTGCAGTAGCTGGCGCCAGTCGTCGCTGGCGTCATCCAGCGCAATAGCGCGAAAGCTGTCGCCATGCGGCACGGCGGCTTTAACGTGGATATAACGGACAAAGCGGCCCAGGCGCGCGGCTGCGTCCAGCGCGTTCTCCTGCGTCCAGAGCCAGTTGCCCATATCAAAGGTCATCACCACCGGCAGATTTTCCTGCTCCGCTGCGTGGAAAAATTGCAGCGAAGGCGCCAGTTTGCCCTGAGCGGTTTGATCGTTTTCTACCGCCAGCTCCACCGGATAGCTTTCGCTGAGCGCGCGCAGCGTCGCGCCATGCAGCTCGCCGCTGAAGCCGCCCAGCGCCAGCTTCAGACGCTGCGCGCTTAACTGCCGGGCCTCTTTAAGGTAGTTCTCCAGCTGCGGATTTAGCGCGCCGTCGTCACAAAACAGCGTGTCGGGTACCGAGTAGCTGGCGCGCAGCTGGTGCTGCTGAATCGCCTGCGCCAGCGCGGGCAGGCTGTCGAGCGTCGCGGCGTCGAACAGTTCCCGACGGATTTCGACGCCGTCGGCGCCTGCCTGCTGGATCAGCGGCAGCAGCGCCTGCTGGCCGCCCAGCGCCGCGACCTGTTGCTGTCCGTAAGCGGCGGTCACTACAATAATTTCAGTGTTCATCGTCCCTCCTGAAAGGCGCGTTAAGCGAAAGTTACAAGGAAAACGTTAATTGGAACCGGTTCCAAAGCAAAGGAGCAGAGGTTGAAATTATGATCGTGCTCACGAAGCGAGCACGAGAGAGGGAGAGAGAAGCGCAGTTCAGGAAAGAGGCTGGCTGGAGCCGCGCACCACCAGTTCGCCGGAAAAGACCTGTTCGCCGACCGGTCCGGCAGTGCCTTCAATACGGGCGATCAGCCGTTCCAGCGCCGCATAGCCAATCTGCCAGGTGGGCTGGCGCAGCGTGGTAATGCCGACGCCAGCCAGCGCGGCCCACTCCAGCTCATCAAAACCGAGCAGGCCGATATTTTCACCCCAGCGCATGCCGACGCGCTGCATCGCGCGCGCAACCTGTAAGGTCATCGCGCCGTTCGCCACCATTACCGCCGCGCGCTTGCCGCTCTGGCGTCGCGCATAGTCGAGCAGCAGCGCATCCAGCGTCGCAGGCTGATGCTGCGGCACTTCGGCGTTTTCATAGACGACTTGCGGGCAGGCGGCCAGCCGCTGGCGGAACGCCTGCAACCGCTCGCGGCGCGTGTTAACGCTGCCCAGCGGCTCGCTTAAAAACAGCAGCGCCTCATAGCCGTTGTCCAGCAGATGCTGCGTGGCGATTTCCGTGGCTTCGGCGTTATTCAGGCCGACCACGTCGCAGGCAAAATCAGGAATTTTTCGGTCGATCAGCACCATCGGCAGCAGGGACTGCTGCAAACGGCTCAGCGCCTCTTCACGCATGCCGACGGCATTGACCACCACGCCCTCGACCTGATAACTGCTCAGCAGCTGCAAATAGTGCTGTTCCAGATCCACTTCATTATTGGTGTTGCACATCAGTAGCGTAAAGCCGCGCTCGCGGCAGGCCGCTTCGATACCGCACATCACGTCGACCGAATACGGGTTAGTGATGTCCGCAATAATCAGACCGATCAGGCGCGTGCGGCCACGCTTCAGCCCGCGCGCCATCTGGCTGGGGCGGTAATCAAGTTCAGCAATGGCCTGTTCGATGCGGGCTTTTAAATCAGCGGAAAGAAGATGCTGCTCGCCATTGAGATAGCGAGACACGCTGGTTTTACCGGTTCGCGCGCTGCGAGCGACATCGCTGATGGTGGCGCGAGGCGGTCTGTTCTTCATGTCGGTACCTGTAGAAAGAGAAACAGGCAGAGACTAGCACAGCCTCAGGCCGTGGCAACAAGGACGTGCATCAGAGGGATGCGGGTTCCAGCCAGGGCTGACGCAGCAGCTGTAGCTGTTCCGGCGGCGCGCCGTTCAGCATCCGCACCACCATGTCGGCGAGCTGATCGCCGGTTTCTCGCTGCGAAGCCTGGCGGATTGCAGTGACCGGCGCGTCAATAATCGCTTCGCGCGGCAGACCTTCCCAGGCATACAGGCGCACCGCCTGCGGGCCCGACAGGCGCTGCGCCTGCTGTAGCGCCAGCGCCGCGCCTTCCGCCAGCGCGCTGCTGTCGGTGATAATCGCCTCAGGCGGGACATCCTGCGCCAGCCAGGCCAGGCTCTGCTGATAGCCCGCGCGACGCGACGGCGGGATGGCGACGATGTCAAAAGGCGCCCCCTCGGCTATCGCATCGAGAAAACCCTGGCGGCGATCGCGCACAAAGGTGGTGTTTTCATCGCTGCCCAGCCAGGCGATACGCGTCAGCCCCTGTCGCAGACAGGCTTCTACCGCCTGACGCGAACCCTGCTGATGATCGACGTCAAGCCAGGCGTAGGGCTGAGGCAGATCGCTGCGTCCGAGCGTGATAAAGGAGAAATTTTTCTGCTGCAAACTCAGCAGGCGCTCATCCTGCGGTGCCGTATGGGTCACGATAAGCGCATCCAGCACCCGGCTGCGCAGCAGGCGCGTTAAGGTGCGGGGACCATCATGCGGCTTATCGACCAGCAGCAGCAGATCGATTTCCTGCTGAGCGAGGCGCTGATCGAGCGCCAGCAGCATCTCGCTAAAGCGGCAGTCGCTAATGGGCGACGTCCGGCCAGGAAACACCAGTCCCACCGCATTGGCGCGGCCGGTTTTCAGACGGCGGGCGGCGGCGTTAGGGCGATAACCGCGGCGCTCTGCTTCGGCCTCGACGCGTTTGCGGGTCTCCGGCGAAACATCGTCATAGCCGTTGAGCGCCCGGCTAACCGTGGTAACCGACAACCCTAAAATAGAGGCAATGGCTTTAAGTGACATGCTGAATGACTCGCTGGACGCCTTTTTTTTACGCTAGCATAAAGTATTTTTTGGTACTACAGCTTGCCTGTTGTCCGGCAGTAATTGTCAAAACAGGCGCGTAAAAGTGACGAAAAACTGATGTGCTGCTGGAAAACGCCCCGAACCGGGGCGTTTTCGCATCAGCTGAGAGGGCTAAGCGTTATTTCTACGCGACGGTTTTGCGCTTTGCCTGCCTCAGTGCTGTTGGTAGCGATCGGATTATCCGGTCCCAGGCCCTGAGTACGCAGGCGACTGGCCGCCACGCCCTGAGTGATCAGCGAGCTGGCCACGCTCTCCGCGCGCTGCTGCGACAGACGCATATTCAGCGCGCGCGTGCCGGTGCTGTCGGTGTAACCCACCACGTTTACCGCGGTTTTCGGATACTCTTTCAGCACCATTGCCACGCCGGTAAGGGTGTTTGCGCCCTCGGCTTTCAGGCTGCTGCTGCTGGAGTCGAAGGTCACGTTGTTCGGCATATTCAGCACGATGTTATCGCCCTGACGCGTCACGCTGACGCCGGTGCCGCGCATCTTTTCGCGCAGTTTCGCTTCCTGCACATCCATGTAGTAGCCGATGCCGCCGCCCAGCGCGGCGCCGGAGGCTGCGCCGATCAGCGCGCCTTTACCGCGATCTTTTTTCGAGGAGGAGAGCACGCCAACGCCCGCGCCTACCAGCGCGCCGACGCCTGCGCCGATGCCGGATTTACCGGCCTGCGATTCGTTGGTGTATGGGTTAACGGTACAACCTGACAGCGCCAGGCTGCCGCTCAGTAACAGGCAAATCGTAAGTGTTTTTTTGTACATGCGGGTTCCCTAAATCAAACAAAGACATTAAGTCTTTAAAGCGGCTCGATTATGCCGCTTAATGTCAGAGAAAGGGTGAGGGAAACTCTTATTTTGTCGGGGTTGACGATAAAAGGTTGTCAGGATGGCAAAAACAGTTGGTCTGATGATCGCTGATAAGCCCGCAGGCCTGCATAAAGGAGTAGCAAATTGTTGGGCCGACGAATTTAAAACCACGTTTCTTCAGGGCTTTCGACAGCGCTATGGCCGCTTCTGAGGTCGTTGGTGCCTCTTTATAGTGGGCAAAATGGTGGATAACCGGCTCGTTATCGACATAACTCCATACGAAGCGGGCAAAATCCTCACCTTTCGCCTCCATCGCCAGGTACGCGCGCGCGTTGGTGATGATCGCCGCCAGCTTGCCTCGATGACGAATCAGACCGCTATCCAGCAGCAGGCGCGCCAGATCCTGCTCATCCATCAGGCCCACCTTCTGGGGATCGAAATGGTGAAAAGCGCGACGGTAATTTTCGCGTTTTTTTAGCACAGTAATCCAGGACAGTCCTGCCTGCTGACCCTCCAGGCAGAGCATTTCAAACAGCGCCTGCTTGTTTGTCTGCGCAAGACCCCATTCGCGGTCGTGGTATGCCAGGTAAAGCGGGTCTTGAGTAACCCAGCCGCATCGTTGCATGAGCAATATCCTTATAATGAGAAAATTTAGCGGTGAGGCTTGATCTTACGTACAGTCGGTTAATAGTTATACAGCAGGCGTGATAAAACACCGACTTAAAACGCCAGTTATCTCCTTCAGCCTCGTCTGGAGCCTCCTATGTTGCAGAAAAGAGAGTGTGCTAGCCTTCGCCTTGCGGCGTTGGGGCTGAGCAGTGCGTGGCTTTTTTGCTTTACAACGCCTGCCTTAGCCTGGAACAGCGGGACCTTGTCATCAGGTGACAACGGCGCAGACAGTCGGCCCGACTACGACACTATTCTTGCGGAAAAAATTTCCCGCAATCATTTGATTACTGGCGACGACGATCAGAAAAATTTTCTCGATGCGGCGCTCAACTCGTCGCAGGCGACCTTTACGCTGCGCGTAGAGCCTGTACTGCCCGGTCCGCGCTACAGCATCGGCTGGGAAATGCCGCTGGGCGATTCGCTGACCACCGGGCCAGTTGCCCAGTATGCGGCGGTGCCTGCGCCGCTCCACTGTGAGCAGTGTGACATTAGCCGCGACGGAGTAGCGATGCTGGGCTGGCGCGTGGATTCCCAGCTGGGCTGGGTCGCGCCTTATGCGCAGCTCAGTTACCGCTATCAGCCAGGCGATAGCCTGAGCGGCGAAGCGCGCGACCGTCTGCCGGATGACGCGCCCATGCGTCAGGAGAGCGGGATGGACGTCAGCGTCGGGGCGCAAATTCCCCTGAATAAGAAGATGGCGGCGTTCGCCGCTTTTTCACAGAGCGACGGGCTGAACAGCGGCGAGCAGTTTATTTACAGTCTCGGCGTCAGCGCCAGTTTTTAACAGGGGCATAAAATGAGAAAGGGCGGATAAGTTACGCCATATAATAAGCGCGCTAATCATAATAGTGGTAATAATATGCGCGAACAAATTTTAATCCTTGGCCGTGAAGGCGCGGCTTTTCTCTTTGCAACACTGTTCCTTGTGGTCATGATGTCGGCCATCTATATCGACGTAAACTGGATGAACGACGCCATGCATGAAACCTCGCTGACGGAGACGTTACAGGAGGTGATGCTGGCTTCCATTGCGCTGATATTCTTCTGGTCGGCGCGTTCTCGTCCAGCCCAGCGCGGCGCGCTGATCCTGATCGGCGGCTTTTACAGCTGTATGCTGATCCGCGAACTGGATTTCCTGTTTGATGCCATCGAGCAGGGCTGCTGGCTGTGGTTCGCGCTGGCGACCGCCGCCGCCTGTCTGGCGCTGGCGCTGCGTTCTCCACGCGGCACGCTGGATGGTCTGGTTGGTTTTGTAATAGATCGCAGCTGGCTGATGACCGCCAGCGGTCTGCTGGTGGTGCTGGTGTTTTCGCGTTTGTTCGGAATGCATCAGCTGTGGCAGCACCTGATGCTGGATGGCTACAACCGCGTGGTGAAAAACATGGCGGAAGAGGGCACCGAGCTGCTGGGCTACAGTATTTGCTGGCTCGCCTCGGTGCGCTATCTGTGGCAAACGCGCCCTGAGCGCGCAGCGGCGACCGCAGCAGCGCAGCAGCACGCTTCTCTCTCGCCAGAACCGGTCTCCTGGTCTTCGTAACCTTCGCTTTTTTGGCGATCCCCGACGCTAAAAAAGGTACAATAAAGGCTTGTGCGCCGACGCTCTGTCGGCGCAACGCGCAGGCCAACGTCAGGTTTCATCATGTCAGTCAAAATTCTTACTTCTACGCTTATTGGTCTGGATACCTTTTGTCAGGATCCGCGCCAGGCGCTGCAACAGGCGGAAAACGGCACGCTGGCAGTACTGGATAACTATGCGCCGGTGCTGTATGCCGTGACGCCTGAGCGGCTGGCCCATCTGCTGGCGCTGGAAGCCGCCGCGCAGCAGCCCAGCGACGTTACGCTGGACGACAGCTTATATGACGACCTGCCCGCCACGCTGCCGACGCCGGCGGGTAAATTCGCGATGTATGCAGGCTGGCAGCCCGATGCCGACTTCCAGCGCCAGGCGGCGATCTGGGGCGTGGCGCTGAGCGAGCCGGTGACGCCCGCCGAGCTGGCCGCCTTTGTCGCCTACTGGCAGGCGGAAGGCCGTCTGTTCCACCACGTTCAGTGGCAGCAGAAGCTGGCGCGCAGCGTGCAGATGAACCGCGCCGCCAGCGGCGGACAGCCAAAACGCGACATCACGCAAATCAGCAATACTGATTACAACATTCCCGATGGGTTTCGAGGTGAGTAATGAAAACGCCGACCGATCTGTTCAGCCGTCTGAAAAAAATGATGCCCGCCAACGTGAAGCCGAAATTCACCAGCGGTGAAGAGCTGCTGGCGTGGAATCAGGAGCAGGGCCGCCTGCGCTCGGAATCTATCGTGCGTGAAAACCGCGCCATGAAGATGCAGCGCGTGATGGGACGGTCCGGCATTCGCGAGCTGCATATGAACTGCTCGTTCGACAACTACCGCGTTGAGAATGAAGGGCAGCGCCGGGCGCTGGCGATGGCGCGCCAGTATGCCAACGAATTCGAAGGCAGCATCGCCAGTTTTGTCTTCTCCGGCCGTCCCGGCACCGGCAAAAATCATCTGGCGGCGGCCATCGGCAATGACCTGATCCTGCGCGGCAAGAGCGTGCTGATCGTCACCGTGGCCGATTTAATGTCCAGCATGAAGGGCACCTTTAGCGGCGGCAGCGATATTACCGAAGAGCGCCTGTTGCAGGATCTCAGCACCGTCGATCTACTGGTGATTGACGAAATTGGCATGCAGAGCGAATCGCGCTACGAAAAGGTGATTATCAATCAGATTGTCGATCGCCGCTCTTCATCGAAGCGTCCGACCGGCATGCTGTCGAACCTCGATCCGGCAGGCATGAACACCCTGCTGGGCGAACGCGTGATGGATCGTATGCGCCTGGGCAACAGTATGTGGGTGCGCTTCGACTGGGAAAGTTACCGCAGCCGCGTGCGCGGTGACGAATATTAAGCGCTTAGCGCAGAGAAACCGGGCCTGGCCCGGTTTTTTTTCGCCTTCGTCGGACTGGGCGTTAACTTGTGTGAAACAGCGCGCAAAAGTGCCGGATGACGCCTGTCCCGGCGCTGTTACACTGAAAGACGTACATTCTGTCAGGTGAGCGCCATGAGAAACATGAGCAAAGGTCCTGCACTACTCAGACTTAATAATCAAAAGCGAGTTATGACGCAGCTACGTCGGTTGCGCGTCACCTCGCGTCAGGATTTAGCCCGCATCTTGTCGCTCAGCAAAAATACGGTTTCGCTGATTGTCGATGAGCTGCTGGAACAGGCGCTGGTACAGGAACTGGGGCCGGTCAGCGTAGCCGCCGCCGGGCGCCCCAAAATTGAGATCGCCCTGTTGCCTGACCGGCTGAAAAGCGCGGGGGTGATGGTGGAGCGCAACGTCATTTACTGGCGCGTTTGCGATTACTTTTCCCAGGTGATAGTTGAGCAGACGCGGCGCACCGATACCTCAAACCCACGCGTCTTGCTGGAAGAGGTGGCAAACCTGTGTCACGAACTGGCAGAGAAACATCCGCAGCTGCTGGGCATTGGACTGGGATTTCCCGGCATCGTCGATCCGCAGCGCGGCTGGATGCACCTTTCGACGCATCTCGGCTGGCAGGATGTTGATCTGCTCACCCCGGTGCGGCAAAAAGTTAACCTGCCGCTGCGCGTTATGAACAACGTCAAAGCCTCGGCGCTGCTGGCGGTACAGCAGCTGGGACTCGATACGGGAAGCAGCCATTTCTATGTGCGCATCTCGGAGGGAATGGGCGGCGCGCTGGTGCAGCAGGGCGAAGTGGTCACCGGCAACAGCTGGACGGCGGGTGAAGCGGGACATCTTGTGGTTCAGCCGGACGGGCCGCGCTGTCGCTGCGGGCGGCAGGGCTGCATTGAGGCGCTGATCAGTAAGCCCGCCATAGAGCAGCAGCTGGCGCAGCGGCGTCCCGGTTTAAGCTGGCAGACGCGCAATGAGGCGCCGAAAGTGGTTGATGAGGTGATGCAGCTGGCGGGCGGGTTTCTGGCGAAAGCGCTTGGACCCATCGTCCTGCTGCTTAACCCTGCCAGCGTGATCGTCGATGCGCCCTGGAATGTGCACTCTCTGTTTTGCGATACGGTACGGAAACGTATTGAGTCCAGCACGCCCGCGTTTACGTTCCAGCATACCGCGCTGCATTTTCTCCAGACGCGTCTCGATCCGGCGGTGGGGCTGTCGCTGGCGGTGATAGAACAGTTTGAACAGCGTCAGGATTAACGGCGGGGCGGGAGCCAGAGAGCTTCAGACACTACGCGCTGGAGCATAAACGGCGAGGTGGCGTCGCGCGGCGCGCCGGAGCAGAAGAAAAAAGCAGCGCGCGCCTGTGTATGGCGAAAACCGGCAGCCATTTATAATACGTTTTCACCATGGTGCTGGCGATACTCCTTTGGCGTTTTGGCATAGCTCTTTTTAAATACCGAATAAAAATATTGCAGCGACGGGTAGCCGCACATCTGGGAGATTTCATTAATATTCAGAGAGGAAGAGGTCAGCAGCTCGCGCGCCTTTTCCAGCTTTTCGCGATGGATCATGGCGTGAATGGTATCGCCGGTCTCGTCGCGAAAGCGCTTCTCCAGATTAGATCGCGACATGCCGATAGCGTCCAGCACCTGCTCCACCTTGATGCCCTTACAGGCGTTGAAGCGAATGTAGTGCATCGCCTGAATCACGGCCGGATCGCGCAGCGAGCGGAAATCAGTTGAGCGGCGAGCGATAACCTTGACCGGGGGCACCAGAATACGCTGTAGCGGCAGCGGCTGTTTATCCAGCAGGCGGTGCAGCAGCTTAGCGGCCTGGTAGCCCATCTGCCGCGAGCCTTGCGCTACGGAAGAGAGCGCCACGCGCGACAGATAGCGCGTCAGCTCTTCGTTATCGATGCCAATCACGCTCAGCTTTTCCGGCACCGGAATTTTAAGATGCTCGCAGGCCTGTAGCAGATGGCGCGCGCGGGCGTCGGTGACGGCGATAATGCCAGTCTGCGGCGGCAGGGTTTGCAGCCAGTCGGCCAGCCGGTTCTGCGCGTGCTGCCAGTTTTCCGGCGCGGTATTCATGCCCTGATAGACCACGCCCTGATAGCGTTCGCGCTGCACCAGCTGACGAAACGCGTATTCGCGCTCCTGCGCCCAGCGCTTGCCGCTGGAGGCGGGCAGCCCGTAAAAGGCAAAGCGGTTAATGCCTTTTTCCTTAAGATGAAGAAAGGCGCTCTCCACCAGCGCCGCATTGTCCGTGGCGATATAGTGCACCGACGGATAATCCTGCTGGCGATGATAGGAGCCGCCGACGCCCACAATCGGCACCTTAACGTTCGCCAGCAGCTGTTCGATTGAGCTGTCGTCATAGTCGGCGATCACGCCGTCGCCCAGCCATTCACGGATATTTTCGATACGGCAGCGAAAATCCTCCTCGATAAAAATATCCCAGTCGGTCTGCGACGCCTGTAAATATTCGCCGACGCCCTCGACGACCTGACGGTCATACACCTTATTGGCATTGAACAGCAACGTAATGCGATAGCGTTTTTCATGCATAGTGGCGCGCTCTCCTGAATCCCAGCGCAATGCATAGCACGGCCAGATGTACAGCAGAAATTGTTTGCGCCACGTTGTGATCGCCGACGCGATTACACCCGACGGCGCGTCGCGGTATCCATCCACACCGCCAGCAGCAGAATGGTCCCTTTGACGATGTACTGCCAGAAGGTAGGCACGTCCATCATGCTCATGCCGTTGTCCAGCGAGGCCATGATAAAGGCTCCCATCACCGCGCCCGCCACCGACCCGACGCCGCCGGCCAGGCTGGTGCCGCCGATCACGCAGGCGGCAATGGCGTCCAGCTCGGCAATATTGCCTGCCGACGGCGAACCTGCGCCGAGGCGCGAGCTGAGGATAAGACCGGCAATCGCCACCATCACGCCGTTGATGGCGAACACCGCCAGTTTGGTGCGCGCGACGTTAATGCCCGACAGTCGCGCCGCGTCGAGGTTGCCGCCGATGGCATAAATGCGGCGACCAAAGGCGGTACGCGTCGCCATAAACATGCCGCCCAGCAGCAGCAGCGCCAGCAGCAGCACCGGCGTGGGCACGCCGCGATAATCGTTCAGCAGCCAGATCGCGCCCAGCACCAGCACCGCCGTAATCGCCTGGCGCGCCACGGTGCCGCTGGCGGTGGACTGGCTCAGCCCAAGCTGCTGACGACGCAGGCGCAGACGCCACTGCCACAGCATAAACAGCGCCAGGCCGGCGATGCCGAAGCCGAAGCCGACGCCGTCAGCGAGATAGCTCTGTCCGATCTGCGACATGGCAGGCGTGGTCGGCGCGACCGTAGTGCCGTTGGTGATGCCGACCAGAATGCCGCGAAACGCCAGCATGCCGGCCAGAGTGACGATAAACGACGGCACTTTGCGATAGGCGACCCACCAGCCGTTCCAGGTGCCCAGCAGCAGACCCATCAGCAGCGTGACCGCGATAGTCAGCGGCAGCGGCCAGCCGAGCCAGACATCAAAAATCGCCGCCGCCCCGCCGAGCAGCCCCATCATGGAGCCGACCGACAGATCGATCTCCGCCGAAATAATGACAAACACCATGCCGACCGCCAGAATCCCGGTAATCGCCGTCTGGCGCAGCAGGTTAGAAAGGTTACGCGCGCTGAGCCAGGCGCCGTCGGTGGTCCAGGTAAAGAACAGAGCGATAACCAGGATAGCGCCCAGCATCACCAGCACCTGAAGATTAGGCAGCGAGAATTTTCCCGGCGACGGCGCGCCCGGCAGCGCGCCCTGACGACTTTCGGTTTTAAGCATAATGTTCACTCCGCAGGGCCGCTTCCATCACTTGCTCCTGAGTCAGGTTGTCGTTAATCAGATCGGCTTTGATCCGTCCTTCATGCATGACCAGCACGCGATCGCTCAGGCCCAGCACTTCAGGCAGTTCGGACGAGATGACGATCACCGCGATCCCCTGCTGCACCAGGCTGTTGATCAGCAGATAGATCTCTTGCCGCGCGCCGACGTCGATGCCGCGCGTCGGCTCATCGAGGATTAAAATTTGCGGATTCAGCAGCAGACATTTCGCGAGGATCGCCTTTTGCTGGTTGCCGCCGCTCAGTCGGCCAATGGCCAGCTCCGGCGACGAGGTTTTCACGCGCAGTCGGGCGATTGACGCGTTGATGGTGTGCTGCTCGCGCGTCTCATCCAGCGGAGCAAAGCGGTGGCTGAACTGGTCCAGCGCCGCCAGGGTGATATTTTTGCCGACGCTCATTAATGGCACGATGCCGTCTTTCTTGCGGTCTTCCGGCACCATCGCAATACCCTGCGCGATTGCCTGCTGGCAGTCGTTGATTTGCACCTTTTTACCGTTGATCCAGATGTCGCCCTGCCAGCGCCCAGGCCAGACGCCAAACAGACACTGCACCGTTTCGGTTCGGCCCGCGCCGACCAGTCCGGCGATGCCGAGGATCTCGCCGCGCTTCAGGCTAAAGGAGACGTCGTTAACGCGCCGCACGTGGCGATTGACCGGATGCCAGGCGGTGAGATTTTCCACCCGCAGCACCGTCTCGCCGATGGCGTGCCGCTGATGCGGATAGAGCGCCGTCAGCTCGCGCCCGACCATCATGGTGATGATGTCGTCCTCGCTAAGCCCGGCAGCCGGTCGGGTTGCAATCGGCTTGCCGTCGCGAATGACGCAAATGGTGTCGGAAATCGCTTTCACCTCGTTCAGCTTGTGCGAAATATAGATGCAGGCGATGCCGTGATCGCGCAGGTTATGAATAATGCTCAGCAGCACCTCGGTTTCCCGCTCGGTCAGCGATGACGTCGGCTCATCCAGGATCAGCAGCCGCACCTGTTTATTCAGCGCGCGGGCGATCTCTACCAGCTGCTGCTGGCCCAGGCCGAGATCGCCGACGCGGGTATGGGGCGAGACATTCAGCTTCACCCGCGCCAGCAGCTGCTGACAGCGCAGCGTCATGGTTTCGTCATCGACAATGCCGAAGCGGCCCAGCTCCGCGCCGAGAAAAATGTTTTCCATTACCGTCAACTGCCGCACCAGCGCCAGCTCCTGGTGAATGATCACAATCCCCTTGCGTTCGGTGTCGCGGATGGTCTGCGCCTGAATCTCGTCACCGGCAAAGTAGATCTGGCCTTCAAAGTCGCCGTGAGGGTAAAGCCCGCACAGGATTTTCATCAGCGTGGATTTACCTGAGCCGTTTTCGCCGCACAGCGACATGACCTCGCCGCTCTCCAGCCGCAGGCTAACGTTATCCAGCGCTTTCACCGCGCCGAAACGCTTGGTGATGTTGTTCATTTCCAGCAGCATCGGTCTCTCCTTTTCGCGCCAGGCGCGCTCAGAGTTCGCTCTGTTTATGGAAGCCGTCTTTCACCACGGTGCTTTCGATATTGTCTTTATTGACCTGAATCGGCGTCAGCAGACGAGAGGGCACGTCTTTCAGGCCGTTATTCAGCTTGCCGTTGCTGGCGGGCGTCTTGTCGTTGCCCAGTTCGATCGCGATATTGGCCGCTTCGGTGGCGAGTTTGGTTATCGGCTTATAGACGGTCATGGTCTGGGTGCCGTTCATGATGCGCTTAATGGCGGCAAGATCGGCGTCCTGGCCGGAGATGGCGACTTTACCCGCCAGGCCCTGGGCGCTCAGCGCCTGAATGGCGCCGCCTGCGGTGGCGTCGTTGGAGGCGACCACCGCGTCGATATGATTGCTGTTGGCGGTCAGGGCGTTTTCCATGATTTTCAGCGCGTTTTCCGGCAGCCAGGCGTCAACCCACTGGTCGCCGACCACTTTAATACTGCCGTTGTCGATAAGGGGTTTTAATACCTTCATCTGACCCGCGCGAAACAGGTGCGCGTTATTATCGACCGGCGAGCCGCCCATCAGAAAATAGTTTCCTTTAGGCACCTGCTTAACAATACTTTCCGCCTGAAGCTCGCCGACTTTTTCATTATCAAAAGAGATATAGAAATCGATGTCGGCGTTATTAATCATGCGGTCATAGGCCAGCACTTTAATGCCTTCGCGTTTCGCTTCGGCGACGACATTACTTAACACCTGGCCGTTATAGGGAATGATCACCAGCACATCGACGCCGCGATTGATCATATTTTCAATTTGCGACATCTGCGTCTCTTCATTGCCGTTGGCCGACTGCACAAAGACTTTCGCGCCCTGTGATTCCGCCTGCTTAACGAAAATGTCGCGGTCTTTCTGCCAGCGCTCCAGGCGCAGGTCGTCAATGGCCATACCGATCTTCACTTCTTTCGCTACACCGGCATGACTGAACAGCGCCAGCGCGGCGCAGGCGGCTAACAGCGTAAGTTTCATTTTCATGGTATTCATCCTGTAGGTAGAGGCTGTTGTCGTTATCGCTATGAACCAGGCGGATGAATTGTTGACCTGATATTCAGGCAACATCAATTACTGATTTTTATCCGGCGATTACGTTTTTTGGTTTATTTGCGATTTTATGAGCGCGATCGAAATTTGACGTTTTTAGGAAAAGACAATCGGAATTTCTGCGGTTGTCTTTATTAATTTGCGAGCGGCAGCACAAATATTAATTATCTTAAACAGGGTGTGAAATTTCGTAATTGAGCCGGCGGAAAACGCGCAAGCAATATAAAGGCACACGGCCCACTGTCCGGATTTCACGCTGAGGAGCGAAACATGCACGCCTATTTCGACCAGATCGAACGCGTTCGTTTTGAAGGGGTAAAGAGTACCAATCCACTGGCCTTCCGCCATTACAATCCTGATGAGGTTATCCTCGGCAAAACCATGGCCGAACACCTGCGCTTCGCCGCCTGCTACTGGCACACCTTCTGCTGGAACGGCGCGGATATGTTCGGCGTCGGCGCGTTCGATCGCCCCTGGCAAAAGAGCGGCGACGCGCTACAGCTGGCGAAGCTGAAGGCCGACGTGGCCTTTGAGTTTTTCCACAAGCTGAACGTGCCCTACTACTGCTTCCACGACGTGGACGTTGCGCCGGAAGGGGATTCGCTGCGCAGCTATCAGGAAAATTTCGCCGTTATGACCGACAAGCTGCTGGAGAAGCAGCAGGAGAGCGGCGTGAAGCTGTTGTGGGGCACCGCCAACTGCTTTACCCATCCGCGCTATGGCGCAGGCGCGGCAACCAGCCCCGATCCAGAGGTTTTCGCCTGGGCGGCGACTCAGGTGTGCAGCGCCATGCAGGCGACGCAGACGCTGGGCGGGGAAAACTACGTGCTGTGGGGCGGTCGCGAAGGGTATGAAACCCTGCTGAATACCGATCTGCGCCAGGAGCGCGAGCAGATTGGCCGCTTTATGCAGATGGTGGTAGAGCACAAGCATAAGATTGGTTTCCAGGGCACGCTGCTGATCGAGCCGAAACCGCAGGAGCCAACCAAACATCAGTATGATTATGATGTGGCGACGGTGTATGGCTTTCTGAAGCAGTTCGGCCTGGAAAAAGAGATTAAGGTCAACGTCGAGGCGAACCACGCCACTCTGGCGGGTCATTCGTTTCATCATGAGATCGCCACCGCTATCGCGCTGGGTATTTTTGGCTCGGTGGATGCTAACCGGGGCGACAGCCAGTGCGGCTGGGATACCGATCAGTTCCCGATCAGCGTCGAAGAGAATGCGCTGGTGCTGTATGAGATCATCAAAGCGGGCGGCTTTACCACCGGCGGCCTGAACTTCGACGCCAAAGTACGCCGCCAGAGCACCGATAAATACGATCTGTTTTACGGCCATATCGGCGCGATGGACACGATGGCGCTGGCGCTGAAGGTGGCGGCGCGCATGGTTGAGGCGGGCGAGCTGGATCAGCGCGTGGCGCAGCGCTACAGCGGCTGGAATGGTGAGTTCGGCCAGCAAATTTTGAAAGGCGAGTTTTCCCTCGCCTCGCTGGCGGCGCATGCTCAGCAACAGCAGTTTAATCCGCAGCATCGCAGCGGCCGCCAGGAGCAGCTGGAGAACCTGGTAAACCACTATCTTTTTAACTTCTGAGACAATCGGAGCAAGGCATGTATATCGGGATCGATTTAGGCACGTCCGGAGTGAAAGTGGCGCTGCTGGATGCGCAGGGTGAGGTCGCGGCGGTGACCAGCGCGCCGTTGCAGGTGTCGCGCCCGCGCGCGCTCTGGAGCGAGCAGGATCCCGAAAGCTGGTGGCTGGCGACCGATCGGGCGATGCAGACGCTGGCGCAGCAGCATACCCTGAGCGAGGTAAAAGCCATTGGCCTGAGCGGGCAGATGCATGGCGCAACGCTGCTCGACAGCGCGCACCGCGTGCTGCGTCCGGCCATGTTATGGAACGACGGGCGCAGCGGCGAGCAGTGCCGCGAGCTGGAGCGGCGCGTGCCTGAGTCGCGCCAGATTACCGGCAACCTGACGATGCCTGGCTTTACTGCGCCCAAGCTACTGTGGGTGCGGCAGCATGAGCCGGACATTTTTCGTCAGGTGGCGAAGGTGCTGCTGCCGAAAGATTATCTGCGCTGGCGGCTAAGCGGGGACTTTGCCAGCGATATGTCCGATGCGTCAGGCACGATGTGGCTGGATGTGGCGCGCCGCGACTGGAGCGACGTCATGCTGGCCGCCTGCGGTCTGACGCGCGAGCAGATGCCGCAGCTGTTTGAGGGCAACGCCGTCACGGGGACGCTCAGCCGCGACATCGCGCAACGCTGGGGGCTGTCGCCGGTGCCGCTGGTGGCGGGCGGCGGCGATAACGCTGCGGGCGCAGTAGGCGTTGGGATGACGGAACCGGGCCAGGGGATGCTGTCGCTTGGCACCTCTGGCGTCTATTTTGTGGTCAGCGATGGCTACCTCAGTAATCCGCAGCGCGCGGTGCACAGCTTCTGCCACGCGCTGCCGCAGCGCTGGCATCTGATGTCGGTGATCCTCAGCGCGGCGGCCTGCCTCGACTGGGCAGCCGAACTGACCGGCTGCGCCGATGTGCCGCAGCTGCTGGCGGAAGCGGAACGCGCGGACGAAAGCGCGACGCCGCTGTGGTTTCTGCCCTATCTCTCTGGTGAGCGCACGCCGCACAATAACCCGCAGGCGACAGGCGCGTTCTTCGGCCTGACGCATCAGCATCGCCGGCCTGAACTGGCGCGGGCGGTGCTGGAGGGCGTCGGCTATGCGCTGGCGCAGGGCATGGATGCGGTGCACGAGTGCGGCGTAACGCCCTCCAGCATTATGCTGATCGGCGGCGGCGCGCGCAGCGCGCTCTGGCGGCAGATGCTGGCCGACATCAGCGGACAGACGCTCGATTACTGTCAGGGCGGTGAAGTCGGTCCGGCGCTGGGCGCGGCGCGGCTGGCGCAGCTGGCAATCGATGCGCAGGCGGCGATGCCCGCCTTAACGCGCGTCCAGCGCCATCAGCCTGATGCCGCCCGCTACCAGCGCTATCAGCCCTTGCGCGAGACCTTTGCTCGTCTCTATACGCAGCTTGCGCCGCTGATGCAGTAAGCTTGTCCGCTACTGTCACCATCTTGTCCTGATTTGGCCTTCTTACCTGGCTTCAGGCCCGTCATTATGGGCCTGAACTTAATTATCAGGAGGCCGAAAATGGCACAGGCAGCGTTATTGGTTATCGATGTTCAGCAGTCGTTTTTACACCGTGATTTCTGGCAGGATGAGGACGTTCCGGCGTTTCAGCGCAACATCAGCGCGCTGATCGAGGGCTGCCAGGCGAAAGCGATTCCGGTGATCGATGTGTTTCATGTCGCAGAGCAGGGACCCTTTTCACTGGACTCCGGCTGGGTGAAACGCATGGATTTCTTGCAGCATCAGGCAACCCTGAGCGTGCAGAAGCGCGTGCACAATGCGCTGACCGAATCCGGACTGCTGCCCTGGCTGCAGGCGCAGGCGATCGATACCCTGATTATCAGCGGCATCCGCACCGAACAGTGCTGCGAAACCACCGCGCGCGTGGCGTCCGATTTGGGTTTTAAGGTACTGTTTGTCTCTGAAGCGACGCTGACTTTTCCGATGACGCACAACGGCGTCACGCTCAGCAGCGCCGAACTGATCCACCGCACTGAGACGGTACTGGTCAACCGCTTTGCCGAGGTGGTCAGCGTGGAAGCGTGTCTGGCACGCGTCTGATCTAAAGGAGTGGCGCGATGGCGCAAAACGTTCTGTTTCTTACCTTGCCCGGCGTGATGGCGCTCGATCTGACCGGGCCGGCCGAGACGCTGCGGCTGGCGGGAGACCGCTTCGCGCTGCGCTACATTGGTCCGCAGGCATCTGTGCTGAGTTCTACGCAAATGACCATCGCCGACATCGAACCCCTGCCGGAAACGCTGCCGCCCGACAGCCTGCTGGTGGTGCCGGGCGTCAGCGACTCGACCGTCTGGTTCAGCACGGAACAGGCTGACATCGCGCGCCGCTGGCTGCAACGCCAGCGGCCGCTGCTGCGCGCGCAGCAGCTCACCCTGATCTGCGTCTGCTCCGGCGCGCTGCTGGCGGCGCAGGCCGGTTTGCTCGACGGCGTGCAGTGCACCACCCATCACGATGTTCTGCTGCGCCTGAAAGCCGCCGCGCCGGCGGCGCTGATAAAAGAAAACCGCGTCTTCGTCGACGACGGCAATATCTGGACCAGCGCAGGCATTACCGCCGGGATTGACCTCTCGCTGCACCTGATCAACCGGCTGTGCGGCGCGCAGGCGGCGCTGCAGGTGGCGCGCGACATGGTGGTGTGGTTCCGCCGTTCCGGCGACGATCCTCAGCTTTCCCCCTGGCTGCGCTACCGTAATCATCTGCATCCGGCGATTCACCGCGCGCAAGACGTGATGATCGCCCATCCTGAGCATGACTGGTCGCTGGATGACCTCGCCGCGCAGGTTCACGTCAGCGGACGGCATCTGGCGCGCCTGTTCCGCCAGCATCTGAGCATCAGCGTGCGCGAATACCACGAGCAGCTGCGGCTGGGCATTGCGCGTCAGCGCCAGCAGCAGGGCGAAGGGGCGGAAAAAGCGGCGCTGGCCGCAGGCTTCTCCTCGGCGCGTCAGCTACGACGCGCCCGCGATCGCTGGCGCGATCAGCTTACCCAGTGACGTTTATCAAGACGCTGCAACCCCATCGCCAGCAGCAGGCTGCCCGCCAGCGTCACGCCGAATACCCAGGGCAGATCCAGCAGCGGCCGTGACATATCGTCGTAATGGCGCGTGCGCAGGAAGTGGATAAACAGCGCGTGAAAGCCATAAATCGGCAGGGAATAGCGTGAAAGAGTGCCCAGTACCGGCAGGGTGCGGCTGTTCAGCGCGTTCTTGAACAGCACCAGCAGGCTGATGGCGGCAATAAACACCAGCGGACCGCAGTAGAGATACCAGCGGTCGTTGAACGCGCCGTTAACGATGAGCGCCTGTTTGGTGCCGAGCGTGATGCCGATGACGCAGGCGGCAAACAGCCCGGCCGCCAGCGGCGTCACGCCGCGCTTCTGTGTCTCCATGGTGCCGATGGCGCGACCCAGCAGGGCATACAGCAGATAGTAAATACTGTCGCCGCTGACGTAGAGATTAACCGGCAGCCAGTGAAACGGCCCGACCGCCTGATCGACGGTGTTGGGATTAGCCAGCACCGCCAGCACCAGCACCAGCAGCGCCACATAGCGCGGCTGCACGCTCTTCACCTGAATCAGCGGCGACAACAGATAGATGCCGATGAGCGCGAAGAAAAACCACAGATGATAGAACACCGGCTTCTGAAGCATTTTCAGCAGCGAGCGTCCCTCGCTGATGGGCGTCAGCCAGGTAATATAGGCCAGCGCCACCGCGCTATAGAACAGCAGGCACAGCACCAGCCGCAGCAGATGGCGCGGCTGCGCGCTGCGCTCGCCGAAGAACAGGTAGCCTGAAATCATAAAAAAGAGCGGCACGCAGACGCGCGACGCGGAGTTCAGCAGGTTGGCAATGTCCCACCAGTGCCCCGTCACCGCCAGAGGACCGGTGATATACCAGGTGGTGGTATGGATCACGATCACCATCAAACAGGCGACCGCGCGTAAATTGTCGATCCAGCAAATCTTTTGCGACATCGGTTCCTCTTGCGCATGACGTTGGTGCGAAGAAGGGTAGACAGTCGCATCGACCACAACAACCTTTCGCATCAGGTTTAGGAGCCGTCTGGCCGCTGGATTTCCGGCTGCACATCGCGCGGTCAAAGGGTATACTGTCGCACTCTTTTTTCATCTACCCGACTCGCGTGCGAAATCATCATGCAAAAGTTTGATACCAAAACCTTTCAGGGCTTGATCCTGACATTGCAGGATTACTGGGCGCGTCAGGGCTGCACCATCGTTCAGCCGCTGGACATGGAAGTGGGCGCTGGCACTTCACACCCTATGACCTGCCTGCGCGCACTTGGCCCTGAGCCGATTGCCGCAGCTTACGTACAACCGTCACGCCGTCCCACCGACGGACGCTACGGCGAAAACCCGAACCGCTTACAGCACTACTACCAGTTCCAGGTGATCATCAAGCCATCGCCTGACAACATTCAGGAGCTGTATCTCGGATCGCTGAAAGAACTGGGTATGGATCCCACCGTGCATGATATTCGCTTCGTGGAAGATAACTGGGAAAACCCGACGCTGGGCGCGTGGGGCCTCGGCTGGGAAGTGTGGCTTAACGGTATGGAAGTCACCCAGTTCACCTACTTCCAGCAGGTCGGCGGCCTGGAGTGTAAGCCGGTCACCGGCGAAATCACCTACGGCCTGGAGCGTCTGGCGATGTATATCCAGGGCGTCGACAGCGTCTACGATCTGGTCTGGAGCGACGGCCCGCTGGGTAAAACCACCTACGGCGACGTGTTCCATCAGAACGAAGTCGAGCAGTCGACCTACAACTTCGAATACGCCGACGTCGATTTCCTCTTTACCTGCTTCGAGCAGTACGAAAAAGAGGCGCAGCAGCTGCTGGCGCTGGAAAAACCGCTGCCGCTGCCGGCCTACGAGCGCATCCTGAAAGCCGCGCACAGCTTTAACCTGCTGGATGCGCGCAAGGCGATCTCTGTAACCGAGCGCCAGCGCTATATTCTGCGCATCCGCACCCTGACCAAAGCCGTGGCTGAAGCCTACTACGCCTCCCGCGAGGCGCTGGGCTTCCCGATGTGCAATAACAACAAGTAAGAGGCAGCCATGACTGAAAAAACGTTTCTGGTGGAAATTGGCACCGAAGAGCTGCCGCCGAAAGCCCTGCGTAGCCTGGCTGAAGCTTTTGCCGCCCAGGTGACCGCCGAACTGGATGGCGCCGGTCTGGCTCACGGCGACGTTCGCTGGTACGCCGCGCCGCGTCGTCTGGCGCTGAAAGTGGACGCGCTGAGTTCAGCGCAGGCCGATCGCGAAGTTGAAAAACGCGGTCCGGCCGTGGCCGCCGCCTTTGACGCCGAGGGTAAGCCCACAAAAGCCGCGGAAGGCTGGGCGCGCGGCAACGGCATCACGGTTGACCAGGCTGAGCGTCTGAGTACCGACAAAGGGGAATGGCTGGTGTATCGCGCTCAGGTGAAAGGCGAATCCGCCCAGTCGCTGCTGCCCGCGATGATCGCCAGCGCGCTCAGCAAGCTGCCCATCCCGAAACTGATGCGCTGGGGCGCGAGCGACGTGCAGTTTGTCCGTCCGGTGCACACCGTTACCCTGCTGCTGGGTGAAGAGCTGATCCCGGCGACGATTCTCGGCATTGAATCAGGCCGCACGATTCGCGGCCATCGCTTTATGGGCGAGCCGGAGTTCACGATCGACAGCGCCGATCAGTATCCTGCTATTCTGGAGACGCGCGGCAAAGTTATCGCCGATTACGCGGCACGTAAGGCGCAGATCAAAGCCGATGCGGAAGCTGCCGCGCGGCAGCTGGGCGGCAACGCCGATCTGAGCGACAGCCTGCTGGAAGAGGTGACCTCGCTGGTGGAGTGGCCGGTGGTGCTGACGGCGACCTTTGAAGAGAAGTTCCTCAAGGTGCCTGCGGAAGCGCTGGTCTACACCATGAAAGGCGACCAGAAATATTTCCCGGTCTATGACGACGCGGGCAAGCTGCTGCCGAACTTCATCTTCGTCACCAATATCGAATCGCGCGATCCGCAGCAGATTATTGCGGGTAATGAGAAGGTTGTGCGCCCGCGTCTGGCGGATGCGGAATTTTTCTTTAACACCGACCGCAAGAAGCGTCTGGAAGATCATCTGCCGCGCCTTGAAACCGTGCTGTTCCAGAAAGAGCTTGGCACGCTGCGCGACAAGACCGACCGTATTCAGGCGCTGGCGGGCTGGATCGCCGCGCAAATCGGCGCTGACGTTAACCACGCCACGCGCGCGGGCCTGCTCTCCAAGTGCGACCTGATGACCAACATGGTGTTCGAGTTTACCGACACTCAGGGCGTCATGGGGATGCACTATGCGCGTCACGACGGCGAAGCCGAAGACGTGGCGGTGGCGCTCAACGAGCAGTATCAGCCGCGCTACGCCGGCGACGATCTGCCGTCGAACCCGGTCGCCTGCGCGCTGGCCATCGCCGACAAGATGGACACCCTGGCAGGGATCTTCGGCATCGGTCAGCATCCGAAGGGCGATAAAGACCCGTTTGCGCTGCGTCGCGCCGCGCTGGGCGTGCTGCGCATTATCGTTGAGAAAAATCTGCCGCTCGATCTGCAAACGCTGACCGAAGAGGCGGTGCGTCTCTACGGCAGCAAGCTGAGCAATGCGCAGGTGGTCGACGACGTCATCGACTTTATGCTGGGCCGTTTCCGCAGCTGGTATCAGGAAGAAGGCCACAGCATCGATACGCTACAGGCGGTGCTGGCGCGTCGTCCGACCCGTCCTGCCGACTTTGACGCGCGCATGAAGGCGGTATCGCACTTCCGCACGCTGGACGAAGCGGCGGCGCTGGCGGCAGCCAACAAGCGCGTCTCCAACATCCTCGCGAAATCGACGGAAACCCTGAACGAAAATGTGCAGGCGTCGCTGCTGAAAGAGAACGAAGAGATCCAGCTGGCGACCTTCGTTACCGCGCTGGACGACAAGCTGCAACCTTACTTTGCGGAAGGCCGCTATCAGGATGCCCTGATCGAGCTGGCGCAGCTGCGCGCCGCCGTAGATAACTTCTTCGACAAGGTAATGGTGAACGCGGAGGATGCCGAAGTGCGCATTAACCGTCTGACGCTGCTGGCGAAACTGCGCGCGCTCTTCTTGCAGGTGGCGGATATTTCACTGTTGCAGTAACCGGGCAGTAAATGAAAAAAAGGCCGACAGCACTGTCGGCCTTTTTACTGGCGCTCGCCGGTAACGCATCAAAGCGAGCTGCGGCTTATCGCGGCTGACAGCCTGGCCTTAGCTGGCCGGCGGCGCGGTTCTGGCGAAACTCTCGCGCTGAAACAAATTCTCCGCCAGCTTGATCAGCGCCGGACGGTCAACGCACCAGTTGGGCGCCACATGACGGAAGTTGATATAGCCGATCATGCAGCCTGTCGCGACATCGGCAAGATTAAGCGTGCCGCTGTTCAGCCATTTCCCCTCTGCTGCGATCGCCTCCAGCTTATCCAGCCCGCGCAGAATCTTTTCGCGATGGCGCGTCAGCACCTCGGCAGACTGCTGCTCCGGCGCGCGCAGCTTTTCGCGCACGATAATGCTGGCGCAGTCGCTGACGCCATCCGCCAGCCGTTCAACCTGGCGAATATGCAGCGCCAGCCAGGGGTCGTCCGGCAGCAGCGCAGGTTCACTGCCGCGCAGTTCTAAAAACTGCGCGATAATAGAGGAGTCGAACCAGGCCTGATCGTTATCATCAATCAGCGTCGGCACTTTACCCAGCGGATTGTAGTGAGAGACGTGGCTGTCGGGGCTATAGGGCGCATCGTTAACAAACTCGAAAACGATGCCTTTTTCCAGCAGGATAACCGATATTTTCCGCACAAAAGGGCTGGTGTAGCTGCCAATCAGTTTCATCGCACTCCTCCGCCATCACAAAGGGTTAATCAGCTCTCATCGGGAAACAGAAACGGATTCAGGCTGCTGCGTGAGAAGCCTTCCTGCTCCATGCGCGCATCCAGCACCAGCGAAGCGAGATCGTCCGCGACAGGCTCCAGCGCCGGATCCTTCTCCTGATAAAGCATTTTCAGGTAGGTGCCGCAGTCGCCGCAGCTCTCTGCTTTAATCGCCGCCTGTTCGCTGTCCAGCGACCAGTAGTGCAGATCGCGCGTCTGTTCGCAGTTGCTGCATTTGCTGCGCGCCACATACCATTCGCTCTCGCACAGGTTGCAGTGCAGGTAGCGCAGCCCCTGCTGCGTGCCCAGATGCACCACGCTCGCCACCGGCATACTGGCGCAAACCGGGCAAAACTGGCGCTGTTCGCCATATTCCGCCCGCGCTTTGCCAGGGATCAGCGCGGCCATCTGCGCCCAGTAAACCGAAAGCGCGGCCCAGATAAAGGGAGCTTTATCGCTGCTGACCAGCGCAAATTCTCCCGCCAGCAGCGCGCTGGCCAGCGTCTCCAGTTCGCCAGCGGCGGTTTTTTCCAGATTTTCCAGCACCGCCAGCGCCTGACCGGTCATCTCCGGCTTTAATTCGGCGATAAGCGAGTGCAGCAGGCGCTGCCAGTGCGCATCGCGCGGCAGCGTATGAATATCCAGCGGCGGCTTGCCTTCGGCCGCGCTCTGCACCAGTCGATCGTAGAGATCGCGGTGCAGCGGATGGTCGTACAGGACGATCTCCTGCGCCTGGGCGATCTTGGCGGCGAAGCGCAGATAGTCGCCCAGAGGATTTTTATCCGCCAGTTCGCGCAGCCGCGCGGCGCGGCGGCTATAGAGGTTCTTCAGCCGGGGAAAAAGTAACGGCGGAATCGTATCCGCCGTTGTTTTTTCGCCTTTCTCCAGCTGGTCTTGCGGGATAATGCGAATACTCATCAGGGGCGTTTTTCCTGTTGTGTTGAGCGGTTGCGCTGCTCGCGATACCAGCGGGGATGATGTTTCTCCGCCCATGCGGATGTCACCCAGCCTTCAACCATAGCGGTGAGCGTGCCTTTGACCCACAGCGCCGCATAAATGTGCACCATGATAACGACAATCAGGCCCACGGCGGCAAGGGAGTGCACCAGCAGCGCGGCGCGGATCATCGGGATGTTAAAGGCGCCGGCAAACCACGGACGCCAGATGACCACACCGCTAAGCAGCAGCAGTATTAAGCTGATAATAGCAGCCCAGAACACACACTTCTGGCCGAAATTGTAGCGGCCAGTATCGCCGACCTCTTCGTTGAGGGCAATTTTATGGATATTGCGCGCCCACAGCAGGTCGTCTTTATTCACCAGGTTATGATGCCAGTAGCGGAAAAACATCAGCAGAAAGGCCGCAAACATCGTCACGCCGATAAAGGGGTGCAGAATGCGCGCCAGCTGCGGCGTGCCCAGCACATTCATCAGCCAGTTAAACGAGGGAAAAAGAAAACCCAGTCCGCTGAGCGCCGCCAGCATAAAACAGATGGCGACAATCCAGTGGTTAATACGCTCCGCCGCACGGTAGCGAATGATGCGATCGCCTTTTTTCATTCCTTTTCCTCCTCATGTTCTTCTACGCGGTTTGGCCCAACGCCGACATAGTGAAATACCGAGGCGGCAAAGGTAGCGGCGAAACCAACGGCCGCCAGTGGCTTCCAGATCCCTTTCCAGAACGTCACGGTGGGGCTGATGCCCGGATTTTCCGGTAGTCCGTGGTAAAGCTGCGGCTTACTGGCATGGTGCAAGACATACATCACATGGGTGCCGCCGACGCCTGCCGGATCGTAAAGACCGGCGTTTTCAAAGCCGCGCGACTTCAGTTCGGCCACGCGTTCGGCCGCGAGCTGTTTCATCTCCTCTTTAGTGCCGAAGTGAATCGCGCCGGTCGGGCAGGTTTTTACGCAGGCCGGTTCCTGTCCGGCACTGACCCGATCGACACAGAGCGTGCACTTATAGGCGCGGTTGTCCTCTTTGTTGATGCGCGGCACGTTAAAGGGGCAGCCTGCTACGCAGTAGCCGCAGCCGATACAGTGTTCCGACTGAAAATCGACGATGCCGTTGGCGTACTGCACGATGGCGCCCGCCGACGGGCAGGCCTTCAGGCAGCCGGGATCGGCGCAGTGCATGCAGCCGTCTTTGCGGATCAGCCACTCCAGACGGCCATGCTCTTCTGTTTCAGAAAAGCGCATGACCGTCCAGGCTTTGGCGTCGAGATCGGTGGGGTTGTCATAGACGCCGATGTTATGGCCGACGTCAGCGCGAATATCGTTCCACTCCGAGCAGGCCACCTGACAGCCTTTGCAACCGATACAGGTGGTCACGTCAATCAGCTTGGCGACCTGCTGTTTGTGGTCGCGCGCCTGCGGCGCGGGCGTGAGTGAACTGGTCGCGGAGCGACGAATAATGTCCTGGGTGGGATAAGCCATGTCCGTTCTCCGTTACGCCTTCTCTATTTTCACTAAAAAACCTTTATATTCGGGCGTTTGCGAGTTGGCATCGCCCACTGACGGCGTCAGCGTATTGGCAAGAAAGCCTTTGCGCGCCGCGCCTTCAAAACCCCAGTGACAGGGAATGCCGACGGTATCGATCGGCTTGCCGTCGATGGTGAGGCGCTGCAACCGTCGCGTGACCACCGCCTTCGCTTTGATATAGCCGCGTCGGGATGACACTTTGACGCTGTCGCCCGCCTTGATGCCTTTTTCCGCTGCCAGCTCCTCGCCAATCTCGACGAACTGCTCTGGCTGCGCAATGGCGTTCAGCAGGGCGTGTTTGGTCCAGTGGCGGAACAGCTCGGTAATGGAGTAGGTGGTGGCGACGCAGGGATACTGGGCCGCCTCGCCCAGCTCTTCGGCGTCACGCGCAAAGAGGCGCGCCACCGGGCTGTGGCTCTGCTGCGGATGCAGCGGGTTGGCGTCGAGCGGGCTTTCCATCGGTTCATAGTGCTCAGGGAAAGGACCATCGGCCATTTTATCGAGCGCGAACAGATGGCCCATGCCGTCGGGCTGCATAATAAAGGGTCCGGCTTTCTGCTGCGGCGCAAGGGTCAGCGGATAATCAGGAACGTCGATGCCGTGCCAGCGCTGCCCGTCCCATTCAATCAGGCGACGGCCTGGATCCCAGGCTTTGCCCTGCTCGTCGGCAGAGGCGCGGTTATACAGGATGCGGCGGTTGGCGGGCCAGGCCCAGGCCCAGCCGGACACCGCGCCCAGACCTGACGGGTCGGCGTTATCGCGGCGCGCCATCTGGTTGCCTTGCGGCGTCCAGCTGCCGCTATAAATCCAGCAGCCGCTGGCGGTGGTGCCGTCGTTACGCAGTTCGGCAAAGGAGCTGAGCTGCTGGCCTTTTTTCAGCAGCAGCTTGCCGCTGGCGTCATAGACGTCCTGTAATGCGCGGCCGTTACTCTCCTGCGCCACCTCTTCCGGCGATGGATCGGCGGGGTTACGGTAATCCCAGCTCATCGCCATCAGCGGATCTGGCGCGACGCCGCCCTCTTTTTGATAGAGTTCGCGCAGGCGTAAAAAGAGGTTGCCGAGGATCTTGCCGTCGTGCAGCGCTTCGCCCGGCGGCTCGGCGGCCGCCCAGTGCCACTGAAGCCAGCGCGAGGAGTTAGCGACTGAACCATCTTCTTCTGCGAAACAGGAAGAGGGCAGGCGGAACACTTCCGTGTCGATTTGCGCCGGATCAACGTCGTTAAATTCACCGTGCGACTGCCAGAAGCTGGCGGTTTCGGTGCTGAGCGGATCGATCACCACCATATATTTCAGGCGAGAAAGCGCGCGGCACGCTTTGTTTTTGTTCGGGAAAGCGGCCAGCAGGTTAAAGCCCTGGATAATGGCCCCGTTCATCTCGCCCTGTTCCATCATCTCTGCCTGCGCCATGCAGTCGTAGCTTTTGTCCCACTTAGGCAGCCAGTCATAGCCCCACTGATTTTCCGCCGTGGCGTTATCGCCATAGAAGCTTTTCATCAGGCTGACAAAGAATTTATCGGTGTTCTGCCAGTAGTTGACCTGTCCCGCCAGCGGCGCGACGGGCGTCGCTTTTTGCAGATAGTCCGCCAGCGTCGGCGTTTTTTCCGACGGCAGCGGCAGATAGCCCGGCAGGCTCTGCGCCAGCAGGCCGAGATCGGTATAGCCCTGTACGTTAGAGTGGCCGCGCAGCGCGTTGATGCCGCCGCCGGGCATGCCGATATTGCCGAGCAGCAGCTGAATCATCGCCGCGGTGCGGATAATCTGCGCGCCGTTGGTGTGATGCGTCCAGCCCAGCGCGTAGAGGATGGTGGCGGTGCGGTTGGTGGCGCTGGTGGAGGCGAGCTGCTCACAGACAGAGAGGAAGGTCGCCTGCGGCGTGCCGCACAGACGCTCTACCATTTCCGGCGTGTAGCGGCTGGCATGGACTTTCAGTAGGTTCAGCACGCAGCGCGGGTGGCTGAGGCTGTCGTCGCGGCGCGCCTGTCCCTTTTCATCCAGCTCATACTGCCAGCTGCCGCGATCGTACTGACGCGTTTGCGGATCGTAGCCGCTAAACAGGCCATCTTTGAAGCTGTAACCTTCACTGACGATTAGCGCGGCGTTGGTAAAGGCGCGCACGTACTGCTGCTGAATCTGGTTGTGTTGCAGCAGATAGTTAATGACGCCCATCAGGAAGGTGACGTCGCTGCCCGCACGCAGCGGCGCATAGAGGTCGGCGACCGATGCCGAACGGTTAAAGCGCGGATCGACCACAATTACCTGCGCGTTATTATGGGTTTTCGCTTCGATCACCCATTTAAAGCCGACCGGATGCGCTTCCGCCGGATTGCCGCCCATGATCAGCACGACGTTGGCGTTTTTAATATCGTTCCAGTTGTTGGTCATTGCGCCGCGGCCAAAGCTGGGCGCCAGCGCGGCAACCGTTGGCCCGTGGCACAGTCGGGCCTGGTTCTCCAGCGCGACGATACCCAGCGCACGGGCGAATTTATGGTCGAGCAGGCCGGTTTCGTTGCTGGCCGCCGACGAACAGAACATGGAGGTCGTCGGCCAGCGGTTGACCGTGAGACCTGCGGCGTTGGTCTGCTGGAAGTGCGCGTCGCGATCCTGCTTCATCAGGCGGGCGATGCGTTCGAACGCCTCCTCCCAGCTGATACGCTGCCACTTGTCGCTGCCGGGCGCGCGATATTCAGGGTATTTTAATCGCTGATCGCTGTGAATATAGTCGAGTACGCCCGCGCCTTTCGGGCAAAGAGAGCCGCGGCTTACCGGGTGATCGGGATCGCCCTCGATGTGGTAGATGGCTGAGCGGGCGTTTTTAGCGCCGTCGCCGAGGCTGTAAATCAGCATGCCGCAGCCAACCGAGCAATAGGTACAGTTGTTACGGGTTTCTCTGGCGCGAACCAGCTTATATTCCCGGATGCTGGCCAGAGCCGTTTCAGGAGCAAACCCTAATAACGCCGCACTGGTCCCTGCCATGCCTCCGGCGCAAATCTTAAAAAAACTTCGTCTGGTAATTTGCATTATCTTTCTTCTTTATCAATCAGCTCCATTGCGAAGCTATGCAAAATAGCAGTCCTCTTTCGGACTTATTTGATGAAGGTCAATAAGGCAGTGCTTAATAAAGCTTTTTTAAATTCTGTTTAACACTCTTTAGGTAGAGTGCGAGCGGGGTGGCGTTTTTTTCAGCAGGTAAAAAGAAACCTGTTGTCTTATGAAATACGATGTTAATTGTGGATAAGGAATCGTTCTCATTTACAGCGACAGGGCAGGCGCAGCGGGCAATGGCAGCATAATTTGTATAGTGTTTTTTTTGCGCTGCGCGAGGCAAGAGCGCAAAATTGGTCCACGCAGCGCCTGATGTTCAGCAGCGCATGATTTACATTCTTGTTAACGACGGGTAGACATTCTTGAAATCCCTATCTCAACCTTCAGGCGAAAATTTAACATTTCAGGACGGGATCAGCGAAGCGCTGGTATGGCAGCGCGCTAGCTTAACGCAGCCTCAGTCTGACTGGCTGGCGGATGAAGTCCCGGTGGCGCTGGTTTACAACGGTATCTCCCATGTGGTGATGATGACGACGCCAAAAGATCTGGAGGCGTTCGCCATCGGCTTTTCTCTGTCGGAAGGCATTATTGACGCGCCGGGCGACATTTTCGGCCTGGACGTGGTGCCTGGCTGTAACGGTATTGAAGTGCAGATCGAGCTTTCCAGTCGGCGCTTTATGGCGCTGAAAGAGCAGCGCCGCGCGCTGGCAGGGCGTACCGGCTGCGGCGTATGCGGGGTGGAGCAGCTGGAGCAGATCGGCAAGCCGGTACAGCCGCTGCCCTTTACGCAGACCTTCGATCTGGCGCAGCTGGATCGCGGCTTAGGCCAGTTAAAAAGCTTTCAGCCTGTAGGCCAGCAGACCGGCTGCACCCATGCGGCGGCCTGGATACGTCCGGACGGCGAACTGGCGGGCGGCTGCGAAGATGTGGGGCGGCACGTCGCGCTCGATAAGCTGCTCGGCTATCGCAGTCGCGCCAGCTGGGGCGACGGGGCCGTACTGGTCTCCAGCCGCGCCAGCTATGAAATGGTGCAAAAGTCCGCCATGTGCGGCGTAGAGATCCTGTTTGCGGTGTCGGCGGCCACGCGTCTCGCTGTCGAGGTGGCGCAGCGTTGCAACCTGACGCTGGTCGGCTTCAGTAAACCGGGACGCGCCACGGTGTATACGCATCCGCAGCGGCTGCGCTGAGCCGGGTTTAGTGCCGGTGGGCTGTAAAAACAACGGTTTGCTTATGCCGGATTTCGCTATTCCTTATGTTTAATGGGGCATTGATTACCCTTTTCCGGATCATGAATTTAACTATAATGGTTCGACTGCTTACGCGGCGCGCCCCTGGCGTTGCCGCCCAAATATGATATGGAGAGGAAGAACATGAGTTATTCACTGCCATCCCTGCCTTACGCCTACGACGCACTGGAACCGCATTTCGACAAGCAGACGATGGAAATCCATCACACTAAGCATCACCAGACCTACGTTAACAATGCTAACGCAGCGCTGGAAGGCACCGAATTTGCTGACCTGCCGGTTGACGAGCTGATCACTAAACTGGATCAGGTTCCGGCAGACAAAAAAACCGTACTGCGCAACAACGCAGGCGGCCACGCTAACCACAGCCTGTTCTGGAAAGGCCTGAAAACCGGCACCACGCTTCAGGGCGACCTGAAAGCCGCGATTGAAAAAGATTTCGGCAGCGTTGAGAAATTCCAGGAAGCGTTCGAGAAAGCTGCCGCAACCCGCTTTGGTTCAGGCTGGGCGTGGCTGGTGAAACAAGGCGACAAGCTGGCCGTGGTTTCTACCGCTAACCAGGACAACCCGCTGATGGGCGAAGCCATTTCCGGCACCTCTGGCTTCCCGATTCTGGGCCTGGACGTGTGGGAGCACGCCTACTACCTGAAATTCCAGAACAAACGTCCTGACTATATCAAGGCGTTCTGGAACGTGGTGAACTGGGACGAAGCCGCAGCGCGTTTCGCTTCAGCAAAATAATCGTCTTATCCAGTAAGACAAAAAACCGGCGCATCGCTTCGCCGGTTTTTTTATTGCTTAAAATCCTTTTATTAAACCGCAGTTAAACATTCGTGCAGTTCGTATTTTACCTTTTACCACATTAATCAACCGTTGAGCTTTGCCCCGGTAGGCTTAGTAACATTCCACCAGAGGATGTTACATCGTGTCCATTATAACTACGCACTCGCCGGCCACAGAGTCGTCGGCTTCGCTGTTTTTGCAGTTAATCAGCGGCAAATATATTCCGAATAAACTGTGGTTGAGTAAAAATTTCCGTGTGAAATTTGCCTTAAGATCGCTGGCGTTTCCCGTTACGACGCTGAGCTATTTACGCCAGCTGTCGAGGCTCCCCGATTTAGCCCAGGTAATGAGCGTACAGGGGCTATTACCTGCGAAACCGCATCGCCCCTATTTGCGCGCCGGAATGAGCGTCGCCGAGCGCGCGCAGGCCATTCTCGATCACTACCAGCAGGTAGCTGCCTTGCAGAATATCAGGCTACGCCAGCTGCTACAAAGTGCCGGCGAAAACCTGCTGGCGACGCTGCGCGGTAAAAACGAGGAGTGCTTTGCGCTTTTCTCCTGTCCGGGGCGTTTTGATCGCGAGGGGGAAATAACGCTGGTGCTGCGCTATCAGGAGGCGACAATTGCCTCGCTCTCTTTTTCGTTAATTAATGAGAGTAAACAGCGCACCTTATTAATTGGCGGATTGCAGGGGCCGCGTAAGCATATTTCAAATGAGGTGATCCGCGAAGCGACCAAAGCCGCGCACGGTCTGTTTCCTAAACGTATCCTGATGGAGGCGGTTTTTATTCTGGCGCGGCAGTGCGCCGTGGAAAACATCGTTGCCGTCGGCGATGCGACCCATGTGTTTCGCAGCCTGCGCTATCGCCACAGCAAAAGCGATCACTTCTTTGCCAGTTATAGCGAGTTCTGGATCTCGCTCGGCGGAACAGAGCGTCAGGATGGGCTGTTTCAGCTACCGCTCAGCGTGCCGCGTAAAGCGCTGGAGGAGATCGCCAGCAAGAAACGCGCGGAGTATCGCCGACGTTATGCGCTGCTGGACGCGCTGACAGAGCAGATGTTAACCGCTGCTGGCCAGCGCGCGGCGGATCAGGCGGCTGCCTGATCCTGGGGGGTCAGAACGGCTTTTTCGCGAAGCCGGTCATGACTTTCAGACCCATCTCGCGACCCAGCGCCGTCATCGGGTGCACCACGACCAGGCCGCGCACGCTTTTCTTCAGCGTGCCCATGTCGGCCTGCTCTTTGCGGGTGATTTCACGGCTGAACGGCAGGTCCATCAGCTTCTGCGCTTCTTTGCTCAGTTTGTCGTCGAGCTTGTCGCGCAGACGTTCGATTTCGGTAACCAGCGCCTCTTTCTCTTTCAGCAGCGCGCCCAGTTTCTCAGCGTCGCCCGCTTCCAGCAGCTGCGGCTCTTTACGGTTCAGGGCGTCCAGCTGATCGCTCAGACGCTTAATTTCGGCTTTTTCTTGCTCTTTCATGGCGGAAACTCGTAGTGGAAAACAGGCAAAGGATACACGAAAAGTCGCGCGGATACGCGTTCATCCGCAGAGAAGGGCGCGCCTGGCCTTAGCTGCCAGGACGTTTAAACGCCTGTTTCAGGCTGATTCGTGAGATCAATTCAGTCAGGGAAAGCACCATGGTCGAGCGTACCATTTGCAGATAGCGCTGCTGCTGCATGGCGCGCAGCTCGGCGTCGTCAGGGTGAAAATCCGGCTGCGGCGGCCAGGCGGCCACGCAGTGCAGTTCGCGAAAGGGACCGAGGATCTCGTCGTCCGTAAAGCGATAGTCGCCCTGATCGTGGTTAAGCTCTTCGCGCAGCGCCAGCAGCAGCTCGCAATCTTCATACTCGTGGCGGCTGATAACCCCCAGGCCGTAAATCAGCTTAAGACGCACCGGCAGCTCACCAAGAGGCCCATCGCCCAGTAACAGCGGCTCTACCGCATATTTCACCGCATAGTCGTCTTTGCGAAATACCTGTAATACCAGCAGATTGACCGCTTCGGCCAACAGCTCTACGGCGGCGATCAGAAAGCTTCTCACCGAGCGACCGGCGTTGAGGCGCTCCAGCACCCGGTTTTCAAAAGCCTGCTTTTCTTCCATTGTCGCCTGCAACATTCCACTACCGTCAACGGGCGCAGCCTGACCGCGCCCGTACCACTTTTGCGTGACTGGCACGCGTCTCTTATGCCATTGCGTTGTAGGCGCTAACCGCTGCGGCCACGACGTCGCTGTTGGCATCCAGACCGGACACCTGCGCCAGCGTGGCCTGCGGACCTTTCTCATTCAGCAGCGCTTCCAGCTCCTGGGCCTGCGGATCCTGCGCGCTGCGGTAGCGCATCGCGGCCGCGATGCCCTGCACCAGATTCGCGTTAGGCAGCTGGTACTCCAGCGTTCCCAGCGTCGGCTTGATCAGGCGATCGCCTGCGCTCAACTTACGCAGCGGCTGGCGGCCAACGCGTTCGACATCATCTTTCAGATAGGGGTTCTCAAAGCGGCCAAGAATTTTCTCGATATAGGCGGCGTGCTTGTCGGCGTCAAAGCCGTAGCGCTTGATCAATACCGCTCCGCTCTCTTGCATTGCGCCTTTTACCACCGCACGGATTTTCTCGTCCAGAATGGCGTCGCGAATGGTCTGATGACCCGCCAGCTGGCCGAGGTAAGCGGTAATGGCGTGGCCGGTATTTAGGGTAAAGAGTTTGCGCTCGACGAACGCCATCAGGTTATCGGTCAGCTCCATGCCCGCAATAGTGGGCAGCTCGCCTTTGAACTGGGTTTTATCAACGATCCACTCGCTGAAGGTTTCTACCGTGACTTCCAGCGGATCCTTGCTGCCCGCCTCAGAGGGCGGCACGATGCGGTCTACCGCCGAGTCGACGAAGCCGACGTGCTGTTCGATCCAGGTATGATACTGTTCAGGCAGCGCTTTCAGCACGTGCTGCTTTAGCTGGCTGGTGCCGCGCACCATGTTTTCACAGGCAATAATATTCAGCGGCTGGGTATTGCCGTTGTCATGGCGCTGCGCCAGACCTTTCGCCAGGCTGCCTGCGATGCGCTCAAGAATTTGCGGGCCTACCGCCGTGGTCACCAGATCGACCTCCGCCACCAGCGTCACGATCTCATCGCTGGTGCTGTTGACCGCGCTGACGCCGGTTACGATGTCTACTTTCGCCTGCTCGCCAACCACATGAACGGGATACTCATGACGCGCGTTCAGTGCGTCCAGCACCACCTGATTGACATCGGCAAAGACCAGCTCAATGCCTGCATCCGCCAGCAGCTTGCCGATGAAACCACGACCGATATTACCTGCTCCAAAATGTAACGCTTTCATAATATTGACCCATATCAAATGACGATGGGGCGGGCATATCCGCCCCGCAAATCGGGACGGGCATACCCGCCCCAGGGAAAATCATGCAGGACGTTTAGGCGGTAGCCGGGCTGCCTGACAGCAGATCCAGGACTTCCTGCACGCTGGTGGTGTGCGCCAGCTTCTCAATCACGCTTTCGTCGTCCAGCGCGTTGGTCAGGCTGGTAATGACCTGAATATGTTCGTTGTTACGCGCCGCAATACCGATGACCAGACGCGCCACGTCATCCGCGTCTTCGCCGAACAGCACGCCCTGTGGATACTGACAGAACACTACGCCGGTTTTCAATACGCGATCTTTCGCTTCCACCGTCCCGTGCGGCACGGCGATAGATTCGCCGAGGTAGGTTGGCGTGAGCTGTTCGCGCGCCAGCATCGCGTCGACATATTCCGGCTGAACGTAGCCGCCTTTTACCAGTTGCTCGCCGGCAAAGCGAATCGCCTGCTCTTTGTTGCTGGCGGTCAGGCCGAGGAAGACGTTGTCCGCGCCCAGTTTGAACAGATGGGCGCCGCTGTTATCGTAGCTGTCCGCCAGCGCGCTCTGTACGGTTTCGCGGTGCGCTTCGCTGCGGTTCGCGGCAACCAGACGCTCAGTCAGGTTGGTGTAGAGCGCGCTGTCGAGGAAGTTATTCAGCGAGATATGCTGCGCCTGCGGCGCCTGACGCATTGCGCGCTCGGTAAGATCGCGATGAGTAATCACCAGGTCAACATCGCCCGGCAGCGAGTTAATCGCGCTATTGGTTACCGACACGTTGCCTAAACCGGCATCCTGCACTTTCTTACGCAACACGCCAGCGCCCATTGCGCTGGAACCCATACCGGCGTCGCAGGCGACAATGATTTTACGCACGTGGCTGACGTCAACGCTGTTCGCATCGGCAACGGCTGGCGCGCCGGCGACAGCCTGACCTTTCGACTGCGCTTTCATATCCTGCATACGCTTAGTCGCGGCCTCAATGTCATCATCTTCTTTCACTTTGCTGGTTTTCAGCAGCACGGAAGCGACCACGAATGAAACGGCAAAGGCGGCGACGATGGCGGTGATATTGGCAAAGTAGGTGCCTTTCGGCGTCATTGCCAGAACGGCCAGGATTGAACCCGGCGAGGCCGGAGAGACCAGGCCGCCATGCAGCAGCGTCAGCGTAAATACGCCGGTCATACCGCCGAGGATAACCGCCAGCAGCAGACGCGGCGCCATCAGGACATACGGGAAGTAGATTTCGTGAATCCCGCCGAGGAAGTGGATGATCGCGGCGCCGCCCGCAGATTGTCTCGCGCTGCCGCGGCCAAAGATCATATAGGCCACCAGCACGCCCATACCTGGGCCTGGGTTCGCTTCGATCAGGAAGAAGATGGATTTGCCTGCTTCGCTGGCCTGCTGGATGCCCAGCGGCGAGAAGATGCCGTGGTTGATGGCATTATTGAGGAACAGGATTTTCGCCGGTTCAACAAAGATAGAGGTCAGCGGCAGCAGGTTGTTCTGCACCATCAGGTTCACGCCTGCGGCAAGGATATGCGACAGAGCTTCCACCAGCGGACCGATAGCCATGAAGGCGATCAGGGCCAGCACCATGCCGATAATACCGGCAGAGAAGTTGTTAACCAGCATCTCGAAGCCGCTTTTGATCTTGCCGTCGATCGCGCGGTCGAAAGATTTAATCGCCCAGCCGCCCAGCGGACCGGCAATCATTGCGCCGAGGAACATCGGCATATCGGCGCCGACAATCACGCCCATAGTGGTAATCGCGCCGACCACGCCGCCGCGATCGCCGCCGACCAGACGCCCGCCGGTGAAACCGATCAGCAGCGGCAGCAGATAGGTGATCATCGGCCCGACCAGCTTGGCCAGCGTTTCGTTTGGAATCCATCCGGTTGGGATGAACAGTGCAGTAATGATACCCCAGGCGATAAACGCACCGATGTTAGGCATCACCATGTTACTCAGAAAGCGGCCAAAGCTCTGGACCTTGACCTTGACTGATGAGGACATAAACCCACCCCTTATCGAGACGCGCTGCAATAAGAGAGCGCGTTTGTTTTTGTTAGGCCAGCGAGGCAGCAAGCCGTCGCTATTACTGTATGCACGCGGACTCTATCACGCGAATATGACGCTGCGTAGCGGTCGGATTAAGTGTGATCTCGGTCACTGATTTTTGGTGGGTTCGGGGTGTTTTTTAGTGAAGTAGATCACAGTTCAGAGGTATAAAAAAGCGCCAGCGCACATTTTTTCAGCAGGAAACCGGGCTAAATGTGATGAAAGTCACTTTTTATTATGTTCGTTTTGTTTCATATATGTGACTAAGATCACAAAGAATTTGCGGGTCAAAATGCGTCCGATCACAGTCTGGGGAAGCCTGAGAAAAAACTGAAAAGAGATAAGCGAAGAGAGCAGAGGCAGACGGGTCGCCTGCCTCTGAAAGACGTTATTGCAAACCGCTCTGAACGGCGGCCTGCGCCTGATTTAATGCCTGCGCGTTAGCGGAAAGGGTGCTCATCAGCGCGTTATACTGCGTAACCTGATCCTGCGTCGGGAACTGAACGGCGCTGTTATTGAAGGTGACGCGCGTGCCTTGTTGTTGCAGGAAGTCGCCTGCTTCTACCGCGCCCTGGCTCAACGCCTGAAGTTTCGGCAGCAAAGGCACCAGTTGATTTGCGGGCTGCGTGACGACTTTGTCGTAAACGCCGTCATAGACCTTCTTCAGATCCTCTTCCTGCTTGAGCGCGGCTTTGCTGCTGTCCGCCTGCATTTTAGCGCTCTCCAGCTGCTGCGTGACAATTACCAGCGCGCCGTTTGCCTGGCGCAGCGATTCGCGGCGCGTCAGATAATCCTGGGGGACGTGAATCGCCGACAGCTCATCCACAACCGGACGCATTCCCTGGTCTACCGCTTTATTCACCTGCTGCGAAAAGCCGTAAATAATGGCGTAATCGCCCGCGTATTTGCCAAAGTTCTGCTTCTGGTTTTCGCTCAGGCTTGGCAGGTGCTCGCCGCTGCGCATCACGGTATTTTGCAAAAAATCGATAAAGGCTTTGCGCTGATCGCCCTCTTTATCGCCGCATGCAGTGAGGCTAAACATCAGCAACGCGGCACTGAACAGCATGCCGGTGCGCATCCAGACGCGAGAAATTCCTGAAGCCATAAGGGCAACTCCTGTAAATGAAAATAGGTCGAACCGAGGAATGGTCCTAAAGAATAGAGCAAAGTAGCCGCCAGGCACAACGCCTGCGCGCGTGAAACACGCGCGGCGCAGCAGGTATCCGGGCAGGGACCTGCCCGGATGAGAAAGCCGGATTAGCCGGTATTGCGCATTCCCGCGGCGACGCCCGCGATCGTCACCATCAGCGCCTGCTCGACGCGCGGGTCGACCTCTTCGCCGCGCGCTTCCTGCGCGCGGGAGCGCTGAAGCAGCTCCGCCTGCAAGACGTTGAGCGGATCGGTGTAGACGTTGCGCAGCGCGATGGATTCGGCGATCCAGGGCTGGTCGGCCATCAGGTGGGCGTCATTGGCAATGGTCAGCACCGCTTTGATGTCAGCATCCAGCTGGTCGCGCAGCTGTTTACCCAGCGGCCAGAGCGCTTTGTCCACCAGACGCTGGTCGTAGTATTCCGCCAGCCACAGGTCAGCTTTGGCGAACACCATCTCCAGCATGCCCAGGCGCGTGGAGAAGAAGGGCCAGTCACGACACATGGCTTCCAGCTGATCCTGATGTCCCTCTTCCATCGCCTTTTGCAGGGCCGCGCCTGCGCCGAGCCAGGCGGGCAACATCAGACGGTTCTGCGTCCAGGCGAAAATCCACGGGATGGCGCGCAGCGATTCGACGCCGCCGGTCGGACGACGTTTCGCCGGGCGCGAGCCGAGCGGCAGTTTGCCCAGCTCCTGCTCCGGCGTAGCGGAACGGAAGTAAGGCACAAACTCTGGATTTTCGCGCACGTAGCCGCGATACATGGCGCAGGAGTGGGCGGAGAGCTGATCCATAATGCTGTGCCACTCTTGCTTCGGCTCCGGCGGCGGCAGCAGGTTCGCTTCCAGGATCGCGCCGGTATAGAGCGACAGGCTGGCGATGGTGACTTCCGGCAGACCATATTTAAAGCGGATCATCTCGCCCTGTTCGGTCACGCGCAGGCCGCCTTTCAGACTGCCCGGCGGCTGCGACAGCAGCGCCGCGTGCGCCGGCGCGCCGCCGCGACCAATACTGCCGCCGCGTCCGTGGAACAGCGTCAGCGCGATGCCCGCTTTTTCACAGGTTTTTATCAGGGCGTCCTGCGCCTGATACTGCGCCCAGCTGGCCGCCATCACGCCTGCGTCTTTCGCCGAGTCAGAGTAGCCGATCATGACCATCTGTTTGCCCTGAATAAAGCCGCGATACCAGTCGATGCTCAGCAGCTGGCTCATCACGTCGTTGGCGTTGTTGAGATCGTCGAGCGTTTCAAACAGCGGGGCGACCGGCATGGCGAAGGTGATGCCCGCCTCTTTCAGCAGCAGATGCACCGCCAGCACGTCAGAGGGCGTTTTCGCCATTGAGATCACGTAGGCGGCGATAGAACCCTGCGGCGCTTCAGCAGCGACACGGCAGGTTTCCAGCACTTCCCGCGTCTCATCGCTCGGCTCCCAGTGGCGCGGCAGCAGCGGACGTTTGGAGTTCAGCTCGCGCACCAGGAAGGCCTGCTTATCTGCTTCTGACCAGCTTTCGTAGTCGCCAAGACCGAGATAGCGCGTGACTTCGGCAATCGCCTCGGTATGGCGCGTGCTCTCCTGACGCAGATCGATGCGCACCAGCGGCACGCCGAAGCACTTCACGCGGCGCAGCGTATCCAGCAGCTGACCGTTGGCGATAATGCCCATGTCGCACTGTTGCAGCGACTGATAGATGGCGTAAAGCGGCGTCCACAGCTGATCGTTAGAGATAAGCAGGTCGGCGGGGCGCGGCAGACGCTCGCCCTTCAGGCGGCGCTCAAGATAAGCCTGCGTATTCATCAGCTGGCTGCGGATACGCTTCAGAATAACGCGGTAAGGTTCGATGGCCTCTGGATCGCCGCACAGCTCGCGAACCTCTTCGCTGCACTCGGACATTGAAAGCTCAGAAATCAGCACGCCGATGTCGCGCAGAAACAGATCGGCGGCTTTCCAGCGGCTCAGCTGCATGGCATGACGCGTTACCGTCGCGGTGACGTTCGGGTTGCCGTCGCGGTCGCCGCCCATCCAGGAGGTGAATTTCACCGGGACAAAGTCCACCGGCAGTTTGATGCCGAAAGCCTCTTCCACCTGTTCGTTCAGCTCGCGCAAAAAGGCGGGCACGCCTTCCCACAGGCTGTTTTCCACTACGGCGAAGCCCCATTTGGCTTCATCGATCGGCGTCGGGCGGTATTTACGAATTTCGTCCGTGTGCCACGCCTGCGCCACCAGCTGGCGCAGACGGCGCATTATCTGGTTGCGCTCGTAGTCAGAGATGTCGCTGTGATCGAGCTGCTTCAGGCAGCTGTTAACCTCGACCAGTTTATGAATCAGGGTGCGGCGCGTAATTTCCGTAGGGTGAGCGGTCAGCACCAGCTCCAGCGACAGCGACTCGATGGCTTCGCGGATAGCGCTCTCGCTGACGTCAGGCTGCTGTTTCAGACGGTCAAAGGTGGTTTTCAGCAGTTCAGGATGGTTGGCGCCGTCGCCGCTGCGCGAGATGGTCTGATACTGCTCGGCGACGTTGGTCAGATTAAGAAACTGGCTAAAGGCGCGCGCGACGGGAAGGAGTTCGTCGTTCGACAGATTTTGCAGCGTATTGAGCAGTTCCTTGCGATGAGTGTCATTTCCCGCACGGGATGACTTTGAGAGTTTGCGGATGGTCTCCACCTGATTAAAGATGTGCTCTCCTGGTGCATCCTTAATGGTATCCCCGAGCAGTTTGCCGAGCATACTGACATTACTTCGCATTGCGGAATATTGTTCGTTCATGTGACCCTGACACCCTTATCGTCTTGGTAAACTTCTATACCCACCTTTCACGATCGCGTGAAACGGCATGGGCAATCGCCCATTGGGCATAACATCGGCTTTTATCTAGCCACGTAAACCCTGCGGCGTCAATGCGCTTAAGCGCCCGGTAACATGCGCCTAACTAGCGGAAATTCAAAGATTTTAATTTGAGGGGAGCGGGATAAGTTATTCTTATCAACAAATCCCGCGCATTAATCAGGAAATTTACTTTCTTAACAGTTAATTGCCCTGTTTATTACGTATCAGTGGCAAAAATGCTGCACAACCTGAGCGATTAAAGAACGCGTTGGCTTAATGAATGCAGTATCGATAAATTCATCCGGCTGGTGCGCCTGATTGATCGATCCCGGTCCTAAAACCAGCGTTGGACACAGCGTCTGGATAAAGGGAGCTTCGGTGCAGTAGTTCACCACTTCGGTCGGAGTGCCCAGCAGTTTTTCTACTACCGCAACCAGCTCGTGGTTGGCCGGACATTCATAACCCGGAATCGGCGGATGCAGCTCGCCCACGGTCAGGCGGCCCGGCCAGCGTGCGCTGACCGGCGCCAGCGACTCGTTCAGCAATCCTTCCAGATCGTTCAGCGTCAGGCCCGGCAGAGGGCGAATATCCATATGGAGTTCACAGCAGGCGCAGATGCGGTTGGCCGCGTCGCCGCCGTGGATATGGCCGAAGTTCATGGTGGGATAAGGAATGGCGAAGCCATCGTGGTTGTAGCGCTCCTTCAGGGTATTGCGCAGCTGCATAAGATGCCCGATAGCGTCGTGCATCAGCTCAATGGCATTTACGCCGCGTCCCGGATCGCTGGAGTGGCCTGACTGTCCCTGCACGCGAATAACATGTGACAGATGGCCTTTGTGCGCCCGCACCGGCTTCAGAGAGGTGGGTTCGCCGATAATCGCGCAGTCGGGACGGACAGAGGCCGTTTCAGAGAAATATTTCGCGCCCGCCATAGTGGTCTCTTCATCGGCGGTGGCAAGAATATAGAGCGGCTTGCTGAGTTTGCTCAGATCAAGGTCGCGCAGCGTGTCGAGAATAAAGGCAAAGAAGCCTTTCATGTCGGCAGTGCCCAGGCCGTAGAGCTTGTTGTCGTGTTCCGTCAGCGTAAAAGGGTCGCGCGTCCAGCGGCCATCGTCAAAAGGCACGGTGTCTGTATGACCGGCCAGCAGCAGGCCGCCCGCGCCGCTGCCGGTGCGCGCCAGCAGGTTGAATTTATGGCGCGTGCCCGGCACGGGCTGCACCTCAACGCTAAAGCCAAGGTCGCGAAACCAGCCTGCCAGCAAATTGATTAAAGTTTCATTGCTCTGGTCCAGCGCCGCATCGGTCGCGCTGATGGTCGGCGTTGCGATCAGCTGGCGGTAGAGTTCGATAAAAGGCGGTAATTTTGTCTTCACTGTTGACGGTCCTTGAGTTAGGATGTATCAATATTCATGCATTAATAGTGAATAAAAATACATTAACGCCGGTTGGCTGGGAAGCAAAAATCCCCTGCAAGCGGCATCGTGGGCAACGGGGCAAGGCCGCGACCCGGAACGTGTGACTGTAAAAAGGGTTACAGCCTGATGTTGAATACGCTGATCGTTGGTGCCAGTGGTTACGCTGGCGTAGAGCTAGCCACTTTCCTCAATCGTCATCCACATATGAACATAACCGCTTTGGCGGTTTCAGCGCAAAGCCCGGATGCAGGAAAGCGTCTGTCTGACCTGCATCCGCAGCTGAAAGGCGTGGTGGATCTGCCGCTACAGCCGCTGAGCAGCGCCGCCGAGTGGGCGGACAAGGTGGATGTGGTGTTTCTCGCGACGGCCCACGAAGTCAGCCACGACCTGGCGCCGGAATTTTTGAAAGCCGGTTGCGTGGTATTCGATCTCTCCGGCGCGTTCCGCGTGAACGACGGCGGATTTTATCAGCAGTTCTACGGGTTCACGCACCAGCACGGCGACTGGCTCGACAAAGCCGTCTATGGTCTGGCGGAGTGGAACCAGACGAAAATTAAAGAGGCGCAGTTGGTTGCGGTGCCGGGATGTTATCCCACCGCCGCGCAGCTGGCGCTGAAGCCGCTCGTTGAGGGTGAGCTGCTGAATCTTGAGCAGTGGCCGGTGATCAACGCCACCAGCGGCGTCAGCGGCGCAGGTCGTAAAGCTAACGTAGCGACCAGCTTCTGCGAAGTGAGCCTGTCGGCGTACGGCCTGTTTAATCACCGTCATCACCCGGAGATCGTGGCGCATCTGGGGACGCCCGTGATCTTCACGCCGCATCTTGGCAGCTTCCCGCGCGGCATTCTGGCGACCATTACCTGTCGTCTGAAGCCGGGCGTCAGCCAGGATGACGTGGCGGCGGCGTTCCACACTGCCTATCACGACAAGCCGCTGGTGCGCGTTTACGACCAGGGCGTGCCGGCGCTGAAAGCGGTTATCGGCCAGCCGTTCTGCGATATCGGTTTCGCCGTACAGGGCGAGCATCTGATTGTCGTCGCGGCGGAAGATAACCTGTTGAAAGGCGCGGCATCGCAGGCGGTACAGTGTATGAATATTCGCTTCGGCTTCCCTGAAACGCAGTCACTGATTTAACGGACAAGGATGCATATGACCACTCCATTAATTATCAAACTGGGCGGCGTACTGCTCGACAGCGAAGAAGCGCTGGCACGGCTGTTTGAGGCGCTGCTGACCTGGCGCAGCGCGCATCAGCGACCGCTGATGATCGTTCACGGCGGCGGCTGCGTGGTTGACGAGCTGATGAAAAAGCTGTCGTTGCCGGTGAAGAAGAAAAACGGCCTGCGCGTTACGCCAGCCGATCAGATTGACATTATTACCGGCGCGCTGGCGGGAACCGCCAATAAAACGCTGCTCGCCTGGGCGAAAAAGCACGGTATCAAGGCGGTCGGCCTGAGCCTGGGCGACGCCGATCTGGTGAAAGTGGCGCAGTTCGACGAAGAGCTGGGCCACGTGGGTCACGCCGAGCCGGGCGATCCGGCGCTGTTGAACACGCTGCTGGGCGCAGGCTATATGCCGATCGTTAGCTCTATCGGCATTACCGACGCGGGCGAACTGATGAACGTCAACGCCGATCAGGCCGCAACCGCGCTGGCCGCGACGCTGGGGGCGGATCTGGTGCTGCTTTCTGACGTGAGCGGCATTCTCGACGGTAAAGGCCAGCGCATTGCTGAGATGACCGCGGCCAAAGCGGAACAGCTGATCGCGCAGGGCATTATTACCGATGGCATGATTGTAAAGGTGCACGCGGCGCTCGACGCGGCGCGCACCCTGGGCCGCCCGGTGGACATCGCCAGCTGGCGTCACGCGGAACAGCTGCCCGACCTGTTTAACGGTGTGTCGATTGGCACCCGCATTCTCGCTTAACGACTTAGATTTCAGGATGACGACAATGAGCACGCAAAACATCAAAAAAATCGTACTGGCTTACTCCGGCGGTCTGGATACGTCAGCCATTATTCCGTGGCTGAAAGAGAACTACGGCGGCTGTGAAGTAGTGGCGTTCGTGGCGGACATCGGCCAGGAGCGTAGCGATCTGGAAGGCGTTGAGAAAAAAGCGTTACAGTCCGGCGCGTCGGAGTGTCACGTTGTCGATCTGCGTGAAGAGTTCATCAGCGACTACGTCTATCCGGTATTACAGACCGGCGCGCTGTATGAAGGCACCTATCTGCTCGGCACCTCGATGGCGCGTCCGATTATCGCTAAAGCGCAGGTTGAGCTGGCGCTGAAAGTCGGCGCTGACGCGCTGTGCCACGGCGCAACCGGCAAAGGCAACGATCAGGTGCGTTTCGAGACCACCTACACGGCGCTGGCGCCGCAGCTGAAAGTGGTGGCGCCGTGGCGCGAGTGGAACCTGCGTTCCCGTGAAGCGCTGCTGGACTATCTGAAAGAGCGCAATATTCCCACCACCGCGTCGCTGGAAAAAATCTACAGCCGCGACGAAAACGCGTGGCACATCTCTACGGAAGGCGGCGTGCTGGAAAGCCCGTCTAACGCGCCGAACAAAGATTGCTGGGTGTGGACCGTAGACCCGCAGGACGCGCCGGATCAGCCGGAAAATGTCACCGTGACCGTGGAAAAAGGTCGCGTCGTCGCGGTAAACGGCGAAAGATTAAGCCCGTTCCAGTGTCTGGAAGCGCTGAACGCCATTGGCGCGAAGCATGGCGTAGGACGTATTGACATCGTAGAGAACCGTCTGGTCGGCATCAAGTCGCGCGGCTGCTACGAAACCCCTGGCGGCACCATTATGGTTAACGCGCTGCGCGCGGTTGAGCAGCTGGTACTGGATCGCGACAGCTTTAAATGGCGCGAGCAGCTGGGCCATGAGATGTCTTACGTGGTATACGACGGCCGCTGGTTCGCGCCGCTGCGTAAGTCTATCCAGGCGGCGGCGGAATCGCTGGCCGAAGAGGTCAACGGCGAAGTGGTGCTGCAACTCTACAAAGGTCAGGCCACGGCGATTCAGAAAAGCTCGTCTAACAGCCTCTACTCCGAAGAGTTCGCGACCTTTGGCGAGGACGAGGTTTACGATCACCGTCACGCGGGCGGCTTTATCCGTCTGTTCTCGCTCTCATCGCGCATCCGCGCGCTGAACGAGCAGAAGAAGTAATTCCCGGCGAGGCAGCAGCCTCGCCCACCAGATTTCGCAGAGGCGGCTTCGGGCCGCCTTTTGTTTACAGCATTAAAGGAGTTTCCTATGGCACTTTGGGGCGGGCGTTTTACCCAGGCAGCAGATCAACGTTTCAAACAGTTCAACGACTCGCTGCGCTTTGACTATCGTCTGGCGGAGCAGGATATTATCGGCTCTATCGCCTGGTCCAAAGCGCTGGTCACGGTCAGGGTGCTGAGCGACGATGAGCAGCAGCAGCTGGAACAGGCCCTGAATGCGCTGCTGGCAGAGGTACAGGCGGATCCTGAGCAGATCCTGCAAAGCGATGCCGAAGATATTCACAGCTGGGTGGAAGGTCAGCTGATTGAGAAGGTTGGCGCGCTGGGTAAAAAGTTGCATACCGGCCGCAGCCGTAACGATCAGGTCGCCACCGATCTGAAACTCTGGTGCAAAATGCAGGTTGAGGCGCTGCTGGGCGCGACGCGTGCGCTACAGCAGGCGCTGGCGAGCACCGCCGAGGCGAACCAGGACGCGGTCATGCCTGGCTATACCCACTTGCAGCGCGCGCAGCCGGTGACCTTTGCCCACTGGTGCCTGGCCTATGTGGAGATGCTGGCGCGTGATGAAAGCCGTTTGCAGGATACGCTGAAGCGTCTCGACGTCAGTCCGCTCGGCTGCGGCGCGCTGGCGGGCACCGCCTATGCGATCGATCGTGAGCAACTGGCGGGCTGGCTGGGCTTCGCCTCCGCGACGCGCAACAGTCTGGATACCGTATCCGATCGCGATCATGTGCTGGAGTTGCTGGCTGATGCCTCTATCGGCATGGTACACCTGTCGCGCTTTGCGGAAGACCTGATCTTCTTCAATACCGGCGAGGCGGGTTTCGTCGAGCTTTCCGATAAGGTCACCTCTGGCTCGTCGCTGATGCCGCAAAAGAAAAACCCGGATGCGCTGGAGCTGATCCGCGGCAAGTGCGGCCGCGTGCAGGGCGCGCTGACCGGCATGATGATGACGCTGAAGGGCCTGCCGCTGGCCTACAACAAAGATATGCAGGAAGACAAAGAGGGACTGTTCGACGCGCTCGATACCTGGCTGGACTGCCTGCACATGTCTGCGCTGGTGCTGGACGGCATTCAGGTAAAACGTCCGCGCTGCCAGGAAGCCGCCGAGCAGGGCTATGCGAATTCAACCGAGCTGGCTGACTATCTGGTAGCGAAAGGCGTACCGTTCCGCGAGGCGCATCATATCGTAGGTGAAGCGGTCGTCGAGGCGATTAACCAGGGCGTGGCGCTGGAAGCGCTGTCGCTGGCGCAGCTTAAAGCCTTCAGCCCGGCGATTGAAGAGGATGTCTATCCGGTACTGGCGCTTCAGTCCTGTCTGGAAAAACGTAACGCGAAAGGCGGCGTCGCGCCACAGCAGGTGGCCTTTGCCATTGAGGAAGCGAAAAAGCGTCTTTCATAATCATTTGCCTTATGCCTGGCAAAGCTCGCGCTTTGTCAGGTCTTTTTATAATAATCTTCTGCTGCTGCTTTTTTATTCCCATCTCGTTTTTTTCATAAGCGTCCAAAAAAACACCGCATAAAAAAATTTCGTATAAATTCACCTGTAAAAAATAAGTTGTATTTGTTCGGATTCTCAAAAAAACATACCTGCTTTATTTTTTAGATTTTTTGCTATTCATTAATTAAATGTTTCTACTTAGCCTGTAAATGGGCACGCTCGCGAGCGTGTATCAATAATAACTTTTTTTGAGCCAGGAGGGCTTATGCGCGAATTAACCATTCCTGAAATTTCAGGTGTTTCAGGCGCTGAATTTAACTTGTACAATGCTGCACTTTTTATTGGCGATCATCTGGCGAGCGCAGTTATCTGCACTGTCGCTGGCGCTATTGGCGGTGGCACGATTGGTTATCTCCACGGTGGCGATGCAATGGGCGTGTTGGGCTTGCAGGCTATTGGTCAGCTGGTGGGAGCGGCCGGCGGCGGGATAATCGGCGGTATCGGCGGCTTAGTCGGAGGAAGTATAGTTTCGCTTTCTTACTGTATGCCGCTGGTTAATCAGTTTGTAGATCTGCTTGTTTCTGGCGGAATCCAGTAAACGTCAGAATCAAAATTCTCTATTCTTTTATAAATAAACAGGTGATCAACTATGCGCGAATTAACTTGTCTGGAAATAACCTCTGTTTCCGGTGCTTACGGGGATAACATGCTGGCTAATATTGGCGAAGCCATCGGTTGTGCAATTCTTGGAGCCGTAGGGGGTTCATGGACAGTTGCCATTTTAGGCGGACGTGGCTCACATAACTGGGATCTGATTGGTATCGGCGGCGGAATTACGGCGCTGGTTGGTATGATTGGCGGAGCGGTGGTTGGTGCAGTGGCAGGCGCTGTTTATACTCCTTACCTCGGCTGGGATGCGACGCTGGCTCTTGGAGAAACGCTAATCGTTGATGTTATGAAAGGCCTGCCTGGCTATCAGTCGTAACCTTCTTTTGCCCTGTTAAAACGGGCCTTTTATAGATGTAAACAGCGGGCAGTTATTGCCCGCTAATCTTTTTATAGAGAACATTTGCTGCTCAGTACCTTTTGACGTTCTCAGACACTATGCCTTTTTTGTCACTCATGATGTTGTTCGGGCGAAGGGATGTCAAAGAGTCCCGCTATAACCTGTACTGCGCGGGGTTAGTGGAGTAAAGAGGTTAAGCGCAGAGACTGCATTTTAAAGACGTGGCGTGACGGTCTTTAAGCAAGCAGAGAGCAAATCAGTATCAGGCGGCAGCGTCTCTTCCCTGAATAACAGGCAAAAAAAGGCGGGCAATAATTGCCCGCTAACCTCTAGCTTCGGAATTTAATAACTATTTTTATAGGCACATCATCAGAGGGCCAGCGCTCCGGCTGACACAGTGATTCTTTTACGCTGAAAGCAGGTACTGCTCCAGATCGTCGCTGCCGCCAATATGGCGACCGCCGATAAATACCTGGGGCACCGTGGCGCGACCGGATACGGCGCGCAGACTAACGGTGGTGGCGTCCTGACCCAGCACAATCTCTTCAAAAGGCATGTGGTTATCGATCAGCATCTGTTTGGCTTTTGTGCAAAACGGGCAGCCCGGTTTGGTAAACAGCGAAACGGACTCCTGAACTTTGAATTCGGGCGCCAGATAGCGCAGCAGCGTGTCTGCGTCAGAAACCTCAAAGGGATCGCCCGGCTTATTGGGTTCTACAAACATCTTTTCAATCACGCCGTCGCGCACCAGCATGGAGTAACGCCATGAGCGCGCGCCGAAGCCGAGATCGGCTTTTTCGACCAGCATCTCCATACCGCGCGTAAAGTCGCCGTTGCCGTCTGGAATAAAGGTGATGTTTTCCGCGCGCTGCTCGGCTTTCCAGGCATTCATGACAAAGGTGTCGTTAACCGATACGCAGAGAATAGTGTCCACGCCGTGCTGCGCAAATACGCTGTAAAGCTCGTTGTAACGTGGCAGATGACTCGATGAGCAGGTGGGCGTAAACGCGCCCGGCAGCGAGAAAACGATAACCGTTTTGTCTTTAAACAGTTCTTCGGTGGTCACATCGACCCAGCGATCGCCCTGACGCGTGTGAAAAATGACCTGTGGGACAGGCTTACCTTCCTGAGTGGCAAACATATTTTCTCCTTACGCGCGAATCGCCTGAATTTGTTGCGTGCATTATTCTCATCACCGCTTGATAGGGCTAATCGTTCGTTGCTATCCTATCTATCGCCACGGGCTATCGTGGTCTGGAGGATTACAATGAACATTCGCGATCTTGAATATCTGGTTTCGCTTGCCGAGCATCGCCATTTCCGCCGCGCGGCGGATGCATGCCACGTCAGCCAGCCGACGCTAAGCGGACAGATCCGCAAGCTGGAAGATGAGCTGGGCGTGATGCTGCTGGAGCGAACCAGCCGTAAAGTGTTGTTCACCCAGGCGGGTATGCTGCTGGTCGATCAGGCGCGCACCGTGCTGCGGGAAGTGAAAGTCTTAAAAGAGATGGCGAGCCAGCAGGGCGAAGCCATGTCCGGTCCGCTGCACATTGGCCTGATCCCGACTACCGGTCCCTATCTGCTGCCGCACATTATTCCCATGCTGCACCAGACCTTTCCCAAGCTTGAGATGTATCTGCACGAAGCCCAGACGCAGCAGCTGCTGGCGCAGCTCGACAGCGGCAAGCTAGACTGCGCGATTCTGGCGCTGGTTAAAGAGAGTGAAGCCTTTATTGAGGTTCCGCTGTTCGACGAGCCGATGAAGCTGGCGATCTACCAGGATCATCCGTGGCACGATCGCGATCGCGTGCCGATGTCCGATCTGGCGGGTGAAAAGCTGCTGATGCTGGAAGACGGCCACTGTCTGCGCGATCAGGCGATGGGTTTCTGCTTTGAAGCCGGCGCTGACGAAGATACTCACTTCCGCGCCACCAGCCTTGAAACGCTGCGCAATATGGTCGCGGCGGGAAGCGGCATCACGCTGCTGCCGGCGCTGGCGGTGCCGCAGCAGCGCGTGCGCGACGGCGTGTGCTACCTGCCGTGCTATAAGCCTGTGCCGCAGCGCACTATCGCACTGGTTTATCGTCCCGGCTCGCCTCTGCGCAGCCGCTATGAGCAGCTGGCAGAAGCGATTCGCACGCACATGCAGGGCTATCTCGACACCACGTTAAAACAGGCGGTTTAAGCCGTTCAGCGCGGCCACGCGATAGGCTTCGGCCATAGTGGGGTAGTTAAAGGTGGTATTGACGAAGTACTCAATGGTATTGCCACCGTTTTTCTGCTCCATAATCGCCTGGCCGATGTGAATGATCTCCGCCGCGCGCTCGCCAAAGCAGTGAATGCCGAGGATCTCTTTGGTTTCGCGATGAAACAGAATCTTCAGACTGCCCACGTTCATACCGACAATCTGCGCGCGCGCCAGATGCTTAAACTGCGCGCGGCCCACTTCGTAAGGCACCTTCATCGCCGTCAGCTGCTGTTCGGTTTTCCCCACCGAGCTGATTTCCGGAATGGTATAGATACCGGTCGGAATATCTTCCACCAGATGCGCGCTGGCTTCGCCTTTAATAATCGCCTGTGCGGCGATGCGCCCCTGATCGTAAGCGGCTGAGGCCAGGCTCGGATAGCCGATCACGTCGCCGACCGCATAGATGTGCGGCTGCGCGGTCTGATACATGCTGTTTACCTTCAGCAAACCGCGGCCGTCCGCTTCCAGCCCAACATTCTCCAGCGCCAGCGAATCGGTGTTGCCGGTTCGGCCATTTGCATAGAGCAGGCAGTCGGCTTTGACCTTTTTGCCCGACTTCAGGTGCATAATGACGCCGTCCTCGACGCCTTCTATCTTCTCGAACTCTTCGTTGTGACGAATCACCACGCCGCTGTTCCAGAAGTGGTAAGAGAGCGAGTCCGACATCTCCTGATCGAGAAACGCCAGCAGGCGGTCACGGGTGTTGATCAGATCGACCTTGACGTTCAGCCCACGAAAAATCGACGCGTACTCGCAGCCGATAACGCCCGCGCCATAGATAATGACGTGGCCCGGTTCGTGATGCAGGTTAAGGATAGAGTCGGAGTCATAAATGCGAGGATGGGTAAAATCGACGTCAGCCGGATGATAGGGACGCGAGCCGCAGGCGATAACGAATTTCTCTGCCGTCAGCTGCTCGCGCGTGCCGTCATAGTGCTCAACTTCGATGGTATTGGCGTCGACAAAATGCGCGTTGCCCTGAAACAGCTCGCAGCGGTTGCGCTCGTAAAACCCCTGACGCATCGCGGTCTGCTGGCTAATCACGTTTTCCGTGTGGTTAAGAATGTCAGCGAATGAAGAGCGCAGAAGGCGAGTGTGGTCGCTGTAAAGCGGGTTTTGGTTAAATTCGATGATGCGACTGACTGCATGGCGAAGCGCTTTGGAAGGGATGGTACCCCAGTGTGTACAACCGCCGCCGATGTTGTGGTAGCGTTCGATCACTGCGATGCGCGCTCCCTGTTTCACCAGGCCCATGGCTGCACCTTCACCTCCAGGACCGGAGCCAATCACGATGGCATCGTAATCGTAAGACTTTTGCATACCAGTACGTCCTATGTTTCTATACATTTTTACAACGAGATTCTAACATCTCGCCGCGCACATCTACATTCTAACAGTGAAATTCCCGCCATTTTGGCAAAGCGTGAGGTTCACAGGCAGTCACAAACTTTGCCCTTATGTACGCTGAAAAGTTTGTTATAGTGCCTCTTCAACTTGTCACAAGGCAGAGAGAATGGGCGTCAGAGCGCAACAGAAGGAACGTACAAGGCGTACGCTGATCGAGGCGGCATTTAGCCAGCTCAGCGCTGAACGCAGTTTTGCCAGTTTGAGTTTGCGCGAGGTCGCCAGGGAAGCCGGTATCGCGCCCACCTCTTTTTATCGCCATTTTAAAGATGTTGATGAACTCGGTCTGACCATGGTCGATGAGAGCGGACTGATGCTGCGCCAGCTAATGCGCCAGGCGCGCCAGCGTATCGCCAAGGGCGGCAGCATTATCAAAACGTCGGTCTCTACCTTTATGGAGTTCATCGGCAACAATCCCAACGCCTTTCGGCTGCTGCTGCGTGAGCGCTCCGGCACCTCCGCGGCGTTCCGCGCCGCCGTCGCGCGTGAAATCCAGCACTTTATCGCCGAACTGGCCGACTACCTTGAAGTCGAAAATCGCATGCCGCGCAGCTTTACCGAGGCGCAGGCAGAAGCGATGGTCACCATTGTATTCAGCGCAGGCGCGGAAGCGCTGGACGTGGATATTGAGCAACGTCGCAAGCTGGAAGATCGTCTGGTATTACAGCTGCGTATGATTGCCAAAGGTGCTTATTACTGGTATCGCCGCGAGCAGGAACGTCTGGCGGTTACCCTGGAAAAACCCGAAGAGTAAACGATAAGGATAATGCTATGACACAACCGACATCGCGCGACAGAGGCACGCTGCTGCTGGCTTTTATTACTGGCCTGGCGATTAACGGCTCATTTTCTGTGCTGTTCAGCACCTTTGTGCCCTTCTCCATCTTCCCGATCATCGCGCTGGGCCTGGCGGTCTGGAGCCTGCACCAGCGTTATCTCAACCGCAACATGCCGGATGGCATGCCAGGTTTGGCCGCCGCGTTTTTCCTGCTGGGGATCCTGGTGTATAGCGCGCTGGTGCGTGCCGAGTATCCGGATATTGGCTCTAACTTTATTCCGACGCTGCTGATGGTGGCGCTGGTATTCTGGATTGGCCTGAAGATTAAGCGTCGTAAAAACAACGATTAAGGGAAAGCGCGGTCGCTGAAGAGGCTAACGCCTCAGGGCGCGAGGAGCAAAGCGTCCAGGCCAGCGACATTAGCGCCAGCGCGTTTTTGCGTGGCGCAGCGCGCGGGTCTCTCTGCGGACGCGCCTCAGCGACGGGGCGCGTCTTTGCGTGGGGTCAGGCGAGCAGCGAGGCATTGAGCAATGTTGCGATCGGACCGCGCCGCCTGCGTATCACCTGACAGCAGCCGACGCTGCGCTGCTGGTTAGTTAGCTTTCCGCGTCAGCCACACGCCGCACTCCATATGGTGCGTGTAGGGGAACTGATCGAACAGGGCCAGACGAGATACGTCATGCGTCTGCGCCAGCGTTAGCAGGTTCTGGCACAGCGTCTCAGGATTACAGGAGATATAAAGGATGCGCGGATAGGCCTGCACCATCTTCACCGTCTCATCATCCAGCCCGCTGCGCGGGGGATCGACAAAAATGGTTTCACACTCATAGCTCTTCAGATCGATGCCCTGTAGACGGTTAAAGCTGCGCACGCCGTTCATCGCCTGGGTAAACTCTTCCGCCGCCATGCGGATGATCTGCACGTTATCGATCTGGTTAGCCTCGATATTGAACTGAGCTGCCGCTACGGATGGTTTGGCGATTTCCGTCGCCAGTACGCGGCGGAAGTTACGCGCCAGCGCCAGCGAAAAGTTGCCGTTGCCGCAGTAAAGCTCCAGCAGATCGCCGCGCGCGCCTTTCGTCACGTCCAGCGCCCACTCCAGCATCTGAATATTCATCGCCGCGTTGGGCTGGGTAAAGCTGTTCTCAACCTGGCGATAAATCATCTCGCGGCCCGCCACCGGCAGGCGCTCGTCGATAAAGTCCCGATCGAGGCAGATTTTGGTTTTGGTGGCGCGGCCAATCAGCTGCACCGCATAGCCCTGGGCGCGCAGCGCGTCGCGTAATGCGCCTGCCGCTTCCGTCCAGTCCGCCTCCAGTTTGCGATGGTAAAGCTGCGAGATAACAATCTCGTTGCTCATCGTCGAGAGATAATCGATCTGGAACAGCTTATGGCGCAGCACGCGGTTATCGCGGATGGCGTCGATCATTTTCGGCATCAGCGCGTTGATCAGTTCGCTGGCGGCAGGGAAGCGATCAACCCGAATACGCTGGCGCGTCTCCTGATCGAAGATGATGTGATAAAGATCGTCACCGTCGTGCCAGAGACGAAATTCCGCGCGCATGCGGTAGTGGCTGACCGGCGAACGAAACACCTCCACGTCAGGCGCGGCGAACGGCGTCATCATCGTCTGTAAACGGCTGACTTTCTCGGCCAGTTGCGCGTCATACTGTTCGGTCGGGAGATGTTCGGGTGTCATGATCAATCCTGGTTAATAGCAAACTTGCCGGGCGATTGTAGGCATTCACCTCGCGATGTCCAGTCCCGCGCGCATCGGCAGGTATGGCTATCTGGACATCCGTTATGACTCCTGTAGACTGCCTGCGCCGGTCTCAGCCTTGAGCTAACAGGGAATCCAGTGCAAATCTGGAGCTGACGCGCAGCGGTAAGGAATGTCGTGGCGATCGCCTTGCAGACACTGTCCATCCGGATGGGAAGTCTTCGTCATTTATGGTTCCCAGCCCGAAGACCTGCCGGTGTGACGTCGCAACTCGTACGATCATCGCGTGCTATCGATCGTATGCCTGCGGCATCCTGCTTCGTCTTTTGGATGCTGATAAAAATGAAAATAGACTCCGCTTCGCTGTTGGCGCTTAGCGCAACGGCGCTTGCTCTCTGGGCGCAACCGGGTTTCGCTCAGAATAATGATGATACGCAAGTTGTCACCGCTAACCGCTTCGCCCAGCCGGTCTCATCGGTGCTGGCGCCTGCCACCGTTGTGACCCGCGACCAGATTGACCGTTGGCAGGCGAAAAGCCTGACCGATGTGATGCGCCGCCTGCCTGGCGTCGATGTGGCGCAGAATGGCGGCCTGGGGCAGAGCAGCTCGCTGTTTATTCGCGGCACCAACTCCAGCCACGTTTTGATTCTGATTGACGGTATTCGCCTTAATCAGGCGGGCATTTCTGGATCCTCCGATCTCAGCCAGATCCCGCTTTCGCTGGTGCAGCGTATCGAATATATCCGCGGCGCGCGCTCGGCGGTTTATGGCTCGGATGCGATTGGCGGCGTGGTCAATATCATCACCGGACGGGCGCAGCCGGGCACAACGCTCACAGCGGGCATCGGCTCGAAAGGCTATCAGTCTTACGACGGTTCCACGCAGCAAAGGCTGGGCGACGCGACAACGCTCACGCTGGCCGGTAACTATACCTATACGCGCGGCTTCGACGTGGGCGCAGGCTATCCCAATGATTATGGTCCGGCGCAGCCTGATCGGGACGGCTTTATGAGCAAAACCCTGTACGGCAATCTGGAACATCAGTTCAGCGATGAGCTAAGCGGATTCGTGCGCGGCTACGGCTTTGATAACCGCACAGCCTATGACGGCTCTTATAGCTATGATGACAGCTATACCCGTATTGTGGGTCTGGCAGATACGCGTCAACTCTATAGCCAGACGTGGGATACCGGCCTGCGCTTCAACCGTGGCATCTATTCGACGCAGCTGATCGCCAGCTATGGCCGCACCAAAGATATTAACTATGATCCGCGCAACGGCCTTTATGGCGCGGCTTCCACCTTTGATGACATCACCCAGTACAACCTGCAATGGGGCAACACCCTCCAGGCTGGGCAGGGCACGATCAGCGGCGGGGTCGACTGGCAAAAAGAGACCACCGAACCAGGCACTAATTATCTGGCGGACGGCTATGAGCAGCGCAATACCGGCATCTATCTCACCGGGCAGCAGCAGCTAGGCAGCGTCACCTTAGAAGGCGCGGTGCGCGGCGACGATAATAACCAGTTCGGCTGGCATAATACCTGGCAGACTGCGGCGTCATGGGAATTTACTTCTGGCTATCATGTTTTCGCTTCCTACGGCACGGCCTTTAAAGCGCCGAACCTGTCTCAGGTGTACAGCGCGAACTATGGCAACCCGGACCTCGATCCAGAAAAGAGTAAGCAGTGGGAAGGGGGCTTTGACGGCTTAACCGGACCCGTAAGCTGGCGCGTCTCTGGTTATCGCAATGACATTGACAACCTGATTGACAGCGATCCGCAGACCTATCGCTACTTTAATATCAGCAAGGCGCGTATCAAAGGCGTAGAGGCAACCGCTTCATTCGATACCGGTCCGCTGAGTCATCAGGTCTCTTATGATTATGTCGACGCGCGCGATGGGGAGACCGATCAACAGCTGGTGCGCCGTGCAAAACAGCAGGTTAAGTATCAGCTCGACTGGACTCTGTATGAACTCGACTGGTCGGTAACCTGGCACTATCTGGGGGACCGCTATGATACTGACTACAACAGCTACCCGACTCGCCGCGTAAAACTGGGCGGGGTGAGCCTGTGGGATCTCGCGGTATCGTATCCGGTCACATCTCAGCTGACGGTTCGTGGTAGAATTGCCAACCTGTTTGATAAAGACTACGAGACAGCGTATGGCTATCAGACTCCAGGAACGGAGTATTACCTCAGCGCCAGCTACAGCTTCTAATCTGCGCCCCACCGTGCTGGTTTTTGACTCCGGCGTGGGCGGGCTATCTGTCTATGATGAGGTCCGGCAGCTCCTGCCGGACCTGCACTATCTCTACGCGTTTGATAATGCCGGCTTTCCCTACGGTGAAAAGACGGAAGCCTTTATCGTCGATCGCGTCGTCGAGATCGTCGGCGCGATTGCCAGCCGTCATCCGCTTTCTCTCTGCATCATCGCCTGTAATACCGCCAGCACGGTGTCTTTACCAGCGCTGCGCGCGCGCTTCGACTTCCCTGTCGTGGGGGTAGTGCCGGCAATTAAACCTGCGGCGCGACTGACGCGTAACGGCGTGGTAGGCCTGCTGGCGACGCGCGCGACGGTACGCCGTCCATATACCCACGAGCTGGTGGCCCAGTTCGCCACCTCTTGCCGCATCGCTATGCTCGGCTCGGCAGAGCTGGTCGAGCTGGCCGAGCAGAAACTGCATGGCGAGGCCATTGCCTTAGAGGATGTGCGGCGCATTGTGCTGCCCTGGCTGCGGATGGCCGAGCCGCCGGATACGGTGGTGCTGGGCTGCACGCACTTTCCTTTACTGCGCGACGAGTTGCAGCAGGTTCTGCCTGAGGGGACGCGGTTGATCGATTCGGGGGCGGCGATAGCGCGCAGGACGGCCTGGCTGCTTGAGCATGAGGCGCCCAGAGTACAGTCTTCGCAGGCTAACTGTGCGTTTTGTACTGAGTTAAACAGCGAAGCGCTGCAATTATCGCCGGTTTTACAGCGTTATGGCTTCCCGTCGCTGGAAAAAGTGGCAGTTTAGGGTGGTTTTGCTGAAAAAAACGACACTCAGAAATTAATTTGAAATTAGCGCTTGTCAGCGGAAAAGAACTCCCTATAATGCGCCTCCACTGACACGGCACAACGGCTTACGGAATGCGGTGTTAAGTGAGATTCGACAAGGTTCGAATCGTCAGGAAAGCAAAAATAAATGCTTGACTGATAAAGCGGAAAGCGTAATATACGCAGCCCGCGCCGCTGAATAATCGCGGCATGCTCTTT
>NZ_RMVG01000016.1 GCF_003813865.1 Candidatus Pantoea deserta
CTAAACCGGTGGCGATTCAATCAGAAAATCAATCAGGGCCTTCACTCTTTTCGTTTTACCGGCATTTTTGGGGTAATAGAGATACACCGGCGGATAGGTTTTCCAGTAGCTCTTCATCACCGGTATAAATTGCTCACGATCGGGCTGCAACCGCCAGATGGGTTCAAACAAACGCCCAATTCCAAGTCCGTTGCGGATCCCGTCTGCCATGACGTCAATATCGTTGCTGATTAGCTGCCCGGGCATCTCAACGGTCAGTTGCTCTCCGTGGTCGTTCAGATTCAACGGAAGGATGCGATTGTTAGTGATAAAACGGTAGCCAATCAGCTGATGATGACTGAGGTCTGCGGGTACCTCAGGCTTTCCATGCTCGCTAAGATACGCTGAAGATGCATATAACCCTTCACGAAACGGTTTCATTAACGGCCGCGCGACCACACCACCCTCCAGGATATCGCCAAAACGGATCCCCAGATCAAAACGCTCTTCGATAATATTCACTGTTCCGTCGTAGACGGAAATTTCCAGCTGTATACCCGGATATTGCCGACAGAATTCTGCCATAGCAGGCTTAAGAATTAACATATAGGCAAAACGCGAGAGCGTAATTCGCACCGTACCAGAGGGCTCCTGATTCTGGTCGCGAATGCTTTCAAGGGAATTTTCCAGCGACTCCACCGCCGCAGCGGTCTGCTCCAGTAGCAATTGACCGGTTTCCGTCAGCTCAATACGGCGGGTCGTACGCACAAAAAGCGGATGGCCAATATGCTCTTCCAGCAGCTTAAGCGCATTACTGACGGAGGGAGGCGTAATTTCCAGTTTTCTTGCGGCTGCCGAGATATTGCCCTCACGCGCAATGCTCTGAAAGATGCGGATCTGATTATAAAGGGCGTTATTCATAATGTGTTCCTTAAGCAATCTCCGCCTGATTATTAAGTACAGTCTAAAAATTCTTAAGTCAATGCTCCTCTAATCTTCCTGAAATGCGCCTTTTATACTCAAATCTCTTTCTACAACGACCTGAGTTCAGGAGACTATGATGCGAATTTTATGTCTGGATATCCCCGCTCCTGGGGCATCGCTGGAAAAATATGCTCCGCACCTTAACGCTGAAGCGCTGCACGCCTGGGGATTGTATAAATCCGGCTTCATCCGCGACATCTACTTCCGTCAGGACAGACCTGGCGTCGCCATTTTTCTGGAATGTGACTCTGTCGATGAAGCGATGAGCGTCATGGCTGAATTCCCGCTGGCAAAAGCAGGCTTATTAAGCTTTGAGTGCATTCCGCTTGGCTCCTTTATTAACTGGGAAAATCTTTTCGCCGCTGAATTTAAAAGTTAACAGTGAGGCCTGATATGAAACCTGCAGATAAACCTGTTCTGTGTGTCGTTTCCAGCCATCCGATCAAAGGCGCATCCGGTGTACCGACCGGTTTCTTCCTGGCCGAGCTGACGCATCCGCTCAAAGTGCTGGAAGACGCCGGACTTCAAACGACGATAGCCAGCATTCGCGGGGGACAGCCGCCGGTGGATGGGTTTGACCTCAGTGACCCTGTCAACGCCTGGTACTGGAACGAAACCGATTTTCAGCAGCGCCTGGCAACAACGCCTGCGTTATCCGAGCTGAACGGTGCCGATTACAGCGCCGTTTTCTTTGCGGGCGGCCATGGAACCATGTGGGATTTTCGCGATAGCCAGGATGCCCAGCGCATTATCCGCGAAGTATATGAAAGTGATGGGATTGTCTCTGCTGTCTGCCACGGACCTGCGGCGCTGGTTGACGCAAAGCTCAGTAATGGCGAATACCTGGTGAAAGGCAAAAACGTGGCGGCCTTTACCAACAAGGAAGAGGAAGAAGTTCACACAACCGATGTGGTTCCCTTCCTGCTTGAAACTGCACTCCGAGAGCATGGCGCACTTCATCATGAAGCCCCGAACTGGTCGGAAAACGTGATCGCCGACGGACGCCTTATCACCGGTCAGAATCCCGCTTCAGCGCACGGTGTAGGTGTGGCGGTGTTAAATGCGCTCCGCCAGCCAGCTTAATTCATTTATCTGTCTTTCACCGTTACTTACCCTCTCTGGCCGGTTTAAGTCAGCAACGATCCGGCCCTTTTTCAGGAGCTGAATATGAAAACACTACCTCCAGTCGCGCTGGGGACATGGTCCTGGGGCACAGGCTTTGCCGGTGGCGACACCGTCTTCGGCAATCATCTTTCTGATACTCAGATGGCAGAAGTGTTCACCACGGCCATGAGTAAGGGCCTCAGTCTCTGGGATACCGCAGCAGTATATGGCATGGGGAGTTCCGAGGCAGCGCTCGGGGCGTTAGTCCGCCAGTTTTCCCGCGAGGATCTGATTTTATCCACCAAATTCACGCCGCAGATTGCAGACGAACAGTCAGCGCAGCCTGTCAGCGATATGCTTGAGGCCAGCCTTGGACGCCTGGGCGTGGAAGACATTGATATCTACTGGATCCACAATCCTCTCGACGTCGAAAAATGGACGCCAGGACTAATCCCACTTTTGCAAAGCGGTAAGGTAAAACACGTCGGTGTCTCCAACCACAATCTGGCACAAATCAGACGCGCCAATGAGATCCTTAACGCTTCCGGTTATTCCATCAGTGCAGTACAGAATCACTACAGCCTGCTCTATCGCGCCTCTGAAGAGGCCGGGATCCTTGATTATTGCCGACAAAACAAGATCACGTTCTTTGCTTACATGGTCCTGGAGCAAGGTGCGCTCAGTGGTCGTTATGATTCAAATCATCCCATGCCTGCCGGCAGTGGCCGGGCCGAGAGTTATAACGTCGTACTGCCGCAGATAGAAAAACTGACCGCCGCCATGAAAAAAATGGGGGCCGAGAGAAATGCCAGCGTTGCACAGATAGCCATTGCATGGGCTATTGCGAAAGGGACCCTTCCACTCATCGGTGCGACTAAAGTCCATCACGTTCTGGATGCCGCCAGCGCTTCAGACATCCCGTTACGCGATGAGGAAATCATCCTGCTGGAACAACTCGCCGCAGAGACCAGAGTGGATACACGTGGCGCCTGGGAAAAACCAATGGTGTAAATCTCTTCCGGGACAGACTGTCATGAATGACTCATTGTCCCGGACAAAACCCTTTTACCGCTTTGTATCAATGGTGGGGATATGAAAATCGTTTGCCTCGAAGAACATTTTCTCGACAGCGAGTTAGGACAAGCGTGTATGCCTGTTGCGCTTGAGCAGGCGCCTTTCCTTGGCGACTGGGGGAAAACCGTCGCTGACGGTCATAATCCGGACCGAAGCCGGCCGCAGATAGAAAAGAATGCCCTGATAAACCAGAAAGGCGCTGATTTGGGAAGCCGTCGTCTCAGGGATATGGATGAGGCAGGAATTACCATGCAGATCCTCTCTGTGGGCGGATTCCCCCAGCTGGCACCCGCGGATGAAGCGGTAACATTAAACGCGACGGCAAACAACCGACTTGCCGGGGCGGTAAAAAACCACCCGGAACGCTTCGCGGCATTTGCCACACTTCCCTGGGTACAGCCAAAAGAGGCCGAAAAAGAGCTTGTTCGTGCAGTTGAAGAGCTGGGGTTTAAGGGGGCACTTCTGAATGGCAGACCCTCTTCGTGTTTTCTCGATCATCCTGACTATGACGCCTTGCTTTCCCGGTTTAATAAACTGGGTGTTCCACTCTATCTTCACCCCGGATTACCGTTTAAAAGCGTGCAACAGGCCTACTTTACTGGCTTCAACGCAGAGGTAACCGCCAGGCTCTCTATGTTTGGCTGGGGCTGGCATCACGAAGCGGGGATCCATTTGTTGCGGATGATGTTATCGGGTGCATTTGATAAATATCCCCAGCTGCAGGTCATCAGCGGTCACTGGGGGGAGATGCTACCCTTCTGGCTACAGCGTCTTGATGACAGCCTTCCACTGGCGGCAACGGGGCTCTCACGCACGCTGACGAGGACCTTCCAGGAGCACGTTTACGTTACCCCGTCAGGTATGCTGACACTACCACACTTCCAGTTTATCTACGAGTTAACCGGTGCAGAAAGGATCCTGTTCTCCGTTGATTATCCCTACCAGACCCTGGACGGTGTAAAAACATTCATCGACAGTCTGCCCGTCAGCAAGGCTGAAAAAGAGGCCATCGCGTTTCGCAATGCAGAACGTTTACTTGGCATCACGGCTTAGTCCACTGTGTTCATGATGACTAAGCACAATGATATTCAGGTGACCATTATTAGCTTTTCGCTAAAAGTGAATGAGTCTTTACTGCTCTAAAAAAAATAATGCTGTCATTCTATACTGGGTTAAATATTCACTGAACCAGTTAAATTATTGAAATGAAAGACATACTTATTATTTCGGGTCATCCAGACCTTAGTCATTCCGTCGCCAACGCCACTATTCTTGATGAAGTGGCGACTGCCCTGCCCGATGCTGAAATTCGTCGTCTGGACTGGCTCTATCCGGACGGTAAGTTCAACGTCCGTGCGGAGCAGGAAAGCCTGCTCCGGGCCGATGTGATTGTCTGGCAATTCCCTTTTTCCTGGTATGGGCTGCCAGGATTAATGAAACAATGGCTGGACGAGGTCTTTGTTCACGGCTTCGCGCATGGCTCAACGGCGAAACTGAGCGGTAAAAAGCTGCTCCTCTCCTTCACAACGGGAGCGCCACAGGCGCTCTATACCGCTGACGGATTCTTTGGCCACGCCATTGAGGAGTACCTCATTCCGTTCGAGACCACGGCAAGGCTGTGCAATCTTGAGCTGCTGGCGCCGGTTTATACCTGCGGTATCAGCTATGCCGATCGGGATGCTGACAAAATCGCTCAGCAAAAAACGCTAGCCCGGGCGCACGCTTCAAGGCTTGTCGATCTGCTCAACACCGTTCGTAAATAATCCAGATGGAGAATAATGATGCAGTATACCCGGCTCGGTAAAAGCGACTTACTGGTCTCTCGCATCTGCATGGGATGCATGGGGTTTGGCGATCCGTTGACAGGCCAGCATCGCTGGACGCTGGATGAAACAGCAAGCCGCGACATCATTCGCTACGGCCTCGAAAAGGGTATCAACTTTTACGATACCGCCATCGCCTATCAGAACGGCTCCAGCGAGCGCTACGTTGGCCGGGCGTTACGGGAGATGGCAAAACGCGATGACATCGTGCTGGCCACCAAGTTTCTGCCGCGAACGGCCACGCAAATTGCCGAAGGTATCAGCGGAAAGGAGGCGATAGCCCGCTCGCTTGACCAGAGCCTGCAGAATCTGGGGACGGACTACATAGACCTCTACATCTACCACATCTGGGATTACAACACGCCTGTTATCGACGTGCTTGAAGCGCTGCATGCTGCCGTTACCGCTGGTAAGGTGCGCGCTCTTGGTATTTCAAACTGCTATGCCTGGCAGCTGGCAAAGGCGAACGCGCTTGCTGAACGCGAAGGGCTGACGCCCTTTGTCTCCGTACAGAGCCACTACAACCTGATTATGCGTGAAGATGAGCGAGAACTCTTCGGTCTCTGCGCTGAAGATGATATTGCAATGACACCCTATAGCGCGCTGGCCAGCGGTCGTCTTTCTCGGAAAGAAGGCCACACGCGGCGAGCCTCCGAGGATGACTACGCTCGAGGGAAATATGACAGCACAGCAGAACAGGATCGGATCATTATCGAGCGCGTCGCCGAGCTTGCCGAACGGCATCAAGTATCCATGACGGAAATTTCACTCGCCTGGCTGCTGACAAAAGTGACGTCTCCTGTCGTAGGGGCCACAAAAAAAGACCATGTCGATGGCGCGGTAAACGCAGTGAATCTTCAGCTGAGCCCGGAGGAAATCCGGTTTCTGGAAGAAAACTATCAGCCGCACGTTCTGACGGGGATCATGGCGCAAAACACGCCGCAAACGAAAGACATTAAGCAGGTCTGGACGCGGTAACTCTTACTTACTTTCATGAAATGGAGTCAGGAGGAAGGATGGTGTTTAAAACAGTAGTCGCCCTTCTTTTCATCATCTCTGGGCTTAATTCAGTCCTGGCGGCAACGCCTGCTTATTATATCGCAGAGTTTCAGGTGACCGATCGTGAAGCTATCAAACCGTATAGCGCTCAGGTTGAATCAACCTTCAGGCCCTTTGGGGGACGCTTCATCGTCAGAGGAGGTGAACCCGATGTCAAAGAAGGATTTGGATCACAGGGTCGCCTGGTTATTATTCAGTTTAATAGTCTCAAAAATGCCCAGGACTGGTATAACTCGGCAGCGTACCAGAAGATCATTCCCATCCGACACCGTTCCGGTAATTCGCGGACCTATATTGTCGAAGGTTTGCCGGAGCTGACTCCTTCAGCTCAATAACGCTTTATATCCTTAACAGAAAAAGGATGTTTAGTAATGTGGTTACGAAGCGCAAGCAAAGAGCAACCGCTTTTTTGTTTGCATTCGCCTCTTTTAAACACCAACTGTTCAAATGTATGAAACAGTAATTTCATTAAAAGGATTATTGTGAAAAAGAGTCTTATGCTTTTAATCTGCATATTGATATACAGTCCTGTTTTTGCAGAAAAACCGGACACACAGGATAAGCCAGTTATGAATATCTTCGACATTGGCGTCAGGCCCGATCGCGACAAAGATTTCGATGACGTGGCCACACAAACGATTTCCGCTTCGGTTGACTATGAAGCAGGTACACTGGCGATGTACGCCCTGAAACGCCGCGACAATTCACGTCAGGCATTCATGGTCGAACTCTATGAAAACGAGAGAGCTTACCGCAAACATCTGAATACTGACCCGTACAAGGCATTCGCTGCTCGTGCACCTGATATTATTGATCGGAAAAAGAAAATTACTCTGGAACCACAGTTTCTCGGGGACAAACACATCATACCGAATGAGCGAACCATAAATAATCTGGTGATCGTCGAGGTAAAGCCTGAATTTCAGACTGAATTTAAAAACATTGTCCTTCCTGAAATGGCGGAGTCGCTCAAAGTAGAGAAAGGCGTGTTGGCCATGTATGCCGCTACAGACTTACAGACTCCGAACCGCTGGTATTTCTATGAGGTTTACGCCAGTGAGGAGGATTATCAACTGCACCGACAAACGCCATACTTCCGGGACTATCTCAGGCAAACAGCGCATATGAGCACCAGTAAGAACGCTATTCCGGTAAAACTGGTATTTCTTCGTAACAAAGGCGCAATCAAACAGTATCCGCACCGATGACCAGTGAGGATTAACATGAAAAGCGTAATTGCAGCGGCGGCCATGTCGCTTGTTATTTCTGATTTTGCTAATGCTGAGGAAACAAGAGGTAAAGCTATGATGAAAATTGAACCTTCAGTGATTTCGGAAGCTGATATTCGTTCTGTCTCACCGGCTCTGGCGCGCTTTGGTCGAGAAGCAATTACTGAAGATCTGTGGACACGCGATACCCTCTCGCTCAGAGACCGTTGTATGGTAACCGTCGCCATGCTAATTGCCAGAAATCAGCCTGACGACCTTAAGCACTATATAGACATTGCGCTTGATAATGGCGTTACGCCAGGGGAAGTGTCTGAAATCATAACCCATTTGGCGTTCTACTCAGGATGGCCAAATGCAATGTCAGCCGTCAGCGTGACCAAAGCGGTTTTTGAATCTCGTGGCGTCACGGCAGATGTGCTTCCTGAAGCTTCTCCGGATCTACTTCCCCTCAACCATGAAGCAGAAAAGCAGCGTTCAGAAACGGTGGAAAAAAATGTGGGCCCGATATCCCCTGGTCTGGTTAAATTCACTGCTGCCCCACTGTTTTTGGATCTCTGGCAAAGACCCGCGCTGAAACCCCGCGACAGGAGCCTGATTACGGTCAGCGCGTTAATTGCATCCGGACAGAGTGCACAGATTGGCTATCACCTAAACAGAGCGATGGATAATGGACTTTCTGCTGAGGAAGCTGGTGAAATAGTTACCCAGGCCGCGTTCTATGCTGGCTGGCCAAACGCATTTACCGCAGCGCCGGTTGTGGGTGAGATATTACGTAATCGATCTTCCAGCAAAGGATAATATTTTCAGGAAGGAGCCGCTTTTAATGACTCCTTCGGTATTTATTTCCGGGACCTCATTTATAAAAATGAAACCGTCCAGCCAGCTGCAGTCGGCAAAAATCAGCGCATTATCAGACTGGCTGATTGCGTGGTTTTTCACACCACGCTGGTGATTCAGCTGAGCGCAACCTGAAGCTGACTCAGGAAAGCGGCCTGGCGCCTGTGCGGTTTTCAGGTAAACAACAGGCGCCAGGGTCGTCTTCCTCAACTAATCAGTACGCTCCCGGGCTGTTTTTTTTTACTACGCGCTAATCATCAGGCGCGCAGGCGCAGCATGGCCTCAATCCTGTCGGCCATCTTAGTGACCACCCAGGCAATCACCATGTAGAACACCACTGCAATCAGAAAAGCTTCGAGATAGTAGAAGTTCAGTGCCGCAGTGAGTTGTGCCTGAGCAAAGATATCCACTACTTCGATGGCAAACGCCAGCGACAGCGCTTTCATAATCACCATAAAAGCATTGGCCAGATCGGGGATCGCCGCCACGATAATTTGCGGGAACATCACCCGACGAAATAGCTGTCCGCCGCTGTAACCGAGCGACAAAGCGGCATCGGATTGCCCCCTGTCGAACGAGTTCAGCGCACCTTTCCACACTTCAGCCTGGAATGCCGCGACGCAGGCGCTCAGCGCCACAATGATAATCACCCAGTTCGGCAGAGAGTGGGCATTAACCTCAACGCCAGCCAGCGTGGCAACAAAGTGCAGCGCCGCTGGCAGGCCGTAATAGGCGAGGAAAATCACCACAACCATCGGAACGCCTTTGAAGGCGATTTTGTAGATAATCACCAACTGATGCAGCACCGGAATGCGGCGATACTCAATAAACGCAAACAGCCCGCCTAACAGCGCAGAACAGATGAACACCGTCACTGCCATCAGTAGCGTCACCGGCACGGCATCAAGAATGCTCCAGAAGTCCGGCAGCAAAACCTCAGCATCAAACATGGTTTTTCTCCCTGACTCAGACGCTGGTGGTGAACTTCACGCGCGGCGCAGACTGCGGACTGTACTTCGCATGACGTTGTTCAAAGAAGCGGATAATCAGCCACGCCACACCGCAAAGCAATGAATAGAGCACGGCCAACACCAGATAAGTGCCGAACTGATACTGGTTGTAATCGCGCTCCATGATTAGGTGCGCGGTCGCCATCACATCTGCTGCACCGATGTACATCACTAACGCCACGTTATGTATCAGATAGATAATTGCGTTGCCGTAACCCGGTAGCGCAAAATGCACTGCCTGCGGTCCGATGACGCGCAGTAATTTCTGGCGGAAGCTGTAGCCCAGGCTGTCAGTGGCATCATGTTGACCACGCTCAACCGCCAGGTAGGCCGGGCGCATCACTTCTGACAGGTAACCGCCGTGATACAGACTCAGACCGATCATCGCCGCCACGTTGGCAGTGAAGAAGTCACTAAAGCCAAAGTTATCAGTAATCAATGGCATGCCGTAGAAGGCGACAAACAGCTGCAACACCACGGGCACGCTGCGCGCGTAAGAAACGTAAAGATCGGCCAGTTGGCCGATCACCGGAATACGGCGCACGCGGAAAAATGTGGCGATGAGCGCCAGAAAGAACCCGATAATCATTGCCACAAACATAATGCCGAGCGTCAGAGGTAGCGCTGACAGCAGTTCTGGAATCATTGAGGATAGATTCACGGTGGAACACTCCTGCTAAAAAGGACAGCATGCACCCGGCTCAACACCGGGCACCGTGAATCTGTTACTTCATGTACTTTGTCACGTCCTCGCCAAACCACTTCTGCGACAGTTTATCCAGCGTGCCATCCGTTTTTAGTTCTTTCAAAGCCTTGGCGATGTCATCATTCAGTGCCTGATTTTCGGCAGAACGGTGGATCAGCACATAGGTGTTATTGATCGCCACCGGCTCACTGGCTTTGATTGCCAGCTTCTGGTTGTCAATCACCGTCTGCTCACCGAGATTTGAAGGCAGGATCAGCGCGTCATATTTGCCGTTCTGCACCTCTTTCAGACGGTCCGGGTAAGGCACGCCGGCGCTGGAAGCCTTAATGGTGATTTTGTCGTTCGGGTTGTCCTGTTGCCATTGGGTAACAAACTTATACACGCCACCGCCTGCGGTCACCGGGACGATATTCTTCCCGACCAGATCTTTCATGCCGTTGATATTGCTATCGCTGCGGCTGTAGATCTTCATCAGGCTGGCACCCATCGGTACATCCGGAATCAGGAACTGTTTGCTGCGCGCAGGCGCTTTGTAATATCCGCCCGTCGCCATGTCGTATTTGCCGGTCACCAGACCGGTTTCCTGGGCGATATCCGCCGCGCCTTCCATTACGAATTTGTACTGTGGCAGTTTAGCGTTAATGGCCTTCAGTACATCCGGCTCGTAGCCTTGTGGCTCATGGCCGATCGCACCCCATGAAAGCGGTTTAGATTCTGCTGCGGTGGCAATTTTGATGGTGCGTACGGCGTCCGCAAAACTATTACCGCTGATCAGGGCCAGCGCGATGATGCCAGGCGCGGCCAGACGACGTAATGTGGTTTTTATTGCAGGCATGTCTTTGATTCCTTTTAATTATTAGAACGCTTTTTCTGAGTTGAGGAACTGGGCTAGGCGTGGCAGCGTTGGGTTATCAAATATCCCGGCAGGCGTCCCCTGCGCAGCCACCACACCCTGATCCATAAATACGATGCGATTGGAAATGCTTTTCGCGAACTGCATTTCGTGCGTCACCAGCAGCGAGGTAATGCCGGATGACGCCACGTCTTTAATCACTTTAAGCACTTCACCCACCAGCTCAGGATCGAGTGACGAGGTTGGTTCATCAAACAGCATCACCTCCGGACGCACCGCCAAAGCCCGTGCGATACCGGTGCGCTGTAACTGGCCGCCAGACAGCTGAGACGGATAGTGATCGAACCTGCCCCCGAGACCTACGCGCTCAAGCTCCTGCACGGCGATGTCGCGCGCCTGCTGTTTGGTTTTACGCTGGATGACGATCAGCGGATCCATCACGTTCTCCAGCACCGTCATGTTTTTGAACACGTTAAACTGCTGAAACACCATGGCGGTACGCAGACGGATCGCCTGAACCACCGCTTTATCGGGTGACTGATAATCCATGCGGATCTGGTCAAGTTGGATCGTGCCCGCAGACGGCTTCGCCAGATAGTTAATGCAGCGCAGCAAGGTCGTTTTGCCAGTACCACTCGGCCCGATGATGGATACCACATCGCCGCGTTTGACCGACAGATTGACGCCTTTCAGTATCGGATTGCTGCCGTAAGCGAGCGTAATATTGTTGAGTTCTAACATCTGGTGCAGCCCTTATTTGTTCAGGTCAGCATGGCCAAGCACATGCATCAGACGGTTGGCCCAGCCAAAGATGGCGATGGCGTGGATCAGATCGATAATCTCCTGATCGTTCATGCCGACTGCGCGCAGAGCGGCGACATCATCAGCCGTCGCTTCGGACGGCGTGACCGATAAACGACGAGCAAAGTGATAGATCGCCGCGTCGCGTTCACTTAAGACATCTGCCCGGTCAAAATAGATGGCGCTGACCACGGTCTCACTATCGGTCAACTGTGCATGACGCCTCGCATGCACCACCGCACAGTAGCGGCAACCGTTAACGATTGAAGCACCGAGCGCGCCCAGCTCACGATCCGCGCGCGCCAAGCCACCTTCAACATACATAATCGCGTTGAACAATCCGGTGCGTGCGGTATAGCTCTCCGGGTCGTGTACCAGCGTACGCACGTACTCTGAGATTTTCTTATTAGAGGGCGTCACTTTCATCGCATCGAGCTGCGCCGGTGACGCCTGTTCAACATCCACGGGGGTGATATACGGATGCCAGTGCAGCGGTTTGAGATTTACTGCCGGAATCATGCGGACCTCATCAAACGTAAGCCAGCCGCGACGCGCGTCTGAAAGTTAACAAAGGCGATCAGTTCCGACAGCGCGACTATTTGCGGATTGCTCAAACCCGCCTGCTCCAGCAAGCGAATGTGCTGCCCGGTGGCCTGAATCGGTTGCAGTGTCACCCAGTCGGCATGGCGCGTAATAGTCGCCAGCGGCTCTTCACTCACCACACTGCCGGCCGCCAGTGCCAGCAACGCTGCAGACGGATTCAATGCTGCCAGCTGTGCCTGGTAATCACCTTGCAGCGGCGCATCGTCGTTCAATAGCGCCATACGCTGGGCCAGTGCCAGGCGGAGATCTGCAGGCAAACCCTGGCCGTCTTCCGGCGCCAGCACTGACTTACGGCATGCTTCTGCGCCTTCAACAAATTCAGGACGCAGGCGGCGCGTCTGATACAGCGCATCCTCTGGGGTTAATCCGGCGGCCTGATCAATCGCATCGTTCACTGCGCGTTCTCCTGTTTTAGTAACGGGGTTGAATCCACCCATTCATCGCCCTGTAATTCAGGGGTGTCATAAGCTTGTAAGCTGGCGTAGTGCTGCGCGGCGTCCTCGGCAAACAACGAGGCAGCAATCCCACGTACCAGCCTGTCGGCACCGGCGCTTACCGCAGGAATATCGCCGGAGACTTTGCCGTGCGTCAGCATCGCCGCATCGTTAAAACAGTGGATGTGTGACAGCATCGGACAGGCGCCTGGCGTCAATTCGCGGAATTCAAATGAAGGACCGAGGTCCGGCGCTTCCAGCATGTTGCTGCGTGCATTCCCCATGTCAGGCTGATAGCGACCGTCGGACCAGCTGCGGATATGCGGCGCGATGGCCGCAAACTCCGGGCGGCCGCGGAAATCGTTGGTGAACCCGGTGGCGGCGATCAAAAAATCGTAGCGCAGTGCACCCTGGGTGGTTTCAATCAGCAGGCCATCTGCTTCCTGCCTGACGGCATTAATGCCGCAGTCGAGTAAGAAACGCGCATTATCATGGCGGGACACGCGCAGCGTTGAAGAACGCGGCGGCGGAGTTTGTGTCGCGGCCGTGTATTCAACAAACTTCCATTTCCACGCGTCCGGCAGCTGGTGCATACCGTGCACCACGCCGGGGCTGCCAATGCCGGTCATCTTGTTAATCCGCGGCATCTCCTTACGACGAATCAGCAGATCGACCGCGGCAGCGCCCTGCTCCAGTGCGGTGGCTGCGTTATCCATCGACGACGCGCCGGCGCCAATGACCGCAACGCGTTTGCCCTGCAGGGCCGTGAAATCGATGTTGTCAGCGGAGTGTGCCCAGAACCGGCGGTCAATACCTTGCAGGAAATCCGGTACGGCAAAACCGCCCAGTCCTGAACGCCCGGTGGCCAGCACCAGGCGGCGCGTGTAGATACGGCCAGTTTCAGCACCTTCCAGATCCAGGGCAATAAAATCCCCGGCTTGGGCGATATTGCTTAAGCGTACGTTGTTATGCACTGGCAGATTCAGCACCCTACGATACCAAATCAGATAATCCATCCACTGCGCTTTAGGGATTTTGTCCAGTTCCTGCCATGCTTCTTTGCCCCACTGCGCCGTGAACCACGCGCGGAAGGTCAGCTGCGCAAGGCCCAGTGCCGGGCCCTGTAGCGCTTTCGGCGAACGCAGGGTTGCCATGCGCGCAAAGGTGATCCACGGCCCTTCCTGTCCAGCGGGTGCGGCGTCATAGGCCACCGCATTACTGATCCCGGTGAGCTGCAATTTGGCGAGGGCAGCCAGACCGCACATGCCCGCACCCATCACCACCACATCGCGTACCGGTGCGCTGTGCCAGGTGCGTTCCGGTACCCATGATTTGGCGGGTAGCTCCAGAAATTCCAGATCCTGCTGAAGCTGGGCCTCCAGCGCGGCAAGACCTTTGGCGGCATACGTCATAGAGAGTTCCCTGGTGTCAGCAATCGCCTGATAACAAGCGAAAACGGTTAAAACGCGCCGATGACATCACCTTTTTATCATCCTTTTAATGCATAATAGGCGCTTAATAATCATCAATTCGCATAATAATAATTGAGTTTTCGCATAATCCTCTTGCCCCAAACCGGAGTCAAGAACTGCGCTCAGCAATTAACCAATGGATTTCTTATATCTTATGCCGGCAAAGTTATAAGCCATAAAAAATCAGGGGGTTATGTTATGACGTTGTGCACCGTTTTACCTGAATGCACCTCCGCATACGATGCGGCAATCCTCAATGGAAGAGTGACAAGCGTGCCAATATCAATCCTGGTTGATGATTCGCATAATGCGTGGATGTTCACTGGCTGACAGGCACTCGAAACCCGGCAACAACTGCGAGGCGGCTTCCGCCAGTGCTTCCACTAATGCCTGCGCCGCGCTGGAAATCTGGCGGCCCTGTGGGGTGATCACACCAAAGAAGTAAGGGATGTGTTCCTGAATCGGGCGGATGGCCACTCCGGCCAGCGGCATGCCCCAACCCGTCACCGGTTCAAGTATCGCCACGCCTAATCCAGCCCGCACGCAGCCCAAAATATTCGCCGACGAGTTGGTCTCGATGGTTTCAGGCATCGATGCTTTAACCTTCCTGAGGGCTTTTTCATAGCGCCCGCGTAAGCGCTGCGGGCTCCATGGTGCAATAAGACGGCGGCCTGCCAACTGGCTCAGCGATAACTCACTGTTCGCTGCCAGCGCATCGTTTTCTGGCAGCGCAACAACACACTGTGACTGCCCAATCCAGTGCAACTCGACAGCGTGATGCTCCAGCGGCAAGCTGCATAAACCGATGTCAGCCTCTGCGGTGATCACCGCATGCGCTGTCTGCACGGCGGACTCGCTGATGATCTGCACTTTGTTTTGCAGGTTAAGCGCGGCCAGCGCCTGCGGTAGCAACCCGGCAGCCAGCGCGGGCGTAGCAGCAATACTGAGTGGGCGATGCTGCTGATGTGCGATTTCCTGTGCACGTAAGCGGATTTGCTCCAGTGACAACAGTGCTTTTTGCACATACTGATGCAGCTGTAACGCCTCTTCTGAGGGATGAATGCGCGGGCCATTGCGAATAAACAGGGGGTAACCCAGCGACTGCTCCAACTCCTGGATCAGACGGGAAACGGCGGGCTGCGAGCGGTTCAGCGCTTTGGCTGCCGCAGTGACGCTGCCGGCAGAAATTACCGCTGAGAAGGCTTCCAGCTGACGCAGATCGAGGTCATGTAACAAAGTCATCGCGAGGATACATCCCTAAGCCGTTGATCGCTCCGGATAAACACCCGGGAAAATTCCATCATAGAGAGAGTTAGGCGAATTAGCCACAACGAGAAAACCGCATCGCTCCAGAAAAGGTGGCGCTGAGATTTTCAGCCAGCGCCGCGCTCATTTTGACGCCTTAACATTCCCCTCCCGGTACGATGCAGGCACTTCACAGACAATGGCAACCGTTCCGGCATCCGCTGCCCGGCCAGATGTGGGTCTACGTGACAAGCATTCGACATACCTGTTCTGGAGGAAAAAAGAGCGGTATATCTGCATGAGCTATGCCGCGGGCTGCAGCCCTCTCAGTTTCTCCTGTATCTCACTCAGAGTTTTGTACACGCTTCTGTTCTACCCTGCCTTTAATAGAGGCAAAGTGTATATGAAGTTGACTAAGCATAAATCATCCGCCCCCACCGGCGAGCGGGAGGAGGCTATCAGGATATTTTCGCAAGGTCTGCTTTGTGCCAGAAGCGGACATTGGTTGAATCAAAAGTAGCTCGAAAATGGCAGCGACTGTACTCAGTTGCCGCCTGGATTTACTCTTTCTGTCCCTTTCCCAGTGAATTGGACCTGAACACTGCAGCCCCCGAATGATGTTCTGCATCACCTGAAGACAGAATATACAGTTCATGCGTGCCGGGTCTTATTGCAAGGTTAGCCGTACGCAGAAATTCGCCTTTATCCCGCCCGGGAATTGTAATCTGTCCTACCGGTATGGCATTGCTGTTCAGCGCAATCACCCTTCCCTGGCCATGAAGCGCAATATAAAGGTTGCCTTTATTGTCCGCCTTCATGGAGTCGGGGGCCGGGCTGTTAAACCGGTAGGCGACTGTCTCCCCAAAAGGCTCAACTTCGCTGGCATTTTTCATGACCAGCCGGTGGAGAACACCGGCAGAGAATTCAACAACCCAGAGTGTTCCGCCATCCGGGGACAGGGCGATTCCGTTTGCGCCTGACAAGTGCGTCAGGACCGGTGAAATGGTTTTTTCACCAGGTGAAATATAATAAACCCCCCCACTGCGATCCCCGCTGTTTCCCCGCGCATCGGTAAAATAAATGCCACCCTGCTTATCAAGAACCAGGTCATTGGGCTGGTATTTTCGGTCAGCAGAAAGAATGACCCGACGGTTCTGCCCTTGTCCGTCCAGGCTGAAAATCTCACCGCTGCTGTCGTCCTTGTGTCCCGCGGCGACATAAATATGGCCATCCTGTCCAATGGCTGTTGCGCTGGGAGCCAGATGAACATCTTCAAACAACACGCTCTGGCGGCGTTGAGGATCAATTTTTATGATCTGGCCCTTGAAAACATCCGTCAGAAGCAGGTTTCCCTGACGATCGAATGAAGGTCCTTCAAGCACTGTTGTTGCGTCAGTTACCTGCAGCCATTTTTCGGCATCCACCGTCTGAAGGTTGCGGTCAGCTTCCGGGATTTGATACAGCGGAATGTCCTGTAAATACGCCAGCGGTGCAGACAAGGCAGATGTGCTGGCTATGAAAAAGGCACCTGCTGTAAGAAATTTTTTAAACTTCATGAAATCACCTTTATCAGGGAGTTATCCGACATGAAAAAGAGGAGTCTGCTGTTATTTTGCTGGCAGACATTTTCGACCCAGCACCAACCAAGTGACGATAAGCGCCAGTGCGACGTAACAGACCACCCTCAGCGCCCCCATAAATGCCAGAGATGTCGCACCTGAAAAAATCGTCCCGAAGACAGCAATCCCCACAACCCCGCCCATCTGGCGCGAGCAGGAGAAAAACGCGGATGCGGCGCCGGCATTCTGAAACGATGCTTCTGAGAAAATCAGTCCCGCCAGTCCGGGCACCGCCAGCGATGTTCCGACCCCCAGTAGAATCATGGGCATCAGTAACTGCCAGATTGTCCAGTCAGCCTCCACGACAGACAGCCAGCCAAACCCCGCAAAGCAGCTGATCCCTCCGGCAATCACCACGTTCCGGACACCGAAATGTTTTCCGAGACGACCTGCGTTATAAGTGGCAAGCGCCACGCTTAACATCATGGGTAAAAAGGCAAAACCCGTCTGTGATGGCGACATTTTCATGGCCTGCTGGAAGTACAGGCTCAGAATGAACACTGCACCGTAAAAGACCAGTGTGCAGAGAAAACCGATAACCGCTGAAATGATGATGAACCTATTAGTTCTGATCCCGCCGGGTATGACCGGGGTGTTGCTGATGCGTTCACGGACACAAAATGCCGTGAACGCGAGACAGCCTGCCAGCAATACGCACAGGTTCATGGCATTATCCCAGCCCTTCCGGCCAGATTCTGTCAGGGCGAAAGTCGTCAGGCCAAGCGCCAGTATTATCAGTAACTGACCGGGTAGATTAAGGGGTTGGTCCTGCTTTTTAGTTGCAGGCGCGAATCGTGAGGCGATAAGCAGGCTGACCAGCCCCACAGGAATATTCAGCAGGAAAATGCTTCGCCAGCCTAAGTATTGAATAAGTAAGCCCCCGGCAATAGGACCAGCGGCCAGCGCCATGCTTCCTGAAGCGGCCCAGAAACTGATGGCACGAGTACGGGCATGGGGTTCAGTATAGTAATGGCTCAGCAGCGTGAGGGAGGTTGGCACGAGAAACGCAGCCCCAATTCCCTGTACGGTTCTGGCTGCCTCAAGAACAATCAGCGTCGGTGCAAGCGCACAGCAGAGGGACGCAATGATAAAAATCAGCACGCCGAGTAAAAAGATATTTTTAGCGCCGAAACGATCAGAGACTGAACCCGAGGAAAGAAGCAAAGCGGCAAACATCAGTGAATAACTGTTAATGACCCACTCTAGATCGGCAATATGGGCATTATAAGCCGTGCTTAGCGCGTTAAGCCCGACGTTCACGACGCTGACGTCCAGCTGGACGATGACAAAGCCCAGGCATATGGCAAGGTTAAAAAGGACGCCATTCCTGCGTTCATGGTTGTGCATTTTAAGGGAGTACCAATAGTAAGAGTATGAAAAAAGGAGTTGTTAAGCCGGAGAAGCAGAACCTTCTCCGGCATACGGCCTGAGCTAGCGCATATCCCTGAGGGTAAACTGAGGTCCCGTCATATCCAGCCCCTCTGGTGGAGATAATCAGTTACAAGCCTGGCGATCTGCTGATTATTTTTATCGGCAAATGCAAAGTGTGTGTTTCCGTGAATACCGATGTCCGGCAGATTAATCAGCGTTGCATGGCCGCCGTGACGGTTAATTGTGTCAACAAACTGCTGCGCCCGCAGCTTGTTCACCCGCCAGAGTTCAACACCAAAGATGGTGCTCTCTTTATCGGTAATGTTATCGCCCAGAATGACCAGGACGGGCATGCGGGTAAGCTCAGTAAACTGCCCGGCCGGTACCAGCTGAGGTGCATTTGCCTTGGCCACGAAATTCATTTTTGTGACGATGTCAGCGGGCGCATCACTATCCGGAAACGCAAATTCACCCGGTTCAAAGGCCACGATCGCTTTAACCTGGCCCGGAGCCGCCATGGCCGTTGCCCATCCGTATTGCCCGCTGAATGAGTGGGTCATCAGGACGGCAGGGCCGGTATCGTGTAACAGCTGCGCCCCGGTTTTACCCATGAAATCGCGGGTGGCCTTATCCGGAAAAGGCTCCTCACCCGTGTTTGGTGTCTGCCAGCGCATGAACTGCTCAACCGAAGCTGGATCCTGCGGGAACTGCGAGTTTTTGAATACACCGGCCTTGCCGGGCGGTATCCAGGGACCAATGCGGAATGTATTCCAGGCCATTGATTCTTTATGATCTGTTGGCACTGCAGAGGCAGTGACGACCGCATCGGTTCTGCCTGCACGTCCGCGACGGGGCTGGTCAATAATCACCACAGGCCAGTGGGCACGCGTGAAAATCTGCCAGAAACCGTCCCGGCCGTCGGCAGTTGTTTCCCAACTTTTGCCTGATTCACCGCCACCATGCCACATAATTACCGGGTATCTCCGACTCTCGGTCGGTATGTAATACTGCGCATAGCCATGATCGCCATGGAAGGTATCACCATCTTCGTCTGTTTTTGTTATTCCGCCAAACATAAAGCTGCCCATATCATTCAGCACGATTGGCGCTTTATTTGTCGTTACGGGCCGGGCGGGTCCTGCGGACCAGCCGAATGAGAGCGGCAGGCTAATCGCAAGCGCACAGAGAAAAAATCGTTTTATTTTCATCGTATTCTCAGAGATAAAGTGACAACGAGGGATGACATCAGATATCGAAGCGTACGCCAGCGATATTTCTGATGCGTTCAGGATCCGTGTGTGAATGGAAGCAGCTGACGCCAGTATCCATCCCTTTAATAAGACCGACCTCAGACGCAGTCAGCTCGAAGTCGAACACATCAATATTCTGTGCCATTCGCGCGGGATTCACCGATTTTGGTATGACCACAACATTACGTTGTATAAGCCAGCGCAGCACTATCTGAGCAACGCTTTTCCCGTATTTCTCACCCAGGTTCAGCAAGGATGGCAACTGGAACAGGTTGTTTCGCCCTTCCGCAAATGATGCCCAGGACTGCGGTTGTATGCCGTTTTCCTGCATGAAGGCAACATTCTCATGCTGCTGGTAAAAGGGGTTGATTTCGACCTGATTTACGGCCGGTGCCACGCGGCTGAAGACAGTCAGATCGGTCAGTCTGTCGGGAGAAAAGTTACTGACACCAATACTGCGCAGGATCTGGCTGTCGTACTTTTCTTCCATCGCACGCCAGCTGCCAAAGACATCCGAATAAGGCTGATGAATGAGATACAGATCAAGATAATCAAGTTCGAGACGCTCAAGAGAACGGTCAATAGCCCTCAGGGTGTGGCTATACCCCATATCCTGTACCCACACTTTTGTTGTAATGAAAAGCTCTTCACGTGGCACGCCGCTACGCCTGATAGCCCGGCCTACGGCTTCCTCATTCTGATATGCCGCAGCGGTGTCAATAAGACGGTATCCTGCATCGATTGCGGCCAGAACGGCGTCTTCACACTCACCGGCATCGTTAATCTGGTAAACGCCAAAACCCAGCTGTGGCATACGCTTACCGGAATTCAGTTTCAGGTAGTTCATGGTAGGTTTTCCTTAAAGCCGCAGGCTGGCGACTGATGAGTGAAGTAAACAGAACTTAAACTCTCTGGATGGCTGATCCCGTGAGAACAAGCGGACACTGGAGCCGTTTTCCCTGTTGATCAGGGTTGCTATAGTAAACTTTTAATGTTAGATAATTAATAATCAAAAATTGCATTCACTTTATTAAAAGTCGCATGGATCCTTTATCAGATGTATTAACTCTGCTTTCAGCAAAAAGCTATACGACCTCCGGACTCAGGGCACCGGCCGGATGGGGGCTGCATTATCCGGGCTTTGACGGACTTAAGTTTTTTGCCGTTCAGGAAGGCTCAGCGCGTTTTCGGGCTGATGACAGTGATGAATGGATAACCCTCAGGAAGGGTGACGGAATTATCCTCACCCGCGCATGCAGTTTTTCCGTAACGACATCTGACGGAGCGGTACAAGCTGAGTCGAACCAGACTCCCTTTGAACTCAGGGAAGGGCTTGCAGACTACGGCGGTGATGCACTCATCATGATTGCCGGAAAAATGGAAATTGATAAAACGTCGGCCAGTTTATTACTGAGTGAACTGCCGGTAGTCATCCGGATATTTTCAGATGATGACAGTACCTCTGTTTTTACCTGGATAATGAATTATATAAAAACAGAAAAAGCATCACAGCTTCCCGGTTCAGTGGTGGTTACCGACTACCTCATGCACCTGATGATGATCGAAGGAATTCGGCGCGGTGTGGCACAGGCTGTTGATACCGGGCAGGGCTGGATGAAATCTTTCAGCGATCAACGAATAGCGCGCGTACTGACCGCAATACATCAGCGTCCGGGCAATAACTGGCGCTTACCTGAACTCGCCGGAATAGCCGGTATGTCACGGGCGGGATTCCTGCGACGATTCGCTCAGCTGACCGGTACTACCCCGCTTAAGTATCTTACGGAATGGCGTATGCATGTGGCCAGTAAAGCACTCAGAACGTCATCTGAATCGGTGAAAGCTATCGGACTGTCACTGGGTTACGGCTCAGAAAGTGCCTTCAGCACCGCTTTCAAAAGGATTTACGGATGCTCACCCACAGAACATCGCAGTCTGAAGCATGAAAGCACTTAAAAACTCAGCAGGAAATAAGCAAGCAGAACTCTGGCTGTAACATTACAAAGGAATACTTTCGTGCGGAGTCAGCGCAAAACGATCTTCAGATAATCTTTTGCCCAAATCAGCCAATCTCATTATGCTGTGTCTGCTTTTCGCTCATAGCGGACCTTCATCTTCAAGCAGTCGCTTTCTTCAATACACGGAGTTCGAGCCCCCCCTACCCGCCCCGGAACCCCTTGGGTATTGAGTAATCCATCTCAGCCACCAGAGTGAAGTCTCGTCGTTCTCTGAAGCGCTTTGAGGCAAGCTGTCTACGTCCTTTTTCAACATAACGAGCCAGTTTCATCTCCCACTGGCTCTGATAGTGCGCCACGTTTTCTGCCATCCAGTAATGCACGAAATCAGCCAGCTGCAGCCTGTCAGGATGACAGGAAATTTTTATGCCTATACGGCTGGCAGTTTCAATAAACGCTGGTGAAGGCTGCCACTCGTCAAACATGACGAACTTATGCTCTGGAGGTTCTGAAGTAGTGGCAGAGTGGCTAACCTGGGCCGGGGGAATTTGCTGCGGCGCATAACGCTGTGTAACACCTGTGGCGTTACGTTGCATCAGTGCTGATGCGTTACACCGCGTTACGGTAGCGTTATGCCTGGGCGTTACGCTTTGTGTAACATAACGCGTTACGCCATCATCCTGGTTAGCCTGCAGCTGAATGGACTTGATTAATGCCTCCGCATCAGCACCCTGCACTGCATTAACCCTTGTGCCACAAGGCTTAGCGGCTCAGTAGCCTTAAAGTTATCCACAGAGTGACTGGAAAATTCTCGCGCGCGATATGTGTTGTTTTAGTTTTTATGTGTTGTTTTGGATCTTAAATAACTAAAACACGCGTAACGCGTTACGCCCGGCGTGACGTTACGCGTTACGGTCTGCGTTACGGCTGGAGCGTTAGGCGTTACGCCTTGCGTAATGCTTTTGTGCGAACGTTTTCTCGCTCTGTAACGCCGCTGCCGTTCAGCTGCTGAAGACTTTTTGAAGCAACTACCACCCTGTCATCGTAATCCGTCTTCAGGATGACACAGTGCTCATCAGCATCGTAGACGGCCCACCCGACTGAGGCCATCGCCTCCCCGAATCCAGAAAACTCAGCCAGTACATCCAGGTAACTGAGATCGACGTTACGGAACACACCGTCACTGGTGTGCTCACTGGCGGCGCTCCATATAAGCAGTAATGCCGTGCCAGTAACGCAGCGCGTAACTTTACGTGTTAGCAGTTCGCCGCGTTGTCCGCCAACAGACACATCAACACCTGCACCTCCATTCGCTGGACTTTCCAGCAGCGCAGCGATTTCATTCACCTTGGGATGCGTCTTCAGAGAAGCGCTCATTTTGATCCAGTTACCGGCCATGCTAATCCTTCACACAACGTGCCACCGTTTGCACGTACGGCGGCTGATGACTTAATTTTTACGCCTTAATTAAGCTGGTCTGCGCTGAGCTCCTGACTGTTGGTGCAGTCAGGGGCTTTTTCATTGGTACGCTCAAGCTCGCTTTCTGCAAATTTGATAGCAACAGTAAGCAGCCAGCGATACTGGTCGAGGGGCACTTTCATTTCGCCTCTTAGAGCAAAGTTTTCCACCCCGCTTGCAGCCAGGGTTTCCATGATTTCTGGGTACTTCGCAGTTCGTCGAAGTACCGTTGAATCTGAAACCCTTAGCCGGCGGGCTACTTCTGTCTGACGAGTTTTCAGCAAAGCTCTCTGAGCAGTAGCCAACAGATGCTGACTTGATTTCCAGTAATGAATCGCCACGGGTTTAACAGACACCTCTGAGTATTTCATTTATTCAGCCTCACGTCGAAATAGACGCAAACCCGGCTCTGTCACCCCAGAAAATATTACCCAGGCATTTGCCCGCGCGCGCATGCGCTGTGGCCTGGACACAGGCGCCAATCCACCGACCTTTCATGAAATTCGAAGTCTCTCCGGGCGCCTGTATGAGACCAGAAATGGCGAAGCATTCGCGCAGCGTCTGCTCGGTCACAAGAACCTGTCGATGACCAAAAGTACCTCGATCCCCGAGGGGACGAATACGTGCTGGTTTAAGCCATATAGAGGTTTTCGGACAAATTTCGGACAGGCGAAAATTTGACCTTGCAAATCATGCCGTTATGGATATGCTATATACAAACCATATACGTTTTATATAGAGCCAACATGGGCATTGTTAAAATATCCGATTTAATGCATGAAAATCTGCGCCTTGCCAGTCAGGCAATGAGTCGTTCGATCAACTCACAGGCCGAACACTGGCTCAAACTGGGCATGCTGGCGGAGCTGTATCCGCAGTTTACCCAGCAGGAGCTGGCGCAGATGCTGATACGCGTCGAGCTGGAAAACGGCAGCGATCTGCGACAGTTAGTTCTCTCGCCTGCTCAGACGACACAAGGAGAAGTGCAATGAAGCGCAGCGTCAAGATCCATACTCCGCAACAGATCGAACAGGCGCGCGCGGCAGGTCATGCCGCCGCTCAGGTGCTGGCGATGATCGCCCCGCATGTGCAGCCCGGCATGACAACGGAACAGCTGGATAACCTGTGCCACGATTTTATCGTCAACGAGCTAAAGGTTATCCCCGCCAATATCGGCTATCAGGGGTACACGCGCACCACCTGCACCTCGGTGAATCATGTGGTGTGTCACGGCATCCCCTCAACAAAGACGCTGAAAAAAGGCGACATCATCAATATCGACATCGGCATCATCAAAGAGGGCTGGTATGGCGACACCAGCCGCATGTACTTTGTCGGCGAACCCTCAGTACGCGCCCGACGGCTGGTGGATATCACCTACCAGGCAATGGCGGCAGGTATTCACCGCGTGAAGCCGGGCGCCACGCTGGGCGATATTGGCGCAGCCATCCAGCGCGTCGCGGAAGGGGCGGGTTTTTCCGTAGTGCGCGAATATTGCGGTCACGGCGTTGGCCAGATCTATCACGACGAGCCGCAGGTTTTGCATTACGGCACGCCAGGGGAAGGGCTGGTGCTCCAGCCTGGAATGATTTTTACCATTGAGCCAATGATCAACGCCGGTAAAGCAGGCACCAGCGTCCTGTCTGACGGCTGGACGGTGGTGACAAAGGATCGTTCGCTCTCCGCACAGTGGGAGCATACGGTAGCCGTAACCGAAAACGGCTTTGATCTGCTGACGCCCTGGCCGGACGGAACCGGGGATTATCCGACGATTTAAATCAGGCGGAGTCGCGCACGATAACGTCAAAGCCGATGTCTTTTAGCGGCTCAGGCACCGCCTTGCCCGACAGCCGCGCCAGTAACGCGCGCACTGTGGTAATAGCCGAACAGCGCGCGGCGGCAAAGCCGATCACCGCGACATCCTGCGGCACGCGCAGTCCGCGCGCCGCCGCCTTAGTCAGTGCGCCCTACTGCACACCACCACATCGACCGCTGAGGGATTCAACGTGGCAAAAGCGTCGCGCCCGTCCTGCATGGAGGCAGGTAGCGGCACGGCAATCTGCGCCTGAACGTCAAGATGCTGCTGGCTTAGCGTAGTGATTAATCCCCGGCGGCGCGCCACGGGCGCAAGCTGGCGCCGCACCTGGCGATGGACATTCACCTGCATCTTGCCGCCGCCTACCCCATCGAGCCGTAGCTGGAGCATATTGAGTGGCTCCACCCGCTGTTTAACGAGCAGCTCAGGCTGCGTGATGGCAGCATGTGGATTTTTGACCGGCCTGGGCTGGGATTCAGCCTGAGCGAGCAGGCAAGGAGGTGAACGGTGCTGAGCAGCGAAGCGGGCAAGCGGCCCTGACCGCCGGACAAATCGTCCGCATAGTAGAGAGGCGGTGACGCGCGTCCGTCCGGGCGGCCTGAACCGCTATCCGGCATCTGCGCGTCAGGCCGGCCGCCAGAGATGGACGCCGTTCCGACCGCTGCGCTTGACCTGGTAAAGCGCATCGTCAGCGTGACGCAGCCAGTGGTGAATAGAGTCCGCCTGGCTGGCAGGCGCGATGCCGATACTGACGGTACAGGAGAAGTCGGCCGAGGCGGGCAGGCGCAGCTGAGCAATTCTCGCCTTCAGGGTTTGCGCCAGCGCCAGGATGGAGGCGTCCTGCGCATCGCGCACGATGACGCACAGCTCATCGCCGCCAAAGCGCGCCGGAATATCTTCCAGCCCGACGCTGTCACGCAGCAGCGCCGATATCTCCGCCAGCAGAAAATCCCCGGCCTCATGACCAAAGCTGTCGTTAACCGCTTTAAAATGATCGACGTCGATCAGCATCAGCCAGGCCGCGCTTTCGCCGCGCCGGGTACGCAGAAACTCGCTCTCCAGCCGACGCTCGAACAGACGCCGGTTAGGGATCTTCAGGCCTGGGTCCATCAGCGCAATACGTTCCAGCTCCCGGTTTTTCAGGCGCAGGCTCAGCGTCAGATTATAAGACACCACGCTAAGCGCCAGCATGTAGAAGGTGGCGAGCGGCAATGTCAGCCAGACGGTACGCGTGCTGAAGCTCATCGTCAGCGGCATGCCTTTCAGCCCCCATACCAGCACAAAGGCGACAAAAAAAGCCTGGAGCGCGGCGACCAGCTGCGCCCAGCCGCCCGCGGCATAACGGTCGGCTATCAGGATCGCCATAATAATAAAAGAGGGCACCGGACTGAGCGCCATCATCGCCACCCACGCCCCGCCAAATGCCGCATCCAGCGTCAGGCTGGTGCGCTCGCGTCCGGTAGGATCGTCAGAAGCCAGCGCGATTCGCCAGGCGGCATAGGGCCAGGCAAAGGCATTAATAAACAGCAGCGCACAGGGGATCGGGCCGCAGCCCGACTCCATTAACACCGACAAAATCGGATAGAAACAGAGAATGGTGCCGAGCTGCCGCATAACGAACATACGCCTGACGAACCGCGTCGAGCGTAACTTTAAGTGACTGTCATCAGGGGAATAATAATTCATTAAACCAGTTGAGAGAGACGGTAGTGTTAGCGCAGTGTATCGGGATTTGATTTAAATCGGGGGATTTTTTTAGGAATTTTCACCTTGCGCAACAGGTTTCTTTAAGAAAGTTATTCAGCGCCCGCCATACCTTTTCCACTGGCAAAAAAACCTAAGCCTGTCAGCAGATAACCTTTGCCGGATTCGTTATTACCGCTTTTATCAATTGAAATTTAGTCTGTTTTCTTTTTCACCGGGAAAAGAGATATGAAAAAGCTAGTTTTAACGCTCTGCTTCGCCGCCTTTGCCTCGCAGGCAGCCGCCACAGAGCTGGTGGTGGGCGATCAAAAGGGCAACGCGCGGGCGGTAATGGAAGCCGCAGGCCAGCTCAGCAATCTGCCTTATGAGGTGAAGTGGTACGAGTTTCCCAATGCCGCGCCGCTGCTGGAATCTCTTAACGCCAGCCATCTGGATGCCGGTCTGGTGGGAGACGGTCCGCTCTCCTTCGCCGTGGCGTCCGGCGCGACCATCAAAGCCATTCAGGCCTCGCAGTATCTCGGCAATGCTATCATCGTGAAAAAAGGCAGCAGCATCAAAAATGCCGCCGATCTGAAAGGAAAAAAGATCGCCACGGTAAAAGGCTCGTCGGGTCAAAACCTGGTGTTTAACGCGCTGAGCAAGGCAGGTCTGCCTGCCGACAGCGTACACTTTGTTTTTACCACGCCGGCGGAAGCGACGCTGGCGCTGGATAACGGCGCGGTGGATGCGGTGGCGACCTGGGAACCCTATGTCTCCTTTGCGCTGGCCCAGTCGGGCGCGGAAATCGCGGTCGACGGCGACGCCTTCCCGGTCTCTAACTACCTGGTCGCCACCGACCGCGCCATCGCGGACAAGCGGCCGGCGCTACAGGATTTTCGCCAGCGACTGATCCGCGCGCGCGAATGGGGCGTGGCGCACCCGCAGGCCTACGCTGAGGGTATCGCGAAGCTATTGCGTCTGCCGGATGCGGTGGCGCTGAGTAAAGTAAAGCGTGAAAACAATGCCCCGGTAGGCGATGTGGCCCTTGTGCGGCAGCGCCAGCAGGCCGCTATCGATACCTTTACGCAAAGCGGGCTGATCAAGCCGGGACTAAAGGCCGACGCCGTTATCGACGCCAGCTTTTTTGCTCAGCCTTAAGGGGGTGCGATAATGATGAACCTTGCACTCTATCTTGACGCCGGTATCCACCAGGGCGGCTGGCGACATCCTGACGCGGTGTCCAGCGGCGGCACGAACTGGCCGCTGTTTCGCCGTATCGCTCAGCAGGCCGAAGCCGCAAAGCTGGATATGATTTTCGTCGCCGATAAGCTGGCGATCGACGATATTTACGGCGGCGATCTCAGCGCCACCGTGCGCAGCCGTCCGCAGGGCTGGTCGGAGCCGCTGACGCTACTGGCCGCGCTGGCCGTCGTTACCGATCGCATCGGGCTGGGCGGCACGGTCTCCTCCTCCTACTCGCTGCCCTACACCACTGCGCGCCAGCTGGCGAATATCGACCATCTCAGCGGCGGGCGCGCGGCGTGGAATCTCGTCACCTCCGTCAGCGACGCCGAGGCGCGCAACTTTGGCCGTGACAGCCACTTTTCTCATGCCGAGCGCTATCAACGCGCCGTCGAATTTATCGACCTGATGAAAAAGCTGTGGGACAGTTTCGACGATGACGCCATCGTGATCGACAAGGCCAGCGCGGAATTTGCCCGACCCGATGGCTTCCGCTATCTCAACCACCATGAAACCTTTTTCGACGTGCGCGGGCCGCTCAACATTCCCCGTCCGCCGCAGGGCTATCCGGTGGTAATTCAGGCTGGCGTATCGGACGCGTTTATCGATCTGGCCGCCCGGCATGCTGAAGTGCTGTTCGTGGTTCAGCCGGACCAGCAGCGCGCGCAGCGTTTTTATCAGACGCTGAAAAGCAAAGCGCAGCAGTCAGGCCGCGCGCCGGATCAACTGCGCATTCTGCCCGGTATCGTACCGGTTCTGGCCGACACGCGCGCCGCGGCGCAGGAGAAGGATCGCTACCTTAAGTCGCTGATAACTGCGGAGTCGGCGCTGAGCTTTATGTCTGCCAGCATGAACCACGACCTGGCGCAGTATCCGCTGGACGGTCCCACGCCGGATCTGCGTCACGCCATCACCGGCAGTGTAGGACGCTTTCAGTATGTCATTGAGCAGGCCATTGAAGAGAAACTTACGCTGGGGGAGATGGCGATTCGCTATGCCGAGAGCCTGTCGTTTCCGTCACCGGTCGGCACGCCTGACGACATAGCCGCCATGATGACAGAGTGGTATCGCAGCGGAGCCTGTGACGGCTTTGTGGTGCTGCCGACCTATCTCGAAGCCAGCGGCAATCTGTTCCTGGAAGAGGTGGTGCCGCGCCTGCAACGCGCCGGCGTTTTTCGCAAAGACTATCCGGCAGGCACGCTGCGCGACACCCTGGGTCTGGCGCGCCCGGAGAATGCGCTGCGGTAAGTTTTTGAAAGAAGTGTAAATCGGCTATCGCGACTGGGGCTGACATGCTAAATAAAGCGTTTTTACGCGGAGGCTGACATGTCAGCATATTTACTGGTTTCACTGATGGCGCTGTGCATCGCGCTGGGATTTTTAATCGCTGGCGTGAAGCGTCAGCAGAAAAACCTGCTGACGCGCGCGGGCGTTTACGCGGTAGTGGCTGTGGTGCTGTTGATTCTGGGCCTGGCGCTAAATTAGTTGAGCAGGCGGGTATAAATATCGAAGCTCTCGTCGTCAAAACAGACCACAGTGACGCACGCCAGCATCGGGTTGTCCGCCAGCGCGTCGCGAATCGACTCCAGCGCGATCTCAGCCGCCCGCTTTTTCGGAAAGCGATAGATGCCGGTGCTGATGTTGGGAAAGGCCAGGGTTTTGATGCCGTGCTGCTGCGCCAGACGAAAGCAGCTCTGATAGGCGCGTTTCAGAAGTTCGGCTTCGTTCTGGCTGCCGCCGTTCCAGACCGGTCCCACCGTGTGGATCACATAGCGCGCGGGCAGCTTACCGCCGGTGGTGATCACCGCATCGCCGGTATCACAGCCGCCCTGACGATTGCGGATCTTTTTGCACTCTTCCAGAATCTCCGGACCGCCTGCCCGGTGAATCGCGCCGTCTACGCCGCCGCCGCCCAGCAGCGAGCTGTTCGCCGCATTGACGATAGCGTCAACGTCGATCTTAGTAATATCGCCTGCTACCAGCTTTATCTTGTGTTGCATCCGGGTCTCCTTGTGCTTTTCCTTAAGTCTAGCCGCGCAGGATAAATGCGACTGCGGCGCAGGCAGAAGATTTACTGTGACGGCAGCGAATAGCGTGACGCCGGCGCAATTTCACTGATAAGCCTGTTGTCCAGCATATAACGCGCAAAATCCTGATAGCGCGCCGCGTCAAACTTTCCGGCGTCGCGGGCAAACAGCGGCAGCGTTGCCTGCCAGGCCTGATGGTTGAGCGGCGTATTCAGCTCCGGATAGGTCTGGATAAACGCCTTCCAGACTTTTTCTGGCTGAGCGCGCAAATAAGACACGCCCTCGTTCAGCCCATGCAAAAATTTAGCGATGCGCGCATCCTTCGCGGCCGTTGCGGCGTTGGCCAGCAGGATCAGCTCATCATAAGCGGGCACCCCGTGTTCTTCCGGTTTAAAGGTCAGCGTCTCTGCGCCCTGCTGTTTCAGCTCCAGCAGTTCATAGTTACGATAGATCGTCATCGCGCCGTCAATTTTATGGCTGAGCAGCGCCGAGGCGGCATCCATATTCAGATTTATCAGCCTGACCTTAGACGTATCCACACCGGCGGATTTCAGCATGGTCTGAATAGCCACATCCTCGAACCCCGGAATAGCATAGCCCAGGGTTTTACCCTCGAAATCGGCGAGCTGATGGATATTGCTGCTCTTCAGGGTGGTGAGCGTATTCAGCGGCTGGTCGATCAGCGTGCCGATGCGGATCACCGGCACGGCTTTATCCACCAGCGTATAAAGCTGGGGCTGATAGCTCACGGCGATGTCAGCCTTGCCTGCGGCCAGCAGCAGCGGCACGGAAGCCGAGTCCGCAGGCGCGATCATCTCCACATCCAGCCCTTGCCGCGCGAAGGCCCCGCTCTCTTTGGCCGCGAAGATGGCCGCATGGTTGGGATTAACGAACCAGTCGAGCAGCAGCCTGACCCTTTCGGCCGCCAGCGCGGGGGCAGTCGCTAACAGCAGGGCCAGCATCAGCACTATTTTTTTCACAGTCATTCCTTATGAGGAGTAAAGAAAGCGGCGGCGCAACAGCGCGACAACGCCGGATAACAGCAGCGCCAGCAGCATTAACAGCGCCAGCGCAGCAAAGCTCAGCGGGGTTTCCAGCCGCGCGCTGGCATGCATCATCAGATAGCCCAGCCCTTCGCTCGCCCCTACCCACTCGCCAATCACCACGCCGACTGGCGCCAGGATGGCCGCCATTTGCAGGCCGGAAAAAAAGTACGGCAGCGCGGCGGGCCAGCGCACATGCAAAAACTGGCGCAGACGCGACCGGTTCATGGTATGCGCCAGCTCCAGCCAGCCGGGCGGGGTGCGGCACAGGCCGTCGAACAGCGACAAACAGAGCGGGAAAAAGATAATCAGCGCCGCCACCACCACCTTAGAGGCGACGCCGAAGCCCAGCCACAGCACCAGCAGCGGGGCTAAGGCGAATACCGGAATCGTCTGGCTGGCGGCCACCAGCGGAAACAGCAGGCGACGCAGCAGCGGACTGGCGGCCATCGCCAGCGCCAGCGTCACCCCCGCGCCGCCGCCCAGCAGCAGCGCCAGCGCCATCTCCCCCAGCGTGTAGAGCGCGTGATGGGCCAGCAAAGCATGCTGCTGTATTAGGGCCTGGCCGACCGCTGCGGGCGAAGGCAGCAGAAAGGCGGGCGCTCCGCTGTGGCGCGCCAGCTGCCACGCGCCGCCAAGCACCGCCAGCAGGTAAGCCAGACTGAGAAAGCGATGTTTAATCATGATGAAGTTCCTGGAAAAGCTTGCTTTGTGCCTGCAACACCCTGACGTCCTGCGCAGCGCGCGGCACGTCACCGTCGGGCGCAGGAAACGCACGGCAGCGCAGCGGCCTGTCCTCCAGCAGATAAATATCATGCGCCAGGCGGCACGCTTCCAGCGGATCGTGCGTGACCAGCAGCAGCGTTTTGTCACGCAGCAGTTGCGCCGTCAGATTTTGCAGACGCAGTTTGGTCATGACGTCGAGCGTAGCGAAGGGTTCATCCATCAGTACCACCGGACGATCCTGATAAAGGGTACGCGCCAGCGCGACACGCTGACGCATTCCGCCGGAAAGCGAGTCAGGCCGGGCATCGCCCAGCCCCGCAAGTTCAACCTGCTCCAGCAGCGCCTCCGCGCGCTGCCGATCGGAGCGCAGACCGTTAAGCCGGGCCGAGAGCATGACGTTATCGCGCACCGAGAGCCAGGGATAGAGATCGTCACGCTGGCCCATCCAGGCGATCTGCTGCGCCAGGTCGCCCGCCAGCGAACTGCTGACCTGCCCCTTTTGCGGCATTGACAGGCCCGCCGTCAGCCGCAGCAGCGTACTTTTGCCGATACCGCTGCGCCCCAGCAGCGCGCTGGTTTTGCCGCCGCGCAGCTTCAGGCTGAGATGCTGGCAGATCGGCGAGCCATCCCAGCCAAAGGTCACGCTGTCAAAAATAATGGCGGGTCCGTGCGGCATCAGGCTCACGATCGCGTCGCCGCAATAATCGCCAGCCGGGCAATCCCGCGCTGCGCCAGCAGCGTCGCCGCTTTGGCAGCGCGAATGCCGCTGGCGCACACCAGCACCACGCGCCGATCGACTGGCGGCTGCCACTGTTCGATCGCCTCCGGCAGGATGCGCTCGACGGCGCTTGCGACGCTGTGCGGCGCTTCTTCGCGACTACGCAGCTCGACGATGCAGTCATCGGGGCGCAGCAGGTCGCGGTCGATAAAGGGAATAACAGGCTGCGCTGGCTCCTCTGCCTCGTCAAAGCGAAAGGCGCGGAAGTGCCACTGTCTGAAATCGCAGTTGATCAGGCTGCCGAGCGGCGAAGGCGTAAATCCCAGCAGCACGCTGAGCGCCATCTGCGCCTGCATCGCGCCCAGCGTCGCCACCGCAGGACCCATCACCCCAGCGGTATTGCAGTTGGCCGCCGACGCGGGCAAACGGGGAAACACCGCGCGGTAGCTGGGCGCAGCGCCGCAGAAACCGCCCACATAGCCCTCACGCCCCAGCACTGACGCGCTGATCAGCGGCAGGTTGCGCCGCTGACAGGCGTCGGACAGGGTATAGGTCACCGCAAAACTGTCCGCCGCGTCGATGACCAGATCGATGTCCTCCAGCGCCGCGTCCGCCGTGCTGGGGCGAAGCGCCTGCTGACGCGCGTCGACCTGGCAGTCGCGGTTACGTTCACGCAGCGCGCGCGCCGCGCACAGCGCTTTCGGCTGACCGACATCCTCCGTGGCATAGAGCGTCTGACGATGCAGATTGTGCAACTCCACAATGTCATCATCCAGGATGCGCAGATAGCCCACGCCCGCCCCCGCCAGCAACGGCAGCAGGGTCGATCCCAGCCCACCGGCCCCTGTCACCAGCACGCGCGCGGCGCGCAGTCGTTGTTGACCGGCCTCGCCAATGTCAGGCAGCATCTGCTGCCGCTGATAGCGATTCATTGTCTGCTCCTGCTAGTTAAACTGCGCCAGGCCGAACACCGGCGTGGAGGCGGCGGCCATATCGCGCCGCATCATCAGGCCCGCCTGATGCGCCTCTCGTCCCGCACGGATGGCGCTGGCAAAGGCGCCTGCCATTAATACCGGATCCTGTGCCTTTGCCACGGCGGTATTCAGCAGAACGGCATCAAACCCCAGCTCCATCGCCTGCGCCGCCTGGCTTGGCGCGCCAATACCGGCATCGATGATCAGCGGCACATCCTTAAACCAGGCGCGCAGGCTGCGCAGCCCTTCCACATTGCGTAATCCCTGACCGGAGCCGATAGGCGCTCCCCAGGGCATCAGCACTTTACAACCCGCTTCCAGCAGCTTTTCACCCACGATCAGATCTTCCGTGGTATAGGGGAAAACCTCGAAGCCGTCCGCGCAGAGAATGCGCGCCGCCTCGACCAGCGCAAAAGGATCGGGTTGCAGCGTGTCGGCATTGCCGATGACTTCCAGCTTGATCCAGGGCGTATCAAAAAGCTCGCGCGCCATACAGGCCGTTGTCACCGCCTCTTTCACGCTATGGCATCCCGCGGTATTAGGCAGCACGCGACGGTTAAGCTGGCTGAGCAGCTCACGAAAGGCCCCGCCCTGGCTGCCTTCTCGCCGCAGGCTGACGGTAATGATCTCCGCGTCGGCCGCGCAGATAGCCTGTTGTAAAATATCGGGCGACGGATAACCGGCGGTGCCAAGCAGAAAGCGCGAACGGGGAACAAAGCCGTAGAACATGGTCAGCCCCCCTGCATCGGCGACAACACTTCCAGACGGCATCCCGCCTCCAGCCGCTGAGTGTCATACTCTGCGCGCGGTAAAAACTGGCCGTTATAGGCGCTGGCGACGCAGGCCGCGTCAATCTGCCGCTCGCGCAGCAGCGCCGCGACGGTCTGCGCTTCGGTTTCCACTGTCTGACCGTTGAGTTCAATTTGCATGGTGTGCCTCCTGACTGAGCAGTTGCATAAGCTGTTGCGCCAGCGCAGGCGCAAGTAAAAAGCCGTGACGATACATGCCGTTAACGGAAAAAACGCCGTCCTGGTAGCGGACTTCCGGCACGTTGTGGCGATAGGCCGGACGTCGCCCCGTGCCGCTTTCCACAATGCGCGCCTCAGCCAGCGCCGGATGAATCGTCCAGGCGGCGCTGAGCAGCTCCATCATGGCGCGGGCGCTAATCGGGCTGGCGTCATCGCTTTCGACCATGGTGGCGCCGAGCATAAAGCAACCGCCTGGGCGCGGCACCAGATAGCAGGGAAAACGCGGATGAAGCAGGCGAATCGGTCGGGAAAAAGAGAGGTCTTCACAGTGCAGGATCAGCATTTCGCCGCGCACCGCGCGCAGTTCGGGCTGGCGGTCGGCGGCGTGGATTCCGCGACAGTCGACCAGGGTGCCGCTGGGTTTGCCGGCGTGAAAGACGACGCCGCGCGCCTCAAGGCTGGCGCGCAGCTGGCGCAGCGCGTCGCGCGGATTCAGATGCGCCTCGCCGGGAAAAAACAGACCGCGCGCAAAGCGGCCTGCCAGCTCTGGCTCCAGCTGCGCCGGATCGCGCCACTGATGCTCGCGCGTCATTTGAGCAAAGCGCGTCAGCTCCGCGCCGTCGCGCGGCGAAGCGACCACCAGGGTGCCCTGCTGTTCGACCCCCTCGATGCGCTGCGCCCACCAGCCGGCAGCGCGCTGCCCCAGTTCAATGACCTGCTCAGGCGCGCTCTCCCCTTCACAAAAGGGCGCGAGCATGCCGCCCGCCCAGTGCGACGCCGGCGTTTCGTCGCTGACGATGACTTCCAGGCTTTCACCCTGTTCTGCCAGCAGCGTGGCGACGCATAATCCGGTAACACCGCTGCCGATAACGGACCAGCGGCTCATCGCGGGTACCCGACAGACAAAAAAGACAGAGAAAGATAGCGTTTCACGTTGGCCTCGACGTTGACGACCCGTGATACGTGAAGGGAAAAAGCGGGAGCAAAAGGCATCGGCTCGCGCGGCAGGCATCTCAAAGCATCGTAGCGGCGATGAGATACGAGTCTTCCTACGCCAGTATCAACTGGGTCAGGTTCAAAGGGTCGCTAAACCGCGCGCTGCGCTATTAGCCTCTCAGTCTCTTTGGCGAGACTCCCCCGACGGCCTTTAGTTTTAGGGTAACTCGACAGGCGCCGTCAAGCGCGATGTGTTAATCAGGGGTTAAATCGGCGGTTTCGCTGCGGGCGGTTAAGGCTGCGGATACGGCTCGCCGCCGCTGACGTCGCTCGCTCAGCACCGAATAAATGCCGGCAAGCGCCACCAGACTGGCCCCGATAAGCGTCATGTTCTCCGGTAGCGTGCCGAGAAAAATCATGCCGATAATCACTGACCAGAGCAGAGAGCTGTAGTCAAACGGCGCGAGCAGCGAGGCGTCGGCGAATCGCATACTCAGCGTCAGCAGAATCTGCGTCAGCCCGCCGCATAAGCCGCAGCCCAGCAGCAATAGCAGCTGATCGCCCTGCGGGAGCGGCCAGCCAAACGGCAGCGTCAGCAGCGACGTCGCGCCCGTCATCGCCGTAAACCAGAAGGCGATCGCGCCAGGCTTCTCTTTGCCGCTCAGATAGCGGATCTGGATCAGCGCGCCAGCGGTGCAGAGCGCGGAAAGGAGCGCCAGCAACACCCCTACCGATGACGCCAGGCTGGCGACCGTAAGCCTGGGCGGGCCGCTGAGCGACAGATGGCCCGACAGCATAATCACAATGCCAGCAAAACCGGCCGCCACCGACAGCCAGCGGTTCATACGCACCTTTTCGCGCAGCACCACGGCCGCAAGCAGCACCGTGAACAGGGGCGCGGCGTAGTTAATCGCGGTCGCATCGGTGAGTGAAATGTACATCAGCGACAGGTAACTGAGATACATGCTACAGGTGCCTGCCAGACCGCGGCCAATATGACCCTTTACGTTGCGGGTTTTAATGCCTTGCAGTATGCCGCCCTGGCATTTTAGCCATATCAGCAGCGGCGCTATGCCAACCAGAGAGCGAAAGAAGATCACCTCGCCCACCGGCAAAGCGCCCTCCAGCCCTTTTACGCAGGCGAGCATCAGCGTCGAGCTAAGGGTTGCCATGATTTTAAGTGAAATACCTGTCGACGCGCTCACGCCGCGCTCCTTCTTTTTCCATTTTTACAGGTCTTCAGATTAACGTGACCGCTCTGCACAAGCGGTGAGAAACCCGCCTCAATTCAGCGTTTTCTGCCTTTGTGAATTGCGCGCGCAGCATAAAAAGCGCGCCCGGCTTTTACCATTACAAAGTGTAAATAGCGGCAATTTTAATTTTCCGCCTGGCTTACCGCCAGCCAAATAATTCTCTGTGCCGGAAAGCGGGTTATTCCGCTTTTATTTGCTGCGGCTGCGTCGCTAAAACTGTGCCAGCCGCCACGCCTTTTCTAAAGGTAACCATCTCGACAGAAAACTAATTAACATATTGAATTTTAATAAATTATAGTCCAAAAATTCGTTTTTTTAACTGACTCTTCCTCTGTTAATCCAGGGTACATTAACGTGTTGATTAAACGAGCAGTTAAATATTCGTCATAAAAAAAGTTTTCCTGCGCTCTTTCATCTTTAAAAAGCAGCTTATTATTAATTCTGATCCTTATACCAGAGGGTTAAATTACCGCCAGGCTAATTTGAATGTGACAAAGTTCACATTTGTGCCAGGCTTAATATCACCCGAAAACGATATGCAAGGAGCTAAGCATGACTACGCAAAATGACAAAACACTCGTCCCGGTTGAATTTCCGAAACCTTCCTTCCCGGAGCAGAAACAACCTGTTCCTGGTCTCGCCAGCAAAATGGATCCGGTTCCGGATCACGGGGAAACCTCCTATCGCGGCACCGGTCGTCTGACAGGTCGCAAGGCGCTGATTACTGGCGGGGATTCCGGCATCGGCCGCGCCGTGGCAATCGCTTATGCCCGTGAAGGCGCGGATGTGGCTATCAACTATCTGCCGGAAGAAGAGTCGGACGCGGCCGAAGTGATCCAGCTTATTGAAGCGGAAGGCCGTAAAGCCGTTGCCATCCCCGGTGATATTCGGGACGAAGCCTTTTGCCAGTCGCTGGTGCAACAGGCTGTCGATCAGCTGGGCGGTCTGGATATTCTGGTTAACAACGCCGGCCGTCAGCAGTTTAACGAGTCGATTCGTACCCTTTCGACCGAAGATTTTGACGCCACCTTTAAGACCAACGTCTACGCGATGTTCTGGATCACTAAAGCGGCGGTCGATCACCTGCCGCGCGGCGCGTCCATTATCAACACCTCTTCGGTACAGGCTTATAAGCCGAGCGATATTCTGCTCGACTACGCGCAGACTAAAGCCGCTATCGTCGCCTTTACCAAGGCGCTGGCGCAGCAGCTGGGCGAAGAAGGTATCCGCGTAAACGCCGTTGCGCCGGGTCCTTTCTGGACGCCGTTGCAGGTCTGCGGCGGTCAGCCGCAAGAGAAGGTCAAAGAGTTTGGTGCCAGCGCGCCGCTGGGTCGTCCGGGCCAGCCGGTAGAGATCGCGCCGCTGTATGTGACGCTTGCCGCGGCGGAAAGCAGCTACACTTCTGGTCAGGTGTGGTGCACTGACGGCGGTACCGGCACGCTGTAATACCCTGATGTTCTGTCCACTGGCCGCCTCGTGCGGCCAGTTTTTCGTTTTATACGCTGCGTTTCAGACAAGGATGCTTCAGTGAGAAACGGTGATTATACCTCGCCCGTGCGTGAGGAAGGATTTGTCGGCCTCGGTGACTATGCGGCAATCGGAGAAGGGCGTTCTGTCGCGCTGATTGCCCCCGACGGGGCTATTGACTGGTGGTGTGCGCCCAATCTGGATTCACCGCCGCTGTTTGATCGCCTGCTCGATCCCGGCATCGGCGGCTATTTTTCCCTGACGCCAGTGCAACCCTGGCGCATGGAGCGTCGTTACCGTGACGACAGTAATGTGCTGGAAACCTGTTTTACGACCGACGAAGGCGAAGTTCGCCTGACAGAATCCATTAACAGTACCCTCGCGGGCCGTTTGCCCTGGAGCGAGCTGGCGCGTCGGATAGAAGGCGTGCGCGGCAGCGTCACGCTGAAACTGCATCTGCGCTTCGGCACGGTGGCAGAGACGCGATCGCCCTGGATGGGCAATACCACGCAGGGCAACGTGTTTCATATTGGCGATCTGATGATGATGCTGCGCACCAGCGATGACGTCGCCATCACGCATATGGACGATGAGCAGATCATTGCGGAAGTCACCACTCAGAAAGGATCCCGTTCGCTGGTGGCGCTGCTGGTCACCCAGCGCGAGCCTCTGGCCGTGCCGGATCTTGAAGCTATCGATACCCGCATAGAAACCAGCCATGTTGCCTGGAAAGACTGGTGCAACAGCCTGAGCTATGAGGGTGAATATAAGATTCACGTTAAACGCTCAGCCCTGTCGCTGAAGTTTCTCTGGTACTCCCCAACCGGCGCGCTGGCTGCCGCGGCTACAACCTCGCTGCCTGAAGGTATCGGCGGCGAAAAGAATTATGACTACCGCTACGCCTGGGTGCGCGACGCCTGTTTAATCATCAAGTCGTTCGTCTATCTTGGCGCGCTGGAGGATTGTAAAGCGGCCTTCTCCTGGCTGTCGCAAACCATTATGCGCCACGGCGTTGAACTGCGAACCTGCTACACGCTGGAGGGAGATATTGTGCCGCCGGAGCGCTACCCTCCCCTGCGCGGTTATAAAGATTCTCTGCCGGTACGCGTCGGCAACAACGCGCGCGATCAGCGTCAGCTGAGCATGTATGGCGATATGCTCGCCACCGCGCAGCTGTTTATCGAAGCGGGCCATATACTGGATCTGGACACGTCGCGCCTGCTGGGACAGCTGGCGAACCACTGCGCCGACCGCTGGCGGCTGAAAGATTCCGGCATCTGGGAGCTGCCTGACCAACAGCATTACACCCATTCGAAAATGGCCTGCTGGCTGGCGCTGGATCGGGCGGTCGAGATGGCAAAAGCGCGCCATATCGAACCGACCTGGATGGAGCGCTGGAAGCGCGAACGCGACCGGATCAGCGACTGGGTAGAGCAGCACTGCTGGTCTGAGAGCAAACAGGCCTATCTGTTCTATGTCGGAAGCGAAGACAAGCTTGACGCGTCGCTGGCGCTGGTCCATCACTACGGCAATGCCGTTAACCCTGAACGTATGCGCTCCACCTACAGGGCGATTCAGCGCGAACTGGGTCAGGGTAACGCCATGCTCTATCGCTACAGCGGCGTGGAAAAAGAAGAGAGTACGTTTATTGCCTGCTCATTCTGGCTGGTGGAAGCCTGGGCTTCTATGGGCGACAGCCGTCAGGCAAAAGCCTGTATGGAAGAGATCCTGGATACCCTGTGCAATCGCGGCAACGTAGAGATCTTCAATGAGATGTTCGACGTTCGCAGCAATGAGTGGCGCGGTAATCTGCCGCAGGGACTGAGTCACCTTGCCCTGATTTGCGCGGCCCAGGCAATGACCTGTCACCAACACCATCAAAAAACCAAAGGAGAAACATGATGGCGATCAGAGGCATTGAGCATATCGGCATCACCGTCAGCAATATCGAGCAGGCGGAAACCTTTTTTATCAAGGCGCTTGATGCGTCCGTGCTCTATCGCATCGTTCCCTGGCAAGAGAGCCAGCAGCGCATCGGCGGCGACAAAATGCGCCCGGTAAACGGTTTGCCGCCGCAGCTGAACGTGGTGGGACTGTCGATGTTGCGGCTGGGCAACGGGTGCAACGTCGAGCTGTTTCAGCTTGAACCGGGCATTGCCGACGATCTGGCGAATATCGGTCAGCCCGGAGTTAACCATTTTTCACTCTATGTCGATGATATTCACGCAACGGCGGAAAAGCTAAAGGCCCACGGCGCGCGTTTTTATGACGGTCCTAATGACTGTTTTGCTCAGGAAGCAGGGGCGGGCAACCAGACCTGGTTCTGTCTGGCTCCCTTTGGCGTACTGATTGAGTTGATTACCCTGCCCTCGCCGCTGGACTATGACAGTGAGGCGGTGCAGACGCGCTGGCTGCCTGCTGAGTAGCTGAGTAGCAACCGCAAGGGAGTGCGGTTGCCCATCACCAGGAATATTCCTAATCGAACCGAATAAAGATAAAATCTTTTTTATCACAGCGCAGAAAAGTTGTACAAGACAGATATTTTAATACAACTTTTAAAATATTCCCGTTAATTATCACCCGCTTTAAAATCCCTTTATGGCTTATATTCCTCTGTTTACTCCGTGCTTATTCATTCGCCGTGCCGCTTGCGCATTTTATATCTGGATCTACCCTTAACAGGGTAAGATGCACACAGCGATGCAGACCTGCTGTGTTATTTTCAACTCATGAAGAGGACCCATTATGGCTCAACATCGAGGCGGATCAGGTAACTTTGCTGAAGATCGTGAAAGAGCGTCAGAAGCAGGCCGTAAAGGCGGACAGCACAGCGGCGGGAACTTTAAAAACGACCGCGAAAAAGCATCTGAAGCTGGCAAAAAAGGCGGACAGAACAGCCGCCGGGGTTCATAACCCGTTATCTGCATACTTGCCTTCCAGCATGTATAGAATCAACGGATGGTGATAATAACGCCGCCATTGACTACGCCGGGTTATAAAGCCCGGCGTTTATTTTTAGTGCTGATTTAGAAAGTCTATTTACATCAGACTGATATTTATCCCGCCGCCAAAGACAACTATTATTTATTGCGCAATGCCGGGGCATCACTCAATAATAATCCGACAACTTTATTGTCTCGTTATTTTTCTCTTAATGCAAAGCCGGCCCCACTGACCGGCTTTGCATATCTCAGAAGATAGCGTTAACGCCAATATTCCAGCTCAGCTGTTGCGCATCGCGATTACCGCCCACGGCGGATACGCCAGCAAACGCATTGACCGTCTCGCCCAGGGGAACGTTAGCGCCGACCGCAACGTCTACCCAGTTACTGTCCCAGTCGCCAGAAGTGCGGCTAAATGCGGTCCGGGTTGATTTCAGCCCTGAAGTGACGGTTGCGTCAGTATCCCCGAACTGATGGTTATAGCTCACCTGCGCCCAGGGGTTGACCAGCCATTGCTGGCTATCGATACGCCAGCCAATCGCGCCTGTTTGCGTATGATGGGTTTGATCGCTGTAGCGCATTGATGTACTGCTATTGCCCTGCTCGCTATAGCCCCCTACCCGTGCATAATCCAGCGCATAGCTGGCGACCGGTCCCGTTGTTAAATGAGTACCAAGCGGCAAATCCCAGCCGGTCTGCACGCGCATCCCCAGCAGTTTGCCTCCGGTATTCCCCTGCTCGGTTCGGGTTGCCGGGCCTAGCTTTATGTCGCGCTGAATGTCGTCGAAATCCAGGTCGGCGTAATGCATATCGGCGTTAACCCAGGCGCTGCCTGCCTCAAGCTGGCTATACACCGCCACCAGATTGCCGCGCAGACGATAGTCATAGCGCGAAGAGGGCTCCTGCCGCTGGTTGGCGTTAGAAAAAAGCACCCCGGTTTGCCAGTTTTCCGTTAGCTGATAGCCCACACCCAGCGTAAAGCTGGCGGCGGTGGCATCGCCGCTGTAGTAAGCATCGCCCTTGTAGTCCACATGCTGTCCCGCATAGCCGCCGAAAACCGCGAACTGTCCGGCGCTGGATGTCTGATGGCGCTGCTGTTGCAGATGACCGTCTAACGAGTTTTGCATATCACGCGCCATGCTTTGCGGCGCCTGGGACAGCGCAGCGACCTGTAAAGGAGCATCGAGAATCGACTGAATATAATCCGCTATCAGGGCGTGCACCGCCGGGCTGGGATGGAGGTGATCAGCAAACAGGTAAGCCTGCTCGCTGGAAAACCCTGGCGTCGAGGAGGTACATATCGTCGATGAGGTGCCGACCGGACATGCCATGCCAATGGTATTGGTGATGCCATAGCGCGTCGGATCGGCGATAACCTCATTAAATAATCCGGCAACATCCACGCGTACGATATTGCCGTTGAGCGCCGCCAGTCCGTTCTCTTCCTGCTGATTATACCCCGCCGTCAGCGCAGACACCTCGCCGCTCACGAGCTGCCATGCACGGTAAAGCTGCTCCGCCAGAATGTCACGCACGGCAGGTACGGGTGATAGCTGGGCCGCCGCCTGAATAAACGCATTTTGCACAGCCTGCTGACGTGAGGCGGCGTCGGTGGTGGCGGCGCTATTAAGGGACTGGAAAGCGGCAGCCGTCGCCGCATCAGACGCCGGACCCAGTACGCTCAGCACCGTTTCGATTAGGTAGGGCGTTTCTCCTACCTGTGGCGTGGAGGGCACGATAACCGCGCCGGCGCCGGCATCCAGCAGCGTTTTCACCTGCGCGGTCGCCGCAGCCGCGCTGACGTTAAGGGTTTCACTGGCGGTCAATGGCCGGGCCACGGCAGCCGCCACGTCATTACCGCCTACCCAGTGAATATAGAGTCCGTTACTGCTGGCGCGGCCGCCGGTCGCGTTGAGATAAGCGGCCAGCTGGTTTTCAGTGTTGAGTTCAGGATTAAGTTGAGGTCTGGATACCGCGAAACCCTGCGCATAGTTACTGCCGCCCTGCGACGAAGGGAGTAACGTCTGCCCAAGCTGCGCGGCAAGAATCTCATCGTAGATCGGATGTTGACTGCTGTCCCAGGTATAACGGCCAATGTTGCCGCCGTCACTCAGGCTATCGCCGAACACGGTAAGGCTGTCCCACGCCAGAGCCGACGGCGGCAGCAGCAGAGCGCTCAGGCAGGTCAAAGCAGCGAAATGACGCACGTTATATAGCGTTTTCATTATCGACTCCAGAAATGGCGAGAAACCTGCCGTCTGGCAAGCGGGTCTGACGGCGAATGTCGCCGGACAGACGGCAAAAAGCCGCATCAGCGGTACGCTTGTAAATTATTTGTTAACAAGGATGATTAAAAATTAGTCAGAGAGCCGCGGGATTGCCAGTAATTGGGCGGGATTATCGATGAGGCGGAGGTGAAGTAAGTGCCAGTGTCTGGCTGGCACTTTTTCTCAGGCAGGCTGAATTTGATAAATCCATGCGGTCATCTGTTCGCCCTGCTCAGTGTTCACTGTAACAGGTACACGATCGTAACCGGCTTCAAATTCATCCAGCATTGACCAGTGTTGCGACAGCGCGGAAGACTGAAAAACATAGCCCTGCACAGGCGCGCCCTGCGCGTCCAGCTGAATAGCCGGAAACCCCAGCGCCGCTCCCCAGCCCGACTCGTGCAAAATCCCCTTTACCCAGCCCGCGAGCCATTCGCCGCCGATGTTTTCCAGAATATGCGCGTTAGAACGGCCTGGGCATAAGGTGCCATAGACAAACAGCTTCTCCATAAGGTCTTCCCCGACAAAATAAAAAAACGACTTTACCGATGCCGCTGCGCGCTGTCATCCCGAATAAGGAATTATCCTCAGCGACTCGCTTTTTACTGATTACAGTGAATGTCTGGAAGAAAAATGGCAAAGCGACATCTCAGCAGGTCGCCTTTTACTGATTACAGTGAATGTTTGCAGGATGGCTTCCTGATAACGCCTGAGGGTTTCAGAGACGGCTACTGATTACTGTCAATCTTTGCCTGTCAGCGAAATGAACCGGCAGAAAGCGGCTTTTGTTTACAGGATGAGCAATTTCAGCATGATGTTTGATCGTTTCTCCCCTGAAAGAAACATTCACTGTAATCAGTAATTCACGCTAAAGGCAGGACAAATAGCAGCGTCGCCGTACCAGACAAAACTGGCGATTTCAGGCTGAAACGCTTGTAGATCAAGGGGCTTACCGAGAAACCCCTTTTTTAACGCGCTACCAGCGCGTTTTCTGCATGTCGATAACGAAGCGGTACTTCACATCGCTTTTCAACATGCGGGCAAATGCCGTTTCAATCTCATCGCCAGTGATCATTTCAACGTCAGCGGTGATGTTATGCTGGCCGCAGAAATCCAGCATTTCCTGGGTTTCGCGAATGCTGCCGATGGAGGTGCCGCTGATACTCAGACGACGGAATACCATTGGCGTAACGTTCGGCGACGGGTGCGGCTGGTCAGGAATGCCGACTAAGACCAGCTGACCATTGGTTTTCAGCGTAGCCAGATAGGGATCGAGATCGTGCGGTGCGGCAACGCAGTCGAGGATAATGTCCAGCGAAGCCTGACAAGCAGCCATCTGCTGCGCATCGCGCGATACTACAACCTGACGAGCGCCGAGACGACGCGCATCCTCACCCTTTTCCGGCGATGTGGTAAACAGAGTCACCTCTGCGCCCAGCGCGCTGGCAAGCTTAACCGCCATATGACCCAGCCCGCCCAGACCCACGATGCCAACCTTATCGCCCGGCTTCACATTATAGTGGCGCAGCGGCGACCAGACGGTGACACCTGCGCACAGCAAGGGCGCAACGGCGCCCAGCGCCAGGTTTTGCGGAACCGACACCACAAAGTTCCGATCGACAATGACATGCTGCGCGTAGCCGCCAAAGGTGGTGCCGCCCGTGTATTTATCCGTGCCGTTGTAGGTTGGCGTGAAGCCAGCTTCGCAGTACTGCTCTTCCTGCTGCTGACAGAAATGGCAATGGCCGCACGAATCCACCATCACCCCAACGCCAACAACATCGCCCACTTTGACGTTGGTCACATTCGCTCCAGTGGCTTCGACGCGGCCAACAATTTCATGGCCGGGCACCAGCGGATAGCGGCTGACGCCCCACTCGTTGCGCGCCATGTGCAAATCGGAATGGCATACGCCGCAGTAGAGAATCGCGATTTTAACATCGTCCGGTTGCAGGTCGCGCAGTTCCACCTGACCTGCGGCCAGGGGTTGCGTTGCCTGCTGCGCGATGAGTGCGTTGATTTTCATAGTGTCCTCCGGATAGCTGCCTGATCGGCAAAGAAAGCGGCCCACTATAGACATCTGGATACCTTATTGGTAGTAGTTACCTTTTGGTTACCATAAGGAAAACGGCGCTATGCCTGCCTGGGTTGATGGAAAACTGATGTTTTATGCTGATTCGCCGCCGCGTCGGCTGCTGGATCTGTTTGCGGTTAAGTGGAGTACGATGGTTCTGCATGCGCTTTATCACTGGCCCGAGCATCGCGCGCGCACCGGGGAGTTACAGCGGAGTTTACAGGGCATCTCTAAAAAAATGCTGGTGCAGACGCTGCGTGAACTGGAACAGCGGGGCCTGGTGGCGCGCCAGGTGTTTGAAGTCGTGCCGCCAAAAGTTGAATACAGGTTAACGCCGCTGGGGAAGACCTTTGCCGAACCTGTCGAGCAGATGTATCAGTGGGGCCTGGATAATCAGGCGGCGCTGGATGAAATGGAGCATCACCTTCACACCGCGCAGCAGGTAGAGAAATAGAACGGTTTCTGTCCCGAATGCGCGGCATTCGGGGCCAGCAGGCGTTTATCCAAACGGAAATTCCCGCGATAGCACGCGCGCGATAACGTTTAGCGCGCCCTCGTCATTGTTGCTTTCCGTTTTATAGCGCGCGACGGCGCGCACTGGCTCTACGGCATTCGCCATGGCGAAGCTAAAGCAGGCCTGACGCAGCATTTCCAGATCGTTGGCGCTGTCGCCAATCGCCACCACTTCGCAATCGCTAATGCCCCATTTTTCCTGAAGCAGCGCGATACCATGCGCTTTATGGCAGCCGGGAATAATCAGATCGATAAAGCCGTAGCCGCTGGAGACGGGATGCATGATGTTTTCAATTTCGCCCAGCTGGTTATGCAGCCGCGCCAGCAGTGCATCAACGCCTTCATGCGCCAGGTTCAGGGAGAACTTGAAAATTGTGTCATCGATACTGTACAGGTCATCGCGTTTTTCCAGCCGGGCGTAGTGATTTGACAGCAAATTAACCACGTCATCGGAAGCTGATGAGTGGATATAGGCGCCGTTGCGGCCACAGACCACCGTGCTAATCTCGGGTTCTTTCGCCAGTATATCGAGTACCTGATGAACGCGCTCAGGGGCCAGCTCACCGCAAAAAATCTCTTCATTGCTGTCTGAAACCCAGGCGCCGTTCTCTGCCACGAAGGCAATCTCATCCTTGATCTCCGGAAAGTAACGCTGCAACTGGTAATACTGATTGCCGCTGGCAACGACGAAACGAATGCCTTTCTCTTTTAAAAGCGCGTACTGGCGTAAAAAACGCTGCGCGTTATAGCTCTTGTTATCATCCAGAAAGGTGCCATCCATATCTACCGCAATCATCTTTACCGCCATTGTCATCTCCTTGTTGAGGCTGTGGTGTCACGCTTACCTATTCAATAAGTAAAGCTTACCCGCAGTGTGGATTAATGAGAATTCTAATAATAAGAATGTTCAGGGCTTTCGGATCTTTCCTGACAGACTGTGTACAGGCTCACGAAATTCAGAGTTGATTAAAGGTCATATTAGCGCCTAAACTTACGAATGAAACACAAATAATTTACAAATGAAGAACACCTTACCCCTTCCGGAGGCAATCATGACAGAACAGACTCAGGTTACGCCTTTACCTGCCAGTATCAGCGGCGCTATCCGCGCCTTCAAGCAGCAGGTCCGCCAGCAGATCGGCGATGTCGAGTCGCTGTTTGCTCAGGTCTGTCAGCGTATCGACAGTGCGATAGCTGAAGCCAGAGCCGATGAGCAGAGGCTGGGCAGCGCATGGCCCTGCGTAAACTATGAAACGATCGCCAGAGGCGAGGTTTCGAATGAAACCCTGGCGCGAATCAAACGTCGCGGCTGTGTGGTGGTAAAACAGCAGTTCCCGCGCGAGCAGGCGCTGGCCTGGGACACATCTCTGCTGGACTATCTCGATCTCAATAACTTTGACGCGCAATATCGCGGACCAGGGGATAATTTTTTTGGCAGTCTGGAAGCCTCACGGCCTGAAATATTCCCGATTTACTGGTCGCAGGCGCAGATGCAGGCGCGGCAGAGCGAAGCAACCGCCCAGGTACAGTCATTTCTGAATCGTCTGTGGCGCTTCTCTTCACAGGGCAGGCAATGGTTCGATCCTGACGTCAGCATCATCTATCCTGACCGCATTCGTCGCCGTCCGCCCGGCACCACCTCCAGCGGACTGGGCGCGCATACTGACTCCGGCGCGCTGGAACGGTGGCTGCTGCCCGCTTATCAGCAGGTTTTTGCCAGCGTTTTTCATGGGGATATTGATGCTTACGATCCCTGGGACGCCGCATGGCGCACCGAGGTTAATGAGTACGATGTGCCTGACACCACAAAATGTTCCGCTTTCCGGACGTTTCAGGGCTGGACCGCGCTGTCGGATATGATTGCCGACCAGGGGCTGCTGCATGTGGTTCCTGCTCCCGAAGCGATGGCTTATATTCTGTTGCGTCCGCTGCTCGATGACGTGCCGGACGACGAGCTGTGCGGCGTGGCGCCGGGCAAGGTCCTGCCGATCAGCGAGAAATGGCATCCCCATCTGATCAAAGGTCTCTGCTCTATCCCGGCGCTGGAAGCGGGCGATTCCGTGTGGTGGCACTGTGATGTCATCCACGCCGTCGCGCCGGTGGAGAATCAACAGGGCTGGGGCAACGTGATGTATATTCCTGCCGCGCCAATGTGCGATAAAAACCGTCTCTGCGCGCAGGCGGTGGCCGAAGCGCTGGCGCATGGCAAATCCCCTGCCGATTTCCCGCCTGAACATTACGAAACGGCGTGGCGCGATCGCTTTACCCTTGACGATCTTAACGACCATGGTCGCCGCGCGCTCGGTCTGGCCTGAGCATCAACCGCGCAGCGTCTACTGCGCGGTCCTTCTCTGCTACACTGCGACAAACCTTTTTCCAGCTAACGGATCGCATGAACGCTCGACATCAACAGATTATTGAACTGGTTAATACACGCGGCAGCGTCACGGTCAGCGAGCTGTCCCAGTTGACAGGCGTCTCGGAGGTCACCGTTCGCCAGGATTTGAACCTGCTGGAGCGCGACCATTTCCTGCGGCGCGTCCACGGTTCCGCACTGGCGCTGGACAGCGATAACGTCGGCATGCGTATGCATACGCGCTATGAACTCAAGCAGGCGCTGGCGAATCACGCTGCTGGCCTGATCGAAACGGGCGATGCGGTATTTATCGAGGGCGGGAGCAGTAACGCGCTGCTGGCGCGGTTGCTGGGCGAGCGCAGCGATATAACGGTGATCACCGTCAGCCACTTTATCGCCCATCTGCTTAAGGACGCAGCGTGCGACGTCATCGTACCTGGCGGACTGTTGCAAAAAAGCAGTCAGTCAATGGTGGGTCCGCTGACGCGCTATTGCGTGCAGCAAATTCATTTCCATAAGGCCTTTATCGGCGTTGACGGCTGGCATGCCGAGACCGGCTTTACCGGCCGCAACATGCTGCGATGCGATGTGGTTGACGCGGTGCTGGCCAAGGGAATGCCCACCTGGGCGCTAACGGATTCGTCTAAGTTTGGTCAAATCCACCCCTACCCTCTTTCGCCCGCGTATCAGGTCAGCGAGGTGATCACCGACAGCGGACTGAGCGAGGAGACGCTGGCGCAGCTCAAGGAGCAGAACGTCACGGTGACGCGCATTGCCCAGTCCTGACGCGTTCTCAGATTTTCATATGGTCAATCAACGCCCGTAATTTAGGCGGCAAATTTTTCCGGCTGGGGAAATAGAGATAAAACCCGGCAAATTCAGGCAAATACGCCTCCAGCAACGGCACCAGCTCGCCACGCGCAATGTAAGGTCGGTAGGTCTCTTCCAGGCCAATGGCAATGCCGCCGCCTGCGCAGGCGGTTCGAATCATTACCCCCATATCGTTGGTGTTCAGCTGCGCATTGACCGCCACGTCAAATTCCCTGCCCTTTTCCGCAAACTCCCAGCGATAGGGCGCAACGCCAGGCTCGCGCCGCCAGCCGATACAGCAGTGTTGCAGAAGATCGTCCGGATGCTGCGGTATGCCACGAAGCGTCAGATAGGCTGGGGCAGCGACGACAATCTGGCGCTGTCGCCGCGAAACCGGCACCGCAATCATATCCTGAGCAATGATCTCTCCCAGTCTGACGCCAGCGTCATAGCCCTGCGCCACAATGTCGAACTCATCGTCGGTCACGGTAATATCCAGCTCAATGCGCGGGTAGCGGGACAAAAAACTGGCCAGAAGCTCGCCGTTAATGAAACGCTCCGCGATCGAAGAAACGGCCAGTCGCAGCAGTCCGCGCGGTTCGCCCGCCAGCGCCGTAATGTCCGCTACCGCCTGATTAAGCTGTGACATTGCCGGCGCAACGTCCGCATACAGCCTTTCACCCGCTTCGGTAAGACTCAGACTGCGCGTGGTGCGCTGAACCAGCAAGATTTGAAGCCGATCTTCCAGCCGCCGCAAAGACTGACTGATCGCCGGTCGGGTCACGCCTAGCTTTTCCGCCGCCACGCGGAAGTTACGTGTCTGTGCCAGGGTTACAAAAACTTCCAGCGCATTCTTATCCAGCATCATTGGTTAGCTCTGGTTACCGGTCATGTAAGGAAAAGGTGGATTATCTTTATAGTCCAGCGGGCATAAGATCACCAGACACTCAACGACAGGAGCGACACCATGAGCAATAAAGTGATCTTGATTACCGGTGCATCCAGCGGCATTGGCGCAGGTATTGCACGCGAGCTGGCGTCAACCGGCGCAATCCTGCTGCTGGGCGCACGCCGTGTTGACCGTTTAAGGACGCTGGCGGATGAACTCAAACAGCAGGGCGCAGTGGTAGAGATCGCCGCGCTGGACGTGACGTCTCGCAGCTCGGTGCAGGACTTTGCCGGCGTGGCGCTGGAAAAATGGGGGCGCATTGACGTCATGATCAATAACGCCGGAGTGATGCCGCTGTCGCCACTGGCTTCACTCAAGGTAGAAGAGTGGGACCGCATGATTGATGTGAATATTAAAGGCGTGCTTTACGGTATCGCTGCCGCGCTGCCGCCAATGCTGGCGCGCGAGGCGGGCCATATCATCAATATCGCCTCTATCGGCGCGCTAAGCGTGTCGCCTACCGCAGCCGTCTACTGCGCCACGAAATTTGCGGTTCGCGCCATCTCAGACGGGCTGCGTCAGGAGAACAGACAGCTGCGCGTCACCTGTATTCATCCAGGCGTGGTTGAGAGTGAACTGGCGGAAACCATTACCGATGCCTCAGCGGCCACGCTGATGAGCGATTATCGCGCTATCGCGCTCAAGCCCGACGCAATCGGTCGCGCCGTGCGCTTTGCTATCGAGCAGCCGGAGGATGTCGACGTCAGTGAAATTGTGGTGCGCCCTACCCGTTCGCCTTATTAACGCTACAAAAAAGGCTGCCTTGCGGCAGCCTCTTCTGGCACGTCCCTGTACGACCATCCGTTATTTGTAGATTTCAGCGGTCATGTAAACGCCATTGTCGGCGCGTGCGCTGGTAATTTTATAGCTGTTTGCGCCTTCAGCCTGCGCTTTAGCCGCAATATGCGCTTCTGCGCTGTCCAGTGTGCTGCCGTGCGCAGAGATGCTTTCTGCGGCAAAGCTACCGAATGACATCAGTGACAGAGCGGCAACGGCGGCAAGAGTCAGTGTTTTTACGTTTTTCATGGTCAAAATCCTTCTTTTGTTAGTGCGAGGCAACATGCCTTCGATGGGATATATAATAACCCACGTTACTATTACCCAACTAACAAAAAGTGCGATTTCGATCACATTTAGTTCTTTGCCAGCGCAAAGCGTACTGCGCTCTCTGCATGGAGCTGAGTGGTATCAAATAAGGGGACGCTGGCATCCTGCGCCTCTACCAGCAGGGTAATCTCAGTACAGCCCAAAATGATCCCCTGCGCGCCTTGTGCGGTCAGCTTACTCATCACCTCACAAAAGCGCATCCGGGAATCGGGACGAATAATCCCCTGGCAGAGTTCGTCATAAATCACCCGATGGATAAGCTCACGATCCTTATGTTCGGGCGTGATAACCTCCAGTCCGTATTTTCGCTTAATCTGCCCTGATAAAATGTCTCTTCCATTGTAAAGCGCGTCGCTATCAGTCCGACCTTCTCGGTCCCGGTTTTGCAGATCCGTTCAGCGGTCGCATCGGCAATATGCAATAACGGAATGGCGACGGCCTGTTGGATCTGCGGCGCCACCTTGTGCATAGTATTGGTCGCCAGTACCAGGAATTCGGCTCCGGCCTGCGCCAGAGCCTGCGCCGCTTCGGCCAGCAGCTTACCGGCTTTAGCCCAGTGACCGGCGCTTTGCAGCTTTTCAATGTCATCAAAATCTACGCTATACACCACTACGCGAGCGGAATGCAGGCCGCCCAGCGCCTTCTTAATCCCTTCATTGATGAGGCGGTAATAGAGTGCGGTGGATTCCCAGGACATGCCGCCAATTACGCCAATCGTTTTCATCGCTGCTCCCAGTCTGTCAGTGTCTGTTGCTGTAGCATGCCTGAAGAGGCAGACAAAAAAAAACCAGCCGCTGAAGCTGGCTGGTTTTGAGAAGATTGCCGCAGTTACTCTGCCCTTTCTGGCCAGCGCGCCAGGGGAAACAACGAGAGTCTGACGTTGAACAGATGAAACAGCGGGGCATAGTAGTTCACATCATGCTGCGCCAGCACTTCCAGCGACAGGATTAGCCGGTTTAACTCCTCCAGCAGCGCTGCCTGCGGTTGGGCCTGTAGCCTTCTGATGCGATTCTTGAGAAAAATACGCAGCTCGCCGAAAAAGCGATCGCTACTGATTTTTTCTTCTGCCAGCAGTGCCTGATGGCGAACATAAAAATCGTAGCAGTTTGCGCCCAGCCAGGCTTCGGTAATCAGATTACCGCCTGCGGCCAGCTCAGCTTCAGTGTCGATTCGTTTACGCGGCAGGATCACGTTAACTTTATCCAGCGTACGGGCCACAAATTGCTGTCGCATAAGTTGCGACGCGCTATTCAGCTCAACGGCCGCTATAAATTGCAGAAGCTCGCGTAACCCCTTGCGCAGCGCGCGCTTCGCCGTCCATGCCGGACGCTTGTTACGAATCACCGCCGTTAAAATAACAGCGGCCGCAATCCCTGTGAGCGTCGATAATGAAGTATTCACTATAAGCAGAAGGTTGGGTTTGAAATGGTGACTCATTCCAATCAAACCCGGAATCTGTGTCGCGACAATCAGGCCGATTAAATTGGTTGAGGGATTGGCGATGACCAGCCCCAGCGCCAGTAATCCTGGAGCCAGACAAAGCATCATGGCTTCAAACGACGTCGCTTCCGGAATCAACAGGGCGGTGTAAAGCACGCTAACGCCTATCGCCACCACAACCCCTTTAAGGAAAATTTTCATTGGGGCGAGCGGGCTGTCCATAGCCGCAAAGAAAGAGCAGAGCACGGCGGCCATCATGGGCGCTGTCGCGCCATCCACCCACCCGCTTCCTATCCAGAAAAGGCAGCACAAAAAGGTCGCCAGGAAGGCGGTGAAGCAAGAGAGCAGCAGCATGCCCTTATCGACGTGCTTGTGGCTACGCGGCACTTTACGGGTCGCCGCGCGAGGCGACAAATCGCTAACGCGATCGCCTACCGTCTGGTAGGCCTCCGCAATACGGACAAAATTCAGCAGCCTCTCAAGCAATCCGGTCAGTAGCAAACTCTCTTCAGTATTCATTTCCCCGCTTTCCCAGCTCGCTTTTAACTGCTGCTGCGCTGAGGTTAGCTGAGCTTTGATTATCTGGGTTTCCGCGCCGTGCTCCGCGCTGTTTAGCCAGTATAAAAATTGCTGGAAGGTTTGCGCGACCTGTTCAGGAAAGCGGATATGCTGCTCTGCCAGTAAACTGAGCCGGGTTTCAATCGCCGTCAGAGTGGGGATCAGATAGGAGAGATGCTGGTACTGAACGCTGACCAGCCGTATCAGACGACGCGCCGCTTCGCCTTCATAAACGCAATGGGTTATCAGCGTTTCAACATTAAGCGGATAGTTCGCCATCTGGATAAGAATATCCTCGCGCTCCAGCGACTTCTCTTTGGGTACAGCAGTCATCAGTTCTGCGCACAGCTTTCTGGCATTCTGGTACCAGAGACTGACGCTCTGCTCCAGCAGGCTGCTCATTGAGACAGGCATAATCAGCCTGTGCACCAGACTACTGCACAGGATCGCGACGCTGATTTCTTCGATACGCGATATAACGGTGTAGGTTATGTCAGCGGGCGCGGTGACATCGGGAAAGCCCATTATGGCGGCGCTGTATCCGGCCAGCATAAAGACATAGCTCTTTGGCGTTCGGTCATGCAATGACAGATAGAGGCAGAGCGCCACCCATGATGAGATAGAGAGACTAAACAGCATCGGGTCCTGTACGGTGGCGGGATAAATCAGCAAGACAAACAGTCCGCCCAGCAACGTACCGAGAAAACGAAAGACCGACTTTGAGATGGTTGAAGCGGAATAGAGCTGCGAGGCGACATAGACGGTGGTCAGTGACCAGGCAGGCTTATCCAGATTAAGTTCTAATGCAATAAAGAGAGCTAAAAACGCAGCCAGGCAAGTTTTGCCAGAAAACAGCAGCGCGCTTTTTGAAAACCACTTCATACAGTGAATGGACCTCAGACAGGCATTTTTGGCCGTATCCTGACAGAAGGTTCTCAAGATTGCTCTTCGATTATTACTACAAATTATTAACGTGCTAAGCAACTGGACAGGGGATGTCCGCATTCTTTGTTAGTCCGCTTTTACCTCCTGTTTTTTTTAAATGTTCTGATTCTCTTCTTTCTATTCTCAGGAAGAATAAGTCCACCTGAATCGTTATTTACTGGATATATATCGCGTTTGCTAAGGTGTGCTAAACCCCCAGGAGAGAAAAAAATGAAATTCAACGGAATTGCGTTTAGCGCACTCGCGCTCCTTGTTAGTTCACTGGCAACCACTGCCCAGGCAGCACCGGAAAATGTCAATATCGGGTATCAGAAAGCGAACATCTTTGCCTTGCTCAAATATCGCGGCACGCTTGAAGCGGCCTTTAAAAAAGAGGGCATCAATGTACGCTGGGTAGAGTTTCCTGCCGGACCGCAGATGCTGGAAGGACTTAATGTAGGAAGTATTGATCTTGCTGCCACAGGCGATGCGCCACCCGCGTTTGCCCAGGCGGCACAAGCCGATCTGGTTTATTTGGGCCATTCGCCAGCCAACCCTAAGACTGAAGCTATTGTCGTTCCTTCGGCATCAGCCATAAAAAGCGTCAGCGATTTAAAAGGCAAACGCGTCGCGTTAAACAAAGGTTCTGACGTTAACTATTTGCTTATTGCCGCTCTGGAACAGGCAGGGCTAAGTTATAAAGATATTACCCCTGTTTATCTGCCCCCAGCCGATGCGCGCGCAGCCTTTCAAAAGGGCGCGGTTGATGCCTGGGTTATCTGGGACCCCTATCTGGCGGAAGTAGAAGCCAGCACTGGCGCTCGACAGGTGCGTAATGCTGAAGGACTGGTGCCGCATTACACGTTCTATCTTGCAAGCCGTAAATTTGCCGACAGCCATCCTGAAACAGCTAAAAAAGTGCTGGATGAACTGAGTACGCTTAGCGACTGGGCTAATCAGCATCCGGATGAAGCGGCGGCCATTTTGTCGCAATCTACCGGGCTGAATAAAACCATCTGGCGAACCACCTTAGCAAGGTTGCCCTATGGCGCAGAGCGTATGTCTGACAGCGTTTTCTCTGAGCAGCAGAAGCTGGCTGATACCTTTTCCAGAGTGAAGCTGTTACCCGTTAAAATTGACGTGCGTTCCGCAACCTGGTCAGCGGACAAAAAATAAAGCCCTGTCATTGCCCCGCTTCAGGGGCAATTTATTTTTGTCCATTTGCCCTGGCGATTTCACCGTGAAATTCCTGACTGAAACGCAGCATATTCATAAAGTTAGAGATGAAATCCCACTGGAGAAGTTTCTGTTCTTTGTGTTCTCAATACTACGAGCAAATGCTTTCAGCTCATAATGCGAAAAGATATGCCACGCAAGAACCCGAAAATCATCTGGCGATTTCACCCTGAAATTCGCATATAAAATCATTTAAATTCATCTAGTTAAAAATGAAATCTCGCTGGAGAAGTCTTCTCTTAAGGTGCGCAATTTCAGGGCAATAACGCAGCACGGACCAGGCCATACAAAGAAGAATGCTCCACAGAAATTAAAGGCATTTATGGCGATTTCACCCTGAAATCCTTGATTGAAACTATTTATATTCATGCAGTTAGATATGAAATCCCGCTGGAGAAGCGTTTTTCAATTCTGAGCTGAGATTGTGAGATAAGGCTGAATAACAGCGGGTGATTCAAAGAGGCAACCCCTACGAAGGCGGAAATTTTTTTGGCGATTTCAGCCTGAAATTCCAGGGCAATAAGCCTAAAAACAGAGGATTAGTGATGAAACAGGCTGGCGATATCACAAAGAGGTGAGGGCAAAGCAGAGACGGAAGGCAAAAAAAATCCGGGACTGAGGTGCCCGGATTTGCTGTATTACTGATCGCCCAGATATTTATGCAGCGTCTGTTGAATGACTCTGTCCAGCTCTTCCTGTAGCTCTCTGGACTGACGATTAAATTCATAGCTGAACATACGCCCGCGGATTTTCTTACGCGCAAAGCGATCCTTATCGGCAAAGGTCCACAGATTTTCGGAAACAGGTTTGTCCTTAGCCGGGGTGTCTATCAGCGTCTGACTGCCGTTGCGTACCAGGCGAAGAATATGATTTTTAATTTCGTCCTCGGCCAGACCTTCGCGCGCGCATACGGAATCGACATCCATAGAAATCGTTTCGATCAGTCTGTCGACTGGCTGGCCCATTTCCGTAAGCTTGTCTGCGGCCATCAGCAGCGCTTTGTAATCGGGATAGGTCAGCTCTGAATGGTCAGGAAAGAGTGAAATCAGCTCTGCCGGAACGCTGGCAGCTTGCAAAGCGCGTGTCACTTTCGCCTGAGACAGGCCCTGATTCTCAGCAATTTCTTTTTGCGACAGGCCGCCATTTTTCAGTGACAGCAAACGCAGACCAACTTCACGCAGATTGTGCTCGCGCGCAGTCTGGATGTCCTGAGCCAGCCTTCTCGCTTCTTCCGTTGTTATTGGCGTTTCAGAGACCAGAATATCCAGCCCGGTTTTGCAATAAAGCGCGGCTGCCCTTCGACGGGAGCCGTCAAGGATTTCAATGCGGTCCTCGCGCTTTACGCCGATGGCGGGAAAAAACTGCTGGAGCTTGATAGTACGGATAATATCGCGCAGGGAATCAGGCGTCAGTCCGGCCTGATCGCGGCCATTGGTCTCCAGCACCACAAAGGTTTTCTCTTCTATATCTCTGGCTTCAATACGCTCCAGGCGAAACACGGCACGTTTACCCGTAGACAGGACGAACGTTTGCGTTGGCGCTTCCGATGACGCGTCAGTCTGTACTGGCGTCTGGCTGAAGGTTCTGCCAATCGTTATTCTTTTTGCACTCATAGCGACCTCAGTTCAGGCGAATAAATTCAATACGGTCAAAAACCGCTTTCGCAAAGTCTTCAGCAGCCGAACGCGCATTCTTCAATGCCTCGCTGCTGCCAACATAGGTAGAAGGGTTTGCCGAAATAACAGTATCAAACGACTCCCCGCAGCGCTCAAAACCATCCAGACGCGGCAGGGCGGCATCCAGCATATCGCCGCCAAAAATCTCTTTCGCCAGGCTATGACACAGCTTGTGATCGGCTTTATTAGAAAGTTTGGACATAAAACCGATATTGCCCTGAAGGCGGCAGGTAGCGCCGGATTCCTCGATAATATCGATCAGTTCAGGAAGGCGCGTCAGATATTTGAGCGTCGAGTGAAAATCGACCTGCGCGGGTGGAACCGGCGTCATCAGCAGGTCCGATGCCGCAATGGCATTTTTCAGGAACGCATCCAGATGAGGGCCGCTGTCGATAAAGATAAAATCATAATCTTTCTTCAGCTTAGCAATCACATTGTTGTACAGCACCGCATGAACGTTCTGTCCACTCAGATGCTCAGCGCACAGCTCATCCCAGCGTGATGCGATAAAGGCGTCATCAATCGAAGCGGGTAAGACATCCACGCCCGGTATGATTGAGGGCACAATAAACTCTTCCAGCAGCTCTTCACGGCTGACGTTCTGAAGCATTGCCTGAGCCGCCGTCGCCTCGACCAGTCCCACTGAACGTTCATGATTAAGAAACATAGTTGCAGAGGATTGCGGATCCAGATCAATGACCAGAATACGGAGATCTTCGAAAAGCAGATGAGGATGAGCACGTAAGGCATGAGCCAGCGAAACCGTTGAGACGGTCTTAGAGACGCCGCCCTTCAGATTGCCAACAAACAGGGTATAGGCCTCTGGATGGCGATCGCGATACTTTGGCACGCCGCGATGATGGTAAATATCGATAATGTTCTGGATGGACATCGCGTATTTGGTCGAACTACCGGCTGCACGTTTATCGAACTGGTAGCCGCTCTCTTCCATCTCATTGACAGCATAGTCAACGCTGGCGCGCGTCAGTTTCGGCAATTTGGCCAGAGCAGCTTTGGCGTAAACCTGGTAAAAGGTATTTTCGTGCAGCTCTTCTTTCTGGGCCTGGATTTGTTCAGTCAGGCTAAGCAGCATTCTTTCCGAACGCTGCGCAACCTTCAATACCTGCTTTTCGTCGTTAGCCATACTTGCTCCACACATGTAGGATTTGTGACTTTATACAGAAATCCTGCATAACAGGCAACAAAATATCTTTTACTCCACAATTGATGGTGATCAAAGAAAGTGCGTAATTGCTATGGGTTACAAAAAAGATTCACTGTAGTCAGTGAGGTTTCTCCACGTCCTTCTCAATAACGTTCACTGTAATCAGTAACGGATTCATTCACTGTAATCAGTAAATACGCGTTTGTTGAGCAGGCGTCGAACGCCCGCAGGGCAGGGAGGGTTTTACAGAACAAAGACAGGCGGGACAGAAAGAACAGTTGCTCTAAGATTCACTGTAATCAGCAAACGTGCGTTGCGCTACATATCAACCGAAGACATCAAGTTGCTACGTTCACTGTAATCAGTAACTCTTTCCGTTACTGTTCACTGTAATCAGTCACCCAGGCTATACGTCAGGCAAACATTCACTGTAATCAGTAAAAACAGCAGCAGGGCTATGGCCCGTCAAACAAATGTTCACTGTAATCAGCATGAGAAAATCACGGGAGGAGACTCTTTATTCAAAGATTCACTGTAATCAGCAGCAGGGAGTCAGGAGAAGAGGGGCCCGACCAGGATCGAGTGTGAAAGATTCACTGTAATCAGTAGAGGGTTATAAAATAGGAAGGTTTGCGTCTCATAGCGTGCAGCAGACAAATGATGCAGAAAGGCGAAAGCATCATAAGCATTCACTATAGTCAGTATGAGTCGGCAAGAATGCTAAGCTTTAATCTCAATCATTCACTGTAATCAGTAATTTTCCAGGCAAGCGCAACAGAAAATCCAAAAGGATTCACTGTAGTCAGTAGTTTAGTTCAAAATATATGCAATTCAGATGGTTAGGGGTCTGCAACGTTCACTGTAATCAGTATTAATCGCAACACTGTCACCTTTTGCTGACTTGCTCGCAAACCAATGTTCACTGTAATCAGTAGAAACTGCTCATTGAGCTAACACAGTATTTATATATAAATTCAATCGCCTGGATAATAACATTCACTGTAATCGGCTAGTGAACGCTGCAGCTTGCCCACTGTAATCAGTAAAAGCACAACGTTAAACCGTGCCTGTAAATATTCACTGTAATCAGTGTAGATGGGGTTAAAGAGAATGCAAGAAAGCGGCCAGAAACAATAGTAAGCGCTAACAAACCTGTAAACGCTTATGCATCCAGCGCTGAATCAGGATGTTCAGAAGAGGGTAAGCACTGAAAAGCCGGAATCTGACTGATTACAGTGAACGCTGCTGATGACAGTGAACGTTCTGCTGGCAAGCTGGTAGATGAAGAGTGCGATGCAAAGCAGCTGTCACGTCTGGATTAAAAGTGACGCTGCCACGCTGCATCTGCTGTTTACAGTGAATGTTCTGTCTAGTCGTCAAAATCGATCTCATCCAGAGCATCAATACTTTCCAGATTGCCTATCCCGTCCAGCTTTGGTGTACGACTATGGATGATAAAAAACACCGAGCGGCCGCGCTTGACCTCGGAATAGTCAAGATAACCAATCTCTTTCAACTGCTCCATTGCGCGCCGCACAACATGATTCTGCGTAGTGGTTTTAGAGCCGAGATTCAGGCGCATACGTAAGCGCGCCAGGGAGATGGGCGCAGGATTGGTCGGCAGGCTTTCCAGAAAGGTATAAAGCGCCTGTGCAGACTCTTTGCGTTTCAGCCTGGAGATGGCCCTGAGCTGTAGCAATACCTTGTGGTCAAAGTTATAGAGCTCAAACAGCTTGGGATCGGCCTGGATCCTCACGACGTCCTTTTCCCGATCGTAATAGGCGGACTGCACCAGGTGCGTATGATACGCCTTGCCGTTGCCCTCAAAGGAGAGGGTGTTAGTCGCAATACGACGCAGAGAAGCATCCAGCCGTTTGCGTAGCGCTGCCGATGAGTTTGCTGAAGGGATGCCGCACATCTTCACAAAATCGATAAAGGGCAGCGTGACGGTATCGCCCTTCGTAGGATAGCGGGAAAATGACTGAATGATCCCAGCCCAGGTTTTAAAATCGTTATCCATATCCAGCCGCGCGCCGGTAATGGTAATCTTTTCATAACCCTCAGCTTTCACCAGCGACAGGTTTTTCAGCTCTTTGGTCGCATCGGTTGAGGCCATCGCGCCCGATTTACCCCGCGCCGTTGATTTTAGCGTCGGGACAAAGAGTCCCAGACGCATCAGAGCAACAGGCTGAACGGTATTATTCTTATTGGGATGAAGCTGAATAACTTCACCACTGTTTTTGGTCACCGACAGAAAGGGTTCAAGTAACCCTTTGTTTTCACTCTCATTATCTGCCATAGCTTGAGATCTTCATTCTGGGGATGAAAAGGATCGTTTCCTGACTACAGTGAACACTATCACTGTTTACAGTGAACATTCTACTGTGTGTAGTGAATAAAGTGCTGATTACAGTGAACTCTTTGCTGATTATAGTGAACGGGATCACCCTTTCAGCCCTTGCCCGGTGCGGCCTGCGGCGATCGGGGATCTCTTTGGATCTCTTTATGATCTGTTTATGATCGTTTATTAGGATCTGCTTTCTGTATATGTGGATAACTTTAAAACATGGTCGCAGTAATACTGCCAGCCAAAACGCAGTTATTCTCTCCAGAAAAGCAACTTAGTCATTATTATTCATTTTTCATAACGACTATCGAGGCGTAGGGTAGATCCCATCTTTCCTGACCCATTCAAGAGGCGCTATGACCGATTACGCAGTGTCAAAAAATCCGGCTAATGGTGAAATCCTGGCCCGTTATCCCATGCAGTCCCGCGATGAACTTGAAACCACACTTGCCGCCAGCGCATCGGCTTTCCAGCAGTGGCGTCAAACCGACATGACCACGCGCGTAAACGTCCTGCGCCAGCTGGCTGAACAGCTTCGCCAGCGTGAGCCTGAACTGTCACGCATGATCACCCTTGAAATGGGTAAACCTGTTGCCCAGGCCCGAGCTGAGATCCTTAAATGCGCCAGTCTTAGCGACTGGTATGCGGAACATGGCCCAGCCATGCTGGAAGATCAGCCGACGCAGGTAGCGGACGCCTGGCAACGCTTTAAACCGATCGGCACGATCCTTGCCGTAATGCCCTGGAATTTCCCGTTCTGGCAGGTACTGCGCGGCGCTGTCGGCATGTTACTTGCCGGCAACACCTATGTGCTGAAGCATGCGCCTAACGTTATGGGCTGCGCAGGGCTGATGACTGAGCTGTTTAACGCCACAGATCTCCCCAAAGGCGCGTTCGCTTCTATCAACGTAGACAATGACGGCGTCTCCGTAGCCATTAACGATCCGCGGATTGCCGCCGTCGCCGTTACCGGCAGCGTGCGCGCAGGCGCGGCGATTGCTGCTCAGGCTGGCGCCGCCCTGAAAAAAACCGTTCTTGAGCTGGGAGGATCGGATCCCTTTATCGTGCTTGCCGACGCCAGCCTTGATGACGCCGTGAAATCCGCAGTAACAGGCCGCTATCAAAATACCGGACAGGTTTGTATGGCCGCCAAACGTTTTATTGTCGAGGCCGCCATCGCGGAAGAATTTGAAGCCCGCTTTAAAGCCGCCGTACAGGCGCTCACCATGGGCGATCCGCTGGATGAAAATAACTATCTCGGTCCTATGGCGCGCTTTGATCTGCGCGATGAGCTTGATAATCAGGTTCAGCAGACGCTAAAAGAGGGCGCGCGTCTGGTTCTGGGTGGGGAGAAGATAGCAGGGGAGGGCAATTACTATGCGCCGACTATCCTGTCAGATGTCACGACTGAAATGACGGCCTTCCGTGAAGAATTGTTTGGGCCGGTCGCCGCCATCGCCGTTGCTCGCGATGCCGATCATGCGCTGGCTATCGCAAACGACAGCGAATTTGGCCTTAGCGCAACGATCTGGACAGAAGACAGTGAGATCGCCGAACGTCTGGCGGATCAAATCGAGACCGGCGCGGTGTTTATCAATGGCAACGGCGCTTCCGATCCGCGCGTGACAATTGGCGGCGTTAAAAAGAGCGGCTACGGTCGTGAACTGTCGCACTACGGCGTACACGAATTTTGTAATATTCAGACCGTCTGGAAAAACCGCCGCTAAGGCACTATTGCGCAGCCGGAAGATAAGCGGGGGTAAATCCCCCGCTTTTGCCTGTAAAGGGCGTCAGAAGCCGCTGAGGCGCGAAATCGGCCAGCATTGCAGATCGTTCACCCGTGATCACCTCTTCCGCCACCAGCTCGCCGAGCAAAGGGGCCAGCGTCATGCCGCTGTGAGACGCCATCAGATAAACACGCTGGCGCTCACTCACATAACCCAGCGCAGGTAAACCGTCCGACGGACGAGAGCGCTGCCCGACCTCGATTCTGGCTATACGCGCGCTTTCCGCATGGCTGAACAGGCGTCGTAAACGGCGCAAAAACGTCTGCCCGATAAAGCCCTCAGTGCTGACAGGCCGCGCTGGATCCGCATATTCATCCAGATCCAGCGCCTGCAACATTAACCGACCGCCGCCCTCTGGCCTGACGTTAAGCTCAGGCGAAATGATATTGCTGTTAATCTGGATCGGCAGAGGATCGGTATAGGCCAGAAAGCTACAGGCAACCTTGTTGGGTCGGTTCGCGTCCGTCATTGACAGCGTCAGTCCCAGCTGCGTCAGCAGCTCTGCTGACCAGCGACCCGTGGCTAAAATCACTTTATCGCCCTGCCAGCGCTCGCCGTTCGCCAGCTCCAGCTCGACGCCGTCGGGCCGTTCCGAAAGCGTGACGATCTCGGTTTGCGCGATGATCTTACCGCCGAACCGGCGTATCTGCGTCTGTAACCAGCCGATTAGCAGGCTGGGATAGAGCAGGCATTCCGAAGGAAAAAACCAGCCCTGCTGAATACGGGAGTCGAGCCGCAGCTCAGGGAAGTGTGTGAGCAGCGTCTCCCGCGTTACCGCCTGCCAGGGATAGCCAAGCGCAGTCAGCTTCGCGAGCCGGGCTTCCAGCTGCGTCCTGATCGCAGAGTCTGCCACCCATTCCCAGGTGCCCGTCTCCAGCAGCCAGGGCGCGGACGCGCCTGACTGCCGTTGCAGACGCTTATGGGCATCAATACCCGCAGCGTTAAGGTGATGGTAGCTGTCCGGGCTTTTGCCATTGGCATTGACCCACGCAAAACTAATCTGACTGGTGCCTGCGCCCGGCGCGCCTTTGTCAAACAGCGTAACCTCTTCGCCCCGCAGCGCCAGCATCCGCGCAACAGACAATCCCAGTACGCCTGCGCCAACGACGGCAATACGCTGTGTCATAGCAGTTAACTCCCGTTTAATGAACCGATCATCCGGCAATGTTGAAACATCAGGCCAGATCAGCAGGCGGAGCCTTATCGCCTGCGCCCAGCGCCAGCTGCATAAAATGCGTATCAAGCCAGCGGCCATGCTTAAATCCGACGGCCTGTAACCGTCCCGCCTCGCGGAATTCCAGGGCGCGATGCAAGCCCATTGACGCCAGATTATCATTGCCGGCAATCACCGCGACAATCTGACGAAAACCGCGCGCTTCGGCGAGACGAATGGCTTCCGTCAGCAGCGCGCGGCCAGCGCCGCGGCCGGTGCGTTCAGGATGAAGATAGATCGAATCTTCCAGCGTAAAGCGATAGGCGTAACGCGGGCGATAGGGCGCAAGATAGCAATAACCTATGACGGCATTTTCCTCCAGCGCCACCAGCCAGATGCCTCCTTTATCCAGCAGCGCGTTCAAACGTTGCTGCATCTCCTCGGCATCGGGCGGTTCGGTTTCAAAGGTGGCGCTGCCGTAGAGCACGTGCCAGGCGTAGATTTGCTGTATGGCGGGAATGTGATGCGCTGTAGCGGGGATGATCTGCATGGCGTCCTCTGACTTGTCCTTTATCACACCATGCTACACCTGTCCCGACGCAGCGGCAGCAGGATGTGTCAGAGGAAAAAATGATACTTCAGCTGTGCTCTATGACCATCACGGCCAGCGTATCGGGTTCCAGCGCGCGGAAAATATGCGGCTCATCTCCGGCGTAACAGATGTAATCGCCGGGATGAAGTTCAACCGGAGACACTTCCGGACCCACCAGCGCGCGTCCTTGCGTAATGATGATGTGTTCAATGGTGCCAGGCGGATGCGGCTGCGAGCAGCGTTCGCTGCCGGGCTGCGTGTTAAGCAGGTAAATATCGCGTCGCGCGCCGGGCGGACAGGTGGCCAGCAATACGGCCTGGTAATCCGCCAGCTCCGCCGTTACTGTTGGACCTTCGCCGCGGCGAATGACCTGTAAGCGCTTCTCTTCCGGCTCCATTAAGCGTGCAAAGGGAATATTGAGCGCAACGCACAGCGCCCAGAGCGTTTCAATACTGGGGTTTCCGTTACCCGCCTCCAGCTGTGACAGCGTCGATTTTGCAATACCCGCGCGGCGGGCGACCTCAGCCAGCGACAACCCGGCGCGCTGGCGTTCGCGCACCAGGCCATTAGCAATAATTGTGATCGGTGTCACGTTAACTCCTGTTTCTTAAATCGAACGAATCGTTCGTATTGTAAAACGATTCTGCTGCGTTCATTATAACGGAAATTTCGTTCGTTATAAGAAGAGATTGTTATGCGGAAGCGTTATGTCCCGCTCAGCCGGGAAGTGATTAAAGCCATCATTCTGGTCTGTCTGGCTGATGGTATTGTCGGTTTATCCTATGGTTCGCTGGCCAGCGCCGACGGTTTCCCGCTCTGGGTGCCTTTGGCGTTATCGACGCTAGTGCTGGCGGGGGCTTCTGAGTTTCTTTTTATCGGCATTGTCGCGGGGGGCGGCAGCCCATTAACCGCCGCGCTGGCGGGATTACTGGTTAATGCGCGCCATTTGCCGTTTGGTATCGCCGTTAAGGATCTGGTCGGCACCGGAGCGCGGGGCCTGTTTGGCTGCCATATTATGAACGACGAAAGCGTGGTCTTCGGTATTTCTCAGACGACGCTGAGGCAGCGTCGCGCGGCGTTCTGGCTGTGCGGCATCGGCATTGCGCTGATCTGGCCGCTGACGGTCATTACCGGCGCGGCCGTGGGGCAGTTTATTCCTGACGTTGCCGCTATCGGTCTCGACGCCGTTTTCCCGGCGATTTTAATCGCGCTGATTTTTCCGGCGCTGCGCAAGCGTCGCACGTTAATCCCGGCCTCTGGCGGGGCGCTGCTGTCGGTTCTGGCGACCCCTTTTGTGCCGGCAGGCATGCCGGTCCTCTTTTCGCTGCTGGGATTACTGACGTGGAGAATGCGTAAATGAGTCATCAGGCACTGGTTATCGCTGGTATCGCGCTGCTGGCGTCAGGGACGTACTTCATCCGTTTCGCCGGGGTAAAACTGGGCAACCGACTTCCCATCACCGAACGAACACAGACGTTGCTGTCGGATGCCGCGACGGTACTGCTGCTGGCGGTCGCGCTGACCAGCACGCTGTTTGAGGGTGAACATTTTGCAGGTATGGCGCGCGTGCTGGGCGTGGCTTTTGCCGTCTTCCTCGCCTGGCGCAGGGCGCCGCTGATCGCCGTTATCATCGGCGCCGCTGTTATGACGGCAGCGCTGCGCTACTGTGGCGTGTCCTGAGCGGAGCGCGGCTGCGCAGAGACATCTTTCCGACCGGCGGGCGTCCCGGCCACAGCCTGAACCAGCGGCTGCGCCGACTACATGAGCGCAAACGCACAGGCTGGCGACCTGAATTGCCTGATATGCAGTGTTACTCACAGCAACCTTTTTATCACGCTGTATAAAAAGGTCTTTTGGAATGACGCCGAGTGAAGAGCGTCGGCAGAAAGGATGAGAGATGCGTAAACCAGATAATCAGGCAGAGCGTGATACGGGCTATCGCCGCGTACGGCTGGAGGATATCGCCACCCGTTGTCGCACTTCGCTGAGCACGGTGTCGCGGGCGCTGTCAGGTGAAAAAGGGGTCAGTAGCGAACTGCGCGCGCGTATTCAGGAGGTAGCGCGGGCAATGCGTTACACGCCGGCTCAGGAGCTTGGCGGCGCGCGCATCGTGCTGGTCATTTCGCAAGTGGCGATGCTGGATTATAACCGTTATCAGTTTAGCTGGTACGTCCTGCAAGGACTCAAGGAGCGGGCAAAGGTGCTGGGTATTGATCTCACGATCCATCCCCTTAACGACAGCGACAACGGCGCGCTTCAGGCGTTGCTGGAAGAGGCGGATGTAGGAGGCGTGCTGGCGCTGACGGTAGATGACAGCGGTACTCTCAATACGGTGGTGAACCTGAAAAAACCGGCGGTGTTAGTCAACACCGAGGATCCGCTGATGCGATTGTCGAGCGTACTGCCCTGCAACCGTTCGGCCACGCGCATGGCCTGTGAATATTTACTGGATCGCGGGCATCGCGACATTCTTTTTTTAATCCACCCAGGCAGGCGAACGATTGAACAGCGAGAGGACGGCTGGCGTGAAGCGATGCGCTGTCGCCAGCTGGCGTGCGACGATTCACGGATCCTGACGGTAACAGACTGGCTGCCGGAGCTGGCGGAGCAGGCGGTAATCGCGCGTTTACGCGACAACCCTCACGAATGCACGGCGATACTCTGCGCCAATGATTCGCTGGCGCTCGGAGCAATTAATGGCGTGCGCGCTTCAGGACTGCGCGTGCCGGAAGATATTTCGGTGATCGGTATGAATAACCTGCCGCAGGCGGAGTTTTCCACACCGCCACTGACCACCGTTCACCTTCCTGTGCAGGAAATTGGCACGCTGGCACTGGAGCTGTTGCAGGATATGATAGCGGGAAGTGTGAATATCCCAAGGCGAGTTGAGCTGGCGTGCGCCATCGTTGAGCGTCAATCGGTGGCCCGTATCGCGTGATACGCGCCACCGGGCGAGTGAACGGGTTACTCAAACTTTGCCCGTTCCATTTTCGGCACTAACAGAAGATAGATCACCGCCCACGCCAGCAGGTAAGCAACAGAGCTGATGGCGAACAGCGCCCAATAGTTACCGGAAGCATCCAGCACGGCGCCAATGACCGTTGAGAAGATCACGCTGCCGATCATCCCGAAGGTGCTGCCGATCCCTACGACCGAACCGACCGCCGCGCTCGGGAACAGGTCGGATACCGAGGTCAAAATGTTGGCGGACCAGCCCTGATGCGCCGCCGCAGCCAGACCCACCAGCGCGACGGCCGCCCACAGATTTTCGACCTGTGTGGCGGCGAAAATCGGCAGCACCAGGCAGGCGCAGATCAGCATCGTCAGTTTACGCGCGCTGGCGGTGCTGAAGCCTTTGCTCATCAGCTTGCCGGGCAGCCAGCCTGCGCCCAGGCTGCCGACGATAGCGAAAAGATAGATGACGATCAGCGGCAGACCCAGGCCTTCCATGTTGATACCACGTGACTCGTTGAGCCATTTCGGCAGCCAGAAAAGAAAGAACCACCAGATCGGGTCAGTCAACATTTTGCCTAACGCCACCGCCCACAGCTGGCGATAGCCCAGCAGACGGGTCCATTTAATGGCAGACACACTGACGGTTTCCTCTCTGTCCTGAGCAATCCAGGCCTGCTCTTCCGCGCTGGCCTTCGCTCTCATCGGGCCAAAGGCGATGAACCAGGGGATCAGCCAGAGGAAACCGACGGCGCCGAGAATTAAGAATGCGCCGTGCCAGCCGTAATGTACCGCAATAAGGGGGATCAGCGCGGGCGAGATAACCACGCCGATATTGACCGCGACCCCAAGAATGCCGGTTGCCAGCGTGCGTTCCTTTTTGGGATGCCACTCGGCAATCACCTTCATCGCAGCCGGAAAGTTCGCGGATTCACCCAGCCCAAGCAGGACGCGCACCAGCGCAAAACCTGCCACCGAACCTACTACCGCATGCGCCATCGCCGCGGCGCTCCAGACCACCATCGCCACTGCATAGCTAATTTTGGTTCCCAGCTTGTCAATAATACGCCCGCATACCAGCGTGCCGACACCGTAGGCAACGGTAAACGCATTCACCAGCCAGCTGTACTCCATCTGCGTCCAGCCGATATCTTTTTGCAGCATCGGCGCCAGCAGGCCAAGAATCTGGCGATCCATGTAGTTAACCGTTGTCGCAAACACCAGCATGGAACAGACGATCCAGCGATAGTTGCTTTTCGGCTTAGCCACTTCGCGCGCGGGGTTGTGCAGAGCATTCGGATTAACATCACCAGAGGTCTGCCCGGAGGGCAGAGACTGTTTGTCGATTTGCGTATCCATATTCTTATCCTTGCCCGGTCTCTGCCGGTCGGTGATTACAGAGGAAGTTCACGGCTACTGCCCAGGACGCTCCACTGCTGAGGATCAAGCGTGCGGTTTTCCGCACTCACTCGCCCATCGGCCAGAAAGCGTACCGTGCCATACACCGGATCCTTCACTTCGATAGTGCCGTCGTCATGCTGCGTCATGGTCAGGGCGTGGAAGCGTGCGCTGAAGGCGTCCAGAGAGCTGTCGATCCGATCGTTGATGCGCACCAGCCAGCAGGTATGCTGCCCGTTAAGGCGAATTTCGCAGTGGCGGGTAGGGCCGGTACTCACCGTTTCAAACGTCTGATTGCCCACCAGCAGCGCCATACCCTCACCGCTGCGTACGGCCGCGCGCCGGCCGCTAATCGCGACCTCATCGAACTGGCTTTGCGGCAGCCATGCGTGAGTAAAGGGAGGTTGATCGGCATGGAGATGGAACGTCAGCACTGCCAGCCCGCGATATTGCTGAACGCGAGGCAGCGTGCCGCATCCACCCCAGTAGGAGGGGCGACCGAAACCACCGTGCAGGGTTTCGCCTGGATGGTTGATCCAGATCTGCGCTTCGGGTTGGGTGCCGAGGCGCAAATGGAAAGGCGTTTCCTGATAGCCCCATTCCCCCCAGCGGTAGCCGGCGATCGATCCCATCGCCGCATGACGATTTTTGTAGTGATAGAGCCGGGCGATCCGGTTAGCGCCCTGGGCGAAACACCACTCGATGGCGCTCTCTTTTTGCCAGGCGGCGACCTCTTCCAGTTCTGCCGGAAGGGTGAGCAGACCCTCACGCAGCAGCAAAGCTAATTGCGGCAGCGCATGGAAGCGACAGCCGTAGTTGCCTTTACCCCAGAGCAGACGCGAAATCGCCGCCAGTTCCAGAGAACGCCCGGCGCGCAGGGTATGTTCGTAGGAACGGCCCTGCGAGGCGGTAAGAAAACCCTGGTGGGCTGAGCGGGCAATCTGCGCAAGTAAACGTTTTATTGCCGCGATGGCCCGTTGACTTATCTGCGCATCGCCGGACAGCGCTGCCAGCGCAGTCAGTCCTTTCAAATCGACAGGAAAGTAGGGTGCGGAATTCCACTCAGCCATTTCGCACTGTTCAAAGTGATCCAGCCAGCTAATGACGCGCGCTTTACCCGCCGCTGCCTGCTCGCGTCCGCTGCGCCCGGAGCGGGTAAAAATGGCCTCCGGAAAGAGGTTGCCCGCCAGCAATGCCGCAGTGTGGAACAGCAAAGCGTGGTTCTCGGAGAAGTACCACTGCACATCGTTGCCTGGCTCGTCCATCCAGTAACGGAAGCGCAGAATAGCGTCATCAATACGGCCGCGAACCGCCGGATCGATTCTGTCGCCCCACACCGTACGACACCAGAGCAGCGGAACAAGGGTAAAGTCCGCGCAGTCATGGCAGTCGAGTATCGAGGGCAGCACGCCGTCCAGCATCTGCTGGGTTTGCTGATCGTCAAGGCCGCAGGCCAGGCGGGCCAGCGCTTTGACGCTGCTGTATTCCGCTTCATGGGCGACGACGTTCAACGCTTCCTCAATTCGCGCCTCCTGCGTGTGCGGGATAGCCGTCTGACGGTCGGCGTGGCAGATTTCAACGCCAAGCGTGCGGCTTATCTGAAACCCTTCACGTTGCAGCCTGATGTGGAAATTACGGAAGTCCGCCGGGAGGGTTTCGCTTTCCGCAATGGCGACCAGCGACTCGCCGGCGGCCAGTCGGCTATTTAGCTCAACCGGTTCATCGAGCGAGATAAAGTCGCCCAGCACGCTGACGTGCAGATCGTAGTCCGTCGACGCGGGCTGAGCAAAAGCCAGACGGATGGTGCCGCGGTTATACACCGGCTGTTCAAAGGAGACGCCGTCGAGAAGCTGCTCCATCTCTTTAACCTGCGCATCGGGAAGCGGTGTTTCCAGCGCAATACGCAGCGGTTCGCCATCGAGATAGTCAAGCTGAAAAAAGAAACGAATATCGCGTTCCGCCAGGTCATCAAACCACAACTCCAGTTCGTTTTGTCCCCGATGCAGCGACAGACTGAATTCACGCAGGTTTTCCAGGTTGCGCTGATAATCAGCCATCCAGAGCACCTCTTCGCCGTTCAGCTTCAGCAGCGCGCCGCCGCAGGTCGCCAGGCGAAAACGATATTCACCCGCCAGGGGGCAATCGAGCCGCGTTCTGGCCCAGGCACCGACGCGGGTGGGCCGAAACCAAAAGCCGGAGAGATCCACGCGGTCGGAGGCAAAAGGGAACCACCAGCGTGAGTAGCTCGCGCTCGCGAACGGCTGCGGCTTTTGCCCGGCGAAGCGCTGGCGGAAATCGTCACGGCACGGATAGGTGTGAGGAATAAAGTTTTTATGTTTGCTCAGAAAGAAAAACGGATCCATTTCGCCCGCCATCGGCAAATCCGCCGTGTCGTAACGTAAACGGGTAATTTCGGATAGCTGCCAGTAGCGCACGGCGCTGCCTGCCGTTAAATCAAAATGCGTGTATTCGCTAACCATTATTTATTCTCCCTAAGAGAAAAATCCTGTTTTATTTATTATCAGAAAGGCGCAAGCCTTCACTCAGGCATAATATCGCCAGTGCCTGCCCATAACCGGTCGGTTGCAGTGGAATGTCTTTATAAAATTGCAGGGTGCGCCCCATTCGCGTGCCGTAAGAAACATTGTGCACCGTTCCTTCGGCATCAATATTATCCTGCACAATCGACAGCGCTTTTATTCCCGCCTGCCGCCATCGTTTATCGCCAATTCCAAGGCGCGCGCCTTTTAATAATCCATAGCCGAAACCTGCGGTCGCGGAAATTTCAATATAGGAGTCCGGGTGATCGAGCAGGGTGTGCCAGGCGCCGTTTTCGGCCTGTAGGTCGATCAGGGTATTAACCTGCTTTTTCAGACATTCGATCAGGTATTCCCGCACGCCTGCGCTCACGTCGGCAAGCTCCAGCAATTCGAGTATGCCGACGGTGATCCACGCATTGCCGCGCGCCCAGCGGGCTTTGGCAAAGTTGTTGTTTTCAACGAAGCTCCAGCCGTGATACCACAAGCCAGTTTGCGGATCGTTGAGATAGCGCGCATGCAGCAGAAACTGACGAACAGCCTCATCTACCAGCTCCTGACGTCCGGATACCGTACCGTAGTGCGCCAGGAACAGCACCACCATGAACAGCGTGTCGTCCCAGATCTCCATTTCATTAATGCCGTCGGAAACCACATGCTGGAAACCTTGTTCTGGCGTACGCGGGAGTTCAGTCATCACGCGGTTTGCCCAGTTATCCAGCACCTGCTGATAGAGCGGTTGTCGGTGATGGGACCAGAAAAGCGACAGGGGAAGCATCGGCGCGGTGGTATTCACATTCAGGCCTGGCAGACCTCTTTCGATATTTCCCTGGAACCACGTGTCGATAATTTCATACAGCTCTTCCGATCGGGTATTTTCCCATAATCGCACCAGTCCAAACAGCCCAACGCCCTGCGGCCATTCCCAGCCAGAAAATGAAATATAATCTCCGGCGCTACCGTCGAGATTGGGTTCATTAAAGCGGCCGTTATCTTTTAATTCAGTAAAGCCGCGCAGCAGTAAATCAATATTTTTATTCAGTGAACGCTTTTCCATTTTTATTTCCGGTCTGCACAGAGAGGGGGTTCAGTAACAGGAATTAAATCACCGCCCATTTCATGTGCGCAATACGAAAAAATTTTGCGTTTATATTCTGTGACCCTTGCCGATATTTTATTGAATCAGCACAGGCGTTTTTTTTGCCGCAAAAAAACGGCAATATTCGACAAAACAACAAGTTATTGGAACAGTGTTTCATTACTGGCGGGAAGACTGCGCAAATTTTTTTCGCAGCGGCCAAAAACGTCTTACTGGCCATTAAGGAACGTTATATTGGGAGGCGCGTGGCGGTGAGCGCCGAAGTGACAGGGTGCGTGGCGGTAAGAGAGGCCGAACACCCAGCGCGCCGGAACAATTACCCTTCACTGACGACCGCCGGGACAACCACGCCTGTTGCGATGCCATGGCGGGCAGCAATCGGCGCTCTGTCCGCGCCAGACATCGCTTATCAGGCAGCGCATGACCTGGCGCAAGCGCGTTGTGACGGACTTATTCGGCAACTGGCTGATTTTCTATCGCGGGCAAGGCGTGCTGGCGAAAAACATCGCCGGACCATGGCGCGGGATCGCCGCCCTGACGGAAGCCGCGCGGCAAACCGCCACTCAATCTCGATAGCGGGTCAGGGTAAAGAAAGCGGGAATGCAGCACCTGATGCATGCTCAGGCACAGCCGCCACGGTGAGGATAAAAGTTTGCAAGCAGGGATGTCAGGAAGGGAGGAAGTCACGGTGCAGGCGCAATGCCAGAGAGCCAAAATCGGCCGCCCGTGCGCTATCCGGCTGCGCTGTTTCTGTCAGGCCGGTAAGCGGCCTGACAGGATGGGCGCGTATTTGCAGGATATGTTCCGCACAGACTATGGCGGGGTTACTTTTCCAGCAGCAGTTTGCCCATCACGCTGTCACGCTCAAGAATATTGAGTCTGCGCGCCAGCGGTAGAAAGCGGCGATCGTCATTAGTCAGCTTAATCAGTTTCGGATGGGTGTCGGGCTCGCGCGTACAGAGCAGAAACAGGGACATTTTCAGGCTGTCCCAGCGAAAAGCATCCTGATAGAAGAAAGCCGAACTTTCACATTTCTTCAGATAGCAGCTAAAGCCCGGTTGTTCGCGCATCACAATCTGACAGAGAAAATTAATAATGATATAGCTACCGCGATTGATGCCCTGACGAATATGTGCAAAGTCAGGGCGGCGGACGATCTGCGCATAGTAATCATCAATGCTGATGTGCGTGAGCGGCATAATCAGCTCCAGCCAGCGGGCAATAAACGCGTTTTGGGGCGGTGAAGCAAGAAACCAGGCTTCCACCACGGGAAAGGCTTTATCCACCGTGGTGCCGTCGCTGTAATAGCCGACAACATCGTAACCGCTGCGCTGATGCACCCACGAAAAATTTTGATAAACCAGCGTTGAGCTGTCGACCCAGATGCCGCCATACTCTTTGAGCAGTGCAAGGCGGATCACGTCGCCTTTGTGCGACATCCCTATCTGCGCATACTCAAAGCGCAGCCACGGCAGAAAGGTTGTGACTGTCTCACGATTAAGGAGATGGATCTGATGGTCAGGATTCATCTGCTTCATTTTGCTATAAAAGGCCAGAATAAAATCAGGCGGCGTCACATCGTCCCAGTACATCCAGATTACTTTGGGGATGGACTGCGCATCATCGCGGGTTCGCCTGCGAATATCTCTGACGTCGTTGTCGTGCGCGTCTGAATAGGCCAGATCGGGAAAGCGGAAAAGATTCAGCTTATACAAGATATAGAGCAGCAAAAATTTTGCCGCTCTGAGATACTGTTTTAACGTTGCCATCTTTACGCCTGCTTATTTATGAGTGCTGCTGTTGTTCCAGCATTAATTTTCCCAGAATGCTGTCGGCATCCAGGATACCCAGCTTACGGGCCAGCGGTAAAAACTGACGATCGCTGTTGGTCAGCTTAATTAATTTTGGATGGGTTACAGGCTGACGCGTACAGAGTAAAAACAGCGACATTTTAAGACAATTCCACTTAAAGACATTCTGGTAATAAAACGCCGAACACTCGCATTTTTTCAGATAAAGATTCACTCCATCCGCTTCCCGCATCGCAATCTGACAGAGGTAGTTTGTGGTCAGGTAGCTGCCGCGCGGGATCCCCTGTTTAATACGCTCAAAATCAGGCCGATCCTTAATCTGACTGTAGTAGTGATCGACGCTGATTTTCGTCAGGGGCATGATAAGCTCCAGCCAGCGGCTGACGAAGGCGTTGTCAGGGGGAGCGCACATAAACCAGGTTTCTATCACCGGGTAGCGCGCATCCTGAGTGTTCGCTTCGCTGTAGTAACTGATCATGTCATAGCCCGCGCGTTCATGTACCCAGCTGAAGTCCTGATAAACCAGCGTTGAGCAGTCCACCCAGATACCGCCGTAGCGCTGGAGGAGTGCCAGTCGGATAACGTCGCTTTTATGCGCCAGACCGATCCCCTGATAGTCAAAGTGAAGTTCCGGCAGATATTTTCGCAGGCTGTGGCGGTCCAGCAAAATAACGTCATGCGCCTGATTGACCGCTTTCATTTTTTTATGAAACGCCATGATATGGTCGGGCGGGTTGGGGCTGTCCCAGAACATCCAGATAACTTTCGGAATAATACTTTTCTTGCCGTTGTATCTGTTAACGATGTCTAACGCATCGTTTTCATGAATGTCAGAGTAGGCGACATCGCTGAATTTAAATATTTTCATACGAAACAGCGCGTAGAGACATAAAAAGCGCACAACCCTTATATGGTATTTAAGGCGGTCCATTTCAAAACCTCTGATTAATGGCCTTGCTGGTGTAGTTTAAAAGGCGTGGTCAGCAGTTACCTGAATAACGCCCGGCATCAAAATAAATAAAAGTCTGGCTGAATGCTGAAATTTAACGTTCTGTGAAGTCGATTCGCAATCCCCCCACAGGTAAATCAGAGTTTAGCCATCGCTTTTGATAAGCGGCGCGACGCAATACGCCTTTTTTATTGAGAAAGATTCTCATTATCTGTTGTGATTTGTTAGTATGTTGAACCATTGTTAACGGGCAAGGAAGAAGGCATAAATGGACCACGCTCAAAAGGTTATCTTCGCCGCGCTGCTGGCGATCGGCACGATGTTAATCCCTGTGATGCAGGCAGAGGCCAGGCCTCGTATGGAACCGCTGGGCGAAAATATTGCCGATCGCGGTTCGGCATTTTATCAGTTCAGCACCCGGTCGTTTACGTCTGCCGATGGTCTGCGCCACTACAAAGTGTGGCTTGGTGTGCCAAAACAGGCCCGACCTGCTGAAGGATATCCGGTGCTCTACCTGCTGGACGGGAACGCTGCGATGGCGCGCCTGAGTGAGGATCGCCTGAAAAAAATGGCAGATCAGAAACCGCCGGTTCTGGTTGCAGTGGGATATAACACCAGGCTGCCGTTCGACGTTCAGGCCAGGGCGCTGGACTACACGCCGCCAGGCGGCAAGCCGGGCAACGCCGGTCAGGAGCGCTATCCGGGAGGCGGCAGTCACGAATTTCGCGAGCTGCTGTTGACGCAAATCGTTCCCTGGGCGGAAACACAGGCAACAAGCAACCCGCAGCAACGCGCGCTGTGGGGGCACTCGTTTGGCGGACTTTTTGTGCTCGATACGCTTTATGAGTCTTCCTGGTTTAGCCACTATTTCAGCGCGGCGCCGTCGCTTGGCTGGCGACATCAGCGCATCGTCGAGCTGGCGAAGCGCGCGTCGGCAAAAAGCGTAACCGGTAAAACGCTCTATCTGATGGCGGGCGATGGCGAAAGCGATCAGCGTCGCGGTATGGATCTTACCGAAGTTAACAAGGCCGATGGCACGCTGATCGCGACATTGCGCAACAAAGGGGTAAACCTCAACGAGATGCGCTATCCGGGACAAACGCACGGCCAGCTTTTGCCCCTGTCGCTGGACGCCACGCTGAGTATCGTTTCCGGCTCTGCTGGCGACTAAGCGCTTCGTTATGCGCCAGCAGTAAACCGCCTGCCTGCAACAGGCTGCTGCTGGCGCAGCCTGGCAGCATAACGCGTAGTACAATAATTTCCGGCGCCTGTTTAGCTGCGGTTTAAATAGACTGTGCAAGCAGCACGGTTGTCGCGTTAAATGCCGTAAAATTTCTGTGGTTATTTTTTGTAAGAAAAGTTACCACGGCAATCAAATAAGAAAGTGACGCCTTTACAATAAATTACCAACCACATAAAAGGTTAGCCAGCCTATCGCGCTGGTGGCAGTCACGGCGAAAGCAACGAAAATTATCACTTTGATTGATAAGCTGTTTTTCATATTTTTTATCCTGACAGAACCGCTCTGAATCAATGAAATAACGCTCTAATTTCAGCAACAGTCTCACTGAATTAAACCAACAAAAATATGACCTGAATCAGTATCGGTTTAATTAACTTACCGCACTATGCTGGCCAAATATATTTATCGACGTCAAAAAACTTTTTTAACCTGCGCTGAGGATGAAATGAATAGTGAGAGCCGAATTGTGCAAAATGCTGCGCTTAATAAGCAGCCGTGGTATCAGCAGAGCAGTGAGAAAACCTTCACGGCGGTAAAGAGCGCGCCTCAGGGCCTGTCCGCTGAAGAGGCGCAGGCGCGTCTGGCGCTGAACGGGCCAAACACGCTGCCGCAAAAAAAGCCCCAGCCAGCCTGGCTGAAATTTCTGGCTCACTTTAATGACATGCTGATCTATATCCTGCTGGCGGCAGCCGTGATCACCGCCATTATGGGTCACTGGGTCGATACCTTCGTTATTCTCGGCGTTGCTGTCATCAATGCCTTCATTGGTTTTATTCAGGAAAGCAACGCCGAGAAGTCATTGAAGGGCATACAAAACATGCTCTCGAACGAAGCAGTGGTCATGCGCGATGGCGACATCATGACGGTAGCGGCCGACTCTATTGTCGTCGGCGATGTGGTGATGCTGCGTCCCGGCGACCGTATTCCCGCCGATCTGCGTCTGTTCGACGTTCACAACCTGCGCGTGGAAGAAGCTATTCTGACCGGCGAATCCACCGTGGTGTCGAAAAACAGCGCGGCGCTTACAGGGGAAAAATCACTGGGCGATCGCCTTAATCTGGCCTATTCCGGCACCACCGTCTCTTCGGGTACCGCCGCCGGCGTGGTGATTGCAACGGGCCGCGATACCGAGCTGGGCCACATCAACGATATGATGGGGCAGATTGAAACGGCTAAAACGCCGCTGCTGATTCAGATCGATAAGCTGGGTAAAGCGATTTTCGTGCTCATCCTGCTGATGATGGCGGGGCTTTTCGTCTTTGGCTATCTGCTGCGCGATATTCCGCTGGCCTCGCTGGCGCTGTCGGTGATTAGCCTGGCCGTGGCGGCGGTGCCGGAAGGGCTGCCCGCGATTATTTCCATCATCCTGTCCATGGGCGTGCAGTCAATGGCGCGTAATCGCGCCATCATTCGTAAACTGCCGACGGTTGAAACGCTGGGAGCGATGTCCGTTATCTGTTCTGATAAAACCGGCACGCTCACCATGAATGAGATGACGGTTAAAGCGGTGGTGCTGGCGGAGAGCCAGTGGCGCGTCAGCGGCGACAGCTATGAGCCGGTAGGGGAGATTGTTGCGGAAACCTCGCGCAGCGGGCTTTCCGCGCAGCAGGACCCGGTGATGAGGCGCTTTCTTTCTACGCTGGATATGTGCAATGAGAGCCAGCTTCAGCAGGACGCCGCCGGTCACTGGCGCATTGTCGGCGGGCCAACTGAAGGGGCGCTAAAGGTTCTGGCGGCTAAAGGCGGCGTGACTTCAGGTCAGCACACCCTGACCAGCAAGCTGCCTTTTGATTCTCTTTATAAATATATGGCGGTCAGCGGCGAAGCGGACGGCGAAGCCTGGGTATTGATGACGGGCGCGCCCGATGTGCTGCTGTCGCTCTGCGCGCATCAGCAAACCGATAACGGAACCGAGCCGCTGGATCGCGGCTACTGGGATGCGGCCATTACCCGCTATGCGGGAGAGGGATTGCGTACCGTCGCCGCCGCCTGGAAACGGGTGCCTCAGGCCAGCGCCTCGCTGGATCATGATGACTTACGTCAGGGGATGGTGCTGCTGGGCCTCGCCTGTATGATGGACCCGCCGCGCCCTGAAGCCGTAGCCGCCATCAACGACTGCCAGCAGGCAGGGATTCGCGTGAAGATGATCACCGGCGATCATCAGGAAACGGCGATGGCGATCGGAAATATGCTGGGGATCAGCAACAGCGGCAAAGCGCTGACCGGCCATGACCTGGAGCATATGAATGACAGCCAGCTGGCTGAGGCGGCGCGCGACTACGACATCTTCGCGCGCACCAGTCCCGAACATAAGCTGCGCCTGGTAAAAGCGCTGGCGGCCAGCGGGGAAATTGTGGGGATGACCGGCGACGGCGTCAACGATGCCCCTGCGCTGAAACAGGCCAACGTGGGTATTGCCATGGGGATCAAAGGCACCGAGGTGACTAAAGAGGCCGCCGATATGATCCTCGCCGATGATAACTTCGCGACCATCGCCGCGGCAGTCAAAGAGGGGCGTCGGGTTTACGACAATCTGATTAAAACCATTCTTTTTGTCATGCCGACCTGCTTTGCCCAGGGACTGCTGATTATCATCGCTATTCTGATGGGAAATCTGCTGCCGCTGACGCCGGTACAGATCCTGTGGATGAATATGGCGACCTCGGCCACGCTCTCCTTTGGCCTGGCGTTTGAAGCTGCCGAAGCGAACGTGATGCGTCGACCGCCGCGTAATGTCAGCGCGCCGGTCATGGATGGTTACGCGCTCTGGCGGGTGGTGTTTGTCGGGCTGCTGATCTCCGTGAGCGCCTTTGTGCTTGAAGCCTGGCTACAGACGCGTGGCTATGCGCCAGAATTTATCCGTACCGTGCTGTTGCAGATGCTGGTGACCGCGCAGTGGGTTTATATGCTGAACTGCCGCAGCACTGACAGCTTCTCACTCGACAGCGGTCTGTTAAAAAATCGCGGCATCTGGCTGGTCAGCGGCGTGCTGGTGCTGTTACAGGCGCTGATCATCTACGTACCGCTGATGAACACGCTGTTCGGCACGCAGCCGCTGCCGTTGAAATACTGGCTGGTGGCGTTAATTGTCGGCGGCGCATTGTTTATGATCGTAGAAGTGGAAAAACTGCTGGTGCGCCGCTGGCGGCGCGCCTGATAGTTCGATAAACGCCCTCTCAGCAGGGCGTTTTTTTTGTCTCTCGTCTTAACTTCTTTCCCTTTTTAAAGGTCACCGGCGCCTTCTCAGCAGGGCGTATCTTTGTCTCCTGGCCCGATATATTCGCCGGTTTCACCTTCAGCGGGAGAATAGTCGCAGGCAAAGTTTCGCCGAAACGCATGAGCAGGCTTTTCAAATACAGTTAATCGCGTCAGTATAAGGAAATAATCGTTTCCTAATTAAGGGGCGATCATCAAGTTGTACAAAAAGCTCAGCACTTATATGACTATTTTGGAAGTGATCATTTCCATTTAAGGAGAGAAGATGAACGAAATTGAGCACCATTTTGCGCAGGTTAACGGATTGCGTATCCACTACCTGAGCGCGGGCGATCCGCAGCAGGATACGCTGGTTTTGCTGGCCGGCTTCCCGCAAAGCAGCTATGCCTGGCGTGACATTATGCCGCTGCTGACCGACCGGTTTTATGTCATCGCGCCCGACATGCCGGGACAGGGTGACTCCGATCTGCCGCAACAGGGCTACGATACCGGCACGCTGGCGGGACATATCGACGCGCTGCTTCAGCAGCTTAATCTGCCGGCGGTGTTTCTGGCGGGTCATGATGTCGGCGCATGGGTGGCTTTTGCGCTGGCCGCTCAGTTTCCTGAGCGCGTAAAAAAGATCGCTTTACTGGACGCCGGTATTCCTGGCGTGACCCTGCCTGACGCGCTTCCCGTCACCTCGCAAAGCGCCTGGAAAACCTGGCATTTTGCCTTTCACCTTGTTGAAGATCTGCCGGAAACGCTGATTTCAGGGCGAGAGGCGATCTATCTCGACTGGTTTTTCCGGCGCAAAACGGCTAATCCGCTGACCTTTGACGCGACAAAGATGCAGGAGTACCTGCGTATTTTCACCCGACCAGGCGCGCTGCGCGCCGGACTGGCCTGCTATCGCGCGGTCACGCAGTCAGCCGCGCAAAACCGCGCGCTGCTGCAAACAGGTCCGCTGGATCTACCGCTGCTGGCCGTCAGCGCTGACCAGGGATCGATAGCGGATATGGCGGAGCCGCTGCGTCAGTTTGCTCGCCATGTTTATGGCGTGAAGGTTGAGCGCTGCGGTCATTTTATTCCTGAGGAACAACCCGCGGTGCTGGCAAAACATTTCAGCGCCTTTTTTTAAGTTCTGCACAGGCAGAAGAGACGTCTTGTGCCTGTTAACCCGTTTTTATGGCTGCCTGTAATTAGGTGAAGTTATAAGCGCTTTAGGATTATTAATAATCTTGCTGATCCGCTGCATTCTCATGCTAATTGACACTTTTGTGATTTAACTCTCTGTTTTTTAATGAGTTAGGCTGTAGCGGCTCGCGTTGCTTTCTGTCCGATGCTGTGAATTAATAAAGAGTGCAAACACAACAATAAAAGCCAGCGGCCCGATCTGCTGCGCGCGCAGCCCGACAACAGGGCAATCTACAGGGAAATCATGACGGATAAAAAATCAACGCTGGCCTGGGATATTCGCGCCAGAGTGGCGGACATTGAATCTCAGCTCATTGCTCTGCGCCGCGATATTCATGCGCATCCGGAACTGGGTTTTGATACGGTGCGCACCGCTGACCTGGTCGCAGGCTGGCTCCGCGATCGGGGATTAACGCCCAGAACCGGCGTTGGTCGAACCGGCGTCATCGTCGACATCGCTGGCGCACAGCCGGGTAAAACCCTGCTGCTGCGCGCGGATATGGACGCGCTGCCGATCCAGGAACAAACCGGCCTGCCTTTCAGCAGCGTGTTTCCAGGAAAAATGCACGCCTGCGGCCATGATATCCACACCGCAACGCTGCTTGGCGTTGCCGCTATCCTGCCGCACTATCAGCAGCAGCTTCAGGGCACCGTGCGGCTGATCTTCCAGCCTGCGGAAGAGACGCCTGAAAGCGGAGCCGAGGCCATGATCGCCGACGGCGCGGCTGATGGCGTTGACTGGGCGGTTACGCTGCACAACAAACCAGAGCTGGAGGCGGGTGAGGTGGCGCTGACGCGCGGCGGCAGCACCGCGTCCAGCGACGAGTTCGACGTCAGAGTCTGCGGTGTCTCTACCCACGCGGCACGGCCTCATATGGGCGTGGATCCCATCGTAGCGACGGCGCATCTGATTGGTCAGCTTCAGACCCTTATCTCCCGCGAGCGCGATCCGGCGCACTCCGCCGTACTGACCATCGGCCATATTCAGGGCGGCGCGACGCACAATATCATTCCCGACAGCTGCCTGTTGCAGGGCACCATTCGCACTAAATCACCCCAGGTGCGGGCGGATATGGAAGCCTCATTCCGACGCGTGTGCGCGGGCGTCGCGCTGGCCATGAATGTGCGCGTTGAGGTGGATTATCTGCGCGGCGTGCCGCCGTTAATGAATGATGATCGCCTGATCGACGCGCTGGAAGGTATTCTCTCGCATCAGTTTGGCAAACCGATTGTGGCAAAGCCGAGCGACAGCTTCGGGGCAGAAGATTTTTCGCTGTTTACCGAGCGCGCGCCAGGCTGCCAGATCCATATAGGTTCCGCCACGCCAGGGCGTGACGACCATCTGCACAACTCCGACTATCAGCCAGATGAACGCAGTATTGCGGCTGGAACCGAGGCGCTGGTGCGTCTGGCCGTCGATCTGCTTACTAACAATAACGACTGAGGATAACACTATGATGATGCGCAAAGGCCTGTTCGCGGCCACACTGGCACTGGGTCTGCTGGCCCTGCCGACGCTTAGCCAGGCAAAAGATTTCGGCACCTTAAAGTTCGCTACCGAGGGTAGCTATCCTCCGTTTAACCAGACCACGCCAGGCGGCAAAATCGTCGGTTACGAGCCTGATATTGTGGCTGAACTGGCTAAGCGCGTCGGCTTTAAGTATGAAATCAGCGCCCAGAAGTGGTCAGGCATGATCCCTGGTCTGATCGACGGTAAATATGATGCCGTTATCGATGCGGTAACGGTCACGCCAAAACGCGCCGAGGCGATTGATTTTACTCAGCAGTATACCGTCAGCATCTCCAGCTTCGTCACCAGTAAAAACTCGCCGCTGGCCACCCTGCCAGGCACCGGCACTGTGGTAACTGCCGATGACGCGGCGGGGATGCAAAAAGCGATTGATGAGCTGAAAACCACTTTCAAAGGTAAAACTATCGCGGTGCAGGTCGCCACGATTCAGGCGGATTTCTTGCAAAAGTATCTGGGTGACGTCGCCACTATTCGCACCTACCAGGCCGGTCCGGAAACCTTTGCCGATCTGATGAATGGCCGCGTTGACGCGGTAATGGCGTCGCGTACCAATCTGAATGCGTTTGTGAAAAAACACGCCAGCGCCATCAGCAGCACCGGCTACGGCTTTAGCGGCGGCGTGCTGGGCGCGGGATCGGCGATTGGTCTGCGCAAAGGCAGCGCCGAGCTGAAGGCGGCGCTGGACGAGGCGCTTTCTGCGATGATCAAAGACGGCACGCTGAGCAAACTGTCTGTGAAATGGTTCGGCGAAGACGTCGCGCCGAAAGTCTGATAGCCCATGTTGACGCAAATTGACTGGCAGCTGATCGGCTTTGGCGATGAAGGCTGGGGCGGCGTGCTGCTGAACGCCGCCACGGTGACGGTCACCGTTTCGCTGTGCGCCTGGCTGCTGGGCGCGGTACTGGGCAGTCTGCTGTGCTGGATGCAGATTGCGGGTTCTCGCTGGCAGCAGCGGCTTGCGGCAGGCTATATCACGGTATTTCGCGGCGTGCCTGAGCTGCTGGTGATCTATCTGTTTTATTTCGGCGGACGTCAGGTCGTCGCTGCGGCAGGCACCGCGCTGGGGTTGCAGGGACCCTTCGACGTTAATGGCTTTATCGCCGGGGCCGTCGCCATCGGCCTGATTTCCGGTGCCTATCAGAGCAGCGTGTTTCGCGGCGCCTTTTATGCGATCCCGCGCGGGACGCTGGAGGCGGCGACGGTAACGGGCATGGGACGGCTCATGCTGTTCCGTCGCATGATTGTGCCTCAGGCATTGCAAACGGCGCTGCCGGGAATGGGTAACCAGTGGCAGTCGGTAATTAAAGAGTCGGCACTGGTCTCGGTAACCGGCCTGGTCGAAACCATGAATCAGATCACCACCGCCGCCAACTCGACGCAGATGTCATTCTTCTTCTATAGCGTCGGCGCGGTTATCTATTTGATCATTACCACCTGCTCCGACTGGGTATTCCGCGCCGTGGAAAAATTCTCCATGCGCGGCCAGCAGCGCACCCGCGTTTAAGGAAGCCCGATGGACATCTCTTTTTTACAGGACACCTTTCTGGCGTTGCTTAAGGGCCTGCCGCTGACGGTGAATCTGGCGGTACTGTCGCTGCTGGGCGGCGGCGTGTTGGCGCTGCTGCTGAATCTGCTACGCCAGACGCGCATCGGCAGCTATGTTGCACGCTTCTATGTCTGGTTGTTTCGCGGCACGCCGCTGCTGATTCAGATCTTTATGGTTTATTACGGGCTGGGTAGTCTGCCTGTCGTGCGCGAAAGCGTGCTGTGGCCGCTGCTGCGCGAGCCTTACTGGTGCGGATTGCTGGCGCTGATCCTCAACGATGCGGCCTATACCTCAGAAATTTTGCGCGGCGGGTTAAACGCTGTCAGCCGTCAGTCGCTGGAGGCGGCAAAAGTCTGCGGTATGCCGTCGCATAAGATTTTTACGCGCATCACGCTGCCTGTTGCCATTCGCCAGGCGCTGCCTGCCTACAGCAATGAAATTATCTCTATGACCAAATCGACCTCGCTGGTCAGCACCATCAGCCTGATGGAGATGACGGGCATTGCTGACTCTATTGTCTCTTCAACCTTTCGCGCGCTGGAGGTTTTCCTGAGCGCGGCAGTGATCTATCTGCTGCTGAGCATGCTGGTCAGCAAAGGCGTTTCCATGCTGGAGCGGCGTTTATCACCCTACTATTTCGGAGCGCGTTCATGACCCAACCGACTATCATGCTGAGCCATCTCAGAAAAAGCTATGCGGGACATGAAGTGCTGCACGACATTAGCCTGACGGCGCAGGATGGCGACGTCATCTCCCTGATTGGAGCCAGCGGATCGGGTAAAAGTACGCTGCTGCGCTGCATTCCGTTTCTTGAGGTGCCGCAGGCAGGCGTGATCGCCGTAGGTGAAAACAGTGTGACGCTGGATAACGCAGACGAAAAACTGAGTCGCGCTCAGCGTCAGCGTATCAAGCTGATGCGTATGCAGCTTGGCTTTGTTTTTCAGAGCTTCAATCTGTGGCCCCATAAAACGGTGATGCAGAACATTATCGAAGCGCCGGTGCACGTGCAGAAGCGTAACGTCAAAGAAGCCACCGAAGAGGCTGAAGCGCTGTTGCATAAAGTGGGACTGTATGCGAAGCGCGATGCCTGGCCGTCGCAGCTTTCGGGTGGGCAGCAACAGCGCGTGGCCATTGCGCGCGCGCTGGCGCAGCAGCCGAAGGCCATACTGTTTGATGAGCCGACTTCTGCCCTCGATCCAGAGCTGGTGGGCGAGGTTCTGCGGGTTATTCGCGGGCTGGCGGAGGAGGGGCGCACCATGATCATTGTGACGCACGAAATGGGCTTCGCGCGCGACGTGTCGAATAAAGCTGTGTTTTTACATCAGGGCATGGTGGAAGAAGAGGGAACGCCGGAACAGGTTTTTCTCGATCCGGTGTCGCCGCGCTGTCGCGCGTTTGTGAGCAGTCACTTTCAACGCAATGCCAGTTAAAACGGATAACGCGACCCAGGCTGTCCATAAAATACGGCGTCCGAAGGACGCCGTATTTCTTTGCTGATTTAACCTCTGAGCCTGAGCGGGCTACTTGCTGGGTGACTTCTTAATGAGCGACATTGCTAACGGCGCGGTATGCAGGCCTGGCAGCATAGTGAACAGCCAGACTGAAAACGTCGCGCTGTTTTCCCGTCTTTTATGGCCAGTTTACCGGCAGCTTACCCTTTACCCGCGTCTGCCCGGCGCACGACGATGCTTCACGTAAGCGCCGTGCCGCGCGCAAACAAAATGGCGACGCGCGTTGGCCCTGCGTCACACCACCTCAACCAGCTGGAAGGTCTCAAATACCAGCTCCATCTCCTGATGAAAGCTTCCCTCATTCTGAAAAAAGCGCTGATGTTCGCTGCGCCAGCTTTCAAGACTGAGATCGCCTTCCCCCTCCAGCATCGCCATTTCTGGCGTTACCCGATCGAAGCGGGTCAGAAACAGCCCTGTGGTGCGGATCACGCAGCGCGGCTGACCCGCGCCGTCCAGCACAATGCTGTAACCGCCGGGCTGCGGCTTTTCATTATCCTTGTTCCAGCCCTGTAGCGAGCCGCAGCTGGCGACTTTTTTCCCGGCGATAACCAGCGTAGCCAGACGGTCGGCCAGTTCAGCGGAGTCGCCGAACGCCCAGGCGCGGGCGTCGGGGTATTTATCAAATAACTGCTCAAGCGAAACGGACATCAGATCACTCCCGATCGGCTGCGCGAAGGCTGTTTGTCGCGCGCGTAACGGCGCACAAGCGCAAAACAGGCCAGCGGCAAAGGTAAAGTAAACAACAGCAGCAGCCACAGCAGGATATACACCGCATCCACGCCGTCATTCTGCAAATTGTTGTAGAGCTTAACCGGAATGCCCTGCGGGAAATAGGCAAAGATCATGACGATGCCAAATTCCCCGATGGCGCGCACCCAGGCCAGCGCTACAGCCGAGGCCAGCCCTGGCGCGGCGAGGGGCAGCGACAGGCGACGAAACCGCTGCCAGGGCGAGGCGCCCAGCGTGCGGCCGGCTTCAAGAATAGCAACGGGCACGCTATTAAAAGCCGATCGCGCCGCCGTGATGAAATAGGGCAGCGCGCCATACCACTGCGCCAGTACAAAGGCAGCAGGATTATTGACCAGTTCAATGCCGAAGCGCGCAAGCAGCGATCCGGCCGGTCCGTAAGGACCGTACGCGCTAACCAGTAAAATGCCCATTGCCAGCGGCGGCGTCAGCAGCGGGATCAGAACCACTAGCTCGACAATGAGGCGGGCCTTACCTCGCGCCTGCGACAGCCACCAGGCCACAGGTAGACCGCTTATCACGATGAACAGCAGGGAAATCAGCCCCAGCCCGGTTGACGTGGCGATAGCGTCGCCGTCGCCCCAGGCCAGATGAAAGTGATGCCAGCGGGTGAGGCCGACAAGCGTCAGGAAAGGTACTGCCAGCATAAACAGTGCCGGCAGCGATAACCACAGTGCTGAAGAGCGAGCGTCTTTCATTGCAGATAAAGCGCGTCACCTTTGGGCGCAGCATAGCCGTTCTGTTTATACAGCGACTGACCTGCTTTGCTCAGCATGAAATCCACAAAGGCCTGACCGGCTTTTGCTCCGTTGGGAGCATTTTTCAGCACCGCCGCGTAATAAACCAGCGGCTGGGTATGCAGGGTTTTCTCTTCGCCCTTACTGTCCTTAAGCGTAAAGCTAACGGTGTCGTACCATTTTTTTGCGTCGGCCGGATTGCTGAGGTTAACTTCATCCGGTAAGGCGACGTAGGGCAGATGCGCAGAGATCACCTCGCTTTCATAACCGGCTGCGGCGTCAACCTGATCGCTCTCCAGCCGCGCCAGCAGACCTCCTTCAAGATGCGTCTGCGCTGGATTCTGCACGCCGCCCATGATTTTGTCGGCTATGCCCGGCTTGTTATAATACTTTTCTGCCAGCAGCAGGGTGAAAACGATATTCTGACCTTTGGGATCGTTTACCGGATCGGTACGGCCAAATCTCACGCCAGGCGTCGCCAGCACGTCGAGCCAGCTGGCATCGCCCGCTTTCGCAGCGGCGGCAAACTGTTGCGCATACTGACCTTTCGGACTGTAGGCAATCACCATGCTGGTGCTGGCCACCGGGACGGCGGTCTCGATCAGACCTGCATCTTTCAGAATTTGCATCGGTCCTGGCGTAATGGAAACAAAAACGTCTGCGGCGATTTTTTTGCTGGCCAGCAGGCGCGCCATACCGTATGCGCCTTGTCCCTGTCCCTGATAGTTACCTTTATGCTCTCTGGCGAAGGCCGGGCCTAAGCTCTCATCCATAACTTTGCCCATTGAACCGGCATAGGTGACGCGAATATCCGTTGCCATTGCCGAAACGCTCCAGGCTGCGCCCATCGCAACGGCTAAAAATGCGACCTTTCTCATTCCCTTCCTCGTTATATAAAAAAGTAGATAACGATTATCCTCAGGTCATGCCCCTCAGGCAAGAGAGAAAGGAAACCCTTGCTAAATAGTGCGTAAAAGGGCGCCCAAAACTTCCGATCTCAACAATAATTAGTGAAGCGGCAAAGCCGACTCGTCTGGTACGCCAGACTTTTGATGTTAAAAATAAAAAGGAGTGCCTATGACCATCGCTACGGTTAACGCCTCATCCAGCGACCTTTCGCAGTTTGTAGGAACCCATTTCGTTTACACCTATGATAATGGCTGGAAGTATGAGTGGTATGCCCGCAATGAAACCACCTGCGACTATCGCATCCATCAGGGACTGGTAGGCGGCCGCTGGGTAACCAACCAGAAAATGAATGCGGTCCAGTTTGCGCCCGGTATCTTTAAGGTGGACTGGCATGAGCCAACAGGAACCTGCGTCAGTCTGCTTTTCGATCTCAATCGTAAGCTTCTGCACGGCACCATTTTCTTTCCTCAGTGGATCGCCGGCGAAGGTCAGCATCCTGAAAAGACCATCTGCTATCAGAATGAATTTATTGAGGATATGCATCGCTTCAGAGACGAAGGCCCTGCCTACCCCTACGTGATCATCCCGGAATTTGCCGAAGTTACCTATATGAAAAATGAGGGGCGCGATAATGACAGCGTCATTGACAGGGCGCCAGGCCAGCTGCCAGAAAACTTCTTCGAGGGAAAATAGCTAAAAGACTGCTCTGTCATGTTTTCAGGTGTCAACATTACCGGTGACAGAGCAGCGCACAAACTACTGGAGCCAGACTTCCAGTTCTTCAGGTTTCAGAGGTCGGGAGTAAAAATAGCCCTGAGCCTGATCGCAGCCAAATCGTTTTAACTCATTTAGCGTCTGAACATCCTCAACGCCTTCTGCAATCACTACATAATTAAGCTCTTTCAGCATGGTGATAATACTGCGGGCGATAATGCGCGCGGCTGTATCTGTCGCTATCTGACTGACCAGCGAACGGTCAAGCTTAATAACGTCCAGCGGCACCCTGCTCAGGTAGTTGATATTACTGTAGCCCGCGCCAAAATCGTCCAGCGCCACTGAGAACCCTTTACTTTTCAGGGCGTCAATGCCTTTTAATGCCTGAGGGCATTCAATCACTTTCTCTGTTTCCAGACACTCTACGCCCAGAAGATGGTGAGGCAGACCCGCTTTCGCCATGCTATCGACCAGCCGTTCTACAAATCCGCTGCGGGAAAAGTCCTGTCCGCTGATATTAACCGTCACCGGCAGCTGATAGCGGGTAAGCTTCCACTTCACCAGCTGTGCAATGGATTCATTGATTACCCATTCGGTCAGCAAGGCGAGCAGGTTCGTCTGACTGGCAAGCTGAAGAAAGGCCGCTGGCAACAGTTCGCCGTGAACCGCATGTTTCCAGCGGATCAACGCTTCCAGCCCGACGGTTTTGCCGGTGTGCAGGCAAATTTTCGGCTGGTACACCAGGTAGAGACCGCCGCCGCCCCGTAACGCTGCGGAAAGATCGCTCATCAGGCTCATCTCTCTTTTTTGCTGCGCCCGCAGCTCATCACGGAAGCTTAACGCCGGGATCTTCAGGCTCACCGCTTCGCGCATGGCTTCCAGCGCCTGGCTGATAATGTCTGCGGGCGGCTGAATATGGGCCTGAAACAGCGTTTCGCCTGAAAAAGGGGAAAGCGAAACCGATAACCCTTCCCCGACGTCAGCCGTAATGCCTTCCAGCCTGCCTGCGACCCAGGCGGCGCTGATACGACTGGTGTCGCTGGCCAGCAGGGCAAAACGCCCGGCAGAAAGCACATAAAACAGATCGCCTGGCGAGAGGCGCAGACGCAACGGCAGCAGCGTCGCCAGATCCTGCAATAAATTACTGACCGGCTCGATGCCCAGCGTGCGGGCCAGCTCAAAGGTGCGCGGCAGATCGAGGCATTCAATCACAATCAGACGCCTGAGCCTGTCATCCTGCGCCTGCTGAAGAAACAGTAAATCCCGTACCAGCCTGCGATGGTTGGGTAGCCCGGTCAGCGTATCGGTAAAGCCGGCCGCATGCCAGGCCGTCAGGAACGCGGTGACGAGCTGGGCCAGCATAGTTAAGGTGGCGACCTTTTCCCCTGGGAAAAGATGGGGTTCTGTATCCGTCACGCACAGCGTGCCTATGGCAACACCGGTCGGCGTGATTAAGGGAACACCGGCATAGAAGCGAATATAAGGCGAGCCAAGGACCAGAGGGTGACGCAAAAAGCGCGCATCGAGGCTGGTGTCGGGGATCACCACGGCAGCCTGGCTCTCCACCACATAGCGGCAGAGGGCGTCCTGACGAGAAGAAACGGTAAGATCAAATCGGTGCGAGGCTTTTATATACTGGCTGTCCTCATCCAGCACTGAAACAAAGCCCGCAGGAATATCCAGCACCTGACTGGCGAGAAGGACAAACTTTTTTAAAATTTCTTCTCGCTCGGCGTCAAAGGCTTTGAGCTGTTGAATCTCGTTTTCACCCGGTTTAACCGTAGCGATACTCCATAAGTCACGCATTTTTTTGCCAGTCAGAATAGGGAGAGCAGGCACCCTCCGGCTGAGCTAATTCTGAGCCATAAAGTAATTCTGCGTTTTGGCCAGCATACGCATCCCGCTCCGCCTTGTCATAATTATTTTCATCATGCAGAGGTTTTTTTACTTAAATTTATCTCTGCATGCTGCGCCTATAAAAGAAGGCGCTTTATCTAAAAAATCCGATCCGGTGAGGGTTTAATATCCAGAACCTGCTTTCACTTTCTCCGTAGACATCATTATTAACGGGTTGAAATATTTTTTTAATCTTCGCAGATAAAGTCAGATAATTTAAAAGCCTTTACTTATGGATCAATCATTTATCAAAGCCACTATTAAGCCGTAGCGTAAATTTTCCATCGTATAGTTCAGATTTGTCCTGAATAAATTATGGCGCTGAAAATAACGTAATTTCATTAACTCATTGTTAAGAAACAATAAAAATAAAAATGCGTTTCAAGGGAACTTTTCCCTTCAGACTTATTAAAACAGCGGATTTAATTTATTTTGCCGTCTGGCTTGCATCGTCTGGTTTTTGGCCCAGACTTAAATCTCTTTAGTTGTAAATGCTTTTGATTTGATTATATCAGGGTGTTTATTTCAACCGGGCATTACATAAAGGGTGAAATATGGCTTCTTCTTCACACAATGACGAACATCCGGATGCAAAGGAAGACGTTATGCATCTCGCTGAAGAAAAGCTGACCGTAACGCGGGAAAACGTTCTGGACGCTCTTGTCACCATCAGACGCCAGACGACGACGCACAACGAGCCAGTGAGTCTGATGTTACGCCGGGAAAATGTCGAGGTAACTCATGTGCCGAAAAATGAGCGCGTTGCCTCAATGCCTGAAATCAGAGAAGAAGAGGGCGTTTTGATTGTTCCGGTAGTGGAAGAAGAGGTCGAAGTCATTCGCAGGCTGGTTCTAAAAGAGGAACTTCATATCCGGCGAACCAAAGAGCAGGTTCTTTGGGAAGAGAGTGTTCCTCTGCGTAAACAGCATGTCGAGATTGACCGGAAAGAAGAGGACACCTAAGCCATCCCATCACGCAGGAGAAAAACCATGGCACACGAAAAGATCGTAACGATGTTCAGTACCCTGGCTCAGGCAGAAGGGGCAAAGCGCAGCCTGATCAAAGCGGGTTTTGCCGATCATGACATCGATGTGATTTCTGGCGAACGTCTGAAATCAGAAGGACATGAGGCTCGCCATCCCGGCTTCTGGCAGCGTCTTTTTGGCAGCACGCTCGACGAAGAGCAGAGCGGCGTGTACGAAGATGCCATCAGGTCAGGTAGCGTGGTGCTGACCCTGCGCGCAGATGAAGAACAGCTGCCGCGCGCCTATAGCATTCTTGATGCGCATGATACTGGCGAACTTCCCGGCGGTAGCGGTCTGGCGCAGGACGATGGCTACAGCGTATCCAGCGCGCGCACCGTCACCGACACAGACACCTATGCCGGCGCCGATCCCGATCTCAATCCGGTTGGCGATCGCGGCCTGACGGAGCCGGTGCGTACTTCTCTGACAGGCGATGAAAGCGAAGAAGAGGTGCTGCGTCTGGCCGAAGAGCGTCTGGAAGTCGGTAAACGTCTGGTCAGCGAAGGCACCACACGCGTGCGCCGTTATACGGTAACCGATCAGGTCTCTGAAAACGTTTCGCTTCACGAGCAGCACGCTGATATTTTCCGCCGCTCAACGGGCGACCTGGCCGCAACAGACAACGTGGACTGGGAAGATAAAACCATTGAAGTCGCTGAAACGCATGAGCAGCCGGTAATCAACAAAACGGCGCATGTCACAGAAGAAGTGGTGGTGCGTACCGATCAGAGCGAGCGCGTTGAAAACGTTACCGATACCGTGCGCCGTCAGGAAGTCGATATTGAGCATGCGAACACCGGCGTCGCGACAGACGCGTCCTTAACGGACGATGCCGCAACTGCGCGTGTCGGCGCAGTTGCAGGCACACCTTTAACGGGCGACGCCACCACTGCCCGTGTCGGCACGGAAACGGACGCTGAAGGACGAGTGGTTGAAAGAAGCGGCGCAGCCGCAGTGCAGGATGAAGATAAAACCGATCCTCTGCTGAAACGTCCGTAAGGCGGCAGGCAGCCTGACAAGGGGTCAGGCTGCCATGATCGACGCCAGTGAATATTGCAGCGGGAAAGCGGACTTTTCGCCCTGGTGTTGGCTTTTTCGTCAACCTCCCCGCCTGCACGCATCAATCTATCGGGATTAGCCCTGCATGGAATAGTTTATTCTATTGCCAGATGTTACCTGAAAAGTCGGCGCGTTCGCGTCTGAAATTGCTGTGATCTCATGGGTTCATGCCTGATCAGGGCAATCTGTCGGCACATCGGGAAAAAAAGCGTGATTATTCAGACTGCGCGTTCAAGTCAAAAGGCGTCGGTAAACTGGATAAATATGGCTTTATCCTCGGTTACATCGTGCAAATAATGAGGTAATGCTTATGTCAGAACGGCCTGATACCCAACCTCTGCCAGATGATGCAGAAATACCTGCTTACGAAGATGACGACACGAAACAGTCTTTGTAGGTCCTCTTTTTATTGTACCGCTAAATCAGAACTGGCCGTTGCGGCGGCCGGTCGCATCATTTTTATTTACGCCTTGATACAGCGTAACCTCTCTGTCGCCTCAGACAACCGCCGCATTCACTTTTCCCTCTTTTAACAGTTTCATTGTAAAAGCAAGCTTGTTCACGCGCTTATAGCTATGCGATAACGCAAATTTTGAAAACGCTTCCACTGTGATAATCCCGTTATGTAAAAGTCGCCTGAGGCTACCGGAAACGGCTATAGTTAATGCCGTATTCACATTTTCTTATCCGCAGATCCCCCTTCTGTGTGATGACAGGTTCTGACTGCTCCGAAAACTGAAAGCGCTGAAAGAGGTTGATTTTGCTTACGAATATTTCCTGGAAAATTATCCACGACGTGATCAATAAAACCATTGAAGAGATGCTGGACGAGCAGCAAACGCTGAACGTGTTATCACTGCGCGCCCGGCTACGAGAGCTGGCCGAGAACGAAACCGATGAGGTAATGGTGTTATGTTACTGGCAGGCCAGCAAAGTGCTTACGCGGCTGCCGCCGACTGTTACCGCTTCTCAACTCATGACCGCGGCGCGTCACGCTTTTCGTACGCCGCTGAATCACGATCCCCTGTAAAAACGGTCCGGCACGCAGCGGCAAACCGCAACGGCTGAAAAGCTGTAAAGTAAAACGTTTACAGCGATTTATGATGTGCAAATCTGTGCGTCCACTTTAGAAAGGAACCGACATGTCGCATTTTCGTCCGGTGGCGCTTCAGCACGCCAGCCGTCTGCTCAATCATGGTCCTACCATTTTGATTACCAGCCAGCATCCGCAAACCCAACGTCGAAACGTCATGGCTGCCGCCTGGTCAACGCCGGTTGAGTTCACGCCGCCCCGCGTGGCTATTGTGGTCGATAAATCCGCCTGGTCGCGCGAGCTTATCGAAACGAGCGGCGCCTTTGGCATCTGCGTGCCGGCCGCCGCTTATGCCGATCTGACCTATGCGGTGGGCAATACCACCGGACGTGAGCGGGATAAATTTAGCGAGTACCGCATTCAGGCCATTAACGGCCCTGAGCTTGGCGTACCGCTGCTGGAAGAGAGCTGCGTCGCCTGGCTGGAGTGTCGCCTGTTACCCGCAACCGAAGCCCAGCAAAACTACGACACGCTGTTTGGCGAAGTGGTGGCGGCAGCGGCCGACAGTCGGGTTTTTTATGACGGAAGATGGCATTTCAGCGCCGAAAACCGCGCGCTGCATACGCTGCATCATCTTGGCGGCGGCGAGTTCGTTACGGTGGCAAACGGCTTCAGCGCTACGCTGCCTGAAGCGCATTGAACAATTCAGCGAGGAAGAGCATGAAAATTAAGAGTTATGCAGCAATGCAGGCTGGAGAGGCACTGCAACCTTATGAGTACGATCCAGGTCCGCTGGACGCGGAAGACGTAGAAGTTGAAGTGGACTACTGCGGCGTCTGCCACTCAGACCTGTCGATGATCGACAATGAGTGGGGCGGCTCTACCTATCCGCTGATCGCGGGCCATGAAGTCATTGGCCGCATTGTAGCGCTAGGCGACAGCGCGCAGAATAAGGGGCTTAGCCTCGGTCAGCGCGTGGGCATTGGCTGGACGGCGAAAAGCTGTCAGCACTGCGACGCCTGCATCAACGGCGAGCAGGTCAACTGTGAAAATAACAAAGTATCGACCATCAATAACCACGGTGGTTTCGCCAGCCGTCTGCGCGCTAACTGGCAATGGGCGATCCCGCTGCCGGAAAATCTGGACGCGGCGACGGCAGGCCCGCTGCTGTGCGGCGGCATCACCGTATTCAAGCCACTGCTGATGCATAATATCACCGCAACCAGCCGGGTGGGCGTTATCGGTATCGGCGGTCTCGGCCATATGGCGATTAAGCTGCTGCGTGCGTTGGGCGCAGAGGTGACGGCGTTTAGCTCGTCGCCGTCAAAAACTGACACCATCAAGCAGATGGGGGCGGATTACGTCGTCAACAGCCGCGATCCGGAAGCCTTGAAAAAGCTGGCGGGCCAGTTTGATCTGATTATCAGCACCGTGGCGGTCGACCTTGACTGGCAGCCCTATTTCCAGGCGCTGGCGGCGAAAGGGAAATTCCATACGGTCGGCGCCGTTATGAAGCCGTTTGAAGTACAGGCGTTTAATTTGATCGTCGGCGATCGGGCAGTAACAGGTTCGTCAACCGGATCGCCAGGACAGCTGCGCTCCCTGCTCAAACTGGCGTCCCGCACGGACATCGCTCCGACGGTAGAATATTTCCCTATGTCGAAAATCAACGATGCGCTCGATCACCTGCGTGCCGGTAAGGCGCACTATCGTATCGTTCTGAAAGCCGATTTTTGATAACAAAGCGCGCCTGTCAGGCGCGCTTTTGCGTCAGAACAGACTTTTGGCCGTTCGGTCAAAATCATATCCCTCCTCTCCAGTATCGCATGGCAGGCTTCGCCGCTGGCGTCCAGCAGCGGGCTTTCCGGTTTCAGATCCGGCGCTTCCCCCTCCTCAGGCCGCTCATGACCGTTTCCAGCAACTACGGCTAATGGCCTGCAAGTCTTCGCTCTCAGCGGCTGCCTGTTTTGACGAGCGATCGCGACGGAGGAGGACGGCAGGCCTGTTTCGCGTAGTTCGACAGGCGTGATTACCGCCCGCCTGGTAGAAAATTTGTGCATGAATCATTTTATGGCTGGCGCAGCCTGAGCTGCTCACCAGCGCAACGGCTGACACAAAGATTTTAACGATCCAGACGGCTGAGCGGCGTAAACCCCACGGCGAATTGCCGCTCATCGCCTAGAATTAAGGTTCACCTGCGGCGCGCCGCAGAAGATGATAGCCAGCCTGAACCGGGCTGATTTGCAGGATGCACTTACAGGAGAATTTATGCTGTGGTTCTGGAATGCTTTAATCGTGTTACTCACCGTGGCTGCGATGGAGATCGCCGCTGCGCTGTCGCACAAATATATTATGCACGGCTGGGGATGGGGCTGGCACCGCTCCCACCACGAACCGCATTCCGGCTGGTTTGAAGTTAACGATCTTTACGCGGTAGTGTTTGCTATCGTGGCGATTATATTAATCTACCTCGGCAGTCGCGGCGTCTGGCCGCTCCAGTGGATAGGGGCGGGTATGACCCTTTATGGCGTGCTCTATTTTATTGTCCATGATGGTCTGGTGCACCAGCGCTGGCCCTTTAAATACATCCCGCGACGCGGCTACTTTAAACGACTCTATATGGCGCATCGTCTGCATCATGCGGTGCGTGGAAAAGAACACTGCGTCTCTTTTGGCTTTCTCTATGCGCCGCCGCTGTCAAAACTGCAGGCGACGCTGCGTCAGCATCATGGCCGCAAGGCTAACGCGGACGCTGCCACAGCTCGGCAGGACGCGGCGGCGAAGCGGCCGCCCGAGATCTGACGGCCTGCACCGAACCCGCCGCCAGCAGCAGGAGCTTTTCCTGCTTGCTGGTTGACTGGCGGTTATCCCAGGCGGTCTCACCCGCCTGATAAACTTTCACGCCGATGCGACGATACACCTCTTTCGCGGTGGCAATCGCCCAGGCTGAGCGTAGCGGCAGACCGGCAAGACCCGCCGTGGCCGAAGCATAGTAGGGTTCGGCCTCGCTGACCAGCCGTCGCGCCAGCCCCGCCAGCGCCGTACGGTGCGCGCGGTCGGCAAAATGAAGCCGATCCAGTCCGGCTTCTTCCAGCCAGCTCTCCGGCAGATAACAGCGACCCGCCCGCGCATCCTCCACAATGTCGCGCGCGATATTGGTCAACTGAAAGGCGATGCCCAGATCGCAGGCGCGATCTAGTGTCGCCTCGTCGCGCACGCCCATAATCTGCGCCATCATTAGCCCGACCACGCCGGCAACGTGATAGCAGTAGCGTAACGTATCCTGAAGGGTCTCGTAACGCGCGCCGCGCACGTCCATCGCAAAGCCTTCCAGATGACCAAAGGCGTAAGCGGGTGAAATATCGTGAGCGATCGCCACCTCCTGGAAGGCGGCAAACGCTGGTTCAGGCATCTGCGCGCCTGCGTACGCCTGACGGGTTTTAGCCTCCAGATCTTCAAGACGCTGCTGGGGCGATTGCGCCGAGGGGATATTGCTGGCGAAGCCCAGTTCCTGCTCGTCGATAACGTCATCGCAATGGCGGCACCAGGCATAGAGCATCAGCACGCTGCGTCGGGTTTTGGCGTCAAACAGCTTCGAGGCGGTGGCAAAGCTCTTTGAACCCACCTCCATGGTTTCGACCGCGTGATGCAGCAGGGTGGGATTATTCATGCAGATCCTCCAGCATCAGACTGGCGGTGGCTTTGGCAGAGCCGATCACGCCGGGAATGCCCGCGCCCGGATGGGTGCCTGCGCCGACCAGATAGAGGTTGCGGATATGGCTGTCGCGGTTATGGGGGCGAAACCAGGCGCTCTGCCTTAAAATCGGCTCGACCGAGAAGGCAGATCCGTGCCAGGCATTCAGCTCATCGCGAAAATCAAACGGCGTAAACATGCGGTGCGTCACCAGCTGGCTGCGCAAACCGGGCATATAGTGCTGTTCCAGATAAGCGAAAATGCGATCGCGCAGCCGTGGCCCCTCGACATGCCAGTCAATATCGGCGGTACCCAGATGAGGAACCGGGGCCAGCACGTAGTAGCTGCCGCAGCCCGGCGGGGCCAGCGACGGATCGGTCACGCAGGGGGCGTGCAGGTAGAGGGAAAAATCTTCCGCCAGCCCGTCGCGGTTAAAGATCTCGTCAATCAGCTCGCGGTAGCGCGGACCAAAGCAGACGGTATGATGCGCCAGCTGGTCGTGATGATGGTTAAGGCCGAAGTAGAGCACAAACAGCGAATTGCTCATGCGCCTGGTTTTTAGCTTACTGGCCTGGGCCGCTGCCGCAGGATGCTGGCGGAGCAGATCGCCATAGGTATGCACGACATCGGCATTAGAGGCGACGGCGCGCGTCTCAAATACCCGGCCATCCTCCAGATGAACCGCCGATATGCTGTCGCCTTTTGCCTCGATCCGGCTGACGCGCGCGTTAAGCTCCAGCGTGCCGCCCAGGTCCTGAAACAGTTTGATCATTCCCTGCACCAGCGCGCCGGTGCCGCCGCGCGGAAACCAGACGCCCCATTCGCGCTCCAGCGCATGGATCAGCGTATAGATTGACGAGGTGGCGAAAGGGTTGCCGCCGACCAGCAGAGAGTGGAAAGAGAAGGCCTGCCGCAGCTTGTCATCTTCGATAAAGCCTGCCACTTTGCTGTAGACGCTGCGCCACGCCTGCAAGCGCGCCAGCTGCGGCGCGGCGCGCAGCATATCGCGAAACGACAGAAAGGGAACGGTGCCGAGTTTCAGGTAGCCCTCGGCGAAAACGGCGCGTGAATAGTCGAGAAAGCGCTGATAGCCCGCCACGTCGCGCGGGTTGAATTTGCGGATCTCCGCCTCCAGCCTTGTCTGATCGTTATCGTAATCGAAGACCTCGCCGGACTCCCAGCAGAGCCGGTAAAAAGGCGTGACCGGCAGCAGTTCGACATAGTCGCGCATCGATTTGCCCGCCAGCGTAAATAACTCCTCGATCGCCGTGGGATCGGTGATCACCGTGGGACCGGCATCAAAGGTAAAGCCCTGATCCTGATAAACATAGGCGCGGCCGCCTGGTTTGTCGCGCTGCTCCAGCAGTCGCGTCGGGATCCCCGCCGCCTGTAAGCGAATCGCCAGCGCCAGTCCGCCAAATCCTGCGCCAATTACCGTGGTGTGCTTCATCGTGATGCTCTTCGTCCGGAAGGGTGAGTGAGAATAGCCTGGAGCGCCGCCAGTACGGGTACGGGTGGTTTGCCGCTGAGAATGCGCGCGCGGTCGGCCAGCGTAAGCTGACCGGCATAAAAGCGCGCAATCAGTCCTTGCGGCAGGCCATAAAAGCGCTGCATAACGCGCCAGCGTTGATCCGCGTCGCCTGCCAGAAACAGCATGCGGTTAAGCATGCGGAAAAAGCCCTGGCGCTGCCAGGCGGCCTGCGCGAATTGCTGAATACGCGGCGCGAGCGTTTCGGGGGAAAACTGCTGTTCCGCAGCCAGCCTGTCTGCCAGCGACACCGCCAGCGGCAGAGAGTAGCCGGTGGTGGGGTGAAACAGTCCGGCCCGCAGCCCGACGGCAGGCGGACGATGCTGCCAGAAGCGGCTAAAATCGCCCGCCAGGGTAATAGGTAACGCGCCGCGCTCTTCGCGCGTCAGCGTTTCCAGCTGCCAGCCCTGACGCGCCGCGTAATCGCAAATGTTCTGACGCGCCTGCGCCGCCGCCAGCGAGGCGTTGTCGATATAGTGCGTATCCTCAATCAGCAGGCGGGTCGGAGAGAGCGGCAGCGTATAAACGAAACGATAACCGCCCTGCTGATCAACGGTTGCGTCCATCAGAACGGGTCCTGTCAGCCGGTGGGGGCGGCTCAGCGTCCACTCCTGGCCGACAAAGGTCTGAAAGCCGATATGCAGCGCCGCGTCAGGCTGGTAGCCGCGGCCGTCAATCACGGCGCGCGCGCGCAGCACCTCGCCGCTGGCAAGTTGAACATGATCGGCGCCGTAACAGGCTACGGTCTGATTAAGCCGCAGCGCATCGCCAAGCTCTGCGCGCAGCACCTCATCGAAGCGCGCGGAACTGATGCAAAAGTAGCCGCTGTTAAGCTGGCGGGTCAGTTGGGGAAAGCGGACCTCGTAGTGCGGCCAGTGGTGCGCAACCAGCGGCGCGATCCAGCGATGCTGCTCTTCGCTGAGATCGCCCGCATGGAAACACCAGGTATGATTGCCGCCTGCCCTTGCGCCAGCTTCCAGCACCAGCACGCGCAAATGAGGCTGGCGCTGTTTCAGCCGCAGCGCCAGCAGGCCGTTTGCCAAACCAGCCCCTAAAAGCAGCAGATCATACTGCGATGTCATAATGTTTCTCCGCGCGAACCGGCTGGCGCGTCAGCAGCGCGCGCGCGGTAATTTCGGCGGCGCGCTCAACGCCGCCGCAGTGGGTTAGCTGTGGCTTCAGCGACGCCATACGCTGTCTGGTGGCGTCATCCTCCAGCAGATGACGCAGATGGCGCGCAAGCTGATGGCTGGTGGCGAAACGCGAGGCGCGAATGCCCAGACCATGATGCACCAGCCGCGCGGCAATGCCCGGCTGATCGAAAGCGATCGGAATCGCCAGCAGCGGCGTGGCGTGCGTGACGGCGTCAAGCACCGTGTTCAGCCCGCCGTGGGTGACGGCCACATCCGCCTGCGCCAACGCGGCGCGCTGATCGACAAAGTCGGTGACCCGCGCGGCGCCGGCGCGCAGCAGTTTCCTGGCCTGAAAATCGCTGAGGCCGCCGCAGTGGGCGATCAGCAGTTCGGCATCCAGCTCGCGACAGGCTTTCGCCAGGGTTTTAAACAGGCCGTAGCGGCTGCCTTGCAGCGTGCCGAGCGAGGCAAAAATGCGTGGTCGCGGGCCGTTGCTGAACAGCGGCGCGGCCGGCTGACCAGGGGCTTCGCGTAGCGGGCCGGTGGCGTGAAAGTGTTCAGGCAGCGCGCGGCGCGGAAAATCGAGCGCGTGCGGCAGCTGGCTAATCTGCGCCAGCGGCGACAGGCACTGATGCGGCTGATGATGGCCGGACAGGCCGAACGCGCGAGCATGGCGCGCCAGTACCCGATCGTGGCTGCGCATCATCCAGTCGTAAATTTTTTCGCTGGAGGCGAAACGTTCATGCGCGGCGCTGTTAGTGCCCCACAAAAAAGGCATAACGGGCAGCGGAAAATGCGCTTCGCGGTTAACCGGTAGCGCGCAGGCCACGGAGACAAAGGGTAGCCGCAACGCGTCAGCCACCAGGCCGCCGGCCGGGGCCATCTGATCGACAATCAGCCCCTCTATCCCCAGCGAGCGCAACGCAGCGGGCAGCTCGCGGCACAGCATATCGCTGCTGCTGGCCATATCGCGGATGAGCCGCAGGATGCCTAATCCGGTAGGGTGGGCGGCCAGCTGCAAGGTATGACTAAGGCTGCCTGCCGGGTGCGTCGCCTGCCCAATAGCGTGAAACCCGATATTGCTGTCGCTGAGCAGCGCGGCGGCATCCGCCTGCTGAATAAAGGTAATGCGATGGCCCCGCGCTATCAGCGCCTGCGCCAGCGTCTGAAGCGCGCGCATATGGCTGTAAAAGGGCGGCGCGATAATGGCGAAGTGGCTCATGCTGCTTCTCCCGCGCGCTGTAGCGGCGCAAGGCGTAGCTGTCGCAAATTGGCGCTGCCCGTACAGAAGCAGGCGACGCGCAGCTGCTCGATCAGCGTCTGAAAATGGATCGTTACCGCCTCCGCAGAGTGCAGCGCGCTGCTGAGCACCGCCGCCGCCTGACCAACAATATCCGCGCCGAGGCGTAGCGCTTTTGCCGCATCGATACCGTCGCGGATACCGCCTGAGGCGATTAGCGGCATACCGGGAAGCGCGGCGCGTACTGCGCGCAGCGCCTCATCGGTAGGGATCCCCCAGCTGGCGAAGGCCATCGCCACCGCGCGCTGCTGCACCGTGCTGGCGCGTTCGCCTTCAACGGCTGCCCAGCTGGTGCCGCCTGCGCCCGCGACATCAATCATGCTGACGCCGACCTCGGCCAGCCGCTGCGCGACTGGCGCAGAGATACCAGCCCCGACCTCTTTAATCACCACCGGCACGTCCAGCTGTTCCACCAGCTGCGCAATTGCCTGTAGCACGCCGCGCCAGTCGCGATCGCCGCCGTGCTGAAGCGCTTCCTGAAGGGGGTTGAGATGCACGATCAGCGCATCGGCTTCGATCATATTAACGGCACTGAGCGCCAGCTTACGGCCTGATTCGCCCAGAATTTGCGCGGCGCCGAGATTCGCCAGCAGCGGAATGTCAGGGGCAATACGACGCAGCTCGCGCGTCAGACCAAAATTGTTGTCGCTTTCCAGCGCCACGCGCTGCGAGCCGACGCCCAGCGCCAGGCCCAGCGTTTGCGCGGCTTCGGCGAGATGGTGGTTAATGGTTAACGCGCGCGCCGCGCCGCCGGTCATGGAGCTGATAAGAAAGGGCGCCTGCATGGTGCGGTTAAAGAGCCGGGTACGCAGATCGATATCATCGAGATGCAGTTCAGGCAGCGCGCAGTGGGTAAATTGCCAGCGAGCAAACCCGCCTGGCGCGGGCGCGGTATTGCGCAGCACGATGTCCAGGTGGTCGTTTTTGCGTTTCGTCAGGTCCGTGTCCTTCATAGCTGTTCCCTGTATTCAAACGGAATGCAGACGGCAAACGCGCGGTCAGCGGACCGAAGCGAGTTTTTTGTCGAACCAGGCCTGAACAAAATGCCGGGTGGAATAACCGCTGGTACAGGCGGAAGCAAGGTGACGGTCAGCGCGATTCAGATGATCGCGCAGGCGCTTTTCTACTACCTGGCAGCCCAGCATATTAACCAGCGTTGATTTACCCGCATCCTGACAGGGGTCTTTGCCGGTATCGCTCTGACCGTCGGTTAAATCGTCCAGCAGCTGAAAGGCCTGGCCGAGATCCAGCGCGAAGCGGTGCAGCTTTTCTCGCGCGTCCAGCGGCGCGCCTGCGGCAATCGAGGCCATCTGCATCGCCGCGCTAAACAGGGCGCTGGTTTTGAAGTGATTGGTGAGTTGAATCGCGTCGGCGCTGCGCGGCTGGTTGCCCTCGGTCAGGTCACGAAATTGCCCCTGCACCAGTCCCTGAATACCCACCGCATGGGAGAGCTCCGCGACGGCCTGCGTCTTCGCCTGACTGTTTATGCCCTCGGCCAGGGCAATGACACCAAAGGCGCGGCTCAGCAGCGCCACCGCGGCCAGAATGGCGACGGGTTCGCCGAACTGACGATGTATTGTCGGGCGGCCGCGCCGCAGCTCGGCGTCATCCATGCAGGGAATATCGTCAAGGATCAGCGAGGCGGCATGAACCATCTCGATAGCGCAGGCTATATCCAGCAGGCCGTTTTGGTCATCGCGGTAGCCCAGATCCTGCGCGGCAAGCATCAGCAAGACCGGTCGAATGCGTTTCCCCGGCGCCAGCGCGCCTTCGCGCATGGCAAGCCCCACACAGTCGCGTTCGCTCTCAACCGGCAGCAGCCGATCGAGGCGCTGTTCGATGTCGTTCAGTAGCATCAGGGGATCGCTGGGAATAAGGGTTGGATCTCTTTCAGCAAAAATAGTCATGATGGCAGTCCTTACATGCAGTTGAGCGCGTCGGCCTGTCGTAATTGCAATGAACAAAGTGGCGCAAAGAGAGCCATCATTTTAAAAAGAGAGCCTGTTTTATTAATGGCCGCAATGAGCTTAGCTTTATCGTTTTGTTTTGACGCTGCGGTGAGATAAAGCGTAGTCGAAATAAAGGCTAAAAGAGAAATAAGTGACAATAAAACAATAATTTTATTCACGAACTAAGTGCGGCCGCTGTCGGCGTATCCGCGATTAACTGATTCACCAGCGTCAGGGTCTGTTTAATCTCCTGCGGCGTCAGCGCCCCTTCTTTAGCGAAGCGCACCACGCCCTGCCTGTCCAGGATCACCACGGCAGAGCCATGCGGCGCGAGCTGCCAGCTGGACTGCGCCACCCCGCTGCTGTCAATAATAAAGTGCTGCCAGGGCGCATCACGCTTGCTGGATTCAATACTGCGCCTGACAAAGATGGCGCTGCCGGGAATGGCGTCGTCCGTATTCACAATGGTGGTGGTTTGAAAGCGGGCGCGGGGAAAGTCCGCCTGCTGAATCGCGGCGATAAGCGGCGCATTTTGCTCTTTGGCCGACAGACGACCGGCAACGTGAATCACCATTCTGACCTTGCCGGTCAGTGACTGACTGCTCCAGCGCTGATAAACCAGCGCCTGCTGCTGCATAACCAGCTCGCCTTGATTAGCGATAAATACCAGCGGCAGGGGTTTGCCTGTTTCAACCGTATGCGCGCTGGCAAAAGGGGAAAGCAGCGCGCTGCACAGTAGTAGCTGAAGTCGTTTCACGCATCCTCGCGCACCAAAAGAGAGAATAACAAGCCTGGGCGACAAGGTGCCGCTTCGCCAGTTTATGAAAGCGTAATTTTTACGCCTGGCTCATAAAATAATCACTTGCTCACTGAGTCAGATCAAAAATCTCATCTCAAAAGGGTCTAAATATGGATAAATCCATTCGCAAAAGGAGATGAACGTGAAAAGTGAGTTAATGACACTTCCGGAAGTCGCACGCTATCTCAACGTGTCGCCGCCACGACTGGTGCGAGCCTACTGTAACCAGGGCACGCTGGAAGGGGTGCCGCTGCCGGAGCCGCTGGAAAACCGGCCTTTCAGACAGCGTTACTGGTCGCGTGAAGAGGTGCGTCAGTTTAAACACAGGCTGGCGCTTCTTCATCATCCGGTCTGAGGCCCCAACGGTAGTTGACAGGTCAGAGGCGGGAATACCGTCGCTCGCGTCAGGTTTAATATCTGACGCGTTGCGATCGCGCTTTCTTTCCCGCCCTGGCCCTTGTCCTCCGCGCTTAACCCCTTTTACTTTAGCTGCCGCTAACGGTTCCGCTCATCACGCCTGATGCCTCGGCATCGACCAGAAAACAGATGAGCGTGGCATCCCGTTCGGCGGTGATAAAAGGCAAGGCGGCGCTATCTCCGGCAACGTCGCCTTTATGCAGGCGCTGACCGTCCAGCGTCACAACGCCATCCAGCACCGCCAGCCAGGGCGCAAAGCCTGGGACCGCAGGAACCTCGATGGATTTGCCGCGTTCCAGACGCACATCATAGATATGCACCGCCTGGCGCAGCGTTAACGGCGCGGCGCTGCCTTCAGGCCCTGCCAGCCACGACCAGGCATTATGCGTAATGCCGTCAGCGCGCTCCAGCAGCTGGGTTTTCGCTTCGCCGCCTGCCTGCGCCGGGCGAATAAACGCCTGTAATACTTCGGCTTCGATCAGCGGCGCAGCTTCTTCATGCCGAAGTCCTTCCCCTGCATTCACCACCATGACGCGTTTGGCTGACAGAGGCGTGCGTGCGCCGTCGGCGTCGGTGTGCTGTACGGACCCGCGCCACACATAGCTGAGAATATCGTCGTTGACGTGCTCGTGCATCGGAATACGCGCGCCGAGCTTCAGCGTCGTCATATCGACAATCGCCAGCGGTCCGAATTGCTCACCGGGCCGCAGGCGGCGAATGGTAAAAGGACCGTACTCGAAAAGCTGGCCACGATGGGCGCGAACAACGTTCATCATCTTCTCCTGTTAAAGGCGTTTAAAGAGATGATAAACCGATTAAATAAGATGATAAGGTGGGCTGGTTGTTGGGAGTGTTCAACTTTTTTGAACAAGCTGCCCGCCTGTAAGGACGGGCAGCCGCCAGGCTTTATTTACCCTGTTCGTCGCTCTCGCCGAGGAAGAAATACCACAGCGGTATCGACATCAGGCCGGTAAAGACAGAGGTATAGAGAATAACCATTAGCGCCTGGGTGACATACATCATCAGCGACCAGTCGCTGAAGGGGATCTGATACTGTTCAATAACGCCGCTGATAATGGCTTTGCCCATCACCGTGCCCACAATCAGCCACAGAATGCCCACGCTGCGCAGAAAGTAGCGCATCTCTTTCTGTTTTGCAGCAAAGCGGCCGCGCACGATGCCCAGCGGCGACTGTTGCTCCAGCGGCGTTACCGGCTGCGGCCGCGCATCACGCTGCGCATCACGCCAGCGCACGACATCGATCGCGATAAACAGCAGCAAACTGATGCCCATAACCGGCAGCGCCGTGCCCAGCGCCAGCGCGACAATCAGTGAGGCTCCCTGCGCATAGCGCGGCAGCGCCAGCCAGGCGCTCAGGAGCGTTTGCGCCGGATTTTGCGCAGGCAGCGCCGGACGACGCATCCACCACATGCGGTAGCCCAGCACAATCATGGCGCACAGGCCAAAGCCGAAAAGGGCGAGCAGCAGCTGATTAGGTAAGCCAAACAGCACGCCCATATGGGCATCCACGCCCCAGCGCGTCAGCTTCGCCACCAGCGGGAAATGGGCGAACTCAACGCGATCGACAATGGCAAAATTCACGGGATCGACCGAGACGGCGTCCACCTGGCTTGGCCAGCTGCGATCTATTTCGCTCACCGTCCAGGCCTGGCCTTCACCCGCTGGCTGACGCAGTTCGACCTTAGCGGCCTGAATGCCGTTGCGGCGCGCCGCGCTCAGCACGCTGTCCCAGTCCGCATCGGCAGCATTGACCGCTTTTGCCGCCACGGCGGGCATCGTCATGCCGCTCATATCCATGCCGTCCATGTGCGGCATCGTCTGGTGCTCAGCATGAGGATCGGCGCTGGCGGCGGGCGCGTTCGCATTCAGGGCGGTGCGCACCTGCGGCGTCAGCCAGCCTAAATCGCTGCGCATTTTATCAATGTTGCCGCCTGCCCACTGCGACCAGGTGAGACCCGTCACGGAGAAAAACACCAGACCCAGCGCCAGAACCAGACCCAGCGTAATGTGCCAGTGCCGGGTAAGCGCGAAGCCGGCGCGCGGCGTCTTTCGCTGTCGACGCGGCCGCGTGCCGAGCCACAGCAGGATACCGCCCAGCGCGGCCACCCACAGCCAGGAGGCGGCCAGCTCGCTGTAGATACGTCCGACATCGCCCAGCAGCAGGCCGCGATGCAGCTGATCGAGCCACATCCGCAGCGGCAGCACGCCGCTGGTGCCGTAAACGGTCATATCGCCCTTCACCTGTAAGGTATAGGGATCGATAAACACCGAGCGCGATTCTGACGCGCCGAGATCGCGCTGGCTGAACTGTACGCGCGTCGTATCCTCTGGGCCTGGAGCGGGACGCACCGCATAGATGCGCGCCGACTCGCCGATATGTTGACGCGCCGCAGTGATTTGCGCAGAGAGAGAGCGGGCCTCGCCCTGGGGCTGAGTGGTCAGCGCGGAAGCGTAAAGCGCATGCTCCATCTGCGGCGTGAGCACATACAGCGTGCCCGTCAGCGCAGCGATAAAGATAAAGGGCGCGATAAACAGCCCGATGTAGAAGTGCAGGCGGCGCAGCAAGTTAAATAGCGAACCGCGCGGCCGTGCCGTTTCCCGAATTGATGACATAGCGCATCCAGTTTTATTCAGTTAAAAACGAGCCTGTCTCCGCCGCGTTATGCGGCAGACATGCAGGCATGCTGATTAAAAAGCGCGGCGGGAAGGCGGGGCGCGAGGCCGATAGACGCGGATTTCACGCTGCCGCAGCGGCGGAAGCGTTCGCAACGGCGGCGGCGAGCGTGAAATCAGCAGCATTAGCCAGATCAGGGGAACGGCGGTCCAGAGCATCAGCGGCACATGCACCAGCAGTTCACAGTAGCCGCAGGCGAAACTCTCTTCGCCCGACATGCTGTGATCCGGGGACATCATGCCCTCTGCGCTGTGGTGCATCATCGGCATCGCCTCAGCGCTATGCGACATCATCATCCGATCTGACATTGCATCGTGCTGGCTGGCCATTAGATCCTTTGATACCACGGGCGCGACAAACAGCAGCAGCACCGCCAGGATAGCCAGGCAGGCGCTTAATCGTTGTTGCAATGGGGTAAAAAAGGTCATGAAAACATCACTGGCCGGTAAACGTCAGGCGGCATTTTACCGCGTTGCGGTCCAGAACGGGGCTAAATCTGGAAAAATTCTTAGCCTTTGCGCTTACAGGTCAATAACGGACTCAGAAAACCGAGCTACCGAGACGTTCGCTGAGCAGCTCCAGCACGGCGGTTCCGGCCAGCGAATTGCCGATGCGATCGAGACCGGGCGACCAGACGGCGATGCTCATTTTATTGGGAATGATGGCGATAATGCCGCCGCCGACGCCGGATTTCGCTGGCATACCGACGCGCCAGGCAAATTCGCCTGCGCCATCGTACATGCCGCTGGTGATCATCAGCGCATTAATTTGCCTCGCCTGGCGCGGCGAAATGATCGGCACGCCATCTGCTGTCTTACCCTGATTCGCCAGGTAAACAAAGCTGCGCGCCAGCTCAATGCAGTTCATCGACAGCGCGCAGTAGTGAAAATAGGTTTGTAACACTTCACTGACATCGTTATGGAAATTGCCGAAAGATTTCATTAGCCAGGCGATGGCGGCATTACGAGCGGAATATTCGTACTCTGAGCGGGCGACGTGGCGATCATACTGGATGTCACTCTGCCCGCTCAGCTGGCGCACAATCTCCAGCATGCGCTGGCGCGGCGCGGTCAGACGCGTTTCCAGCATATCGCATACCACCAGCGCGCCGGCGTTGATAAAGGGGTTGCGCGGTTTGCCGTGCTCGAGTTCCAGCTGCACCAGGGAATTAAACGGCTGACCGGAAGGCTCTTTGCCGACGCGCTGCCAGAGTTCGTCGTCGCTGTAGCGCGTCAGCGCGACGCTCAGCGACAGGACCTTGGAAATCGACTGAATCGAAAAGCGAGTCTGTGCATCGCCGGCCTGCCAGATTTGTCCATCCGGCGTCGCGATAGCGATACCCAGCGCATGGGCAGGCACCTCGGCCAGCGCGGGAATATAGTCGGCGACCTTGCCTTGCGCGGTGAGCGGACGAACCTGATCCAGCAGGGTTTCCAGCAGAGCGTTGTCGAGTTCGGTCACAGGTGAATCTCCATTTCTTAAGCCACTGGCGGCGGATAATGAACGTCCTCAGGCGCTGAATCAATGCGACCTGTACAAAATGTGTGAAATCGGGCGCGTTTACTTCTACCGTTCAGGCAATACTCTTTATCGCCACAGAGAGGTCGCTATGTTAACTAACCTGTTTAGCCATTTTCCTGAAGCCGCTGAGCGCGGCACACAAGAGACATTTGAGGAGCTGCTATCCCGACCCGATGTCCGCATTGAGCGTATTATCTCTACCGGACAGGCGAGTCCGCCTGACTTCTGGTACAGCCAGCCGCAGGGCGAATGGGTCCTGGTGATGCAGGGTGCGGCGGGCCTGCAAATCGAGCACGAGGAGCAGGAGCGCGTGCTGCGCGCCGGTGACTTCGTGCATCTCCCCGCGCAGCTGCGCCACCGCGTTAACTGGACCAGCGACAAAGAGCCAACCATCTGGCTGGCCGTTCACTATGATTTGCCCCAGGCGTGCGACGACTAAGCGTCAGGACATTTGTCGGGCACTGCTTGCCAGCGGCGCCAGCACCATTTGCAGCAGGCTGGTCACCGCCAGCAGAGCCAGCGGCAGGGTCCAGCTGGCGCTCAGCTCATGCAACATGCCGAAGCAGAGCGGACCGGTCGCCGCCAGCGCATAGCCTATGCACTGCGCCATACCGGAGAGCTGCGACGCCTGGCGATGATCGCGCGCGCGCAGGTTAAACAGCGACAGACAAAGCACCAGCGACGCGCCTGCGCCTAATCCGGCAATCGTCAGCCACAGCGCCGCCAGCACTGGCAACAGCAACAGTCCCGTGACGCCGCAAAAAATCGCCGCGGAGGCGATAAAGGCCGTCACGCGCGCATCGCGCAGTCGCTTCAACGCCACCATGCAACCGAGATTGGCCACAATCGCGATCGCCTGATAGAGAAACAGAAGCCAGCCAGCCTCTGCCTGGCTAAAGCCCGTCGCCTGGGCATAGGGCGTAAACCAGTCGATAAGCGTATAAAAAGCCAGCGACTGTAGCCCCATAAACAGCGAAACCTGCCAGCCGATTGCCGAACGCCAGGGAGAGCTGACGGTGACAGCCGAGGCTGGCTGAACGCTGTGCGTCGGGCTGGCCGCGCGCGATGACAGCAGCGGCAGCCAGGCCAGCAGCGCTATCATGCCCGGTATGGCCCAGACCCCCAGAGAAAGCCGCCAGTCTGCGGATGAAACCGCCGCCAGCGGCACGGCGATGCCGGAGGCAAAGCTGGCGGTAAGCGACATGGTTGCGGCATAGAGTCCGATATATTTTGCGGTGTGCTGCGTAAAGTCACGCTTAATCAGCGGGGGCAACAGCACATTGGCAGCGGCAATACCGGCGCTGAGCATCAACGTGCCTGCCCACAGCATGATTTCACTGGGGAACCAGCGCGCGACGGAGCCAGACGTAATAAGCAGCAGAGCGCTCCACAGGCTGCGCTCCAGCCCAAAGCGATTGCCTGCCAGCGAGGCAACGGGCGCCAGCAGGGCGAACAGGATTAACGGGATAAAGTTAAAAAAACCAGCCGCCGCAGCGCTTAAACCAAAGGCGTGACGGATGTTTTCCAGCACCGGCCCGACCGCGGTGATCGGCGCGCGCAGATTCGCGGCGGTCAGCAGTAAAACCAGCAGAAAAAAACCAGACTGTGTAAAGCGCGAAGCGCGGGTAGCAGAAATCTGTTGAAGGCTCATAAGATCCGCATCACAAAGTGCGGCAATGCCGCTGTGGTGCGTTGGATAACGTTAACGCTTACGCATCAGGCGGGTAAGCCGCTGATGTCTGCGCGCTACTCTAATCACTCAGGCGGTCTCTGTAAAGTCAGGCAAAAGTTTCGCGACGCGACTATTTATAGGTGCGCTAAATAACTGAACGTTAATAAATGAGCAGAAATTATTTCTGTTTAAGGGAAACCGCCGCGCCAAATAAGCGAGCCGCAAAGAAAGTCGCCGTTAGTGTGTTCTCCACAGGGCAAAGCGGTTATTTAAGTGAGGCGGCAATACAGGGATAAATAAGAATATTCCTTAATAATCAATTCGCTTTTTCTACGCGCTCCGCTTTTATTAAATTTGCGCAATTGTACTTAGCATCTATTATTAATTTCTGTAGCGTCCTGGCCAGGAAAGCACTCACATAATCTGTTAAGAGGAACCTGTAATGGCGATTAAAACACTGGTCGATCTTTTTATTCACGATCTTTCTGATGTTTATAGTGCGGAAAAACAGATTACTCGTGCGCTGCCTAAAATGGCGCGGGCTGCCACAGACGAATCGTTAAAAGCCGCCTTTGAAACGCACCTGGAAGAGACGCGTGGCCAGATCGAACGTCTTGACCAAATTGTTGAAAAAACTGAAGAACTGCGTATTCGTCGTATGAAATGTCATGCCCTTGAAGGCCTGGTGGAAGAAGCGCAGGAGATTATTGAATCTGTTGAAGCGGGTCCGGTGCGTGACGCGGGATTAATTGGCGCGGCGCAAAAAGTTGAACACTATGAAATTGCGACCTACGGCACGCTGACGGCGATGGCGAAAAGACTGGGCTTTGACGAAGCGGCGAAATTACTGGCTGAAACGCTGAAGGAAGAAAAAGCCACGGATGAAAAGCTGAATGTTATTGCTGAGAAAACCAGCTAACACACCGTTTTGATGTAATGATTTTGCTGCACACTATTTTCCAAGAGGTGAATCATGACACACGAAGAAAATTATCTTGCCTGGTTGAAAGATGCTCACGCAATGGAAAAACAGGCAGAAAGCATGCTGGAAAAAATGGCTGCCCGTCTTGAGCACTATCCGGATTTAAAAGCGCGCATTCAGCAGCATATCGAAGAAACGCGTCAGCAGCAGAGCCTGTTACAGACCGTTATCGACCGTAATGACACCTCTCGCTCCGCCTTTAAAGATGCAATAGGCAAGCTCTCTGCGCTAGGTCAGGCAATGGGCGGAATGTTCGCCGATGACGAAGTCGTAAAAGGCGCGATCAGCGGCTATGTCTTTGAGCAGTTCGAAATTGCTAACTACACCTCGCTGATTGCCGCCGCGCAGCTGGTGGGCGATGAAGAAGGCGTACGGATTTTTGAGCAGATCCGCGAGCAGGAAATTGCTATGGCCGAATGGTGCCTGACCCATCTGCCGGACGTCACTCAGCAATTTATGACGCGCGACGCGGCTGAAGGCGTAGAAGCGAAAAAATAACGCCTGAGCCAGCCCCATAACAAGGGCGACATCTAACTGGAAAGGAAAGAGCAATGTTCAGACATGTGAAGAAATTGCAGTATACGGTCCGGGTTGAGAAGCCTAACCCCGGCCTGGCTAACCTGCTGCTTGAGCAGTTTGGCGGGCCACAGGGTGAGCTTGCGGCAGCGTGTCGCTACTTCACCCAGGGTCTGGGCGACGATGATCCAGGCCGTAAAGATATGCTGATGGATATCGCCACGGAAGAATTGAGTCACCTTGAGATTATCGGCTCCCTGGTGGGGATGCTGAATAAAGGCGCAAAAGGGAAACTTGCCGAGGGCACCGAAGAAGAGGGCGAACTCTACCGCACCATTACGGGCGCCGGTAATGACAGCCACTTAACCTCACTGCTGTATGGCGGTGGGCCGCCGTTAACCAACTCTGGCGGCGTACCCTGGACGGCGGCCTATATCGATACCATCGGAGAAGTCACGGCAGATTTACGTTCGAACATTGCTGCTGAGGCGCGCGCGAAAATTCTTTATGAGCGCCTCATTAATATGACAGACGATGTTGGCGTCAAAGACGCGCTGGGCTTTTTGATGACGCGTGAAGTGGCGCACCAGATCTCTTTTGAAAAGGCGCTCTACTCAATTCGCAACAATTTTCCGCCGGGCAAATTGCCGCCGATTGAGCAGTATTCCAATGTTTACTACAACATGTCGGCGGGCGAAGGAGATATTCGCGGAAGCTGGAATGCTGACGAGAACTTCGAGTATGTGGCCGATCCGTCACCGGCTGTCGACGGCGGCGACGGCGGGGCGACCGTCAATCTGCCGTCCGACCAGGCGTCTGACCTGGAAAATATGGCAAACCGTACGGCGTCTGACCGCAGCCTGAATCCCACCACTGGCGCAGAGCTTGGCTCAACGCAGGGTGAGGCCAGTCAGGTGAACTCGCCAAAACCCCGCTCGTAATGCCTCTCGCGTCAGCCAGTCCCGGCTGACGCGACTTTCTCTTTTATATTCTTCCGCGTTAATGAAATTCCGGTTCCGGGAAATGACCGCAGTCGTTCTGGCTGGGAGTTGTGCCGGGCTGGCAGGTCTGCTGCCGCGTTTCGCCAGAAGGCACGGGTTTTTCAGGGGCCAGCGGGCCGGAGTTACAGGCGCTCAGCAGGGTAACAAACAGGGTAAAGATGAGAAAACGCATATCCGCTCCTTGTGATGAGATGAAGAAAGCAAACAAACGTCGGTGGTCTGTCGTACAACCAGAGGCGTACAGATAAGTGTAGCTGGCGGCGGGAAAGTGTCGAAAAATCAGTGTGAAGCCGCCGGGGCGGCTTGCAAAATCAGAACAGGGCGAACATCAGGGCGACGGGGAAGCTCATCGGCCAGGTCGCGCCGACCAGAAAAGCGCTTAGCGCGCGAATTGACAGCTTATCCTTTGCGATGAAAAAAGTGATTAGCGTGGCAATCGAAGCCATAACGGCATAGAACACCAGCATATGTTGATAGAGGCTCATCAATACTCCGCATCGTTATAGTGGTTTTGCTGCGCACTATGCGGAAAATAGTGATCCAGATCAAGTAAAAGCCGTCAGGATGTTAAAGAAATAGCCACGGACGCCGACAACTCAACGTTACGGGCGATTTCAGGCTGAAACTGGCCCGTGAAAACGCGCCAAATCCTTCCGGCGCAAGGGCTGCCACGCGCGAAGGCGCATGGCGAAGCTGGTCAGCATCAGAGAAAACGGCGCTCAATATCACGCCAGTTATCAACGCGCGAGTAGCCCGTTTCCTGCTGATTCTGCGCAGTGGTAAACAAGATGCTTTCACCGGCAAACTGTGAAAAATGCTGTACGTCGGTATCAATCAGATAGTCAGCGTTCAGGATCCCTTTGCTGCCGCAGCAGATGATATTCATCGGGCTGATACAGGGGAAGTTCGCTTTGAGCCATTCCAGCTTCGCGGTCAGCGAGCGGGGAAACTCTACGGCGGTGGTGGTGATAAAAATCTCATACTCCTGCGCCAGGCGTTCAATAACGCGCTGCGCATCGGGCTGAGCCGGGAGTCCGGCATAAAAGCTCTCTTCACCGATCAGCTCTTCTATCTCAGCAAACAGCGTAGCGCGCGTCTGCTGCGGTTGCGTTCCCGCAGGCTGGTTAGGCTGTGAAGCCGGGGTAGTGGTTAATTTGTGGTTCAAGTCGATAATGACTTCATCCATCTCAATGGCGATACGTTTCATGTTTTCCCTCGTCAATCATAAAACCAGGGCAGCAAGAATATCAGCCGCACGGCTTCGCTTGTAGCATTTGTGTAAACCACGGTAAAACGGGTTAAAAAATAAACCAGTGAGGAACAGCACAAGCAGAGGAAAAAGAGGGTGAAAATGCCGCCATGACGGCGGCATAAAGCATCAGCTTTGCAGATAAAGCGTCTTAATGTCTTCCAGAGTGGCTTCCCGCGGATTTCCGCCGGTACAAACGTCGTCGAGCGCGGCCTGCGCCAGGGCAGGAATATCGTCAACCTTCAGCCCGACGTCGCGCAGCGAGGCCGGAATGCCGACATCGCGGCACAGCTGTTTTACCGCGTCCACGGCGGCGCGCCGCGCCTGTGGCAGCGACATAGACTCAACGTCGTTTACCCCCATCGCTCGCGCTATCTCCCGATACTTCTCGCCGGTGTAATCCGCGTTCCAGGCCATAACGGTGGGCAACAGAATGGCATTGGCGACGCCGTGCGGCACATTGTAAAACGCGCCCAGCGGATGCGCCATGCCATGCACCAGACCCAGACCCACGTTAGAAAATCCCATTCCGGCAACATACTGACCGAGCGCCATCTGCTCAACCGCCTGCATCTCTCCTTTAACCGAGTCGCGCAGTGACTGACTGATAATCTTGATGGCGTTCAGATGCAGCATATCGGTCAGGGTCCATGCGCCACGGGTAATGTAACCTTCAATCGCATGCGTCAGAGCGTCAATGCCGGTCGCGGCCTTGAGTGCCGGCGGCATGCTGGCCATCATTTCCGCGTCGATGATTGCTACTTCAGGAATATCGTGCGGGTCGATGCAGACAAACTTCCGACGCCTCTCTTCATCGGTGATCACATAGTTAATGGTGACTTCTGCGGCGGTCCCCGCCGTGGTTGGGATGGCGATCAGCGTGACGCTGGGGTTGCGCGTCGGCGCAAACCCTTCAAGGCTACGCACGTCCTCAAATTCCGGATTATTAATGATGATGCCGATCGCTTTACTGGTGTCCTGCGGCGAACCGCCGCCAATCGCTATCAGATAGTCGGCTTCAGCCTGCTTAAAGACTGCCACGCCGCGCTGCACCACGGCAATGGTCGGATTAGGCACCACCTCATCATACAGCGCCCAGTGAAGCTGATGGGCGTCCAGAATATCGGTCACGCGCTTCACCGCGCCAGCCGCCACCAGCGCCTTGTCGGTTACGATCAGCGCTTTGGTCAGGCCGCGTCGCTGCACCTCCTCCGGCAGGTGACGAATGGCGCCAGCGCCGAAAAAAGCGGTCTCATTCAGAATCATACGTTGTGTCATAGTCACATCCTTGATTAGCAAAATTCCCATTACCATCCCGCGTATTGCCGCTGCGGTTCTGTCGGGCAGGTCACATTACTGACCGCAGACAATTGACTGAAATCAAGAGATTAGCGGTTAACCGCCTGTGAGCGCGGATGGCGAGAAACAGAGAAAGCCATTCCTGCCAGGCAAGTTTCTCAGCCTCTGTTAGCCTCAAGAGGAGCATCAGGCTTTCACAAACGGAGGAAATAATGGCAAAACCGCAAAATCAGGGCTGGAAACTGGCCTCGCGTCCGCATGGTAAACCGGTGCAGGAGAACTTTGAATTTGGCGAATTGCCTTTACCGTCGCTGAATGAAGGGGATCTGCTACTGCGCACCGTTTATCTGTCACTCGATCCCTACATGCGCGGGCGCATGAGCGATGCGAAATCCTATGCCGAGCCGGTCAAACTGGGTGAGGTAATGGTCGGCGGCACGGTAAGTCGAGTCGTAGAGTCACGCCATGCTGATTTCCAGCCTGGCGACTGGATACTGTCGAACGGCGGCTGGCAGACTTATTCTGTTGCGCCTGCCTCTGAGGTGAGAAAGCTGGGCAACGATCTGTCGAATCCTTCCTGGGCGCTGGGCGTGCTGGGTATGCCAGGTTTTACCGCCTATATGGGATTACTGGATATCGGCGCGCCGCAGCCAGGCGAAACCCTTGTGGTCGCCGCCGCCACCGGTCCGGTGGGGGCAACGGTCGGCCAGATTGGCAAGAAAAAGGGCTGTCGCGTCATTGGCATTGCAGGCGGCGAAGAGAAGTGTCGTCATGCCGTAGAGGTGCTGGGCTTTGACCTCTGCCTGGATCATTATCAGGACGATCTGGCGCAACAGCTGGAAAAAGCCTGCCCGGACGGTATCGACATCTATTATGAGAACGTCGGCGGTAAAGTCTTTGATGCCGTACTGCCGCTGCTTAATACCAAAGCGCGCATTCCGGTTTGCGGCCTCGTTTCCGGCTATAGCGCTACCGATCTGCCGGACGGGCCGGATCGGCTGTCGCTGCTGATGGCGACCATTCTGAAAAAACGCCTGCGGGTGCAGGGATTTATTATCTTCAACGACTACGGTCATCGCTATCAGGAATTCTTAGACGTAATGGCGCCGTGGGTAGAGAAAGGGGAAATTCGCTATCGCGAACACGTCGTTGACGGGCTGCAAAATGCGCCGAAGGCGTTCTTCGCGATGCTGGAAGGGAAAAATTTCGGTAAAACCGTGGTACGCGTGGCGCAGGACGACGCCTGAGGATGAACTGTCCCGCCCGCTGGCGGGACAGTGATTATGCCGGGATCAGTTTTTCCTGTTTGAGACGATCGAACAGCGCGAAAAGATCGTCGCGCGTGCTGTGATAGCCAGTAAAGCCCGCTTTACGGCTCTTGCTCATATCCGTAAATACCTCCATCGGGCGGCCTAAGTCTGCATCGGTGTGCCACCAGGAGACCAGTCGATGAATATCCTGCTCGCGTAGCTGATAATGCTGCGCCACCGCTCGCCACTGCGCTTCTGCGTCAGTCATGCGCTGCTCCAGCGGCTGAATTTCTTCCGGCAGCGGCTGCGCCTCAATACCAAAGTAAGCGGCGATTTCACCCCACATCCATTTCCAGCGGAACACATCGCCGTTAACGGTGTTGAAGTCTTGATTCTGCGCGCCGGGCGCGCGCGTTGCCCACTCCAGCTGCTCTGCCACCAGCGAGGCGCTGCTCATATCAGTGATGCCATGCCACTGCGCCGCCGAACCAGGGAAAATAAACGGCAGATTGTGGAATTTGCACAGAGATGCATAGACCGCCAGGGTTTGCCCCATGTTCATCGCATTGCCCAGCGCGTAGCCGATTACGGTGTGGGGGCGATGCACGCTCCACTGGTAGCCATATTTTTCTGCCCCGGCGAAAAGCTCATCTTCCTGCGCGTAGTAGAAGTTATCCACCGGCTGTCGTCCCTGCTCTTCACGAAACGGCGTCAATGGCACCGCGCCTTTGCCATAGGCGTCAAACGGACCCAGATAGTGCTTAAGACCGGTCACCAGCGCAACGTGACTGCCGCGCAGCCGATCGCCCAGCGCCTCGATAACGTTGCGCACCATCGCGCCGTTAACGCGGATATTCTCTTTCTCTGTCTCCTGACGCGCCCAGACGCTAAAAAACAGCGCATCGGGCTGAATCGCTTTCAGCGCGTCGTTAACCGATTCTGCGGAGGTCAGGTCGGCGTTAAGCGCATGACAGCCTTGCGGCACGGGCGTACGGCCGCGTGACAGACCATAAACTTCCCAGCCATCCGCCAGCAGACGCTCAGCCGTTGCGGTTCCGATGACGCCACTGATCCCGGCGATAAGGGCTTTCTTTGACATGCAGTACTCCCTTTAGTGTTGGCGTTGTCGCAAAAGGGGAGTGTAGACGCTGTTTGCAAGGTAAGCTTAACGCGAGAGGAAATCAGGCCGTTTACAACAAAGAAATTTACAGGCGGCCCGACTGCTTATTCCAGAAATAATTTATGCGATAAATTACCTGTATCCCTGATGCAGGCGGCGCGTTTTTTATCAAAAGACAACATAACGCTTTTTTATAACAGGAAGTCTCTCAGAAGAAAAAACCTGACCATAAAGGTCAGGTCGCTAAAATAGCAAACACCAGGGAGTGACCCTTGTTCAGACGGAAGGCATAGAACTTCCGCAAATTGAACGCGCTAATCTTACTTTTATTTAATTTCTTTTCAATAGGGTGAGGGGCGTTATTTAATGATATAAAAATGAAAAAATAGCTGATCGAAGCCATGAAATTATTTTAAGGAAAAATTCAAGTAGTTGATTTTTGTGATAAAAAATTAAACTTACCTACGGACTTAATAGATGGAGATGGAGAGGTAATAACCTTTTCGGCAACATCAATGATCATTTGGTTATAAAATTGTTTGACAAAAAAATTGTGGCGGGGTAAATCTGTTTTAAATGCTAAGGTGAATTATTAATAATGCAATATTATATGCGAAGAATTGATGGGTGACTATTCCCCCGCCTGTTTCTCATCAGTCGCTGTTATCCTGTCAGGTTACTTAACTTACAGAACCCGCAGAGGTTCGGCACGAAATAGTTTTCTGGTTCTATTCGGTGCCGGGGCAGTTTATCTCTCTGATTCATCCATACCAGCTATATCCTTTTGGCTCGCGTGAAAATCCGACGCGACGAAGCGCATCAATTAGCGGCGACTGGCCTGCGGGTTTGCCATCAATGGTTTCCAGCGTAAACCCAGAGGCTCTTTCGCGCCGCAGCGCGCCCGCCAGCGCGGCGACAGCGCCCCGCTGCCAGTCCGCCTCACCATAACTCAGCAGCTCTTTGCCGCCTTGCGCCAGATAAAGCGCCAGCTGTCCATGGCAAATCACGATCAGCGCGCCGCTACGACGGGCCGGGCGCGTCGTAGCGGGATGGGCCGGCCAGCGCAGGGTCTGGCCAAAGGGATTCGCCGGATCGATGGCCGAGAGCGCGACGGCCTGAGGATCCTGTCCGGTACGCTCAGCCAGAATGCGCAGCCGCTCAATGGTCGCCTGCTCGGCGAACTGCGCGCCGCCAAGTCCGCTGATAAAGCGCCCGCGCAGTACCCGTCCCGCGTCTTCCAGCCCACGCATAACGGGTTGCAGCGCCGGAAAGCCGCCAGGCACCTGCTCCGCGATGGCCGCACTGCGCGTCACCACGCCCCAGCGATCCAGCATATTCTCGGCAATGGATAACGCCAGTTGGGCGGATGGGACCCCGGAACGGGTAAGGCGCGACCAGCGACCAGGCAGCGCTGGCGTGACGGTACGCCCCAGAGTCAGGCTGACGCGTCCGCGCCGGGTACGCAGTGAACGCGTCGGCCTGGCGCGCGCGCTGTGCGTCATGCTGGTCAGCTGGCGCAGCGCCGCCCAGGTATCCGACGTGACGTATCCTGCCCACGCCAGTTCCCACAGAGCCGTATGAATTTGCGCCTCGTCAACCTCAGGTAACCGCTCTGAGACAGACGCGGCGATCTGATGGGCAAACCACGCGCCGCCCCGATCCAGCAGCGCAAGCAGGGTTTCATGCAGCGGCGTCAGACGCAGCGCCTCGCTGCCCGATGACAGCGGAAGCAGGGTTTCGGCAACATAGTCCCTAAGATGCAGCGACACCAGACCGTCATTGTGGCCGAGTGCGCGTTCGCCAGCCCAGAGCGCCTCGCCTGCGGAAAGCAGTTCGTCCAGCATGGCGGGCTGATAGTCATAAACGCGCGCGGGGAAAATCTGCGTTTGCCAGATCGACGCGGGCAGCGCCAGCCCGGCAAGCTGCTCGATAACGCGGGCTACGCCGTCGACGCCCTCATAGCTTCCCTGCGCCGCCTCGCCGATCACTCCCTGCCGCTCAAGTAGCAGCGAGACCCAGGCCTGGGGCGGAACGGGTTTCGTTGCCTCTCGCGCCGCCTGTAGCGAGTGAATGCGCAGGCGTTTAAACACCTCCTCGCTGACCCACTGCGCGTGCCACATGGAAGCGTCCCCGGCGACGGAGAGTCCGAAATCGCCCTTCAGCAGTTTGCCCTGTTCGCGCAATCGCTCCAGCCCGGCGCTGACCACCGCCGGGCCGAGTCCGAAATGGCGCGCTATCTGGTCGGTGGTAAAAGGGGTATGGGTGCGCGCATAGCGGCTAAGCAGATCGCGCAGCGGATCGGCAACCGGCTGTAAAAAGGCAGCAGGAATGCTGTCAGGTAGCGCGACGCCCAGCCCGTCGCGCAGGCGCGCCGCATCTTCTATGGCCGCCCAGCGTTGCTCGCCCGCAAGGGTAACGTTGATGACGCGATGGGCCTGGGCCAGCGCCAGCGCCGCCGCGTGCGCATCGCCGCGAAAGCGCGCCGCCAGCGCTTCTGTGCTCAGCGGTCCTGTTTCACGAAGCAGATCGGCGACGCCCTCTTTATCGCCGATCTGATAGCGGGGCGCGCGCCGTTGCAGCTCTTCGCCTACCTGAAATACCACATCGGCGTCGAGCAGGTCGCGCATATTGACCTGGCCAAGCAGTTCGCTGAGTAAGCCGCTGTCGAGCGCCAGCAGCGAGGCGCGCCGTTCCGCCTGCGGCGCATCGGTGGCGTAAATAAATTCAGCGACATAGCCAAACAGCAGCGGAGCGGCCAGCGGCGACGGTACTTCGGTGGTGACTTCCGCAAACTGCACGCTGCCATGTTGAATGCGCTGCATCAGCTGATGCAGCGCGGGCAGGTCGTAAACATCCTGAAGACATTCGCGCGCGGTTTCGATCAGGATGGGAAAATCGGGATAGTCGCGCGCCACCGCCAGCAGCTCTCCGGCGCGCAGTCGCTGCTGCCACAGCGGAGAACGCTTGCCGGGCGTGCGGCGCGGCAGCAGCAACGCTCGCGCCGCGCACTCGCGAAAGCGCGCGGCAAACAGAGCAGACTGTGCGGTGGCCTCGATGACAACGCGTTGCAGGGTGTCGGCGTCGAACTGAAAAAGCTCTGCGCCGGGCACACGCCCCTCAGTATCGGGGAAACGCGCAACGATGCCGTCATCGCTGGCCACGATGGCTGGCTCCAGCCCCATACGGCGACGAATGCGTTCGGCGACCGCCAGCGCCCAGGGCGCATGCACGCGCTGTCCCCAGGGGGAGTGCAGGATCACGCGCCAGTCGCCATTTTCATCGCGGCAGCGCTCGATCAACAGCGTGCGGTCAGTGGGCACCCGGCCTGTGGCCTCGCGCTGTTCCACCAGCAGGGTGCGAATATTGTGCTGCGCATTGCTGTCCATCCAGTGCGGATCCTGCACGCTCTCCGCTTCGGCCTCGCGCAGGAAGCGGCCAATGCGTTCGCCCAGCAGCGCGGATCTGCCCAGCCCTTCGCCGCGCCAGAAAGGCAGCCGGGCCGAGCGCCCAGGCGCAGGCACCACAACCACCTGATCGTGCGTAATCTGCTGGATACGCCATGAAGTGGCGCCCAGGGTAATAATGTCGTTTACCCGCGACTCATACACCATCTCTTCATCCAGCTCGCCTACGCGGCGCGATCCGGCCTGTTCCTCTCCCTCCGGCAGCATGACGCTGAATGAGCCGCGATCGGGAATGGTGCCGCCGCTGGTGACAGCCAGATGCTGCGCGCCGGGACGCGCGCTGAGCAGGTTTGCTTCACGGTCCCATATCAGGCGCGGCCGCAGCTGAGCAAAGTCATCGGCCGGATATTTGCCTGCCAGCATATCCAGCGTGGCGTCAAACAGACTACGCGGCAGGGTGCGAAAGGGATCGGCGCGCCGCACGGTAGCGAACCATGTTTCCACGGAAAGAGGCTCCATCGCGACGGCGGCGACCGTTTGCTGCGCCAGCACGTCGAGCGGATTATGCGGTGGGGCGACAGGTTCCAGTTCGCCGTTCAGCATGCACTGCACGGTAACGGCGGCATCGATCAGATCGCGACGCGTGCGCGGAAAGACGATACCGCTGGAGATGCCCCCGACCTGGTGGCTGGCGCGCCCGACGCGCTGAAGCGCACTGGCAACCGACAGCGGCGCGCCGACCTGAATCACTAAGTCCACCGTGCCCATATCAATACCCAGCTCAAGACTGGAGGTCGCCACAACGCAGCGCAGCGCGCCGGATTTTAAGGCGTCTTCGATCTCTCGGCGCTGCTCTTTCGACACGGAGCCGTGATGGGAGCGGGCAAGGGCAAGCGGCACATCCTCGCTGCGCCTCGTCGTGCCGCCGCTAAAGGAGCCAAAGGCCTGAGCAGGCTCCGCCGCCTTCCATTCCGTATTAAAATCAGCGGCGTAGCGCTCGTTAAGGCGCGCGGTCAGTTTTTCCGCCAGGCCACGAGAGTTGACGAAAATCAGGGTGGTGCGCCGGGCCAGCACCGCCTCCAGAATGCGCTGCTCGATATGCGGCCAGATAGAGCCGGACGCGCCGCTGTTATCGCTACTCGCTATATCGGTCATATCCTCAACCGGCACGCTAACCTGCATCGCCAGCGCGCGATGTGCGGCGGGGTTAACAATCACCGTCTCCTGCACGCCGCCGAGAAACTGCGCGACGCGCTCAACGGGGCGCACGGTAGCAGACAGTCCGATACGCTGCGCCGGCTGCGGCAGCAGGCAATCAAGCCTTTCCAGGCTGAGCGCCAGCTGCGAGCCGCGTTTACTGCCCGCAACCGCATGAACCTCATCCAGAATCAGCGTAGTCACGCCGCGCAGGGCTTCGCGGGCGCGTGACGTCAGCATCAGAAACAGCGACTCTGGCGTGGTGATAAGAATATCCGGCGGCGTCCGCTGAAGCGCGGCGCGTTCAGCGCGGGTGGTATCCCCTGAACGCATGCCGACCGTTAAGGTAATAGCCGGTTCGCCGCCCTGGCGTCGCTGCTGGCAAACTCCTTCCAGCGGCAGCCGCAAATTGCGCTGAACATCCGCCGCCAGCGCCTTGACCGGTGAAATATAGAGGATGCGCGTGCGGGTCGCCCTGTCCGGCGAGTCCTGCTGTTCACGTTCGCGAAACAGCGCGTCGATAGCGTGCAGAAAGGCCGCCAGGGTTTTGCCTGAACCCGTAGGCGCGATAACTAACGCATGTTTGCCGCTGGCGATGGCGTCCCATGCCGCCAGCTGTACCGGAGTAGGGGCAGCGAACGTCGTTTTGAACCAGCGCTGGGTTGCAGGGGCAAAGCGTGTCAGAGAGATAGCCGTAGCGGACATAGAAAATAACATCAACGTGTTTGTCGGGAATGCCTAAGCGTAGACGCTGAAGCCGGGTGTTGCGCATGGGACAGAGTGCGACCGCCGCGTCTCTGCTGCTCTTTATTCTCTGTTGGCAGGCCGGTTGCGTTTATCTCTTCCATACTCAGGTTCCAGACATTCAAACGGAGACAGACGTTATGAGATTAGCAAGCCTTGTTTTGCTGGCCGTTTTGCCCTCGGTCAGTTTCGCGGCTGCGCCCCTTTTTACGCTGCAATCAAAGGATTTTACTGATAACGGGTTTTTATCAACGTCCTTTGCCGGGAACAATAAAAGCAACGCCGCCTGCACGGGCGAAAATGTGTCGCCCGCGCTGAACTGGTCGAATGCGCCGCAGGGAACCCACAGCTTTGCGCTGCTGGTCACCGATCCGGTCGGCGGAAAAGGGCTGGGCGTGACCCATATGGTGGTCTACAACATTCCTGCCGCAACGACCTTTTTCGCGCAGGGGGCGCTGACAACAGGGAAAGGCTATACCGGCGGCAAAAATTCACCCGGCACCCCTGACTGGTACGGTCCCTGCCCGCCGGTCGGCAGTGGTATACATCACTATAACTTCGTGGTAATCGCCACCGATTTGCCGCCAGATCAACTTAAAGCAGGCCTGACGCATGATGAACTGCTGAAACAGCTTAAAGATCATGCGCTGGGCGCGGCATCGCTGGTGGGGCGATTCAGCAACGATCCGCAGAGCTGAAACGCATCGTCCGGCGTGTACAGTCTGCGAAACAGGCAGGCTGACGCTGCCTGAGATGCCGGGCTAATCGACCGGTAAAAGTCGAGCCTTCTGTCACCGCACGACAGGGTAGCCAGCGGAGCGGTTGCGCGCCACTCAGACGCTGAGGAATCGGGCCAGCTTCAGACAAGCAGGAGGCAAATATGCAACCTGCGCTACTGCGCTTTACGGGTAGCGTCTTTCGCGTGACCAAAACAGAAACGTCATTTGTTCTGTACCGATGAAAGCTACACAAGGAGAGCAATTCTGAAAGTCTTTAGCGAGGCGGCGTACAACAACCCGCTAAGAGCAGCGTTGTCAAAAAAACGCTATCTGTGCGTCAGGGCAAAAAAAAGCCCGTGTTCAAACGGGCGCAATGCAATTAAGGATAACTGAGAACATCGGGTCTTATTATTACTATTATGACTTTCAGCTTCCCGTTACAGGAAGCAAGCCTGGTGCCCAGCCCTTTTTACCCATCACACGCATGACAAGGACTGGATTAATTCCCCTGGTATGGCAACTAATAATTAGTTTGCTTAGTGATAAAAGGGGGAGTCTGTTAATAGCGGCCAAATAGCATGCGAATAAGCCGATAATAGACTCTCTCTTCCTCCTGACATCCAGCATGTTCAAGTCGCTTCAGCAATTTGCAGCAAATGGCTTTACGATTGATTGGCTTTTCAGCACTCATTAATTCACAAACGATCTTCCCTACAGTCAGGTAGCGGATAGCTGCTTCATCACTGAGATGTTGTTCTCTCAGGGTGCAGGAAAGCGTTTCGCTACTTTTGTCTGGCATAGAACCCCCAGCAAATAACGGTATTTAAAAAAACTGTTTCTGCAGCAGGCTTATTATATTCAGGCCAGGCGTTAGCCAGCTCAAGCCAGCAGTAAACTGTGCAAGAGTGTATTAATGCAGAGTGATCGCCGCAGCGCTTATTGCGCGGCTTTTTCCGATGACGGACGTCGGCTGACTTTTCCGCCGGTACGTCCCGCTTCAACCGCGCGCTCGCGGTTATTTTTGAAATTGCCGCCGCTCATCTGGCCGCCTTTGCGTCCTGCTTCACGAGCCCTTTCTGGATTTTCTGCAAAATTGCCAGAACCACCGCGCCGTTGGA
>NZ_RMVG01000017.1 GCF_003813865.1 Candidatus Pantoea deserta
AATTTAAATTTTTTTTAAAAAATACAGCATAAGTTTAAGTAGCGGTGGGCGGGGCGGCTTGTTTGTTAGAGAATCTAATAAATTGAAATTGTATTGTTAAATATCAGGCGAGGGAGCAGCGCTTATTAGGGTTAAAAGGCGTTATATATCGCTGTTAAAAAAAATGGCACCAGAATCGGTGCCATTAATGCTGATTACCGGCGCGGCAAGCCGGTTATTTTTTCCAGTACTGGCGTTTAGCCGTCTGAAGCTTTTCGTAGGCCTGCAACAGCGCCTGGTGCGCCGGGAAGGCTTTCAGATCCTCGTCTACGGCCTGCAAACCATAGAAGGGGGCTTCGCCGCTGATGGCGGCTGAAGCCGCTTCCAGCGCTTGCGCGCCGTACATGCGCGTAAAGGCGTGATGGTATTGCAGCGGGTCGCGCTCATCTTCCATCGCCAGCAGCAGCAGCGTCTGGAGGCAACGGTAGTAGTTAGCGCGCTCAGGCGAGAACACCGAACCGTTAAATTCCATCGTCCACTCTGTCCAGATCAGCGCCTGATCGAGATCGCCCCCGGCCAGCGCCAGCATTGCTTTCAGCTCGCCAATGCGCAGCGTATACCAGCCGTTGTCTTTGCCGCTTGCCAGGCCCAGCAGTTCGCGCACGCGCGTGAAGTCGTCATGGCCTTCTTCATCCAGCTGGGCGATCAGATCCAGATACTCTTCCGGATTCCAGTTGCTGGCCGGGAGCGACAGCAGCGTATCGCGCAGGTTCGCGCCCATATTGTTGTTTGCCAGCAGCAGATCTTCCGCAGGATAAATATCCGACATGCCCGGAACGATAATGCGGCAGGCATAAACGCCCAGATGATCGTAGTCAGCGATATAAACTTCTTTATCTTCCTCGCGGAAGATCGCCATCAGGGTGGCGAACTCTTCCTGAGTCGTCCCGCTGAACGACCAGTCGACAAAGGGATAGTCAGCCTGCTCTTTGAACATATCCCAGGAGATCAGGCCGCTGGAGTCGATAAAGTGCGTTTCCAGATTGGCGTGCTCAGCCACTTCTTCGTCATCAAAGGTCGGGGGCGTAAACACGTCGAGATCTTTCAGGCTGCGGCCCTGAAGCAGCTCCGTAACGGTACGCTCAAGGGCAACGCCGAAGTCAGGATGCGCGCCAAAGGACGCAAAGCAGGTGCCGTTTTGCGGGTTAAACAGCACCACGCAAATCACCGGATATTTACCGCCGAGCGACGCATCGTAGGCGAAAATCGGGAAGCCCTCCGCCTCAAGACGCGCAATCGCTTCGACCACGCCAGGGTAACGCTGCATAACGCTGTCAGGAATGGTCGGCAGGCTAATCGCCTCGGCAATGATGCGGTTCTTGATATAGCGTTCGAACACCTCCGACAGCCCCTGCACGCGCGCTTCGCTGGCGGTGTTGCCTGCCGACATGCCGTTAGACACATACAGGTTGCCGATAATGTTCATCGGAATATACACGGTCTGCTGGTCGGACTGACGGGTAAACGGCAGGCCGCAGATGCCGCGCTCGGCGTTGCCGGACTGCAAATCCACCAGCTCCGGCGCGGTCAGGGCGTTTTCCGGATCGTAAAACGCACGCAGCCGCGCATCCAGAATGCCTTCCGGCAGCGAGCCGTCCGCAGGCAGCGGGAACCATTTCTCATTGGGATAATGCACAAAATCGCCGTTGGCGATGGCTTTGCCCAGCCAGAAATCGGCGAAGAAATAGTTGGTGGAAAGGCGCTCGAAATATTCGCCCAGCGCGGAGGCCAGCGCGGCTTTCTTGCTGGCGCCTTTACCGTTGGTAAAGCAGAGCGGGCAATCACGGTCGCGAATATGCACGGACCAGACGTGAGGGACCGGGTTTAGCCAGGAGGCTTCTTCAATATTAAAGCCAAGGTCGGTCAGCTTTTGCTGGAAGCGCGCGATGGAATCTTCCAGTGCTGCGTCTTTACCGGGAATAAACGTTTGCGTCATAAGACCGCTCTCTTAATTTTATCGTGGGCGTAAAGCGCGCAATGATACGGATTTTGCCGTCGCTGTGCTATGAAGACGCCATAAATTTCTGCCCGCTGCGTTTCTGCAAACAGGCTGGCGATAACGAGGCGGTGGCCGTCTTAAACGGGACACCTCACAAAATTTTGCTGAGCGTTCCATTTGTAACATAAGCTGCGGGGCGGCAGATTCAGAAAATGTGATCCCTTCCCGATTTATCATTGCAGGCTCCATAAGGCAGTGATAAAACCGGTAAGCAATTCATAACCGTTCTGGATAACCGTGGTGAGGGGAAATGACGCAGATTTATAATTTTAGTTCCGGTCCAGCGATGCTGCCGGTTGAAGTGCTCCGTCGTGCAGAACAAGAATTGACAAACTGGCACGGTCTGGGAACCTCCGTCATGGAGATCAGCCATCGCAGTAAAGAGTTTCTTCAGGTAGCGGCAGAGGCCGAGCAGGATTTACGCGATCTTCTGAAAATCCCGGCGAACTACAAAGTTTTATTCTGCCACGGCGGCGCGCGCGCGCAGTTTGCCGCGGTGCCGGGCAATCTGCTGGGCGAAAAAACCTCGGCGGACTATGCGGATGGCGGCTACTGGGCGCACAGCGCCATCAAAGAAGCGGAAAAGTATTGCACGCCGCGTACGCTGGACGTCAAAACCACGCGTGACGGCAAGCGCGCTATTCTGCCGATGAGCCAGTGGCAGCTGAGCGACGATGCGGCTTATGTGCACTACTGCCCGAACGAAACCATTGATGGCATCGCCATTGACGAGCAGCCCGATTTCGGCGACAAAATTGTCGTCGCGGACCTCTCCTCTACCATTCTGTCCCGCCCGCTGGACATTAGCCGCTATGGCGTCATTTACGCCGGCGCGCAAAAAAATATCGGTCCGGCAGGCTTAACCATCGTTATTGTTCGCGACGATCTGCTGGGTAAAGCCCATAAGTCTGTTCCTTCTATTCTCGACTACCAGGTGCTGGCGGAGAACGACTCCATGTTCAACACCCCGCCCACATTCGCCTGGTATCTCTCCGGCCTGGTGTTTAAATGGCTGAAAGAGAAGGGCGGCGTAGGCGAAATCGATAAAATCAATCAGGCTAAAGCCGATCTGCTCTACGGCTTGATCGATCAGAACGCGTTCTACCGCAACGATGTGGCCACGGAAAACCGTTCGCGTATGAACGTGCCTTTCCAGCTGGCGGACGCCGCGCTGGACAAGCTCTTCCTGGAAGAGTCATTCAAGGCGGGGCTGCACGCGCTGAAAGGCCATCGCGTAGTAGGCGGCATGCGCGCGTCGATCTACAATGCGATGCCGCTGGAAGGCGTTAAGGCGTTAACTGACTTCATGGCTGACTTCGCACGTCGACATGGCTAAACCCTGGCTGTAGCGTCGGCGCTGGCGCCGACTTCAGACCCCATCCTGCGATGGGGTTTTGTTCTTTTTTGGAGATTACGTTTCACATGCAGGACTCCCTGACCTTACAACCGATTGCACGCGTGGACGGCACCGTTAACCTGCCGGGTTCAAAAAGCGTATCTAACCGCGCGTTGCTGCTGGCGGCGCTGGCGAAAGGCACCACGCGTCTGACGAACCTGCTGGACAGCGATGATGTTAAGCATATGCTGAACGCTCTGAAGGCGTTGGGCGTTAATTACACCCTTTCCGCCGATCGCACCCGGTGCGAGGTGATCGGTCAGGCCGGCGCGCTGCGCGCCTCTCAGCCGCTGGAGCTGTTTCTCGGCAATGCCGGAACGGCGATGCGCCCGCTGGCCGCCGCGCTCTGCCTGGGCGAGCAGGACATCGTGCTGACCGGCGAACCGCGCATGAAAGAGCGCCCAATCGGGCATCTGGTCGACGCGCTCCGTCAGGGCGGCGCGCAGATTGAGTATCTGGAAAACAGCGACTATCCGCCGCTGCGCCTTAAAGGCGGGTTTGTCGGGGGCGACGTTAGCGTGGACGGCAGCGTCTCTAGCCAGTTTCTTACCGCGCTGCTGATGACCGCGCCGCTGGCGCAGCAGGACACCGCTATCACCATTAAAGGCGAGCTGGTGTCGAAGCCCTACATCGACATTACGCTGCACCTGATGCGCTGTTTTGGCGTTGAGGTCGAGAACCAGCACTATCAGCGCTTCGTGATTAAGGGCCAGCAGCAGTATGTTTCGCCGGGCGATTATCTGGTGGAAGGCGATGCGTCTTCCGCATCTTACTTCCTGGCGGCGGCGGCGATCAAAGGCGGAACCGTGCGCGTCACCGGCATCGGGCGCGACAGCGTGCAGGGCGATATTCGCTTTGCTGACGTGCTGGAAAAAATGGGCGCGCGCGTAGAGTGGGGCAGCGACTATATTGCCTGCACCGCTGGCGAACTAAACGCCATTGATATGGATATGAACCATATTCCCGACGCGGCGATGACCATCGCCACCACCGCGCTGTTTGCCAAAGGCACGACGCTGATGCGCAACATCTATAACTGGCGCGTTAAAGAGACGGACCGCCTGGCCGCGATGGCGACCGAGCTGCGCAAAGTAGGGGCTGAAGTCGAAGAGGGGCATGACTTTATCCGCATTACGCCGCCGGAAAAATTAACGCACGCTGACATCGGAACCTACAACGATCACCGTATGGCCATGTGCTTCTCGCTGGTGGCGCTTTCCGATACGCCGGTGACTATCCTTGATCCTGGCTGCACCGCGAAAACCTTCCCGGACTATTTCGAGCAGCTGGCGAAAATCAGCCATAGCGCCTGAGTCACGTTCTGCCGGAGAGGCGTCTTCTCCGGCATTCTCACTGCATCTGGCCTTACTGCCCAAGAAATCTTCTGAATGTGCTGCAATTTTTAGCGATGTCTCCGCTAAAAGGTAACGCCATCAGCTTCCTCAGCGTATAATGCATCGCATTGTGAACAGCCTGAAGGCTGGACTTTTACGCGCAGCAACAGGAGAGAATAATGACGGCAACTGCCCCGGTTATAACTGTCGATGGACCCAGCGGCGCAGGCAAAGGCACGCTGTGTAAAGCGATGGCAGAGGCGCTGCAATGGCATCTGCTCGATTCAGGTGCGATCTATCGCGTTCTGGCGCTGGCTGCGCTGCATCATCAGGTCGATATTGAATCCGAAGAGGCGCTGGTGCCGCTGGCCGCTCATCTTGACGTGCGCTTCGTTTCGCAGGACGGCGAGCTTCAGGTCATTCTGGAAGGCGAAGAGGTTACGGGTGAAATTCGCACCCAGGAAGTGAGCAATACGGCATCTCGCGTGGCCGCCTTCCCGCGCGTGCGTGAGGCGCTTCTGCGTCGTCAGCGCGCGTTCCGCGACGCGCCTGGTTTAATTGCCGATGGCCGCGATATGGGCACGGTGGTTTTCCCTGACGCGCCGGTAAAAATCTTCCTTGATGCCAGCCCGGAAGAGCGTGCTCAGCGCCGTATGCTACAGTTGCAGGAGAGCGGCTTTAGTGTTAACTTTGATCGCCTTTTAGCCGAGATAAAAGAGCGTGATGATCGCGATCGCAACCGCGCCATTGCCCCTTTAGTGCCTGCCACCGATGCGCTGCTTCTGGATTCCACTGAGCTATCCATTGAGCAAGTCATTGAAAAGGCACTGGAATATGCCCGCACGCAGCTGGGCATTTAATATTTTCGGCGTAACGAATTGCAGTAACCCTGTGCCAGGGAAAGCGCGCAGGGCATGTGAAACAACCCCATCCGACAATGACGTCAGGTGGACGTTAAATTGAAGAATCCTAAGATTATCAATATGACTGAATCTTTTGCTCAACTCTTTGAAGAGTCCCTGAAAGAAATCGAAACCCGCCCGGGTTCCATCGTTCGTGGCGTCGTTGTTGCTATCGACAAAGACGTCGTTCTGGTTGATGCGGGTCTGAAATCTGAATCTGCCATCCCGGCAGAGCAGTTCAAGAACGCAGCCGGCGAACTGGAAATCCAGGTTGGTGACGAAGTTGACGTTGCCCTGGATGCAGTGGAAGACGGCTTCGGTGAAACCCTGCTGTCCCGTGAGAAAGCTAAACGTCACGAAGCCTGGATTACGCTGGAAAAAGCTTACGAAGACGCTGAAACTGTTACCGGTGTTATCAACGGCAAAGTTAAAGGTGGCTTCACAGTTGAGCTGAACGGTATTCGTGCGTTCCTGCCAGGTTCACTGGTTGACGTGCGTCCGGTTCGCGACACCCTGCACCTGGAAGGCAAAGAGCTTGAATTCAAAGTAATCAAGCTTGATCAGAAACGTAACAACGTCGTGGTTTCACGTCGTGCCGTTATCGAATCTGAGAACAGCGCTGAGCGCGATCAGCTGCTGGAAAACCTGCAGGAAGGCATGGAAGTCAAAGGTATCGTTAAGAACCTCACTGACTACGGCGCATTCGTTGATCTGGGCGGCGTCGATGGCCTGCTGCACATCACCGACATGGCGTGGAAACGCGTTAAGCATCCGAGCGAAATCGTCAACGTGGGCGACGAAATCACTGTTAAAGTGCTGAAATTCGACCGCGAGCGTACCCGTGTATCTCTGGGCCTGAAACAGCTGGGCGAAGATCCGTGGGTGGCTATCGCTAAACGTTACCCGGAAGGCACTCGCCTGACTGGTCGTGTAACCAACCTGACTGATTACGGCTGCTTCGTAGAAATCGAAGAAGGCGTTGAAGGTCTGGTACACGTTTCTGAAATGGACTGGACCAACAAAAACATCCACCCGTCTAAAGTTGTTAACGTGGGCGACGTGGTTGAAGTTATGGTTCTGGACATCGACGAAGAACGTCGTCGTATCTCCCTGGGCCTGAAGCAGTGCAAAGCCAACCCGTGGCAGCAGTTCGCTGAGACCCACAACAAGGGCGATCGCGTTGAAGGTAAAATCAAGTCAATCACTGACTTCGGTATCTTCATCGGCCTGGACGGCGGCATCGACGGTCTGGTTCACCTGTCTGACATCTCCTGGAACGCGACTGGCGAAGAAGCCGTTCGTGAGTATAAAAAAGGCGACGAAATCGCTGCCGTTGTACTTCAGGTTGACGCAGAGCGTGAGCGCATCTCTCTGGGTGTGAAACAGCTGGCGGAAGATCCGTTCAACAACTACATCACCCTGAACAAGAAAGGCGCTATCGTTACTGGTAAAGTAACCGCAGTTGACGCTAAAGGTGCTACAGTTGAACTGGCAGACGGCGTTGAAGGTTACCTGCGCGCTTCTGAAGCTTCACGTGACCGCGTTGAAGACGCCACGCTGGTTCTGAATGTTGGCGACGATGTTGAAGCCAAATTCACCGGTGTTGACCGTAAAAACCGCGTTGTTAGCCTGTCTGTCCGTGCGAAAGACGAAGCTGACGAGAAAGATGCCATCGCGACTGTGAACAACAAGCAGGAAGAAGGCAACTTCTCTAACGCTATGGCTGAAGCGTTCAAAGCAGCTAAAGGCGAGTAATCGACCTGTAGCAACCGGGCAGAGCAATCTGCCCGGTTACGGTAGCAAGCTGTCATACCTTTCCCACAAGGATTAACCGGAGGTTACATGACCAAGTCAGAACTGATTGAAAGACTTGCTGGCCAGCAAACTCATATTCCGGCGAAAGTCGTTGAGGATGCTGTAAAAGAGATGCTGGAGCACATGGCCACAACGCTGGCACAGGGCGAACGCATTGAAATCCGGGGATTCGGCAGCTTTTCTTTGCATTACCGCGCACCGCGTACGGGTCGTAACCCGAAAACGGGCGATAAAGTGGAACTGGAAGGTAAATACGTTCCCCACTTTAAACCGGGTAAAGAGCTGCGAGACCGTGCAAACATTTACGGCTAATCCGTAACTGAACGTAGAAACGACATCTCAGGGTGTCGTTTTTTTTCGTCTCTGATTTATCTCTGCGACCCCGCCCGAACCTCTCTGTACCTCTTCTGAAACGCCGTTATTAAGTTGCGAAGCCGCTTCAAAAGGGCAAAACAGCCTCTTCGCCTTCCGTTGTTTATCAGCATACTGGGTCTGTTAACCAGGGATGAAATGATGACAGGAACGCTACTCGCAAGAATCGCCCTTATATCCGCGCTGCCGCTGCTCTTTCTGCCTCGGCTGCCATCCGCTTTAGCCATTCTGCTTATGGCGATAGCGGGCATGCTGCTGCTGTGGACAAAAATAGCCTGGCTGCCTGCGGCAGGCGTCGCGCTGCTGATGCTGGCCTGGATGCTGAGCGCCGCGCGGTCAACCGTTGCCGCCATAGAAACGGCCAGCGCAGCTCCTGCCAGCTACAGCGTGCGGATTGCGGAGGTGCGTCCCGACAGGCAGCAAATCAGAGTACAGTTAGTCAGGCGGGAAGGGCGGTATCTGTTTCCGCCGCGTTTTGCCTGGCTGTCGCTGCGTAACAACCAGCAAAGCTATTGTCCAGGGGAACGCTGGTCAATGCTGCTTAGCCTGCGACCTGTGCATGCGAAACTCAATGAGGGGGAGTTCGACGCGCAGCGTTTCGCGCTGGCTAACCATACGGGCGTGAGCGGACGGATCCTGCGACAGCAGCCGGAATCGCTGCGCTGTAGCTGGCGCTGGCAGCGTATTGAGCGCGATCGGCCGGTGATTGGCGCGTTGCCTCAGGGCGCAATTCTGATGGCGCTGGCGTTTGGCGAACGCGCGGAGATGAGCAATGCGCTGCGCCAGCTGCTACGGGAAACCGGTACGGCGCATCTGATGGCGATCTCCGGTATGCACATTGCGCTTGCTGCCAGCTGCGGCTGGCTTATCGCGCGAGCTGTTCAGCTCCTGCTGCCGGTGCGCTATATCAGCTATCTGTTTCCACTGGCGATGAGCTGGCTATTTGCGGCGCTCTATAGCTGGCTTTCCGGCAGCAACGCGCCGGCTCAGCGCGCGCTGATCGCATTGACCCTGTGGATGATATTGCGCATCCGGGGCGCGCAGCTCAGCGGCTGGCAGGTCTGGACCTTTTGCGTGGGCGGGCTGCTGCTGTTTGATCCCATGAACGTGCTCTCTGAAAGTTTCTGGCTTTCAGCGCTGGCGGTTGCCATTCTGCTTACCTGGTATCACTGGTTTCCTTTACCCGCGCGCTGCCGCCACGGCTGGTTCTGGTTTCCGGTCCAGCTGTTTCATCTTCAGCTTGGCATGCTGCTGCTGATGGCCCCCCTTCAGGTCGTGCTGTTTGAAGGAATAAGCCTGTCGGCGCTGGCGGCGAATATGCTGGCGATACCCGTTATTACCTTTATCAGCGTACCCCTTATTTTACTGGCGATGCTGATGCCGGTCGGCAGCCTGTGCGCAGGGTTATGGTGGCTGGCCGATCGGTCTGTGGTATGGCTGATGGCCGCGCTAAAGATTCTGCCTGCGGGCTGGTGGCCTTTTTACGATGCCGCCAGCCTGGCGCTCCTTGTATGGGGCGGCCTGATAGTCTGGCGCTGTGCCCTGGCTTATGCCGCGCCGGTCAGCTGGATGGCTCTGGTTCTGGCGCTGCTGGTCTGGCGATGGCCGCGTGAAGAGCCGGGCTGGCGAATCGATATGCTGGATGTCGGGCAGGGACTCAGCGTGGTCATTCGCCAGGGTAAAAACGCGCTGCTCTACGACACCGGTCCCCGCTGGGAAAACGGCGATGCCGGGACGCGCCACATTATTCCCTGGCTGTCCCGTAAGCATCTTAACCTTCAGCATATCGTCCTCAGCCATCGCCATCTCGACCACAGCGGCGGACTTGACGCCATCGTCAGGCGCTGGCCTGAGGTCCCGATACGCAGCGCCACGCTGGATGCTCGCCATCAACCCTGCGTTCGCGGCACGCGCTGGCGCTGGGGGCGGTTGAATATCAGCGTGCTGTGGCCGCTCAGGCTGTCGGACGTCAGCAATAATAACGACTCCTGCGTGCTGAGCGTGGACGACGGCGTTACGCGCCTGTTGCTGACGGGGGATCTGGAGGCCTCGGCGGAGCGGCAGTTAGTGGCGCTGGAAAAGCATCGACTTCACGCGGCGATTATTCAGGTTCCGCATCACGGCAGCCGCACCTCCTCTACGCCGCTGCTGCTGCGCAACGTGGCCGGTCAAATCGCGCTTGCGTCGGCTGCACGCTATAACGCCTGGCGAATGCCGGTGGCAAGCGTGGTAGAAAACTACCGTCGCGCCGGTTACAGGTGGTATGACACGGCGCGGTCGGGCCAGCTAAGTCTCTGTGTGGCTGATGGAAAAATAAACGTTTTTTCTCTGAGAGAGCAAATTTTTCCCCGCTGGTATCATCAGCGGTTTGGCGTAAAACAGGAATCCAGGTAGAATGAGCGGCTATTTCAAACAGCGTGAATAAATAATGCATCAAGATAAAGATCTCTCAACATGGCAGACGTTTCGTCGGCTGAAGCCGATGATTACGCCGTACAAAACAGGTTTATTTGTGGCTTCTGTAGCCTTAATCCTGAACGCCGCTGGCGACGCGCTCATGCTCTCCCTGTTGAAACCTTTACTGGATGATGGGTTTGGTAAAGCCGATAAATCCGTACTGGTCTGGATGCCGTTAGCAGTGATTGGCCTGATGCTCATCCGTGGCATCACGAGCTATATCTCCAGCTACTGTATCTCCTGGGTTTCCGGCAACGTGGTCATGAACATGCGTCGTCGCCTGTTCTCCCAGATGATGGGAATGCCGGTTGCGTTCTTCGACCAGCAATCCACCGGAACGCTGTTGTCGCGCATCACCTACGATTCCGAGCAGGTCGCCTCCTCCTCTTCCGGCGCGCTGGTCACCGTAGTGCGCGAAGGGGCGTCAATTATCGGCCTGTTTATCATGATGTTTTACTACAGCTGGCAGCTGTCATTAATCCTGATTGTACTGGCGCCTGTGGTTTCATTTGCTATCCGCTCTGTGTCAAAGCGCTTTCGTAATATCAGCAAATCCATGCAGAACACCATGGGGCAGGTAACGACCAGCGCGGAGCAGATGCTTAAAGGGCATAAAGAGGTGCTGATTTTTGGCGGTCAGGCGGTTGAGACCGAGCGCTTCGCTCGCGTCAGCAACCGTATGCGCCAGCAGGGCATGAAGCTGGTATCCGCGTCCTCTATCTCCGATCCCATCATTCAGCTTATCGCCTCGCTGGCGCTGGCCTTTGTGCTCTATGCCGCCAGTTTTCCGAGCGTGATGGAAACGCTGACCGCAGGAACGATCACCGTGGTTTTCTCGTCGATGATTGCGCTGATGCGTCCGCTGAAATCCCTGACGAATGTCAACGCGCAGTTCCAGCGCGGCATGGCGGCGTGTCAGACCCTGTTCGCTATTCTCGACAGTGAACAGGAAACCGATAACGGCACCCGTGAAATTACCCGAGCGAAAGGCAATATTGAGTTCCGCGATGTGACCTTTACCTATCCGGGGCGCGAAATTCCTGCGCTGCGCAACATCAATCTTTCGCTGCCGGAAGGCAAAACCGTGGCGCTGGTCGGACGTTCAGGTTCGGGCAAATCAACCATGGCCAGCCTGCTTACGCGTTTCTACGATATTCAGCAGGGTGAAATTCTGCTCGACGGACACGATCTGCGTGAATATACGCTGCGTTCGCTGCGTAACCAGGTTGCGCTGGTTTCGCAAAACGTCCATCTGTTTAACGATACTATCGCCAATAACATCGCCTATGCGCGCAGCGAGCAGTACAGCCGCGAAGAGATCGAGAAAGCCGCTACCATGGCGCACGCCATGGATTTCATCAGCAAGATGGATAACGGGCTGGATACGGTGATCGGCGAAAATGGCGTGCTGCTCTCCGGCGGTCAGCGTCAGCGTATCGCCATTGCGCGCGCGCTGCTGCGCGACTGTCCCATCCTGATCCTCGACGAAGCGACCTCCGCGCTGGACACTGAATCGGAACGCGCTATCCAGTCCGCGCTGGATGAACTGCAAAAAAACCGAACCTCACTGGTGATTGCGCACCGCCTGTCAACCATCGAAAAAGCCGACGAGATCGTGGTGGTGGAAGATGGACGCATTGTTGAACGCGGTACGCATACGGTGCTGCTTGCTAAGCAGGGGGCCTATGCCCAGCTGCACAAGATGCAGTTCGGTCAATGATTGAGCGTATCTGGAGCGGGCGCTCGCCGCTCTGGCGGCTGTTATGGCCGCTGTCGCTGCTTTATGGCGCGGTGTCTACTCTGATACGCATCAGCTATCAGCGCGGCTGGCGAAAAAGCTGGCGCGCGCCGGTACCGGTTGTGGTGGTGGGCAATCTCACCGCAGGCGGCAATGGTAAAACGCCGGTGGTTATCTGGCTGGTGCAGGCGTTGCAGCAGCGCGGCCTGAAGGTCGGGGTGGTATCGCGCGGCTACGGCGGCAAAGCGGAGCGCTATCCGCTGCGGGTTACGGCGGATACGCCAACGGCCCAGGCCGGCGACGAACCGGTGCTGATTGCTCAGCGTACAGGTGCGCCTGTGGCCGTGGCGCCGCAACGTCGCGCCGCTGTCGAGGCGCTGCTCGACAGCGGCGACATTGACCTTATCGTTACCGATGACGGACTTCAGCACTATGCGCTTCAGCGCGACAGAGAAATTGTCGTCGTTGACGGGCTGCGTCGCTTTGGCAATGGCTGGTGGCTACCCGCTGGGCCAATGCGGGAACGGGCGTCGCGCCTGAGCACGGTGGATGCGGTTATCGTTAACGGCGGCCGCGCAGAGTCAGATGAGATCGCCATGTCGCTACAGGCAGGCGAAGCCGTCAATCTGCAAACTCATCAGACAATGCCGCTTGCCTCGCTAAAAAACGTCGTGGCGATGGCAGGTATTGGTCACCCGCCGCGTTTTTTCAACACGCTCAAACAGCATGGCGTAACGCCAGTCGGCGAGATCGCTTTCGCCGACCATCATGCTTACAGCAAAGACGACATCGCCGGCTTGCTGTCCAGGGGACAGAGTCTGCTGATGACCGAAAAAGACGCGGTGAAATGTCGCGCCTTCGCCCAGCCCGACTGGTGGTATGTGCCGGTTGACGCGGCGCTTAGCGGCAGCGCGGTCGCGCCGCTGCTGGACGACATTGCGCAGCTGGCGCGCCGACAAAGAAACGTCTCTGCTGGCTAAACCCACAACGCTGAACGCAGGAAGGGAATGAATACGACGCTTTCGCTTTCGCTTCAACAGGCAAGAAACCTTCATCTGGCGGCGCAGGGACTACTGCGACCGCCGTCAAAGCGCGCCCGGTTTGCGGATCTGCTCGCTACCGTCCGGCGCATGTCGCTGCTGCAAATTGATACTATCCATGTGGTCGCCCGCAGCCCTTACCTGGTGTTATTCAGTCGCCTCGGCAACTACCCGCAGAGCTGGCTGGAACAGGCGCTGGCGCAGGGAGAAGTGTTTGAATACTGGGCGCATGAAGCCTGCTTTATTCCGCGCGAAGACTATGCGTTACTGCGCCACCGCATGCTTGAGCCTGAGCGACTCGGCTGGAAATATAACGCGCAGTGGGTGCGCGACCATCAGCAGGAGATTGCCGGGCTGCTACAGCACATCGCTGAAAGCGGGCCGGTGCGCGCCGCCGATTTCGCGAGCGGCAAGGATCACAAAGCGGGCTGGTGGGCGTGGAAACCGCACAAGCGCCATCTGGAAAACCTGTTCAGCGCGGGTGAGCTGATGGTGAGCGAACGGCGTAATTTTCAGCGCGTCTACGATCTGCGCTCGCGTGTGCTGCCGGAGTGGCAGGATGCGCTGCACGCCATCAGCGAGGCGGACGCGCAGCGGGAGATGCTGCGCAACAGCGCGCGCAGTCTCGGTATTTTTCGCGCGGCCTGGCTGCCAGACTACTATCGCCTGAAGCGCGTGGCGCTGAAGCCTTTTCTGGACGAGGCGCGGCAGGCTGGAGAGATTGTGCCCGTTGACGTCGCCGGGCTGGGTGAGATGTGGCTGCATCGCCATCTCCTGCCTCTGCTTGATACGCCGCTTAACGCCACCCACAGCGCTGTTTTGTCCCCGTTCGATCCGGTGGTATGGGATCGTCGGCGCGCGCTGGAGCTATTCGATTTTGACTACCGCATCGAATGCTATACCCCGGAAGCGAAGCGCAAGTACGGCTACTTCGTGCTGCCCGTGCTGCATCGCGGCGCGATTAAGGCCAGGCTGGATGCCCGCATGCTGCGTCAGGCCCGACGGCTGACGATCAAAAATATCTGGCTGGAGCAGGATACGCGCGTCACCGTCGCCTTTGTAAAAGATATTCGTCAGGCCATTAGTCGCTTTGCCGCGTGGCAGGGCGCGGAAAGCGTTCGGTTCGAGCAGATGCCCGCCGCGCTTCAGCCGCACTGGCCAGCTGAGTGGACGCTCGATTCCTGAGCTTTGCGGTGTGCGCCGCAGTTTCCCTGGCGCTTTCCGCGCACGCTGAGACACTGCGCTATGGTATCCTTAGCGCCTTATGCAATCGGTCCGTGATGGAGGACATATGGATCACCGTTTACTTGAAATCGTTGCCTGCCCGGTGTGCAACGGCAAGCTCTACTACAACAACGCGCAGCAGGAATTGATCTGTAAACCCGACGCGCTGGCTTTTCCCGTTCGCGACGGTATCCCGGTGCTGCTTGAAAATGAAGCGCGCACGCTCTCTGTTGAAGAGATCCATCCATGAGCTTCACGGCGATTATTCCTGCGCGCTACGCTTCAACGCGCCTGCCCGGCAAACCGCTGGTAGATATCGCCGGTAAGCCGATGGTCATCCACGTTATGGAGCGCGCGCGTGAATCCGGCGCCAGCCGCGTTATTGTGGCGACGGATCATCCTGACGTAAAAGCGGCGGTCGAGGCCGCAGGCGGCGAAGTATGCATGACCCGCGCCGATCATCAGTCTGGCACGGAACGGCTGGCGGAAGTGATTGAAACCTGTCAGTTTGCCGATGACGAAATTATCGTAAACGTACAGGGCGACGAGCCGCTCATTCCGCCGGAAATCGTGCGTCAGGTAGCCGCAAACCTGGCTGGCGCGCAGGCGGGCATGGCGACGCTGGCGGTACCGATCCATGACGCAGAAGAAGCATTTAATCCTAACGCGGTGAAAGTGGTGATGGACGCGCAGGGCTATGCGCTCTATTTCTCCCGAGCCACTATCCCCTGGGATCGCGAACGCTATGCCGCCTCCCGCGACGAGATCGGCGATACGCTGCTGCGTCATATTGGTATTTACGCCTACCGCGCGGGCTTTATCCGTCGCTACGTCTCCTGGGCGCCTTGCCCGCTGGAGCGTATCGAACTGCTGGAGCAGCTTCGCGTACTCTGGTATGGCGAAAAGATCCACGTCGCCGTGGCGCAAACCGTGCCGGGCGTGGGCGTAGATACGCCAGAAGATCTGGCTCGCGTGCGCGCTGCGCTACAGGGTTAATAACATCGGGGCCTGTCCCCGATGCTTTTGTTGATCTGCTGCATGATTTTTGCCCGCTGAGGCCTCCAGGATGATGTGACATTTTCCCAGAGGAGGATGCATGGAAAATCTAAAATCTGAGCTGTCGCTGGTGCTGGGCGAGCCGGTTAGCCGCCTTGAAACCATTAGCGAACAGTCGCCTACGCGGTTATATGCTCTCTACGATCGCGAAGGCAAACCGATGCCGCTGGTTGCGAAATATTTTCGTCATCAGGGGCGCGCCGCGCTCGAAGCCAAAAAGCTGGCGCTGCTGGGTCATGAAGGGCTGATCGCGGTCCCTGCGGTCTATGGTCTGGTGCTCAGTCAGCAGCCGCCGGTGCATGAAATGCTGCTGATGGCGCGCATCAACGGCGTCTCTGCTGAAGCGCCAACGCGCGATGCCGCGCGCTGGCGGCAGCTGTGTGAAGACATCGTCGACGGACTGCTGGCCTGGCACCGTATCAGCAGTCATGGGCTGGTCGGCAGCGTAGACAGCACCCAGCAGAACAGCTGGCCGGCCTGGTTTCAACAGCGCGTAGAGGTGCTCTGGTCTACGCTCAGCTATCTTCAGCCGCCTTCCTTTACCTTTGCCGACCGACAGGTGTTGTTCCGCAGTCGCGAGCAGCTGACGCGGCTTTTTCGCGACTTTGACGATCCCTGCGTGATGGTGCACGGCAATGTCCGTCTCAACAGCATGATCAAAAACGCGCGCAGCGATCAGCTGCTGGCTATGACGCAGCCCGGCACCATTTTATGGGCGCCGCGCGAATATGATTTGATTCATCTGGGCGAAAGCCCGGCAGAGCAGGCGCTGATGGAGCATTATCTGCGCCGCGCGCCTGTCTCAGAGGGGTTTCTCTGGCGGCGCTGGCTCTATCAGCTGTGGAACTGTATCGACGAAATGGTGCAGACCGGCGACTTCGACCGGCCACGCTTCGATCATGCCAGCGCTCAGCTACTTCCCTGGCTCGGCTAAGGGCGCATCGCTGCCTTTTAGCCACTGCCACGCCTGACCCATTATCTCATAGGCGACACGGTCGCTGTGGCTTAGCCACAGCGGCGAGGGGATGGCGCGCTCCCACCAGTTTAGCGGCGAGGTGACGGCCAGCTGATTGGCGGGCGCAGCAATCGGGGTTAAGCCAGCGGCATGAAAAAAATTGACGGCGCGCACCATATGGTTGGCGGAGGTGACCAGCAGGAAAGGCTGCTGATGGATCAGGCTGCGAACCGCGCGCGCCTCCTCCTCCGTATCTTTCGGCTGATCCAGTACCCGGATGCGATCGGGCGGCACGCCCAGGCTCAGCGCCACCGAGGCGGCGACCTGCCCATTGCTGACGGGATTATTGCCCGCGGCGGCGCCGGTAAAGATCATCGTCGCCTGCGGATAGCGGCGCCACTGGCGCACGCCTTCAGCGACACGCGGCAAACTGTTGCCGATAAGATTCGAGCTGGGCGCCCACGCAGGATTAAAAGTATAACCGCCCCCTAACACAACAATAAAATCGACTTTTTCTTCGCCGTTCCAGGTGGCATAGTGCGACTCCAGCGGCTGTAGCAGGCGATCGGCGACCGGTTGCAGGCTCAACAGCAGCAGAAGCGCGCCGCTGAGCGAGACTAAAATTTTGCCGCTTTTCTGCCAGCGGCTAAACCAAAGCAGCAAAATGCCCATTGCCAGCATCAGCAGCAGCAGCGGCAAAGGCATTAACAGGCCGCCCACCAGTTTTTTCAGGCCAAAAAACATCGAAAAAACTCCTTGTTGTCCGAAAAAACAGCAGCCGGAAAGGAAGAAGGGGATGAAAGGTTCATTCTTATGGAGCCTGTGACAAAATAGCACATGTCTGAGCGCAGCATACCGGAGTCCACGCCATGCAGGATCGTAACTTTGACGATCTCGCGGAAAAATTTTCGCAAAACATTTACGGCACCACTAAGGGGATCGTCCGTCAGGCGATCCTGTGGGACGAGCTTGAAACGATCCTGCCGACGCTCGGCGCAGAGCCGCTGCGCGTGCTGGATGCAGGCGGCGGGCTGGGACAGATCTCCAGCGGCCTGGCTCAGCGCGGCCATCAGATCCTGTTATGCGACCTTTCGTCGGAGATGCTGCGTCGGGCGCAGCAGCATGCTGAGGCGCAGGATGTGAGCCATAACATGCAATTCAGACAAATCGCGGTACAGCAGGTGGGTGAACATTTGGATACGCCTGTGGATCTGGTATTGTTTCACGCTGTGCTTGAGTGGGTGGCGGAGCCTGAAAAAGCGCTCCAGGCGCTCTATGATGCGTTACGGCCAGGCGGCGTAATGTCGCTGATGTTTTTTAACCGCCATAGCCTGGTATTTCGCAACCTGACGCTGGGAAACTTCGGTTACCTGCGCGTCAATATGGCGAAACAAAAGAAACGCTCTCTGTCGCCGGACTACCCGCGCGATCCAGAGGATGTCTACCGCTGGCTGACCGCCTGCGGTTTCGACATTGAACAGCGTACGGGCGTCCGCGTCTTCAGTGACTACATGAAAGCCCCGCCGGCGGACGGCGGAGGCGACGTGAGCATTCTTGAGATGGAGCGACGCTACTGTCGCCAGGAACCCTTTTTAAGCCTGGGACGTTACATTCACGTAACCGCGCGTAAACCAGGGCAGAAGGACGAATTATGAGTGAATTTTCCCAGACGGTACCTGAGCTGGTCAGCTGGGCGCGCAAGAATGACTTTTCGCTTGCGCTGCCGGTCGATCGTCTGGCTTTTTTGCTGGCTATCGCCACCTTAAACGGTGAGCGTATGGATGGCGAAATGAGTGAAGGAGAGTTGATTGACGCCTTTCACCACGTCAGTAAAGCCTTTGAACAAACCCATGAAACCGTGGTGGTGCGCGCCAACAATGCGATCAACGACATGGTACGCCAGCGCCTGATCAACCGTTTCACCAGCGAAATGACAGAAGGCCATGCCATTTACCGTCTGACCCCGCTGGCTATCGGCATCACTGACTACTACATTCGCCAGCGTGAATTTTCCACGCTGCGCCTGTCGATGCAGCTGTCGATTGTGGCGGGCGAGCTGAAGCGCGCCGCCGATGCGGCGGAAGAGGATGGCGACGAATTTCACTGGCACCGCAACGTTTTCGCGCCGCTTAAATATTCCGTGGCGGAAATTTTCGACAGCATCGACATGACGCAGCGCCTGATGGATGAGCAGCAGCAGGCCGTGAAGAATGACATCGCCGATCTGCTGAACAAAGACTGGCGCGCCGCTATCTCCAGCTGTGAAATGCTGCTGTCTGAAACCTCCGGCACGCTGCGCGAGCTACAGGATACGCTGGAAGCCGCAGGCGATAAGTTGCAGGCCAATCTGCTGCGCATTCAGGACGCCACGCTCAGCAGCCCGGATCTCGGCTTTGTCGATAAGCTGGTCTTCGATCTGCAAAACAAGCTGGACCGCATTATCAGCTGGGGGCAGCAGGCGATCGACCTGTGGATCGGCTATGACCGCCACGTGCATAAATTTATTCGAACCGCCATCGATATGGACAAGAACCGCGTCTTTGCGCAGCGCTTGCGTCAGTCGGTGCAGAACTACTTTGACCAGCCCTGGGCGCTGACCTATGCCAATGCCGACCGTCTGTTCGATATGCGCGATGAGGATCTCACGCTGCGCAACGACGAGGTGATGGGCGAACTGCCCGCCGAGCTGGAGTATGAAGAGTTTAACGAAATCCGCGAACAGCTGGCGGCGATGATTGAAGAGGCGCTGCTGAGCTACAAATCTGAGCGAAAACCGCTCAACCTCGCCACGGTAATGCGCGACTATCTCGCCCAGTATCCGCGTGCGCGCCACTTCGACCTGGCGCGCATCGTTGTCGATCAGGCGGTGCGTCTCGGCGTGGCGGAAGCCGATTTAGCCGGTTTGCCCGCACAGTGGCAGGCCATTAATGATTACGGAGCCAAGGTGCAGGCACATGTCATCGACAAATATTGAACAAGTGATGCCGCTCAAGCTGGCGCAGGCACTGGCGAATCCCATTTTTCCCGCGCTTGACAGCCAGCTGCGCGCAGGCCGTCACATCGGTATTGAAGAGCTGGATCAACACGCTTTTCTGATGGATTACCAGAGCTTTCTGGAAGAGTTTTACGCTCGCTACAACGTGGAGCTGATCCGCGCGCCGGAGGGATTCTTCTACCTGCGCCCACGCTCCACCACGCTGATCCCGCGTTCGGTGCTCTCTGAGCTGGATATGATGGTCGGCAAGCTGCTTTGCTACCTCTACCTGAGTCCGGAGCGGCTGGCGAACGAGGGCATATTTACCCAGCAGGAACTCTACGACGAGCTGCTGACGCTGGCCGACGAGAGCAAACTGCTCAAGCTGGTGAACCAGCGCTCAACCGGTTCCGACCTCGACCGGGCAAGACTGCAGGAGAAAATGCGCGCGTCGCTTAACCGACTGCGTCGTCTCGGCATGGTGTGGTTTATGGGTAACGACAGCAGCAAATTCCGCATAACCGAGTCGGTATTTCGCTTTGGCGCCGACGTGCGCAGCGGCGACGATCCGCGCGAGGCGCAGCTGCGGCTGATCCGCGACGGCGAAGCCATGGCGCTCGACAGCGTCAGCGCCACCAGAGAGCAGGACGAGAGTGACAGTGACGCGAATGAAAGCGCGGAGGAAGAACAGGCATGATTGAGCGCGGAAAATTTCGTTCGCTTACCCTAATCAACTGGAACGGCTTTTTTGCCCGAACCTTTGATCTTGACGAGCTGGTGACCACCCTGTCAGGCGGCAACGGCGCGGGTAAATCCACCACGATGGCCGCGTTTGTGACCGCGCTGATCCCGGATCTGACGCTGCTGCACTTCCGCAACACCACCGAGGCCGGCGCGACCAGCGGCTCCCGCGATAAAGGTCTGCACGGCAAGCTACGCGCGGGCGTCTGCTACGCCGTGCTCGACGTGATTAATTCGCGCCATCAGCGCGTCATCGCCGGCGTTCGCCTACAGCAGGTGGCGGGCCGCGATAAAAAGGTCGATATCAAACCCTTCAGCATTCACGGCCTGCCGATGGACAGCCAGCCGACCGATATGCTGACCGAAATTTTAAACAGCCGTCAGGCGCGCGTGCTGCCGCTGAGCGAAGTCAAAGAACGGGTGGAGGCGCAGGAAGGCGTGCAGTTCCGCCAGTTCAGCTCGGTTACCGACTACCACGCCATGATGTTTGAGCACGGCATTGTGCCGCGCCGTCTGCGTTCGGCGGGCGATCGCAGCAAATTCTATCGCCTGATCGAAGCATCGCTTTACGGTGGTATCTCCAGCGCGATTACGCGCTCGCTGCGCGACTATCTGCTGCCGGAAAACAGCGGAGTGCGTAAAGCCTTCCAGGACATGGAGGCGGCGCTGCGCGAAAACCGCATGACGCTGGAGGCGATTCGCGTTACCCAGTCCGACCGCGATTTGTTTAAGCATCTGATTTCCGAAGCGACCAGCTATGTGTCGGCGGACTATATGCGCCACGCCAACGAGCGCCGCATCCACCTCGACGGCGCGTTGCAGCTGCGCAGCGATCTGTTTACCAGCCGCAAACAGCTGGCGTCGGAGCAGTATCGCCATATTGAGATGGCGCGCGAACTGGCGGAGCACGGCGGCGCGGAGAGCGATCTGGAAGCAGATTATCAGGCGGCCAGCGATCATCTCAATCTGGTGCAGACCGCCATGCGCCAGCAGGAAAAAATCGAACGCTACGACGCCGATCTTGAAGAGCTGACCATTCGTCTGGAAGAGCAGAACGAAGTGGTGGCGGAAGCGCGCGAGGTACAGGAAGAGAATGAGGCGCGTGCCGAAGCGGCAGAGCTGGAAGTCGACGAGCTGAAAAACCAGCTGGCGGATTTTCAGCAGGCGCTTGATGTGCAGCAGACGCGCGCGATTCAGTATCAGCAGGCGCTGCAGGCGCTGGAGCGCGCCCGCTCGCTGTGCCAGCTTCCCGATTTGACCATCGACAACGCCGATGAGTGGCAGGCGCGCTTCCAGGCGACCGAAGAAGAGGCAACGGAAACCCTGCTGCGGCTGGAGCAGAAGCTCAGCGTGGCGGAAGCGGCCCATAGCCAGTTCGAGCAGGCGCTGGCGCTGGTGACCAGCATCGCTGGCGCGGTGCCGCGCCAGGAAGCCTGGCAAACCGGCCGCGAACTGCTGCGCGACGCAGCCAATCAGCGTCATTATGCTGAACAGCTCTCATCGCTGCGCCTGCGTCTTAACGAACTGGAACAGCGCCTGCGCGAACAGCACGAGGCCGAGCGCATGCTGGCGGACTTCTGCAAGCGGCAGGGCGCCCACTACGACGCAGACGCGCTGGAAGGATTGCACCAGGAGCTGGAAGCGCAGATCGAGCAGCTCACCGCCAGCGTCGCCGATGCAGGCGAACGGCGCATGACGATGCGTCAGGAACTGGAATCGCTGCGCGAGCGTATCGCTACTCTGACCGCGCGCGCACCGCACTGGCTGGCCGCGCAGGAAATTTTAACCCAGCTTAGCGAGCAGACCGGCGAGGCGCTGGAAAACAGTCAGCAGATCACCGAATTTATGCAACAGCTGCTGGAGCGCGAGCGCGAAACCACGGTAGAGCGCGATGAGATTGCGGCGCGCAAACGCAGCGTCGAGCGCAAGATTGAACGTCTCAGTCAGCCCGGCGGCGCGGAAGATGCGCGCCTGACGCAGCTGGCCGAACGCTTCGGCGGCGTTCTGCTCTCTGAAATCTATGACGATGTGACGCTGGAAGACGCGCCTTACTTCTCGGCGCTCTACGGCCCGTCGCGTCATGCGATTGTGGTGCCGGATCTGTCGCTGGTGCGGGAGATGCTCGACGGCCTGGAAGAGTGCCCGGAAGATCTTTACCTGATCGAGGGCGATCCGCAGTCGTTCGACGACAGCGTTTTTGCGGTGGAAGAGCTACAAAACGCGGTCGTGGTGAAAGTCGCGGAGCGTCAGTGGCGCTACTCTCGCTTTCCGAAGGTGCCGCTGTTTGGCCGTGCCGCGCGTGAGAACCAGCTGGAGCTGTTGCACAACGAGCGCGATCGCCTGGCGGAACGCTACGCCACGCTGTCGTTCGACGTGCAAAAAACGCAGCGTCTGCATCAGTCCTTTAGCCGCTTTATCGGCAGCCATCTGGCGGTCGCCTTTGAAGAGGATCCGGAAGCGCAGATTCGCCAGCTGAACGCGCGCCGCACCGAGCTGGAGCGCGCGCTGAGTCAGCATGAAAGCGACAACCAGCAGCAGCGCCAGCAGTATGAGCAGGCCAAAGAGGGCGTCGCGCAGCTTAACCGCCTGCTGCCGCGCGTCAGCCTGCTGCTCGACGATACGCTGGCCGATCGCTGCGATGAAATCCGCGAGCAGGTCGAAGTGGCGCAGGATGCCGCGCGCTTCCTGCATCAGCACGGCGCGAAGCTCACGAAGCTGGAGTCGCTGATTAGCGTCCTGCAAAGCGATCCCGAACAGCATGAGCAACTTCAGGCCGATTACCAGCAGGCGCAGCAGCAGCAGCGCACCGCGCGCCAGCAGGCGTTCGCGCTGACTGAGGTCGTGCAGCGTCGCGCCCACTTCAGCTACGGCGATTCTGCCGGCATGCTGAACGGCAATAACGATCTCAGCGACAAACTGCGTCGTCAGCTGGAGCAGGCGGAAGCGGAGCGCAGCCGTGCGCGCGAACGCCTGCGCGAACATCGGGCGCAGCTGACGCAGTACAGCCAGGTGCTGGCGTCGCTGAAGAGTTCGCACGACACCAAACGCGACATGCTGAAAGAACTTCAGCAGGAGATGCAGGACATTGGCGTCCAGGCCGACGCCAGCGCGGAAGAGCGCGCGCGCATTCGCCGCGACGAGCTTTATGCGGCCCTGAGCCACAATCGCGCCCGTCGCAATCAGCTGGAGAAGCAGCTTACCTTCTGCGAAGCGGAGATGGAGAACCTGCAAAAACGGCTGCGCGTGCTGGAGCGTGATTACCACCGTATTCGCGAGCAGGTGGTCAGCGCCAAAGCGGGCTGGTGCGCCGTGCTGCGGCTGGTGAAGGAAAACGGCGTGGAGCGCCGTCTGCATCGTCGCGAGCTGGCTTATCTGAGCGGCGACGAGCTGCGTTCTATGTCGGATAAGGCGCTGGGCGCGCTGCGTCTGGCGGTGGCGGATAACGAACATCTGCGCGATGTTCTGCGCCTGTCGGAAGATCCGAAACGGCCTGAGCGTAAGATCCAGTTCTTTATCGCCGTTTATCAACATCTGCGCGAGCGTATTCGCCAGGACATCATTCGCACTGACGATCCGGTCGAGGCGATTGAGCAGATGGAGATTGAGCTGAACCGCCTGACGGAAGAGCTGACGGCGCGCGAGCAGACGCTGGCGATCAGCTCGCGCAGCGCGGCCAATATCATTCGCAAAACCATTCAGCGCGAGCAAAACCGTATTCGCCAGCTCAACCAGGGACTGCAAATGGTGAGCTTTGGTCAGGTACGCAGCGTGCGTCTTAACGTTAACGTGCGTGAGGCCCATGCGACGCTGCTGGACACGCTGTCGGAAGAGCACGAACAGCATCAGGATCTGTTTAACAGCAATCGCCTGACCTTCTCGGAAGCGCTGGCAAAACTCTATCAGCGCCTGAATCCGCAGATCGATATGGGTCAGCGCACGCCGCAAACCATCGGTGAAGAGCTGCTGGACTACCGCAACTATCTGGAGATGGAAGTCGAGGTTAATCGCGGCTCTGACGGCTGGCTGCGCGCCGAGAGCGGGGCGCTCTCCACCGGTGAGGCGATCGGCACCGGGATGTCGATTCTGGTGATGGTGGTACAGAGCTGGGAAGAGGAGTCGCGCCGCCTGCGCGGTAAGGATATTTCTCCTTGTCGTCTGCTGTTCCTTGATGAGGCAGCGCGTCTGGATGCCCGCTCGATCGCCACCCTGTTTGAGCTTTGCGAACGACTGGAAATGCAGCTGGTGATCGCCGCGCCGGAAAATATCAGTCCGGAAAAAGGCACAACCTATAAACTGGTGCGAAAAGTGTTCAATAATACGGAACACGTCCATGTGGTCGGCCTGCGCGGATTCTCCGCCGACCCGACCCCGGCGCGTCGCGACAGTGAGGCTGAAGCGAGCCTGGAGGCGGAAAACTCCCAGAGCTAAATCTGGTCAACTTTTACCGCTTTAAGTAATCTGTAAACGGCATTTGTCCTGTGAGGCAAATGCCGTTTTTTATTTGTATACTCAGAAAATGAGTAACAGCCCAGTTGCAGCGTATCCGGGACACGCTGCGTGGTAAACGAATGAGGGGGCAGGGATGTTGCTGGCCAGTAAAACAAAAAAACAGGTTCTTTCAACACTGGCGCTTGCGCTGGCGTTAACGCCGTTTCAGCTTACACAGGCGGCGGTTATTGCAGCCTTGCCTGGCACTACACATGCAGCGATTTCCGTGAGCGACAGTCAGCAGCGCATACTCCAGGCTTTTGCCGGTAAAGCGCCGCCTTTTTATCTGGCTTCGCTGGCTTCACTTTACGCGTCGCATAATATGCAGCCGATGTGGCAGGACCGCGCGGCGGTGCAGCAGTTTCAGCAGCAGCTGGCGGAAGTGGCGATGTCAGGCGTACAGCCGCAGTTCACCCGCTGGGTTGACCGCCTGACCGATCCGGCCATTAGCGGCTTTGCGCGGGACGTGGTGCTCAGCGACGCCATGCTGGGCTATCTGCAATTCGTCTCCAGCGTGCCGACTCAGGGTGAAAGCTGGCTGTATAGCAATGTGCCTTACAAGCTTACGCTGCCATCGGTGGCGGTGATCAATCAGTGGCAAAACGCGGTGCTGGCGGGCGCTACCGCGACCTTTGTCTCGTCGCTGGTGCCGCAGCATCCGCAATACGCGCCGATGCACGCCGCCCTTAAACAGCTGCTGACGGACTCCCGTCCGTGGCCCCAGTTGAAAAACAGCGAAACGCTGCGGCCTGGCCAGGTGAGCGACGACGTGCCTGCGCTGCGGGAAATTTTGCAGCGCACCGGCATGCTGACCGCTCAGACAGCGGCGCCGACCCCTGCGGACGATGCGGTGCCGACCGCTCGCGTGCCGGTCAGCCAGAGCGCGCAGCCTGCCGCGGTGAGTCCCTCCGCCGCCAGCGTCGGCGACCTTGCCGCGCAGACGCCGGAGGCGGCAGGCAACGTCCAGAGCAGCACAGCCGAGGCCGGTAGCGACAATGTCTATGACGCCGCGCTGGTGGAGGCGGTTAAGCGCTTCCAGCAGTGGCAAGGATTAGGCAGCGATGGCGCCATTGGACCGCGCACCCGCGAGTGGCTTAACGTTACGCCGCAGCTGCGCGCCGCGCTGCTGGCGCTGAATATTCAGCGTTTGCGCCTGCTGCCGGACGATATGCATAACGGCATCATGGTCAATATTCCTAACTTTTCGCTGACCTACTACAACAACGGCAACAAGATCCTCTCGTCGCGCGTCATCGTGGGACGGCCCGATCGTAAAACGCCGTTAATGCGCAGCGCGCTGAATAATGTCGTGCTGAATCCGCCGTGGAACGTGCCGACTACGCTGGTACGTCAGGACATTATTCCTAAGGTGAAGCAGGACCCGAATTATCTTTACAAGCACGGCTATACGCTGCTTTCCGGCTGGAGCGCAGACGCGGAAGTGATCGATCCCAGCATGATTGACTGGAGCATGGTGTCGGCGTCATCTTTCCCCTACCGCCTGCGTCAGGCGCCGGGCAACAGCAATTCGCTGGGACGATACAAATTCAATATGCCCAGCTCAGATGCGATCTATCTGCATGACACGCCCAACCACGCCCTGTTCCAGCGCGATATTCGCGCGCTCAGTTCTGGCTGCGTGCGCGTCAACAAAGCCTCTGAGCTGGCGGGGCTGCTGTTGCAGGATGCAGGATGGAATGACTCACGCATTTCAGACCAGCTGAAACAGGGAGACACGCGCTATGTGCCGATCCGCCATCGCATCCCGGTGAATTTGTACTATCTGACCGCGTGGGTCGCCGATGACGGCAAGCCGCAGTTCCGAACAGATATTTACAATTATGATAATCCGGCGCGTTCGGGCAGCCAGGTGCTGACGCGAGCGGGGCAGCTGCTGCTCTAATCCTTGATTTTCAAACGCTGTTATCTCTCCGCTTCTCCGTATCATTCACTTCAGCGCGGCGATCCCTGTGGGGGTCGCCGCGCAAACTTGTTTATGGCTGGTTGACGCGACTCAGCCAGACGGTTATGGTTCGGCCTTGTGCGGTTTTTGCACATTTCGTTGGCTTTAATCTCAGGTAACCGTTTTTCATGTCCAGTTTTAATTTAACACGTCGCAAATTGCTTATTGGCGGAACGGCTGCGGCCGGTATGGCGCTGCTGCCTGACGCAGCTCTGGCTTCGCTTTCAACATCACGTCCTCGCGTGCTGACGCTGAGCAATCTTCATACCGGTGAAACCCTGAAAACGGAGTTTTTTAATGGGAAAAGCTACGATAAGAGCGAGCTGGCTCGTCTGAACCACTTTTTCCGCGATTATCGTGCCAACCTCACAAAAAGTATCGATCCTCATCTGTTCGATCAGATTTACCGCCTTCAGGCCCTGCTGGAAACCCGCAAGCCCATTCAGCTGGTATCAGGCTATCGCTCGCTCGCGACCAATAACATGCTGCGCGAAAGCGGCCCGGGCGTGGCGAAGCACAGCTACCACACCAAAGGGCAGGCAATGGATTTTCATATTGAAGGTATTGCGCTGAATAACATCCGCAAAGCGGCCTTAACAATGCGCGCGGGTGGTGTAGGATATTATCCTCGCAGCAACTTCGTTCATATTGATACCGGGCCGGTCAGGCACTGGTAGCGACGCCGGCAACGCTGCGTGCGCCGGTCATGGAGCGTTATGAACTACCACATTATTCCTGTTACTGCTTTCGCGCAGAACTGTTCAGTTATCTGGTGTGAGGCGACACGTGACGCCGCTCTGGTCGATCCGGGCGGCGATGCGGCAACTATTATCGAGACGCTCCGGCAGCTCGCCCTTACGCCCACGCAGATTTTACTGACGCACGGCCACCTGGATCATGTGGGCGCGGCGGCCGAGCTGGCTGCGCATTTTCAGGTGCCGGTTGTCGGGCCGCAAAAGCAGGACGCCTTCTGGCTGGAGGCGCTGCCCACGCAGAGCCGAATGTTTGGTCTGGCGGAGTGCGCGCCGCTGACGCCGGATCGCTGGCTGGAAGAGGGCGACAGCGTGCAGGTCGGAGAGATTACGCTTGAGATTCTGCATACCCCAGGCCACACGCCTGGCCATATCGTCTTTTTTGATCGCGCGGGACGGTTGCTGATTTCCGGCGACGTGATTTTTCAGGGCGGCGTAGGACGTACTGATTTCCCGCAGGGCAGCCATCAGGATTTAATCGCGTCCATTAAAGAGAAGCTGTTGCCGCTGGGCGATGATGTGACCTTTGTTCCCGGCCACGGCGGTATCTCGACGCTGGGGCGCGAGCGCATCAGCAATCCTTTTCTGCAATAAAAAAAATGGGCCGCTGAGGCCCATTTTTTATGATGCGATCTGCTTACAGCACCGCAACAATCGCTTCGCACAGCGCCGACATATTGTCCGGCGTCATGCCCGCCACGTTGACGCGGCCTGAATTTACCGCATAAACACCAAACTCCTCACGCAGGCGAATAACCTGATCTTTAGTCAGCCCGCTAAAGGAGAACATGCCGTTTTGACGGATGATAAAGCTAAAATCCCTTGTCGCGCCTTTTTCTGCCAGCGTGTTCACAAACAGCTGGCGCATGCGCTGGATGCGCTGACGCATATCAGTCAGCTCCTGCTCCCAGATAATGCGCAGCGCGCTATTGCTGAGAATCGTCGCCACAACGGCCGCGCCGTGAGCAGGCGGGTTAGAGTAGTTAGCGCGGATGGTATACTTCACCTGGCTAAAGGCGGTGTCTGCGGTGGCAGCATCGGCGGCAACCAGCGTAATCGCGCCTACGCGCTCGTTGTACAGGCCGAAGTTTTTCGAGTAGGAGCTGGCGACAATCAGTTCCTGATGTAAGGCGGCGAAAACGCGCAGGCCTTCCGCATCCTCATCTAAACCGCGAGCAAAGCCCTGATAGGCGAAGTCGAACAGCGGCAGCCACCCTTTAGCCTGAGAGAGCTGAGCCAGTTGCTTCCACTGCTCTGCGGTGGGGTCGATGCCGGTCGGGTTATGACAGCAGCCGTGGAACAGCACCACGTCGCCTGCTTTGGCTTCCTGCAAGGCTGCCAGCATACCGTCGAAGTCGAGGGTGTGGTTTTCCGCGTCATAGTAGGCGTATTCACACACTTCCAGGCCCGCAGCGTTAAAGACGTTCTGATGATTTGGCCAGCTGGGATTGCTGACCCAGACGCGCTTAACGCTGGTCTGGGTAGCGAGGAAGTCAGCGGCGACGCGCAGCGCGCCGGTTCCGCCAGGAGTCTGCGCAGTGCGCGCGCGACCTGCGGCAATAAGCGGGTTCTCTGCGCCAAACAGCAATGCCTGCGTGCAGCGGGCAAAATCGGCCAGGCCATCAATGCTGAGGTAGTTTTTCGTGGTTTCATTTTCCAGCAGAAACTGCTCGGCTTTTTTAACGCTGGTCAGCACTGGCGTATTGCCGGTTTCATCTTTATAGACGCCGATACCGAGGTTAATTTTGTGCGGACGATCGTCAGCACGAAACAGATCGGCCAGTCCGAGAATAGGATCGGCGGGTGCCGCAGAGATTGATTCAAACATGAGTCGTGTCCAGTAGCGTGAACTTTAACGAAATGAGCCTTCAGGTTAACGTCAGCGCCGCTCAATGCCAACCGTTTACGTAAAAAAACGTCTCGGCACACGAGCATGAGGCCTGTTACGGCGCCGCGAGAGAAACAGGGTGGGACGGCTATTTTCAGGCAAAAAAAAAACGGAGCCGAGGCTCCGTTTTTTCTGCGACAGGTAACTTAGAACTGGTAAACCAGGCCTACAGCTACGGTGTCGTCGGTGTTCAGACCCAGCGCGTTGTTGTCGTCCAGCTGGTTGATCTGGTAGTCAACATAGGTCGACATGTTTTTGTTGAAGTAGTAGGTTGCGCCCACGTCGATGTATTTAACCAGGTCAGCATCGCCCACGCCGTCGATGTCTTTGCCTTTAGACTGAACATAGGCGATAGACGGACGCAGACCGAAGTCGAACTGATACTGTGCAACCAGCTCGATGTTCTGAGCTTTGTTAGCGAAAGCAGTGGTAGTGACGCCCGGAGCGGTGGTCAGATCGAACGGCGTAGAGTTGCGGGTCTCGCCATACATTGCTGCCAGGTAGACATTGTTCGCGTCATATTTCAGCGCGGTTGCCCAGTTTTCAGCGCGTTTGCCCTGGCCAACGATAGTACCGTCAGCAGCCGCAACGCCAGCAGCCTGTGCATCAGTACGATCGCTGCTGCTATAGGCGCCTACGATACCCACGCCGATCGGCGAGGTGTAAGAGGTTGACAGGCCCCAGCCGTCGCCGTTTGAGCGACGAATTTCGTCACGATCGTTTTTGCCCTGATACTGAACCGCGAAGTCCCAGCCATCAACCAGGCCGAAGAAGTTTTTGTTGCGGTAGGTCAGCAGACCGGTGCTACGACCGTTCATGAAGTTGTCTGAGTAGCCAGAGTCGCCGCCGAATTCTGGCAGCATATCGGTCCAGCCGATTGCGTCGTATACAACGCCGTAGTTACGACCGTAGTCGATTGAACCCGCGTCGCCGAATTTCAGACCGGCAAAGCCCAGACGGGTTTTGTTGCCGTCTTGCGCGTCAGAGCCTTCAGAGTTGTTAGCCTGAATGTTGTATTCCCACTGGCCGTAACCGGTCAGCTGGTCGTTAATCTGAGTTTCACCCTTGAAGCCGAAACGCACGTAAGTTCTGTCGCCGTCGTTGCCGTCGCTATCAGAGAAATAGTGCAGACCGTCAACTTTACCGTACAGATCCAGTTTATTGCCGTCTTTGTTATAAATTTCCGCCGCGTTGGCCGCACCTGCTGCTAACAGAGCAGGGATAACCACTGCAAGAATGTTGCGCTTCATCATTATTTATTACCCTCATTGGAGTTTATTCGGACACCTGCCACTGCCGTCAGAAAACCGTTACGGAACCCTGAGAGAAGTTTGGTGTCTTCCTGTGTCTGCACGCATCTTTCCATCCCGAAGCGGGATATTCCACCCTGAAAATGCTACTAAACTCGTAATCTGGTTTCAAAAAGCAAAAATGTGTTTCTGGATGTAAATTATCGGGAACTTTGTGAGAGAACTCTAACTTTACAAAAATAAAAAAAGGCCGGCTGTGCCGACCTTGTTATATATATGAATTTCTTATAATTAATGTGAAATTTTAGAAATTGGCGTTACGCGGCGTGCGTGGGAAAGGGATCACGTCTCTTACATTTTGTACGCCGGTGACATAGGCGATCAAACGTTCAAAGCCCAGACCGAAGCCAGAATGCGGAACGGTGCCGTAACGACGCAGATCGCGATACCACCAGTAATCTTCTTTCTTCAGCCCCATCTCTTCCAGACGCGCGTCCAGCACGTCGAGACGCTCTTCGCGCTGTGAGCCGCCGATGATCTCGCCGATACCCGGCGCAAGCACGTCCATCGCCGCCACGGTTTTGTTATCTTCGTTCAGGCGCATATAGAACGCTTTAATGTCTTTCGGGTAGTTCTTCACCACCACCGGCGCTTTAAAATGCTGCTCGGCCAGATAGCGCTCGTGCTCCGAAGAGAGATCGATACCCCAGGATACCGGGTTTTCAAAGGTCTGCCCGCACTTTTCCAGGATGGAAATAGCGTCGGTGTAGTCAACCTGAGCGAAATCGGTAGAGACAAAGCGCTCAAGGCGATTAACCGCGTCTTTATCTACGCGCTCGGCAAAGAACGCCATATCGTCTGCACGCTCTTCCAGCACCGCCTTGAACACGTATTTCAGCATGGCTTCGGCCAGCGCCGCCGCATCATCCAGCGTGGCGAAGGCGATCTCCGGCTCCAGCATCCAGAACTCCGCCAGATGGCGGCTGGTGTTGGAGTTTTCCGCGCGGAAGGTCGGGCCGAAGGTGTAGATTTTCGACAGCGCGCAGGCGTAGGTTTCGCCATTGAGCTGACCAGACACCGTCAGGAACGCCTCTTTGCCAAAGAAATCTTCGTTGAAGTCCACGGCGCCCTGCGGCGTGCGCGGCAGGTTTTCCAGGTCCAGCGTGGAAACGCGGAACATTTCTCCGGCGCCTTCGGTATCCGACGCGGTGATCAGCGGGGTAGAAACCCAGAAATAGCCATTTTCGTGGAAGAAGCGATGCAGCGCCTGCGCCAGGGTATGGCGCACGCGCGCGACGGCGCCGATCAGGTTAGTGCGCGGACGCAGATGCGCCACTTCACGCAGATACTCAATGCTGTGGCGCTTCGCCGCCATCGGGTAGGTATCGGGATCGTCCACCCAGCCCGTCACCTCAACGCGGGTCGCCTGAATTTCAAACGCCTGGCCCTGGCCCGGCGAAGCCACGACGGTGCCGGTGATAATCACGGAACAGCCGGTGGTCAGGTGCAGCACCTCGTCCTGATAATTACTCAGAGAATTATTCACGACAGCCTGAACGGGATTAAAGCAGGAACCGTCATAAACGGCGACGAAGGAAAGACCGGCTTTTGAATCTCTTCGGGTACGCACCCAACCACGTACGGTGACTTCACTGTCAACCGCGACGCGACCGTGCAGTACATCCGCTACAGGCACTACGCTCATAAATATCTCTCTATATAGAAGAAGTGAGTTTATACAGTTCCCCCAACCCGGGGTTTTGCTATGTTACTTGCGAGTCGCAAGGAAACAAGCAAAATCAGGCGGCAGGCAAGATTAATTACACCAGAAGCGGGGCGCGGCAACGCCCCGATAAAGCGTGCCTTAGCTGGCTTTTTTCACCAGTGGCAGGTCGAAGGCTTTGCGCAACGCGCGAACGAAGGCGGGATCCCGGCAGATCGTCTTGCCCGGACTGTCGGAAAGTTTCGCGACGGGCTTGCCGTTGCACTCCATCAGTTTGATCACGATATTCAGCGGCGTGACGCCGGGAATATCGCAGGTCAGACGGGTGCCAATGCCGAAAACAACCTGGGTGCGCTGACCAAAATAGCGATAGAGCGCCAGCGCCTTATCGAGATCCAGATTATCGGAGAACACCAGCGTTTTGCTCAGCGGATCGATGCCGAGTGTTTCATAGTGGGCCAGCGCTTTTTCGCCCCATTCGATCGGGTCGCCTGAATCATGGCGCAGCCCCTGATAGCGGCTGGCGAAATTCACGCCGAAGTCGCGCAAAAACGCATCCATCGCGATGCAGTCTGTTAGCGCGATGCCCAGCTGATTGTCGTACTCATCCAGCCAGGCCTGTAGCGCCGCGCGCTGGCTGTTGGCCAGCACCGGGCTAATCTGCTGAAAGGCCTGAAACCACTCATGCGCCTGAGTTCCCACCGGCGTCAGCTCCAGGCGGCGCGCCAGGTCGTAATTACTGGTGCCGATAAGCCAGGGGAAATCCTGCTTCAGCGTGGCGACGATGGCGCGCTGCACATCATGTGAGAAGCGGCGGCGCGTGCCAAAGTCCATCAGGCGGAAGCGCGACATATCGGTGTCGGCAACCGCAGCGCGAAAGGCGCCCAGCTTCTGCTGAAGGTGATCCACCGCCTGTTGCGCGCCGACCAACGGCGAGCGATGGCGATGCACCACTTCGCTGATCAGCGCCAGCAGCGGCACCTCCCACAGGATCACCTCTCGCCAGGGACCATCGATGCGAATATCAAGGTGGCCGTTATGGTTGCGCACCTGTACCTGCGCCGGGTTATAGCGAAAGTCGCGCAGCCAGTTGAGGTAATCGGCGTGGAAGAAGGGCAGGCTGGACAGATACGTATATTCGTCATCGGTCAGCGCAAGCGTCTGCATGGCATTGATGGCCTCGCGAATCTCATTCGCGTAGAGACCGAGCAGATCGTCGCCGCGGCAACGAAACTCAGCCGCCACCGTGACATCATAATAACGGTGGAAAACGGCTTGCTGCATATGAAGCTTGTAGGCGTCAGTATCCAGCAGGGAAGTCAGTATCGGGGAAGCATGTCCTGTCATGGTGCGTTTCAGCATCCTGTTCGGCGGCGCAGAGCCCGGTGTGTGAAAGTCATAAAGACGCAGGAGTATAAATCAGTAACTGCGGCTGATCACAGCATATTTCAAGCCCGCAGGTCGAGGGTAAAACGTGCCCTTGTTAATGAATTGTAGCTATTTATGCCGCAGCGTGCATTGTGCATGGCAAGCTACAGACAACACGCTTAGACTTTGGCGGTAAACCTATAACAATGCGAGACGGAATATGACGCAACAGCCCCAAATCAAATATCGCCACGACTATCGTGCGCCGGATTACACCATCACCGACATCGATCTCACCTTTGCGCTCGACGCCGCCGCCACGCGCGTAACGGCGGTTAGCCAGGTGAAACGGCTCGGCGATGCGCAGGCCGAACTGCGTCTCGATGGTGAAGCGTTGACCCTGATCGCCCTTGAAGTCGATGGCGCGCCCTGGACCGCGTATCGCGAAGAAGAAGGCGCGCTGATCCTCAGCCAGCTGCCCGCGCAGTTCACCCTGAAGATTGTGAACGACATCCATCCCGATAAAAATACCGCGCTGGAAGGGCTGTATCAGTCCGGCGAAGCGCTCTGCACCCAGTGCGAAGCCGAAGGGTTCCGTCATATTACCTGGTATCTGGATCGCCCTGACGTGCTGGCGCGCTTTACCACCACCATTATTGCCGATGAGGCGCGCTATCCCTTTCTGCTCTCTAACGGAAACCGCATCGACGGCGGCAAAGCCGAGCAGGGCAAACACTGGGTCAAATGGCAGGATCCCTTCCCGAAACCCTGCTACCTGTTTGCGCTGGTGGCGGGCGACTTCGACGTGCTGCGCGATAGCTTCAGAACGCGATCCGGCCGCGACGTGGCGCTGGAGATCTTTGTCGATCGCGGCAATCTGGATCGCGCCGACTGGGCCATGACCTCGCTGAAGAACAGCATGAAGTGGGATGAGGAGCGCTTTGGCCTGGAGTATGACCTCGACATCTTTATGATCGTCGCCGTTGATTTCTTCAATATGGGCGCGATGGAGAATAAAGGCCTGAACGTCTTTAACTCAAAATATGTGCTGGCGAAGGCGGAAACCGCGACCGATAAAGATTATCTCGGCATCGAGGCGGTAATTGGCCATGAATATTTTCATAACTGGACCGGCAACCGCGTGACCTGCCGCGACTGGTTCCAGCTTAGCCTGAAAGAGGGGCTGACGGTGTTCCGCGACCAGGAGTTCAGTTCCGATCTGGGGTCGCGCGCGGTAAACCGCATTGATAACGTACGCGTCATGCGCGGCGCGCAGTTCGCCGAAGACGCCAGCCCGATGGCGCACCCGATCCGCCCGGATCAGGTCATGGAGATGAACAACTTCTATACCCTGACCGTATACGAAAAGGGTTCGGAAGTGATCCGCATGATGCACACCCTGCTTGGCGAAGAGAACTTCCAGAAAGGCATGCAGCTCTATTTTGAGCGTCATGACGGCAGCGCCGCCACCTGCGACGATTTTGTGCAGGCGATGGAAGATGCGTCCAGTGTCGATCTGTCGCAGTTCCGCCGCTGGTACAGCCAGAGCGGCACGCCGGTACTGACGGTGCGCGACGACTATAACCCCGAGCTGGAGCAATATACGCTGCACGTGACGCAGCACACGCCGCCGACGCCGGATCAGAAAGAGAAGCTGCCGCTGCATATTCCGCTCGACATTGAACTTTATGACAATGAAGGCCAGGTGATCCCGTTGCAGCATAACGGTCATCCGGTGCATCACGTTCTGAACGTGACGGAAGAGTTCCAGACCTTTATTTTCGATAACGTCTACTTCCAGCCGGTGCCGTCGCTGCTGCGTGAGTTTTCGGCGCCCGTGAAGCTGGATTACAAGTGGAGCGATGCGCAGCTGACCTTCCTGATGCGCCATGCGCGCAACGATTTCGCCCGCTGGGACGCCGCGCAGAGCCTACTGGCGACCTATATTCGCCTTAACGTGGCGCGCCATCAGCAGGGGCAGCCGCTGTCGCTGCCGCTGCATGTCGCCGACGCCTTCCGCGCCGTGCTGCTGGACGAAGGCCGCGATCCGGCGCTGACCGCGCTGATCCTCACGCTGCCGGGAGAGAACGAGATCGCCGAACTGTTTGAGGTGATCGATCCGCAGGCGATCGCTACGGTGCGCGAAGCGCTGGTGCGTACGCTGGCGGCCGAACTGGCCGATGAGTTCTATGCGGTGTTTAACGCCACTCAGCAGCAGGAATACCGCATTGAGCATGATGCCATGGGACAGCGCGCGCTGAAAAATGTGTGCCTGTACTACCTGGCGTTTGGCGAGGCTGAGCTGGCCGACAGGCTGGTGCAGACGCAGTATCACCAGGCCAACAATATGACGGACTCGCTGGCGGCGCTGGCGGCGTCGGTTGCGGCGCAGCTGCCGTGCCGCGACGCGCTGCTGGCCCATTACGATCAGCGCTGGCACCAGGATGGTCTGGTGATGGATAAGTGGTTTATGTTGCAGGCCACCAGCCCGTCGCTGGATGTATTGCAGAAGGTGCGAGAGCTGCTGCATCACCGTTCGTTCACCATGAGTAACCCCAACCGCATTCGCGCGCTGATTGGCGCTTTTGTCTCCGGCAATCCTTCGGCGTTCCACGCGAAAGACGGCAGCGGCTATCAGTTCCTGGTGGAGATGCTGACCGATCTCAACACCCGCAACCCGCAGGTCGCGGCGCGGATGATTGAGCCGCTGATCCGCCTGAAGCGCTACGACGCCGGACGTCAGGCGCTGATGCGTCAGGCGCTGGAGAAGTTGCAGGGACTGGATAAGCTTTCAGGCGATCTCTATGAGAAGATCACCCGCGCGCTGAACGCATAAACAATAAAGGCGGGTTAATCCCGCCTTTAATGTTGGCCTTAACGCTGGTGCGCGTAGCGCACCGGCTGCTCGCTTTCACTGCGCCGCATCACCCGATCCAGCACCTCCGCCTCCAGCTCCGCCAGCCTTGCCGAACCGCGACGACGCGGGCGCGGCAGATCGACCAGCAGATCCAGTCCAATCTGACCCTCTTCAATCAGCAGCACGCGATCCGCCATCGCGACGGCCTCGCTGACGTCGTGGGTCACCAGCAGAACGGTAAAGTGGTGCTGCTGCCAGAGCGACTCAATCAACCCCTGCATTTCGATACGCGTCAGCGCATCCAGCGCGCCGAGCGGCTCGTCGAGCAGCAGCAGCCCCGGACGGTGGATCAGCGCACGCGCCAGAGCCACACGCTGCTTTTGCCCGCCAGAGAGCGCGGCGGGCCATTCGTTCGCCCGCTCCGCCAGGCCGACGGCGTCGAGAGCTTCCTGCGCCGCGCTGCGCCATTCGCGTCCTTTCAGGCCGAGGCCGACGTTATCGATGACGCGCTTCCACGGCAGCAGGCGCGCGTCCTGAAACATCAGGCGGGTCTCTTCGCGCGCCGTTTGCAGCGGGGCGTTGCCCGCCAGCAGTTCGCCCTGGGTGGTCTGCTCCAGTCCGGCCAGCAGACGCAGCAGCGTACTCTTGCCGCAGCCGCTGCGACCCACGACCGCGACAAACTGACCTGAAGGAATATGCAGGTTGATATTATTGAGGATGGTGCGGTTGCCATACTGTTTGGTCACCCCGTTGACGCCGACCGGCGTGCCGGTATTGAGGCGCGCCGGAGAGAGTGAGTTACTCATGCGTTCTCCTCCTTCAGTTGATAAGCCGGATGCCAGCGCAGCCAGACGCGTTCCAGCAGCAGGGCGGCGACATCCGCCAGTTTGCCGAGCAGGGCGTAAAGAATAATGGCGACCACCACCACGTCGGTTTGCAGAAATTCCCGCGCGTTCATCGCCAGATAGCCGATGCCGGAGTTGGCCGAGATAGTTTCGGCAACAATCAGCGTCAGCCACATCAGGCCGAGGGCGAAACGCACGCCAACCATAATAGAAGGCAGCGCGCCGGGCAGGATCACCTGAATAAACAGGCTCCAGCCCGACAGGCCATAGCTGCGCGCCATCTCGACCAGACCGCGATCGATATTGCGGATGCCGTGATAGGTATTGAGGTAGATCGGGAACAGCGTCCCCAGCGCCACCAGAAAAATCTTCGCCGCTTCGTCAATGCCAAACCAGAGGATCACCAGCGGGATCAGCGCCAGGTGCGGCACGTTGCGCAGCATCTGCACCGAGGTATCCAGCAGGCGTTCGCCAAGGCGCGAGGTGCCGGTAATCAGTCCCAGTATCAGCCCGATAGAGCCGCCGATGCTGAAGCCGATCAGGGCGCGCCAGCCGCTGATCGCCAGGTGCTGCCATAGCTCGCCGCTGGCCGCCAGATTCCAGAAGGTGATAACAATATTTTCCGGCGACGGCAGAATGCGCGTCGAGAGCAGACCGGTCTGCGACGCGATTTGCCATACCACCACCAGCAGGGCGGGGAAGACCCAGGGCACCAGCTGATTAGTGATGCGTTTTGTCGTTTTTGCCATCGTCTCCTCCTCAGCTCTGCGACACTTTTTGCGGGCGGAAATCGTTGGCGACGGTTTCGCCAAATGCCTTCACGCTGCGCGGTTGCGGAATCTGCGGCACCTCCAGATCGAGATGCGGGAACAGCAGCTCGCCGACGCGGTAGGCCTCTTCCAGATGCGGATAGCCGGAAAGAATAAAGGTTTCGATGCCGAGGTCGGCATACTCCTGCATGCGCGCGGCAACGGTCGGGCCGTCGCCCACCAGCGCAGTGCCTGCTCCGCCGCGCACCAGGCCGACGCCGGCCCACAGGTTAGGGCTGATCTCCAGCTGGTCGCGGCGACCGCTGTGCAGCGCCGCCATGCGCTGCTGACCAACGGAGTCGGTACGCGCGAACGCCGCCTGGGCCTTCGCAATGGTGGCGTCATCCAGGTGGGCGATCAGGCGATCGGCGGCGCGCCACGCCTCCTCGTTGGTTTCGCGCACAATAACGTGCAGGCGAATGCCAAAGCGCACTTTACGACCCTGAGCTTCCGCTTTCGCACGCACCTGCTCAATTTTCTCTTTTACCAGAGCAGGCGGTTCGCCCCAGGTCAGGTAAACGTCAACCTGCTCAGCGGCCAGCGCCTGCGCCGGTTCAGACGAGCCGCCGAACCAGAGCGGCGGGCGCGGCTGCTGCACCGGATCGAACAGCAGACGCGCGCCGCGCACGTTGACATATTTTCCTTCGTAGTCGACCGTTTCGCCTTCCAGCACGCGGCGCCAGACGCGGGTGAACTCCGCTGACTCCACATAGCGCTCATGATGATCCAGGAACACGCCGTCTCCCGCCAGCTCTTCCGGATCGCCGCCGGTCACCAGGTTAAACAGCGCGCGACCGTTAGAGAGGCGGTCCAGCGTCGCCGCCTGGCGCGCCGCCTGCGTAGGCGAAATCACACCGGGACGCAGCGCCACCAGAAAGCGCAGGCGTTGCGTAACCGGAATCAGCGAGGCGGCGACCAGCCAGGCGTCTTCGCATGAGCGGCCTGTAGGGATCAGCACGCCGCCAAAGCCCAGACGATCAGCGGCCTGCGCAATCTGTTGCAGATAGCCGTGGTCGACAGGACGCGCACCTTCTGAGGTGCCGAGATAGTGTCCGTCGCCATGCGTCGGGAGAAACCAGAATACGGATAAGCTCATTATTCACTCCTTACTGAATGGGGGCGCTGGGATGCCAGATGCGATCGGCGATGGTCAGCTTTACCGGCACCAGGTGACTGGCGTAAAACAGGTCGGCGGTATGCTGCTGCGCCGCTGCGGTTTGCGCGCTGACCGGTGAAATATGGGTCGGCGGGCGATGATCGAGATAGCTGGCGATAACCGGTTTCGGCAGGCCCATCGCGCCTGCAAGCAGCGTAATGCTTTGCTCGCGCTGGCTCAGCGTCAGCGCATCGGCCTGGCTAAAGGTGTCGAGAACCTGCTGGACGAACGCGCCGTTTTGCTCGGCGAATTTTCGCGTCGCCAGATAGAAGGATCCGGTCAGATTGAGCTGACTGCCGTCGGCCAGCACGCGCACGTTGCCCTGCTGGAGCGCGGCAGAGTAGTAGGGATCCCAGATAGCCCAGGCGTCAACGTCCCCCTGCTGAAAGGCTGCGCGCGCATCGGCGGGCGTCAGGTAAACCGGCTGAATATCTTTAAAGCTCAGCCCTTCGCGTTGCAGGGCGCGCAGCAAAAGATTGTGCGAGCTGGAGCCTTTCTGAAACGCGACTTTCTTTCCTTTCAGGTCGGCAACGCTGTTCAGCGGGCTGTTTTTCGCCACCAGAATCACTTCTGATTTGGGCTTAGGCGGTTCTGAGCCGACGTACAGCAGATCGGCGCCGGCCGCCTGGGCAAACAGGGGCGGAATATCGCCGGTGCTGCCCAGATCGATACTGTCGACGTTGAGCGCCTCCAGCATCTGCGGACCGGCGGGAAATTCGATCCACTGAATATGGGTGGCGGGAAAACGCTGCTCCAGCAGCCGATGCGATTTCGCCAGCACCATACTGACGGAGCCTTTCTGATAGCCGATGCGAATCTGCGCGGGCGCCTCTGCCGCCTGCGTTTGCAGGCTCAGCAGCGCGAAAGAGGCGAGTAGCCAGCCGATTATCCTTTTCATTTATGTTCTTCCTTTATACAGCCTGAGCCAGGGGGTTATGGTGGCGGGTTAGCGCCAGCCAGAAGGCCTCTACCGCCTCATCCAGACGGCGCGCCAGCTCAGGTTGCAGTTCTGGCTGGCGGTCGTAATGAGTGATCTGGTGGTCTTCGGCGAAGACGCCGTGCAGGATCTCCTGCGCCTTGAGCGCATTCAGCACTGGCTTCAGGGCATAATCGACCGCCAGCATATGCGCGACGCTGCCGCCGCTGGCGAGGGGCAGCACGACTTTGTGCTCCAGCGCGCGCTCAGGCAGTAAATCCAGCAGCGTTTTTAGCGCGCCGGAGAAAGAGGCTTTATAAACCGGCGTGGCGACGATAACGCCGTCTGCAGAGAGTAAATCTTCGCGTAGCGCCAGCAGCGCAGGGGCATCGAAACGCGCGTTGATCAAGTCGTCCGGCTGAAAGTTTTGAATATTCCACGGAATAACTTCAACGCCGCGCGCTTCCAGAGCGTGCTGGCACAGGATAAGCAGTGAGGTCGACCGTGACGGGAAACGCGGGCTGCCAGCTAGCGTAATAACTCGCATCGTTACTCCTTATAACTGAAAGTTATTGATTAGCTAAAGTTGAGAACTGATGCTCACATCCTGACAGAGCGTAGAGAGGGGCTTAAATGATTTATCCAGCAATGCAAAGGTGAAATGCGCAAAAGGCGGAACAGGTAAAGGAAAAGGGCGAATAAAGCCGGCTGTTGTCGGATGCGAAAAATCTTAAAAAACCGCATCAGTACCAGCGCAATAGTTCATGAATGCTGAATGAATAGCAGAGAAAGCATTCTGCTGCTTAAGGAGGATAAATGAAAAAAGTTTAACGGGAAGAGAGCAGATTATTAATTGTCTATTCTTTGCTCAGGCGCAACATAGCTATGCCCTTAGTAACAATATGGCGCAAAATTGTTTCGCAAGAAGGGGGCTTTATCAGATAAAGGCTATAGTAGCGATATAAAAAAAAGAACACCGTTACGCTTAAAATATAAAAAATGCGCGGCTTTGAAATGTTTTGTCACTTTTATAACGTTTCTAAGTATGACAAATGGCGCGTAAAGGTTAAGGGGGGTAATGCGACGTCAGGCTTTTCAACCGAATACTTTATGACGGGTGATAGGTCGACGTCATGGCATATGTCTTGAGCAGCGAATGGTCCTGTTAATATAAAAATGCTTCTGCCTATACTTATCTTCCGCTTCTGTCATAGCGGTCTAACTATTGTTTGATTGTTTTACTCAACGATTTAACGCAAATTTTATGATTGTGTAACCTTTGCGCTTTTTTCCTCTCATTTATCCAGAGAAAGATGTATGGCAAAGACACTGCTGTCAGTCATTATTCCCACGTACAACGTGGAAAAGTACATTGTCGACTGTGTCGACTCCTTGTTACGTCAGATCACCGCGCCAGCGGAAATTATTATCGTCAATGACGGCTCCACTGACGGTACCCTGGCGCTGGTGCAGCAAACCTACGGCCATCAGCCGCAGGTGCGCATTATTACCACGCCCAACGGGGGAGCGGGTAAGGCGCGTGACGTCGGTATCGAAGCGGCTCAGGGCGAATTTCTGTTTTTTTGCGACCCGGACGATATCGTGCCGGACGGCTTTGTCGCCGAGCTGCAACAGGTCACCGACGCGCATCCTGAGGTCGATCTTTTTTGCTTTAGCTCGCAGATGTTTGAAGACGGCCACGAAAATAATACCCGGCCCAAAGTCCGGCATGAGCAGTTCGGCCTGCATTCTCCGCAGCAGGTGCTGTCGCGTTTGCTGCGTAATGGTTCTTACACCTCGGCGGCCTGGAATTATGCGGTTAAAAAAAGCCTCGTTATGCAGCGCGGCCTGCGTTTTGTCGAACGCGTGCATGAAGATCATAAATTTACGCTGTCGGTGTTTATTTATGCCCGTCAGGCATGGGTCAGTCAGCACGTCTACTATAGCCAGCGCGTACGCAGCGGCTCGCTGACCAACAGCCGTAAAAACGATGACTATTTTATGCAGCGCTACAATGCTTTTATGCAAACCTACGGCTTGCTGAAGCAGGGTATGGATAAATCCCCGCTAAAAAACGAGCTGGAAAAAGCCTATTTACTGCATTCGTTCCGCCTGATGATTTACCTGTCGCTTTATAACGGAACGCCGGTGCCGGAATATGTCATTCACGCCATCCAGTTTATGGGAAGCCAGCATAAGCCTGTTGGCGTCAAAGAGTGGCTGCTGATTAATCGTCCACGGATGTTTATCAGGCTGCAAAAATATAAAGTGGATAAAGAGCAGAAAAAAATCGCCTGACGAATTTTATCTGCGCCCGACTCGTCTACCGGCTGTCAGCGATATTTATCGCTGATAAATGCTTTTTTACTTTTTATCTTATAAGCGCAGACGTCAGATTTAATCTGGCCCGTAGCGCCAGCGATAAATTTAAGACTAAGTCTGGTAGGCAGGTCAAAAGATGTGTGCCACGCTTGTGGCCTCCAAGAAAATTGCCCAGACCTCATCATACTTATGTCAATCAAACGTAATGCGATCGCCAACTATGTCGGTCAGATTTACCTGACGCTGTCAGGCATCCTGGTAGTACCGCTATATATTCAACATTTAGGGATGGAAGCTTACGGATTAGTCGGGTTTTTCTCGATTCTGTTAACCTGGCTTCAGCTGCTGGATGCGGGCGTCTCGACGACCCTGATGCGGGAAGCGGCGCGCTATCGCGCCAGCCAGACCGAATTTATCTGGTTTCCCGCGCTTTTCTCCGCGCTCTCTAAATTCTTCCTTATTTCCACGCTGGTTCTGGTGGTGATTGGCTGGCTGGCGACGCCGTGGATCGCGCATAACTGGCTGGATGCGCGTCATCTGCCTTCCTCTGACGTGACCCTTGCCGTCGCCATTATGGTGATCACGGCGGCTATCCGCTGGCGCACCAGCCCTTACCGTAGCGTCATTGTCGGCTTTGAGCATCAGGTCTGGCTCAACGGCGTTAACCTGGCGATCGTCACGCTGCGAACCTTCGGCGCGGTGCTGGTCATCCAGCTGTTCTCCAATCCCGTGCTGAGCTTCTTTATCTGGCAGCTGCTGGTGTCGATAGCGGAAGCGGTCTGCCTGATCGCGAAGTGCTACCAGCTGGTACCCGCAGAGGCGCGCAAACAGAAGCATGAGGATCTTAAAAGCATACTCAAGCCGTTTATCCGCTTTGCGCTGAGTGCCGCGTTCGCCAGCGCCATCTGGACCTTTATTTCGCAAATTGACCGACTGGTGCTGTCGAAAACGCTGCCGCTCAGCGCCTATGGCTCCTTTACCGTGGTCGCGACGGCGGCAACCGGGATTATTCTGCTCAGCAGCCCCATTATGCAGGCCATTGTGCCGCGCATGACCGGCATTAAAACGCGCAAAGAGGGCGACGCCGAATCGCTGACGCTCTATCGCTATACCACACAGGCGGTGGCGATTTTTATGGCGCCGCTGAGCATCACTATCGCTATGTTCGCCACGCCGCTGCTGTGGGCCTGGACGCAGAATGAGCAGGTCGTCACGGACATGTCTTTTGTGCTCAGCCTCTATGCGCTGGGCAGCGGCGTGCAGGCGATTTGCGGTCTGCTCTACCATCTGCAATATGTCAACGGCAACCTTAAACTGCATCTCAAAGGCTTCACCTGCTTTGCCATCATTCTGGTGCCGTTGAATATCTGGGCGGCGATCCACTATGGCGCGCAGGGCACCGGCTGGCTGTGGCTGGGGCAGAATATCTTCTATCTGGCGGGGTGGGCCTGGCTGGTGCATCGCCGCTTCGCGCCAGGCATTCACTTTACCTGGCTGACGCGCGATGTGCTGCTTATCTGGGCGGTGGCGGCGCTGGTGGCCTGGCTATGCAGTTTCCTGCCTGTAGAGTGGAACCAGAATCGCTGGCTGAATCTGCTGTGGCTTGGCCTGATCGGCCTGGCCAACCTCTCGGTCTGCTGCCTGCTGCACAGCCTGGTGATCAAGCGTCTGCTGCCTGCTCGCGCCAAAGGTTTCAATATTGAGGAAAGAGAATGAGCACACGGAAACCTGACAGTCACTCCACCCTCTCGGTGATTGTGCCGAACTGGAACTGCGCGCCCTGGCTGCCGGAAGCGATCGATTCGCTGCTGGGGCAGTCATCGCCGCCGGAGCAGGTGATCGTCATCGACGACGGTTCGACCGATAACAGCATCGAACTGCTGGAGGGGCTGGCCGCGCGCCATCCCCAGCTCAGGCTGCTGCGCGGCGAACGCGGCGGCGTCAGCGCGGCGCGGACGAAAGGGCTGGAGATCGCCACCGGCGACTTTATCTACTTTATGGACGCCGACGACTTTGTCGAAAAAGATCTCTTCGCGGATTTTCGCCGCACGCTGGCGCAGCATCCTGACATGGAGATGTTCTGTTTCGGCGCGCGCATGTTTACCGATAAGCCGGTTGCGGAGCGTGACTATACACCCTTCCATCAGCGCCACGCTGAGGGCGTCTGGCCGGGCGGCGGCGACACGCTGCGCAGCATGATCCCGCAGCGTTCAGCGCATCGCGTGCTGTGGAGCAGCATCCTCTCGCGTCAGCTTATTGCGCGGACCGGCGTGCAGTTCCTGCCTATCCAGAACCATGAAGATGCGCCCTATATGTTTGCGCTCTATATGTCAGCGCGACAAATCGGCTTTACGCGTAAGAGTTACTACAACAAACGCTTTATGCCGACGTCGCTCTCGCAGAGCAAGCCAACCTTTTCCTGGGTAGAGAACTACTATATCGCGCGCCGCAGCAGCGAAAGCTTTTTGCGCGACCAGGGATTGCCGCCGGAAGAGACGCTGCTGGACCGCTATTATCAGCCGGTGATGTATGGCTGTCTGATTGAGATCCGCAAAAACAATATTCAGGTTCCCCCCTCGTGGCACCCCACCATCGATCAGCTGGTGCGCAAGGTGACGCGGGAAAGTAAGCGCCTGAAGCTGCTCTGGTATTATCCGACGCTTTACAGCGGACTCCAGGCGTGTCGACGTCTGGCGCGCTATGCCAGCAAGCGCTGATCGCGATCAATATTCTCGCCCGTTCAGTAATTTACTTTTGCGTCAGAGGCCTTTACCATTCTGGCGCACATTTTCCTGTGCACCCTGACAACTCATCGCATCCGATAACCAGGAGAGTGCATGCTTTATCCTATCGTCCGACCCGCGTTGTTTAAGCTCGACCCTGAGCGCGCTCACGAACTGACCTTTCAGCAACTGCGTTTTATCAGCGGCACGCCGCTGGAGGCGCTTATCCGTCAACGGCTGCCATCACGTCCTGTGACCTGCATGGGCTTACGCTTTGATAATGCGCTGGGGCTGGCGGCCGGACTGGATAAAAATGCGGAATGTATTGACGCCTTCGGGGCGATGGGTTTTGGCTTCGTTGAAGTCGGCACCGTGACGCCCCGCGCCCAGGCGGGTAACGATAAGCCGCGTATGTTCCGGCTGGTGGAGGCTGAGGGCATTATTAACCGTATGGGATTTAATAATCTCGGCGTCGATCACCTGGTTGAAAATGTGAAAAAGGCGCGCTTTAAAGGCATCCTCGGCATTAATATCGGCAAAAATAAAGACACTGCGGTTGAAAATGGTAAAGAAGATTACCTGATTTGCATGGAGAAGGTTTACGCCGATGCCGGTTATATCGCGATAAATATCTCCTCGCCGAATACGCCGGGATTACGCACGCTGCAATATGGCGAGGCGCTGGACGATCTCCTGGCGTCGGTTAAAGCAAAACAGAAAGAGCTGGAACAACGCCATTTGAAATATGTTCCAGTGGCGGTAAAAATTGCGCCCGACCTCTCTGAAGAGGAATTAATTCAAATTGCCGACAGTCTGGTGCGGCACCATATTGACGGCGTGATCGCCACCAATACTACGCTGGATCGCTCGCTGGTCAGCGGCCTGAAGCACAGCAGCGAAAGCGGCGGCCTGAGCGGACGTCCGGTGCAGTCGCGCAGCACGGCGGTAATTAAACGGCTGGCGCAGGAGTTAAACGGCGCACTGCCGATTATCGGCGTAGGCGGTATTGATTCATTAACCGCGGCGCGCGAAAAAATGGCTGCGGGAGCCTCGCTAATCCAGATTTACTCAGGCTTTATTTATAAAGGGCCGGGGTTAATTAAAGACATCGTGACTCATCTCTAAGACATTTCCGACAAAACGGGGCCGGGGGGTTTATTTCTCTCTTCGGCTCGTTTATATTTTTCCCAGTTCTACCTTTTTTCAGCTTTTTCCTCAGAAGCAATGCAACGCTTCGCTGAGTCTGCGCGAGTGTAGCGCGGCGGTTAATGACAAGGCACTCTATGAAAATCAAACCTGATGACAACTGGCGCTGGTATTTTGACGCCGACCATGACCGGATGATGCTGGATCTGGCTGACGGTATGCTTTTCCGCTCTCGCTTTCCCCGCAAAATGCTGACGCCAGACGCTTTTCGCCAGACAGGATTCAGCGTTGACGATGCTGCGCTCTATTACACCTTCGATGAACGCTGCCGCCAGAGTTCGCTGAGCGCCAGTCAACGCGCTGAGCTGACGCTAAACGCGCTGGTCGCAAGCCGCTTTCTGAAGCCGCTGATGCCGAAAAGCTGGCATTTCACCGCCTGGACCTGTGTGTTGCAGCCGGAATCCGGCGATATGGTGGAAGTGACGCTGGCGGAAAATGGCGAGCAGGCGCGTCTGCTGGCGATTGAAAGCGGCGGCAACGCCACGCTCTGTCTACTGGCGCAGCCCACCCTGACGCTGGCGGGCAAACAGATGGTGCTGGGCGATGCCATCAAAATCATGAATGACCGTCTGCTGCCGCACCACGCTGAAAGCACGCCGCGCTTCGCTTACGCGGTCTGAGGTTACGCCAGTTCAATATCGCCGGCGGGAATACAGCTACAGCTCAAAATGGTGCCGTCGCTGCGAATGGCGCTTTTCTTCAGCGCTTTTACCTCGCCCGACACCAGCGTCACCTTGCAGCTGCCGCACAGGCCCGCACGGCAGGAGTAGGGGATTTTAACTCCCTGCATCTCCAGCTGCTCCAGCAGCACCTGCTGATTATCTCCCTGAAACGCCTGCCCCTGATAGGCAATTGATACCTGAGCGGACTGCTGTTGCTGCGGCTTCAGGGTCTCGACTACCGCGCCCGGCCCATATGCGCGCGGCCTGTGGCGCGCCAGCACCACGACTTCGTCGCCGACGCGCACAATGCCGCTGCTGCGCGCAATCAAATTAAGCCCGAAATCGATGTCGCCGCTGTCGTCCTGCGCGCTGCGAAAACCTTGCAGCGTTTTCAGCGGTTCGCCGTCCGGGTGCTTACGGCCGCTTTCGGTGCCAACGGTGGTAAAGACGCAGCGGCTACAGGGCTTCGGCACATCGAAAATCACGCCGCCAATCTGCACGCTGGCCCAGCTGTCTTCGTCCCAGGCCGGCGCGCCGCTTACGATCAGGTTGGCGCGAAACTGCTCGGCGCGCACGCTGGCCGGGCAGCGCTGTTGCAAATCCTGTAGCGAGGCGTTGTTAATCAGCAGAAAAGGGTAGCCGTCGGCAAAACCCAGCGGCACCTCGGTGAAGCGCTTTACCCGGCGCGACGGCTGCGGGCCGACCCAGCGCAGCTGAACCGGACGCGGGAAAAATTCGCTCAGCCAGGCGTTAATCGCCTCGGGCGCGATGCGCGCGGTAAAGTGATTGCCCCAGACTTCAGTGGGATGCTCCTGCGCGGCGAAATCATCGAAGCGGATGGTGGCCTGGCTGCCATCGGGCGCCTGAAGAAACAGGCCGTCTGTCAGCAGCGCTGGCGTAAAACGCACCATGTCAGGATATTGCCGCGCGGTGATAAAGGTACCGTCCGGCTCGGTCACCATAAAAATACGGTCAAACGCCATGCCGCTCTCTAAGACCTGCGCATGAGAAAGGTGTAAACCTCGCATTGATTTAACCGGGTGAATAAACAGACGGGACAGCGTTGGCATGGCGATCTCCAGAGAAACAGGCGGGCGCGATAAAAGAAACTCACTTTATGATACCTGGTCTCAGGACGCTACAGCCTTCTCTCCGGCAGGTAGCCGTCGCCAGCGTGTAGCTTTCCAACAAACAGGGCGATTTAGGGTATAATACGCAGCAATTTTCTCAAGAGTAATAGTGACGATATGAATTCTCTCTTTGCCAGTACGGCGCGTGGGCTCGAAGAGCTGTTGAAAAGTGAGCTGGACGCGCTGGGCGCGCAGGATTTGCAGGTGGTACAGGGAGGCGTTCATTTTGAGGCCGATGACCGTGTGATGTACCAGAGCCTGCTGTGGAGCCGTCTGGCGTCGCGCATTCTGCTGCCGCTCGGCGAATTTGGCGTTTACAGCGATCTCGACCTCTACGTTGGCGTACAGAGCATTGACTGGACCGAACTGTTTGGCAGTCAGCATACCTTTGTGGTGCACTTTAGCGGCACCAATGAATCGATCCGTAACAGCCAGTTTGGCGCGCTGAAGGTTAAAGACGCGATTGTCGATAGCTTTACCCGCCAGAAACTGCCGCGTCCCAATGTCGATCGCGAACAGCCGGATATTCGCATCAACGTCTGGCTAAATAAAGATCGCGCCAGTATCGCGCTCGATCTGAGCGGCGACGCGCTGCACCAGCGCGGCTACCGTCAGCAGACCGGACAGGCTCCGCTCAAGGAGAACCTGGCGGCGGCGATTGTGCTGCGATCGGGCTGGCAGCCGACAACCCCGCTGCTCGATCCGATGTGCGGCTCCGGCACGCTGCTGATCGAGGCCGCGCTGATCGCCTGCGATCGCGCACCTGGCCTGCTGCGCAGCCGCTGGGGCTTTACCCACTGGCGTCAGCACAACGACGCGCTGTGGCGCGAGGTGAAAAGCGAGGCGCAGCAGCGCGCGCGCGCCGGTACAGCCGCTGCGCAGGCGCGCTTCTTTGGCTATGACAGCGACGGACGCATACTGGAGTGGGCGCAGGCCAACGCGCGCCGCGCCGGAGTTGCGGATCTCTTCTCATTCGCCCGTCAGGATGTACTACAGCTGAAAAATCCGCTACCCGACCATCAGCACGGCACCGTGCTGAGCAACCCGCCTTACGGCGAGCGTCTGGAGAGCGAACCGGCGCTGATTGCGCTGCACAGCCAGCTGGGCCGGATTATGAAACAGCACTTCGGCGGCTGGACGCTGTCGCTGTTTAGCGGCTCGCCCGAGCTGCTGAGCTGCCTGCAACTGCGTGCAGAACGCCAGTTTAAAGCGAAGAACGGCCCCATCGAATGCGTGCAGAAGAACTATCAGCTGGCGGAAAACAGCAGCGAAAAGGGCGCGCAGATTGCGGAAGATTACGCTAATCGCCTGCGCAAAAATCTCAAGAAGCTGGAGAAATGGGCGCGCCAGGAAGGCATCGAATGCTATCGCCTCTATGACGCCGATCTGCCGGAATATAACGTGGCGGTGGATCGCTACGGCGAGTGGGTCGTGGTTCAGGAGTATGCGCCGCCAAAAACCATCGACGCGGCGAAAGCGCGCCAGCGCCTGTTCGACGTGATCGGCGCAACGCTTAGCGTGCTGGAACTGCCCGCCAACCGGCTGGTGCTGAAAACGCGCGAGCGCCAGAAAGGCAAGAATCAGTATCAGAAGCTCGGCGAGAAAGGGGACTTCATGGAGGTGCGGGAGTACAACGCGCGCCTGTGGGTCAACCTGACGGACTACCTGGATACCGGGCTGTTCCTCGATCACCGTATCGCGCGCCATATGCTCGGCAAGATGAGCAAGGATAAAGACTTCCTTAACCTGTTCTCCTACACCGGCAGCGCAAGCGTACACGCCGGCCTGGGCGGCGCGCGCAGTACCACCACGGTGGATATGTCGCGCACCTATCTTGAGTGGGCCGAGCGCAACCTGCGCCTTAACGGTCTGACCGGTCGCCAGCATCGTCTGATGCAGGCCGACTGTCTGGGGTGGCTGCGCGAAAGCGACGAAACCTTCGATCTGATTTTTATCGATCCGCCGACCTTCTCTAACTCCAAACGCATGGAAGAGGACTTCGACGTGCAGCGCGATCACATTATGCTGATGCGCAACCTGAAGCGCCTACTGCGTGCGGGCGGCACCATTATGTTCTCTAACAACAAGCGCGGCTTCAAAATGGATCTTGAAGGGCTGGCGTCGCTGGGCCTGAAGGCGCAGGACATCACGCAGAAAACCCTGTCGCAGGATTTCGCCCGTAACCGTCAAATCCACAACTGCTGGCTGATTACCCACGCCGGTAAGGAATAAGTTCAGATGTCATTAATCAGTATTCACGGCGCTTATCTCTCTTTCAGCGACGCGCCGCTGCTCGACAACACCGAGCTGCATATCGAAGAGAATGAGCGCGTCTGTCTGGTCGGTCGCAACGGCGCAGGTAAATCCACCCTGATGAAGATCATCAACGGCGAACAGCCGCTGGATGACGGCCGTATCATCTTTGAGCAGGATCTGGTGGTGGCGCGTCTGCAACAGGATCCGCCGCGCAATATTACCGGCTCGGTGTATGACTTTGTCGCCGAGGGAGTAGAAGAGCAGGCCGAGCATCTCAAGGCTTACCACGCCATTTCTCATGCGGTGATGCTCGATCCGAGCGAAAAAAATCTCAATGAGATGGGACGCCTGCAAGCCATTCTCGACCACCATAATCTGTGGCAGCTGGAGAGCCGTATCAACGATGTGCTCCAGCAGATTGGGTTGCAGCCGGATACCGAGCTGTCGTCCCTGTCGGGCGGCTGGCTGCGTAAAGCGGCGCTGGGCCGCGCGCTGGTGAGCAATCCGCGCGTGCTGCTGCTGGATGAGCCGACCAACCACCTCGATATTGAAACGATCGACTGGCTGGAAACCTTCCTCAAAACCTTTAGTGGCAGCATTGTCTTTATTTCGCATGACCGTTCCTTTATCCGCAATATGGCGACGCGTATCGTCGATCTGGACCGCGGCAAGCTGGTCTCCTGGCCGGGCAATTACGACCTCTACCTCGAAGGCAAAGAGGAGGCGCTGCGCGTCGAAGAGATGCAGAACGCGGAGTTTGACCGCAAGCTGGCGCAGGAAGAGGTGTGGATCCGTCAGGGCATCAAGGCGCGCCGCACCCGCAACGAGGGCCGCGTGCGCGCGCTGAAAGCGCTGCGCCGCGAACGCTCCGAGCGTCGCGAAGTGATGGGCAAGGCCAATATGCAGGTCGGCGAAGCCTCACGCTCCGGCAAGATTGTCTTTGAGCTGGAGCACGTCAACTATGGCGTCGGCGGCAAGACGCTGGTGCATGATTTCTCCGCGCAGGTACAGCGCGGCGACAAAATCGCTCTTATCGGCCCGAACGGCTGCGGCAAGACCACGCTGCTGCGCCTGATGCTGCAACAGCTGAAGGCCGACAGCGGACGCGTGCACAGCGGCACTAAGCTGGAAGTGGCCTACTTCGACCAGCACCGTGCGGAACTGGATCCGGACCGGACCGTGATGGATAACCTCGCGGAAGGCAAACAGGAAGTGATGGTCAACGGCAAGCCGCGCCACGTGCTTGGCTACCTGCAGGACTTCCTGTTTCATCCGAAACGCGCCATGACCCCGGTTCGCGCGCTTTCGGGAGGGGAACGCAATCGCCTGCTGCTGGCGCGTCTGTTCCTGCGTCCCAGCAACCTGATGATCCTCGATGAACCTACCAACGACCTCGACGTCGAAACGCTGGAGCTGCTGGAAGAGCTGATTGACGGCTATCAGGGCACCGTGCTGCTGGTCAGTCACGACCGTCAGTTCGTTGATAACACCGTCACCGAATGCTGGATCTTTGAAGGCAACGGGGAAATTGGCAGCTTCGTAGGCGGCTATCACGATGCGCAGCAGCAGCGCGCAGCCTATAAGCAGCAGAAAAGCGCGCAGGCGAGCAAGCCTGTCGCCGCGGCGAAACCGGCAGCGGAAAAAAATGAAGCCGCCAGACGCGGCGGCAACAAACTAAGCTATAACCTGATGCGGGAGCTGGAACAGCTGCCGCAGAAGCTGGAGTCGCTGGAGTCGCGTATCGGCGAACTTCAGGCTCAGATGAGCCATCCAGATTTCTTTAGCCGGCCTCACGACCAGACCCAGCCGGTGCTGGACGCGCTGGCGCAGGCGGAACAAGAGCTGGAAGCGGCGTTTGAGCGTTGGGAAGAGCTTGAAGCGCTGAAAAACGGCGCGTAATCGATAAGGGAGTCGGGATGTGTTCAGCCGCTGATAATCAGGCGTGGATGCTCTGTCCACAGTGCGATTTGATGGTCAAACTGCCGCAGGTCCCGCAGGGGAGCCGCGCATCCTGTCCGCGCTGCCACACGGTGCTGACCACCAGCTGGACGGAGCCGCGCAAGCGTCCGACCGGCTATGCGGTGGCGGCGTTGTTTATGCTGCTGCTGGCGAATCTGTTTCCCTTTGTCACCATGAAAGTTGCCGGTCTCAGCAGCCAGATCTCGCTGTTGCAGATCCCGAAAGTCATGGTGTCAGAAGATTACAGCAGCCTCGCCACGCTGTTTCTGGTGTTTGTCCAGGCTATTCCCGGACTCTGCATGCTGACCATTATTTTGCTGGTCAACCGCGTCAGCATGCCGGTCAGCCTGCGTATTGGGCTGGCGCGGATTTTGTTCCAGCTGCGCAGCTGGGGAATGGCGGAGATCTTTATGGCCGGCGTGCTGGTCAGCTTTGTGAAGCTGATGGCCTACGGCGATGTCGGTCTGGAAACCAGCTTCTGGCCCTGGTGCCTGTTCTGCCTGCTACAGCTGCGCGCTTTTCAGTGCGTCGACCGCCGCTGGCTGTGGAGTCAGATCGCGCCGCTGCCGCCGCTGCCGCACGCGCCGGAAAAAGGGATCAGCGGGATCAGGCAGGGACTGCGATCCTGTCCGTGCTGCACTGCGATCTTACCGGCGGATCGGCCTGACTGTTCGCGCTGCGGCGTGGTGGCCGCGCCGCGGCGTAAACACAGTTTGCAGTGGACGCTGGCGCTGCTGTTTACCTCGCTAATCATTTATATCCCGGCGAATCTGCTGCCCATTATGGTGACGGAAAGTCTGGGTACGCCCTATCCCTCAAACATCATGGCCGGGGTCATCCTGCTGTGGAGCGACGGCTCTTATCCGGTCGCGCTGGTGATTTTTATCGCCAGTATCATGGTGCCGTCGCTAAAAATGCTGGCGATTGGCTGGCTCTGCTGGGACGCCAGCGGGCGCGGACACCGCGACAGCGAAAAGATGCACCTGATTTATGAAGTGGTCGAATTTGTTGGCCGCTGGTCGATGATCGACGTATTTGTTATTGCCGTGCTCTCTGCGCTGGTGCGCATGGGGCAACTGATGAATGTTTATCCCGCAGTCGGCGCGCTGCTATTTGCGCTGGTGGTGATCCTGACCATGATCGCCGCCATGACGTTTGACCCGCGCCTGACCTGGGATCGTGTACGGGAACACACTACAAAGGAGCCGCGCCTTGACGGAAAGTAACCACGGCCATGCCAAAGTTGACCAGATTAAACGCTGGTCGCCGGTGTGGATTGTCCCTATTGTCACGCTGTTAATTGGCGGCTGGATTCTGTTCTATCACTTTAGTCATCTTGGCCCGCAGGTCATTTTAATTACGGAGAATGCGGAAGGAATCGAAGCGGGTAAAACCACCATTAAAAGCCGCAGCGTCGATGTCGGCGTCGTGGAAAAAGCCGAGCTGTCCGACGACTTGCACCATGTGGAAATTACCGCGCGGCTTAACTCCGGCATGGAAAAGCTGCTGCACAAAGACAGCGTATTCTGGGTCGTTAAACCGCAGATTGGCCGTGAAGGCGTGACCGGGCTGAATACGCTGCTTTCCGGCGCCTATATTGAGCTGCAACCGGGCACCAAAGAAGAGCCGAAAGATCGCTATCAGCTGCTGGATGCGCCGCCGCTGGCGCCGCCTGACGCCAAAGGTATTCGCATTACCCTCGACAGCAAAAAGGCCGGGCAGCTTAACGCCGGCGATCCGGTGCTGTTTCGCGGCTACCGGGTGGGCACGGTGGAAACCAGCAGCTTTGACACCGATAAGCGCATGATGACCTATCAGCTGTTCATTGCAGCCCCTTACGATCGCCTGGTGACCACCAATGTCCGCTTCTGGAAAGACAGCGGTATTGCCGTGGATATGTCGGCATCGGGAATGCGCGTCGAGATGGGATCGCTGACCACGCTGTTTAGCGGCGGCGTTAGTTTCGACGTGCCAGACGGCTGGGAGTTAGGGCAGGCCGCGACCAACAATGCGGATTATCATCTGTTTGACGATCAGCGCAGTATTCAGGATTCGCTCTACACTAATCACGTGGATTTCCTGATGTTCTTCACCGATTCGATTCGCGGCCTTCAGGTCGGCGCGCCGGTTGAGTTCCGCGGCATTCGCCTGGGAACCGTGGCGGAAGTGCCGTTTATGACTGAGGGCGTGAATCAGGCGCTAAACAACGACTATCGCGTGCCGGTATTAATTCGCATCGAGCCGGATCGCTTTGCTAAACGCCTGGGTGAAAACTTTAACCTGGAGCAGCATTTACAGGACGGTAAGAAACGCGGCCTGCGCGCCTCGCTGAAAACCGGCAATCTGCTCTCTGGTTCGCTCTATATCGATCTCGATTTCTACGACAACGTTCCGGCCTATAAAGGCCCGGAAAAAGTGGCTGGCTATGAAATCATTCCGACAACCAGCGGCGGTCTGAGCCAGATTCAGCAGAAGCTGGTGGCGGCGCTCGACAAGATCAACGCCTTGCCGCTGAATGGCATGGTGACGGAAGCGACGGGCACGCTGAAAGAGAGTCAGCGCACGCTGCGTGAATTGCAGGGCACGCTGAAAAACCTCAATCAGATCACCGCCAGCCCGGCGATGAAAACGCTGCCGGACGATATGCAGCAAACGCTGCGCGAGCTGAATCGCAGCATGAAAGGGCTGCAACCTGGATCTCCAGCCTATAACAAGCTGGTGGGCGATATGCAGCGACTCGATCAGGTGCTGCGCGAACTGCAACCGGTATTGAAAACGCTGAATACCAAAAGCAACGCGCTGGTGTTTGAGGCCAAACCGGGCCAGGATCCTCAGCCGAAGAGGGCGAAACAGTGAAAAAAGGAATCGTGTTAGGCGCCGCGCTGTTGATCAGCGCGTGCAGCAGCACCATTGACAACACCTACTATCAGCTGCCGTCGCAACCGGCAGCGATGCAGGTGCGCAGCGGCGGCGAAGCGCAGCCGCCTGCGCTATGGGTACAACAGGTTACGGTGCCGGATTACCTGGCCGGCAACGGGCTGGTTTATCAGACCAGCGACGTAAAATATGTGATCGCCGCCAATAACTTATGGGCCAGTCCGCTCGATCAGCAGCTTCATCAGACGCTGGTGGCTAATCTGAGTAAGGCCTTGCCGGGCCGTCTGGTATCCGGCTCGCCGCTGGGCGAAAAGCATGACACCCTGAGCGTGACGGTAACCGGCTTTCAGGGACGCTATGACGGGCGCGCCGTCGTCAGCGGCGAATGGGTGCTCCAGCATAACGACCGCGTCATAAAGCAGGGCTTCGATGTGGCGCTGCCGCAGAACGAGGATGGCTATGACGCGCTGGTGCGCACGCTGGCTATCGGCTGGCAGCAAACGGCACAGCAGATTGCCAATGCCGCGATAACTACAGAATAAAATTTACTAAGCCTTAAATTTCGCCCTCGATCGCCTCAGCAATATGCTGGCGCTATCGAGGGCTTTTTTATTTGGCTTCAAGGCGATAAGCGAGGCCAGCTGAGAGCGGGCAGGCAAAATAATGGCGATTTAACGGCAGAATGATGACACTGGCGTGAAATTTGCGCATTGACCTTTTAAGGTACGGCGGGTAAAACTTAACTGTGGCTGAGCATATTTTCGCCACTCTATTTCTTTCCACCAGATTCCACAGACCTGATATGAGGGATACGAGGTATGAAGAGACAGAAACGAGACCGCCTTGAACGCGCCCATTCTCGTGGCTACCAGGCCGGTATTACAGGACGCTCAAAAGAGATGTGTCCGTATCAGATGATTGAGGCTAAGTCTCACTGGTTGGGAGGTTGGCGACAAGCCATGGAGGACAGGGCGGTTACGGTGTAATCGACCGTCAGGAAAAGGAAGAAACCTCCGCACAGGCGGAGGTTTTCATATGCACTATCAGAACGCGTTGGTGTCTTTAAACAGACCCACTTTCAGATCGCTGGCGGAGTAAATCAGGTTGCCGTCAACGAACACTTCGCCATCGGCAACGCCCATGACCAGCTTGCGATTAATCACGCGCTTAAAGTGAATTTTGTAGGTGACTTTTTTCGCCGTCGGCAGCACCTGACCGGTAAATTTGACCTCGCCTACGCCCAGCGCGCGGCCTTTGCCTTCCGCGCCCAGCCAGCCCAGATAGAAACCAACCAGCTGCCACATCGCATCAAGCCCCAGGCAGCCAGGCATTACCGGGTCGCCGATAAAGTGACAGGCGAAGAACCACAGGTCAGGATTAATATCCAGCTCGGCTTCCACGAAGCCCTTGTCATATTTACCGCCGTCTTCAGTCATCTTGACTACGCGGTCCATCATCAACATGTTGCCAGACGGAAGCGGCGGACCGTTCTCGCCAAACAGTTCACCGCGACCTGACGCAATCAGGTCCTCTTTGCTATAGGATTCGCGTTTATCAACCATGTTTTCAATAAGCCTTGTTTTAGTGAATCACGAAGTTTAGCGAACAGCTGTACGCCGGGCAATTCAATCAGCGCTGGTTAAACCAGTTTAGCCAGCGTAAAGGCCAGGGGCGATGACTCGCTTCCTGCTGATTGAACTGGGTAATACGATCCTGAATCCGGCGCAACAGCGAATCGCCGTTATCATCATCGCTGCGCCAGACAACGCCGGTTAACAGCGGCAGCGCCTCATCGGCACGATCGATAGCCCAGATATGGAAACGACCCTGCTCAACGGCGTCTACCACCTCCTGGCTCAGGCTCAGGTGGCGTTTGTTGGCGGCCGGAATAATGACGCCCTGTTCGCCGGTTAGCTCGCGCTCGTTGCAAATCGTGAAGAATCCTTCGATCTTCTCGTTTAATCCGCCTACCGGCTGCGCATTGCCAAACTGATCGACCGAGCCAGTGACGGCTATCTGTTGGTTGACAGGCTGGTTGGCCAGCGCGCTGATCAAGGCGCATAACTCCGCCAGCGAGGCGCTGTCGCCGTCTACTTCAGAATAGGATTGTTCAAATACCAGCGAGGCAGAGAAGGGCAGCTGCTGATCCAGTTCCAGTTCAGCAATCAGATACGCCTGCATAATCATCATGCCTTTGGCATGGATGTTTCCGCCCAGCTCGGCTTTGCGCTCTACGTCGTTAAATTCGCCGTCGCCGGGATGCACCACGCAGGTAATGCGGGAAGGCTCGCCCCAGGGACGCGGATGGCCGGGAAACTCCACTACGGAGAGACCATTAATCTGGCCTACCACTTCGCCCTCGGTTTCAATCAGAATCTGATTGAGCAGGATCTCATCGCGCATTCTTTCCGCCAGGAAGGCTTCGCGCCAGTTACGCTCCTCGAACGCGCTAAGCAATGTCGCTTCGCTCAGGGCATCGCCCTGCAACGCCGCCTCACGCATCTGACGCAGCAGCCAGCGCGGGCAGAGCGGCAACACCTCCTGATCGCCGGTATAGCGCACGGCCTCACGCAGCAGGGGCGGCCAGAAGTCAGCCTGCGGCGCGGGAAGATTAGCCTGTTGCGCCACATCCTGCGCCCAGCGGCACCAGGCCAGCAGATCGTCTTCATCGACAATCTGTAAGTTCTCTTCAAATTCGGTGTAGGTCGCCAGCTCGTGAAGTTCGGGATCGCTCTCCTGAAAAGCTGCCAGCGCGTCGCGATCGCCGCACAGCACCAGCTTAAGCGTTAACGGCAGCGGCGGAATAGAAACCGGCAGAGGACGACGCTCATCAGGAGAGAGCCACTCCAGACGGCCCAGCTGAATGGCGCGCTTTAAACGCAGCCAGAGCAGCGGCTGCGCCTGAAGCGTCCGCAATGACAATACCAGCGTACCGCCGTTGGCACGGTGGATCAGGCCGGGTTCAAGCTGAAGACGATCGCGATGCAGACGCACGCAGCCAAACAGCTGATCGTTTTCTATCCAGTCGGCATAAAGCACTTTGCCGGTGCCGGTAAAGGGATGAGACGCATCGCCCGGCGGCTGAAGTGTCACATTATCCGCAATGATATGGTAATGTCCGCCAGATAGCTGTGCCGGTTCGCCTGCGATACGGGCCATTCGGTGCGCAATCAGCGCCAGGTAATCCACATTCTCCTGGCTACAAACCAGCAGCAGGGGAAATCCTTCGCGCTGTTGTTGCAGACGGGCCAGAGCATTCAGCAAACGCGGCTGTACTGCCGCCAGGCTATCAGTCTCTTCTTCAGCGATGCGGGAAAAAACGGATGCGTATTCGGTAATGTTGGGTTGCAGGTCTTGCCAGGAAAGTCGGGAACTGGTCAAAATAATCGCATTTGGTTAATTAATGAAAAGCGAGATTATACAGGAAACCCCTTTGCTGCGCACGGCATGGTTCTGAATAACCCTGAGACAATCAACGCCTTTTCCTTACTGCATCCGGTTAAAAAGCTGTTATTCTTGATTTGTTACGCGGTCACGGTGAGATCCCGATGAAATACCAACAACTCGAAAACCTTGAAAGTGGATGGAAATGGAAATACCTGGTAAAAAAACACCGGGAAGGTGAGCCGATCACGCGACATATTGAGCTAAGCGCCGCGCAGGCGGCCGTCGATGAGCTGCTCTCAATGGAAAATCGTCCGGTTGATGTCGCAGAGTGGATCGCGCAACATATTCATCCGGATTTAGCCAATCGCCTTAAACAGACGATTCGCGCCCGCCGCAAACGGCACTTTAACGCCGAGCATCAGCACACGCGTAAAAAGTCTATCGACCTTGAGTATCTGGTCTGGCAGCGGCTGGCCGGACTGGCGCAGCGCCGTAGCTGTACGCTCTCTGAAACCATCGTGCAGCTGATTGAAGATGCGGAACGCAAAGAAAAATATGCTAACCAGATGTCGAGCCTTAAGCAGGATCTTCAGGCAATACTGGGTAAATCCGACAGAGGGAATGAGTAGCGTCGCGGGCCATATCTTTATCAGCAGACATAAAAAAACCCCGCTTAGCGGGGTTTTTCTTGCATTGAAACTTAAGCCTGCGGCTGAGTTACAACGTCTTTGATACCTTTCACGTCGATTTCTACGCGACGGTCCGGCGCCAGGCAGTCGATCAGAGCCTGACGGCCTTTCACGCTGTCACAGGTGTTGCCGGTAACCGGGTTAGATTCACCCATACCGCGTGCAGAGATCTTGTTGGAAGGGATACCTTTAGATACCAGGTAGTCAACCACTGACTGAGCGCGTTTCTCAGACAGTTTCTGGTTGTACTGTTCTGAACCGATGCGATCGGTGAAGCCCAGAACAACAACGGAACCGTCTTTCGGGTCCATTGAGCTCAGCTGGCTGTACAGCTGATCCAGAGCCTGCTGACCTTCCGGCTTCAGGGTAGATTTGTTGAAGGTGAACAGCACGTCAGACTTCAGGGTGAAACGCTTGGTTTCAACAACCGGAGCCGGGGCTGGAGCCGGAGCAACAACCGGTGCAACTTCATCCTGACCGAAGCGGTATGAAACGCCTACGCTCAGCATGCCGTTGTCAGGACGCGCGCCAACAGTCTGTGCGTCGCCGATGTTGTTAACCCACTGGTAGTCCAGACGGGTAGCCCAGTTCTGGGTCAGAGCGTACTCAACGCCGACTGCTGCCAGCGGAGAAACGCCGGTGTCGTGGTCGCTGATGCGGCCGTTAACGCTGTTGTTCTGAGTCGCGTCAGCGCGCCATACCATACCACCCAGACGGGTGTAGATGTCCAGATCGTCAGTGATCGGGTAGCTCAGTTTAGCAGCCAGCTGAACGCCTTGTGCTTTGAATGCGCCGTTGTTTACGGTGCCTTTGTTCGGCATACGGCCAAGCCAGTCGTAGCCCAGCTCGAAGCCCAGGTACGGGTTAGCCTGATAGCCTACGAACGCACCAGCGCCCAGCTGAGATTCATGGGTCGGGCCATTGTTGTTGCCATAACCGTTACCGTAGTAACCAGTATCGTGATACTGAGACCAGCCCAGTTTAGCACCGGTATACCAGGTGTCATCTTTCGGAGCGGCCTGCGCTACGGTAGCGAAGCCAGCCAGTGCCACTGCAATTGCGATAGCTGTCTTTTTCATTTTGCGCCTCGTTATCATCCAAATAGGCAATGAGCAAAAAGGGATGCTCTTGGTTGTAATCCTTCGCCGGGTTAATACGCTCGCTTATGTCTCTACCGATAAAAAACGGAGATTATTGAGCACCCTGGCGAGGTAAAGTCTACAACGTGATTGGAAACTTACAAGTATGATGTGAGGGGATGCTGCAAAAAAACAGGGCGTTATACACACATTCTAACATTTGCCCCAACTTTCGTGCCGCTGCATTCCCTGGCAAAATGCAGCTAAACCATTGTCAAAGCTGGAGGGAAAAGAATCAGTGGTTTAGCTGAGGCGAAAAAGAGAAATGACCAAAGAAAAATCCTAAATTTACTTAATGAAACAAATCCGACTGAATTTTTAGCCCTTTTGCTGGTCCCAGCGCAGCAGCCGATGCGCTGCTTGGCCGCATAATCAATCCCAGCGCCTTTCCTTCCGCCGCCGCCTGCTCTAACGCGCGACGTTCTTCATCTTCGATTTCGTAAGGTATCCAGGCCAGCACCACGCTGTAATTCCCTGTACGCAAAGCCTTAATCATAGCCTCAACCGAGGTGCAGCGGTCAGAATCGGCGACATGCATGCTTTTCTCCAGCGGCAGGCCGGACTGCTGTAGCCAGGCGCGATTCAGCTTATGCGCGGGGGTTAACCACAGCTGCCAGCGAGACTCCTGGCTTAGCTGCTGGAGTAACGGTAGCAGCAACATTTGCATCATGCCGGGCTGTTCGCTGTAGCGTAGTTCCGTAATCCAGCCGCTATGCTGTGACGCTCTGGCGGCGGAAACGGGACGGTGAACAAAGCCTGCATTATTAACGTGTTGAGTACGCATAAGTTAATCGCTCAGTAATGAACTGTATGGATATACAGTAATGACTTCATGGGTAAAGATCAACCTCAAATTTGGAAAACGGCTCGCAAAAACAGCAGAAGGTCAGGCGGCAGCGCAATTATTAATTGAACCCTTAACTGATTTTTTATATCTCTAACGACCTGAAAACGATGGTTTTTTAATGATGCATCGCATAAGGAGAGCGAACCATGAAAAAACAACATCCTGTGGTAGAGCGGTCCCGCGAACGCCTGGCGGCGCTGGGGCACATCGAGTCGCGTACCCAGTTCGGCGGCTATGCGCTGGCGGTAGAGAAGGTGGTGTTTGCCCTGATCAGCGATGATGCGCTTTATCTGCGAGCCAGCGAAGCATTACGGGAATATGCTGCGCGGCAACCGATGCAGCCGCTGGTGTTTCGCAAGCGCGGCGCCTCGGTCAGCCTGGACTACTATCGCGTTGACGATGCGCTGTGGCGCGATGCTGGCCAGCTGCTTGCTCTGTCCGCCGCGTCGCTGGATACGGCGCGACAGGCATCGCAGGCCAGGGAGAGGTCGTCACGGCTGAAAGATTTGCCGAATCTCAGTCTGCGCATGGAACTGCTGCTGCACGAAGCCGGCGTCAAAACCGTGCGCCATTTGCTGGAGCTGGGCGCGAAGCAGTGCTGGCTCAGACTCAGAGCCATTAACCAGCACGTTGGCCTTAAAACCTTACTGGCGCTGGAGGGCGCGATAGAAGGGCGGCACGAGGCCGCTCTGCCGCAGGCGGTCAGAGCGGAGCTGAATGCGTGGTATCAGGAGACATTAAAGGCGTCCACCGTCTAAGCTTCGGAAAGCGTGCGGCGCAGGCGGGCAATTTCCGGCAGCAACGCCACCAGTAAACCCAGCTGTTGTAAGACCAGAGGGGCGCGCGTCTCCTGGTTAGCCGCCAGCCTGCTGATGCGCTGCGTCAACGCGCTTTGCATTTTCTCCGCCTCTTCATTACTCACTACGTCGGTTTGCAGTACGTCTTCTACATAGCAAACCGTATCATCAAGCAGGGCCAGCAGCGCGCTGTCGGCAAGTTTATCGCGATGCGCGCCCAGCGCTGAGATGTAGCTTAAAAAAGAGTGGTTAAGACAGAGCAGTTGAAACGCCGTCTCTTTATGTCGGAGGTGGGTACGCGACTCGCCGCTCATATTGGAAACCACTGACGCCAGCTCTGCATCCGCATTATGCGCGTCGCGACGCGCGATGCGGTAGGCAAGCCGGTTATCCTTGCCCTGATGATACTGCTCCATAATCGCGTCAAGATAACGACAGTTGGCATTCAGGGTTTTGTTCGCCACCACGGGCAGCTGACGAAAACGCCAGTCGGGCCAGATAAAGGCGACCGCCAGCCAGGCGAGGGCGCATCCCAGCAGCGTGTCAACGATGCGCGGCAGCGCCACTTCAAATCCTTCGCCCAGCAAATTGAAACAGAGCAGCACCAGTAGCGTGATAAACAGCGTCGCCTGCGCGTACTGCACCTGACGAAAGGCGAAAAAGAGCACGCCGCTTATGACGATCAGGATTAGCTGGCCTTCTGTCGAAGGCACCAGCCACAGCACCGGCAGCCCGATAGCGATGCCGGCCAGGGTGCCGGCAATACGCAACGCCAGCCTGCGTCGCGTGGCGTTGTAGTTAGGCTGACAGACAAACAGGCTGGTTAGCAGGATCCAGTAGCCGCGATCGAGACCGGTTAGCTGGATAAAGCCGTAGCCGATACAGAGCACCACGCTCATACGCACCGCATGGCGAAACAGCGCGGAGGACGGAGTCATATGCCGGCTCAGCCGCAGACGGATATCGCTCCAGCCGCTTAACCCTTCGCGAGAGAGCTGGTTATCGCTGAGCGGGGCGTCGCTGGCAAGCGACTGCTCTGATTCAATCGATGCCAGCTGCGCGTCAATGGCGCGAAGATTGCGCAGCAGCCAGAACAGCGGGCGCAGATGCGGCGCGTCCGGCTCGTTTTGCTGCAAACGCTCCAGCGCGGTTTGCAGCCGATCGAAAGCGCGCTCAAAGCGCGCATCGTGCTCCCAGCGTTCGCGCAGCAGAATACACTGCGAAAGCTGGCGGCACGCCTGCGCCTGCATATTGAGCAGGCGCTGAAAGCGGAACAGGATCTCGTTATAGCGCCAGTCGTCGCGCAGCAGATGATATTGCAGATGGGATGAGCTGGCGCGCTCGTGAATATCTTGCGCGACGAAGTAGTAGTGGAGGCTGCGGCGCGTGCTGCGCGAACCCCGATCGCCGCGCAGGCGGCTTTGCAGCGTGCTCTTGGTCAGATTAAGCTGCGCCACCAGCTGACTGTTCACCATGGCGGTACGGATCAGCGTGGCGTCATCCTGGGCGTCGCCGTCAGGATCAAACAGGTTTGCCTTGGCCTCCAGATACTGCGCCAGTTGCGCATAGCTGCCCGCCAGCTGCTCCTGTACTGGCCGCACAGGAAACATCAGATGACCCGCCAGGGTTAACAAATTGTACCAGAGCGCGCCGACCAGCAGCAGAATCGGCTGCATATACCACTGGGAGAATAGCCCAATGCCCAGCATGGTATAGACGGCAATTAACAATGCGCCAAAGGCGATAGTGGCATAACGCTGGCCCAGCGCGCCGAGCAGAATAAAGCCCCAGGTTGAGAGCGCCAGCCCAAAAATAAAGGCCAGCGGATGGGGAAACAGCCACTCGACGGAAACCGAGGCGATGCAAAAGCAGAGCAGCGTAATCAGCAGGTTACGCAGCCTGCCGCTAAGGCGATCGTCCAGATCGGCCAGCGCGGCCGCGACCACGCCCAGCGTCAGCGGGATAGTCCAGTCAATCTGATTCAACCACCAGGGCACCGCCGCGCAGCCGGTCAGCGCCAGGAAAATGCGCAGCAGATAACGCCAGGTGCTGTTGAAAAGATAGTTGCGCCAGCCCGGCAACGCTTTCGACATCATGCTGTCACCTCAGTAGCGACGGCGAGCGCTGGCATCGCGCGCGGCGCGCGCCTCTTCCACCGAAACCACGCGACGGCCAACCGGCCAGAGCGCAATCGCGGCGATTTTAAAGTTAGCGATACCCACAGGAATGCCGATGATGCTCAGGCACTGGACGATACCCGTGGAAATATGGGTCAGGCAGAGCCACCAGCCAAAAAAGATCAGCCAGAAAATATTGAGAAAGGTGCCGCCGGTATTCAGCAGCGCATTCTTGTTGTCCGGGCGCAGCACATCCACATGCACCGCCTCGTTGCCGTAAGGCAGCAAAGAGAGTTTGGTGATTTCCCAGCAGGAGCGCGTCAGCGGCAGGGTAAAGATCAGGACGATGCTCGCCAGCGTGGCAAACAGCCAGCAAAGCGTGGTGATCGCGCCGCCAAGAATAAAGTTGAGAATATTAAGCACAGTGCGCATGACGTTCTTTTCCTTTTGCTTTTCGCAAGATGTGCCGCCAAGTTTAGCCTGTTTTAAGGCTGGAGCGCTAAGGGTCTGACAGGTAAACTCCCGATATTCTTTCCCTCCCGTTCGACGGTATGGACATGGAACTCAAAGCGACATCAATGGGCAAACGGCTTGCCCAGCACCCTTATAACCGGGTTCGCCTGCTGGCGGCTGGCGTAGAAGTCAGCGGCGACAGGCACGAATATCTCATTCCGTTTAACACCTTGCTCAATATCCGCTGCAAGCGCGGCATGGTGTGGGGCGAGCTGGAGTTTTTGCTGCCTGACGACAAAGTCGTGCGCCTGCACGGTACGGAGTGGCAAGAGACGCAGCGTTTTTATCACTATCTGCTTCAGGCCTGGCAGGCGTGGAGCGAGGAGATGAGCGCCATCTGCGTCGGGGTGCTGACGCAGCTCAAAGAGGAGATCGACGGCTTCGGCGACCAGGATCGCTGGATCAAGCGCAGCGAACTCCAGGCGCTGCGCGCCACCATTGAAAAGCAGTTCGCTGCGCTGCCGCTGCCGCTGGAACGGCTCAGCGATTTCAGCGACTGTCGCGAACCTTACCTGGTTTGCCAGCGCTGGCTTGAACAGGGCGAGGCGGCGCTGCGTCAGCGCAACCGCGACTGGACCGCACGGATGTTGAAAGAGCATCAGGATTTCTTCGCCACGGTGGAAACCTCGCCGCTGAACGCCTCGCAGAGCGAAGCCGTAGTTAACGGCGAAGATGCGGTGCTGGTGCTGGCCGGAGCGGGCAGCGGCAAGACCTCGGTGCTGGTGGCGCGTACCGGCTGGCTGCTACGGCGTAGGCTGGCCGCGCCCGACCAAATCCTGCTGCTGGCGTTTGGCCGTCAGGCGGCGGAAGAGATGAACGATCGCATTCAGTCACGTCTGGGCGTGGCGGGCATTCAGGCGCGCACTTTCCACGCGCTGGCGCTGCATATTATTCGCGAAGGCAGCAATAAACAGCCTGTCATCAGCAAGCTGGAGAGCGATACGGCGGCGCGTCATGCGCTGCTGATTGACGTCTGGCGTCAGCAGTGCGAGGAGAAAAAAGCGCAGGCCAACGGCTGGCGGCAGTGGCTGCGCGACGAGCTGGAATGGGAACTGCCTGAAGGACACTTCTGGCAGGATGAGCGACTGGCGAAACGCCTGGCGTCGCGTCTTGAGCGCTGGCTGGGGTTAATGCGCATGCACGGCGGCGCGCAGGCGGCCATGATCGCCGGGGTGCCTGAGGAGGTGAGGGAGCTGTTTGGCAAGCGTATCAGGCTTATGGCGCCGCTGCTGAAAGCCTGGAAGCAGGCGCTGAAAGAAGAGGGCGCGGTCGATTTTTCAGGGTTGATCCACCAGGCGGTAGCCATTCTGGACAAAGGCCGCTTTATCAGCCCGTGGAAGCATATTCTGGTCGATGAATTTCAGGACATTTCGCCGCAGCGGGCAGCCCTGCTGTCGGCGCTGCGCCAGCAGAACGCGCGCACTACGCTGTTTGCCGTGGGCGATGACTGGCAGGCGATCTACCGCTTCAGCGGCGCAGAGATGAGCCTGACCACCGCGTTTCATCACTACTTCGGCGAGGGCGATCGCTGCGTGCTGGATACCACCTACCGCTTCAACGATCGCATTGGCGAGATAGCGAACCGTTTCGTTCAGCAAAACCCGCACCAGTTGCGTAAGCCTCTTAACAGCCTGACTAAAGGCAGCAAAAAAGCCATAGGTTTGCTGCCGCAGGAACAGCTGGAGCCGCTGTTGAACAAGCTGAGCGGCTATGTGAAAGCCGAAGAGCGCGTGCTGCTGCTGGCGCGCTATCACCATCTGCGTCCGGATGTGCTGGATAAGGCCAAAACCCGCTGGCCGAAGCTCAGTCTTGATTTTATGACCATTCACGCCAGCAAGGGGCAGCAGGCTGACTTTGTTATCGTTCTGGGCTTGCAGGCGGGCAAAGAGGGCTTTCCCGCCGCGGCGCGCGAGTCGGTGATTGAGCAGGGGCTGCTGCCGCAGCCGGAAGCCTTTCCGGATGCGGAAGAGCGGCGCCTGGCCTATGTCGCGCTGACGCGGGCGCGCCAGCAGGTGTGGCTGCTGTACGATCGCGAGCAGCCTTCGGTCTTTGTCGAGCAGTTTCGTCAGCTCGGCGTGCCGCTGTTGCGTAAAGCCTGATCAGCTAAGGCGCGCCTGCAAATAGCGCTGGTAGTCCGGGATAGCGATCTCTACCGGCTGCGCAAACAGCGGCGACTGAATAATAAAGTCAGCGGTGGTGCGGTTGGTGGCGACGGGAATATTCCATACGGTGGCGAGGCGCAGCAGCGCTTTGACATCCGGATCGTGCGGCACCGCATTCAGCGGATCCCAGAAGAAGATCAGGACATCGATTTTTCCTTCGGCAATCAGCGCGCCGACCTGCTGGTCGCCGCCCATTGGACCGCTCAACATGGCGTTAACGGTCAGACCGGTGTGGCGGTTGATCAGATTGCCGGTGGTGCCGGTCGCGTAGAGAGAGTGAGGCTCCAGCGTGGCCTGATTCTGTTTCACCCACTCAAGCAGTGAAGCCTTGCAGTGATCGTGCGCAACCAGCGCAATGTGTTTGTTAAGACCCAGCGTGCGGACGGTTTGTTCCATAAAGGCTTCCTGGTAAGCTGACAAGCGGGAAAGAGTTTCGCAAGTTTACCCTGCGCCTTTCCTGGCTATCAACTTGTCCGGAGTAATTTGACCAGCGAGAGAAGCTGCTGACGGGTAGCCTGATCGAAGCGGTGGAACCAGCGCTTAATGGTCGGCGACTGCGCTTCATCGATCCAGACAAATTCAGCCTCAACGGGGAAGGCGGTCGCCGCGCCGTCGCTGACGGTGGCGAAATGCGGTACAGAGGCGATCTGGCCATTGCGGTTATAGAGGATCATCGCCTTCTCCATGTCGCTTTCGGCCGAGGCGGGCAGGCGGTCGCGCTTGCTGGCGATCTCCTGGCCGCGTTCATCAACCAGCTGAAAATTAAGCGTGCGGTCAAAGTGAAGGCGCTCGCGGCGATTCTCCAGCGCGGGCAGACGGAAAATAATGGTTTTTACCTGCGCATTAAAGGTCACAATCATGGGAGCCGACTGATAGCGCAGCGAAGCATCTTTATGCGCGTCGCGCAGCTGCTCTACGCGAAACAAAAACTGGTGCTGGCCGCGCTCCAGTTCCAGGCTATCGGCGCCTTTCAGCAAGGAGCCGGAAATCTTGCGCCCATCCAGCACCAGCAGATCGATTTGCGGGTCAAGCTTCAGGGTAATGGCCTGGCAGGCTGCCGAGACGAGGAGAACAATCAACCCCATCACGGCCAGAGAGAGTTTCATGTAGACTCCAGATTGAGGGCGCAAGGTTTTGTGTGTAGCAAATTCTTACATTATGGCAGTAAATTTACATTTGAACATATATTTTTGTGCGCCAGTGCAAAATATCTTTTTGTGAAACCAGGCGGAGTAGCAGGGCGATACCTACACTCAAATCTCTGAAACAGGGAGAAAAAAATGAACGATCAAATTATCCGTGACGTGTTGACGCGCACTCAGCGCATTGCGCTGGTCGGTGCCAGCGATCGTCCAGACCGACCAAGCTATGGCGTGATGAAATATCTGCTGGATCAGGGCTACGAGGTGATTCCGGTTAGCCCCAAACTCGCCGGTCAAACCCTGCTGGGGCAGACCGCTTACGCGAAGCTGGAGGACGTTCCGGGCGACATTGATATGGTTGACGTGTTTCGTAACTCAGAAGCGGCGTGGGGCGTGGCGCAGGAGGCGATAGCCGCCGGCGCGAAAACGCTCTGGCTACAGCTGGGGGTAATTAACGAGCAGGCCGCCGTGCTGGCGCAGGATGCGGGACTGACCGTGATTATGGATCGCTGTCCTAAAATTGAAATTCCGCGTCTGGGCATCACGCGCAATCAGAAGTAAATCACCAGGCGGCTTTTTAGCGCCGCCCGTGATTAGTGGCGCAGGCGAGGCGCCTGTAGCTGCTGACGAATCGATGCGGCCAGCTCGTCCATTTCCGGCTGTTCCGGATGCTCAGAGCTGGTTTCGCCAGAAAGCTGTATCTCCGCGATATAGGTATGCACCTGATCGCCTTCTTCGTCTTCCATGACGACATGATACCAGGGGGCGCTGCGTAGCGTTTCCGCTGCGCCCACTTCATCCAGCTTTGGCGTATCGAGAGAATATTCAGGATCGACATCCACGATAACGCCCAGCACGCCTGAGAGGCGATGCCGGACCTGCTGACCAATACCAAATTTAGTGGCAATCATAGTGACCTCCAGAAAAACTGCCTCCTGATCAATATGGCGTCAGAAGCAGCTTTTTCAAGTCACACCACACGGCATGCAAAACCTTTCAGATAAAGACCTTCAGGATAGCTGGCGATCACCGGATGATCGGCCGCCTGACGAAACTGCTCGATAAACTGCGCTTCGCGACCCGCGTCGACCGCAGCGTCAGCGACGATTTTCTGAAACAGTTCGGTAGCCATCAGGCCGGAGCAGGAAAACGTCATTAAAATGCCGCCGGGGTTAAGCAGCTGCATCGCCAGCATATTAATATCTTTATAGCCGCGACAGGCGCCTGCCAGCTGGTTTTTATTCTCTACGAACTTTGGGGGATCCATCACGATAAGATCGAATTTTTCCCCGGCGTCGCGGTAGCGGCGCAGCAGCTTGAACACGTCGTCGCGCACGAACTGCGCGCGCGAAACGTCCAGCCCGTTAAGCTCCACGTTCTGGCGCGCCACATCCAGCGCGTCCTGAGAGGTATCGACGCTGATAACTTCCCGGCAGCCGCCCATCAGGGCCGATACGGCAAAGCCCCCGGTATAGGAGAAGCAGTTAAGCACGCGAGCGTCCTGCGCATAGCGACGCGTCGCCAGGCGGCTGTCGCGCTGGTCCAGGTAATAACCGGTTTTATGTCCGCCCTGAATATCCACCAGCAGCTTCATGCCATGTTCGGTAATCGGCAGCAGCGCCGGGGGCATTTCGCCGGTCACTGTGCCCTGAGTAAGCTCCAGCCCCTCTTTCTTACGTACCGCTACGTCGGAGCGATCGTAAATGGCGCAGGAGGGGAAACAGTGCTGTAGCGCCGAGATAATCGCAGGGCGTTGATATTCCGCTCCGGCAGAGAGCAGCTGTAGCACCAGAAAGTTGCCGAAGCGATCGATAGTGACGCCGGGCAGGCCGTCAGACTCGCCCGCGATCAGACGATAGCTGTCCAGCCCGTCTTTTTGCGCCAGCCAGCTGCGCCACTGCTGCGCCTGCTCGAAACGGCGTATGAAGAAGGCAATATCGACTGATTCATCCTGTTGCCAGCTCCAGACGCGGGCGCGAATTTGCGACTGCGGCGAATAAGCTGCGCGCGCAAGGAATTTGCCGTTATGGTCGCAGACATTAACGGTTTCACCCAGTTGCGCTTTACCTTCAAGGCGCGCAACGGCACCGGAAAACACCCACGGATGGCGGCGGAGCAGGGATTTTTCACGTCCCTTAGCGAGAATCAATCGAACGGTCATAGTTTGCTATGCTTACCTGAAAAAATGAGGCGCCATTGTCCGGCGGATAACATTAAATTGCAACGTACAGCGGCAGGAGAGAGTGATGGCATCAGCCTGTTATAAAATCTGGGTGCACGGCCGGGTGCAGGGCGTGGGTTTCCGCTACAGCACCCAGGCAGAGGCATCGCAGCTTGGCGTGCTGGGTTACGCGCGCAATCTGGACGATGGCAGCGTCGAGGTGCTGGCCTGGGGCGAGCCGGAAAAGGTCGATGCGCTGATCGCCTGGCTAAAAGCGGGCGGACCGCGCGGCGCGCGCGTCGATCAGGTTTTGATCGAGCCGCACCAGCCTGCGGAGCCGCCGCGACGCTTTACGACCGGCTAATTACAGGCACTTCGCTGGCTTAGGCAGTCCGGCGATTTTGGTGGCCTGTTTCGCCGGGCCGTCTGGAAACAGGCGAAACAGGTAGCGGCTGTTGCCTTTCTCTTCGCCATACTTCTGCGCCATCGCTTTGACCAGCATGCGAATAGCCGGCGAGGTGTTGTACTCCAGATAAAACGCCCGCACAAAGCGCACCACTTCCCAGTGCGCCTCGCTTAAGACGATGCCCTCATTCTCAGCAATCTGTTCAGCCAGCGCTTCGCTCCAGTCGTCGGACTGCTTTAAGTAGCCTTCGCCGTCGACGGCAATGGTTTTACCGTTAAATTCCACGTGTGTTCCTCACTGCTTAACCGGGCGGCATTCTATCAAATTGCGTCCGCAGAAAAAGCAAAACCCCGCCGAAGCGGGGCTGGAAGCGTGACGTCGTCGTTTCTGTATCATTAATCGTTGCGCGCGAAGCCCAGAATGCTCAGCAGGCTGATAAAGATATTGTAGAGAGAAACATAGAGGCTGACGGTGGCGCGAATATAGTTGGTCTCGCCGCCGTGAATGATGTTGCTGGTTTCCCACAGGATCGCGCCGGCGGAAAACAGAATAAACAGCGCGCTAATCGCCAGATGCAGCGCCGGAAGTTGCAGGAACAGGTTAGCGATAACCGCCACCAGCAACACCACAAAGCCGGCCATCATCATGCCGCCGAGAAACGACATATCGCGACGGGTCGTCAGCACATAGGCCGAACAGCAGAAGAACACCAGCGCCGTGCCGCCTAACGCCAGCGCGATAACGTCGCCCATCCCCGCCGTCAGAAACGAGCTAAGAATCGGGCCGAGGCAGTAGCCCAGAAAGCCGGTAAAGGCGAAGGCCGCCAGGATGCCCATCGGGCTGTCAGCCAGTTTGTGGGTCAGGAACATCAGACCGTAGAAACCGACCAGCATCAGAATCAGGCCAGGGCCAGGCAGACCCAGCACGGTGCTGGCGGTGGCGGTAACGGCGGAAAACGCCAGCGTCAGGCCAAGCAGAAAATAGGTATTGCGCAACACCTTATGGGTGCTGAGCAGCGATGCCCTTGAGGACGAAGAAATAATGCGATCCATAATGCGCTCCTTTATCAGAACACTAAGTCTGAGCTGAGAATACGCAGCGGCCCTGAAACGGGAAAGACGTTTTACCCTTCTTTACGCGATAAATCGCTGTTTCTCTGAGCGGAATGGCGATTTCGCCAACGAATAGCGCCGTTTTGGCTGTTTTTCAGGCGAATGAATCCAGACAGGCTTTACATCCATCGGGGGGATGTTTATAGTGCGCCTCATTGCGGAGGGGTGGCCGAGCGGCTTAAGGCAGCGGTCTTGAAAACCGCCGATGGGAAACCATCCGAGAGTTCGAATCTCTCCTCCTCCGCCACTTTCCTGTTTAATCAGGAGCAGGCAACAGCATAACGCCCTGTTGTCGATGCGAGCAGCATCAATCCGGAGGGATGGCCGAGTGGCTTAAGGCAGCGGTCTTGAAAACCGCCGATGGGAAACCATCCGAGAGTTCGAATCTCTCTTCCTCCGCCACATCAGACAGGCCAGCACAATGTGCTGGCCTGTCGCATTTCTGAACCCTGCTTTCTCTGCGCCTGCCGCTTCCGCGCTGCTTTTTGGTCAATTCTGTTATAGTCCACTCACGGTTTTTGCAAACAGCGGGCGCTTTTCGCCGCCAGCTTAGGTTACACTGTGTGTCACTGTGCTCTGAACAGAGCTAATCGGTTGATAGCCAGAGTGTTTCGCTACTGAATAAATGGAATAGGCACAATGATCAAGAAACTGAGTCTTTGCGCGCTGTCGGTCCTTGCTGCGCTGCCGGTCAGCCTGTCGGTCCGTGCGGCAGAAAACGATATGCAGCTGCAACAGGTGCTGATGTTTAGCCGTCACAATCTGCGCGCGCCGCTGGCCGATAATGGCAGCGTACTGGAACAGTCGACCAAAAAAAGCTGGCCGCAATGGAGCGTGCCGGGTGGACAGCTCACCACTAAAGGCGGCGTGCTGGAAGTTTACATGGGCAACTATACCCGTGAGTGGCTGGCGCAGCAGGGGTTAGTCAAAAACGGCAGCTGCCCGGACAGCAATAATGTCTTTGTCTACGCGAACAGTCTGCAACGTACTGTCGCGACGGCTCAGTTCTTTGTTAACGGCGCTTTTCCAGGCTGCGACGTGGCGGTAACCCATCAGGATGCCATGGGCACGATGGACCCGGTATTCAATCCGGTTATTACCGACGATAGCGAAGCCTTTAATAAAAAAGCGCTGGCGGCAATGACGGCGGAAAATGAGAAACTGGCGCTGAAGCCGGCTCTACAGCAGCTGGATAAAATCGTCGATTACAAATCTGCTCCGGCCTGCAACAACAAAAAGCAGTGCGACCTGAGCAGCGGCAATAACACGTTCAGCGCGGAAAACGGCAAAGAGCCTAACGTCAGCGGGCCGCTGAAAGTGGGCAATTCGCTGATGGATGCCTTTACGCTGCAATATTACGAAGGCTTCCCGCTTGAGCAGGTTGCCTGGGGCCAGATCAAAACGCCTGAGCAGTGGAAAACCCTGTCGGCGATCAAAAATGGCTATCAGGACGCGCTGTTCACCAGCCCGGACGTCGCGCGAGAAGTGGCCGCGCCGCTGGTGGATTACATCCGCAGCCAGCTGGTCGATCAGGATAAGGCTAACGCGCCTAAAATTACCCTGATGGTTGGACACGACTCCAATATCGCTTCGCTGCTCAGCGCATTACAGGTTAAGCCTTATGAGCTGGCGGGCACCTGGGAAAATACGCCTATCGGCGGCCAGGTTGTGTTTCAGCGCTGGCACGACGCTAAAAACAACAAAGACCTGTTGAAGCTGGAGTACGTTTATCAGACGGCCGATCAGCTGCGCAACGGCGACGTGCTGAACCTGAAGAACCCGCCGAAGCGCGTGACGCTGGAGCTGGCGGGCTGTCCGGTTGACGGCAACGGCTACTGTAGCTGGGAGCAGTTTACCCAGGCGCTGAACGGCGCATTACAGGGTACGCCAATGGAGCCAGCGGCGCAGCCGCAGCCCGCGACGGCCGACGCGGCCGGTGCCGATCAGCAGGCGGATAAGGCGGCTGCCGATAAAGCGGCTGCTGATAAGGCCGCTGCCGACAAAGCCGCAGCCGAAAAAGCGGCGGCCGACAAAGCCGCTGCCCAGAAGGCGGCTGACGCAAAAGCGGCTGAAGAGAAAGCAAAAGCTGCGGAAGAGAAAGCGAAGGTGGAGAGAGCGGCTGCGCAAAAAGCCGCTGCTGAAAAAGCCGAGGCCGAGAAGGCGGCGGCCGAGAAAGCCAGCGATGCGAAACCTGCTGACGCAGGGGCGCAAAAGCCGGTGGACTCAGCGCAAAACAGCGCAGCGCAGCAGACCGCCACGCAGTAAGATTGTCTGCATAAAAAACCCCGCCGCGGCGGGGTTTTTCATTTGCAGGCCGTTTAACCGGCGACGACGACCAGCTTCTGGTTAGCAAACTCTTTGATGCCGAGATCGGACAGCTCGCGTCCATAGCCGGAACGCTTAACCCCGCCGAACGGCAGTTCAGCCGCCGTATCGCTTTGCGAATTGATAAACACCATGCCGGTTTCAATCGCAGAGGCCAGCTGACGACCGCGCGCAATATCCTGCGTCCAGACGGAGCCGCCCAGGCCATAATGGGAGTCGTTCGCCAGCGCAATTGCGGCTTTATCGTCTCCGACCACGTACACCTGAGCCACCGGCCCGAAAAACTCCTGATAGTAGGCGGGATTGTCCGGCGTAATATCGGTCAGGATAGTGGGCTGAAAATAGCAGCCGACGCCGTCAACGGCTTTGCCCCCGATCAGCAATTTCGCTCCCTGTTGCACCGCCTCATCGACCTGTTTCGCCAGTCGATCGCGCGCGTCTTTCGAGGAGAGCGGGCCGAGCGTGGTCTGCTCGTCCAGCGGATCGCCCAGTCGCGCCTCTTTCAGCGCCGCGCTGAATTTATCGATAAAGGCGCTGGCGATCTTTTCATGCAGAATAAAGCGCTTGGCAGCGGTACAGACCTGGCCGCAGTTGCTGAGTCGCGCCTGCGCGCCCTGACGCACCGCTTCATCAATATCCGCGTCGTCCAGCACCACAAACACGTCGTTGCCGCCCAGCTCCAGCGTGGATTTTTTCAGATACTTGCCCGCCTGCTGCGCCACAGCGCTGCCGGCGCGCTCTGAGCCAGTCAGCGCGACGCCCTGTACGCGATCGTCAGCGATCAGTTCTGCGACCTGATCGCTGTCGATAAACAGGTTAGTCCAGGCACCCTCTGGCGCGCCCGCTTCTCTTACCAGCTTTTCAAACACATCAGCGCAGTGCGGGACAATATTGGCGTGTTTCGCCAGCACCGGATTGCCCAGCGCCAGATTAGGCGCCAGCACGCGCATCAGCTGATAGTAGGGGAAGTTCCAGGGTTCAACGGCGACCAGTACGCCGATGGGATGATACTCTACCCAGGCTTCGCCCAGCTCGCTGGGGTAGGGCTGTGGTTTGAGAATGTCCGCCGCATGCTGCGCATAGTATCGCGCAATCTGCGCGCAAATTTTTACTTCGCCCCGGCTCTGACCAATCAGCTTGCCCATCTCCTTGCTGGCGATGGCGGCCAGCTCGTCAACCCGACTCTCAATCAAATCGGCCAGCCTGGTCAGAACCTGAAGGCGCGGCTGAATGTCGCCTTTGCTCCACGATGAGTGAAACAGACGGTCGGCCGTCTCCAGCGCCTGGCTGACGGCTGCGGCGTCATGAGACGGCCAGCTTTTCAGCAGCTGATTATTCGCAGGGTTAATGCTCTGATAGGAAGACATAGATTCTCCTTGGTCAGTAAAAAAGGTGAGGCGGGAAATCCCGCCTCGTAATCAGATGTTTTTGCGCTCTACCGGCGTATCGTCCCAGGTCAGAACATCGGCGTCCGTTTTATCAAAGGCTCGAAACAGCACTTCATCGTTGCCCTGCTGACGCCAGATCTCCTCTGCCAGTTTTTCGTCATAGTTCGCCACTTCGAAGATGGCTTCTGCGATTTCCGGGGACGTGTGGCGCAGCGTGGCCCATTCGCCTACGTGATGAGCTTTCGCTTGATCGTTCGACATAATCTTCTCCTTAGTAAACTTATCCTTTGAGTTTAACCGCCAGACCGGCAACGAGTTCGCCCTGATAGCGAGCGATATTCAGTTCCTCTTCCGTGGGCTGGCGCGAGCCGTCGCCTCCCGCCAGAGTGGTGGCGCCATAGGGCGTGCCGCCACGGACCTGGGAGATGTCAAACAGCTCTTTAGTACCGTAACCGATTGGGACGATCACCATGCCGTGGTGTGCCAGCGTGGTCCAGACGGAAGTAATCGTCTGCTCCTGACCGCCTCCCGTTCCGGTTGAAGTAAAAACGCTGGCAACCTTGCCGTGAAGCGCGCCAGAGGCCCATAAGCCGCCGGTGCGATCCCAGAAAGTGCGCATCTGGCCAGACATATTGCCGAAGCGCGTGGGCGTGCCAATCAGGATAGCGTCATACTGCGGCAGAATGTCCGGCGTCGCTTCCGGCGCGGCCTGATCGGTTTTTCCGCCTACCTGCGCGAAACGCTCGGCGTCCATGGTCTCCGGCACGCGTCGAATGTCGACCTCTGCGCCCGTCACGCGACGCGCGCCTTCCGCGACCGCGTTCGCCATGGTTTCGATATGTCCATACATTGAGTAGTAAAGCACCAGAATTTTGGCCATTGCGCTCTCCATAGGGTGTAAAAACCTAAGCAGAAGTATAGAAGAGCTTTCCGGCCCTGCGGCAAGAACGTGAAATTTGGGCATCTTCTGATGCGTTGCATTCAGGCGACGACCTGCGCACAATGGCGCCTGTTTAACTGCTGAAGGTGAGTCATGTCAGACGTTTCCCGCACCCTGACTCTGCGCGTAACGCGCCAGGAACTGGTGCTGATTTTTATAACCATGATCTGGGGCGGCACGTTTCTGGTGGTGCACCGCGCCATGAACTTCTCCGGGCCGTTCTTTTTCGTCGGGCTGCGTTTTGCTACCGCGGCCCTGATTCTGGCCTGCGTATTTCGCCGCGCGCTGGCGGGAACGACGCGGCAGGAACTCGGCGCGGGCGTGCTGATTGGTCTCTCTATCGCCGGCGGCTATGGGCTACAAACCTGGGGCATGCAAACCATCTCCAGCAGCCAGTCTGCTTTTTTAACCGCGCTCTATGTGCCGGTCGTGCCGCTGCTGCAATGGCTGTTTCTGCGCAGGCCGCCCGGCCTGATGGCATGGTGCGGCATTTTGCTGGCTTTTCTGGGGCTGCTGCTGGTGGCGGGTCCTCAGGATGGCCGCATCAGCCTGAATCAGGGCGAGATGGCGACGCTGTTGAGCACGCTGGCCATCGCCGCCGAGATTATCCTGATAAGCCGTTTTGCCGGGCAGGTGGACGTGCGTCGCGTGACGCTAATCCAGCTGGCGGTGGCGTCACTGTGCGCCTTTGCCCTGATGGCGCCGAACGGCGAGTCGCTGCCGAGGCTCAGTTCGCCGCTGCTGCTGAGCGCGCTGGGCCTGGGAGCGGCCAGCGCGCTGATTCAGGTCACCATGAACTGGGCGCAGCGCAGCGTCTCGCCGACGCGCGCCACGGTTATCTATGCGGGCGAGCCAGTGTGGGCGGGCGTGGTGGGACGCCTGGCAGGGGAGAGACTGCCCGCGGCGGCTATCCTTGGCGGCGCGCTGATTGTCTGCGGCGTGATTGTCAGCGAGCTGAAGCTGAAGCGGAAAAAAGCGGCGACCGCCGCGCCGCTTGAATAACTAGCCCTGCTGACGCGCAGGCCGCTTCGTCAGCGCTTCGCCGCGACGGCGCAAAAGGACGTTAAGCAGAATGGCGGCAAAGGTGGCGGTGCCAATCCCGCCCAGGGTGAAGCCGCCGATATTCAGGGAGAAGTCGCCCGCGCCCAGCACCAGCGTAGTTGCGACCATAATCAGGTTACTGTTCTGACTAAAATCCACGTGGTTCTGCACCCAGATGCGCGCGCCCGCCACCGCAATCAGGCCAAACACCACAATAGACGCGCCGCCAATCACCGGCGCGGGAATCGCATGGATCAGCGCGCCGAACTTGGGCGAAAAGCCGAGAACCAGCGCAATGATCGCGGCGGCTACGAAGGCCAGCGTGGAATAGACCTTAGTCACCGCCATCACGCCGATGTTTTCCGCATAGGTAGTGACGCCGCTGCCGCCCAGGGTGCCGGAAATTATCGTCGCGAGACCGTCGCCCACGAAAGCGCGCCCCATGTAGGGATCGAGGCTGCGGCCGGTCATGCCCGCGACGGCTTTCAGATGGCCCAGGTTTTCTGCCACCAGAATAATGGCGACCGGCGCGATCATGACCATCGCCTGAATGTCAAAAACCGGAGCCGTAGTCTGCGGCAGGCCGAACCAGGCGGCCTGCGCGACGCCGCTGAAATCCACCGGTTTGCCAAAGCCCATAACATTCGTCAGCAGCGCATAAAGCGCCCAGGCCACAATCAGCCCCACCAGAATCAGCAGGCGCTGCACCATACCGGAAGTAAATGCCGCCACTAATCCGATAACCAGAACGGTCATCACGGCGATCCAGCTGTCGAAGCCGGATGCCGCCACGCTGTGCACGGCAATGGGGGCCAGGTTAAGTCCAATCGCCATAACCACTGCGCCTGTGACCACCGGCGGCATCAGGCGCTCTATCCAGCGCGTCCCCACCTTAACCACAATCAGGCCCACCAGCGTATAGAGCGCGCCGCAGGCGATAATGCCGCCGAGCGCGACGCTGAGATGCGGGTTCAATCCCTGGCCATTGAAGCCGGTTACCGCGATAACCACCCCCACAAAGGCCGCGCTGGAGCCGAGATAGCTGGGCACGCGTCCGCCGGTGACGAAAAAAAACAGCAGGGTGCCGATGCCGGAGACCAGAATCGCCAGATTAGGATCCAGCCCCATCAGCAACGGCATCAGCACGGTTGCGCCAAACATGGCGACCGCATGTTGCAGTCCGAGGATCGCCGTTTGTCCAAACGGCAGGGTTTCATCCGGGGCAATGATTCCGCCGTCCGATACCGCCGACTTTTTACGCCATTGAGGAAACCAGGAACTCGCCATCGTTATCTCCAGAAAGTGAGGTATCAGTGCCGCGCCAGGCGGATTAGCACAGATCTCGCCGCCGCAGCGGCGAGTAGTTTCGATCAAACCAGGCCAGCCCGTGCCGCTCATGACTGAGCGTCAGCGCCAGCACTTCGCAAAACAGGACATCGTGGGTGCCTACCTGGGTAATTTCGCTGATGCGGCAGTCGAACGACACCAGCGCGCCCTCCAGCATCGGCGAGCCGGTCGCGCCAGTGCGCCACTGTGCCGCCTGAAACCGCTCTGCCATCGGCGTTTTGCCGCCGAACAGGGTAGAGAGCGCTTCCTGATCGTCGGCCAGGGTATTGACGCAAAGCTGGCGGTTGGCGTCGAACACCGACCATACCGAGGCCGAGCGATTCAGGCACACCAGCAGCGTCGGAGGCGTATCGGTGACGCTGCACACCGCAGAGGCCGTAAAGCCGGCCCGACCGGCCGGCCCGTCGGTGGTGATGATATTGACGGCGGCGCCGAGGCGCGCCATGCCGTCGCGAAACGTCTGCTTCTCGACCAGGTTGAGTTCGGGTGAAAGGGAAAGCGCGCTCATCATTGTCTCCTTAGCTCGCCGCACGCTGGGGCGCGGCTTCGGTCTGGTTAAGCCACTGCAACAGCAGCGAATTAAAACCCTCAGCGTCGGTCACGCTCATCGCATGTCCGCCCCAGGCCATACTGATGGTCTGCGCGTTGGGCAGGGCGCTGGCCAGCCCGGCGTTGCAGCTCCAGGGGACCAGCAAATCGTCCTGGCTGCAAATCGCCAGAACCGGCTGCGAAATGCGCGCGGCCAGCGAGGTAAAGTCGGCACGCATCAGCGCATTCAGGCGACGCAGCAGGTTGTCGCGCCCCTGAAAATGGGCGATATGCAGCCTCTCTTCCTCCGCCAGACGCTGCGAATGCTGCGCCATCCACTCCGCCGGATAGAGAAACAGCGGCTGCGCGCGGACAAAAGCCTCTACGCCGCTGTTGAGCAGCAGATCCTGTCGCACCTGAAAGCAGCGTCGCGTGTGTGGATGCAGACGCAGCCAGCCGTTGATCACCGCCACGCGCGTCACGCGTTCTGGGTAGTCATGCGCCAGCTGAAGCCCCACCAGACCGCCGAGCGCGTGACCAATAACGCCGAAGCGCATAATGCCGCGCTGCGCCAGCGCCTCGGCCAGCTCCCCGGCCATCATGGTCATGTCGTACTCCGCTGGCAGCGGCTCCGCGCTGCGGCCGGTGCCGCGCTGGTCATAGACCACCACGCGATAGTGCGCGGCGAGCGCCGCCAGCTGCGGCTGCCAGAAGCTGGCCACGCCGCCCAGGCCGGACGACAGCACCAGCGTGGGCGCATCCGCGTTCTGAAGGCCGAGAATATCCAGATGCATCACGCCTCCCGCTGGCCGATATGCGCCACGCTGGCGATTTCCACCAGCGCGTCGGGCTTCACCAGACCGCACTGAATACAGAAACGCGCCGGTTTATCTCCGGCGAAGTATTCGGCGTAGACCTGATTGATGGCGGCGTAATTCTGCCAGTCGGTAAGAAAGATAGAGTTAAAGGTGACGTCGTCGAGCGTGCCGCCCGCGGTTTCGATCACGCGCTTAATGGTTTCCAGTACGTGACGCGTCTGGGCGGCGGCATCGCCGACGTGCACCACATTGTTCTCGCTGTCGAACGGCAGCGTACCGGAGACATAGACCACGCCGTCAGCCAGCGTGCCTGGCACAAAAGGGGCGATCGGCGTGCTGGTGCCCGGCGGGATAATCACAGATTTCGGCATGATATTACTCCTGAGTTCTCTGCAGGCTTTCGCAAAAGGCGTCCACGCTGGAGACCCAGCCAAAAAAGGTTTCGATATTGAAAATCGCCGCCTGCTGGGCAAAGGCCGGACCCGCCTGATGCGTGGCGTCTTCCAGCACCACGCCGAAATACTCCAGGAAGAAGCCGTCGCGCAGCGTTGATTCCACGCAGACGTTGGTGGCGATGCCGGTGAAGATCAGATGGCGTATGCCGCGGCTGCGCAGAATGCTGTCGAGCGGAGTATTGAAGAAGCCGCTGTAGCGCGGTTTCGGCAGCACGATGTCGCCCGGCTGCGGTTGCAGCGCGTCCACCAGCTGATAATCCCAGCCGCCTTTCGCCAGCAGCGTGCCCTGTAACTCAGGGCGTTTGCGCATGGTTTTCAGCGCGTTGGATTTGTGGAAGTTGGGCGAACCGGCGTCTCCCGCCTCAACATACTCGCTGTCCCAGCCGTTCTGGAACCAGATGATCTGCACGCCAGCCGCGCGCGCGGCGGTGACGGCCTGATGGATCTTCTCAATAACGGGCGCCGTCGCCGAGACATCGAAGCCCGCCAGGTCGAGATAGCCGCCCGCGCTGGCATAGGCGTTTTGCATATCCACCACGATCAGCGCGCTTTGCGTGGGCGGAAAGGCGATGGCTTCCGGGCGCGCAGGCAGTTCAACCTGGGGCAGCGTCGGGGTATGGGCGCAGTAAACGGTACTCATCAGGCAACCTCTCTGTTGTCGTTAATCTGGCTGCGGCACTGCATCAGCGGCTGGATATGCTGGCCAAAATCTTCAATGCCTTGCAGGAAATCATCGAACGTCAGCAGCACGCCCTGGGTTCCCTCAACCTGAGCGACCTCGTCCAGCATGCGCGCCACGCTGGCGTATGAGCCAACCAGCGTGCCCATATTGATATTGACGGCGGAGGTGGGATCGGCCATCTGACGTACGTTAGTGTCGCTGCCGGAGCGCTTGTCCTGCTGGCTTTGGGTGGTTAGCCAGGCCAGCGCCTCTTCGTCGGCGCCGGCTTTGTAGTGCTCCCATTTCGCGCGCGCCGCGTCATCGCTGTCGGCAGCGATAATCATAAACAGCACGTAGGAGCCGACGTCGCGACCCGCTTTGTCGGCGGCCTGTTTCATGCGCGCGGCCGTCGGGGCGAAGGCCGCCGGCGTATTGACGCCTTTGCCGAAGCAGAAGTTGTAGTCGGCATGCTGAGCAGAAAACGCCATTCCGGCATCGCTCTGGCCGGCGCAGATGACCTTCATGGGCTTCTGCGGCTGCGGGCTGACGCGGCAGTCGTTCATGGTAAAAAATTCGCCTTTGAAATCGGACTGGCCGCTGCCCCATAAATCGCGCAGCACGGTGACATATTCCGTCAGGTAGTCATAGCGGCGGCTGAAGTAGTCATCGCCCGGCCAGATGCCCATCTGCTCATATTCCGGTTTCTGCCAGCCGGTCACCAGATTGACGCCAAAACGGCCGCCGGAGATAGAGTCGATGGTTGACGCCATGCGCGCCACAATCGCGGGCGGCAGAGTCAGGGTGGCGGCGGTGGCATAGATTTCGATACGCGATGTCACGGCGGCCAGGCCTGCCATAAGCGTGAAAGATTCCAGGTTATGATCCCAGAACTCGGTTTTGCCGCCGAAGCCGCGCAGCTTGATCATGGAGAGCGCGAAGTCGAACTGATAATGTTCGGCCTTCTGCACAATCGCTTTATTCAGTTCAAACGTTGGCTTGTACTGCGGAGCATGGGTGGAAATAAGCCAGCCGTTGTTACCAATCGGAATAAATACGCCAATCTTCATATCAAACCCTCTTTGCCTGTCGATAAACGGTTTCGTGCGCGACGCGGCTTCCTGCGTCTTCCCTGACAGCGGCGCTTGATAACCAGATTGCAAAGGCTGTGCCACAAAATAAAATGCATTTATTAACAAAAGGTTAATCTTGAAGGCGTCAAAGAAAGGCAGAACAGTTGGTCCGTTATGGACCATCTGGTCAAAAATCGCTGCACATTTTGCAGGCAGGCTGGGCGAAAAAGGTGCAGCGACCGGGTTGGGCAGGGCGAAATGGCTTTGCTATGATGCCTGTACGCTTAAGGAGTGAGGCAAGGCTGTGAAAACTGATGAAAAAAAACCGACGCGTCGTGCACGCGCCACCGCTGCGAAACGCGCCGCAATCCTGGAGGCCGCGCTGGCGCTCTTCTCCCAGTTCGGTATTCACGGCACGCGTCTTGACCAGGTTGCCGAGCGCGCCGATGTCTCAAAAACGAACCTGCTCTACTATTATCCCTCGAAAGAAGCGCTCTATATCGCCGTACTGAAAGAGATCCTCGACGTCTGGCTGGCGCCGCTGCGCGCTTTACAGCATGACATGGATCCCCTGAGCGCTATTCGTCGCTATATCCGCCTGAAGCTTGAGGTGTCGCGCGATTATCCGCAGGCTTCCCGCCTGTTCTGTCTGGAGATGCTGCAAGGCGCGCCGCTGCTCAAGGGCGAACTGGCAGGGGATCTCAAGCAGCTGGTGGATGACAAAGCCGCTATCGTCGAGCGCTGGATTGATGAGGGCCGTCTGGCTGGCGTCCAGCCGCAGCATCTCTTTTTTATGCTGTGGGCCGCGACGCAGCACTATGCGGATTTCGCCAGTCAGGTTGAAGCTATCACGGGGCAGACGCTGAGCGATCCCCGCTTTTTTGATGAAACGGTTGAAAACGTCCAGCGCATGATTATTGAAGGGATCCGCGTGCGCTAATTTCGCGGCGGCTATGGCTGCTTTATCGGCGAGGGAGAGAGCGATGGATTCTGTATCACAGCTGGTGCTTGGCGCGTCGGTCAGCCTGGCGGCGATGGGGCGGCGCGTGCCGCTCTGGCAGGCAGCCGCGGTGGGAGCCGTGTGCGGCACCCTGCCTGACCTGGATGTGTTTATCGATCACGGCGACGCCATTCGAAATATGACGCTGCACCGTACCGAAAGTCATGCGCTGCTGTGGCTGACGCTGGCGTCGCCGCTGCTGGCCTGGCTTGTCGCCGGCATTGTCCGGCGGGGCGTCCCCTGGCAGCAGTGGTGGCTGGCCGTCTGGCTGGCGCTGATTACCCATCCGCTGCTGGATTTAATGACGGTTTACGGCACGCAGCTGGGCTTGCCGCTTACGGATCATCCTTACGCGGTTGGCAGCATTTATATTATCGATCCGCTCTATACGCTGCCGCTTTTGATCGGCGTGGCGGTAGCGCTACGGCGCGGTGGCGCAAGCGGCCTGCGCTGGAACCGCGCCGGGCTGGCGCTCAGTACCGGCTATCTGGCATGGAGTCTGGTGATTCAGAGCGTGGCCGGCTGGCAAATTAAGCAGTCGCTGGCGCAGCAGCAGGTGCCTGACGACAAGGTGCTGGTGACGCCAACCGCTTTTAACACGCTGGTGTGGCGCACAGTGATCATCGACGGCGAGCGCTATGGCGAAGCCTACTGGTCATTGCTGTCGCCAGCGCGACCGCTGAAAATTAGCTGGCATCCTCGTTATCCGGAACTGTTCGCGCAGCTAAAAGGCGACTGGTATGCCGAGCGCGTGGCCTGGTTTAGTCACGGTTTTTACGCGATGCGCGAGCAGGCGGGGCAGATTACCATTGCCGATCTACGCATGGGGGAAGGAGAAAACTATACCTTTACCTTTGGACTGGGCACGCCGCAGTCGCCTGCCGCCCATCCTGAACGGCTGCCATCCTCACGACCTTCGCTGGGACGCGCCTTTAGCGCCCTGGGTGAGCGACTGTAAAAGAACCGCATAGCCGGGCGCGCTGACCGAAGGCATGAACCGAACGCGCTGTCCCGATTGCGGAACGCTTTGCGCGTCGGTTCGTGCCTCGCGTCTTTTAGTCAGCGGCGCCTGCTATGCGGCGGCAGTCAACGTCTTAACGCGCCGCGCGACGGCGCAGCAGCCAGCCCGCGGCCAGCATCACAAACCACAACGGCGTTACCATCAGCGCCTGACGGGTATCGTCCTGCAACGTCAGCAGCACCAGCACGAAGACAAAGAATGCCATCACGACCCAGCACATCAGCTTGCCCAGCGGCATTTTAAAACCCGATGCCGCGTGGCGTTCCGGGTACTTTTTACGGTAGGCCAGATAGCTGCACAGGATAATGGTCCAGACGAACATAAACAGAATCGCTGATACCGTGGTCACCATAGTGAACACCGTCATCACGTCCGGGATCAGGTAAATCAACGCCACGCCAGCCAGCAGGCAGAGGCAGGAGAAAAACAGACCGGCCGTCGGCACGGCGCGCGCGGAAAGGCGGCCAAAGGCCCGGTGCGCCACGCCCTGCTGCGACAGACCATACAGCATACGACTGGTAGAGAAGATGCCGCTGTTAGCGGAAGAGGCCGCCGAGGTCAGCACCACAAAGTTAACAATGCTGGCCGCCGCGGGCAGGCCGATCAGCACAAACATTTCGACAAACGGGCTGCGATCCGCCTGCACCTGCGTCCAGGGCGTCACCGCCATAATGACCATCAGCGCCAGCACATAAAACATAATGACGCGCAGCGGAATGGCGTTAATGGCGCGCGGCAACACTTTATGCGGATCATGGGTTTCCGCCGCTGCGGTGCCAACCAGCTCGATGCCGACGAAGGCGAAGACGGCAATCTGGAAGCCCGCAAAAAAGCCGCTGAGCCCTTTCGGAAACAGACCGCCGTGATCCCATATGTTGCTCAGCGATGCGGTGCCGCCGCCCGGCGAAGGGTAATGCAGGCTGACCAGCACTATGCCGGTCACGATCAGCGCCACAATGGCGACGATTTTGATGATGGCGAACCAGAATTCCATTTCACCGAACATTTTCACCGTGGCGATATTTAGCGCAAGGAAGACAAATACGCACAGCAGGGCGCTCATCCAGACGGAAAAACCAGGGAACCAGAGCTGAAAATAGGCGGATATGGCGACAACGTCGGCAATACCGGTGACGACCCAGCAAAACCAGTAGGTCCAGCCGGTAAAATAGCCTGCCCAGGGACCCAGCAAATCCGCAGCGAAATCGCTAAAGGATTTATATTCCAGGTTGGAGAGCAGCAGCTCGCCCATGGCGCGCATAACAAAAAACAGCATAAAGCCAATGATCATATAAACGAAAATGATCGAGGGACCCGCCAGGCTAATGGTTTTACCAGAGCCCATAAACAGGCCGGTGCCGATAGCGCCGCCAATGGCGATAAGCTGAATGTGACGGTTGTGGAGGTTGCGCCGTAGCTTGTCAGGGTTCTCCTGCTCAGCAACGGCTTCTTTGATTTGATCTACCATAAAAGTGTTAATCCTGTCTGATGTTGTGTCAGCTCTACTGGCTGTTTGTGATGACTGCCTTAGGGCAAGTTGGCATAAGATAGAGGAATACGACAAAAGCTCGCCAATGGTTTTTATACAAACCACGCCTTTACCGCTTTTTCACCTGTCATAAAATCTTTACGCGGCACAAACTTGCAGCATAACGCTGCGGTTTTAAACGAAATGCGCTTTTAACAGCGCTAAACCGGCGCGTAGCTTCTACACTTTTGTTCTCTAAATCAAGCTGCTGCGAGAAAGGAATGCGCGCACTTATTGTGTTGCTGATACTGGCGGCCCTCGGCTGGTGGAGTTTGCCCTGGATCAAGCAGCATCTGCCTGCCCGGTTCAACCCCTTCACGCCGCTGGCGGTCACCGATCCGCCTGGATGGGTAACGCGTTACAAACTTAAGCGGCTGGAGACGCATCCTGAAGCCTGCCTTGACGTGATGCGTCGCGCCGAACAGGCCGGTTACGTGACCTTCAGCGCGCGTCCCGACGTTACGGGCGCCTGCCCGCTGAATCATCCGCTACGCATCCAGCGCTTCGGCAGCGTCAGCTTAAGCAGCAGTTTTCTTGCCAGCTGTCCGATGGCGGTGGCCAGCACCATGTATGTTTTGCGGAGTCAGCGGCGGCTTCAGCAGTTGCAGCCCGCTCTGTCGCTGGCGCGGATAAATCATGTGGGCAGCTACGCCTGCCGCAATATCTATCACCGCGCGGAAGGGCGGCTGAGCGAACATGCCAGCGCCGAGGCCTGGGACGTAACGGGCTTTCAGCTCAGGAATGGAGAGCGGCTGGACGTTGGAAAAAACTGGACCGAGCCGGAAAATAAAGCGCTGTTACTGCATCAGCTCTGGCAGGAGGGATGTAATAATTTCGGCAATGCGCTTGGGCCGGATTATAATGCCGCGCATGCCAGCCATTTTCATTTCGGCATGCGCGGCGCAGGATACTGTCGCTGAATTACACCGCCGGATTTAAACCCCGCTTAATGAGAAAATGATTAGCAGGCCAGGAAAATACAAATCCGGTTAAGGTAGCAAGCTGCAACATAAACCAGAAGGCGGTTAACAAAGGGTCAATTTGCTGATTAAGCACAAATTTCAGGGCCAGTCCCATAAAGAGAAAAACGCCGGTCTGGAAAATCAGCAGGGGAAAAGTTTCAGAGCGAAACGCCGCCAGCAGGGTGCGCCAGACGGATAGCGATTCGCGCTGTTTTATCGCCATGAATTGTAAAAACAGGCCGCTAATCAGAGAAATAGAGAGACATATAATGGCCTGCATCCATAACGGCGTGGCGAAATGATAATGATTCAAAGTGGTGATAATCGGCAGAGTAAGCAGTTCGCTGAAAATACAGGCTGCTGCTGACAGCGACGTGGAAATAAACAGGGTTTGCCAGTTCGCATGGCGGGACCGTTTTTGGGGAACCAGTAGGGCAAGCTTAAGCTGACGCGAGGGTTTTCGGCCAAGATACCACCAGGCCAGCCAGCCAAAAAACGGCATATAAAGTCCGGTCAGCGGCCAGATGATATTCATCACTCCCACAGGATGAGGATGGCGAAAAATATCTTTAAGGATCATCAGAGCGGTACAGCCGCCCAGAACAAGGAAGGGTAATGCCAGCTGATTCAACATAGTGTGTCCCACCTGCAAATGTTAATGCGCGCCGGTTACTGACGGGCAGGCTCGCTTTCTGCTGTCAGGCCATGCGCAAAGAGTAACAGGAAAGTCTCAGCTATTAAGCGTAGCTTTAATTTTGACGCGCTGACATTGTAGACTCATAAGCGAAGCGGTAATCAGCTAAACTCTTTTCAGCCGGTAATAATTATTGGCCTTTAGAATACCTTAAGCCCGGATCGGCAAATAAAGGAGGGTAATGGATTAATTTCACTTAATAGCCATGCTGAACGCTGGTCAATGTGTGCAAATTTAATCTGTTTGCTGAGATTGAATCTACATCAGAAAAATCTTATTCTGTTTTTGCGGCGACGATAATGCTGTGAATGAGATTGCTTTGTGAGAAGCGCAGGTAACTCGTGTTAAGTAAAACATCAATACCGGACGTTGAGTCGTTTTACTTGCGCGCCTGTTTTTTTCTCAATAAAACTTTTTTGTCTTAAAAAATTAATTTTTTTCAAAATGCATAACCTCAATAACCAGACGCATCAGCGTGAGGATAACGCCGAGGCAATATGAATACTGACAATTATTTCATCTGGCGCAGAGAGACGGAACAACACTTTCAGGCGATTAATAGCACCGAGCAATTGAAATCTCTTATTCAGACGCTTGTCGTCTCTTTAGGTTTCGATAGCTATGCTTTTTTGATCCAGCATCCTGTGCCATTTACCCGACCGCGGATTTTTTTGCATAGCACTTATCCGAAAGCATGGATTACGCGCTATGAGCAAAAAAACTATTACGCAGTCGATCCAGTGTTAGTGTTATGCCAGCAGCCAGGACGCGGCGTAGAGTGGAGCAGCGACCTCTTTTCTGCGGCCGGGGATCTGTGGAAAGAAGCCCAGGAGCATGGTCTGAACAGTGGATTTTCCTGCTCTGCGATGGCATCAAATCGCGCCATTGGTATATTATCTATAGCATCCCGGCAGGCTGACAAAACGCAACATTTGCACACCGAGCTGGAAGTAAAACTACACTTTCTGGCGGAGCTGAGCCTGCGCTCGCTGCAACGATTTTCCGATGATACGCTGATGGTACTGAAAAACGATTTTAGTCAGCGCGAACTGGAGATTTTAAAATGGACCGCAGAGGGTAAAACGTCGGCCGAGATTTCGCTTATTTTAGCTATCTCCCAACACACGGTAAATTTTCACCAGAAAAACATGCAAAAGCGTTTTAATGTTTCCAATAAAACCCAAATTGCCTGTTATGCGGCGGCAATTGGTCTGATATAGAAAATGACAACTACTAAATGTAGTAGTTACGTTGCCGGTGGCAGTTGTCTACCCTGCGCCGGAACCTTGCCAGGCAGGCGTAGCGTTAATCAGTGCAAACATGAGGATGTCAGGGGCGCATGATGAAAATAATTCAAACCCAGTTAAAGGATATGCCGTCCTCTTTGCTGGCCGAGTTAGGCAGCTACCGTTATAGCGTATTTGCGCGAGGAGAAGGTTGGTCCATTCCGCCGCGGCTCAGTACGCCAGGCCAGGAGTATGACCGTTTCGATCGATCGGATGTCACCTGGCTGCTGGCCTGGAACGCGCGCGATGGCATCAGCGGCTGCGCCCGACTAATGCCGTGGCAGGAGCCGGAACAGAGCGAAGGGCTGGTGGTGCCCTTTAGCCACGAGAAAGTGTGGGAGATGTCGCGCTTTTCGGCGAAGCTGGACATTGATGCGGAGCTGCCGTTTAACCTGCTCTGGCACGCCGTACAGCTGGCTGAACTTAACGGAATGGAGTTTTTAATCAGTTCGGCGACGCCCATGCTGGAGAAGATGTTTGAGGAGCATCAGGTTGCCTATGAACCGCTGACGCCGGGCCTGATACAGTCGGAAGATAATCTGTTCGCCATTCGCATTCCCGTTTCCCAGCCCGCGCTGGCGGAGAAGTATCGTGGCACGCGGCGTTTTAGTCCGGAAGAAGTGTTGCCCTCGCTGGGCGTCTCGGTCAACTGGCAGTCACATACCTGACAGCGCGCCCCCGCGCAGGGCGGGGGCGAACGCATCACTGACGATACGCGGTTTTAATCTGCTTAATGGTATTGCTGAACACTTCCGCCTGCGGCTTATCGCCCAGTGTCTGGACGTAGCGCTCCATATTGATAATCACCTTACCGGCATCTGCCTGGCCCATTCCTTTCAGAATCAGCGTCACCATCATTTTCAGGCAGGCGACTTCATCGGCCAGCTTTGTCGTCTCGTGCGAGGTGGCAAAATCTTCATCGCTCATTGTATTCTCCTTAGTGGTTACTCTCTCGTGACGGCATGATCCGCACGGCCGAGCCTGAGTATATCACAGGGCGGCGCCTGTCTCTGGAAGCAAAGCGCTGCGCCAGTAACACCAGCAACAACAGATATTAAACAGATAAGAAATAGTATTTAGCAATTGAGATGAATTATTTTCACAAGGTGAGCTGACAACAATTAGGCGCGAAAATTTAAAAACAGGCGCGTATTTATTATCTTATTGAAATATAAGAGTAATTAAAATTGGGCGCAGGGTCTTTTCTCCGCCTGCTTCCTATTTGTGAACAAGGTTAAAAGCGTTGATGTAAATCATCGAATACAACCTTACATTTGGTGGGTTGATGTTCATCAGGTGAAAAAGCAGGTATCATGCGCACTCTGAATACCACATTTTACCCCATTATTTTGCCTGTGGAGTGCTTCCCGTTGATCAGTGTTCTTCTTGTTGATGACCATGAACTGGTACGCGCTGGTATTAAACGCATACTGGAAGATATGAAAGGTCTTGTGGTCGCGGGAGAGGCCTGTTGCGGTGAGGACGCGGTCAAATGGTGCCGCTCGCATGTGGTGGATGTGGTTCTGATGGATATGAACATGCCCGGCATCGGCGGGCTGGAAGCCACGCGCAAAATCGTGCGCTTCAATCCAGACATCAAAATCATCATGCTGACGATCCATACCGAAAATCCACTGCCTGCCAAAGTGATGCAGGCCGGGGCGGCTGGCTATCTCAGCAAAGGCGCCGCGCCGCAGGAGGTGGTGAGCGCAATCCGCTCTGTTCACGCGGGCCAGCGCTACATCGCATCCGATATTGCGCAGCAGATGGCGTTAAGCCAGATTGAACCGCAAAAAGCGGAATCTCCTTTCAGCTGTTTGTCGGAAAGGGAATTGCAGATTATGCTGATGATCACCAAAGGGCAAAAGGTGACGGAAATTTCCGAGCAGCTCAATCTCAGCCCTAAAACCGTTAACAGCTATCGTTATCGCATGTTCAGTAAGCTGAACATCAGCGGCGACGTAGAGTTAACGCATTTGGCCATTCGACATGGCCTGTACAATGCGGAGCCGTTAATCAGTAGTGAGTGAAGTTTTCAATTCCAGAGCCTTTCTCAGCACGGTGACCAGTCAGCCGGGCGTGTACCGCATGTACGATGCTTCGGACACCGTGATCTATGTTGGAAAAGCCAAAGACCTCAAGAAGCGTCTCAGCAGTTACTTTCGTAGCCACGTCGGCAGCCGAAAAACTGAGGTGCTGGTCAGCAATATCCATCATATAGACGTCACCGTTACGCACACCGAAACTGAAGCGCTGTTGCTGGAGCATAACTACATTAAGCTCTATCAGCCGCGCTACAACGTGCTGATGCGCGATGACAAATCCTATCCCTTTATCTTTCTCAGCGGCGATACCCATCCGCGTCTGGCCTATCATCGCGGCGCGAAACACGCCAAAGGCGAATATTTCGGGCCTTTTCCTAACGGCTACGCCGTGCGGGAAACCCTGGCGCTGATGCAGAAAGTGTTTCCGATTCGCCAGTGTGAAAACAGCGTCTATCGCAATCGCTCCAGACCTTGCCTTCAGTATCAGATTGGGCGCTGCCTTGGCCCGTGCGTCGCCGGGCTGGTCAGCGAAGAAGAGTATGCGCAGCAGACCGAATATGTGCGGCTGTTTTTATCGGGTAAAGACGATCAGGTTCTTAATATGCTGGTGAAGCGCATGGAAGAGGCCAGCGTCGGCCTGCGCTTTGAAGAGGCGGCGCGTTTGCGCGATCAGATTCAGGCCGTGCGCCGTATTACCGAAAAACAGTTTGTCTCCAATCAGGGAGACGACCTGGACGTAATGGGCGTCGCCTATGACGCCGGTATGGCTTGTCTGCACGTTCTGTTCATTCGGCAGGGTAAGGTGCTGGGCAGCCGCAGCTATTTTCCCAAAGTGCCGGCTGATACCGAACTGGCGGAAGTGGTCCAGACCTTTGTCGGGCAGTTCTACCTTCAGGGCAGCGAAGCGCGCACCCTGCCAGGAGAAATTTTGCTGGACTTCAATCTGCCGGAGCGCGAGTTGCTCTCTGAATCGCTAAGCGAACTGGCGGGACGTCGCGTTAATATTCAGACCAGACCGCGAGGCGATCGCGCGCGCTATCTCAAGCTGGCGCGCACCAACGCGGCGACAGCGCTGACTACGCGGCTTTCTCAGCACTCAACTATTCAGCAACGTCTGGCGGCGCTGGCGCAGTTTCTGGAGCTTGACCGGATCAACCGCATGGAGTGCTTTGACATCAGCCACACCATGGGCGAGCAGACGATTGCCTCCTGCGTGGTGTTTGACGCCAACGGGCCGCTGCGCAGCGATTATCGCCGCTACAATATCGACGGCATTACGCCGGGTGATGACTATGCGGCGATGAACCAGGTGCTGCGTCGCCGTTATGGCAAGGCGCTGGAGGAAGATAAAATCCCTGACGTCATTTTAATTGACGGCGGGAAAGGCCAGCTTTCACAGGCGAAACAGGTGTTCGCCGAGCTGGAGGTGGAGTGGGACAAATCCAGACCCATTCTGCTGGGCGTTGCGAAGGGCAGCGATCGTAAGGCAGGGCTGGAAACTCTGTTTTTCGAAGCGGAAGGCGAGGGGGTGTCGCTGCCGCCGGACTCCGCCGCCCTGCATGTCATTCAGCATATTCGTGATGACGCTCACAATCATGCGATTTCGGGCCACCGTAAAAAACGGGCTAAAGTGAAGAATACCAGCGCCCTGGAAAGCATCGAAGGTATAGGTCCAAAACGCCGCCAGCAGCTGCTCAAGTATATGGGGGGCCTGCAACCGCTGATGAACGCTACGGTGGAAGAGATCGCTAATGTGCCGGGAATTTCGTTCGCTCTGGCGGAAAAAATATACCATTCGCTAAAACACTAGCATTGAAACGGGTGAGGCAATGTAGGAACATAGGGGAAATTCTACCCATTCCAGACAGTTACCGGCATATGCAATTTAACATTCCGACGTGTCTCACCCTGTTTCGAGTCGTCCTCATCCCATTTTTCGTGCTGGCTTTCTATCTGCCGTTCTACTGGGCGCCTTTCGCCACCGCGTTGATTTTTGTGATTGCGGCGGTAACCGACTGGTTTGATGGTTTTCTCGCGCGCCGCTGGAAGCAAACTACACGCTTCGGCGCTTTCCTCGATCCGGTTGCCGATAAAGTGATGGTGGCCATTGCGCTGGTTCTGGTCGCCGAATATTTTCACTCCTGGTGGATCACGCTGCCGGCGGCGACCATGATTGCGCGTGAAATTATTATCTCGGCGCTGCGTGAGTGGATGGCGGAAATTGGCAAGCGCAGCAGCGTCGCGGTTTCCTGGATCGGCAAGGTTAAAACCACTGCGCAGATGCTGTCGCTGGTGGCGCTGCTGTGGCGTCCCGATACCACGGTGATCGCCGTTGGCGTGGTCGCCCTGTACATCGCTGCGGTGCTGACATTCTGGTCAATGTTCCAGTATTTGAGCGCGGCGCGCGGAGATTTGCTCGATAGCTGATCGAAGCGACTTAAAAAGCAGCAAACGGATGCTTTGTGAGGATAATTCTGTTGACTCAGTGCGTCAGGTCAGTAGAATGCAACGCATCGAACGGCGGCAAGGCTGCCAGAAGATAAAGAAAATCAGCAGGTTCCAGTAAATTGCTGAACAATGCGGGAATAGCTCAGTTGGTAGAGCACGACCTTGCCAAGGTCGGGGTCGCGAGTTCGAGTCTCGTTTCCCGCTCCAGATTCGCCTGTCAGGATAGCCTGGCGGCAGCAGAGATAAAGGCGCGTTGGCAGAGTGGCCATGCAGCGGATTGCAAATCCGTCCACCTCGGTTCGACTCCGGGACGCGCCTCCACTTTACACCCTGCCCGGGTGGTGAAATCGGTAGACACAAGGGATTTAAAATCCCTCGGCTGTATGGCTGTGCGGGTTCAAGTCCCGCCCCGGGCACCATCTCTACCGGTTGAAATTTCGAATTAAAACAAAGCAGTAGTAAGCAATGTCGTGACCGCCTTCAGGGCGGTTTTTTTGTTTTTGCCGCGCAGAAAAAACCCGGCGAACGCCGGGCTTTAGCATTATGACTGCGGCTGTCCTACCGGACCTGAACCCAGCGTGCCGCCCGGCGATGCCTGACCGCTTGGCGCATGAGGACGACCATCCGATTTAATCGCATCGCTGCGATGCATACAGCCCGCCAGCGCCAGCACCGCCAGCGTAATGCAGATCCCTTTCTTCACATTATTCATCGTTGCCACCTCATTCTCCGGTATTGAAAAACAAAAGCATAAAAATGCAATGAAATTAAAGCGTAGCAGGCTGTCGTCAGGGCACCAGTCTGAAAAAGCGTTAATTCAGCGGAGCAGAAGTTTGACCCGCCTCTCATCTCACTAAGCGGGGTGTGCAAAGCCCCGCCGTATAGGGTATTTTCACGCCTCTGTCACGCGGCACGGGCCGCGCCGTTTAAGAAGGACACAACATGCAGGGCGTCATAAAATTCATTAAAGGCTGGCTGCTGTTTTCCCTGCTGTGGGGTTTGTTTATGTGGTTCTGCTTCTGGCAAAAAGAGGGGATGGAAACGGGAATGGTGGTAGTGAAAAGCCTGTACGCCGGCCTGATTTATCAGGCGATGACCACGCTGGTGGCGCGCTACAAGGCCCGTCGTCAGGTTAAACCCCTCTGACAGCGATGCGGCTGGCGCCGCATCCTTGCCTTTGCTTATTACCGTCTCTTACTCCAGCTTGCCGCTCAGGCGGCGATGAAAAGCGTTACTGCGCGTATCCAGCCCGATAAGCGTGACCTGCGCGCCATGTCGCTGGTAGCGATATTCAATGCCATCCAGCGCGGCCACCGAGGAGGCGTCCCAGATCTGCGCGTGGGTCAAATCAATAGTGACCTGCTGCGGATCGCGGCCATAGTCGAAATGCTCAAACAGATCGTTGCTGCTGGCAAAAAACAGCGGACCACGCACGGTATAGCGCACCGACTGACCGTCAGCGCTCAGTTCGCGCTCAGCGTGGATCACATGCGCGATACGGCGGGCAAACAGCATCATCGCGGCGATAACGCCCGCCAGCACGCCGAGCGCCAGGTTGCCGGTCCAGACCGTGACTACGATGGTCAGCGCCATCACCAGGGTTTCCGACCAGGGCATGCGTTTCAGCGTAGCAGGGTGCAGGCTGTGCCAGTTCACTGTCTTCACGGCGACGACCATCATAATGCCCGCCAGAACCACCATCGGGATTTTCGCCATTACCGCGCTTAAACCGGTCACCAGCAGCAGCAGCACCAGGCCGGCAACCAGGGTTGAGACGCGCGTACGGGCTTTGCCCAGCTCAACGTTAACAATGGTCTGGCCAATCATCGCGCAACCGGCGATCCCGCCGTAAAACGCGGCCAGAATGTTGGCAATGCCCAGCCCCCAGGATTCGCGGCGTTTGCTGGAGAGGGTATCGGTCAAATCGTCAACCAGCTTAGCGGTCAGCAGCGACTCCATCAGGCCAACAAAGGCAATGCTGAGCGCCGTCGGCCAGACGATATGCAGCGTGGTCAGGTCAAGCGGCACCTGCAAGGCGTTGAGGCCAGGCAAACCGGCGCTCATCGGGCCTTCATCTCCTACATCCGGCACGCGCCAGCCCAGCAGCCAGGCCGCGGCGGTAACGGCGACAATGGCGATCAGCGGCGCAGGGATGCTTTTCAGCACGCGTGGCAGCAGTAGTACGATTGCCAGCGTAACGGCAAACAGCAGCCACACCAGCGAAGATTGCCCCCAGACGTGCGGCACCTGGGCAAAGAAGATCAGCACGCCCAGCGCATTGACGAAGCCCAGCATGACCGAACGCGGAATATAGCGCATCATGCGCGCCAGCCCGGCGACGCCAAACAGGATCTGGATTACGCCGCCCAGCACCACGGCGGGCAGAATGTAGGCGACGCCGTGCGCGTGCACCATGGGGCCGATCACCAGCGCCACCGAACCAGCTGCGGCCGTGACCATGGCCGGACGGCCGCCCAGCACCGACAGCGTCAGGCAGAGCACAACGGACGCGATTAAACTGACTTTGGGATCGACGCCGGCGATAACGGAAAAGGAGATAACCTCTGGGATCAGCGCCAGCGCGGTAATGATACCGGCAAGACACTCGCGAGTAAGCAGGGCAGGGGAACGCAAAACCCGACCGACGCTCAGATCGCTGTCGACGGCATGGGGCGCGGCAGCGTCATTGGGATGACTCATAACTGTGCAGGCTCTTTTAATAATGTGTTCTCGCAGTGGAGATGGAGAACGAAGAAGAAATTAAGCAGCAGAGAGTAATGGGTGACGAGAAAATTTGCCAGCTATCACGGAAAAGCCGTCTGACTCCCTCCCTGGAGTCGGCGTTATACGGAAAAATCGTCAGGCGTTTTATGCACCACCAGTTCAAGCAGCTGGCGGTAGATATTGAGCGTTACCACGTCTGACTCCAGCTCCAGCCGGTGAATGAGCTTAGAAATAATCGCCTTGTTGGTCACAGGCATGCCCGCCTGCAAGATCTCAGCAACAAGTAATCCCAGCACTTCCATCTCGCTGGCCGCTTTATTAGCCGCTGTGTTGAAATAGTCAGCAATCGCAGTATCAGTTTGCGGAATGGCGTCTTGCATGTGTTAGCCCTTAAAAACAGCCCGAACTTCCAGGTCGGATATCAGGACAAATTACGATGAAAATCCCCTTACATGGACAGATGCAAAGGGTCCCAGATTATCAGACAGGTAAAAAAAGGACCTCTGAAGGTGGAAATCCACTGACACCTTCAGAGGCGACGCAACCGCATCATTCGTTACGGAATCGTTATCCGATTCATGGGAGGTAAAGTTATACAAAGAAGGTGTACAGGCACAAGTAAGATATTAAGCAATTTGTGCTATATGTTTATTATCAACTACATATATTTAAATCCGGATGAAGAAAACCTGTACAGGTTGCTTGTACAACGAGGCGTCTACCAGATTGTCCAGCAAAAAAACATTGCCTCTTGCCTGTAAATTATCAACTAAACAGCGTTAACTTTGAGGTGAGTTTTCGGACAGATTGTTTCTCTCCTACCAGGCCCAGCCCAAGCAATCGCCATTCTGTCGCGGGCAGGTCGCGCATTGCCGCGCTGAACGCCGCATAGTCCGTCGTGGTTTGTCCCTGCTCAGGGAACAGCACCAGATCGCAGGACGTTTCCGCGCAGCGCAGGCGCAGGGCGTCCATCTCCGCGTGGCTGGCGGCCAGCACGGGAATGCCAGACGGGATCAGGCCGGGAAAGTAACAGGCGTTGGCGTCCTGTAACGCGTCGCCGACCAGCGCGGCATGGCGCTGGCCCAGTGTAAGAGCGATAACGGCGGCGGCATTGGCCGCTTTTCCCGGCGCGAGATCGCGTTGAAGAATCATGACGCAGCGAAGGTCTTGCATAGCACTTCTCCTGTTTGAAAAGCGCATTGTGACAAGGCGATTAATTAGCGTCTGGAAGATTTGTGCAGGCCTGCTGATAGCGTGCCGGGGTCAGATGGCAGGCGCGTTTAAACCAGCGGCCCAGATGACTTTGATCGGCAAAGCCCAGGCTGGCGGCCACGTCCGCCGCCGCGCTGCCCGCCGCCAGCTGGCGACGCGCCTGCGCCAGACGCCACTGCACCAGCCAGGCGTGAGGGGGAAGTCCCCACTGCGCCTGAAACAGGCGCGACAGGCGGAAGCGATCGACGTTCAGCGCATCGGCCATGGCCTGAAGGCCTGGATTCAGCGCATGGTGGGCAATCAGCCAGTCGCGCGCCTGCTGCGCCAGCCGCCGATCGCGCTGCGCTGAGGGCGTTTCGCTGCGCCATAGCGGATGCTGGCTCAGCTGTAAAAAGAGACGATCCAGCATCGCCTCTTTAATCAGTTCCGGGTGGTTATGCCACAGCGCGTCAAAACAGTGCCAGACGGCGCTGGCAAGCTGCTTATCGTCGCGCAGCGTGGCGGCGAAGTGCAGTTCGCTTCCGCTCCCGGCGGTCAGCGGCGTCAGTTGCTGTATGACCTGCTGCGGAGAGAGATAGAGCATGCGGTAGGTAAAGCCCTGCGCATCAATGGCATCGCCGTCATGCAGCTCTTCCGGCTCCAGCATAAATACTGTGCCGGGGCGGCTGTGGTGCTGTTTGCGGCGCGAATGAAACTGCTGCACGCCTTGTTCTGTCACGCCGATCAGATAGCTGTCGTGCCAGTGCGGATCGTAGGCATGGCCGGTAAAATGGGCGCGGATGGCCTCAATGCCGCGCGGCGCGTCACGGCGCAAATCTATCCAGTCAGGGTTAGAATCGGACATCGCGATCTCCGCGTTAACTATTTGCTGGTATCACTATGACGTTAAAAAGCCAGTAACGGGCGCGCCATTGTTTAACGGCATGTGCTATTTTCATTAGCAATTCGCTCCGCGTATAATAACGCATTCTTTTAGTTAGATGTCTAACCATTAGGTCGCTACACTTTGACTCTCCACTATAAAACTTTTACCCATTTGCTTTATCAGACCGCACACGCCTGGCGACTCGCAGTGGATCGCCATCTTAAACACAGTGGCTTGAGCATGAGCAGCTGGATGGCGATCGGCCTGATTGCCAGCGAAACGCGTCCGCTGACCCAGACCGAACTGGCGCAGATGCTGGGCCTGGAAGACGCCAGCATGGTGCCCCTTATCGACCGGCTGGTGAAGCAGGGTCTGCTGTCGCGCGTTCAGCCGCCGGAGGATCGCCGCAAGCGGCTGCTGATATTAACCGAGAAGGGCAATCAGGCCTTTTCAATGGTGAAAACCGAAGCCGACGCGCTGCGTACCGATTTGCTGAAAGAAATCGATCCTGACGCGCTGGCGACCACGGAAAAAGTGCTGCAACAACTGCTGGCGCGTATGGGAAACATGTAAAAGTGGCCAGACGCAATCCCTACGCGCAGCGCGAATGGCTACCGCATGAAAAGCCGATGCTGCCGGGATCGCCTTCGACCCCGCTTCACTCGCCGCCGAAGCGCATTGCTTTTGGCCTGATCGGTCTGCTGATCTCCCTGACCGGCGCGCTCAGCAACGCGCTGGTGACGGCAAACCTGACCAACCTTCAGGGCACCTTTGGCGCCTACTCAAACGAAATCGCCTGGCTGCCGGCGGTTTACGTGATGGGCAATATCTCTATTAACCTGCTGCTGGTTAAATTTCGTCAGCAGTTTGGTCTGCGCGTATTCACCGAAGCCTTTCTGGTGCTCTATGTGCTGGTGGCTTTTTTTCACCTGTTCGCCAACGATCTCAGCTCGGCGATTATCGTACGCGCCGCGCACGGCATGGCCGGCGCGGCGCTCAGCTCGCTGGGAATTTACTATCAGGTTCAGGCCTGGCCCGCGAAGCACCGGCTTAAAGCGCTGGTGATTGGTCTGACCGCCTCTCAGTTCGCCATCCCTCTGGCGCGGCTGTTTTCTACCGAACTGTTGCAGCTGGAAGAGTGGCGCGGACTTTATCTGTTTGAGCTTGGCCTGGCGATGATCGCGCTGGGCTGCGTGCTGCTGGTGAAACTGCCGCCGGGCGACCGCATCAAGGCCTTCGAAAAACTCGATTTTGTTACCTTTATGCTGCTGGCGCCCGGCATGGCGCTGCTTTGCGGCGTTCTGTCGCTGGGGCGCATTGAGTGGTGGTTTTCGACGCCCTGGCTCGGCATCTGTCTGGCGATTGCGCTGGTGCTGATCGTCGCGGCGATTGTGATTGAGCACAACCGGAAAAATCCGCTGATCAATACGCGCTGGCTGAGCAGCGGCATGATGGTGCGTCTTGGCATTGTTATGATCATGATGCGTATCGTGCTGGCCGAGCAAAATACCGGCGCGGTAGGTTTTTTGCAGCAGCTGGGCCTGCTAAACGATCAGATGCGCGGCCTGTCGCTGGCGATTATCGGGGGTATGACGCTGGGCATTGCCGCCAGCGCGCTGACCATTAAGCCGACTCAGCTTAACTGGCCGATCGTCACGTCGCTGGCGGTAATGATTGTCGCCTCGCTGATGGATGCGCAATCCAGCCCGCTCACGCGCGCCAACAACATGTACTTCAGCCAGTTTCTGCTCGGCTTCAGCAGCACCTTTTTTATGACGCCTGCGATGCTGATCGGCATCGGCAGCGTCGTCACCCAGCCGAAAAATCTGGTGAGTTTTGTCGTGCTGTTTGGCATGAGTCAGAATCTAGGCGGTCTGATCGGCTCCGCCATCCTCGGTACTTTTCAGGTGTGGCGTGAAAAATATCACTCAAGCCTGCTGGGCGATCGGCTGTCGCTGCTCGACCCCAATGTCACGGAGCGCCTGAGTCAGTACAGCGCGCTGTTTAACAGCCTGCTGGGCGATACCGTTCTGCGAGGCGCGCAGGGCACCACGCAGTTGCAGACCGTGGCGACGCTACAGGCCAACGTTCTGGCCTACAACGATACCTATTTTCTGACGGCGGCGCTGGCGCTCATTACCCTGATGTGGGCGCTGTGGCGTCTTTCCCGTCGGCGATACCTTAACTGGCGACAGGCGCGTTTTAATCTGATGGAGCAGCAGCTGGCGACCAGCTCACAAGAATCTACGGAGTCACGATGAGTCAACAGGATGAACTTCAGGCGGCGGAGCGCGAACGCGCCAACCGCCGACGTATTCTCTCTATTGCGGCGGGCAGCGGCATCGCTATTCTTGGCGTGCTGGTGATTTTGTACGCCTGGCAGCTCTGGCCTTTTACCAGCGCCGTCCAGAGCACCGAGAACGCCTATATACGCGGCCAGGTAACCTTTATCAGCCCGCAGGTGAACGGCTATCTCACCTCGGTAGAGGTGGTGGATTTGCAGCCCGTGCGCAAAGGGCAGCTGCTGATGACCATCGACGACCGCATCTATCGCCAGCGCGTGCATCAGGCGCAGGCGCAGCTGGCGATGAAGCAGGCGGCGCTCAATAACAATATCCAGCAGCGCCGCAGCGCGGAAGCCACCATCCTCAGCAACAAAGCGGCGCTGGAAAACGCAAAAGCGCAGGCGCTGAAAAGCGGTCTCGATCTGAAACGGGTTGAGAACCTGGCCGCCGACGGCTCGCTTTCGGTCCGCGAGCGCGATGCGGCGCGTGCTGCCAGCGCGCAGACACAGGCGGCAGTGCGCCAGGCTGAGGCGCAGCTGGCGGTGGCGCAGCAGAATCTGCAAACCGTTATCGTTAACCGCGCCTCGCTGGAAGGGGATGTCGCCAGCGCTCAGGCCGCGCTGGAGCTGGCGGACATCGATCTGGCGAATACGCGCATTACCGCGCCGGATGCCGGTCAGCTGGGACAGCTTGCCGTGCGTAAAGGCGCCTATGTGACGGCGGGAACGCGCCTGACCTCGGTGGTGCCGGACCAAAAATGGGTTATCGCCAACATGAAAGAGACGCAGCTGGCGGCGATTCGCCCTGGTTTGCCGGTCACTTTCCGCGTCGATGCGCTCAACGGCAAACGCTTTAACGGTCACGTTGAATTTATCTCTCCGGCCGCCGGTTCGGAATTCAGCGCCATTTCCCCCGATAACGCCACCGGCAACTTCGTCAAAATCGCCCAGCGTATTCCGGTCCGCATCGCGATCGAGGCGGAGGATATGCGCGAGCTGCGACCGGGCATGTCAGTGGAAGTCAGCATTGATACCGCCGCGCCGCCGTGCAGCAAGGCGGTGGAGTAATGCGACGGCTGTTACTCGCCAGCCTGACGGCGCTGACGCTGGCAGGCTGCGCCACGGAAGTGGAAAAAGCCCCGTCGTCGCTGCCGATCCCGCCGCAGTGGCGTAATCAGGTTGGGCCGGCCGCCGCGCCGGAAGCCGGGTGGTGGCGCGCGTTTGGCGACGAAAACCTTAACCGGCTGGTCGAGCAGGCGCTGCGCAATAATCTGGATATTCTCACCGCCCGCTCCCGCGTCGAGCAGTATCGCGCCCAGCTGCGCGCGGCGCAGGGCGATAACTTCCCGACGTTAAGCGCAGGCGCTGGCGTCACCCACCAGCGCACGTTGTCTTCCGTTACCGGCCAGCCTTATGAGAATGCCGTTTATCAGGGGCTGCTCCAGGCCAGCTACGATGTCGATGTCTGGGGCGCGCGCAGCAGCACTATTGCGGCCAGCGAAGCGTCCCTTGAGGCTCAGCGCGCGGCGGCCTCAGCGGCAGAGCTGACCGTGGCCAGTTCCGTAGCGTCAGGCTACCTGAGCCTGGTGGCGCTGGACGAACAGCTACGCGTCACCGAGCGGACGCTGGAAACGCGCGGCAATTCGCTGCAACTGGCGCAGCGTCAGTTTGAGACCGGCTATAGCTCGCGGCTTGAATGGATGCAGGCGGCGTCGGAATTTCAGACGGCGAAGGCGCAGGTGCCGCAGCTCAGGCATCAAATCGCTCAGCAGGAGAATGCTCTCAGCATTCTGGTGGGAATGAATCCGCGCGAGATTGCGCGTCGCCCTCAGTTTAACCAGATTATGCCGCAGCAGATGCCTCAGGTGCTGCCGTCGCAGCTGCTTAACCGGCGGCCCGATATTGTACAGGCGCAGCGCCTGCTGCTGGCGGCGGATGCGACGCTGGCCTCGTCACAGGCGCGGCTGCTGCCTTCGCTCAACCTTACGGCGAGCGGCACGCTGGAGAGCATGGAGCTGCATCAGCTGATCGATAATCCGTTCCGGCTCTGGAGCATCGGCGGCAGCGTCCTGGCGCCGCTGTTGAACCGCGAAGCGCTGACGGCGCAGGTAGATGTGTCGATGGCGTCGCGCAATCAGGCGCTCTATAGCTATGAGAAAGTGGTGCGCAACGCCTTTTCCGAAGTGAACGACGCGGTGGATGCTATCCAGCAGGGGCAGTTGCAGCTGGCGGAGCTGGAAAAACAGGAAGAGTACGTTTCTGAAGCGCTGCGCATTGCGCGCAATCGCTACCAGAACGGTTACGCCTCTTACCTTGACGAACTGGACGCGCAGCGCACGCTCTTCAACACCCAGCTCAGTCTGGTGTCGGTAAAAAACGATCTGCTGCTGGCGCAGATTGCGCTTTATCGCGCGCTGGGCGGCGGCTGGCAGGCGCGCTGAACAGGGCTGCCGCGGCAGTGAAAACTGCCGCGTATTTTGCTGAGTTTCTGGATACCGCTTTACTGAACCGCTCTGCTTTCCGCTGACTGCACGGATTTGGTTAGCGACTGACAAGATTTATCTTGCATTACTTTCCGCGCGCCGCATAATCGCAAACCGAAATAATAATGATTATCAGAAACCTTTACATAGGGATCGACTATGCGCCGTTCGCTTTCTTCTCCAGGATATAAACCGACGCTGCTGGCATTGCTGGTCAGCGCCGGTTGTTTGCCAGTGATGGCGGCTACCAACACCACTCAGTCAGCGACTTCTTCAGCCGCCAGTGACCCCGCCGCGGCTGCCCGACAGGGAGAGCAAACGTTAACCGTCACCGCCGCGCCGCAAAGCGATTTCAGACCTGGCGGCAATCAGCTGGTGCCCGCCTGGCTCGATGGCCAGGTGGCGCACGGCGGCCGTCTTGGCATGCTGGGCGAGCAAAACGCCATGGACGTGCCGTTCAACGTGATTGGCTTTACCTCGAAACTGATTCAGGACCAGCAGGCGAAAACCATCGCTGACGTAGTGAAAAATGATGCGGGCGTACAGACCCTGCAAGGCTACGGCAACTTCGCTGAAACCTATCGCATTCGCGGGTTCGCTCTGGATGGCGACGATATGACCTTTGGCGGCCTGCCAGGCATTGTTCCGCGTCAGGTAATGGACGCCTCGCTGATCGATCGCGTGGAGATCTTTAAAGGCGCGAATGGTCTGCTTAACGGCGCGGCCAGCAGCGGCGTCGGCGGCATGATCAACCTGGAGCCGAAGCACGCAGAGGATTCACCGCTGACGCGCGTCGGCATCGACTACACCTCGGCGCAGCAGGTGGGCACCACCACCGACATCAGTCGTCGTTTTGGCGATAACAACCAGTTCGGCGTGCGGCTGAATGCGGTGCATCGCGAAGGGGAAACCGGCGTTGACGGCGAGCAGAAACGTACCACCGCTGCGTCGCTCGGCCTCGATTATCGCGGCGAACGGCTGCGTACTTCGCTTGATGTTGGCTACCAGAAAAAGACTTTTCACAACGGCGACAATGGCGTAAACATCAGCGGCGTGGATTTTATCCCCAGGCTGCCGTCTAACAGCCATAACTACAGCCAGCAGTGGGTGTACAGCGATATCGAATCGGAATTTGGTCTGGCGCGTGCCGAGTACGATGTCACCGACAGCTGGATGCTGTACGGCGCGGCAGGCGCGCAGCACTCTCACGAGCTGGGCGACTACGCGTCGCCGAAGCTAACCGACGCAGACGGGGATGCGCAGATTGGCCGTCTCGATACTAACCGCATTATCAATAACTTCAGCGGTATGGCGGGGATTCGCGGCCAGTTCGATACCGGCGTTGTCAGCCATAAGGTGAACCTTGGCTACTCCGCCTACACCTCGCGCAACAACACGGCCTGGCGTATGGCTTATGGTTCGAACACCGAGTCGACCAATATCTATAACACCGAAAAAGTGCCGAATCCGACCAATAACCTGACCGGCGGTAATTACAGCGATCCGTTAACCACCGGCCGCACCCGAACTCAGGGCTATCTGCTGAGCGATACGCTAGGCATTCTGAATGACAGCGTGCAGCTAACGGTAGGCGCGCGCCATCAAAAAGTCGTGGTGCGCAACTACAGCAACGCAACCGGCGCCGAGGATACCGCGAGCCGCTACACCAACAGCCGCTGGATGCCGACTTACGGCATCGTCTATAAGCCAGTCGAGTCAGTGGCGCTCTACGCCAATCATACGGAATCCTTGCAGCCGGGCGAGGTCGCGCCAAATAACGCCACCAACTACGGCACCACGACCGGCATCGCCCATGCGAAACAGAACGAAGTGGGCGTAAAGGTCGATTTTCAGCGCGTTGGCGGGTCGCTGGCGCTGTTTGAAATTAAAAAGCCGTCCGGCATTCTCAACGATGACGGCAGCTATGGCCTGGATGGCGAGCAGCGCAACCGCGGCGTTGAGCTGAACGTCTTTGGCGAGCCGGTGCTGGGCGTGCGGATTAACGGCAGCGCCGCCTGGCTCGATCCGGAGATGACCAAAACGGAAAACGGCACCTATAACGGCAAAGACGCAATCGGCGTGCCGCGGTATAACCTGGCGCTGGGCGCAGAGTATGACATCAAACCGGTTGAGGGGCTGACGGCCACGGCGCAGGTAAAACATACCGGATCGCAGTGGGCGGATTCCGCAAACAGCAAAAAGATTGACAGCTATACCACGCTGGATCTCGGCATGCGCTACCGCATGAATGTCAATGAAAACGATCTGGTATGGCGCGCAGGTATTGATAACGTGACCAATGAGAAATACTGGTCTTCCGTTGACGGTACCGGTACCTATCTGTTCCGGGGCGATGGACGCACCCTGAAAGTCGGCGTCAGCTACGACTTTTAATCTGTTGCCGGGGCGCGCCTGACGCCCCGTTTTTACGGATAAATAAATCGCTGGCGGCTTAGCGGGTTTCCATTACACTGGTCAGCAGCCGTAAGCCTGCGGCGATCCACCGCTTTCTGTTGAGAATCTATGCTTCCACCGTCGCCGCACGATCCGCAAGATGAGCCGATTCGCCAGTCACTGGACGATGCGCACTTTGCCATCGTGGTGCTTGCGGTGACCTCTGTTACCCTTATAATCTTCGTCCTGATGGTCACGCTCTGGATGAGCTGATAACAAAAGCGCAGGCAGCATGGACGTTCTGAAGGAGGAAGTATGGAATCGCGAGATGACAAACTGATCGCTATTATTGGTCTGTTGTCGGCCTGTCTAATCGGCGTGGTGTTCCTCTTTACGATGACCTGGCTTACCGATGTTCGTCATCCAGCCGAAACCTCTCTCGACGTGCAAGGCTGTACGCTGAAAAAAAAACCGGTTCACTCTCCCTGAAATCTTGTCTGAAACTTAATCTGCTGACTGCGCAGCACCAGCGCTAGCCCCTCATGCAGCGTGCGGTTGCCGTTGGGATCGCCCAGCCCGAACAGCGGTCCCGGCGAGCGTCGATCGTCGGCCCAGGCGGGATATTCCACCACCGGATAGAGGGAAATGCCCTCAATGCCGATGCCCTGATCCAGCGCCAGCATCACTTCTTCACTGACGTGTTGCAGCCAGGGCGCGCGCGCGTCGCCTTCCGCGCCCGTTTCCGCCAGCAGCAGCGGGCGCTGATAGCGCTGCCAGCATTGCGCCAGCAGGCGATGCAGCGGCTGACGCAGCGGATGGGCCTGCGGCATAGGTTCACCGGGGAAAAACCAGTGATTATCGGGATAGTAGTTCAGCCCCAGAATATCCAGACAGGCTTCGCTGCCGCCCAGTTCGCTGTCGATACGGCCTGCCAGCATATCCCAGGCTTCAAACTGCGCCTGATGCTGGGCGTCAGCGTAGGGTTTGCTGTCGGGGTTGCCGGGATCGCTGGCGATCTGCACCAGCGGATCGGTGAGCACAAAGCGCGCCTCAGGATAGACATCGCGGATGGCATGGATCGCCGCCAGCGATGCGCGCACCAGCTGGCGTTTCAGCTCTTTGCCCCGGTTGGCCACGTGCGGATTAAACCAGGCGACGTCGGCCCCGGCCCATGCCCAGAATGAAATCTGGTTAACGGGCGTAAAGAAAGGCTGGCTAATGCCTTCGTCGCGCATCACCTGCGCCATCGCGCGCGCGAAGCGGGCGAAATGTTCGATAAACGACGTTTTCCAGATATTCAGATGATCGGGATAGCCGAAGTGCGCCAGCTCCCAGATAATTTGCATCTGGTGCTGCTTCGCCGCCCTGATCATGGGCAGAAAACTGCTCCAGTCATAGTGGCCGGGGACTTTTTCAATCAGATACCAGCGCGCGCCGTCGCGCGCCGTATGCAGGCGCTGCGCCGCCAGGGCGGCGTAATCTTTCTCCAGCAGCATATCGTGACCGCTGCTGATCACCATATCCAGTCGCTTGCCTGCGGTACGGCAGGCGGTAGAGCAGGGGAAGCTGCCCTGAAAAAAACTGCTAAATACGTGAGGACGGTGGCGCTGAAGCAGGGGTGAATCTGACGTCATGGATCGCCTCTCTGTCTGGCCGCGATAATCTGGCTAAGTCTAGCTGAAAAACGACGCTGTCGAGCCGCTCTCAGACTGCGCGTATAGCCATATTCGACGAAGCGTTAAATAATAAGAACGTATCGATTATCCAGGGAATCCCAATGACCGAAGCGTTAAACCTGCCGCGTGACGCCACTGGCGTCAGCTGGCTTGAGGAGATTGTCGGACCGCGCAGCGCGCGACACCCCGGCCTGAGCGGCATTCATCCGCTGGCGGACGGTCTGGATGCCTTCGCCGCGCGCTACCTGCTGATGGAGAAAGCGGAGCGTACGCTGGATGTCCAGTACTATATCTGGCAGAACGATATGTCAGGACGCCTGCTGTTCAGCGCGCTGCTGGAGGCGGCAGGGCGCGGCGTAAAGGTGCGGCTGCTGCTGGACGATAACAATACGCCGGGCCTGGACGATACGCTGGCCCGGCTGGATCGCCACCCCAATATCACCGTTAAGCTGTTTAATCCGTTTTCCTTCCGCACGCTTCGCGCGCTGGGATACCTTACCGATTTCGCCCGCCTAAACCGGCGTATGCACAATAAAAGCTTTACCGTCGATGGCGTGGCGACCATCGTCGGCGGCCGCAATGTCGGTGATGAATACTTTGCGACCGGCAGCGAGCCGCTGTTCGCCGATCTGGACGTGCTGGCGATTGGTCCTGTCGTCGAAGAAGTTTGCGCGGACTTTGAACGCTACTGGCACAGCAAACCGGTGGCTCCCCTGAAAAGCGTGCTGGACGAGAACGAGCGTCAGGATGGCTCGGTGGCGCTGCCGCCGGAATGGCGCGACAGCGACGCGGTGCGGCGCTATATGGCGCGTCTGGAGAGTTCGCACTTCGTCAGCCAGCTGGAGCAGGGGACGCTGCGCATGACCTGGGCGCATACGCGCCTGTTAAGCGACGATCCGCGTAAAGGGCTGGGACGCGCGAAGCGCAAAACCCTGCTGCCGCAGCGTATGCTGGACGTCATCGGCGCGCCGCAGCGGCAGTTTGATATTATTTCCGCCTATTTTGTGCCGACGCGCGCCGGTGTCGCGCAGCTGCTGGCGCTAAAACGGCGCGGGGTGAAAATCGCCATTCTGACCAACTCTCTGGCGGCCAACGACGTTTCGGTGGTGCATGCCGGTTATGCTAAATGGCGCAAGAAGCTGCTGCGGCGCGGCATTGAACTCTATGAGCTTAAGCCGCAGTCCGGCGTGCCTGACGCTCCTCACGATCGCGGCCTGACCGGCAACTCCGGCTCCAGCCTGCACGCCAAAACCTTTACCGTGGATGAAGAGACGCTGTTTATCGGCTCCTTTAATTTCGATCCGCGCTCAGCGGTGCTGAATACCGAAATGGGGCTGGTGATCGAGAGCGAAGCGCTGGCGCAGCAGACGCATCAGCGTTTCAGCGCCGCGATGCGCGATCGCGCCTGGACGCTGCGGCTGGATAAGTGGGGGCGCGTTAACTGGGTTGAGTATGCGGGCGAAGCCGGAGAGATCGTGCATAAACATGAGCCGCGCTGCACCTGGGTACAGCGCCTGCTGGTGCGGCTGGTGTGGCGACTGCCGATTGAATGGCTGCTGTAGATGCCGCAGGCGCAAAGACCCAGGAGCGAGCGGGCCAGGCGCCCGCCCGGCCCGCTGGTTGCGCGCCTTTGCCGGCGCGCGCAAGGCGTCGGACAGCGGATCCCCTTACGCGGCTCGCTATCGCCTCCGCCTGTCAGGCTTTGACATCGCCGGCCGGCTGTTTCCGCTGTGGTTTGCCGGAGAACAGAAAGCGCAGCAGCGGAATGCGCAGGTGGATCTCATACAGCAGGAACGACAGGCCAAACACCAGCGCCAGCCCGGTAATAAAGCCCAGGGTGTTGTTGCCAATCAGCGGCGTAATAAAAATGCCGTACAGCAAAGTCAGCGGATGGTGCACCAGATAAATAAACAGCGACGCGTTTACCAGATACATGATGCGCGGCGAATGCGAGTTGAGCATGCGGTGGCCAAAGCTAAAGCAGACATTGAGCATACATAGCCCCATCAGCGTCGTAATTAGCGCATCAAGCTCATACAGCCAGCCGTCGCCGCTGCTGTAGCGCTGGTTCAGGCTATAGGCGATAAACACCAGAATCGCGCCGAAGCACATCACCGGATTAAAGCGGACAAACAGCTGCTTCAGGGCCGGGTGCTTCCACGCCAGCGCGCCCAGCATAAAGAAGGGTAAAAACAGCAGCGTCTGCATCACCATAATACTGAACAGGCCATCCATCAGCAGCGCGGGGAAGAAGGTGAAGACCGCGCGACGAAACAGATCCCACAGCAGCGCGTAGCCCATGACCGCCAGGGTGACGCTGCCCCAGCCCACGCGGCGGTAATCAATATGACGATGCTGGCGACGCAGCCAGTTAAAGGTCAACATGCCGAGCGTGGTCAGAATCACCAGCACCACCAGAAACCACAGGTGAGAAATCAGCTCCCACATCAGGTTATTAAACTTGCCGTAAAGGGTCAGGCTATCCCAGTCGGCCATCTTATCGGAGAGCGCGCGCAGCATAAAAAACTGCGGCAGCGTAATCAGCGGAATGGCGGTAAGCAGAGGAATGCCGACGCGCTCCAGACGGACTTTCAACCAGCGTCTGGACTCATAGCGCAGATAGAGCATGTAGGAAAAATAACCTGAGATAACAAAAAAGACCTGCATGCGGAAAGCGTGGATAAAATCATTCAGCACGGTTAGCCAGAGTGAGGCTTCCTGGCTGTTCACGGCCCATTTCTGGCTGGAATAGATGAGGGAAACGTGGAACGGCACCCCCAGCAACATCAAATATGCCCGAATTGAATCGAGAAAATATTCACGTTCAGGTTTCGCTTTGCTCATAAAGTCCCGTTTTGTTAGTCCGTTGCGGCCAGTTTCGCCCTGAAACCGGATGATACCTGAGTAAAATTCTACCCGCTGTAAACCGCGTACGCCATCAGTTGATTCTGGAACGTTTAATTGTCCTAAAAGCGGGGTTCACCCTGACGAAACCCTGGAACATTCTTTGGGATACGCTGTCGGAAAACCGAATAATCCTTTAAGATAAATGGGTTTGTACTTAGCACACGAAAGGGGGGGATGTGCTGATTAAAGTAGAAAATAAAGGCGGACTGATGAAAATGCGCTGGGTTGGCGCAGCAGTTCTGCTGGCGTTGTACGCCAACAATAGCTGGGCGTTTAACCTTAATGATGTTGCGAAAGAAGCGAAAACGCTGGCAGGGAAAAGTTTTGAAGCGCCTAAGAGCAATTTACCCTCTCAGTTTCGTGAAATGAAATTTGCTGACTATCAGCAGATCCAGTTTAACCACGATAAAGCGTACTGGGGCAAACTGCGTACGCCGTTCAAACTTGAGTTTTACCATCAGGGCATGTATTTCGACACGCCGGTAAAAATCAACGAGGTGGCGGCCAATGCGGTGCATGAAATCAAATACAGTCCTGACTATTTCAACTTCGGCAACGTCAAACACGACGCCGATGCGGTGAAAAATTTAGGCTTTGCCGGTTTCAAGGTGCTGTATCCGCTGAACTCACGCGATAAAAAAGACGATGAGATCACCAGCTTCCTGGGCGCGAGCTATTTCCGCGTTATTGGGGCCGACCAGGTGTATGGGCTTTCCGCGCGTGGCCTGGCGATCGATACGGCGCTGCCGTCCGGCGAAGAGTTTCCTCGTTTTAAAGAGTTCTGGATCCAGCGTCCCAAGCCGCAGGATAAGCAGCTGGTGATTTATGCGCTGCTTGACTCGCCGCGCGCAACCGGCGCCTATCGCTTTACCGTACACCCAGGCAAAGAGACCACGGTTGACGTCCAGTCCAAAGTCTACCTGCGTGACAAAGTGGGCAAACTCGGCGTTGCGCCGCTGACCAGTATGTTCCTGTTCGGCGCCAACCAGCCTTCTACCGTGACCAACTTCCGTCCAGAGCTGCACGACTCTGACGGACTGTCGATTCACAGCGGTAACGGCGAGTGGATCTGGCGTCCGCTGAACAATCCGCGTCATCTGGCGGTGAGCACCTACACCATCGAAAGTCCGAAAGGTTTCGGCTTGTTGCAGCGCGGCCGCGATTTCAGCCACTACCAGGATCTCGACGACCGTTACGATATGCGTCCGAGCGGCTGGGTTGAACCGCAGGGCGACTGGGGCAAGGGCCGGATTGAACTGGTTGAAATCCCGACGGCGGACGAAACCAATGACAACATCGTCGCCTTCTGGACGCCGGAGAACCTGCCGGACCCAGGTAAAGAGATGAACTTCAACTACCGTCTGCACTTTACGCGCGACGAAAGCCAGCTGCATTCAGACGAGACCGCCTGGGTGAAAAATACGCTGCGCTCGGCGGGCGACGTCAGGCAGTCAAACCTGGTGCGTCAGCCAGACGGTTCTGTCGCGTTTACCATCGATTTTGTCGGTAAAGCGATGAGCGAGATGCCGGACAACAGTCAGGTCGCGCCTCAGGTCAGCGTGGGCGACAACGGCGAAGTGGTTGAGCAGAGCGTGCGCTATAATCCAGTCACAAAAGGCTGGCGTCTGGTGCTGCGTCTGCGAGTCAAAGATAACAAACAGCCTACTGAAATGCGCGCCGCGCTGGTTAGCGGCGATAAGACATTGACGGAAACCTGGAGCTATCAGTTACCTGCCAATGAATAATCCGACATTTGTTCCTAAAAACTATGTGGAGGCCCTGCCGCTTGATGCGGCAGGAAAAATCCGCTTAAGCGCCTCGCTGCAACACGCCGAGGCGTTTCACTTCATACATGACGCGCTTGGCCAAGATGTGGCCGCCAGCGATCGTCCCGATGACGCGCCGCTTAAGTCTGTTTCGGCGCGTATTAACATGGCATGGCCGGATGCGGTGGCTGAGGGTCAACAGTTCGGCAAAGACGATCTCGACCGCACCACCTTAAAGGCGATGCCGAAGGTCAAACGCTCGCTGATGTTCCCGGAAGCCTGGCGGACCAACCCGCTGGTGCGGGCGTGGAACTCGCTGCGCGGCGAAAAGCTGACGCATCGCTATGCCAATGCGGAAGAGCAGCGTGCGGAAGAGAAGTGGCGTCATGTCGGCTCTATGCGCCGCTATGTGCTGCTGATCCTCACGGTGTTCCAGACCGTAGTGGCAACCTGGTATATGAAAACCATCCTGCCTTATCAGGGCTGGACGCTGCTCGATCCAATGGAGATGATCAACCAGAACTGGCAACAGTCGGTGATGCAGATCCTGCCCTATGTCTTGCAGACCGGTATTCTGTTCCTGTTCGCCATTCTGTTCTGCTGGGTGTCGGCGGGGTTCTGGACCGCGCTGATGGGCTTTTTGCAGCTGCTGATCGGACGCGACAAGTACAGTATTTCGTACTCGACGACGGGCGATGAGCCGCTGAACCCGGAACACCGCACGGCGCTTATCATGCCGATCTGTAACGAGGACGTGGAACGCGTCTTCGCCGGCCTGCGCGCCACCTGGGAATCCGTGGTGCGTACCGGCAACGCAGAGCATTTTGACGTCTACGTGCTGAGCGACAGCTACGACGCTGATATTGCGGTCGCAGAGCAAAAGGCATGGATGGAGCTGGTGCGCGATGTGGGCGGCGCGGGCAAGATTTTCTATCGCCGTCGTCGTCGCCGCGTGAAGCGTAAGAGCGGCAACATTGATGACTTCTGCCGTCGCTGGGGCAGCAACTACAGCTATATGGTGGTGCTGGACGCGGACAGCGTAATGAGCGGCGAGTGTCTGACCGGCCTGGTGCGCATGATGGAAGCGAACCCCAATGCCGGCATCATCCAGTCGTCGCCAAAAGCGTCAGGCATGGATACGCTCTATGCGCGCTGTCAGCAGTTCGCTACGCGCGTTTACGGTCCGCTGTTCACGGCGGGTCTGCACTTCTGGCAGCTTGGCGAGTCGCACTACTGGGGCCACAACGCCATTATCCGCGTGAAGCCCTTTATTGAGCACTGCGCGCTGGCGCCGCTGCCGGGCGAAGGCTCTTTCGCCGGTTCGATTCTGTCGCACGACTTCGTTGAAGCCGCGCTGATGCGTCGCGCAGGGTGGGGCGTGTGGATCGCCTATGATTTGCCTGGCTCCTATGAGGAGCTGCCGCCTAACCTGCTGGATGAGCTGAAGCGTGACCGCCGCTGGTGTCACGGCAACCTGATGAACTTCCGCCTGTTCCTGGTGAAAGGGATGCACCCGGTGCACCGCGCGGTGTTCCTGACCGGCGTCATGTCCTATCTCTCGGCGCCGCTGTGGTTTATGTTCCTGGCGCTCTCGACGGCCTTGCAGGTGGTGCATACGCTGATGGAGCCGACCTACTTCCTGCAACCGCGGCAGCTATTCCCGGTCTGGCCGCAGTGGCGTCCCGAACTGGCGATTGCGCTCTTCTCGACCACGCTGGTGCTGCTGTTCCTGCCGAAACTGCTCAGCGTGGTGCTGATCTGGTTCAAGGGCGCAAAACCCTACGGCGGCGCATTCCGGCTGTTTATTTCGCTGCTGCTGGAGATGCTGTTCTCTGTGCTGCTGGCGCCGGTACGTATGCTGTTCCACACCGTATTCGTGGTCAGCGCGTTTCTCGGCTGGGAAGTGGTCTGGAACTCGCCGCAGCGTGACGATGACGCCACGCCGTGGAGCGAAGCCTTCCGTCGTCACGGCTCGCAGATGCTGCTGGGCATTGTGTGGGCGGTCGGCATGGGCGTGCTGGATCTGAACTTCCTGTGGTGGCTGGCGCCGATTGTGTTCTCGCTTATCCTGTCGCCTTTTGTTTCGGTCATGTCGAGTCGGGCAACGGTGGGGCTAAAGAGTAAGCGCGCTAACCTGTTCCTGATTCCGGAGGAGTATGAGCCGCCGAAAGAGCTGGTGGATACCGACCACTATCTGCAAATCAACCGCGAGCGGGCGCTGAAGCACGGCTTTATGCATGCGCTGTTCCATCCGGCGTTCAATGCGCTGGCGACCGCGCTGGCGACATCTCGCCATAAGCAGAGCCAGCTGCTTGATTACGCACGCGATCGCCGTGTCGATCAGGCCTTGAGCGACGTGCCTGAGAAGCTGAACCGCGATCAGCGCTTGCAGCTGATCAGTGACCCGGTGGTGCTGGCGCGCGTTCATTCCCGACTGTGGGAAAACGGCGATAAGTATCATCAGTGGGTGGAAAGCTATCAGAAGCTTGCGCTTAATCCGCTGGCGTTACCGCCACAGGCTGGTTAAATTAAGATGTAAAGCAAAAAGCGGCAGCGATGCCGCTTTTTTTTATCGGCACAGATTGCGCGCTATTATTATTTTTGCTGGCGCCCTGTTGCGTCACTGACCTGACCGGTCGCGGTTTAATATGAGTACTCTGAGTGAAAAGCTTGCTGAAAATAATGATGGCTGCGCTGATTGCGCTAACGCTGAGCGGATGCGGCAGTATTATCAGTCGCGCCGTGCCCGGACAGGGGCACGGCAATCAATACTATCCAGGCGTGCAGTGGGATGTACGAGACGGGCCGTGGCGCGTCATCACCATCCTCGATCTGCCGCTGTCGCTGGTTGTTGACACTATGCTGATACCCATTGATGCCCATCATGGGCCTTATGAGTAATCAGAGCAGACGGTCAGACTCGCTGTTGTCATCTTCCCACTCTTGCGCCGCCGCTTCGCCCTCTTCGCTGTCAAGCGGTGGCTCAAGCTGAAATTCGCCTTCATCCCATTCGTGCAGGGTATTTTCGGCTAACCACTCCTGGCGCAGTTCGATCTCGTCGAAATCGCCGTCAAAAATAGCCTGTGCGGCCTCGCCGCTGCGGATCGGCAGACATTCGCCCGATTCGCCTTCTTCTTCAAAAAATTCCGCCTGCCACATTATATCGCCGTCCTGCATAACGTATTTCTGCAAACCGAACTGGCTAATGCTGGCATCCTCTTCTTCGATGTCGGGATGATCGGCGAGAAACTCTTCACGGGCAGCATCGATGGCTTCTTCTAAGGTACTGAACATGCTCATCACTCTTCTCCTTGCCTGATTAATGGGATGTCAGAGAAGGATAGACGAAATTTTTCAGAAGAAAGGATGAAAAAGAAGCGGCGGGAAAGAAAGTCTGCCCGCCGCTTCAGATTCACAGCGATTTTTGCGGGAAGTGCAGTACAGGGCGTACCGTCTCGCGCATCACCGGCGCAGAATAGCGGATGCAGCATTTGATACAAGGTTTAACCTTTTTGAAATTTATTCGCGCAATGGATAATGCCTGATTCAAATTATATAGCGTGCCGATAAATACCATGTCTTCTTTATCGGGCATACGCTTGCACTCTTTACGATGCAAATAATGATAATTATCCTGATCGGTGCTAATTGTTACGTAGTAATAGATACCTTTATTCATTTTAAGTTCCTGCTAGAGATTTGCTGTGTGTAATCTTTTTATATTTTTAGAAGCGCAGTTAATTATTTAACTGTCACATTCGAAACTACCGATATGTTTCTAATTGATCAAAGTCCATAAAGGT
>NZ_RMVG01000018.1 GCF_003813865.1 Candidatus Pantoea deserta
GGTTCTGTCGTGGACAGTCATTCATCTAGGCCAGCAATCGCTCACTGGCTCAAGCAGCCTACCCGGGTTCAGTACGGGCCGTACCATGCGAACCCCTATTTGGCCTTGCTCCGGGTGGAGTTTACCGTGCCGCGAACTGTTACCAGACGCGCGGTGCGCTCTTACCGCACCCTTTCACCCTTACCTGATCCCATAAATGGGCCATCGGCGGTTTGCTCTCTGTTGCACTGGTCGTAGGCTTGCGCCCCCCAGGCGTTACCTGGCACCCTGCCCTATGGAGCCCGGACTTTCCTCCCCTCTGCCCGTCTCCCTACAAGAGGGACGACGACAAAGCGGCGACTGTCTGGTCAGCTTCGGCGCGAGATATTAGGGCATTCGCCGCCATTTGTCACGCCTCTTGCTGATCGAGCGCAAAGCGATAGAGCGCATTTTTCTTCACGCCGTGAATTTCTGCCGTCAGCGCCGCCGCCTTTTTTAACGGCAGCTCTTTTTGCAGCAGCGCCAGCGTGCGCAGCGCCTCGGCAGGCAGCGCCTCTTCATCTGCCTTATGACCTTCGACAATCAGAACCATCTCGCCCTTGCGGCGGTTCTCATCCTCTTTGATCCAGGCGAGCAGCTCGCTGACCGGCGCCCCCTGAATAGACTCCCAGGTTTTGCTCAGCTCGCGCGCCAGCACCACATAGCGATCGCCTCCCAGCTCGCTCGCCATGTCCGCCAGGCTGTCGAGCAGACGGTGGGTCGATTCATAAAAAATAAGGGTGCGCGGCTCCTGGGCCAGCGCGCGCAGCGCATCGCAGCGCGCCTTGGTTTTCGCCGGCAGAAACCCTTCGTAACAGAAACGATCGGACGGTAATCCGGCGGCGCTTAATGCTGTAACGGCAGCGCACGGGCCTGGCAGCGGCACGACGCGAATGCCGGCTTCACGACAGCGGCGCACCAGATGGTAGCCCGGATCATTGATCAGCGGCGTTCCGGCATCTGAAACCAGCGCGATGCTCTGCCCTTCCTGCAACTTCGCCAGCAGCAGTTCGGCCTTCTGCTGTTCATTGTGGTCGTGAAGTGCGAAGAGCCGCGCAGTGATGGCGAAATGTTGTAGCAACAGTCCGGTATGACGTGTATCTTCCGCTGCGACCAGATCGACGCCCGAAAGCACCGTCAGCGCCCGCTGGGTGATATCACCCAAATTACCAATCGGGGTTGGAACGATGTAGAGCGTGCTGGCAGAAATCTCTGCCCGATCGAGTTGTTTCATTGTTTCATCCGAATTGCCGATTTAATATTGAGCATCTTGAAAAAAACATCACTGGATACAGTATGCTTCCTTCAAAAGTCGTTCGTCATAAAGCAGGACGCTTTGTGCCTGTCCTTCTTGCTGGGCTGATTTTAGCCGCCTGTAGCGGTCAGGGGCCGCAAACCTCAAACGTAAATATTCAGGGACCCATTACCGGTGGGTCTGATTACTACCTGCAACAAGTGCAGCAAAGCAGCGATGATAGCAGGACAGACTGGCAATTACTTGCCATCCGTGCCCTGATGAAAGAAGGAAAGTATCCGCAGGCTGGGCAGCAGCTCAACCTGCTGCCGAGCCAACTCAGCGACACGCAACAGCAGGAGCTGCTGCTGCTTAAAGCGCAGTTTCTGTTCAGCCAGCAGAACGTCCCCGGCGCGACGCAGCAGCTGAATCAGGTGAAGGTCGATGATCTGTCCAAAGAGCAGCAGGCGCGCTACTACGGCCTGCAAATTGCCGCCGCGCAGGGCAAAACCTCGCTGCCCCTGCTGCGCGCCTTTATCGCGCAGGAGCCGCTGCTGAGCGGCGCCGAACACCAGAAAAATATCGACGCCACCTGGCAGGCGTTAACGCAGCTGTCACCGCAGGACGCCGCCAGCCTGGTGATCAACGCCGATGAAAATACCCTTCAGGGCTGGCTGGATCTGCTCTCTGTCTGGCGCGCCAACGCGCAGGACGGCGAAATGCTTAAGTCCGCTCTGAAAGACTGGCAGACGCGCTATCCGCAAAACCCGGCGGCCAAAACGCTGCCGACGCCGCTGAGCCAGGCGCAAAACTTTACCAAAGCCTCTACCAGCACTATCGCGCTGCTGCTGCCGCTAAACGGCCAGGCGCAGGTCTTCGCTAAGGCCATTGAAAAAGGCTTTAACGATGCGAAAAACGGCGCGCTCAACGCCGCGCCGCAGCCTGCCGCCCAGCCCGCCAGTTCAGACAGCGTTCAGCCCGCCTCGACCGGCGAAGCCAATGCCGTGGTCAGCCCGGCCGCCGCCGCCAACACGCCAGCAGAGACGCAGCAGCCTTCGGCGGCGCAGCCGCAGCCCGCGGCGAGCGCGCCCGCCAGCAGCGCGCAGGTAAAGGTGTATGACACCAGCAGCCAGTCGATGCAGCAGCTGATGCAGCAGGCACAGCAGGACGGCGCCACGCTGGTGGTCGGCCCGCTGCTGAAAAACAATGTCGAAGAGGTGGCGAATAGTCAGACGCCGCTCAACGTTCTGGCGCTCAATGAGCCGGAACAGATCCAGAACCATCCGAATATTTGCTACTTTGCGCTTTCTCCTGAAGACGAAGCGCGTGATGCCGCGCACCATATGTGGGACCAGGGCAAACGCCAGCCGCTGCTGCTGGTGCCGCGCAACAGCTTTGGCGATCGCGTCGTTAACGCCTTTGCGCAAGAGTGGCAAAAACTGGGCGGCACGGCGCCGTTGCAGCAGCGCTTTGGCTCGACCGCCGAGCTGAAGCAAGGCATCAACAGCGGCGCGGGCATTACGCTGAGCGGCACGCCGGTGAATACGCAGCCTGCCGAGCCTCAGGGCGTCACCATCGCCGGGCTGACTATTCCCTCGCCGCAGCAGCAGAGTCCAGCGGCGACAGAGAGCAGCGGCGGCGGCGTCGATTCGGTCTATATCGTCTCGACGCAGGATGAGTTGCAGCTGATTAAGCCGATGATCGCCATGCGCACCGGCAGCCGCAGCGCGGCTTCGCTCTACGCCAGCTCGCGCAGCTATCAGGCCGGCGCCGGTCCGGATTTCCGCTTAGAGATGGAAGGGTTGCAGTTCAGCGATATTCCGCTGCTCTCTGGGCGCAATCCGGCGCTGATGCAGCAGGCGGCGCAGTCGTTTAACAACGACTATTCGCTGGTTCGCCTTTATGCGATGGGCATTGATGCCTGGACGCTGGCCAACAGCTTCAATCAGATGCGTCAGACGCCGGGCTTCAGCCTTGACGGCAACACCGGCAGACTGAGCGCGAATCAGGACTGCGTGATCAACAGGACGTTGTCATGGCGTCAGTATCGTCAGGGCGAGATCGTTCCCGCCTCCTGACCCCTCGGCGTCTCGGCGCCGAACAGGAGCAGCGCGCCCGGCGCTATTTAGAGCGCGCCGGGCTACGCTGGGTCGCCAGCAACGTGAGTTTTCGCGGCGGTGAACTGGATCTTATTATGCGCGACGGCGCATGCTGGGTGTTTGTGGAGGTGCGTTACCGACGCGATGCGCGTTTCGGCGGCGCGCTGGCCAGCATCACCCGCCTCAAACAGCAAAAGCTGCTGCATGCCGCCGCTCTCTGGCTGGCGCAGCGCGGCGGCAGTTTCGAGACGGTGAATTGCCGTTTCGACATCATCGCCATTACCGGTACGGCGCTGGAGTGGCTGCCGAATGCCTTTAATGCAGACGTTTAGAACCAGGTGGTCGTGTGCAGGACAGAATTAAAGCGTGTTTTACTGAAAGTATTCAAACCCAGATTGCAGCCGCAGAAGCGCTGCCGGATGCCATTTCCCGCGCCGCGATGACGCTGGTGCAGTGTCTGCTTAACGGCAACAAAATCCTGAGCTGCGGCAACGGCGCCTCCGCCGCGAACGCGCAGCACTTCGCCGCCAGCATGATCAATCGCTTTGAGACCGAGCGTCCCAGCCTGCCTGCGCTGGTGCTTAGCGCGGATAACGTGATGTTGACGGCAATCGGCAACGATCGTCAGCACGATGAAGTCTACGCCAAGCAGGTGCGCGCGCTGGGACAGACCGGCGATGTCCTGCTGGCGATCTCCACTCGCGGCAACACGCGAGACATAGTAAAAGCGGTAGAAGCCGCCGTAACCCGCGATATGACCATTGTTGCGCTGACCGGCTACGACGGCGGCGAGCTGGCGGGCCTGCTGGGTCCGCACGACGTGGAAATTCGTATCCCTTCGCACCGTAGCGCCCGCATCCATGAAATGCATATGCTGACGCTTAACTGTCTGTGCGACCTGATCGATAACACTCTTTTCCCCCACCAGGAATGACTGAAGGAGCAAACATGAAAGCATTGAACGCTGTCGCTATCCTGTTAACCGCTATGCTGTTGCAGGGCTGTGTCGCCGTTGTGGCGGGCGGCGCAGCCGTCGCCACCAAAACCGCGACGGACCCGCGCACCGTGGGCACCCAGGTTGACGACGGCACGCTGGAGCTACGCGTCAGCAACGCGCTGGCAAAAGACCAGCAGATCAAAACCGACGCGCGCATTATCGCCACCGCCTATCAGGGTAAAGTGCTGCTGACAGGCCAGGCGCCGTCGCAGGACATCGCCAGCCGCGCCAAACAGATTGCGATGGGCGTTGACGGCGCCACCGAGGTTTACAATGAAATTCGCATCGGCCAGAAAGTCAGCCTGAGCACCTCTTCGTCGGACACCTGGATCACCACCAAGATTCGCTCGCAGCTGCTGGGCAGCGATCAGGTGAAATCATCCAATGTGAAGGTAACGACGGAGAACGGCGAGGTATTTCTGTTAGGTCTGGTGACAGCGGAAGAAGCGAAAGCGGCGGCCGATATTGCCAGCCGGGTTAGCGGCGTGAAGCACGTAACCACCGCCTTTACCATGCTGAAGTAAGCCAGCATCAGCGGGCGGCCTGAGAGCCGCCCGTTTTTTTACACCGGTATATCAATCACCAGCGCCCGCGTTGCGGTTTTCGCCCTTAGCCGGATCTGCTGCTCTTCCTGTAAAAACGCCCCGTCGCCGCAGGCCAGCTTCTCCTGATGATCGCCGCGCGTGGCCGCTTCCAGCGAGCCGTGAATCGACTGCAAGTAGGCGCGCGGACCGCGCAGCGCCAGCGTCTGCTCTTCGCCCGGCTCTAACCGCAGCTGATGGATCCACACCTGCTGACGCAGCTGTAGACTGTTTCCCGCGCCATCTGGCGAGGCGATTAGCTGAATATTTTCGCGCTCCGGCAGCGCGATTTTCTGCATCAGCGGATTCTCGCGGTCGGGACAGGCAGCCAGCCAGATCTGCATCCGCGTTAAGGGCTGATCCTTACGCAGGTTAATTTCGCTGTAGCTGACGCCCTGCTGCGTAGCCAGCAGCAGCGCTTCGCCCTCGCGCGCAACGATATGGTTGCCTTCGCTGTCGCGGTACTCCGCCTCGCCCTGCAACACAATATTCAGTACATCGACCTGCGGATAGGTGCGCGGCTGGAAGGCCGCGCCGGGCGCCAGCACTTCCTGATTCAACACGCGTAGCGAGGCGTAGCCCATAAGTTTGGGATCGAAGTAGTGACCAAAAGAGAAACTGTAGCGCGCCTGCAACCAGCCGAAATCCGCCTGGCCGCACGCCGACGCACTGCGCGTTGTTATCATGATAATCCTCCAGCTCACTGCGGCAGAGAGCGGCCGCAGACTTAATACCCATTATGGTAAAAGGCTGGACGCCGTATTGTTAGCCAGTTAATCTGCCGTGCATATTCAAATTTCCTGAAAGAGACTTCGGATGGCTAAAGAGCGTGCCTTAACCCTTGAAGCGCTGCGCGTGATGGATGCGATCGATCGCCGCGGCAGTTTTGCGGCGGCGGCGGATGAGCTGGGGCGCGTGCCTTCGGCGCTCAGCTACACCATGCAGAAGCTGGAAGAGGAGCTGGACGTGGTGCTGTTTGACCGCTCTGGACACCGAACCAAATTTACCAACGTCGGGCGCATGCTGCTGGAGCGCGGGCGCGTTCTGCTGGAGGCGGCGGACAAGCTCACCACCGACGCCGAAGCGCTGGCGCGCGGCTGGGAGACGCACCTCACCATCGTTACCGAAGCGCTGGTGCCCACAGAGGCGCTGTTTCCGCTGGTGGAAAAGCTGGCGGAGAAAGCCAACACCCAGATTTCGCTGGTGACGGAAGTGCTGGCGGGGGCGTGGGAGCGGCTGGAGCAGGGGCGCGCAGATATTGTCATCGCGCCGGATATGCACTTCCGCGCCTCGACCGAAATCAATACGCGCAAGCTCTACACCATGATGAGCGTCTATGTCGCCAGCGCTGACCATCCTATTCACAACGAGCCGGAACCCCAGTCGGAGGTCACGCGCGTGAAGTATCGCGGCATCGCGGTGGCCGACACGGCGCGCGAACGCCCGGTGCTGACGGTGCAGCTGCTGGATAAACAGCAGCGCCTGACGGTGAGCAGTATGGATGACAAGCGCCGCGCGCTGCTGGCGGGCCTCGGCGTCGCCACCATGCCCTACTCGCTGGTGGAACAGGATATTGCAGAGGGCCGGCTGCGCGTCGTCAGCCCGGAATACACCCGCGAAGTCGATATTATTATGGCCTGGCGCCGCGACAGCATGGGCGAAGCCAAAGCCTGGTGCCTGCGCGAGATCCCGCGCCTGCTGGCGAAAAAAAGCTAAACGCTCTTGTCTGCTCCAGTCCTGTCGCCGGGCTGGAGCCATCTTTCACAACCTTCCCAGACACTCAATCGCCACCGCCTTGAATCCGGCGAAGTCTTTGCTGTCGCGCAGTCGCGCCACTGCCCGTTCGCGCAGAAAGGTCACAAACAGGTCATAAATGGCCATTGCCTCTTCGTATTCGCTTTTGCTAATCGCCAGCAGGAAAATCACCGAGGCGGTGTCTTCGCCCCAGGCAATGCCGTGCGGCGCCAGCACGGTATAGACCACGGTTTTTTTCGCCAGCAGACCGAGCGAGTGCGGCAGAGCAATACCCTCGCCCAGCATGGTGCTGACAATCGCTTCGCGCTCCTCGACCGACGGGTAGAAGGTCTCATCAACATAGCCCTCCGCCTCTAACCGATCGCACAGCAGGCGAAACAGCTGCGACTGCGTCATGGGCCGGTCGACAATCATAAAGTGCTGCGCGTCGAAAAATTTCTCCAGCATGTAGGGACGGGTGCGATCCACCAGCACCAGCTTGCCGATCTGCTCAAGCTGAAAGGTGGTGGGAAACGGCGACATCACCACTACCGGTTTATCTTTCTCGCTGAGCCGGGTGGTAGAAATCACGAAATCTTCGTCGATGCGCGTGCGCTCTTCATATTCCCGCTGCGACAAACGCGCCGTGACCTGTAGCTGCGGATACTTGCGCAGCAGCATCGCCTCAATCATTCGCAGCGTTGAGTTACCGCTGTCGCACACCAGCAGCACCTGCGGATGGCGCTGATAGCCCACATTGTAGTGACGCTCCAGCCCGACGCCGATATGCAGCACCAGAAAACCGATTTCATTTTCGCTGATCACATAGGGCGTATATTTGCCCCAGCTCGACACGGCCGCCAGCGTCACGTCATAGGCCATGGGATAGTGCTGTTTAATGTTCTCCAGCAGCGGATTAGGAATATGGATCTGGTAGCGCACGCGAGTAATCATGGTTTTAATGTGCGTCAGCAGATCGGCGCGCAGCTGGTCGTCGCCCTGCAAATGGTAGTTGTAGTGCGTATTGATATAGCTCAGCAGATAGTCCACCAGCGCGTCGGCGTCATCGGCGTTGATAGTGCTCGGCGCGACCTCCTGAATCTGACGTGCAGCGATATTCACCCGCAGCCAGCTCTCCTCCGCTGATGATACCGGTTTGCCTACCAGCGGCCGCAGCAGCGTGCTCAGCTGATGCGCGGCCTCGCGCACGTCAAGGCCGACCTCTTCCGCGCCGGGATCGCTGAGCGGATACCCCTCGCTGATGCGACGCACGGCCACTGCGCAGTAGAGGCGCAGATAGCGCTCGCCCTCATCGCTCAGGCGAATGTTATGGCGCGTCAGACACTGTTGAATCAGCGGGCGCAACGTCTCCAGAATGCCGCTGTGCAGCGCCTCCACCCTAATCAGCGGGCTGTCTGCCTGCTCCTGATCGATCTGCCACAGCAAATCGGTTAAACAGGTGCGGATCGCCACTTCGCTGCCGAACAGCTTCATGCCGTGATGGGGCTTGCTCTCGATATTCAGGTGATAGCGCGCCAGCCATTCACGCACCTCTGTCATATCATTTTGTAGCGTGGCGCGGCTGACGAACCACTCCTCTGCCAGATCCTCCAGCTTGAGCGACCAGGCCGCAGTGAGAAAACGCGTCAGCATATAGCGCACGCGTTCGGCAGAAGTACGCGGCACGCGCAGCGGCGAACGGTTCTGCCTTTCCAGACGCTGAAAGCGCAACGCGTCATGGATTTTCAGCTGATAACCCGCTCCGCGGCTGAGTATGAACTGCGCGCCATACTCTTCGAGCAGCGCGTTAAGCGCGTTAATGTCAGTACGGACGGTGCGCGTAGAAACGGCGAAGCGCCGCGCCAGTTCATCCTGGGGCAGCGTTTCGTTTTGCAGAGCATCGAACAATTGCGCAAGGCGCTGATTAGGAAATCTCAAAGCGGTCTCTACCTGTTACAGCAATGATATTAACTCAGCGGAAGCGCCTGACCTGCGATCCTCGATTTGTAGCGGCCAGGCAAGCGCCGACGCCCTGTAAGGCGCGTCGGCCTGGCTGCGGCTACGGCAGCAGCTTTTTACAAATCGCCAGAAGCTGGCGTACGTCTTCCACCCGCGTGTCGCCGCTGACGGGATCGATAATGGAACTGTAAACGTGCGGAATGATTTTGCTGACGCCCGCCTCCAGCGCGATCCTCAGGATCGCCTCAACGTTATCGAGATCGATGCCGCCGGTCGGCTCCAGCCAGAAGTCCTGCGCCGCGCACGCCTGCGCCACCGCACGGTACTCCTCCACTGATTTCAGTCCGCCCATCGGGAAGTATTTCACCGAACTGCCGCCCATATCCTTCAGCAGCGCGATAGCGCTGTCGACGGGCACCACGGCGTCGGCGCCCTGCGCGCTCAGCGGCCCGGTAGAGATTTTTACCATACCGGGCGTACCCGTTGGCGAAACAAGACCGTTAACCACGGTTTGCGACTGCCCCAGCAGCGCGCGGCTGGCGCCGACGCCGGTAAAGACCTGATTGACGTGCTGCGGCTGTAGCACCGCAGAGATCTCGCTCACCATGCTGGACTGATTAGGATCGCCCGCGCCTAGCCCCACCGAGAGGGCGTTGTCAATCAGCGCGGCATATTCGCGCATATCGGCGATGGCCGCTTCGTTGCTGCTGTAGTTTTTCGACAGCACGCCCACCAGCACATGCCCTTCCGCCGCCTCCCAGACAGCGCGCGCGTTCTCTTTCGATCCGGCCAGCACGTTGAGGCACAGGCGATCCTTGTAAAAATTAGGGCTTAGCGTCATGCGTTTTTTCCTCCGTTCAGCAGCGCCTGGATTGAGGTGAAAATGATGTGCAGCTGCTCTGCGCTCACGCTGCGGACATCCGCCTCAATAATGCCTTCATTGGCTTTATAGCCGCGAAAATAGATGGCGGTCTCCCCGTTCTTCAGCGCCTGCACGATGTCGCTGGTGCGCTGACCGATGGCCGCCTCGTCGAATTTGATCTCGGCGCGAGCGATGTCGCGCCCCGCCGCGTCCCAGACCACGCGCGCCGTTACGCCGCTTAGCTGGTTAAGATTATCGATAAAAGGCGTCATCTTCTCTACCATCTGCGCGCCGCTGGTTTTTTCCAGCCGCAGGTAGTCTTCAATCGCCTGCGTCAGGCCGAGAATGCCCTCTTTACCCACCTTCATCGCGCGGCCAATGCCGTTGCTCTGGCGTTTGACCCATTCGACATACTGCTGTCTGCCGATCACCAGCCCGCTGGTCGGCCCTTCAATGGCTTTCGCGCCGCTGTAGATCACCAGATCGGCGCCATACTGGTAGTAGCACTGCAAATCCTCTTCCGCCGCGGCGTCCACGATTAGCGGCACGCCGTGCTTGCGCGCCACCACGGCCGCCTGCTCGACGCTCAGATGACTTTTCTGCACGCAGTGATGGGATTTCACATAGAGAATCGCCGCGGTCTGCGGGGTGATGGCGGCAGCCAGCTGCTCAGGCGAGCACTCGTTGCTGTAGCCCGCCTCCACCAGCCGACCGCCGCCCAGCGCCACCATGCTGCCGACCGGCGCGCCGTAGTTAACGTTATGGCCTTTCGGCACCACGATGTCGTGCGGCACCTCCAGCGGGGCGGCATGCAGATTATCCAGCAGCCAGTCGCTCTCTTTGACAATGACGGCGGCCACGCACTGCGCGATACCCGCCGAGGCGCAGGAGACCACCACCGCGTTTTCCACATTCAGCAGTTGGGCGATATAGGCGCCGGTTTTGTTGACCAGATCTTTCATTTCGAAATAGTGGCTGAGACCCGTCTGCACGGTATCGACCACCTGCGCCGACGGCGTGGAGACGCCGAGGATGGTCATGCGCCCCGACGCGTTAATAACCGGCTTCAGGCCATATTTTTCATAGATCGAAGACATTGGCTTTCCCTTCTTCTGTCAGGAACCACTCGCCCGCCACCACGGCGGCCAGCGGCGTAATATGTTTCTCCCCGGTAAGCTGCTCCCCTTCGGAATCCACGAAGGCGCGGGGTTCTTCTGTAACGCTAAACACCGTCAGATCGGCATCGAAACCCACCTCAAGACGACCTTTGCGCGCCAGGCGTAGCCCGTCGGCCGCCTTCCAGGTGACGCAGTCGATAATCTGCGGCAGCGTCATGCCGACGCTGAAAAACTTCGACATGACGTGCGCCAGGTTATGCACCGGGCCATTAAGTCGGTTGCGGCAGTAAATATCTGAGCTGATGGTATCGGGCAGGATGCCCTGTGCGATGGCGGCGCGCGCCACCTCAAAGCTGAAGCTGGCGCTGCCGTGGCCGACATCTATTTTGACGCCGCGGGCGATCGCCTTCTGCACGGCGGCTTTGAGTTCGCCCTGCGGCGTGAGTATGCGGTTAGGCTTGCCGTTATAGCAGTGGGTAATGATGTCGCCTGCGGTCAGACGATCGGCGATCTCGGCCAGATCCGGCGGGTTGTTGCCGATGTGCACCATCAGTGGCAGATCCCCGACCTGCTTCTGGATCGCTTTGGCTTTGATCAGCGGCTGAATGCCGTTCTCGCCCACGACGCTGCTGCTCATACGCGCCTTCAGGCCGACGATAAAATCGGGCAGACGTTTCACCGCCTGCTGAACCGCATCGCCGTCGATCTGCCGCATATCCGCCAGCTCGTTCTGCGTGACGATGCCGGTGCGGGCGATATTAATCAGCGCGTGGACCTGGGTGCTGGCGGCGCGGGTCAGCGCATAAAAATCGTCAATATGATCCGCGCCGGTGCTGCCCGCATCAACCACCGTCGTGACGCCGGTCGCGACGCCGATGGCGTCCGCGTCGTCATGGTAGATCGGCGATTTGGGATAGCAGTGAACATGAGAATCGATCCAGCCTGCGCTGACGTAGTAGCGCCCCGCCAGATCGCGTTCGCTTTTAGCTGCGCCCTGCACGCTGCTGGCAACGGCCGCGATTTTACCGTCCTGAAGGGCAATATCGGCTAGCCGCTCATCCGTCAGCCGCGCGCGGCGAAGAATCAGGTCGAACATAGCAACTCCTTAACCCGGCGGCCCGATGGCGAGCCGCCGACTGCACTAGATCGCGACCGGGAAGATCGCGCCGAGGATCATGGCGCCGAGGATCGCGCCGCCGGTGATCGGCTTATTCCACAGGTAGAACAGCAGCGCGCCGAACAGCGAGCCAAGACCGATAGGAATTGAAGCCGCCATCGCAGAGAGAATGATCAGCGGCCCCAGGAAACGGCCAGACGCGTTACCCGCCCCCATCATCACGTCCGCGCCGTAGGTGGAATCGCTCTGGTTGATGGTGAACTTACGCGCCAGGATAATGACGTAGCCGATCGCCAGCCCTATCACCAGCCCCGTAACCAGCGACGCGGCGAAGTTCTCGACTGGAAAAACGATGCCCGCTCCCAGTAGCAGCGCCGGTACGCCCAGGCCGACGCCGGTCTGAATCGCTCCGCCGATGTCGAGGATCCCCACCAGCGAACCTTCGATAATGCGCGCAAACAGAAAGCTTGCGCCAAAGGCGGCGACGGCGCCGTAGACGCCGGTTTCTATGCCGGAGCGCAGCATCGAGACGAAGGCGACCTCGTTAAACGCGCCGATGCCGTAGAGGTAGTACATATGCGTACCGGCGAAGACGCCCGCCGAGAGCAGGCCGACAAAGATCGGAAAAGACCAGTCGGCGTACCAGAAACCTTTATTTTCAGTCATGTTGATAGCCTTACTTGCCGCTCAGGGAGTTGTGGATCATGTCGAGCCAGCCGGGAATGCCTAACTGGAAGGATTGCAGCAGCTTCATATCGAAACCGCGGAAGAAGCCGCTCAGCACGAACAGCAGCACAATCGCCACCATCATCACTTTGGTGACCTTGTTCCAGCCGCTCTCCTCTACGCCTTTGCCAATCAGAATGCCCAGCACCAGACCCGGCACGGCGTTGCCCATAATCAGCTGCGCCAGGCCGCCAAAAATCGTCGCCCAGAAGCCCGATTTTTTACCGGCGTCGATGGCGGCCAGCCAGAAGATTACCGGCATCACGGTGTTAACCAGCAGGTTTGCCGCTGGCACCAGCACTTTCACCGCGGTCACCTGCAACGCGGCCGGCACCGCTGAGGCGGTAGAGTTGAGGAAGGCCACCACCAGCATGCCGATAATGCCGCAGGCGATAGCCATTTTTTTCGGATCGTGCAGGGTTTCAGCCAGGTTGCGGTTTTTCACCATCAACGCTGCCGCGCCCCAGTTAGGAATGATGCGGTGGTCAACGTCCTGGGTGAAAGAGCCTGCCGCAACGGAAGATGCCCAGGCATTGAAGAAGAAGCCGAGACCAAAGGAGAAGTGCGACGCGGGATCGCCCTCGCACGAGTTAAGCTCGCCGAGGGTACGAAATGCGCCCATGCCCTGTGAGGTCGGCGCGTGAAACATACGTGCCGCTCCGGCACCCACGCCTACGCCAACCAGCCCCCCAATGATCAACGACTTAAACAAAATAATTAAAAACATGTTTTTTTACCTTTGTTGTCGTCTGTTTTTAAGGCGTCGTCGTGAAGGTCACCTGCCCGGTATCGATCACGGTAACGCTGACGGAGATTTCCAGCTCTACGCTGTAGTTCCGTCGCTGACGCGCCAGAAAAAAGAAGAGGAATTTCTCTGTTCTGACGCTCTCCTGCGCGCGCAGCACCCGAACATCCAGAGGTTCAATGCGCAGCAGAATCTTTTGCGTCGCGCGCAGCACCTGGTTCTGCACGCGACTCAGGGCATCGGCAAAGGCCTTCTCTTTGCTGTCGCCTTTGCCCTGCACCGTCACCTGAGTAACGTATTGTTCTTTCATGGTTAGCTGCCGTGCTTCTTGTTCCAGGCCTGCACCAGCCGCTCGCCTAACTCTTCTTTGTCCATAAAGCCGAAGCCGAGCACGTTGGCTCCTTCATTGATCGCGGTGACGCCTTCGTCGATAGAGCGCATGCCGTGGCGCGCCTTGTAGCCATACTTGTTTTGCGCGGTAATGGCTCCGGCCCCGCCGCTGCCGCAAAAGGAGATGCCGAAGTCGGCATTTTCCGCCTTCATCACGTCGCCCAGCTTCATATCCGCCGCTACGCCCGGCACCACAACGGCCCGTCCGCCAGCTTTTTCAATGCCTGCGGCAACTTTTTGTCCTTTACCTAAACGATCGCCAATCACTACGGTTACCATAATTATTTCCTCATTTAACAATTAGTTAGACCGTGCCACTTCGATATGGACAGAGAGAAGCCAGGCCTCTTCGCGCGGAAGATTGCCGAACAAATCCACCACCTGCTGCGCCAGCTGCATGGTTTCCGGGGAAATATCCTCAAACAGCTCCGCCTCGACCTCCGGCAGCGGTTCGCCGGTCAGCGAGCGCAGCGCCATGGCGCGAACATGCGAAGCCAGCATCTGCTGCTGAACCGCATTGGGATGTATGTTCTGCTGGGCATAGATCGCCGTGATTTGCGTCATGACGCTGTCGGCAAGAGACTGAATCTCCTCCGGCGTTGCCTGCTGTATCGAAGCTCCGTTACTGCTCACCTTGTTACTCCTGTTCACGAAAATTCGCGTTGCGAATAAATTACGGCATGCCCTGGTGGAAGTGCAGACGCACTTTTTCCGCATCAAAGTGGAAATCGCAGGGCAGGATGTGCGCCAGATCGCAGGATGCATAAATTGTGTGATACAGGCCGCGTTATGCACGCCTTAGAGGAAAAATATTTGTAAAACCAGAGATATATGCGTGTAAGCACGAACAGGAAAAAACGTGATGTCAGGCAGATAAGAAAAAATGATGACGGAAAAAGGCCGGTCGCCTGGACCGGCGCAGGCGGTTAGCGGAATTTTTTGTGATTGGCGTTGCGAATATCGGCCAGCTTTTTCGCTTCGGCTTTTGCGCCGTCCACATTGTTGGATTTCGCCAGTTCGTTGACCACATCGATTTGCGCGATCAGCGAGTCCAGTCCCGCGTGAAAGTCTTTGATCTCAGGACTGTCTGCCGGTTCGCCTTCCAGCTTCTCCGGCGTGGATTTTTTCGCATCTTCCGCCGCCTGACGCATGCTGCTCAGCGCCTGCTGCATCGTCTGCGCGTCGTTGGTTTTCATGACGGTGTTCAGGCCGTCTTTCAGCGTATCCATATCATTTTCGAGATCCGCCGCATAAAGGCTGGCGCTTCCAGACAACAAGGAGAGAGCTAACAGTGCAATCACATGCTTACGCATTGGTATGTCCTTTTTATTGTGGGTAAAAAAAAAGCAGCCAGAGCGGCTGCTTTCAGGAAGCGAGTGTTATTATTGTCCGGCGATTTTCATCTCCGGCAGCAGCACCGAGCCACATTGTATGTTGCTGCGGGTTTCAATGTCGTTACCCACCGTGACGATATTACGCCACATCTCCTTGAGATTTCCTGCAATAGTGATCTCGCTCACAGGATATTGAATCTCGCCGTTCTCAACCCAGTAACCCGCCGCGCCGCGCGAATAGTCGCCGGTAATAGCGCTGACGCCCTGGCCCATCAGTTCGGTGACAACCAGACCGCGCCCCATCTGCTTCAGCAGGTCGTCGAAGCTGCCGCCCTGTCCGTTAATGCGCCAGTTATGGATGCCGCCCGCATGACCGGTGCTCTTCAGGCCCAGCTTGCGCGCCGAATAGCTGGTCATCAGCCAGGTTTGCAGCACGCCGTCTTTAATAATGTCGCGCGCCTGGGTACGAACCCCTTCGCTGTCGAACGGCGTGGAAGCCAGCCCTTTTAACAGGTGCGGCTGCTCCTGAATAGTGAGCCACTCCGGCAGAATCTGCTGGCCGAGCGCATCCAGCAGAAAAGTCGATTTACGGTAGACGCTGCTGCCGCTGATCGCGCCGACCAGGTGGCCGAAAAGACCCGTCGCCACTTCCGGCGCGAAGATCACCGGGGCTTTCATGGTGGACAGCTTGCGCGGCGCCAGGCGCGACAGCACGCGACGCGCGCACTCTTCGCCGACCCAGTCGGGGCTTTTCAGATCCTCGAACGCGCGGCCAATGGTATAGGCATAGTCGCGCTCCATATTGCCGTCCTGCTCGGCGATCACGCAGCTGGAGAGCGAATGGCGGCTGGAGCAGTAGCTCTGCATCATGCCGTGGCTGTTGCCAAATACCTTAATGCCCACATGACTGTTAAAGCTGCCGCCTTCGGTATTGGTGATGCGCGCATCAGCCTTCAGCGACGCCTGCTCTGCCTGAGCGGCCAGTTCGATAGCGCGATCGGCGTCGATCTCCCACGGATGATAGAGATCGAGATCCGGCGCGTCGAACGCCAGCAGATCGGCATCCGCCGGGCCAGCGTAAGGATCCGTTGAGGTATAACGCGCAATATCAATGGCCGCCTGCACGGTGCGTTTGATCGCTTCCGGGCTGAGGTCGGTTGAGGAGGCGCTGCCCTTGCGGTTCTGATGATAAACGGTGATGCCGAGCGCGCCGTCGCTGTTGAACTCGACGTTCTCCACTTCGCCGTAACGGGTGCTGACGCCGATTCCGGTGGTTTTGGTCACTGCCACTTCCGCGCCGTCGGTGCTGGCCTTCGCCAGCTCCAGCGCCTGCGCCACTGCCTGTTCCAACACTTTTCGCTGTTCTGCAACCTGAGTAGATACGTTCATCGGCCTGCCGTCTAATCTTATGTATGAAAGTTTTGAGTCTATCAGAGTCAGAGAACAATTTCGCAGTCACCCGATAAACTGATAGGATTAGCCTCTTTTTTTTAGGGGAGCCCAGAAAATGACCAAACAGCCCGATGAGTGGCTCGACGACGTACCGGATAATCAGGAAGAAGAAGACGAAGAGATTATCTGGGTCAGTAAGAGCGAAATTAAACGCGATGCTGAAGAGCTAAAACGCCTGGGCGCCGAACTGGTCGATCTGGGCAAGAACGCCCTGGAAAAGATCCCGCTTGATCAAGATTTGCTGGACGCTATTGAACTGGCGCAGCGTATCAAGAAAGAGGGACGTCGCCGCCAGCTACAGCTGATCGGCAAAATGCTGCGCGCGCGCGACGTCGACCCGATTCGCCAGGCGCTGGACAAGCTGAAAAACCGCCATAACCAGCAGGTTGCGCTGTTCCACAAGCTGGAAGCGCTGCGCGATCGCCTGATTGACCAGGGCGACGAGGCGATGAACGAGGTGCTGACGCTTTATCCGCACGCCGATCGCCAGCAGCTGCGCAGCATGATCCGCAACGCGCAGAAAGAGAAAGTCGGCAACAAACCGCCGAAATCCTCGCGTCAGATTTTTCAGTATCTGCGTGAGCTGGCGGAGAGCTAAGCCCACTGAGGCGGGCATCCCTGCCCGCCTGCTGCTGTCTTAACGGTAGATATAAACAATACCGGCGCGCAGGCGCAGCTGACGTTCGCTGGAGGTGGCTGAGCGGCCGATGTCGCCAAAGGTCAGATAGGGAACCCAGACGCGATCGTTGCCGAGCGCGTAGTCGAACTGAAGCTCCTGTTCATAATCGTCATGCTTATTCGCAAACAGTTTTGCGTCCGCGTGCTTATAGACCAGCTTATAGGTCGTTGTCAGCCTGTCTGCTTTATTGCGCAGGTAAATATCAAAACGGTTTGCCGTGCGGTGCCGATCGGCGTCGCAATAATCGATACCGGGAGCGCCGCATTTATCCTCATGGGCATAATCGGTCAGCTCAAGACGATACAGGCCGCCGAGAAACCAGCTATCGTTAATTTTATACCAGGGCGCGACGCCGAATTTCCATTCGGTGCGCGCGGAGTTAAACTCCGGCTGGATAAAAGGCGAGAGGGTCCAGTTGCCAAAATAGTATGATTTAAGGAAAGTCACCTCAACAACGTTTAACACGGTATCGTTATAATATTTATCTTTGGGATCGGCGCCGCCGGTTTTATATTTGGTTTCCACGCCAAGGAACATATCATTGGGCAGAGTGGTGCTCAGCCCCAGTTTATCGTAGTGCGTGCGGTCGCGCAGGCGATACTCATGCCGGTAGTCGACCGTGGCCGTCGCCAGCGCCGCCGTCGCGCTCATTAACAGCGTCATGCCCAGAGATACGTGCAATAATTTACGCTTTCCCATAACAACATCCTTATTCCTGATAATAAGCGCAATAAAATATAATAAGCAGCCTTAAAATAGCTATTGCCCTTATAATTAACTAATTTTTAATATGCGTACCAGAATAAGAAAAAATCGCCTCATCAACGCCTGTTACTTAAATAATTAACCGGGAAGAGAGTCATTTCCTGACTGGCAAAGAAAACCATGCCATAAATATCGACATAAGCCTTTCTGTTTTAGCCGGAAAGAGAATCAGGATGGCAATAATAAAAAGAGTAGCGGGATCGGCTTCAAAATTACGCGGTGAATTGCGGGCGTATTTTAATCACCGCGACAGCGCGAAGTGAGGATATAAAAAAAGCGCCCGTCGGGGCGCTTGTGAAATTAACCCAGTCGATCCAGCAGCTTCTGGTGAATGCCGCCGAATCCGCCGTTGCTCATAACCAGAATCGAATCGCCCGGCTGAGCGGTTTTCGCCACCATCTCCACCAGCGTATCGATGTCGGCACTCCAGTGCGCTGGCTGCATACAGGCTTCGGCGACGTCGGAAACCTGCCACGGAATATGATGCGGCTGGAACAGGAACACCTCGTCCGCACGGGCCAGCGATGGAGCCAGATCGTTTTTGCTGACGCCCATCTTCATGGTATTGGAACGCGGCTCCAGCACCGCCAGAATGCGCGCCCTGCCCCCGACTTTACTGCGCAGCGCGGATAAGGTGGCGAGAATCGCCGTCGGATGGTGGGCGAAATCGTCATACACCTTGATGCCGTTGACGTCGCCGCGCAGCTCCAGACGACGGCGCGCGTTGATAAAGCTGCTCAGCGCCTGCGCCGCATCTTCCGGCTTCACGCCGACGTGACGCGCCGCAGCGATAGCCATCAGGCCGTTATGCATGTTGTGTTCGCCGACCAGCGACCAGTTCACCTCGCCGACAGCGACGCCGTCGAGCAGCACTTCCCAGTGCGAGGCGTCCGGCACCCGCTTTTTCGCCTGCCAGTGACCGCCTTCGCCGACGCTCTCCTGCTCGCTCCAGCAGCCCATCGCCATCACCTGCTTAAGGTGGTGATCGTGCTCCGGCAGCAGAATCTTGCCCTGGCCGGGAACGATGCGCACCAGATGGTGGAACTGCTTCTGAATGGCGCGCAGATCGTCGAAGATGTCCGCATGATCAAACTCAAGGTTGTTGAGGATCAGGGTGCGGGGAGAGTAGTGCACAAATTTGGAGCGCTTGTCGAAAAAGGCGCAGTCATACTCATCCGCCTCAATGACAAAGAATGGACTTTTTCCTAATTTTGCCGAGACGTCGAAGTTGCCCGGCACGCCGCCAATGATAAAGCCCGGCTCCAGTCCGCATGCCTCCAGTATCCAGGCTACCATACCAGAAGTGGTTGTTTTACCATGTGTTCCCGCTACCGCGATCACCCAGCGATCGCGCAGTACAAAGTCGTGCAGCCACTGCGGACCGGACAGATAGGGAATGTTGCGTTCCAGCACCGCTTCCACGCAGGGGTTGCCGCGCGTCATCGCATTGCCGATGATAACGAGGTCCGGCGCGGGATCGAGCTGCGAGGCGTCGTAACCTTCGGTCAGCTCGATGCCCTGCTGCTCAAGCAGCGTGCTCATTGGCGGATAGACGTTGGCGTCAGACCCGGTCACCTGATGGCCAAGGGAACGCGCCAGCATCGCCAGACCGCCCATAAACGTGCCGCAAATCCCAAGGATATGAATGCGCATAACATGATCCATTACTCAAAAGTTCGGCGCACAGTGTAACCCCGCTCGCAGACTTAAGAAACGGATTAGGACTATGGTTTTTGAAGTTCAATCGGCTAAACTGCGTACGCAAACGTTGGCGGTTTGCCAGGCAGGCTGCCACTCCATCGAAGATTCAGGGAATGTGTTATGAAAACGTTAGGCGAATTTATCGTCGAGAAACAGCACGACTTTCCTCACGCTACTGGTGAACTGACCGCGCTGATTTCCGCTATTAAGCTGGGCGCCAAAATCATTCATCGCGACATCAACAAAGCGGGTCTGGTCGATATTCTCGGCGCCAGCGGTGTTGAAAACGTTCAGGGCGAACAGCAGATGAAGCTGGATTTGTTCGCGAACGAAAAGCTGAAAGCGGCGCTGAAAGCGCGTGGCATCGTGGCAGGGATTGCTTCAGAAGAAGAAGACGAGTTTGTCATCTTCGAAGGAGTTGAACACGGCAAGTATGTGGTATTGATGGACCCGCTGGACGGCTCCTCCAATATTGACGTCAACGTTTCTGTCGGCACCATCTTCTCTATCTATCATCGCGTCAGCGCGCCAGGCACGCCGGTGACCGAAGCCGACTTTATGCAGCCCGGCCATAAGCAGGTCGCGGCCGGCTATGTCGTCTATGGCTCTTCAACCATGATGGTCTATACCACCGGCTGCGGCGTCCACGCCTTTACCTACGATCCGTCGCTCGGCGTTTTCTGCCTGAGCCACGAGCGCATGACCTATCCGCCGACGGGCTATACCTACTCCATTAACGAAGGTAACTATATTCGCTTCCCGCAGGGGGTGAAAAAGTACCTGAAGTTCTGTCAGGAAGAGGATCATGCCACGCACCGTCCTTACACCTCGCGCTATATCGGCTCGCTGGTGGCGGACTTCCACCGTAACCTGCTGAAGGGCGGCATCTATCTCTATCCCAGCACCGCCAGCCACCCGAACGGCAAGCTGCGTCTGCTGTATGAGTGCAACCCGATGGCGTTTCTTGCTGAGCAGGCGGGCGGCAAGGCCAGCGACGGCGCGAAGCGCATTCTTGATATTCAGCCGGAAACCCTGCATCAGCGCTGCCCGTTCTTCTGCGGCAACGATGCTATGGTCGAAGATGTGGAGCGCTTCCTGCGCGAATATCCGGACGCTCCGCAGTAAGGCAAAAAATAAGGGCGCGACGATCGCGCCCTTTTTTTCAGGCTGTTTCCAGCCGGAACAGCGACACCGTTGATTGCAGATGCTGCGACTGCGCCTCCAGCGACTGCGTCGCCGCCGTCGCCTGTTCGACCAGCGCCGCATTCTGCTGCGCCGCTTCATCCATCTGCGTTACCGCCTGATTCACCTGTTCAATGCCCCGGCTCTGCTCGTCAGAGGCCAGAGAGATCTCCTTCATCAACGCTGTGACGCGCATCACCTCGCTGGAGATTTCGTCCATGGTTTCGCCCGCGCGGGTAGCCATATCGCTGCCCTCTTTTACCCGCGTTTGCGACTCGGCAATCAGCCCGCGGATCTCTTTCGCCGCGTTGGCGCTGCGCTGCGCCAGGGTGCGCACCTCGTTCGCCACGACGGCAAACCCGCGCCCCTGTTCGCCCGCACGCGCCGCTTCCACCGAGGCGTTAAGCGCCAGGATGTTGGTCTGGAACGCGATGCTGTCAATGACGCCGAGAATATCGCCGATGCGATTAGCGCTGTCGGTGATCTCCTGCATCTTCTCCATGACGTAGCACACCACTTCCGCGCCGCGATCGGCGGTATCGGACACGCTGCTGGCCAGCTTGTTCGCCTGCTGCGCATTGGCGGCGTTAAGGCGCACCGTGGCGGTCAGCTGCTCCATACTGGCGGCCGTCTGCTCCAGCGACGCCGCCGACTCTTCGGTGCGCTGGGAAAGGTGCACATTGCCCGCCGCCAGCTCGCGGCTGCCTACGTCAATTTGCAGGCTGGCTTCGCGCACCTGGCTCACCTGCGCGCGCAGCGCCTGCTGCATCTCGCCTAACGCCCGATTCAGGCGGCCCAGTTCGTTGTCGCCTGCAGGCGGCAGCGCGTGCGACAGATCGCCTGCGGCAACCTGCTCCAGATGCCCGATAGCGCGATCCAGCGGCTGCAACAGCAGACGACGCATGAGCTGCCAGGCGAGCACAAACAGCAGCAGCGTCAGCGCCACCGCCGCGCCGATCAGCGCCTTCATCAGCGTTTCGTTATGCGCCGCCTGCGCCAGCTGCTTATCGGTCACGCTATCCGCGTAAGCGCCGAATGCCGCAACCGCATTGCTGTAGTTCAGCGCCAGCGTAGCCAGATTGCCCTCCAGCACGGCGTAGTATTCATCGGTGTACTGTTTTTCCAGCGCATCCATGATCGGCTTGATGCCCTGCGCCTGATAGGCGTTGTAGGTCGTTACAATGTCGTCCGCCAGCTTTTTGCCCCGCGCCGTTACGGTGCCCGCGGCGATAAAGGCTTTCATATTCCGCTGCGAATCCTGGACGTCGGCCTGCGCCTGTTTCGTCGCCGTCGCGCCTTCTTCCAGCAGACCAATCTCGATTTTGCGTACCGCCAGCGCGGCCGTTGCGCGGGCGCGCATCAGATCGCCATTGCTTTGATAAAGCGCGTTGAGTTCAACGCCCTGAATGCGATTGATCACATCCAGCGACTGATTGCCTTTATTGATGGCGACAATGCCCATCACGCTGACCGCCAGCAGCAGCAGCGTCATAAAGGCGAGTAGTGCTAATAATCCTGTGCGTAGTGAGAGCTTTTTCATGATGTTGTTTTCCGTTTGCTTATAGAAAGGCAGAAAATCCAGCAGCCCTAAAACGTACAAGTTATCGGCAGTTGCAGCGGGAAACTTTATCGCTATTGATGGTCATTTCCCTGACTATCGCCCACGCTTAACTTTTATTTCACCAGGAGGATGAACATGAAAGCATGGATGGCCGCAGCGGGTTTGCTCCTGTCTGGCAGCGCAATGGCGCAGCAAAACCCCATCGATCATACGCTGGAGCAATGCCTCAATGACGCGACGACCACGGCAGCGATGGTGGCGTGCTATAGCGACGCCAGCCGCGGCTGGGACGGGGAGATGAACAGGCAGTACAGCCAGTTAATAAAGCGGCTAAGCGGCGAGCCTGAAAAGAAACTCCGCAGCGCGCAGCGCCAGTGGCTGATCTGGCGCGACAGCTGGCAGGCGGCGGCAGCGGCTTATTTCGCCCATACGCAAGGCTCGCTGGCGCAGGTTTCCCTCGCGGCGCAGACTCTCAGTCTGATGCGTAATCAGGCGCTGATGTTGCAGTCAATGAATAAAGGTAGTTGCGCCAGCGATACGGAATGCTGATAAATAATGACTTACGCGCTGGCGCGGTCCAGCGCATCCATTCGCCTTCAGGGAGATATTATGGCTGCGTATGCCTCTACCCTTATTCTTATCGGCCTCGCGGTCCTTAGCTATTTCGTTCACAACAGCGCGGTGACCATTTCTATTCTCATCCTGCTGGCGATCAAACTGACTCCGCTGTCGCAGTTCTTTCCCTATGTAGAGAAGCAGGGCATTCAGCTCGGCATTATTATCCTTACCGTGGCGGTAATGGCGCCGCTCGCCAGCGGATCGCTTCCCGCCTCGTCCCTGCTGAAGTCTTTCGCCAGCTGGCAGTCGATTGTGGCTATCCTGGTGGGCATTTTTGTCGCCTGGCTGGGGGGACGCGGCGTCAGTTTTATGAGCGCGCAGCCCTCCGTGATTGGCGGCTTATTGATCGGCACGGTGATAGGCGTGGCCTTCTTTCGCGGCGTACCGGTCGGACCACTGATTGCTGCGGGGATTGTCTCGCTGTTTGTCACCGCAAAGTAGGGCGAGGACCATTCTGAAAGGTCAAAATTGGGGCATACTTTCAGAGTCAGTTGGCTATAATAGCCGACACTCAACCTATGACTATTGAAGGAATGCCCGATGAGTTTGAACCAGGTGCCCGCAGGTAAAGACCTGCCAGAAGATATCTACGTTGTTATTGAGATCCCGGCCAACGCCGATCCGATCAAATACGAAGTCGATAAAGAGTCTGGCACCCTGTTCGTGGACCGTTTCATGTCTACGGCGATGTTCTATCCGTGCAACTACGGCTACATCAACCACACGCTGTCGCTGGATGGCGACCCGGTTGACGTGCTGGTTCCGACCCCGTATCCGCTGCAACCTGGCTCAGTGATCCGCTGCCGTCCGGTTGGCGTGCTGAAGATGACCGACGAATCAGGCGAAGATGCCAAACTGGTTGCCGTTCCGCATACCAAGCTGACCAAAGAGTACGATCACATCAAAGATGTGAACGACCTGCCAGAGCTGCTGCGTGCGCAGATCACCCACTTCTTCGAGCAGTATAAAGCGCTGGAAAAAGGCAAATGGGTAAAAGTTGACGGCTGGGACAACGCGGAAGCGGCTAAAGCTGAGATCGTCTCCTCTTTCGAGCGCGCGCAGAAGAAGTAATCTGCCGCCGCCGATAAAAAAACACCGTCCTCTGGACGGTGTTTTTGTTTATGCCTCTGACGAAGGATCGTCGCGCTGTAACCAGTCTCCGCTGATAATGCGCTGACGCCCCTTTATCGGGCGCTGGTAAACATAGAGCCATGCGCTGCCATAAGGCGTCTGCATCAGCTGGCGTTTGTATTCGCCAGCCTTGGTACGCAATGCATCCAGCTCGCCCAGCGTTGTGGCATCGATGCGGTAAACTTCACAATAGACGGTTCCTTCGCCCGGGATCACGCCCGGATAATGGCCGAGACTGTAGAGCTCAAAGCCCTCAATCTGCATATCCCCCAGCCATTGCGCATTCGTCATCCAGTGACTGTTTCCCTGTTTGCGCCGTAAACTGCCGTAGACAATTATTCGCATTGCTAAAACTCAAACTGATAGAGCAAATCAAGAGCCTGATCCACACCGGATACGGCTTCCAAATAGAGTTTGGGCATCAGACGATAACGCAAGGTCAGGGTCGCCAGTGAATCAAAAATACCGACGCCATATTTTACCTGGAGACCCGGCAGCACATAACCGCTGACCTGCACCTGCTGGCTGTCGCCTACCCCGGTAGTATCAAGGGCAAGATTGCTGACGCCAAACGTCTCGCCGATTTTACCCACAACCTGCCCACTTTGTGCAACCCCCAGTCCGATTAACGCAGAGGTTAATGCGTTGCCGTCGCCGTCAGAGCCTAATCCCTGACCGCGCAGCAGGTAAGAAAGGGCCTCCTGCTGCGACATCGCCGGATCGGAGAAGACCTCGACCTTCGGCTCATCGGCCAGGCCGGTGACGCGCAGGCCTGCGGTCACGTCATCCTCGGTGGCTTCCGGATTACGAATCGCTTCCAGATTGATATAGGGCTGGTCCGGCGGACCGGCGAATTGCAGTTCGCCTTTACGGACGATGAGATCCTGACCGTAGGCGTGGAAGCGGCCAGACGGAATATTGATCTGACCGTTCAGGCCCAGTCCGGTTCTGTCTTGCACCACTTTCAGATCGCCGTTGAGCTTCGCCTTCAGGCCAAACGCCGACAGACGCACGTCGTTACCGACGTGGATCACCAGATTGCTGTTGATCGGGATAGCGGCGGTTTTCGGCTGAATCGGCTGAAGGTTCTTATCCAGCAGCACTTCATCCGACGAAACGCCCGTGGCGCTTTCCGGCACTTCCTGCACCGTGATGCGCGCCCAGGGAATATCGACGCTGCCATCCAGGCTAAACGCGGCTGGCGTGGCCTCGAACACCAGATCGGGCGAAACGTCCATGCGCACCATCGGCGGCACGGTGACGCGCACGCGGCTGCCCTGCGCGGCGATGCGCGCGCGCCAGTTGTCGAGCTGGCTCCAGTCCGCGTTGCCGTTGAGGTTGATATTGCCCTGCGCGGTCTGCACCAGGCCGTTAAGCGTCGAACTCATGCCGTTGAACACCATATTCAGGTTCGCGGCGGTAAGATCGACCGGCATAAAATTGCCGTCGACGTCCACATCCCGCAACCCCAGCTGGCCGAAGATCTGCGGCTGCTTCACGCTGCCGCCGAGACGCAGATTGCTGTTAAGGCTGCCCTTAATCTGCTCGCCCTGCATCAGCGCCGGATTCAGCATCGCCAGCGAGATATTGCGAATATTGACGTTGCCGCCCAGCGTGCGGCGATTCTGCGGGTCGCTGACCTGGACATTGCCGTCGAGCTGTCCGTTGTTGGCGATGCGGATCAGCCAGTCGAGATCGGCGCGGCCGTCACGCAGCGCCGCATTAAGATTCAGCGTGTTGAAGTCGATCGGCAGCGTGTTGCCCTGCACATCCTGTCTGACCTTCACGCCGTTGCCTTTCAGCGAAACGGAGCCGGTCGGCAGCGCCCCGTCCGCCGTCCAGTTCACGCGCGCGTCGCCGGTAAATACCCCCGCAAGCTGGGTTTCACCCGGCAGGAATGGCTTGATCATCGCCAGATCGAAGCGGTTGAGCTGAATATGCGCATGGCCGCTCGGACCGGCTTCGACAGGTTCAGGCACGCAGAGCTGCGCGTTGGGGTTCTGCCAGCAGTGCGGCCCGATGGTCGCCGTCTGCTTCGCATTGAGGTAGTCGATCGCCATGGCGCGCGTCAGCCGCCATTCCCCTACCGGCGTATCGAAGCGCGTATTGTTTAGCGTCCCTTGCCAGCGCTGCTGCTGACGATCAAAGCTGCCGCTAAGCGCCAGCTGACCGGAGACCGGCTCGCCCTGCACGTTCAGTTTGAGCTGATGCGCTTTTTCATTGCCGTCGGCATTGAGCGTCAGCAGGCTGATGTTAAGGGCGTCCTGCTTCAGCTGCTCGACGCGTAGCTGGAGCTTGCCGGCCACCTGATCGCTGGAACGCACGTCGCTCTCCAGCGTCACGCGGCGGATCTGCAACTGCTGCCAGCGCAGCCCGGTGGCGTTGAGATCGGCCAGCAGCTGCGGCGCCTGAAGCGTGCCGCGCGCCTTGATGGTGCCTTTCGCGACGCCGCCCAGTCCTGGCAAAGCGTTATCGAGATGGGGCGCGTCAATAATGGCGTCAAGGTTGAGCGCCTCTCCCAGCGATCCTTTGACATCCAGATTGTTGCGGCCCAGGGCGATTTTTACGCCTGGAATATCCCACTGGTTATAGCTGTTGCCTTTCAGCGAGCCTTCGGCACTTACCGCGTTCTGTTTAACGTTGCCCTTCAGCTGTAGCTGCGGCACGCTTACCTGCCAGCTGCCGCCGTAAAGGCTGCCGCGCGTGGCGATTTTGCCGTCCAGCTTCGCCGGCCAGTCCGGGTACTGGCGCGCCGTGTTAATGCCGCTGAGCGTCAGCTCGCTGCGCCAGCTGATCGCCTTGCTCCAGTCCACCAGCGCCGTGAGATCGACGTTGCCCTGTAGCGCGCCGATGCGCAGCTTGTCGAGGCTGAACTGCTCGACGTTGCCTTTGCCGTCCAGCGCGATAGTCGCAGGCGGCACGCTTTCGCCTTTCACCGCCGTGCGCATGGACATCGCATAGTCGGTGGCTTTGCCTTTGAACTGGTAGTCGAGATCATCGGCCTGGTACTGCGCCGCGCCGGTCAGCGGCCAGCGCAGCTGCGGACTGGTCAGGCGCAGCGACAGCGGCAGTCCCGCCACCGCCAGCTGCGTAGCGGCATCGAGCTGCGCGCGCACCGGACCAGAAAGATTCAGCCCCAGCTTCAGCTCGTCGCGCATCGCGCCGTTCAGATCCAGTTTGATCTTTTCACCTTTCAGCGGCTCGACATTCGCCGTGCCGTTGAGCCTGAAGTTCACCGGCCAGTTGTCCGCCAGCGTCGCTTCGCCGCTGCCGTTAAGCTGGCCAAGGTTAGAGTCGACGTCCAGCGTGTGCAGTTGCAGACGGCGGTCTGCGGTTTTCGCCTTCAGCAGCAGGCGGTTCACCGCAATGTCGGTATCGCCGGTAATGCGCAGCTGCTCGCCGAGAATTTCCTGCACGTCAATATCCAGCGGCAGACGAAAATCAGGCAGCTCCGGCAGCAGCGGTTTGGCAAACATCGCCTGCAGGGTTTCGCCCAACGGCTTCTCGTCCGGCTGCGGCTGTTGCACCTTCGGCTGCACCACCTCTTCGTTGGCAACTTTTGCCGCTTTCGGCAGCGCCACCAGCAGGCTCTGAATATGGGTGGGGTTGAGGGTCAGCGCGCGATCCTGCCATTGCAGGCCGGTGGTGAAATCCAGCAGCGAAATCGCCGTATCGTCGACTTTAACGTTGATATTATGCAGGCCAAGATGGCGCAGCGTAATCGGATAAGGCGTGCTGAGATCGCCGCTGCCGCCCTCCTCTTCCGGCGGCGCTTCCTGCGCTGGCGTCATCTTTTTGCTGTCGACCACCACGCTGACATCTTTCAGCGCGATGTCGTTGACGCACACCGACGAGTGCAGCAGACAGTTAAGATCGACGGCGAGATGAAAAGTACCGGCATCGACGCTGACGCCGGGCATCTCATAGCGTAATCCGCTGATGGTCAGATTACGCCAGCCGCCCTCTACCTGCTTGATCGACAGGCCCGGCACCCAGCGCGCCGCGCCGTTCAGTACCAGATGTAACCCCGGCGTCGTGCCGATTAAAAACGCCACGCCGCCCAACAGCAGCATCAGAAAAATCAGCACGCCGATCAGGACCTTTTTCCACAGCTTCATAGTTCAGGCCCCAGTCCGATATAAAATTGCAAACCATGCTCCTCGCTGTCGCCAATGGGTCGGGCAATATCAAGCTTGATCGGCCCGACCGGCGACGCCCAGCGCACGCCAACGCCCGCGCCGGTTTTGAAATTACTCTGCTTGATGTCGTTGACCGCTTCACCTGAATCAATAAAGGCCGCGCCCCACCATTTACCGGTCACGTTGTACTGATACTCCAGCGAGCCGGTAGCGAGCTTCGAGGCGCCGGTGAGTTTGCCGTCATCGTCACGCGGTGAAATATCTTTGTATTTGTAGCCGCGAATACTGCGATCGCCGCCTGCGAAGAAGCGCAGGTCCGGCGGCACCTTCTCGAAGTCGTTGGTTTCAATCCAGCCGAGGTTGCCGCGAACCACAAAGCGGTGCTTGTCCGCCAGCGTGCGGATCCAGACGTTCTGCGCCTGCATAATCAGGAAGTCGACGTCGGATCCCCAGGTGGTGTCGGAGACGTCGACGGAGTAGCGCTGGGAATCTCCCCAGGTCGGCATCAGGCCGCCGCGCGAGCGGGTGCGGTTGAGGCTGACGCCGGGATAGAGCAGCATGGTGGTGTTAGTCACGCTGCCCTGGGTAAAGTGATCGAGGCTCCATTTCAGATTCACCGCCTTCTGCCAGCCGGTGCTGTTTTCCCAGTAGCGCGAGACGCCGAGTGTGGTGGTGTCGGCTTTGGTGTCATTGAGATCGGTGCGCTTTAGTCCTCCGGAGAAGATGTAATACTGCTCCAGCGGGCTTTTCAGCAGCGGCACCTTATAGCTCAGGTCGACCTGCTGTTCCGGCGCGGAGAGATAGGCGCTGGCCGCCAGGCTGTGGCCGCTGTCATTGACCCAGGGCTTTTTCCAGGTGCTTTTTAAACGCGGTCCCACGTCGGTGGAGTAGCCTATGCCGGTCTCAATGGTGTTTTCGGTACGCGGCGTGACCACGGCGTTCAGCGGCAGGACTTTGGTTTTGCGCCCCTGGGCAAATTCTGGCGCTACCACCACTGAGTTAAACCAGCCGGTCGCGGAAAGCCGCCGGTTTAGCTCCGCCAGATCGCGCGAGCTGTAGTAGTCGCCGTGGTGAAAAGGCACCAGATTTTGCAGATACTCTTCACGGATTTGCGAGCCGGTAAAGCTGACGTCGCCGAAGCGGTAGCGTTGACCGCTGTCGTAATCGATGTCCCAGAACGCCTCGCGCCGCTCCACTGAGACGCCAAGCTGACTTTTTTTAAAGTCGCCGTCGAAATAGCCGTTACGCAGCGCCAGGCTAGAGAAGCCGCTTTTAAATTTGTCATATTCGCCGTGATTGAGCTGGCGACCTTTTTTCGGCGTGCCCTGTTCTACCCAGGCCTGATAGTCAGGATCGCGCAGCGCGTCGCCCTCAAGCACGATGGTGCTTCCGGCGATTTTCACCGGCTCGCCAGGTTTAACATGCGCGATCAGTACCGGCCGTCCTCCCTGCGCCGGCGCAGGACGGGATTCAAAATCGATGTCGGGTTCGTAGTAGCCGAGCGCTTTTAGCCCCTGCTCAATCGCCTCGGAAACGCGCGCGCGGAAACGGCCATCGTTTGACACTTCGTCAGCGCCGATGGTCGAAAGGCGAGCACGCACGTTTTTGTTAAGATCCCCGGTTAAGCCTTGCACCTCAAGGCGCACTTTCGCTGCCTCAGCAACCGGCGCGGCGGCCAGCAGGCAGGTCATAAAACAGACGTAAATTCGTGGCACGCGTACTCCTGTTAATCATGCCGACCCCTATTCCGCGGGGCGTAGTCGTAATCCCTGGATAAAATATCGCAGCGGCGCTGCCATCAGCATAGCCGCTGGAAGAAGCCTGCGGCTGCGAAAAATCGCCATTTAAGCCAAATAACATCCCATTGTCAGCAAATGGCCGGATCGATACAACCGCTGCGCATCAACAGAGCGCGCCACTCAGACTAATCTGAGACTAAACAGCTTATCTGCGACTCTGGCGGCCTTCGGGGCGCTGCTGCTATAATCACCGGCGCAGGCACAGCCTGCTCTATTTCTGCCCCGACGCCGTGTCGATAAGGCGCAGACATTTTTGGCACGGATAGCCCAGACGAAGAGGTAAGTACAAGCGTTACGCTCTTGCCGCGCGCTGCCCAGGCCAAAAATGACAAGTGGATAACCCTTTGGAAAACCTATGTTAGATAGCTTACTTGTCATCCTGCTGCTGATTATTATCAGCGCCTTTTTTTCCCTTTCAGAAATCTCGCTGGCGGCCGCCCGCAAGATCAAATTAAAACTGCTCGCCGATGAAGGCAATATCAACGCCCAGCGCGTGCTGAAGATGCAGGAAACCCCCGGCACCTTCTTTACCGTGGTGCAGATCGGCCTGAATGCCGTGGCGATCCTTGGCGGTATCGTGGGCGACGCGGCCTTTTCGCCTGCCTTCGGCAGCCTGTTCAGCCGCTTTATGGAACCTGCGCTCGCCGATCAGCTCAGCTTTATCTGCTCCTTTGTTATCGTCACCAGCCTGTTTATTCTGTTCGCCGACCTGACGCCAAAGCGCGTCGGCATGATTGCGCCGGAAGTAGTGGCGCTGCGCATCATTAACCCGATGCGCTTTTGCCTGCTGGTGTTCAGCCCGCTGGTGTGGCTGTTTAACGGCCTGGCGAACGTGTTCTTCCGCGTGTTTAAGCTGCCGATGGTGCGTAAAGACGACATCACGTCCGATGATATTTACGCCGTGGTGGAAGCGGGCGCGCTGGCCGGCGTGCTGCGTAAGCAGGAGCATGAGCTGATTGAGAACGTGTTTGAGCTGGAGTCGCGCACCGTTCCCTCCTCAATGACGTCGCGCGAAAACGTCATCTGGTTCGATCTGCGTGAAGATGAAACCACGCTGAAAGGCAAAATCGCCGAGCATCCGCACTCTAAGTTTCTGGTGTGCGACGGCGACATCGACCATATCGTCGGCTACGTCGATTCGAAAGAACTGCTGCTGCGCGTGCTGGGCAATCAGAGCATGGCGCTGAACAGCGGCGTGCAGATCCGCTCGGCGCTGATCGTGCCCGATACGCTGACGCTGTCAGAGGCGCTGGAAAGCTTTAAAACCGCAGGCGAAGATTTCGCGGTGATCATGAATGAGTACGCGCTGGTGGTCGGTATCATCACCCTGAACGACGTGATGACGACGCTGATGGGCGACCTGGTGGGCCAGGGGCTGGAAGAGCAGATTGTGGCGCGCGACGAGAACTCCTGGCTGGTGGAAGGCGGCACGCCAATCGATGACGTGATGCGCGTGCTGGACATCGACGAGTTCCCGCAGTCGGGCAACTATGAAACTATCGGCGGCTTTATGATGTATATGCTGCGCAAAATCCCGAAACGCACCGATTTCGTTAAGTTCGCGGGCTATAAGTTCGAGGTGGTGGATATTGACAGCTATCGCATCGATCAGCTGCTGGTGACGCGAATCGACGATCGCCCGCCGGTGCTGAATGTGGCGAAAACGCCGGAAGCAGAAGAGTAGAAAATCAGAGGGCGCCGACGGCGCCCTTTTTATCAGTTGAACTCCGCCTGAAGGCGCAGTACCTGACGATTAATTTCGGACATCACGCTCAGGTGCTGTTTGTCCTTAACGCGCGGGATCAACACTTTTCCTTTGTCGAATTCAAACGCGCCTACGTCCTTGATATACATCCGTCCTTTGAACAGCGTTTTTACGTATTTCGCTATTTGCAATGGATTATAACGCTGAAAAATCTTCATACTGCCTTACTCCTTCATATCAATAAGTACGCTTCGCCGTTGCCAAATTCGGTACGAGCCCATGAAGCGCAAAGGTGGGTAAAATATAGAACACTTAACGGGGATAATGTTCCGAAAACTGAACTTTTTTACTGAATTGACACATCATTACAGAATAGTCTGTTATCTCGTACTACCAACACAGTATAAAGCCAAACTTGTTAATAAATTGTGGCATGCTTAGCAATCCTGAAACCTTAACAAGACAGGCGCATCATCCCCGCTTACTATTGCAGAAAAATGACCAACTGGTCTGATCACCTGGAGAGACACTATGCGGCTGGCTCGTATCCTGTTAGCGCTGGCGCTGCTGCCCGGCGCGGTTTTCGCCCACAACCTGAAACAAGCGGAGCGCGTCCCTGCGGTTGGCGTAAACGACAGGGGTGAACTGCTCTATCAGCAGGACGACTTTAGCTATACGCAGTGGAACAGCGCGCAGCTGGCGGGCAAAGTGCGCGTGATCCAGCACATCGCCGGGCGCTCCTCGGCGAAAGAGAAAAATGCCGCCGTGATTGAAGCGATCAAGGCCGCCCGGTTTCCGCACGATCGTTATCAGACCACGACCATTATTAATACCGACGACGCTATTCCCGGCACCGGCATGTTTGTGCGCAGCAGTATTGAGAGCAATAAAAAGCAGTATCCGTGGTCGCAGTTTATCGTCGACAGCAAAGGCAATGTGAAGCGCGCGTGGCAGCTGGACGGGGCCGGGTCGGCTATCGTGGTGCTGGATAAAAACGGACGCGTGCGCTTTGTGAAAGATGGCGCGCTGACGCAGGAGGAGGTCATGCAGGTGACGGGGCTGGTGCGAAGCTTACTGAAAGAGTAAAGGAAAACGGGAGACCGTAGCCTCCCGCATCGATCAGAACAGCGACACGCGGAATCCCGGGTTAAGAAAAGATTCGCGCGGCGCATAATCCAGCGTTTTCCCTTTCCAGTCGTGGACATGCGCGCCAGCCGCAATGGCGACCGCATGTCCCGCGCCGGTATCCCAGATATTGGTCGGTCCGAAGCGAGGATAGAGCTGGGCTTTACCTTCCGCCACCAGACAGAATTTCAGAGATGACCCGATCGCGACGGTCTGATGCTCGCCGAGCTGTTTCAGATACTCTTTTAACTCTTCATCGGCCGCCGCGTGCGAACGGCTGATTACCACCAGCGGCGGGCGCGCCTCCTGCACGCGGATCTGCGTTTTATGGCCGCCCTCTTCTTTCCAGGCTTTGCCCTCGGCAGCCGAATAGAGCACGCCGAGCGCAGGCGCATAGACCACGCCGAGGATGGGTTTGCCCTGGTCGATCAGCGCGATATTCACGGTAAATTCCCCGTTGCGCTTAATAAACTCTTTGGTGCCGTCGAGCGGATCAACCAGCCAGTAGCGCTGCCACTGCTGGCGCTCGCTCCAGGAAGGCGGGTCCTCTTCCGACAACACCGGCACCTCTGGCGTCAGCTGCTTCAATCCCTGCACGATAATATCGTGCGCAGCGATGTCCGCAGCGGTGACAGGGGAGTCGTCGGATTTACGAGAGACGTCCAACGGCGCTTCCTTATCATAAATCAGCATGATCGCATTACCCGCTTCGCGCGCCAGCTGACAAATTTGCTCTAACATTTTTACCTCCTTATCGATGGCGGCGGCACAGCCTGGCTGTGCGCCACATCGGTTAAATTTTAGCAGTAACTGCACTGCCGCCCGCTCTCTGCAACGGTAAAGCCTCAATATTTTAACAATATCAATACCATAGATTGCGACCTGCCGCTATGCCGCAGCGTTTTCAGCCACTTCGCCGTCTAAAGTGTTAAACACATCACGTAATCCTCTGACACATCATCATTCTTTTACATTATTTTGAGAGACTTACTTTTTTGCAGCAGGAGCACGCATGTTTAAGTCCACTATAACTATTCTGGCATTAAGTCTTTCAACCGCCTTGCACGCCGCCACCGTAGATTTACGGCTGTTGGAAACCAGCGATCTCCACAGCAATATGATGGATTTCGATTACTACAAAGATACCCCAACGGAAAAATTTGGACTGGTGCGCACCGCGTCCCTGATCCATGCCGCGCGTCAGGAGGTCAAAAACAGTCTTCTGGTAGACAACGGCGATATTATTCAGGGCAGCCCGCTTGGTGATTATATGGCGGCGAAAGGGCTGCAACAGGGCGAGATTCATCCGGTTTACAAGGCGCTGAATACGCTGGATTACAGCGTCGGCAATCTGGGCAACCACGAGTTCAACTATGGCCTGCCCTATCTGCGCAAGGCGCTGGCAGGGGCGCGTTTTCCCTATATCAACGCCAATATCATCGATCTTCACACCGGCAAGCCGATGTTTACACCTTACCTGATCCAGTCTGTCGAGGTTATCGATCGCGACGGCAACCCTCAGAAGCTGAAGATCGGTTTTATCGGCTTTGTGCCGCCGCAGATTACGGTGTGGGACAAGGCGAATTTGCAGGGCAAAGTCCGCGTTGATGACATTACCGAAACCGCGCGTCGCTACGTGCCGCAGATGCGTGCGCAGGGCGCCGATCTGATTGTCGCCATCCCCCACTCCGGTCTCAGCAGCGAACCTTATCACGCAATGGCGGAGAACTCGGTTTACTACCTCAGCCAGGTAGCAGGTATTGACGCGATTCTCTTTGGCCACGCCCATGCGGTATTTCCGGGCAAAGACTTTGCCGCGATCAAAGGCGCAGACATTGAAAAAGGCACGCTGAACGGCGTTGCGGCGGTGATGCCAGGCATGTGGGGCGATCATCTCGGCGTGGTCGATCTGGTGCTGAACCAGCAGGATGGCCGCTGGCAGGTCAGCGATCGCAAAGCGGAAGCGCGTCCAATTTACGATGCGGCGCAGAAAAAGTCGCTGGCGGCGGAAGATCCGGCTCTGGTGAAGGTGCTGGCGGACGATCACCGCGCCACGCGCGAGTTTGTGGCGAAGCCGATCGGCAAATCCGCAGACGTGATGTACAGCTATCTCTCGCTGGTGCAGGACGATCCCACCGTGCAGATCGTCAATAACGCGCAGCGTGCCTATGTTGAGCATTTTATTCAGGGCGATCCCGATCTGGGCCAGTTGCCGGTGCTCTCCGCCGCCGCCCCCTTTAAAGCGGGCGGTCGTAAAAACGATCCCGCCAGTTACACCGAAGTGGAGAAAGGCGAGCTGACGTTCCGCAACGCGGCCGATCTCTACCTCTATCCCAATACGCTGGTGGTGATGAAAGTCAGCGGCGCGCAGGTCAAAGAGTGGCTGGAGTGCTCCGCCGGACAGTTTAATCAGATCGATCCGCAGCGCAGCGGCGCGCAGTCGCTGATCAACTGGGATTTTCGCACCTATAACTTCGATGTGATCGACGGCGTCAACTACCAAATCGACGTAACCCAGCCCGCCCGCTATGACAGCGAGTGCCAGCTGATTAATGCCAGCGCCTCGCGCATCAAAAACCTGACGTGGCAAGGCAAACCGATCGATCCGCAGGCGACCTTCCTCGTGGCGACCAATAACTATCGCGCCTGGGGCGGCAAGTTCGCCGGCACCGGCGAGCAGTATATTGCCTTTGCCGCGCCCGATGAGAATCGCGCGGTCGTCGCGGCCTATATCAGCGCGGAGACGAAGAAGCACGGCGAAGTGCAGCCGCAGGCGGACAACAACTGGCGACTGGCGCCGATAAACAGCAGCGTGCCGCTCGATATTCGCTTCGAGACCGCGCCAGGCGATAAAGCCACCGGGTTTATCCGCAGCCATGCGCAGTATCCGATGCAGCCGCAGGGCAGCGATGAAATCGGCTTTGCCGTGTGGAAGCTCGATTTGCAACAGTAAGGGGCATAAAAAAAGCCAGCCTTATCAGGGCTGGCTTATTCAGCAACCGGTGGAAAATTACAGAATTTCCAGCAGCTCCACTTCAAAAATCAGGGTGCTGAACGGCGGAATCGAGGCGCCCGCGCCGCGCTCGCCGTAGGCGAGATTGTGCGGAATGGTCAGCTCCCACTTAGAGCCAACCGGCATCAGGGTCAGCGCTTCGATCCAGCCAGCGATCACGCCGGTCACCGGAAATTCCGCCGGTTCGCCACGCGCGACTGAGCTATCGAATACCGTGCCGTCAATCAGCTTGCCGGTATAGTGCACGCGCACGCGATCCTGACGTGACGGGATTGGGCCATCGCCCTGTTTAATCACACTGAATTGCAGACCGGACTCGGTGCTGCTGACGCCTTCACGCTGCGCATTTTCCGCAAGGAACTGCTGGCCTTCGGCAGCCATCGCCTCTACACGCTCACGACGCACGCCTTCGGCGCGTTCATGAACTTCACGCAGCGCACGATGCACAACGTCAACCGGTACGGCCGGTGAGTTCCCTTCCAGCGCGTCGCGCAGGCCCGCGAGCAGCGCTTCTGGCTGAAGTCCTTGCAGACCGGACTCCAGCAACTGCTGGCCAACCTGTAAACCGATTCCGTAACTTGCTTGTGATTCGACGCTGTCGAATGAAGGGGTCGTCATCTTGATACCTGTCTCTTTCGCTAATTTGAACCGGCAGCATAACAGCGCGAGCCGCTGGCGTAAAATCCCACGCAGCGCAGATGACTTTTCCTGATGAAACAGAAACAATACGCAGGTCATATTTCTACAGGCTGGCAGGCAGGTCGTGCCTGTATTGCCCATACTATAACCGTGGACAAGGGCAACCTTTGCCAGGGTACTGAAAGAAGAGAAAATACATGGGTCAAATCGCCCCACGACGCCGCAGGACGCGCGCACCGCAAACCTTATTGCGCACACTGCGCCAACGCTTCGCCTGGCGGCCCGCTAAACCGCCGCGCGCCGCTGGCGCTGAGGAGGATTCACGAATGGCTTCAGATGCGCCTTCCCGCCTGCCCGGCTGGCTCAGCAAAGTCTGGCACCTTACCGACGATGTTCGCTGGATGAACCCGCTGCCGCCCGCGCACCGGCGCGGCATTGTTATCGCCCTGCTGGTGATGCTGCTGGCCTTCTTATGGCCGACCAACACGCCGCCATACCCTGTAGAGCGTTCGCAGACGCAGAGCGGCGAAAAAGAGGTGCCGATGCAGGCGGAGATCTACGACCAGAACGCGTCGCAGCAAAACGCCCAGCCGCCGAAAGCCGACTCTCAGGGCGCATGGCGCAGCTATACCATTGCATCGGGCCAGACGCTGGCGCAGCTGTTTCGCGATAATAATCTGCCGGTGGGCGATGTGTTTGCCATGGCGCGCGTAGAAGGCAGCGATCAGCCGCTCAGCGCGCTACAGAGCGGTCAGCAGGTGAAGATTCGTCAAAGCGCGCAAGGCGTGGTGACAGGATTAACCGTAGACGGCGCGAACGGCCCGGTGCTGTTTACCCGCCAGCCGGACGGCACCTTTATTCGCGCGCAGTAGCCGGGCGTCGCGCCCGTCAGAAAACAAAAAAGCCGGCACAAGGCCGGCTTTTTCGCATTACCGAGTAAAATTACTCAGCAACTACATTCACAACCAGTTTAGCGAAAACTTCGCTGTGAACCTGGAAGTCAACTTCGTGCTCACCGGTGGTGCGCAGAACGCCGTTCGGCAGGCGAACTTCGCTCTTAGCCACGTCAACGCCAGCCGCAGTTACTGCGTCAGCGATGTCGCGAGTACCGATAGAACCGAACAGTTTACCTTCGTCGCCTGATTTAGAGGCGATGGTCACTGAACCCAGTGCATTGATTTTCTCAGCGCGAGCGTTGGCAGCAGCCAGAACGTCAGCCAGTTTGGCTTCCAGTTCAGCGCGACGAGCTTCGAAAAATTCAACGTTTTTCTTGGTAGCAGGAACAGCTTTGCCCTGCGGTACCAGGAAGTTGCGCGCGTAGCCCGCTTTAACGTTGACCTGATCACCCAGGCTGCCCAGGTTTGCTACTTTATCAAGCAGAATAACTTGCATTACCTTATCCTCTTAAAGTCGTTAATGGACAGTTGCCGATTACTGATGACGATCAGTGTACGGCAGCAGAGACAGGTAACGCGCGCGCTTGATAGCACGAGCCAGCTGACGCTGGTATTTTGCGCGAGTACCGGTGATACGGCTCGGTACGATCTTGCCGCTTTCAGTGATGTAGTTTTTCAGCGTTGCGATATCTTTATAATCGATCTCTTGAACGCCTTCCGCGGTGAAACGGCAGAACTTGCGACGACGGAAATAACGTGCCATTTGGCTAGTCTCCAGAATCTATCAATTCAATCTGCTCGGCATGCAGCACCACTTTACTCTGTCCATTTCGCGCCTGATGGCAGCTAATGAAGCCTTCAAGGGTAAGCGGCGTGCCGACCGTTATATGTTGAGTAATCTCCTGATGAAGCGTGCCGCTGATAATCACAGGCATTCTGCACCAGGCTTGCCGGTGAAAACCGGCTTCTTCCTGCACTGAGCGGTGCTCAAGCACGAACTGACAGTGAGGTATTCCTGACGGGCTGATTTTTCGAACCGGCGTCTTGCACACGGTGCCAGACAGGCGCAGTCGATTGGCCGTCATGAATGATTACTCTTCAGAATCCCCAGCATCTGACTCGTCAGAGGTTTCGTTAGCGAAGTCTTCGCGGCGCTCACGACGCTCGTCTTTCGCTTTAACCATCGGAGATGCTTCGGTTACCGCGTGCTTAACGCGCATAACCATGCTGCGGATAACGGCGTCGTTGAAGCGGAAGTTCGTTTCCAGCTCGTCGATCACTTCCTGCGGCGCTTCTACGTTCAGCAGAACGTAGTGAGCTTTGTGCAGTTTGTTGATCGGGTAAGCCAGCTGACGGCGGCCCCAGTCTTCCAGACGGTGGATCTTGCCTTCTGCACCAGTGATAGCACCGGTGTAACGCTCGATCATGCCCGGAACCTGTTCGCTCTGGTCAGGATGGACCATAAATACGATTTCGTAATGACGCATCGAAATTGCTCCTTACGGATTATTCAGCCTCCTGTCAGGGTCAGCTGCGGCCCACGGAAGCAAGGAACGTTATAGGTCGTGAAACATTCGCTGAATGTAACGCGCCCCTGAATGCAGCTGAAAAATTGACGCGTAATCATACTGACGTGGCGCGCTAAACTCAAGCGCACATTTGATTAAAGCGCAATTTAACAGCCTTTTTGTGCTAAGGCTTGCTATTCAATAAGTTGCGCGGAGAGGCATCAATTTTTCTGATAAAGGCGTTCAGCGTTGCCGTCTGGCATCGGTGACGGCGCGCACTAAACTTAACCATGACGCGCGAGATAGTGTCAGCGCGTCAGAGAGTGTGTTCCCATCAGTGAGGAGTCGGGCATGAAAACGTTCGTCATCGCCACTTTACTGGGTCTCTTCCTGTCTTCACCCGCCCTTGCCAGCCAGACTGACTGTGCGCAGCAGATGAGAAGTAACAGCAGCAAAGCGGCTTCAGGCTATGTCTATGTCAATCGACTGGATGCGCCGGACAATACGCCTGTCAGCCCCGGCGGCACGGCAGAGCGATGGTCAAATCAGTGATGTTCTCATCAAGGCAACGGGCTGACGGCGCGCCGCCAGTCCGCTCTCGTCTGATTACAGATGCTGTTTAAAAAAGTCCACCAGCGCGCGCAGCGCGAACGGCGTGATTTTATGGCCAATGCCGGGTTCTGCGTAAAACCTCATTTTCTCTGCCTGTCCGCTGGCCTGTAGCGCCGCCGCCAGCCGCGCCGATTCAGCGAAAGGCACCACCTCGTCGGCTTCGCCATGCCACAGCAGCAGCGGCCGGTTCGCCAGCTGCGCCAGCTTTTCGCTGGGATCGTAAGACGCCAGCGGAGCCATCAGCTCGCTGAAGCGGGCCTTTTCCTCCGGCGAACGCGCCGCCAGCGGCGGAAACAGCGAGGCGCTGAGCGACATAAAATAGCCTGACCCCATCAGACAGGCGGCGCAGGCGAGGTGCGGATAGCGCGCCATCGCGCCCAGCGCGGTCATGCCTCCCAGCGACGCGCCGGCTACCGCAAAGCGATCGCCGTCAATCAGGCGGGCGGCGCGCAGCGCTTTCTCCAGCGACGGCAGCTCGTCGATATTGCGCTGGAGTATTTGCCAGAAGCGAGTAAGCCGCAGCGCGCTGTCGCCGTTATCGCGCGCGCCATGCAGATCGGCGTCCGGCATCACCGCCCGGAATCCCGCCTGCGCCAGCGCGACGGCCAGATAAGCGTAAACCTCTTTCGATGAAGTAAAGCCGTGATACAGCACAACCGTCGGCAGAGGCGCGTGGCGCTGCCCCGCAGGCGCCGCGTGCAGCACCTCAATGCCTGCCACTTTTTCCGTATTTAGTTCAATCATGCCTGCTCCACATCAGTGAGTCGAGACTGCTCAGTATCGGTGTCGCCGCGTAAATCTGCGAGCGGGTTCACATATTTACCTGCCATTTTTGGGAGTAAACCTTTTGCTGCCGATGCCGTTAATCGTATCTCCAGTAAACCCGATTCAAAGGTATTTTATGAAGCGTCTCTCTCTCAGCACTATGAGCCTTGGCGTTAAGCTGTCTGTACTGACGTCTTTCAGCGTCGCGCTGCTGCTTTTCGTCCTGACACTGACCCAAAGCCACAATGCAGCCCGTCAACTGGAAAGCCTGGCGACGGATGATATGCACAACCAGGTGCAAGGCATCAGCGAAATGGCGGCCATGTTTAACGCCACGCTGACCGAAGAGGTCAACAACTACACCCAGCTGTTCATCAGTTTTCTGCCGCAGCGCTTTAGCCGCGACGACAGCGCGCGTATTCAGGTCGGCGAGTTCTCGACGCCAACGCTGCGCGCCGGACTCAAAACGCTGAACCTTGATGAAGTCGCCGTGGGTGACTTTTTTCAGCGCACTACCGCCGTTTCCACTGTTTTCGTGCGCGACGGCGATGACTATTACCGTATCTCCACCTCGCTGAAAAAAGAAGATGGCAGCCGCGCGATTGGCACGCGCCTCGACCGCAACAGCGCGGCGTGGAAAAGCGTTAACCGCGGCGACATCTATCGCGGTCTGGCGACGCTGTTCGGCCATCGTTATATCACGCAGTATCAGCCGGTCAAAGACAGCAGCGGTGCGGTGATTGGCATCCTGTTTGTCGGGGTACAGATCGACAAGCAGTACGCGCTAATGCGCGACAAGGTGCTGGCGCGCAAGCTGGGCGACAGCGGACATTTTTCTGTGCTGAACGGCGCGCCGGGCGCGACCCAGGGTCAGTATCTGTTCGATCGCCAGAATGAAGGCAAGCTGCCGGGCTGGGCGTCAGAGGTGCAGCAGGCGATGCTGAGCCAGCCGCAGGGCATTCAGGAAACCGAACTGGACGGCGAGAGCAAGATGCTGGCGTGGCAGCAGCTGCCCGGCTGGAACTGGATTGTGGTGGGTGAAGTCAGCCGCGACAGTCTGCTCGCGCCCATTACTCATAGCCGCAACCTGTTTATCGCCACGGGGCTGGCGCTGGTGCTGCTCTTTGCGCTGGGCTTTATGCTCTATAGCCGCCGCGCCATTACCCGACCGTTGCAGCAGGTGATCCATCTGGCCGAGCAGTACGCCGCAGGCAACCTGCGCGTGCATCTCGACACGGCGCGTCACGACGAGGTAGGCCAGCTGATTAACGCGATTAACGGCATCGGCGACGGGCTGGAGAAGATTGTCGGCCAGGTGCGCGTCGCCGCGCAGGAGATCAGCGACGGCACCGACACCATCGCCGCCAGCAGTCTGAATATCAGCGAACAGATTGGCCGTCAGGCGAGCAGCGTGAAGAGACCTCCGCAAGCATGGAGCAGTTTGGCGCGACGGTCGAGCACACGGCCGATAATCTGCGTCAGGCCATGACGCTGGTGGCGGAAGCCAGCGGTCTGGTGAACCACGGCAACGATACGGTGAGCCGTTCAGTCAGCACCATGTCGGCGATTCAGATCTCCTCGCAGAGCATTGCCGACATCACGCACGTTATCGAATCCATCGCTTTCCAGACCAATATCCTGGCGCTTAACGCGGCGGTAGAGGCGGCGCGCGCCGGAGAGCACGGACGTGGTTTTGCAGTGGTCGCGGCGGAAGTCCGCGCGCTGGCGCAGCGCAGCGCGCAGGCGGCGAAAGAGATCGATGGCCTGATCGCCACCTCGATTCGTAATGTCTCAGAGGGCCATCAGCTGTCGCAGCAGACCCACGATGCCATGACCCGTATCGTGTCGCACATTGAGCAGGTGCAGACGCTGATGGGCGAGATTAACGTTGCGGCGCAGCAGCAGGCGGCAGGCATTGGGCAGGTCAATCTGGCTATGAATCAGATCAGCCAGGCGACCCATGAGAACAGCGAGCTGATGGCGCAGGCGGACGCCTCGGCACAGAACCTGAGTCACAAAGGCCATCATCTGACGCAATTAGTCAGCGTCTTCCATCTCAAATCCTGACGCTCTTTTGGGACGGTGGCATACACTTATTTCACCGTCCTTCTGGAGGAAACCTTATGCGTTACGCTTACTTGCTGACGGCAGCGCTGCTGCTCAGCGGCTGCTCAGCGTTACAAACCACGCCGCAACCGCCGCCTGCGCCCACCAGCCAGGCGCAAGAGATTAATCGCGCCCAGAGCGTGGGTCTGCCGCGGCTCGGCAGCATCAGCACGCAGGTGCGAGGTTCGCCGGATGACGCGCAGCGTGAGCTGGCGGCAGAGGCGAATCAGCGCGGCGCGGTGTATTACCAGGTGATTATGCTGGACGAAACGGTCACGCCGGGATACTGGTACGCCACGGCCATTCTGTATGGCGCCTCACCCGCCGCTGGCGCGCATCAGTAACCGCTCGGCGATTTGCTTTTCCAGCGGCCGGACGCCGCGGCTGTCGAGCCACTGTCGGCACCACGCATCCGCCAGCGGCGGCTCGGCATATTTCAGCAGCTGCGCGCCTGTCGCCAGCAAAAACAGTCGCTGGGCGATGTCCCGCGCCTGGCTCTCCTGCACGCGGTTCAGGCGCAGCTTTAGCTGCCGCCAGGCCGCATCAAAAAGGCGATTGCTTCCTTTTACCGCCTCAAACTCCTGATTCAGCATCTCCGCCAGGCCGGCCTGCTTGCTCAGCACGCGCAGCACGTCGAGACACATCACATTGCCCGACCCTTCCCAGATGCTGTTGACCGGCATATCGCGATAGAGGCGCGGCAGTTCGCTCTCTTCGCAGTAGCCAATGCCGCCTAACACCTCCATTGCCTCGGCGACAAACGGCATCCCCGCCTTGCAGATGGCGTATTTTGCCGCTGGGGTAAACAGCCGGGCAAAGATCGCCTCCTGCGGCTGCGCCGGCTGTGACCAGGCGCGCGCCAGCCGCATCAGCAGCGCCGTTTGCCCCTCAAGCTGCAATGCCTGCGCCGCCAGCACCTGACGCATCAGCGGCTGATCCAGCAGGTTTTTGCCCATCACCTGGCGCTGATGCGCATGGTAGAGCGCGACAGAAAAAGCGCGGCGCATCTGACCGTGACTGCCGAGCGCGCAGTCGAAGCGGGTCATGCCGCCCATTTTGAGTATCAGCCGTATCCCGTCGCCCTCTTCTCCCAGCAGCCAGCCGGTGGCGTCCTGAAACTCCGCTTCGCTGCTGGCGTTGGACCGGTTGCCCAGCTTGTCCTTGAGCCGCTCAAGGCGAATGGCGTTACGCGTGCCGTCAGGCAGCAGGCGCGGCACGAAAAAGCAGCTCAGCCCTTTGTCGGTCTGCGCAAGGATCAGATGCGCATCGCTTTGCGGCACGGAAAAGAACCATTTATGGCCGGTGATGCGCCACATCGATCCAGGCGCGCGCTGCGCCAGCGGCTCGGCGCGCGTGGTGTTAATGGTGACATCGCTGCCGCCCTGCTTTTCCGTCATGCCCATGCCGATCAGCAAACCGCGCTTTTGATCGCCCGGCAGCGCATGGGTGTCATAGCGATCGCTGAGCAGCGGCTCGCGCCAGCCGCTAAAGTCGTCGGGCAGCCAGCGCTGCAACAGCGGGATCGCGGCGTGCGTCATGGTGACCGGACAGAGCGTTCCGGCCTCTACCTGCGCATGAAGAATAAAGCGCGCGGCGCGCGCCACCACAGCGCGATCGCGCACGTCAGGCTGCCAGCTCAGGTTATGCAGGCGGCTGGCGCAGACGCCCTGCATCAGCAGGTGCCAGGCGGGATGAAAACGCACCTCGTCGATGCGTACTCCGCGCGCGTCGTAGCGCAGCAGCTCCGGCGGCGCGGCGTTGGCCAGTCGCCCCAGCTCCAGCGACTCCGCGCCGCCGAGCTGCGCGCCGACGGACGCCAGCCACTCGCGATCCCACTCCGCGCCTTCGCGCGCCAGCGCTTCGCACAGTGGGGTGTCGGAAAGAAAGAGATTGCTGTTGCTGAGGGGCTGCGGCTGATTAAAAACGGTGTGGGTTGTCCAGGTCATAACCACTCCTCGCGATGCGTGTCCCGCTAAGTATGGGAGAGCGACGCGCAGTTATGCCTGGCACGGAGAACATTTTGCGGCGGCGATCACGCGCCGCGCTGGCGCACCGCTTCAAACAGGCAGACGCCAGTGGCGACGGAGACGTTGAGCGAAGAGACGCTGCCCGCCATAGGAATACTGATCAGCTCGTCGCAGTGCTCACGCGTCAGGCGGCGCATACCTTCGCCTTCCGCGCCCATTACCAGCGCCATCGGCCCGGTCATTTTGCTCTGATAGAGCGTATGGTCGGCTTCGCCTGCGGTTCCCACCACCCAGATGTTGTACTCCTGCAACAGACGCAGCGTGCGCGCCAGGTTGGTGACGCGGATCAGCGGCACGTTCTCCGCCGCGCCGCTGGCGACTTTTTTCGCCGTAGCGTTAAGCGAGGCAGAGCGGTCTTTCGGCACGATCACCGCATGTACGCCTGCGGCGTCGGCGCTGCGCAGGCAGGCGCCAAGGTTATGCGGATCGGTAACGCCATCCAGCACCAGCAGCAGCGGCTTCTCCAGGCTTTGCAGCAGATCCGGCAGGTCGCCTTCCTGATACTGACGGCCCGGCCTGATGCGCGCCACAATCCCCTGATGCACGCCGCCTTCCACCTGGCCGTCGAGCCACTGACGGTTCGCCAGCTGGATAACGATGCCCTGAGCTTCCAGCGCCGCCACCAGCGGCTGGAGGCGACGATCGTCGCGGCCTTTGAGGATAAAGACTTCCTGAAAGCGCTGGGGATCGCGCTCCAGCAACGCCTGCACGGCATGGATACCAAAAATAATTTCGCTCATCGATCTGCTCAGTTAGGAATTGAATGGACTTCAGCGAACGCTTTCTGCGCGGCAGAAAGCGTTCGTTAATGCATCAGGCGGAATTAGCCTGCTTTTTCGCGGCGCGTTTCGCCTTTGTGGCGGCGGCGATTTTACGGGTTTTTTCCGACGGGTTTTTGCTTTTTTTCTCTTTCTTCGCTTTGGCGGGTTTCGACCTGTCGTCGCGGAAGGCCTCGTTCGGTTCGAAGTTGCCTTTTTTACCCATCTGACGACGACGCTTCGGCGGCGCTTTACCTTCGCGTTTCGCTTTATCGCGCGCCGTTTTACCTTCGCCGCGCACCTGACGCTGGCTGGAGATCAGCGCGAAGTCGATCTTACGCTCGTCCAGATGCACCGCATCGACGCGCACTTCGACCGCATCGCCCAGCCGATAGGTGCGTCCGCCCGATTCGCCAATCAGGCGCTGCCCGACCGGATCGAAACGGTAGTAGTCGTTGTCCAGCGTGGAGACGTGAACCAGTCCGTCGATAAACAGATCGTTCAGGCGCACAAAGAAACCAAAACCGGTGACGCTGGAGATGACGCCGCTAAAGGTATTGCCGACCTGATCCTGCATAAAGTCGCACTTCAGCCAGTCGGCGACGTCGCGCGTGGCTTCATCCGCGCGGCGCTCGGTCATCGAGCAGTGCTGACCCAGCTGCAACATCTGCGGCAGATCGTAGTGGTAGCCGCCGGTCGGCGTGGTATTGCCCTTCACTTCGCCGCTGTCCTGCGCCAGCAGATATTTGATCGCGCGGTGCAGCAACAGATCGGGATAGCGGCGGATCGGCGAGGTAAAGTGCGCATAGGACTGTAGCGCCAGGCCGAAGTGACCGCGGTTTTCCGGATCGTAAACCGCCTGCTTCATCGAGCGCAGCAGCATGGTTTGCAGCATCTCGGCATCGGGACGATCGGCGATCTGCGTCAGCAGCTCGGCGTAGTCGATCGGCTCCGGCTTCGTGCCGCCGGGCAGCGACAGGCCCAGCTCGTTAAGCACGGTGCGGAAGCTGGTGATGCTGTCGTCGCTGGGACGATCGTGATCGCGGAACAGCGCCGGTTCCTGATGCTTCTCCACAAAGCGCGCCGAGGCGATATTGGCGAGGATCATGCACTCTTCGATCAGCTTGTGCGCGTCGTTGCGCACGGTTCGCTCGACGCGTTCGATACGACGTTCAGCGTTGAAAATAAACTTCGCTTCTTCGGTCTCGAACGAAATGCCGCCGCGCGCCTCGCGGGCCTGCTCCAGCACTTTATACATGCTGTGCAGCTCTTCCAGCGGCTTCAGCAGCGGCGCGTACTGTTCACGCAGCTCTGGATTGCCTTGCAGGATGTTCCACACTTTGGTGTAGGTCAGACGCGCGTGTGAATTCATCACCGCTTCGTAGTGCTTGTAGCCGGTCAGCTTGCCCGTGGCCGAGATGGTCATTTCGCACACCATACAGAGGCGATCGACCTGCGGATTCAGCGAGCAGAGACCATTAGAGAGCACTTCCGGCAGCATCGGCACCACCTGCGAAGGGAAATAGACCGAGGTGCCGCGCTGCAACGCTTCATCATCCAGCGGCGTGCCGGGACGCACGTAGTAGCTTACGTCGGCAATAGCCACCCACAGACGCCAGCCGCCGCCGCGCTTTTTCTCACAGTAGACCGCATCGTCGAAGTCGCGCGCGTCTTCGCCGTCGATAGTGACCAGCGGCAGCTTACGCAGATCGACGCGCCCTTTTTTGGCCTCTTCCGGTACGTCTTCGCTTAGCTTGCTGACCTGTTTTTCCACTTCCGGCGGCCAGCTGTGCGGGATTTCATGGGTGCGCAGCGCCATATCGACCGCCAGGCCGGTGCCCATGTTATCGCCGAGGATTTCTGAAACTTTGCCGATGGCTTTGGTGCGGCGCGTCGGGCGCTGTACCAGCTCGACCACCACCACAGACCCCATGCGCGCCTGTAAGGTCTCTTCCGGCGGAATCAGAATGTCGAAGCTCAGTCGGCTGTCGTCCGGCACCACAAAGCCCGCGCCCGCATCGGTAAAGTAACGGCCCACGATTTGATTGTTGCGCGGCTCCAGCACGCGCACGACGCGCGCTTCACGACGGCCTTTGCGGTCGGCGCCTAGCGGCTGCGCCAGAATAACGTCGCCGTGCATGCACATTTTCATCTGCTCGGCGGAGAGATAGAGATCGTCTTTCTGACCTTCGACGCGCAGAAAGCCATAGCCGTCGCGGTGGCCAATCACCTTACCGCGCAGCAGATCGAGACGCTCCGGCAGCGCGTAACACTGGCGGCGCGTGAACACCAGCTGACCATCGCGCTCCATGGCGCGCAGACGGCGACGCAGCGCTTCAAGATGCTCTTCGTCCGTTAAATTCAGTTCCTGCGCCAGCTCGTCGCGGCTGGCAGGTTTTTCCCGCTTTTCCAGATGCGCCAGAATAAATTCCCGGCTTGGAATGGGGTTTTCATATTTTTCAGCTTCTCTTTCCTGAAAAGGATCTTTTGACATAGCGGTTCCTCCGATGTCATTTCATATTCATTGCCACCGGCGGTTCGGACAATAAAATTTGGTATAAGGGTTCATTTCCCTCGACTAAGTCTGCCAGCGTGTAGCTGTCCAGCTCGCGCAGGAACAGCTCTACCGCATCGTTCAGCGCTTTTCTTAAGCGACAGGCTGGCGTAATGGCGCAGGTCGCGCAGTCCACTAACTGTAGCGGCTCCATTTTGCGCACCACATCGCCGATGACGATATTACGCGGATCCATGCCAAGACGGATGCCGCCGTTTTTGCCGCGCGTCGCCGCCACAAATCCCGCACGGCTGAGTTGATTGATGATTTTTACCATATGGTTACGCGACACGCCGTAAGTCGCGGTGACTTCAGTGATGTTGGTCATTTTGCCTGCCGGCAAACTGGCCATATAAATTAAAGCCCGCAGACCATAATCAGTAAAACTTGTCAGCTGCACAATTACCTCAGGAAATCACTCGTGGCGTTTTGCTTACGTCGTTTGCGTTGGGGTTGATGGTATTCGTCAACCGGCTCGCGATTACTGTAGATGATAAACCAGTGCCGAAACCAGAGTGTGTTTTTTTCAGCCGAACGGTGATGTGCGTGCGCGAAGGGGGAAAAAAGCAGAAAAAGAGGCCGGACAGCGCCGGCCTGTGCAGGATTATGCGTCGAACGGATCGCGCAGAATCATGGTTTCGCTACGGTCAGGACCAGTCGAGATAATATCGACAGGTACGCCCGTAACCTCTTCCACGCGCTTGATGTAGTCGCGTGCAGCCTGTGGCAGACCTTCCAGCGTCTTCACGCCAAAGGTGGTTTCGCTCCAGCCCGGCAGCGTTTCATAAATCGGCTCGATGCCTTCCCAGTTTTCCGCCGCCAGCGGCGTTGTGGTCACTTCGCGACCGTCCGGCAGGCGATAGCCCACGCAGATTTTCACTTCTTTCAGGCCGTCCAGCACGTCAAGCTTGGTCATGCAGAAGCCAGACAGCGAGTTAATCTGTACTGCGCGACGCACGGCGACCGCATCCAGCCAGCCGGTACGGCGGCGACGACCGGTGGTAGCGCCAAACTCATTGCCTTTCGCACACAGGAACTCGCCGACGTCGTCAAACAGCTCGGTCGGGAACGGACCCGCGCCCACACGCGTTGAGTAGGCTTTTACAATGCCCAGCACGTAATCGACGCAGCGCGGACCAATGCCTGAACCGGTGGCGACGCCGCCGGCGGTGGTGTTAGACGAGGTCACATAGGGATAGGTGCCGTGATCGATGTCCAGCAGCGTGCCCTGCGCGCCTTCGAACATGATCAGGTCGCCGCGTTTCTGCGCGGTATCCAGCAGATCGGAAACGTCCACGACCATGCTGGTCAACACGTCGGCAATCGCCAGCACGTCGTTCAGCACCTTGTCGTAGTCAACCGCATCTTCTTTGTAGTAGTTAACGAGCTGGAAATTGTAGTAATCGACAATCTCTTTCAGCTTAACGGCAAAGGTCTCTTTGTTGAAGAGATCGCCAACGCGCAGACCACGGCGCGCCACTTTATCTTCATAAGCCGGGCCAATGCCGCGGCCGGTGGTGCCAATGGCTTTGGCGCCACGCGCTTTTTCGCGCGCCAGGTCCATTGCCACGTGGTATTGCAGGATCAGCGGACAAGCTTCTGAAATCAGTAGACGTTCGCGTACCGGTACGCCACGCTCTTCCAGACCTTTCATCTCTTTCATCAGAGCTTCAGGCGACAGCACTACGCCGTTACCAATAATACTGGTAACGTTATCACGCAGAATGCCAGAGGGAATGAGATGGAGGACGGTTTTTTCACCGTTGATGACAAGCGTATGGCCTGCATTGTGGCCGCCCTGATAGCGCACAACATATTTTGCGCGTTCAGTCAGGAGATCAACAATTTTACCTTTGCCTTCGTCACCCCATTGGGTGCCCAGTACGACGACGTTCTTACCCATTTTCAAAATCACCGATTGCTTAAAAATGGATTCTACCATCTGATCTTGCGGCTTTCAGCACTTTTAGCATACGTTTGCGCGCATTTTTTGCCTGACTTTTGCTCACTACAACATCCTGGGGAAAGCGGGAGCGAGAAGCACAATTTAGCCGCCGCTGTGCGCGCTAAGCATGCAATAGATGACGACGCCCGCCACCACTAACCCGCCGCCAAAGCGATGTAACAGACGATCCGGCAGCTGCGCCATGCCCAGAATCATGCGGCGCCACATGCGCGGCAGAAACATCGGCCCCAGGCCTTCCAGCACTAACACCAGCGCCAGCGCCATCCATATGGTTGTGTTCATTGACTATCCCAAAAAAAAGCCGACATGATTGTCGGCCTGTAGGTTATAGCAGTTCTTATCGCGTCGCGTTAGAGGGCGCTTTCATATATCGGAAGAAATCGCTGTCCGGGCTGAGCACCATAACGTCCTGGTTATCGCCGAAGCTGTTCTCATAGGCGCGCAGGCTGCGGATAAAGGCGTAGAAATCCGGATCCTGACTAAAGGCGTCGGCGAAAAGTTTCGCGGCCTCCGCATCGCCGTCGCCGCGCGTAATCAGCGCGGTGCGCTGGGCTTCCGCCAGAGTACGGGTGACCTGATAGTCCGCCTGAGCGCGCAGTTTTTCCGCCTCTTCCTGACCCTGAGAGCGCTGGCTACGCGCTACCGCTTCACGCTCGGCGCGCATACGGTTGTAGATCGCATCCGACACCTCGGTTGGCAGGTTGATCTGCTTGATACGCACGTCGACAACCTGAATACCCAGCGCCGCCATGCTGTTCGGGTTGATAGCCGGCTCTTTGCTGTTGGTTTCACGTTCAACGCGCGCCGCCGCGCTGGCGATAGCATCATCCGCCGCAGGCGTCTGTACTTCATCGTCATTGCCGGCGCTGCCGGTGTTCAGCGCGTCGCGTACGTCGGTGGTCAGACGCCCGCGAGAATCGGTCACGATGTCCTTCACGTCCAGACGACCCATTTCCGAACGCAGACGGTCGCTGAACTTACGTTTCAGCAGCACTTCCGCCTGAGAAACATCCCCGCCGCCGGTGGCCAGATAGTAGCGGCTGAAATCGCTGATGCGCCATTTGATATACGAATCGACGATCAGATCTTTTTTCTCTTTGGTGACGAAGCGATCCGCCTGGTTGTCCATGGTTTGAATACGCGCATCCAGCGTTTTCACCGTTTCGATAAACGGCACTTTCATATGCAGACCGGGAGCAAACACCTGCGGTTTGTTCTCGTCATCGCGCAGAACTTTACCAAAGCGCAGCACAATACCGCGCTCGCCTTCCTGTACGACAAACAGTGAAGCGTAGAGCGCCACCAGTACAACAATAATGACTACGATTATGGGCTTACGCATCGATTACTCTCTCCCTTCGCGCTGGGTATCGTTGCGCAGAGCATTGGCCCGACGCTGATCCATGATGCTGTCTGGACTGTAGGCTGACGTGTCGCTGCGGCTGGCGCTGCTGCCGGGCGAAGCCGGTAGCGTAGAGAGGCTGGCGCCTTTCTGCCCGCCCTGCGCTGCGCTGCTCGCGCCGCGCATCAGCTGATCGAGCGGCAGGACCATCAGGTTGTTGCCACGGTCGTTGACCAGCACCTTGCGGGTATGGCTCAGCACGCGCTCCATGGTTTCGATATAGAGACGCTCTTTGGTGATGTCCGGCGCGGCTTTATATTCCGGCAGCAGTTTGGCGAAACGCGCCACTTCACCCTGCGCTTCCAGTACGGTGCGCTCTTTATAAGCGCGCGCCTCTTCAAGAATACGCTGCGCCTGACCGTTAGCGCGCGGCTGAACTTCGTTGGCGTAGGCTTCGGCTTCGCGAACATACTGCTCACGGTTTTCACGCGCGGCGATGGCGTCGTCAAACGCGGCTTTAACCTCTTCCGGCGGACGCGCGGCCTGGAAGTTGACGTCCAGAAGCGTAATGCCCATGTTGTAAGGGCGAATGGTTTCGTCGATCTCGCGCTGCGTATCGCTACGCACCACGGTACGCCCCTCAGTCAGGATACGATCCATGGTAGAGCGGCCAATAACGCCGCGCAGCGCGCTGTCGGTCGCCTGACGCAGACTGTCGTCCGCGCTGGTGACGGCGAACAGGTAGCGCTCCGGATCCGTCACGCGATACTGCACGTTCATTTCAACGCGCACTACGTTTTCATCAGAGGTCAGCATCACGCCCGATGCGGCGAGTTCGCGCACCGCTTCAACGTTAACGGCGCGTACCTGATCGATAAAGGTAGGCTTCCAGTTCAGACCCGGTTCGACCAGGTGGCTGAACTTGCCAAAGCGCGTCACAACGCCGCGCTCCGCTTCTTTAATGGTGTAGAACCCACTGGCGGCCCAGATAACCACCGCCGCGACGGCGACGATGCCGACCAGTTTGCCACCGCTGCCGCCGCTGCGCTGACTGTTGTCACCCTGTTTGCCACCGCCCAGTCCGCCGAGCTTTTTGCTCAACTTACGGAAGATATCATCCAGATCCGGAGGTCCCTGTTCACGACCGCCTTTGTTTCCCCCAGAGTTGCCGCCTTGATTATTGCTGCTTCCCCACGGGTCGCGGTCCTGTCCGTTATTACCGGGCTGATTCCACGCCATGTTCTACTCCATTTATTGTTAGTGCGCTGTTTACCCTTCGGCTTTCAGGCGATAGCTGCGCTGGACGGCTCTCATCGTCTCAGACGCCCGCCACGAGAGGGGCCTGAGCGTTTACGCTGTCGCCGCCTTGCTGCCGCCTGACATCCTTGGGTAAATCCGGCTATTCGGGGCCGTAGCCGTGCTGGTTGCGCTCGCCCAGCGGCTTACCAGAGTAAGCTGCTGAAACTTTACGCCGTTACCGCCTGACTGCCGCCTGAAATCTTCGGGTAAATCCTGCTGTTTGGGGCCATAGCCGCGTGGCTGCCTTCGCCTGTCTTGTGCAGATAGCGAAAAAAAAACATCCCAGAAAAACGGCAGCCGCCTGCTACACCATACACGCTATTGCGTAAGGACGTTTGGGCAACTTGTCAAACTATGTAATTGATCAACGAAGGTTCCTGCTTGCACAGGCGTCGCCAGTCAACCATCGGCAGACGCACACGCAGCCCAACGTCGCCGTTATCTTCATTCCATTCGTCTTCAATGGCCTGTAGCTGATAGAAACGGCTACGCAGTCGGCCTTCATCCGGCGGCAGACGCAGCTCGAACTGCGCGATCTCGCCTGACAACCGCTCTGACAGAGCCTGCCATAACAGCGGAATGCCTTCGCCGCTTTGCGCCGAGAGCCAGACGCGAACCGGTATATCTTCTTCATTACGATCGATGCGCGGAACAAATCCGTCCAGCATATCGATCTTATTCATGACCAGCAGCGTGGGGATCTCATCAGCCTCAATCTCTTCCAGCACTGCGTCAACGGCCTCGATATTCTCATTCACGCGCACATCGGCCGCGTCAATAACGTGCAGCAATAGCGCCGCCTGACGCGTTTCCTGAAGCGTCGCTTTAAATGCCGCTACCAGATCGTGTGGTAGATGACGAATAAAACCAACGGTATCCGCCAGCACCACTTCGCCGACGTCGGCGACGTTGAGACGACGCAGCGTGGGATCGAGGGTAGCGAATAGCTGATCCGCAGCATACACGTTGGCGGAAGTCACGGCGTTAAACAGGGTGGATTTGCCGGCGTTGGTATAGCCGACCAGCGACACAGTAGGCACATCCGCTTTGGCGCGCGCCTGACGTCCCTGCTCGCGCTGCTTTTCAACGCGTTCGAGCCGGGAAAGAATCTGACTAATTCGGTTACGCAGTAAACGACGGTCCGTCTCCAGCTGGGTTTCCCCTGGGCCGCGCAGACCGATACCGCCTTTCTGGCGTTCAAGGTGCGTCCAGCCGCGCACAAGGCGCGTGGCAAGATGGCGTAGCTGCGCCAGCTCTACCTGTAGCTTACCTTCGTGCGTACGGGCGCGTTGGGCAAAAATGTCCAGGATCAGACCGGTACGGTCAATAACCCGGCACTCACACAGGCGCTCCAGATTGCGCTCCTGCGCAGGGCTTAAAGCATGATCGAATAACACGACCGATGCTCCACTCGATTTTACCGCATCGGCAATTTCAGCTGCCTTTCCTTCACCGACAAAATATTTGGGATGTGGCGCTTTACGGCTGCCGGTAATGACTTGCAGCGCATCGACGCCCGCAGATGAAACCAGGGTTTCAAACTCCTGGAGATCTTCCATCTCTTTGTCTTGGGAGAACCAGATGTGTACCAGTACGGCCTGCTCACCGGCATCATAACGGTCAAACAAGCTTTAACCTCACTTATAAAATAGAAGACCAGGACGGAAAATGGCCTGCATTCTCCTGCCCTGGTTTGTACGGGTAGCGCGTTATTCCGCGTTATCGCCGTCTTGTTGTGGCTGCGATTGCGCTGACGCGTTGCTACCGCCGTGATGGTAGTTATTGCTGCCGCCACCTGCATTGTTGCTGTGGTGTGAAACCGGGCGCGACGGGACCACGGTAGAAATGGCGTGTTTATAAACCATCTGGCTTACCGTGTTCTTCAACAAAATCACGAACTGATCGAAAGACTCAATTTGTCCCTGCAGCTTGATACCATTGACCAAATAAATCGAAACCGGAACACGTTCACGACGCAGTGCGTTCAAAAACGGGTCTTGTAATGATTGCCCCTTAGCCATTCTATCTTTTCCTTATATGCTTGTTGTTTATTACTTGTAGAACCGAAGTCCTGAAAAAACTGCGTAAAAATTTGCGCACGATAACCAGCCAATTGTACACAATCACCCATGCTTCGCACTAACAACCTGAAGCACCTCATTACGCGCGGATTCTGGGTTGTCGCTGTCAAGCCAGCGAACATTTTCCCAGCCGCGTAACCAGGTTATCTGGCGTTTAGCAAGCTGCCGGGTTGCGCAAATTCCTCGATAAACCATCTCGTCGTAATCGATTTCGCCCGCCAGATATGACCACATCTGACGATAGCCGACACAGCGGATGGAAGGCATATCCGTATGCAAATCACCTCGTGCAAACAAAGCCCGAGCTTCTGCTTCAAATCCTGACGCCAGCATCTGTTCAAAACGTAATGCAATGCGCTGATGCAGCAATTCACGGTTCGCGGGGGCGATTGCGAACTGATACACATCGTAGGGTAACGCTTCGCCGGATGTTTTTGTCAGTTCCGTTAAAGTTTTACCCGAAATAAAAAAAACTTCCAGTGCTCGCGAAAGTCTCTGAGGATCATTCGGATGAATACGCCCCCCGGCAACCGGATCGATGTCGCACAGCTGGCGGTGCAGGGCATCCCATCCCTTTTCGCGCGCCATTTGCTCTATCCGCTGACGCACCTCTGGATCGGCTGCGGGCAGAGGCGACAAGCCTTCCAGTAATGCCTTGAAATAGAGCATGGTTCCGCCGACAAGCAGCGGAATACGCCCGCTCCGCACGATCTCGTCCATCTCTGCCAGCGCATCGCGGCGAAAGTCGGCCGCCGAGTAGGACTCTGACGGATCGCGAATATCCAGCAGGCGATGAGGCGCCTGGGCTAGCTCCTCGGCTGACGGCTTCGCGGTGCCAATATCCATCCCGCGATAAATTAAGGCAGAGTCGACGCTGATAAGTTCCACCGGCAGCTGCTTGCGTAACGCGATTGCCAGCGCAGTCTTGCCAGAGGCGGTAGGACCCATTAGAAAAATAGCCTTTGGTCGGCCAGCCTGGTTTTGTTCACTCATGCTTTAATGCGGCAAGCGCGCTCTCAATATCAATAGTCTGAATCAGGCCCGAAGGCGGCGACTTCAAAAGCTGCGGGCAGAGACGTTCAAGATCTGCCAGCAGCGCAATCGCCTGAGTGGCGTTCCAGTGGGGCGCGTCAGTGTCACAACGTCTGGCCAGCCACTGAGCCAGCTGGGCTGCGGTGCTCTCTGGCTGCTGGGCGAGATAGCCTAACAGCTCTGGAATCAAGATTTGTAAATTTTGCGTGCGCAAGGGTAAAGGCACCGCGCGCAGCGTGACGTGATCGCCTTCGGGTTGCAGATCGATGCCCATTTCGTTTAGCAGGCTCTGCTTTTGTCCGGCAATCTGGCGCTCCGCTCGGGCAATCTTCATGCGCACCGGAATCAGCAGCGGCTGCGGTTTCAGCCCGGTTTCGCCCGGCTGTAGCTGGGCATGCCGCACCCAGCGCGCCGCGACCGGCAGCGAAAGCAGCAGCAATTTTTGCGGCTGCTCCAGCAGGGCGTAGCGATCCTGCACCACCGTCAGCACGCGGCCAAAGCTTTGCGCGTGGGAGGCTAATGGCGTCTCTACCGGCTGCGCGCGCGGCGCGATAACGGGCGCGGCAACCGGCCTGGACGGCGCGGTCTGCCCTGCCTCCGGCGTGTTCAGCAGCTGCTGATAAACCTTGCCCTCACGCTTGCTGTAGCTGTTCTCTTTGTTTTGCCAGGCGGGCGGCGCGCTTCCGCTTCCGCCCCCGCTTCCATTTTCGCTGCGGCGCGGTGCGGCAGGCTGGGAAAAGTGGTTGCCGCCTGCCGCCGGACGGTTTTCCGGCTGCCAGCGCGGCGCGGGTTCTTCCGCCTGAAGATCGGGCAGCGCTGGCGCGCGGCTCTCCTGCAACACGCTCATCACGCCCTGGAAAATAAAATCGTGCACCAGCCGCGACTGATGAAACCGTACCTCATGCTTAGCGGGATGAACGTTAACGTCCACCTGATGCGGATCGATTTCAAGGTAGAGCACATAGGCCGGTTGCTGATCGGCCTGTAGCTGGGTCTGAAACGCCTGGCGTATGGCGTGGTTGATCAGCTTGTCACGCATCATGCGGCCATTGACGTAGCAGTACTGAATATCGGTCAGCTGGCGTGAACCGGCCGGATCGGCAACCCAGCCGCGCAGCAGCAGATCGTCATGCTGCCAGTCAATACGCAGCGCATGCTGCATAAAAGTCGCGCCGCAGATAGCGCCCAGCCGCCGTTCGCGCTGTGCCTCATCATTTACCGCGCGATACTGCCGCATCAGCTTGCCGTTGTGGCTCAGGGAAATCGCCACGTCGAAACGCGCCAGCGCGATACGGCGGATCACCTCGTCAATATGGCCAAATTCGGTCTTCTCGGTGCGCATGAATTTGCGGCGCGCGGGGGTGTTATAGAAGAGGTCGAGCACTTCCAGCGTCGTGCCGCACGGGTGGGCGGCCGGCTTTACCGTGACGTCCATATCGCGGCCTTCGGCATACGCCTGCCAGGCTTCGCTCTGCGCCTGGGTGCGCGACGTTAAGGTCAGGCGCGACACGGAGCTGATACTGGCCAGCGCTTCGCCGCGAAAGCCCAGACTCATAATGGATTCAAGATCGTCGAGCGACGCGATCTTGCTGGTGGCGTGACGCGCCAGCGCCATGGCCAGCTCCTCTTTGTTGATGCCGCAGCCGTTATCACGGATGCGGATCAGCTTCGCGCCGCCTTTTTCAATATCAATATCGATACGCGTCGCGCCCGCATCCAGGCTGTTTTCCACCAGCTCTTTTACCACCGATGCGGGACGCTCGACGACTTCGCCCGCCGCAATCTGATTGGCCAGCTGCGGCGGTAAAATTTGAATGGGCATGGTGTTTATCCTTATAGAGCCTGGCCCGGCACCTGGCCGGGCTGACCGTCAGGAGGCGGGGATTTTCAGGGTTTGCCCCAACATGACGTTTGAGGACTTCATGTTATTGGCCTGCATAATCGCCTGCGGGCTGACGCCGTAATGGGCGGCGATCGCCGTCAGCGAGTCGCCGCGAACCACTTTATGACGCGTCGGACTCCGCGCGGCAACCGTATTGCTGGCAGGCACTTTCAGGCGTTGCCCGACCCAGACCACATCGCGCTTAAGCCTGTTCATCTCGCGCAGCGTCGCCATGCTGACGCCATATTTCGCGGCGATGCCGGAGAGCGTTTCACCGCGCGTCACCGTGTGGCGCTGAACGGCGCCCGTGTACTGCGTGGTGCCGGTTGCCGGATTACTGGCGACGCTCACCGTCGGCGATGAGCCGAGCGGTCGATTTTCCTCCTTTGGGAGCGACTGTAGCGGGTGCGCCAGGAAATAATTGCGCAGGCCTTTGTAGATAGCCATGGCAATCTTATCCTGATATGCGCTACTGCCGAGCAGTCGCTCCTCCGAGGTATTACTGATAAAGCCGGTCTCTACAAGCAGCGACGGGATGTCCGGCGAGCGCAGCACGCCGAGGCTGGCGTGTTCGGGCAACCGCTTATGCAGTGGCGAAACGCCGCGCAGCTGCTGCAATACCTTTATCGCCACGTCATAGCCGACGCGCTGCGAATGACCGAATTGCAGATCCAGCACCGCCTGGCTCAGATAGGGATCGGCCTGGCTGTTCGCCAGCAGATCCCCTGCTCCGCCCAGCAGTTCAGACTGCTTCTCGCGCTGCTCCAGCCAGTTCGCCATTTCGCTGTTGGCTCGACGGTTCGACAGTACCCATACCGAGGCGCCGCTGGCGCTGTGGCTCGGCGCCGAGTCGGCGTGGATAGACACCAGCAGGTTGGCATTCTCTTTACGCGCCACCTCAGAGCGGCCCATGACCGAAATAAAGTAGTCGCCGTCGCGGGTGAGCACGCCTTTAAACATCGGATCGTTATTCAGCAGCACCTTGAGTTTGCGCGCGATAGCAATGGTCACGTTCTTCTCGTGCAGGCCGCGCTGCCCCGTCGCGCCGGGGTCCTGACCGCCGTGGCCGGCGTCAATCGCCACAATCACCGTGTCGTTGCTGGTGGGCACCGCATTGCCCGGACGCGTGGTGGTATTGGTATTGCTGACCGACGTCGTCTGGCTGGGGTTGAACGGGTTGGCTGCGGAGGTTCTGGGCGTCGCGGCGGCGGTTGAGATCGTCGGTGCGGCTTGCGTCACGCGACGCGATCCCTGAATAGTGAACACGACGTTATAGCTGCTGCCGTTCCGCTGGGTCACCGCGCGCGTTTTGCCCGGCTGCGTCAGCTCAAACACCAGCCGAATGCTCTCTTTGTCTTTTGGCGTACTGGTTCGAATGCGCTTAACGATATTCTCGCCGCTGAAGTTGAGCGGCAATCCCTGAATCACGCCGCTCTGGCGAATATCCAGCACCACGCGATCCGGATTGCGCAGCGGAAAATAGCCATACACCGGCTGTCCGGCAAAGCTCAGCGTGACCGTGGCCTGACTGTCGCCGTTCTCTACTTTGATGTCGGAAAGGCTGGCCGCCAGCGACGGGGCAGCAACCAGACACAGCGCCAGCAGCAGCGCGCTTTTCATCCGTGCGATCATCCCTGCGCCACCTGCTCTGTCAGGGTTTCGCCCAGGGCAGAGTGCGCCTCCAGGCGCGCCTCGCGCGCAGCGCCGACATAGCTCAGCGTAATCGCCAGGTCCGGCGGCGGCAATACGCCTTCACCCTGCTGCGGCCACTCAACCAGGCAAATCGCATCGCCCGTGAAGTAATCGCGGATGCCCATAAACTCCAGCTCTTCCGGATCGGCCAGGCGATAGAGATCGAAGTGATAAAGGGCGCGCGTATTGAGCTGATAAGGCTCGACCAGCGTATAGGTGGGGCTTTTAACGTTGCCCTGATGGCCGAGCGCCTGAAGAAATCCACGGCTGAAAGTGGTTTTACCCGCGCCCAGATCGCCATAAAGATAGATCACCGCCGCGCCAGTACAGGCGCGGGCCAGCTGAGCGCCCAGATCGAGAGTTGCTGCCTCATCGGGCAAGGAAATAACACAGGTCTTCATGCTTTATTATTGGGTCATCTCTGGATTAACAAACTGCCAAAGCAGCTCGAATAAATCTGTTGCCAACATGCCGCGCGTACCGCGCTGCGCCGCCACTGCGTCTGCCGCTGCGCCGTGCGCCACGCAGCCTGCGCAGGCCGCGTCGAATAGCGCCAGCTGCTGCCCCATCATCGAGGCAATAATACCACTTAACACATCACCCATGCCGCCGGATGCCATACCCGCATTGCCGACGTCGGCAAAGGCCATTTCGCCCTGCTCGCTGGCAATAATCGTTCCGGCCCCCTTTAGCACCACCACGCCGCCATAGCGGCTCGCCAGCGCCTGCGCGGCTTGCAGACGATCGCTCTCGACCTCGGCGGTCTTGATGCCCAGCAGTCGCGCCGCTTCGCCGGGGTGCGGCGTAATGATGCGATTCTGACGTTTCTGCGCATTATTTGCCAGCAGGTTAAGCGCATCCGCGTCCCAAAGCATCGGCTTTTCGCTGGCCGCAACCGCTTTCAGCGCATTCTGGCCCCATTCGCGCTGACCGAGTCCCGGACCAATGGCGATCACGTCCGCCCACGCCAGCCCGCTTTGCAGGCTGCTGTCGGTCAGCTCATCCACCATAATCTCAGGGCGCGCCGTCAGCACCGGCGCAATATTATCGCGATGCGTCAGCACGCGCACCAGTCCCGATCCGCTGCGCAGCGCCGCCTCTGCCGTCATGCGAATAGCGCCTGCGGTTCCGGTATCGCCGCCGACCACCAGCAGACGTCCGTGGTTGCCCTTATGCGAGGTGGGTTTTCGCGGCTTCAGCCAGTGCGAAAGAAAAGTCGCGTCAAAGCGCGCCATCGGCGCATTCTCGCCGGCAAGAAACGACGCTAACCCCAGGTCGGCGTAGCGCAGTTCGCCGATGACATCGCGCGCTTTACCGGTAATCTGGCCGGGTTTAAGCGCGATAAAGCTCAGCGTCTGCTCGGCGTTGATAACCTCGCCCGGCGCGGTACCGGTTGCCGCCGACAGGCCTGACGGCATATCCAGCGCCAGCACCGGGGCGGCGTGCGCGTTCGCCTGCTTGATTAGCGCGGCATAGTTTGCAGCGGGCGCGCGATTAATGCCGGTGCCGAGCAGCGCATCAACGATAAGATCGACCTGTTCCGGCCAGGCGGCGTCGGCGGCATGAATTTCACCGCCCGCTTCCAGCCAGGCTTCGCGCGCGCGCTGCGCCTCTTCAGGCAGGGGGTTCTCGCCTTCACACGCCAGCAGCGTCACCGTCAGGCCCGCCGCCTGCGCCAGCCGCGCCGTAACGTAGCCGTCGCCGCCGTTATTGCCGTGACCACAGAGAATCAGCCAGCTGCGCGCTTCCGGCCACTGCGAGCGCGCCAGCTCAAATGCCGCCTGTCCTGCGCGCTGCATCAGTTCGTAGAGCGTTACGCCCAGCACATCGGCGCCCTCGCCTTCTAACTGGCGCAGGGCCTGCGCAGGCCAGACGGAATATGGTAAACTGCGGCTGTTTGCTTTCGATTCCTGGTCACTCATGTCATACCCTCTCGATCTTCATCAGCTTGCTCAACAGATTAAACAGTGGGGCAAAGATCTCGGCTTTCAACAGGTCGGCATTACCGACACCGACCTCAGCGCGGAAGAGCCGCGCTTACAGGCGTGGCTGGATAAGCAGTATCACGGTGAAATGGAGTGGATGGCGCGTCACGGCATGATGCGCGCGCGTCCCCATGAACTGCTGCCCGGCACGCTGCGCGTTATCAGCGTCCGCATGAATTACCTTCCGGCGAAGGCCGCCTTTGCCAGCACGCTAAAAAATCCGCAACTCGGCTACGTCAGCCGCTACGCTCTGGGGCGTGATTACCACAAAGTATTGCGCAATCGCCTGAAAAAGCTTGGAGATAAAATTCAGGAAGCCTGCGGCGAACTCAATTTTCGTCCTTTCGTCGACTCTGCGCCGCTGCTGGAGCGCCCGCTGGCGGCCAAAGCGGGGCTAGGCTGGACGGGGAAACATTCGCTGATCCTTAATCGTGAGGCAGGCTCCTGGTTTTTCCTCGGCGAGCTGCTGATCGATGTGCCGCTGCCGATTGACGCGCCGCAGGAGGAACAGTGCGGGCGCTGCGTCGCCTGTATGACAATCTGTCCGACCAACGCTATCGTCGAGCCTTACGTCGTGGATGCGCGCCGCTGCATCTCCTATCTCACTATTGAGCTTGAGGGCGCCATTCCAGAAGCGCTGCGTCCACTGATAGGTAACCGCATATACGGCTGCGACGACTGCCAGCTGATCTGTCCGTGGAATCGCTATGGGCAACTCAGCGATGAGCCTGACTTTTCGCCGCGCGCCGCGCTGCATGCGCCGGAACTCATCACGCTGTTTCAATGGGACGAAAAAACCTTTTTACGCGTGACGGAAGGCTCGCCGATACGCCGTATCGGCCATCTGCGCTGGCTGCGCAACATCGCCGTAGCGCTGGGCAATGCCCCCTGGCGCGCCGATATTTCTGCGGCGCTGGAACAGCGGCTGGGCGAACACCCGCTGCTGGATGAACATATTACGTGGGCGCTGCGTCAGCAGCAGGAAAAACGACAGGCGCTGGCGATCGATGTGCAGCCCGCGCAGCAAAAGCGGCTGGTGCGCGCTATCGAGAAAGGATTGCCGCGTGATGCATGATTAAACAATCTGCTTTGCCCGCAACTTTTCCACAGGCTGTGCATAAAAATAAAAAGCCGTTGTCATTCAACTGCCACAGAGCGTAACTGCTCTCCGTTTAATAAAATGAAATATGCTCATTACGAAATAATTCAATGAATTAAACGCTCAATGTGTACGAATGTGAATGTGGACAGCGTCAGCGGCGGCAGGGAAAGTTGTGGATAACTCTGTTCAAAATCGTTTTACAGAATGCCGTAAGTCAGAGGGAAACAGAGTTTGCGCGCTGTGGATAACCCAATTAGCGCAGCGGCATAAAGCGCACAATGGCCTTATCGACGTAATCTTATGATTTTATTGATTTAAAACTGGAGCGGGAAACGAGACTCGAACTCGCGACCCCGACCTTGGCAAGGTCGTGCTCTACCAACTGAGCTATTCCCGCACAGGAAAGGTACTGCTAAACAAATTTTGGAGCGGGAAACGAGACTCGAACTCGCGACCCCGACCTTGGCAAGGTCGTGCTCTACCAACTGAGCTATTCCCGCACAGGAAAGGTACTGCTAATCAAATTTGGAGCGGGAAACGAGACTCGAACTCGCGACCCCGACCTTGGCAAGGTCGTGCTCTACCAACTGAGCTATTCCCGCGCCTTGTACCGCTTCATAAATTCTTCACCGGTACGGGGTGCGCATTATACGAGAAATTACTGCTGCTGCAAGCGTCTGAAAGCAAAATTTTGCGCTTTCGTTTCGTTTGCCGAATAAAGCAGCAACCTGCTGTTTTCCTGCGCACCTTAACGCACTAGAGCTGTAAAAAGTGCTCGCGATAGTATGCCAGCTCGGCGACGGATTCGCGAATATCATCCAGCGCCTGATGGCTGCCCGCTTTCTTAAAGCCTGGCAGAATCTCCGGTTTCCAGCGACGCGCCAGCTCCTTTAAGGTGCTGACGTCCAGATAGCGATAGTGAAAATAGGCTTCAAGCTCTGGCATATATTTGAAAAGAAAGCGGCGATCCTGACCAATACTGTTGCCGCAAATGGGCGAGCTGTTAGCCGGCACCCACTGTTTGAGGAAATCGATTGTCGCCAGTTCAGCGCGGCGATCGTCAAACTCGCTGGCTTTCACCCGTTCGACCAGCCCGCTTGCGGTATGGGTACGAACGTTCCACTCATCCATCAGCGCCAGCTGCGCATCAGACTGATGGACGGCCATCACCGGCCCTTCCGCCAGAATGTTGAGATTCGCGTCGGTCACCAGCGTGGCGATCTCAATAATACGATCGCGCTCCGGGTCCAGCCCGGTCATTTCCAGATCGATCCAAATCAGATTATTTTCATTTCCTGTTGCCATGCTGTTTCCCGCCGTAGCCGTAGTCGTCATCAAGACTGAATAAGGTGTATCATAGACGTTTTGCCCAGCCGGGCGAAGTCTGGCAAAAGCCTGAGAGGATGCGTGAGCAAAAATAAACTGTCGAAAGGTCAACAACGTCGCGTCAGCGCCAACCATCAGCGTCGTCTGAATCAGCGGGAAGTGCCGGAAGCTGACGACAACCTGTTTGGTGAAGCGGCGGAAGGCGTGGTGATCAGCCGCTTCGGCATGCACGCAGACGTTGAAGACCACGCGGGCGAAGTGCATCGCTGCAATCTTCGCCGCACTATCCGTTCGCTGGTTACCGGCGATCGCGTGGTCTGGCGTCCGGCGCTTGGCGGCGGTAAGGGCATCGTCGAAGCGGTCCATGAGCGCAGCAGCGTGCTGACGCGTCCCGACTACTACGACGGGCTGAAGCCTATCGCCGCGAATATTGATCAAATCATTATCGTCTCGGCGATCCTGCCAGAGCTGTCGTTGAATATTATCGACCGCTATCTGGTGGCGAGCGAAACCCTTGGCATCGAGCCGCTGCTGGTGTTAAACAAGACCGATCTGCTGGATGAAGAGGCGCGCGCCTTTGTCGACCAGCAGATGGATATCTACCGCCATATCGGCTATCGCGTGCTGATGGTGTCGAGCCATGCGAAACAGGGGCTGGCGGAGCTGGAAGCCGCGCTGACCGATCGCATTAGCATCTTTGCTGGTCAGTCCGGCGTAGGTAAATCGAGCCTGCTGAATGCCCTGCTCGGCCTGGACGCGGCGGCAGAAACCGCCATTCTCACCAACGATGTTTCGGATGTGTCGGGTCTGGGCCAGCACACCACGACCGCGTCGCGCCTGTATCACTTCCCTCACGGCGGTGATGTAATCGATTCGCCAGGGGTGCGCGAATTTGGTTTATGGCATCTTGAGCCGGAACAAATTACGCGCGGATTTGTCGAATTTCGTGAATTTATTGGCAGTTGCAAGTTCCGCGACTGCAAACACGGCAACGATCCCGGCTGCGCGATTCGCGCCGCTGTCGAAGCAGGTCAGATCGACGCTTCGCGCTTCGACAATTATCACCGTATCCTGGAGAGCATGGCGCAGGTGAAAACGCGCAAAAACTTCTCTTCCAGCGAGTGAGGATCGATTCTTATCGCGGCATTCTCCCTGTATCGCCTTTGTCATAAAAGGAGATGGGGGAAATTCGCCATCTGACCGGGGCGCTGATATGATTCGCCCCCTTTTGATTGACGCGAAATTAAGCCAGGAGGCTAAGGTGTTTGATCGTATAAAACTCGGCCTGAATCATGTACTGCCGAAAAAATGGTTAACTGAACTTGCAGGTTGGGGCGCCAGCCGCCGGGGCGGGTGGTTGACCAAACTGGTCATCGATCTTTTTGTCTGGTTCTACAAGGTGGACATGTCGGAAGCGCGCAAGCCTGATACGGCCAGCTATCGCACCTTCAATGACTTCTTTGTGCGTCCGCTGAAAGATGACGCGCGCCCTGTCGATCCCGATGCGAACCTGCTGGTGCTGCCAGCCGATGGCGCCATTAGTCAGCTTGGACCTGTCGAAGGCGACCAGATTTTCCAGGCCAAGGGTCACTACTATACGCTGGATGCGCTGCTGGCCGGTCAGGAAGAGATGGCGGCGCAGTTCCGCGACGGTCATTTCGTGACGACTTACCTTGCGCCGCGCGATTACCACCGCGTGCATATGCCGTGCAACGGTATTCTGCGCGAGATGATCTACGTACCGGGCGATCTCTACTCCGTTAATCCGCTGACGGCACGCAATATCCCTAACCTGTTTGCCCGCAACGAGCGCGTTATCTGCTATTTCGATACCGATTTTGGCCCGATGGCGCAGATTCTGGTGGGCGCCACCATTGTCGGCAGCATTGAAACCAGCTGGGCTGGCACCGTCACGCCGCCGCGTGAAGGCGTCATTAAACGCTGGCACTATCCGGCTGCCGACGACGAAGGCGCGGTGGTGCTGCTGAAAGGTCAGGAGATGGGACGCTTTAAGCTCGGCTCTACCGTGATTAACCTGTTCGCGCCGGGACGCGTGAAGCTGGCAGAGAGTCTGGAAGCCGAAAGCAAAACCCGCCTTGGCCAGCCGCTGGCAATGGCGCTGCCGCAGACCGACCCCGTCGACATGATTGCCGACTAACCGCTGAGAGTATTTTTGCTGTGCGATCGTTTCTCATCCTGGTGCTGAGCCTGTGTCTCAGCACCGCCACGCTGGCGGCCGCCGTGCCGGAAGCCAGCCAACTTAAACAGGCGCTGGACGAAGCAAAAGCAGCAAAAAGCTCTGCTGCCCAGGCGGATCAGGTTCAGTCACTTGAAGCCGCCATCAATTATCTTGCCGAGCGCGATGCCTCGCTGGACCGCGCAAAGCAATATCAACAGGTCATTGACGACTTTCCTCGGCTGGCGCGCGAGCTGCGCCAGCAAATCTCCGCCCTGGACGACAGCACTAAAAGCGTGCGCGCCTCGATGAGCAGCGCCCAGCTGGATCAGGAAATTTTGCAGGTCAGCAGTCAGCTGCTGGAAGAGGGTCGCCAGGCGCAGCAGGAGCAGGACCGCGCGCGCGAAATCAGCGATTCGCTGTCGCAGCTTCCCCAGCAGCAAACCGATGCGCGCCGCGCCATGACTGAGAGCGATCGCAGTCTGCAAAGCGGCGCCGGCATGACGTCGCCGCAGGCTCAGGCGCAGCTGTGGGCGCGCCAGGCGGAGAACGCGCTGAATAAAGCCCGCGTCGACGAGCTGGAGCTGGCGCAGCTCTCCGCCAATAACCGTCAGGAACTGGCGCGTATGCGCGCCGACCTCCACCAGCGTAAAGCGGCGCAGCTGGACAACTATCTTCAGTCGCTGCGCAACCAGCTCAATGAGCAGCGTCAGCGCGAGGCGGAGCTGGCGCTGGCGCGCACGGAGCAGCTGGCGGAAAACAGCGGCAATCTGCCGCCTGCCATCAGCGATCAGTTTCGCGTTAACCGCGACCTCTCCGGCGCGCTAAACCAGCAGGCGCAGCGCATGGATCTGGTCGCCTCGCAGCAGCGACTGGCGACCAATCAGATTATTCAGGTCCGTCAGGCGCTGAGCACGCTGCGCGAGCAGTCCCAGTGGCTGGGCGCGTCAAATGTGCTGGGCGAAGCGCTGCGCGCGCAGGTGGCGCGACTGCCAGAAATGCCTAAGTCGCAGCAGATTGATAACGAAATGGCGCAGCTGCGCGTGCAGCGCCTGCGCTACGAAGACTTGCTACAACAGCAGGAAGGGCTGCGCAACGCGCATCAGGCCGACGGTCAGCCCTTTACCGCCGAGCAGCGCCGGATTCTCGATGCGCAGCTAAAGACTCAGCGCGAGCTGCTTAATTCGCTGATTTCCGGCTGCGACACGCTGATTCTGGAGATCACCAAGCTCAAGGTGGCCAATACTCAGCTCCAGGATGCCCTGATTGACGTTAAAGAGGCGGCTCACCGCTATCTTTTCTGGACGGCGGATATTAGCCCCATTGGACTCAACTATCCGGTGGAGGTCGCTCGCGATCTGTCGCGCCTGCTGTCGCTGGATACGCTGGGCCAGTTGGGCAAAGCGCTGGCGATGATGGTGACCAGCCGCGAGACCGTGCTGCCGCTGCTTGGCGCGGTGTTGCTGGTCGGCTTCAGCATCAGGACGCGTCGCCATTTCAATGATTTTCTGGCGCGTTCGGCAAGTAAAGTCGGCAAAGTTACCCAGGATCGCTTCCGCCTGACGGTGCGCACCGTTTTCTGGTCGATTCTGGTCGCGCTGCCGCTGCCGGTGCTGTGGGCCGCGCTCGGCTATGGTCTACAGCACGCCTGGCCCTATCCCATCGCGGTGGCGTTCGGCGATGGCATTACCGCAACGCTGCCGCTGCTGTGGGCCTTTATGATCAGCGCCGCGTTCGCCCGTCCCAATGGCCTGTTTGTGGTGCATTTCCGCTGGCCGCAGACCCGCGTGGCGCGCGCGACCCGCTATTATTCGCTGACCATCGGCCTGATTGTGCCGCTGATTATGCTGCTGATTGCCTTTGCCAATATGGACGACAGGCAGTTTTCAGCCACGCTCGGCAGGCTCTGCTTTATTCTGATTTGCGGCGCGCTCTCTATCGTTACCGTGAGCCTGAAACGCGCGGGTATTCCGCTCTACCTGGATAAAGAAGGCAACGGCGACAATCTGGTGAATCGGGTGCTGTGGAACCTGATGATCGCCATTCCGCTGGTGGCCGCCCTCGCCGCCATGATTGGCTATCTGGCGACGGCGCAGGCGCTGCTGGCCCGTCTGGAAACCTCGGTCGCCATCTGGTTCCTGCTGCTGGTGATTTATCACATTATTCGCCGCTGGATGCTGATCCAGCGACGCCGCATCGCCTTCGATCGCGCCCGTCAGCGCCGCGCCGATATGCTGGCCAATCGCGCGCGTCATGAAGAAGAGAAAGACTCAGCGGCGCAGAATGGCGAAGTGGAGGTTGATGAACCTATTATCGATCTCGACGCCATCAGCGCCCAGTCGCTGCGGCTGGTGCGCTCTATTCTGACGCTGATCGCGCTGGTATCGGTGATTGTGCTCTGGTCCGAAATCCACTCCGCGTTCGGCTTTATGGAGAATATCCGCCTGTGGGACGTCAGCACCACGGTGCAGGGGGTAGAGAGCATTCAGCCGATTACCCTGGGGTCAGTGTTTATTGCCATTCTGGTGTTAATCATCACGACGCAGCTGGTGCGTAATATGCCTGCGCTGCTGGAGCTGGCGCTGCTGCAACACCTTAATCTGACGCCCGGCACCGGTTACGCCATTACCACCCTGACGAAATACGTGCTGATGCTGATTGGCGGCCTGATCGGCTTCTCTATGATCGGCATCGAATGGTCGAAGCTGCAATGGCTGGTCGCCGCCCTGGGTGTGGGACTGGGTTTTGGCTTACAGGAGATTTTCGCCAACTTTATTTCCGGCCTGATCATCCTGTTTGAAAAGCCGATCCGTATCGGCGACACCGTGACCATCCGCGATCTTACCGGCAGTATCACGCGCATCAATACGCGAGCCACCACCATTATCGACTGGGACCGCAAAGAGATTATCGTGCCGAATAAGGCCTTTATCACCGAACAGTTCGTTAACTGGTCGCTCTCTGACTCGGTAACGCGCGTCGTGTTGACCATCCCGGCCCCTGCGCATGTGAACAGCGAAGAGGTGACGACATTGCTCAGACAGGCATGCGAACGCTGTAGCTATGTGCTGGATGTGCCTGCGCCGGACGTTTTCCTGGTGGACCTGCAGCAGGGCATTCAGCTGTTTGAGCTGCGTATTCATGCCGCAGAGATGGGCCATCGCATGCCGCTGCGCCATGAGCTGCATCAGCTGATTCTGAAAGGCTTTGCTGAACACGGTATTGAGATGCCCTTCCCGCCCTTCCAGGTTCGCATGGAGACGCTGGGCAAGAAAACGCCAGCCAGCAATGGCGCGCCCGCCGCGCGTACCTTTAAGTCCGGCGGACTTTAAATTACCCGGCCCGGCCAGTCCGGGCCTGTAAACCGGCACAGCCGGTGCCGCTGGCAAAAACAAGGCCCGCCGAAGCGGGCCTCATGCAGAGTCAGCTTTTTCGCCTGAAGGCGTCCTCTACTGCTTCACAAAATTTTCGCCCTGCTCAATATCTTTTCTCAGCGTCTCCAGCATCCCTTCCAGCGCCTGCTGCTCAGAGGCGCTGAGCGTGCCGATCGAACGGCGCTCCGCTATGCCGTTCTTACCCAGCAGCAGCGGCTGCGAGAAGAAGCGAGCGTATTCGCCGTCGCCTTCAACATAGGCGCACTCCACCACGTTCGCTTCGCCCTGCAAGGCGCGAACCAGCGATAGCCCAAATCGCGCGGCGGCCTGGCCCATTGACAGCGTCGCCGAACCGCCGCCGGCTTTGGCTTCAACCACTTCGGTCCCTGCATTCTGGATGCGTTTCGTCAGGCTGGCGATCTCTTCATCGCTAAAGCTGACGCCCTTAACCTGCGACAGCAGAGGCAGAATAGTTACGCCGGAGTGACCGCCAATGACCGGCACCTCAATCTCATTCGGCTGTTTGCCTTTTAGCTCCGCCACAAAGGTATTGGCGCGAATGACATCCAGCGTGGTAACGCCGAATAAACGGTCTTTGTCATAGACGCCATGTTTTTTCAGAACGTCGGCGGCAATCGCCACGGTGGTATTGACCGGATTGGTGATGATGCCGATCAGCGCTTTGGGCGCCGTTTGCGCTACCTGATCCATCAGGTTACGCACGATGCCGGCGTTAACGTTAAACAGATCGGCGCGATCCATGCCAGGCTTACGCGCCACACCTGCCGAAATCAAAATCAGGTCTGCGCCCTGTAGCGCAGGCGTGGCATCTTCGCCGCTGAATCCCTGAATTTTTACCGCGGTCGGGATATGACTCAGATCTACCGCCACGCCGGGCGTTACCGGCGCGATATCATAAAGTGATAATTCAGACCCCGCAGGAAGCTGAGTTTTTAACAGAAGGGCAAGCGCCTGACCAATTCCGCCAGCAGCGCCAAGAACGGCAACTTTCATTCTGTACTCCTTATTAAGGTGGGGCAGAGTAGAGCCGAATTTCCATCTGTGTCCAGACCTGAATCAACTTCTCAGACGATGACAAATCCACTGTTCATTATGCGTGCAGCAGCACTTAATCTTCCGGGTTAAGACTTTGTCAGCACAACGCGCCTGAATGACCGACAACGATGCCGATAGCAGATAGAGCACGGCCATGATGGTTATCAGTTATTACTTCCCAATTGTATAACAATTCTGCAACCTTCGCTTAGCCGCCATCAGGCCGTTTTTTTGGTCTGTACAAAAAACTTTGCTATGATTGCCGCCCGCACACTGCGGCGCCCGCCTGCCTTATCGACCAATTGCATAAAAATTCATTCATATGCATAATAATGTATCTGCTGACGGCAGGCGTCCGGCATTTATTTTTCTTTAGTGGTAGCTTATGCGAAACCCATCAAAACAAGACGAATTGATAAAAGCGTTTAAAGCCTTATTAAAACAAGAGAAATTCAGCTCTCAGGGTGAGATTGTTCAGGCGTTACAGGATGAAGGCTTCGAGAATATCAACCAGTCGAAGGTTTCTCGTATGCTGACTAAATTTGGCGCGGTACGCACGCGCAACGCCAAAATGGAGATGGTCTACTGCCTGCCAGCGGAACTTGGCGTGCCTACCACCACCAGCCCGCTGAAAAACCTGGTGCTGGATGTCGATTATAACGACGCGCTGGTGGTGATTCATACCAGCCCCGGCGCAGCGCAGCTCATTGCACGCCTGCTTGACTCGCTGGGCAAAGCGGAAGGGATTCTCGGCACCATTGCCGGCGACGATACCATTTTTATTACTCCGGCCCGCGCCTTTACCGTCAGGAAACTTCACGACGCCATTCTCAGGCTGTTTGAGCAGGAGCTGTAAAGCACAGCCGTGACCGGCAGCCCCTGCTGGTCACCTCCGCCCTTCTCTTTTTCTCCGTACGGCAGCCCCGCTGACTTATTCCTGCTGCTGCTGCTCCACGCGCGCGCTTTGGTCATACCTTTTGGCCTGCTTAACCTTTTGCGCTATTTTACGCTGCTTTACACTACGCACATGGCGGCATTACCCAGATCTAAATCAATAACCAGCCAGATTGACCCCCTTCTTTCGCACAAAAAGATAAAGTGCTCTATCCGATTGTTTTTACGTCAATTTAACCTGATATGGCTAATTTCCAGGCGTTTTTTATAACGATAAAGCATAAAAATGAACCATAAGGATAAAGAATAACAACAAATCATTATTAGGCAGGTATTAATTTCATGCGTTATTAGTTCTATACTTCTTTTCGTGATGCAAATCACACCAAACAAAAAGAGAAAAACAGACGACGAGGAAATAAACATGAAAGTTAAAACTACCATCGCTACGCTAAGCATTCTGTCTGCCCTGTCATTCGGTGCTTTTGCAGCAGAATCCGTTAACGCTGAACAGGCGCAAAACCTGCAGTCTATCGGCTCAGTGAGCGTCAGCGGCGTGGCGGGTTCCCCTGCGCAAATTAATGAAGAACTGAACGCCAAAGCAGAACAGCAAGGTGCCAGCGCCTATCGTGTTATCGAGGCGTATAACAACGGCAACTACCATGCCACTGCCGAGCTGTACAAATAAGGTCGCTTAACCAGAGACATTGCTCAGGCGATCCCTTTGAAGCGCGCGTTGCGCATCGGATTGTCTGGTCGATAAATTCAGGAGAGTAGAAATGAAAACTCAATCTCTTATTGCTATCGCAGGTCTGGCTTCCATTTTGTCCTTTGGCGCCAGCGCAGCCAGTCTGGTATCCGACCAGCAGGCAGAAACCTTGCAGCCGTTGAATCAGACCATCAGCATCAGCGGCCATGACGGCGATCAGACCAATATGCGTCAGGCGCTTTCTCAGAAAGCCGATGCACAGGGCGCAGGCCACTATCGCATCATTGAGAACCACCTGGACGACTCATATCACGTTACAGCTGAGCTGTATAAATAATTAACCGACCGGGCGTCTGTGCGACGCCTGGAGAAATCGACGACCGGCATCCCTTTCTCTTTACCGCAGGTTGTTGATTGTACTAAGGAGACGAACAATGAAAATCAAAGCAACCATCGCAACCGTTAGCCTGCTTTCTGTAATGGCATTTGGCGCTCAGGCAGCGCAGCTGATTACCGGAGAACAGGCACAGAACATGCAGCCTGCGGGGACAGTGACAATTAGTGGTACAGCGGGCGCGCCGATGGACTACCGCGCGCAGCTTTCTCAGAAAGCTGATGAGCAAGGTGCCAGCGCGTATAAAGTGATCGAAGCGCGCACGGGCGACAACTACCACATCACTGCTGAACTTTATAAATAATTCCTCGTCAACTGCTGACGAACCCTTTGGCCCCGCCTGTCGGGGCCTTTTTTATTGCGTTACCGGACAGTAAAGCGGAGCTGACCCTCCCGTTCCTCTTCCGCCTCTTCAAACAGCAGGATCAGCGCCCCATAGCGCCGCCTCTGCCCTTTTCCCAGGTTGATAAATTCGATTTCCAGCGGCATCGGCAGCGCGTCGCCGGTCATTACGTCCCATAACGCATCCAGATCCTGTATCTGCCGCGTATCCAGCTCAAAGCGCTCACTGAACTGACGGAAAAAATGGGACTGGTCAACAATCTCATTGAAGTCGAAACGCTCAGTTTTCATCGTGAAGGCTCCTGTCCTTCCCAGAGAACGGCTTTAAGCCGCCCGCGCGTTAACTCTCGCTTAAGCCGCCAATATGCAGCGCTTTAACTTCGAGATACTCTTCCAGGCCCAGCACCGACCCTTCGCGGCCCAGACCTGACTCTTTTACGCCGCCGAAAGGCGCCAGCTCGGTAGAGACCGCGCACTCGTTTATACCGATCATGCCGCTTTCCAGCGCGGCCGAAACGCGGAAGACACGCTGCAAATTCTGCGTATAGAAATAGGCCGCCAGACCAAACTCAGTCTCATTAGCGCGGCGGATCACCTCGGCTTCATCGCTAAAGCGGAAACAGGCCGCGACCGGACCAAATGTCTCTTCCTGCGCCAGCTTCATCTCTTCGTGCGCATCGGCGATGACCGTCGGCTGCCAGAAGTTGCCGCCCAGCGCGTGGCGTTCGCCGCCGGTAACGATGCGTCCGCCTTTGGCTCTGGCATCTTTCACGTGCTCTTCTACTTTATCCACGGCGGAAGCCTCGATCAGCGGCCCGACGACGACGCCTTCCTCGACGCCATTACCTACCTTGAGCTTTTTCACCTCGTCAGCCAACTGATTGACGAAACGATCGTAGACGTCCTCATGAATATAAAAACGGTTTACGCTGACGCACACCTGGCCGGCATTGCGGAATTTATTGGCAATCGCGCCTTTCACCGCCGCGTCGATGTCCGCATCCTCAAACACGATATAGGGCGCATTGCCTCCCAGCTCCATCGACACTTTTTTCATGGTCTCGGCGGCGTTGCGCACCAGCGTTTTGCCCACCTGAGTCGAGCCGGTAAAGGAGATTTTACGCACCACGCTGCTCGCCATAATCGCGTCGCTGATAGCGTGGGTATCACCCGCCACCGCATTAAGCACCCCGTCCGGCACGCCCGCTTTTTTCGCCAGCGCCAGCAGCGCAAACGCGCTCAGCGGCGTATTATTGGCGGGTTTAATAATGCCGGTACAGCCCGCCGCCAGCGCGGGACCAAGCTTGCGCGTCAGCATCGCCATGGGGAAATTCCAGGGGGTAATGGCCGCGACAACGCCAATCGGTTCACGCGTCGCCAGAATGCGCGACCCTGGTTTAGCGGGTGGAATAATTTCGCCGTTTGCGCGCTTCGCCTGTTCAGCAAACCACTGAATAAAACTCGCAGCGTATTCCACTTCGCCCTCTGCCTCTTTTAGCGGCTTACCCTGTTCGGCCGTCATCAGCTGCGCCAGCCAGGCTTTGTTGTCGATCATCAGCTGATACCAGCGATAAAGAATTTCAGATCGCGCTTTAGCAGTCTGTGCACGCCAGCCGGGGAACGCACGCGCCGCCGCCGCAATCGCCTGTTCGGTTTCAGCTTTACCGGCTTTCGCGACGCTCGCCAGCACCTCGCCGGTTGCCGGATTGACGACGTCAAAGGTTGTCGCGGCGCGTCGCCACTCGCCATCGACCAGATAGCCGGTCTGAAACAGTTCGCTGCTGTGTAGGGGGGTAGTCATAAGATCGCTCCTGTCAGTTTTTTCCTGTCAGAAAAGTATAGATGGCAAAAGCAGGCGTCTCAGAGAGGGGCGGGATTGAGGAGACCGCTGCGCACGGCAGCGGTCAGCTTTAGATCTGAATAAGGGTGTTCTGGTATTTGCTGAGCATATCGGCCAGCCGTTTTACCGGCTCGGTAACGCTAAGCGGCGCGTCGTACTGCACCAGCTTCTGCTGATAAACCTCGAACTCCGCCAGCAGCTTTTCAAAATAGTGACGTCGCTTCTCATCGCTGCGCGCCGAAATCACCTGGTCCGCCGTGGAACGCAGCTGGCGATGGAAAGCAGAGAGATCGGCGTTGACCGGCACGTCCGCATTGCGCAGCCGCTGATGGCCAATGATTAGCGTCAGGGCGATGCGGTACTTATCGATGTCGCCGGGAAACAGGTTCAGCAGCATAAACAGCTGCTGGTAGAGCGCCGGCAAATGGTTTTCGCGCCGACGCGCCTGATTGGTGGTCATCGCCGAGACGGCGGCGTACATAAAGCGGTTCAACAACTTGCGCCCGGTGCGCGCTTTCGACTTATCGCGAATCAACAGAATGACCATCAGCGCCAGAAAAGCGCCGATCATCTGCCCCAGCACATTGTCGAGAAAAACGTTGAAGTGGAATGTCATGGGGTTATCCAGCACCAGAACGTTGATCGTACCGGCTAACGCGCCCAGCGTGCCTAGCTGACGACGCTGTATCAGGATACCGCTAAAGAAGCCAAGCAGACCGATGGCGATGCAGAGCAGTAGCGCGCTCTGCTGAGTGCTGGGCAGCAGGTACATAAAGTAGAACGAGCTAAGCGGCACCGCGAATATCATGCCGTAGAAAAAGTCTTTCGCCATCATCAGCGGATTCGGCACGCGCATCGCCAGCGCCGTGATTACCGCCAGCATCACCATACAGCCGCTGCCCGATGTCCAGCCGGTATAAAGCCAGAACAGCGAGCCAAGCGCGGTCGCGACAAAGGTCCGGATGCCGTTGATCATCGCGTGGTGGGTTTCGGCGGAGCGCGCCTGGATCACCACTTCGCGCTGAAGAATGTTCTCTTCCAGCGTGGTAATGCGGCTGTTGCTTTTGATGCCCTTCAGCAACAGCAGATATTCGGTGGCCGCGCCGACCCAGCTGACAAGCGTAACCGGCGCTTTGCCCTCTTTGCTCGCCCCAATAACCCGCCGCATGACCTTCATGCGGCGGTGTACGTCCGCAGCATTGTCCACACTCTTCTCTATCAGCAGACGATACTGCGACGGAATATATTCCGGACGGGAGTTTTGAATCAGAAAGGTTTCCGCTGCCTGGGTGATCATGGTCAGCGACAGCGTATTAAGCATTTGCAGACGGCGGTTGGCGTTCTGCCAGCGCGACGACTCCATCATTAGCTGGCCGCGCATGGTGCCGAGCGCCGTGGTGCGGCGCACCAGCGCGCTCCACGCCTTATCCACTTCCTCTTTATCCTCGTGCGCCACGCACAGCTGCAACAGCCGATAGTGCGCCACCAGCAGGTTGTCCACTTCGCTATCAATGACTTTTTTGATGGAGCGCGGCGAGAAGATCATATCGGCCAGAATGGCGCAGAGAATCCCTAATACAATCTCGCTACAGCGCTCCACGGCAAACTGCGGAACCAGCGTCAGACCGTTGTTGGCGTCGGCCGTGACCACGATGATCAGCGCGGTATAGCCAGCCAGTCCCAGCGCGTAGGAGTTTTCAACCTTGATCAGCGAGGAGAGCCAGACGCAGATACCCGCCCAGGCGCAGCACAGCAGCAGCATCACTACCGGCGCGCGAACCGTGGCAATCATAATTGTTAGCGCAGCGATACAGCCGATAAAGGTGCCGATAATACGCAGAACGCCGCGATAGCGCAGTGCGCCGGAGTAAGGATCGCCGCCCGCAACGAAAGCGGTGCCGCCGGCAACGATGCCGGCGGTCATCACCGCCCAGCGGGGCGTTTCAAGGTTGAGGTGAAAGCCAATCATCAGCGCTGCGACCAGCGCGAAGGTCAGCTTGATCGGAAAGCGCAGGAACTCGATCATATCGGCCCCGCTTAACCAAACTCACGCAGGCGGTTAAACAGACGCGCTACGGGGGAAACCTGCGTATCGGCGCGGTCACTCTGACCGGTAATCACCACGGTGGCGGTCGTACCCGCCGGGAAGCGGTTGCCCGGCTGCTGATCGAGGCGAATACGCACCGGCACGCGCTGCGCCAGACGCACCCACTCCAGGTTAGAGTCCACGGTCGCCATGCCTTTGCTGTCGACCGAACTACTGCTGTTGGTGACGCCAGCCGCGACGCTATCGACGGTGCCGCGCAGCACGACATTGCTGCCGAGCGGGGTGACTTCCGCGCGATAGCCGGGCTGTACGCCGTGCAGTTTGGTCTCTTCAAGGTAGGCAAGCACATAGAAAGAGCGCTGCTGTACCAGCGCGACGGCGACCGATCCGCGCGTGATAAACTCGCCCTGGTAGACGTTAAGGTTAGTTACCCAGCCATCAGACGGCGCAACGATGGCGGTGCGATCCAGATCGATCTTCGCCAGATCGCGCGTCGCGATCGATTTCGCCAGCTGATGTTCGCTGGTTTGCAGATCGTTATTCGCCTGCTCAATGGCCTCGCGCGACATCGCCGTCGTGCCGAGCTGATTGCGGCGCGCCGCTTCACGGCGCTTTTCGCTGACCAGCGCCTGATAGTATTCAACGTCAGCCTGCGCCTGCTCCAGCGCTTTCTGGTAACGCGGACGATCCACGACAAACAGCGTGTCGCCTTTTTTTACCAGCTGGTTATCGTGGACGGGCACCTCAGTAATCAGCCCCGTCACATCCGGCGAGATAGCGACCACGTCAGCGGCGAATTTAGCGTCGCGCGTCCACGGCGACTCGGTGTAGAACACCCAGGCGCGGAAGATGATAATCACAGCGATGATGACCAGCAGGATAGTAATCGCGTAGCGCGCGATTTTTCTTATTAGCGATTTCACTTAAACCTCAGATGAAAAGACGGGATACCAGGTAAAACACACAGCAGTAAAGCGCCGTGTTAAAAAGGGCCGGATGCCAGACAAGATCGTAGATCCCGCTTGGCGTCAGCAGGCGTTTCACTAACCAGAACAGCATCAGCGAGACTATTAATTCAATGAAAATGGGCGGGAATGAAAGCCCAAATACGACAAAAACCGGAAGCACACTCATCAGGGATCCTTAGTTCGACCTTGCCGGGGTGATCCTGAGCCTGTCTGACCACCAGCCGTGACGGATCGATGACGGCGGATGGCAACATCCGAACCACCGCAAAGTAAATAATAGCGTATCATCGGGCGGTAACAGGCGTTTTGCCGGGGGTTAGCTTAACCTGTCCCGGGCAAAAGAGAATCATCGGGAAATACCCCGGCGCGCATATAGTAACGCGCCTGACTATACGTTTTCTACAGAATGTGACCTAAATCACTTTTTAGCCAGAGTAAACAATGGAACGACTGAAAGGCATGTCCATTTTCGCCAAAGTGGTTGAATTAGGCTCTTTTACCGCCGCGGCACGCCAGCTTCACCTTAGCGTCTCGTCTATCAGCCAGATTGTAGCCAGACTGGAAGATGAGCTTCAGGTAAAGCTGCTTAATCGCAGCACGCGCAGCATCGGCCTGACCGAGGCCGGTAAAATCTATTATCAGGGCTGTCGCCGCATGCTGGCGGAAGCGTCTCAGGTGCATGAGCAGCTCTATGCCTTTAATAATACCCCGATTGGCACGCTGCGCATCGGTAGCTCATCCACGATGGCGCAGAACGTGCTGGCGGAGATGACCACCAACATGCTGCGCGAATATCCGGGCCTTAGCGTCAATCTGGTGGCGGGCATCCCGGCGCCGGACTTAATTGCTGATGGTCTGGATCTGGTGATCCGCGTCGGCGCGCTAAAGGACTCCAGCCTTTTTTCGCGCCGTCTTGGCGCGATGCCTATGGTGGTGTGCGCAGCGAAAAGCTATCTGCAACAGCATGGCGCGCCGGAGAAACCGGCAGACGTCGATAACTTCGCCTGGCTGGAATACAGCGTGCGGCCTGATAACAACTTTGAGCTGATTGCGCCTGAGGGGCTGGTGACGCGGCTGTCGCCGCAGGGGCGTTTTGTCACCAACGACTCGCTGACGCTGATTCGCTGGCTGAAAGCCGGAAACGGCATCGCCTATGTGCCGATGATGTGGGTGATTGAGGAAATTAACGCAGGCGAGATCGATATTCTTTTTCCGCAGTATCAGTCCGATCCGCGTCCGGTTTACGCGCTCTATACCGAAAAAGATAAGCTGCCGCTAAAGGTGCAGGTTTGCATCGACTATCTGACCGAGTATTTTCAGCAGGTGGCAGAGCAGTATCAACAGCACCGCGCAAGCTGACGGCCCGCCCGAAGGCAGGCCGTCATCGGTATCAGGCGGTGCCGCCGACGGTCAGTTTATCCAGCTTCAGCGTTGGCTGGCCGACGCCGACCGGCACGCTCTGGCCCTCTTTGCCGCAGACGCCCACGCCTTTATCCAGCGCCAGATCGTTGCCGACCATTGAGATTTGCTGCATCGCCTCAATGCCGGAGCCGATAAGCGTGGCGCCTTTCACCGGCCGGGTAACTTTGCCCTTCTCAATCAGATAGGCTTCTGAGGTAGAGAAGACAAATTTGCCGGAGGTAATGTCAACCTGACCGCCGCCGAAGTTCGGCGCGTAGAGACCGTACTCGACGCTGCTGATAATCTCCTGCGGCGTGGATTTGCCCGCCAGCATATAGGTGTTGGTCATGCGCGGCATCGGCAGATGCGCATAGGACTCGCGGCGACCGTTGCCGGTCGGCGCGACGCCCATCAGACGCGCATTCAGCTTGTCCTGCATATAGCCTTTCAGCACGCCGTTTTCGATCAGCACGTTGTACTGGCCCGGCACGCCTTCATCGTCCACCGCCAGCGAACCGCGCAGACCCTCGATGGTGCCGTCATCCACCACGGTACACAACTCGGACGCCACCAGCTGACCCATTTTGCCGCTGAATACGGAGGTTTCACGACGGTTAAAGTCGCCTTCGAGTCCATGGCCGACCGCTTCGTGCAGCAGCACGCCCGGCCAGCCTGCGCCCAGCACCACCGGCAAGGTGCCCGCAGGCGCGGCCACGGCGGAGAGATTAACCAGCGCCATGCGCACCGCCTCTTTCGCCCAGGCGTCGGCGCGCACATCGCCGTTTTCGTCGGCGAGGAAAAATTCGTAGCCGACACGCGCGCCGCCGCCGCTGGAACCGCGTTCGCGCTTGCCCTGATCCTCAACCAGCACGCTGACGGAGAGACGCACCAGCGGACGCACGTCTGCTGCCAGCGTACCGTCGGTAGCGGCCACCAGTACCTGCTCGTAGACGCCGGTCAGGCTGGCGTTCACTTCCTGAACGCGCGCGTCAGCGGCGCGCGCCACCTTGTCCACGCGCTGCAACAGCGCAATTTTATCTTCACGCGTCAGGCTGTCGAGCGGGTTAATCGGCTGATAAAGCGCGCGATGCATTACGCTGGAGAGCGTGTGCGCTTTGCCGTCGCCCTGTTCGCGCACGATGCTGCGTGCTGCTTCCGCAGACTGACGCAGCGCGTTCAGCGTAATCTGGTCGGCATAGGCAAACCCGGTTTTTTCGCCGCTGACCGCGCGCACGCCTACGCCCTGGTCGATATGCCAGGAGCCATCTTTAATAATTTTGTCTTCCAGCACCCAGGATTCATGGAAGCTGGATTGAAAATAGAGATCGGCATAATCCAGACGACGTTCTGAAAGCTGCCCTAACAGGGAAAACAGGTCCTGCTGATTAATATTGTTAGCAGTTAGCAACTGCTCACTTACCAGGTTCAGAGTCATCGTATCTCGCTCGTTTTATGCTCGGATAATGAGAATGTCACACGCATTCTGCGCCAGCGCCGGTTGGCCCTGGGTGGACAAAGTCAGATTTTACTAGCCTGCGGCAATTCCCCGACGGCGTCAAATTCACTTCTTCTCTTCTTCGCGCGGTTTGCGCAGCACTTCGTTGATTTGCGGCTTATCCAGCGGGCCGTTGATGTGGTAGCGCAACAGGGAGATTTTATTCCACAGCGGCGCCAGCACTTTGCTCGCGGCAAACACCGCCGCGCCGACGACCGGGTTGATGACGAAGGCTGTCGCCACGCCCACCGACGCCGAGATTTCCGGCGCGACGACCGCTTCCATGTCGATAGTACGCCGGACTAAATCCACCTTGCCTTGCATAGCGATGTCCGCTTCCAGCCCATCCACCAGCAGGTTATCGGTGCGCATTACGCCGTTTTCAATCCATGCGGTGCCGTTGATAGAGTCAAAATAGAAGCCCTCATCATTGAAGGTGTCGCTGAAATCAAAGCGCAGCTTGCGCAGCAGCGCATCAAAGCTCATCAGACGCAGCAGTTGTCCTGCCGTGCCGGTATTCACATCGGCGATCTGCCCTTTGCCAAAGTGGGTTTTTAGCGTGCCGCTCAGGGTCTCTTCCGACGGCTGCCACGGCGCTGAACGCCAGTGTAGATCGTAATCGACCTTGAATGACGCATCGCGCAGCGGGGTGTTAACGCCAAACCAGTTGGTCGCATTGTTAATGTTGCTGCCGCTTAGCGTGCCTTTCAGCGATGTGCGCGGCGCGTCAGGGCGATTGACCCATTCGCCTGAAACGTTAAGTCGCGAGCTGCCGGTATCCACCAGACCGTTAGTAAGCGCTAACGTATCACCTTTCGGCGTCACCTCCGCCTGCATGCGGCCGAACTTCTGTCCACGCAGCCAGCATTCGGCGCAGCTCAGCTGGAGCGCAGGCCAGCGGCTAAAATCGATTTGGCTCGCTTTTTGCTGCTGCTGGCTGCCGCCGCCCTGCCATTCAGGATTGTAGTAGAGGTAGTCGAGCGCCACCCGCCATGCCGCGTTTTGCGCCATCTCCAGCGCGCCGCGGATTTCGCGTCCCTTAATGCTGACGCTGCCGCCGCCGTCCTTGCCCTGGCTGAGCGTAGCGTCAACGTCGTGCCACTGCTGACCTGCCAGCGTAACCGCCGGACTGCGCAGCGTGAAATTGCCTGGTAAGCGCACGCCACCCATTTCGCCGGCGTTACGCGCGCCTGACGCGCCGCCCGCCATCATGAGTCCAGCCCAGGCCTCGCCGTCCAGCGCAGGCAGCTTGAGAACCATGCCTTCGCTGTCAGGCAGGGCCGGCTTGCTGTGGGCGTCGTTAAGCCAGATGCCGCGTTCAATGCGCAGCTGCGGCTCAAGTATCCAGCGGCTATTGAAACGATGATGGGTCGCTACGCTTCCGCTCAGCTCAAACTGCTTTAAATCACCGCTGGCGCTAACGGTGACAGGCATCGCGGTGCCGCTTGCCTTATCCAGCGGCGCAGGTAAGCGACTGCTTACTTCTTTCGCATCCCCTTTTAGCTCCACCTCGTAACGCGCCCCGCCCTGATGCGGCAGCGTGATGCTGACGTCGCCCTGCCACGGCAGATGGCCGCCAGTCTGGCTGGCGATCTGGGCAGGTATTTTCGTCAGCTTCGCCGGTTGCCAGTCGCCGTCGAGTTTGACGTTAACGCCAAAGTCCTGCGGGTTCTCTTTGGTGGTAAAGCTGACGTTAACCGGCTGGCCGAACCAGGTGGCCCGCAGCCTGTCGCTGTCCAGATTGCCATTGCTGAAGCGGAAGCGCCCGGTCAGGTTGGTCAGTGTGGTGTCGAGCGGCCTGATGTGGAGCGCATTATTATTGAGATCGACGTTGCCGCTGGCGAGCACCTGCCTGCCGTCGAGCGGAATATCCAGCTTCAGATGCCCCTGGGTCCGCCCCTTAATCTCCAGCTGCTCCAGCGCCGCTCCCAGAGACGTTTTCAGCGGGGTGTCCTGAAAATAGCGTGCAATCTGATCGCCGTTGCCGCTGATGTCGCCATCAATCAACAGCTTCTCTTTGAGATAGTCCGGGATGGCTCCGCTGAAATTACTGACGTCAACGTCGCCCAGCCTGAAGTGCGATGACGTCATCCACAGCCCGTCATTGATAAAGTTGAGATCGATGTCTACCGGATTGACGTCAGGCCAGTTGGGCTGGAACGCATAGGCCGCCTGACGCAGGGGCACCCAGACCTGGAACATGCCATCGTTGTGACGGAACGGGAAGAGTTTGGGATTACCCGCAAACAGCAGCGTCGCGTTATCGACCTGGCCGCCTTTGATCGCCCCGCTCAGATAGTGGGTCAGCGCCTTGCCCATCAGCGGCTGCGGGAAGTAGCGCCAGGCGTCGCCTGCATTGGTGACGCGGATACCGGCAAGAATATCGAGACGCGGCTCGCTGCCGACATTCTGCTGATAGCGGAAATCGCCGTGCGCCCAGAGCGAACGCGCCTGCACGTCAAGATCGCGCCCGTCCAGCGTCAGACCCTGCCGATCGCGCAGCCAGCTCAGCGAACCGCGCAGCTGGTGAATTTCCAGCGGCGCGTTAAACATCGCGCTGTAAGGCACGTCGGTGCGCCCCATCTCAACGCTGATCTGGCCGTTGGCGAGGCTGCCGCGCACCTCGCCGTCGAGGTTGCTGACGCCCGGCAGCAGCTGCCACGGCTGCCAGCGAAAATCATGCCATTTTACCTGAATACGCGTCTGGTCCGGCTGCTGAAGGGGAATATCCAGCGCCAGCCCCTCTACTGTGCCCTGCGGTTGCAGCGCGCGCCAGTTTTCAAACAGCGACGGCGACAGCGGCGCAAACAGCGGCACCAGCGGCGCGATATGCTTTAACACCAGCTGCGTCGCCCTGACCCGCACCTCGCCCTGGTGCTCAGGACCGAGCAGCTGTTTATCCTGCGGACGCCACAGCAGCGCGAAGTGGCCCGCTGGCCAGGCTTCGCCGTCGGTGGTCAGACGCGTCTGCGGCACGTTAACCATCCAGCCGTTTTGAAAGCGCGACAGATGCGCGGTCAGGCCGTCTACCTGCAAATGATGTTGCCCGTCTTCGCCCTGCCAGTTCGCGCCCCCCTGGCGCAGCAGCAGATCGCCTGCGTAGAGTTCGCCGTCGCGCAGATTGATCCAGGCGGCCAGGCTGAAGCGCGCGCTGTCGAGGCGGGTGTTGTCACGCATCCAGCGTCCCAGCCACGGCCGCACGTCTACGTCGTCCGCCTGCATCCAGATACGTCCATCATTAAGCAGCCCTTCGCTGTCGTTAAGATCGAGTCGCACCTGCACTACGCCGTGCTGCCCCGTAAAGCTGGAAAGACTCACTTCCCCTTCCGCACGATGGCGATTGCTTTCGTTCAGCCAGGTGAGTTTCGGGATCGCCAGTTCAGCGCGCTGGCCGGAAGGCGTGCGAAAGAAGATGGAGCTGTCGCGCAGATCGAAGTGGTCAAACTGACGCAGAAAGAGTTCGTTGATGCGGCCGGGCTTGAAGCTGTTTTTCTCTTCATCGCTGGAGAAAAGCGGGCGATTACTGTCGAGGCGCAGCTGCCAGAAGGTGAGATCGCGAAACTGCCAGCGCCAGTGCAGCAGCGACTGCCAGACATCCAGCGCCAGCGTGACGCGCGAGATGTCGAGCTTGCCGTTTTTTTGCATATCCACGCCCAGGTCGCGGATTTCCAGCGTGGGGCCGAAGTTTTCCCAGCGGCCGCGCAGCTCGCTGGCGCTAACGCCGACGCCGCTGGCGCGCGAAACCGCCGTCAGAAGCTGGCTACGATAGCTGTCGAGGTGCGGCATGACCAGACGCAGCCCGCTGACCAGCAGCGCCACAATCACAATCACGGTCGCAACCAGCAGTAACAAAATCCTCGGCAGCTGCCTCACACACCTCTCCTTGTCTTCCGCATTTGACGGATGGTTATCTCTCATACTTAACCGTCGTCAGACAATTATCGGTATGAATGCGCATGTTAACCTAAACAAGGCCGCTTTTTTACCCCGCCGGACGGAGATTACATCATGACAACGTCGAACTGCTCCTGCGTATAGAGCGGTTCGACATGGACTTTCACCTGTTTGCCAACAAAAATCTCCACCTCTGCCAGCGCATGCGACTCATCGCTTTTCAGCGCTTCGCCCACGGCCGGAGAGACATACACCAGAAAACGGTCGGCGTCATAGGCGTGATGGACGCGCACGATTTCCCGCATGATTTCGTAGCACACCGTTTCCACCGTTTTCAGCGTGCCGCGGCCTTTACAGACCGGACAGTCTTCACACAGAACATGTTCGATGCTTTCACGCGTGCGCTTACGGGTCATCTCCACCAGCCCCAGCGCCGAAAAGCCGTTGATACCGGTCTTGACCCGATCTTTGCTTAGCGCCGACTCCAGCGAGTGCAGCACGCGACGCCGGTGGTCGTCATTACTCATATCGATAAAGTCGATGATAATAATGCCGCCGAGATTACGCAGCCGCAGCTGACGCGCGATCGCCTGGGTCGCCTCAACATTGGTATTGAAGATGGTTTCATCCAGGTTGCGGTGACCCACAAAAGCGCCGGTATTGATGTCGATGGTGGTCATCGCCTCGGTCTGATCGATGATCAGATAGCCGCCTGACTTGAGTTCCACCTTTCGATCCAGCGAGCGCTGAATCTCATTCTCCACATCGAAGAGATCGAAAATGGGCTGCTTACCGGAGTAGAGTTCCAGCTTGTCGGCCATTTCCGGAATGTATTCGCGCGTGAACTCCACCAGCAGCTCGCAGGTGAGCCGTGAATCGACGCGAATCCGATCCAGCGCCGCGCCGGCGAAATCGCGCAGGATACGCTGCGCCAGCGCCAGCTCGCCGTACAGCAGGCAGCGCGTCTGATTGCGTTTTTTACGTTCGGTGACTTTGGTCCAGAGTCGTTTCAGAAAGGCGGCGTCCTGCGCCAGCTCCTCTTCTCCGATGCCTTCCGCGGCGGTGCGGATAATAAAGCCGCCGAGATCGTCGCAGTAGTCCGCCACCACCGCCTTCAGGCGTTCGCGCTCGCGCTCGCTTTCAATACGCTGAGAGACGCCGACGTGAGACGCGCCCGGCATAAATACCAGATAGCGCGACGGCAGCGTAATATCCGTGGTCAGGCGCGCCCCTTTGGTGCCGAGCGGATCTTTTACCACCTGCACCATCAGATCCTGACCCTGCCGCACCAGCTCGGCGATGTCGCGCACGATAAAGTTTTTCTTTTCGTCGCCTGCGACGCACTCCGTGTGCGGCATAATGTCGGAGGCGTGCAAAAACGCGGCCTTTTCCAGTCCAATGTCGACAAACGCGGCCTGCATCCCTGGCAGCACGCGACTGACGCGACCTTTATAAATATTGCCGACGATACCGCGCCGCGCCTCGCGCTCGATATGAATTTCCTGCAATATGCCGCCGTCGATATAGGCAACGCGCGTCTCGGAAGGCGTGACGTTGACCAACAGTTCAGCCGTCATGTTATCCCCTTACGGCACGCAGTGACTGAAAATGGCTGAATAACTCCCCTGTCTCAACCAACGGCAATCCGACAACCGCGTGATAGCTTCCATTAATTTTGCGGACAAAGTTTCCACCTGTGCCCTGAATTCCATATGCCCCGGCTTTATCCATGGGTTCGCCGGTAGCAATATAATCCGCGATGTCGGACGCGCTTAACAGGCGAAACGTCACATCGGTAATCACTAAACAATCGAGCCTGTGCCGGCGATCGGCAAGCGCAACGGCGGTCATCACCTGATGCGTCTGTCCGGAGAGACGGCTCAGCATCTCAGCGGCATGGGCGGCGTCGCGCGGCTTTTCCAGCACGTCGCCGTTCAGCACCACAATGGTATCGGCGCCCAGCACCGGCAAATCGCGTTCCGCGACGGCGACGCCCGCTTGCGCTTTCTCGTTCGCGAGGCGACGCACGTAATATTCCGCCGCTTCATCAGGGCGGCGAACTTCTTCAACATCGGTATGCAGGCGCTCAAAACGCAGGCCAAGCTGCGTCAGCAGCTCACGTCGACGCGGTGAGCCGGAAGCCAGGTAGAGGGATAGCATAATATTCCTTACTGAACGGCAAACTGACGGCGGATCTTTCTCATCAATAAGAATAGCCAGGGCCAGAGAATACCGTCGATAACGCTACTCCAGAAAATTTCAGGCCGGAATGAGACGTTGATCACTAAAAATTCTGCCCAGAACACAATGACATCCATCGCCAGCGACAGCACCATAACCATTAATGCCTGCTGCCACAACGCCAGATTGCGAAAGAGCTGGAATTTAAAGGCGACCAGATAGGCGATGATGCTGAGCGCCAGCGCGCGTACGCCCAGGGTCGATCCCGCAATGAGATCCATGATCCCGCCCAGCACAAAGCCGGTGCCGACATTAACGCGATGCGGCAGCGCCAGCACCCAGTAAATCAGGATAAGCAGGATCCATGAAGGCCGGAACATATAGAACTGTTCCGGCCACGGCATGATCTGCAATACAAGGGCGACAAGAAAGGACAGCCAGATAACCCAACGACCCTGGCTGCGATATCGACTCAAGGCTGGCCTCCGCGCGCGTTTGTCGGCGCGCTTTGCGCGCCGTTTACGCTGGACGGCGCAGGAGGACCCATTTGCGCGGACGGCGCTGGCGGTCCCATCTCGCCGGCTGGCGGCAGCACCTGCGGCATCATCTGCATCAGACGCTCATTAGCGACCCGATGTACCTCGTCTGGCGCCATCGGCATATCGCCGTTTTTATCCGCTCCCCACAGCAGCAGCAGATAGCGCAGGCGTTGCAGACCGGCCGTTGGACGCGCCTGAATCACGGTATAGGCACGCTGCGTATCCACCTTCACGGAGGAGACGACGGCAACCGGATAGCCTTCCGGGAAGCGTCCGCCCAGACCGGAGGTCACCAGCATATCGCCGACGCGAATGTCGGTATTGCCTGGCAGATGCTCCAGCTGCAAATCTTCAGTACAGCCGTTGCCCGCCGCAATGACGCGAATATCGTTGCGCAGCACCTGAATCGGCAGCGCATGCGACGCGTCGCAAATCAGCAGCACGCGGCTGGTCACCTGACCGACGGCGATAACCTGGCCGACGACGCCTTTGTCGCTGATGACCGGCTGGCCTTCATAGACGCCATTGACGCTGCCTTTATCGATGACCACTTGATCGGTGTAGGGGTCGGTGCCGGTTGAGATAACCTGCGTCACCATCTTGTGTTCATCCTGACGCAGCGGCGAGCCGAGCAGTTCACGCAGGCGTGCGTTTTCCTGCTTGTACTGCCCCAGCATTAGCAGGTTACTGTTTTTCAGGAAAAGCTCGCGGCGCAGGGCTTTATTTTCCAGCTCAAGCTGCTGACGTGACGCCAGCGAACCGGAAATACCATCAAGAATCTGTCGCGGGCCGTTGGCCAGGAAATAAAACGGACTGACCGATGTGTCCAGATAGTTGCGGATCTGGGTAAACGAACCCAGGCGGCTATCGGCGACGATTATCGCAATGGCAACGATCACCGCCAAAAACAGGCGCAACTGCAGGGAAGGTCCCCTGCTAAAAATCGGCTTCATATATTCTGCGTGTTCCTCGACAACAGGTAAGGAAATGCGACCACCGCCGCATTTCCCCGGGCTGGACGTCTGGCGCCAACGCGCAGTGCGTCAGCTTCCACGCAACTCCCTGCGTATTTCGACTCAGGTTCCAGCCGATTGAGGCGATTATTCTTCGCTGAACAAATCGCCGCCATGCATGTCGATCATTTCCAGCGCTTTACCGCCACCGCGCGCCACGCAGGTCAGGGGATCTTCCGCCACCACGACCGGAATGCCGGTCTCTTCCATCAGCAGACGATCCAGGTTGCGCAGCAGCGCGCCGCCGCCGGTAAGTACCATGCCGCGTTCAGAGATGTCCGAGGCCAGTTCCGGCGGGCACTGCTCCAGCGCGACCATTACCGCGCTCACGATGCCGGTCAGCGGCTCCTGAAGCGCTTCAAGAATTTCATTCGAGTTCAGCGTGAACCCGCGCGGTACGCCTTCCGCCAGGTTACGACCGCGTACTTCGATTTCGCGGACTTCATCGCCAGGGTAGGCGGAACCGATTTCATGTTTGATACGCTCTGCGGTGGCTTCACCGATCAGCGAGCCGTAGTTACGACGCACGTAATTGATAATCGCTTCATCGAAGCGGTCGCCGCCGATGCGCACTGAAGAGGAATAGACCACGCCATTTAGCGAGATCACCGCCACTTCTGTGGTGCCGCCGCCGATATCGACAACCATGGAGCCGGTCGCTTCCGACACTGGCAGACCAGCGCCGATGGCGGCCGCCATTGGCTCTTCGATCAGAAAGACTTCGCGCGCGCCTGCGCCCTGCGCAGATTCGCGAATCGCGCGGCGTTCCACCTGAGTCGCGCCAACCGGCACGCACACCAGCACGCGCGGGCTTGGACGCATGAAGCTGTTGCTGTGCACCTGCTTAATAAAGTGCTGTAGCATCTTTTCGGTCACGAAAAAGTCCGCAATCACACCGTCTTTCATCGGGCGAATCGCAGCGATATTACCTGGCGTACGGCCGAGCATCTGCTTTGCATCATGGCCAACGGCCGCTACGCTCTTTGGGGAACCGGCGCGGTCCTGACGGATAGCTACCACGGAAGGCTCGTTCAGCACGATGCCTTGTCCTTTTACATAAATCAGGGTATTCGCGGTACCCAGGTCAATGGACAAGTCATTGGAAAACATGCCACGAAATTTTTTAAACATATCTAAAGGATAATCCTGCAAGCTGGGGGCGGAAAATAAAATCCGCTTACTTTACCAACCACGCGAAGCCGCCACAAGGCGCAAAAACGTTCTGCTTCGGTGAAAAAATAGACCAATTTAGCTTTGTGCGATTGTCAACGAGAACTGACCGGTGTAAAACGGCGGAATTACCCCATTTTACCTGCGACACGAACAGCTGTTTTCGTTGTTGTTCGACATAAAATCTAACATTTCCGCCGGGCCGCACTGGCGATATTGTTACGTCGCCCGACTAAAAAATCCACAACGTCCAGACAATCCCTTAACTGGTTAAATATGATAGCGTTGTGAATATTTTTTCACATTACTGTTTACAGGCTGCGAAGGAGCGAAAAGATCGCCCTGTCCGCCGGATACGCCTAATCCAATAAGCGTCTGCCATTCCGCATGCGTTCGCACCGCCGTGGCAAAAACCTGCGTCTGGGCCGATTTGCATACTTCCAGCAGACTTTGCACAAACAGCTGGTTTTCCGTGCGTCGGTCGATATTGCGTACCAGACCGGGATCCAGCTTGATTAAATCAATGGGAAATTGCCGGATATAGGCGCTACTCACCACGGTTAAGCCAGCCTGATTAACGGCAATGCGACAGCCAAAGGCTTGCAGCGCACGGAACACCGGCGCCAGTCGATTGATGTGTTGACAGACATCTGCCTCAGCAAGTTCAAATAAAAATCGCTTTCTTTGCGCTTTGGTGCACTGCAACAGTATGTTTTGCAGCCAGTTGACAAAAGAGCGCTGGAGAAGCGAGTCGATGCTGATAGGGAGCGCCAGGGTCTCATCCGGCCAGACTTCGGACAGGGCGGCAATGCGGGCCACCAGCTGCCGATCCCAACTGTCCGCCATGCCGAACTGAAGCACCAGCGGCATAAATTCTGCGGCCAGCAGCTCTTTATCGCCGTCGAAAATCCGCATCAACAGTTCGCGATGATGCACTTTGCCATCCAGCAACACGGCGGGTTTCTGATACAGACGCGGGCCGCCACGGCTCAGGGTGTTTTCCAGCAGCGTTCGCCAGCGCACGCTGCCGCGGCCGGCGTCGAGCGGATTTCCCTCGCCGTTGGACCAGTTATTGCCCCCCAGCAGCGTCGCCCGTCGCGTCGCCATCTCGACGTTGTCCATTACCTGCGGCACGGTCTGGCCGCTGTGCCATGCGCTGATGCCGATGTGGATCAGATCGTCGCGATTCACCATGTGCATAGGCGGCAGCGAATCCACCGCGTTGATCAGCTGATCGGCAATGCTGTTGGCCTCTTTCAGGCTGCGATGCGGCAGCAGGACCGCAAAATCGCTGCGAAAATAGCGCGCCAGCAGCGCGCCGGGATAGCGCAGCACAAAAGTAGAGAGCATATTGACCAGATCGTAGAGATACTCGTCCACCAGCGCTGGCCCCAGGGTTTCATTGAGCGTATCGAGGTCGGGCAGACGTACCATCATCACCACGCCGTGCGTGCCGACATCCTCCTGATCCTCCAGCAGCGTCGCCAGCTGGTTATCGAAGAAGAGTCGGTTATTAAGGCCGGTGCGGCTGTCCTGCGCGGCGAAGGCGCGGATAAGGGTGTCGATGCGCAAGCGCTGTTCGCCAGCCTCCTGCAAATCGTTCAGCAACACGTCGATAGCGCAACTGGCGCGCGGCGGCCACTCGTCAGCGCTGCCCCTGGGCAGCAGCGTACGTTCGCCGGACAGGATGGCCTCGGCGCGCTTTTCCAGCCGCTCCATGCCGCGCCACTGGCGGCTAAGCCAGCAGTGCATCATAAACAGCAGCAGGCTCATCACCACGACTACCAGCAACAGCGCAAGCAGCGTATAGACGCCGGTAAAAGACTGGAACCAGGTTCTGGCGGGATCGAGCACGACGATGCGCAAAACCACGCCCGGCTGGTGCATCAGCGGCACGTCATACTGAATAAAGCGGTTGGTCTCATCCTCCAGCATGGGGTTTTCATGCCGGCTGAGCCTGAAGAAGGAGTGGTCAGCGCTCCGCAGCTCGACGCGCTCAGCGTTAATCACGGTCATGGTATGCTTCATCCATTTCCGCATCTCGTCAGGCGTCTGCGTGAGCAGAGCCTGATCAACCTCGGTCGCCAGCGTGTGCACTCGTCCCTCAACGCGCTGGTGCGTCAGCCAGTAAACGCTAAAAGCGCAGCCTACCAGCATCAACAGCATCGCCAGCAAGCTTAAAAATGTAATAAACGCAGAAAGTTTCGTGGTTAATCGCATCCCTGTGCCTGTTCGCTGCGGTGATGACCCATTTATACCCGCCCTGTGCCCTGCCTGACGCAAGCGCGAGCAAAATAGCATAAATTTCGTCTTGCAGCAGCGCTGCTGCACGAGATGAGCAAGTATATGCGTACCAGATGCCGCGTTATGACCATCAGGCATTTTTCAGCGCATTCTCATCAGCGGACCATGCCAGGAAATTTCATATTTTGGCAGCGAAAGTGGCGGCGATCGGCAATAGTCATCATGCTGGGATACCTGTTCGAGCCGGGAGGTAAGCGATGAAACCCACAAAATATCTGACTGAAGCCGACGTGACGCCGGAAAGCATCTTTAATATGCAGCGTCGGCAGGTGTTGAAAACGCTCGGTCTGGGCGCGGCGGCGCTGGGCCTGCCTGGCGCGGCGCAGGCCGACGTGCTGAGCTGGTTTAAGGGCAACGACCGCCCTGCCGCGCCCGCTGGCCGCGCGCTGGACTTTAGTAAGCCGGAGAAATATCAGGCAAACCTGACGCTGACGCCAGAGGATAAGGTGTCGGGCTACAATAATTTCTACGAATTTGGCCTGGATAAAGCCGATCCGGCCGCCAACGCCGGCACGCTGAAAACCGATCCCTGGCAGCTGACCATTGACGGTGAAGTGGCGAAGCCGCTTACCCTGAATATGGACGATATTTTTAAAAAGTTCGCGATGGAACAGCGTATCTACCGTATGCGCTGCGTCGAGGCCTGGTCGATGGTGGTGCCCTGGGTCGGCTTCGAGCTGAATAAGCTGCTTAAACTGGCCGAGCCGACCAGCAACGCGCGCTTTGTCGCGTTCCAGACGCTCTACGCCCCAGACCAGATGCCTGGCCAGAAAGATCGCTTTATTGGCGGTGGTCTGGACTATCCCTATGTGGAAGGTCTGCGGCTGGACGAGGCGATGCATCCCCTGACGCTGCTCTCGACGGGCGTCTATGGCAAAGCGCTGCCGCCGCAAAACGGCGCGCCGATTCGCCTGACCGTGCCGTGGAAATATGGATTTAAGGGAATTAAATCGATCGTCAAAATCACCCTGACGCGCGATCAGCCACCGACGACCTGGAATCAGATCGCGGCAAACGAATATGGTTTCTACGCCAATGTTAATCCGCATGTCGATCATCCGCGCTGGTCGCAGGCGACCGAACGCTTTATCGGCCCAGGCGGCACGCTCAGCGTGAAGCGTCAGCCTACGCTGCTGTTCAATGGCTATGCCGATGAGGTGGCGTCGCTCTATCGCGGGCTGGATTTACGGGAGAATTACTAAGTGAGACTGACGCTTAAGCAGATCGTCGGATTAAAAGTCGTGCTGCATCTCGCCGCCTTTTTACCGCTGGTTTATCTTTTTATGGCGGCAAATCAGGGCTGGCTGAGCGCCGATCCGGCGAAAGATATTCAGCACTTTACCGGCAGGATGGCGCTGAAGCTGCTGCTGGCGACGCTGCTGGTGTCGCCGCTGACGCGCTATGCCAGACAGCCGCTGCTGATCCGCACCCGCCGCCTGCTTGGCGTCTGGACCTTTGTCTGGGCCTGTCTGCACCTGCTGAGTTACTACCTGCTGGAGCTGGGCGTTGGCAACCTGCGTCTGCTGGGCAGCGAGCTGGTTTCGCGTCCCTACCTGACGCTGGGCATTGTGACCTGGCTGATTCTGCTGGCGCTGACCGCGACCTCTTTTCAACGCGCTCAGCGCAAGCTGGGGCGGCGCTGGCAAACCCTGCATAACTTTATCTATCTGGCGGCGATCCTGGCTCCCATTCACTATCTGTGGTCGGTAAAAGTTCTCTCGCCGCAGCCGGTCCTTTACGCCCTGGCCGCGCTGGTGTTGTTAGCGTTACGTTACAAAAAGTTCCGCAGCGCGTTATCACGCTAAGTTGTCTTCCTGGCATCATTTCTGATAAAAGGTGTGGCCTTCGGGGCACGCCCGATCAACTTCGCAGATAAGACCAGTATTTTGCTGCGAATTGTCCCGAAACGGATATAATGCCCGGCTTTGTTGCGCGCAGTGTCGCCTTTTGGCGCGCTGCGGGTGACAAACGGAAGATAGCAAGGTATTTTACGCGATGCCTCAATGATTGCGGGAGATGGCAGCACGATGGCGCATAAATTTCACATTCTGCTTTTAAACGGTCCCAACCTGAATTTGCTGGGAACCCGCGAGCCGGAGAAATACGGTCACACCACGCTGCAACAAATCGTCAGCGATCTGACCGACCAGGCGAACAGGCTGGATGTGAAACTGAGTCATTTGCAGTCTAATGCGGAATTTCAGCTCATCGATCGCATTCATGAGGCCAGAGGCAATGTGGATTATATCATTATCAATCCCGCTGCGTTTACGCACACCAGCGTAGCATTGCGCGATGCCCTTTTGGCGGTAAGCATTCCCTTTATTGAGGTGCACCTCTCCAATGTGCATGCCCGCGAACCTTTCCGCCATCACTCCTATCTTTCTGACGTATCCGCCGGCGTAATTTGCGGTTTAGGCGCCGACGGCTACTCATGGGCTTTACAAACGGCAGTAAAACGCCTGTCTCATTCCAATTAAACAGAGTACGGAACCACACTCATGGATATTCGTAAAATTAAAAAACTGATCGAACTGGTTGAAGAATCCGGCATCGCTGAGCTGGAAATCTCCGAGGGCGAAGAGTCCGTTCGTATCAGCCGTGCACCTGCCAATGTCGGTTATCCGGTTATGCAGCAGGCTTTCGCCGCTCCGGCTCCGCAGCCCGCGCTGGCCGCTGCCGTCGCGCCTGCCGCCGCGCCCGTTCTGGAAGCGGCTAAGCCTGCTGAAATCAGCGGCCATATCGTGCGTTCGCCGATGGTCGGCACCTTCTACCGCACCCCAAGCCCGGATGCGAAAGCCTTTGTTGAAATCGGTCAGAAAGTTAACGCCGGCGACACCCTCTGCATCGTTGAAGCGATGAAGATGATGAACCAGATCGAAGCCGATAAGTCTGGCGTCGTGAAAGCCATTCTGGTCGAAAGCGGCCAGCCGGTTGAATTTGACGAGCCGCTGGTCGTCATCGAATAACGAGGCGAACCATGCTGGATAAAATTGTCATTGCCAACCGCGGAGAGATCGCGCTGCGCATTCTCCGCGCCTGTAAAGAGCTGGGCATCAAGACCGTGGCGGTGCACTCCACCGCTGACCGCGATCTGAAACACGTGCTGCTGGCGGACGAAACCGTCTGCATCGGACCGGCCCAGTCCGTTAAAAGCTACCTGAACATTCCGGCGCTGATCTCCGCTGCGGAGATCACCGGCGCGGTCGCCATTCACCCCGGCTACGGCTTCCTCTCTGAGAACGCCGACTTTGCCGAGCAGGTTGAGCGGTCCGGCTTTATCTTTATCGGCCCGAAAGCCGACACCATTCGCCTGATGGGCGACAAGGTTTCCGCCATCACCGCGATGAAGAAAGCGGGCGTGCCCACCGTGCCAGGCTCTGACGGCTCGCTGGGCGACGACATGGAGAAAAACCGGGCCATCGCTAAGCGCATCGGCTATCCGGTCATCATCAAGGCGTCCGGCGGCGGCGGCGGTCGCGGCATGCGCGTGGTGCGCAGCGATAAAGAGCTTGAGCAGTCCATTAACATGACGAAGGCGGAGGCCAAAGCGGCTTTCAACAACGACATGGTTTATATGGAGAAGTACCTCGAAAACCCGCGTCATATCGAGATTCAGGTGCTGGCCGACGGCCAGGGCAACGCCATCTATCTGGCCGAGCGCGACTGCTCTATGCAGCGCCGCCACCAGAAAGTGGTCGAGGAAGCGCCGGCGCCGGGCATCACCCCGGAACTGCGCCGCTACATCGGCGAGCGCTGCTCTAACGCCTGTATCGAAATCGGTTACCGCGGCGCAGGCACCTTCGAGTTCCTGTATGAAAACGGCGAGTTCTACTTTATCGAGATGAACACCCGTATTCAGGTTGAGCATCCGGTCACCGAGATGATCACCGGCGTGGATCTGATCAAAGAGCAGCTGCGCATCGCTGCCGGTCAGCCGCTCTCTATCAAACAGGACGACGTGGTGATCCGCGGCCATGCGGTCGAGTGCCGTATCAACGCCGAAGACCCGAACACCTTCCTGCCGAGTCCGGGCAAGATCACCCGCTTCCACGCGCCGGGCGGCTTTGGCGTGCGCTGGGAATCGCACATTTACGCCGGCTACAGCGTGCCGCCGTATTACGATTCCATGATCGGCAAGCTGATCTGCTACGGCGAAACCCGCGACGTGGCGATTGCGCGCATGAAGAACGCGCTGGCGGAACTGATCATCGACGGCATCAAGACCAATATTGAGCTTCAGATGAAGATCATGTCCGACGAATACTTCCAGCAGGGTGGCACCAACATCCACTATCTGGAGAAAAAACTCGGCCTGTACGATAAGTAAGCACAGCGCTGAATAAGAGTAAGGCCGGTCATACCGGCCTTTTTCATTTTTGTCGCCGTAGAGGTTGCATGATGGACTGGCGTTTTCTGCAAGCAAATAAAGAGGCGCGCTGGGCGCTCTGGCTCACGCTGGCGTACCTGGCCGTCTGGGGAGGCTCTGCCTGGCTGGGCGGTAATGAAACCGGCGTGACCGGCCTGCCGCGCTGGTTTGAACTCTCCTGCATTTTCGCCCCGCTGCTGTTTATCGTCCTGTGCTGGTTGATGGTGCGGCTGGTGTTCCGCGAGATGCCGCTGGAGGATCACGATGGAAACTGAAATCATTCTGCCGCTGCTGGCTTATCTGGTGCTGATCGCCGGGCTGTCCGTGTTCGCGATGCGCAAGCAGCGTCAGGGTAACTTTCTCAGCGAATACTTTCTTGGCAGCCGCTCTATGGGCGGCTTTGTGCTGGCGATGACCATCACCACCACCTATATCAGCGCCAGCTCGTTTATCGGCGGTCCAGGCGCAGCCTATAAGTACGGTCTCGGCTGGGTGCTGCTGGCGATGATTCAGGTGCCGGCGGTCTGGCTGTCGCTCGGCGTGCTGGGAAAGAAGTTCGCCATACTGGCGCGCCGCTATAACGCGGTGACGCTGAATGACATGCTCTATGCGCGCTATCGCAGCACGCTGCTTATCTGGCTGGCGAGCATTAGCCTGCTGGTAGCCTTTATCGGCGCCATGACGGTGCAGTTTATCGGCGGCGCGCGCCTGCTGGAAACCGCCGCCGGTATTCCCTACGATACCGGGCTGCTGATTTTTGGCGGCACTATCGCGCTCTACACCGCTTTTGGCGGCTTTCGCGCCAGCGTGCTCAACGATGCCATGCAGGGCCTGGTGATGCTGATCGGCACCTTTTTGCTGCTGTTTGCCGTGATCCACCATGCAGGCGGACTGAGTACCGCGGTCGCCAGACTGCGTACTATTGATCCGCAGCTGGTGTCGCCGGAAGGCGTGGGCAATGTCATCAATCCGACCTTTCTCAGCTCGTTCGCGGTGCTGGTCTGTTTCGGCGTCATTGGCCTGCCGCATACCGCCGTGCGCTGCATCTCTTATAAAGACAGTAAGGCGATGCACCGCGGGATTATTCTCGGCACCATCGTGGTAGTGGTGCTGATGCTCGGTATGCATCTGGCCGGCGCGCTGGGCCGTGCGATCCTGCCGGATCTGACCATCCCCGATCGGGTGATCCCGACGCTGATGATCACCGTGCTGCCGCCGATGGCCGCGGGCGTCTTTCTCGCCGCGCCAATGGCGGCGATCATGTCCACCATTAACGCGCAGCTGCTGCAATCCTCCGCTACGCTGATCAAAGATCTCTATCTGCGTATCGCGCCGCAGCAGAGCGAAAACGAAGCGCGTCTGCGTATGCTCTCCGGCACCATTACCTTTGTGCTGGGGCTGCTGCTGCTGCTGGCGGCCTGGAATCCGCCCGATATGATTATCTGGCTTAACCTGCTGGCGTTCGGCGGCCTGGAAGCCGTTTTTCTCTGGCCGCTGGTGCTGGGACTCTACTGGTCGCGCGCCAACGCCGCTGGCGCGATCAGCGGTATGCTGGCGGGAGCCGGAAGTTACACGCTGCTTGCCAGCCTGAATATTGAATGGGGTGGCTTCCACCCTATCGTTCCCTCATTGACCTTAAGCCTTCTGGCTTTTCTGGTCGGTAATCTGTTTGGCCGCGCGCCGGATGCGGCGCAGGAATAAAGAGAAACGCTATGCCATGGATTCAAATCAAAATTAACAGCACCGGCGAGCATGCCGAAACCCTCAGCGATGCGCTGATGGATGTCGGCGCGGTCTCGGTGACGTTTCAGGATACGCACGATAATCCGGTTTATGAGCCGCTGCCGGGCGAAACGCGCCTGTGGGGCGATACCGATGTTATCGGCCTGTTTGACGCGGAAACCGAGATGGAGGATGTGGTGGCGGAACTGAGCCAGCACCCGCTGCTGGGCGCCGGTTTTCGCCACAAGATCGAACAGATCGAAGATAAAGACTGGGAGCGCGAGTGGATGGACAACTTCCACCCGATGCGCTTCGGCCAGCGGCTGTGGATCTGCCCAAGCTGGCGCGACGTGCCGGATCCCGACGCCGTCAACGTGATGCTGGATCCCGGTCTGGCGTTCGGCACCGGCACGCATCCGACAACCTCGCTCTGTCTGACCTGGCTGGATGGGCTGGATCTTGCGGGCAAGACGGTGATCGATTTCGGCTGTGGATCCGGCATTCTGGCGATCGCCGCGCTGAAGCTCGGCGCGGCGCAGGCGATCGGCATCGATATCGATCCGCAGGCGATTCAGGCCAGCCGGGACAACGCGGAGCGCAACGGCGTTGCCGATCGCCTGTCGCTCTATCTGCCGCATCAGCAGCCGGAAAATCTTCAGGCTGACGTCGTGGTCGCCAATATCCTCGCCGGTCCGCTGCGCGAGCTGGCGCCGTTGATTAGCGTTCTGCCGAAAGCGGGCGGCCATCTGGGATTATCTGGCGTACTGGCCAGCCAGGCCGAAGGCGTTTGCGAAGCCTATGCCGGCAGCTTCGCGCTCGATCCCGTTGCGGAAAAAGAGGAGTGGTGCCGGATTACCGGCGTGCGCCGCTAATCTGTCTGACCTGCGCAGGCCAGCCAGCGCTGGCCTGCTGCTTTGACTTTTAATGCCTGTACCCTCTCCTTTTACCTCTGATTTGTCCTGCCGCAAAATTCCACGCTGTTAAGACCATTTATTATCTGACCCCTTTAACTTTTTATAATATTTTTCGGGACAGACAATGAAAATAGCTTTAGTGATTAGCCTGTTATTTGCTGCTAACGCCTTCGCGCACGCAGCCACGCCCTCCGCTCACTGGACCTATGAAGGTAAAGCTGGTCCGGAACACTGGGGCGAACTGTCGACTGATTTTCATACCTGCCATACCGGTAAATTTCAGTCGCCAGTAGACATTCGCCATACCATTGATGGTCATCTGCCGCCGCTGAATCTTGAATTTCATACTGCCGCAAAGACGCTGGTTAACAACGGCCACACCATTCAGGTCAATGTAGACGACGAGGATGATTTCAGGCTGGACGGCGAAGACTTCCATCTGATGCAGTATCACTTTCATACGCCCAGCGAAAACCAGATAGCGGGCAAGTCCTATCCTCTGGAAGCCCACTTCGTCCATCAGAGCGACAAGGGCGACCTGGCGGTGGTGGCCGTGATGTTTGAACCGGGCGCGGAAAATCCGGCGTTAAATGCCATTCTGACCGCCCTTCCTCAGCAGGAAAACCAGAGCGTCACGTTGAACAAAACCATGGATTTTCGTGCGCTGTTCCCGGCGGATTTTCACTATTATCGCTTCAGCGGATCCCTGACCACGCCGCCTTGTACGGAAGGTCTCCGCTGGCTGGTGATGAAGCAGCCGGTTCAGCTGTCACAGTCGCAGCTGGCGCAGTTTCAGAAAGCCTTGAAGTCCAGCAATAATCGTCCTCTACAGCCGCTAAACGGCAGGATGATTGTCGAGTAAGATCATTACTGCCTGGACGTAATCAGGTTGAGCAATAAATCACCGTATCGCCGCCATATCTTTGGCTAATCTCTGGATGTGGCGCTTTTTATATTGTGACTTGCGGCATGTTTTGAGAAAAATTTTTGTTCACAATTTCAGCATATCTTTTTAAGCTGCTGAATTATAAATGCTTTTAATAAAGAGACCGCCACTTTGCCCGCTTTATCCTGATTATGTGGGTGGATTGTTCAAAGTTTGGCCTTTCATCTTCGATAAAAAATGCGTAATATACGCCGCCTTGCGAACAGTTACGGTCACTTCTTCTTCATGCGCATTGGACACCACCAGCTTCGTAATCGACTCATTGCTGCACCGATGGCCGGCATCACCGATAAGCCATTTCGCACTTTGTGTTATGAAAACGGGGCCGGTATGGCGGTCTCCGAGATGCTGTCATCTAACCCGGAAGTCTGGGCCAGTGACAAATCCCGTTTGCGTATGGTGCACAGTGATGAGCCGGGCGTTCGCGCCGTGCAGATTGCCGGTTGCGATCCCGATGATATGGCCGCCGCCGCACGGATTAATGTGGCGTCTGGCGCGCAAATCATCGACATCAATATGGGCTGCCCGGCGAAAAAAGTGAATCGTAAGATGGCGGGTTCGGCGCTGCTGCAACATCCAGAGCTGGTGAAGTCGATCCTCACCGCCGTGGTTAATGCAGTGGATGTGCCTGTTACGCTGAAGATTCGTACCGGCTGGGATCCAGAAAACCGTAACTGTGTAGAGATTGCCCAATTGGCTGAAGGCTGTGGCATTCAGGCCCTGACGATACATGGACGCACTCGTGCCTGCCTGTTCAACGGGGAAGCTGAATACGACAGCATTCGGACAGTTAAGCAGAGTGTCACCATTCCCGTTATCGCGAATGGCGACATAACTGACCCGCATAAAGCCAGAGCCGTGCTTGACTATACGGGGGCTGATGCCCTGATGATAGGCCGCGCGGCTCAGGGAAGACCGTGGATCTTCCGGGAAATCCAGCATTATCTGGACACTGGGGAGCTGCTTGCTCCGCTGCCGCTGGCAGAGGTGAAGCGTATGCTCGTTGCGCATATACGTGAGCTGCACGACTTTTATGGTCCAGGCAAGGGATACCGTATAGCGCGTAAGCACGTCTCCTGGTATTTGCAGGAACATGCCCCTAATGACCAGTTTCGGCGCACATTCAACGCCATAGAGGATGCCAGCGAACAGCTGGAGGCGTTGGAGGCATACTTCGAAAATCTTGCGTAAACGAAATAAAGAGCTGAAAGAACTATGTTCGAACAACGCGTAAATTCTGACGTACTGACCGTTTCTACCGTTAACTCACAGGATCAGGTGACGCAAAAGCCTCTGCGTGATTCGGTTAAACAGGCACTGAAGAACTATTTTGCTCAACTGAACGGTCAGGATGTGAATGACCTGTATGAGCTGGTACTGGCTGAAGTCGAGCAGCCACTGTTGGACATGGTGATGCAGTATACCCGTGGCAACCAGACCCGTGCTGCGCTGATGATGGGTATCAACCGTGGTACTCTGCGTAAGAAACTGAAAAAATACGGCATGAACTGATTTTTTGTTGATGACGTAAATGACGCCAGCCTGAGTGCTGGCGTTTTTATTTGTGTCGTTTTTAACGGCGCGTACCAGCCGGTGAAACAATTCGCCTGAAAATGGTCACCTGAGTTGCAGTCGCGCCAGTGAAAATGACCGCCGTTGTTAATTACTTTACTCCTGACAGAGCCTGTCTGATTATCCACGCCTGACCCGCCATGCCCGTTCCGCCGCGCTCTCAGTGATCCTGAGCGGTAAATCAGGCAACTCTCCCGCTGCATACATCTCTCTCTGAGCTTTGGCTCACATTGCTTCCATATAGTGAAACTATTTGCACTAATTGTGATCGAGGCGACTCGCTTTGCTTCCTTTTGGTGCGCGATATTAGCTCTGCTTTTCTAAAACTTCCGATTATTAAGAGATCATCCCAGTCCACCCATGCTTACGCAAACCTGGCACCGGCTTTGCAGTGCTATGCGTGGCTGACCGCCACAGACAGAAATAGCGCACGGCACGGTGCGCATCAAACATAACAAAATAACTACGCCACACAGGATGCTTTATGAAAAAGATGATGCTTTCTACCCTGGTCGCCGCTGCTTCGCTGTTTGCGGTGGCTCAGCAGGCGCACGCCGGCACGACGCTGGATGCCATTAAGAAGAAGGGTTTTGTGCAGTGCGGTATCAGCGATGGGTTACCAGGCTTCTCTTATGCCGACGCCAGCGGCAAGTTTTCGGGTATTGATGTGGATGTCTGCCGTGCCGCCGCGACCGCCGTGTTCGGCGACGCCAGCAAAGTGAAATACACGCCCCTGACGGCGAAAGAGCGTTTCACCGCGCTGCAATCCGGGGAAGTGGATATTCTGTCACGCAACACCACCTGGACCTCTTCGCGCGATGGCGGCATGGGCTTCCTGTTCGCTGGCGTGAACTACTATGACGGCATTGGCTTTTTGACCCATCAGAAAGCGGGCCTGAAAAGCGCCAAAGAGCTGGACGGCGCAACCGTCTGTATTCAGGCGGGCACCGACACCGAACTGAACGTGGCGGACTTTTTCAAAGCGAACAAAATGCAGTACACCCCGGTAACTTTCGACCGCTCTGATGAGTCGGCGAAAGCGCTCGACAGCGGACGCTGCGATACCCTGGCCTCCGATCAGTCACAGCTCTATGCGCTGCGCATTAAACTTGGCAAGCCAGATGAATTTATCGTGCTGCCGGAAGTCATCTCCAAAGAGCCGCTGGGTCCGGTGGTGCGTCGCGGCGACGATGACTGGTTCACCATCGTTAAATGGTCGCTCTATGCGATGCTGAATGCGGAAGAGATGGGCATTAACTCGAAGAATGTCGATCAGATGACGGCCAAGCCTACCACGCCGGATATGGCGCACCTGTTAGGTGCAGAAGGCGACTTTGGTAAGGACCTGAAGCTCGATAACAAGTGGGCGTATAACATCATCAAACAGGTGGGCAACTATCAGGAAGTGTTCGACCGCAACGTGGGTAAAGACAGCGCGCTGAAAATCGCTCGCGGTCAGAACGCGCTCTGGAACCAGGGCGGCATTCAGTATGCTCCGCCGGTCCGCTAATCACCGCTGTTAACGGGACGCCGCGCTCCGCGGCGTCTTGCCCGCGTTTTATCTCTGAGGTTCAACATGTCGCAACGCCCAACCGTGAAAAGGGATATGTCCTTCGGTAATCCCAGGGTTCGCGCCTGGCTTTACCAGATTATCGCCATCGTCGCGGTGTTTATCGTGGTGGGTTATCTGATCCACAACACGGTAATCAATCTTGCCAGTCGTGGCATTACTTCTGGATTCGGCTTTCTTGAGCGCAGCGCCGGTTTCGGTATCGTTCAGCATCTTATCGACTATACCGAAGGCGACACCTATGCCCGCGTATTTATGGTGGGCCTGACGAATACCCTGCTGGTCTCTGCGCTCTGTATCGTTTTCGCTTCGCTGCTGGGCTTTTTTGTCGGCCTCGCGCGGCTGTCGGATAACTGGCTGCTGCGTAAGCTCTCAACTTTTTATATAGAAACTTTCCGCAATATTCCGCCGCTGTTGCAGATCTTTTTCTGGTATTTCGCCGTGTTGCGCAATCTGCCTGGACCGCGTCAGGCGTTAAGCGCATTCGATGTCGCCTTTGTCAGCAACCGTGGCCTGTATGTGCCCTGGCCGCAGCACGCCCCCGGTACCTGGCCATTCATTATTGCGCTCGCGCTGGCCGTCGCGGGCAGCTATGCCCTGTTCCGCTTTAACCGTAAGCACCAGCTTAAAACCGGGCAGCTACGTCGCACTTGGCCGGCCGCTCTGGCGATGCTGATACTGTTTCCCGTTCTGGCTCATCTGGGCTTTGGCGCGGCAACGCACTGGGAGGTGCCGACGCTGCGCGGCTTTAATTTCCGTGGCGGGTTCGTCATGATCCCGGAACTGGCCGCGCTTACCGTCGCGCTTTCGGTGTATACCTCTTCGTTTATCGCTGAGGTGATCCGCGCCGGTATTCAGTCGGTGCCCCACGGTCAGCATGAAGCCGCACGCTCGCTTGGATTGCCTAATCCGGTCACGCTGCGCCAGGTCATTATCCCGCAGGCGATGCGCGTCATTATTCCGCCGCTGACCAGTCAGTATCTCAACATCGTGAAAAACTCCTCGCTGGCCGCCGCCATCGGCTATCCCGATATGGTGTCGCTGTTTGCCGGTACGGTACTGAACCAGACCGGGCAGGCGATTGAAACCATCGCCATCACCATGGGGGTTTATCTGGTGATTAGCCTGGTGATTTCTCTGTTGATGAATATCTATAACCGCAAAATCGCGCTGGTTGAGCGCTAAGAGGACGGGATGACGATGTCTGTGACTACACATGAAACCCCGCCAGTCGCCACCACGCCGCTGAGCCGCGCCTGGGTCTGGGCGCGTAAGAATCTCTTCTCCAGCTGGTTTAATACGCTGCTGACGCTGTTCTGCCTCTGGATGATGTGGGAGGTAATCCCGCCCGCTCTGGAATGGCTGATATTTCAGGCGAACTGGATCGGCGAGACGCGCGCGGACTGCACTAAGGAGGGCGCATGCTGGGTATTTATTCACGCGCGTTTCGGTCAGTTTATGTATGGGCTTTACCCGCATGAACTGCGCTGGCGTATTAATCTGGCGCTGGTACTGGGCGTGCTCTCTCTTATTCCGATGTTTATTAAGTCAGTGCCGCATCGTGGCCGCTACATCGCCTGCTGGGCCGTTATCTATCCCCTGACCGTCTGGCTGCTGATGTATGGCGGCCTTTTTGGCCTGGAGCGCGTCGAGACGCGTCAATGGGGAGGACTAACATTAACCCTGATCATCGCCGCTGTCGGCATCGCCGGCGCGTTGCCGCTGGGCATCTTGCTGGCGCTGGGACGACGTTCGCGTATGCCCGTGGTGCGTACGCTGTCGATTATCTTTATCGAGTTCTGGCGCGGCGTGCCGCTGATTACCGTGCTGTTTATGTCGTCAGTTATGCTGCCGCTGTTTATGTCGGAAGGCACCACTATCGATAAGCTGGTGCGCGCCCTGGTCGGGGTAATCCTGTTTCAATCCGCCTATGTGGCCGAGGTGGTTCGCGGCGGGTTGCAGGCGTTGCCGAAAGGTCAGTATGAGGCCGCAGAGTCGCTGGCGCTCGGCTACTGGAAAACCCAGCTGCTGGTCATTTTGCCGCAGGCGCTGAAGCTGACGATCCCCGGTCTGGTGAACACTATTATTGCGCTGTTCAAAGATACCAGCCTGGTAATCATCATCGGTCTTTTCGACCTTTTCAGCAGCGTGCAGCAGGCAACGGTCGATCCCGCATGGCTGGGGATGTCGACGGAAGGCTACGTTTTTGCCGCGCTGGTCTACTGGATTTTCTGTTTTAGCATGTCGCGCTACAGCCAGCATCTGGAAAAGCGCTTTCACACCGGGCGTAAGTCGCACTGAGGTTTTCCATGACACAACATTTGCATCAGGATTCAGATTTAATGATTTCGCTCGAAAACGTGAATAAATGGTACGGCCAGTTCCACGTGTTGAAGAACATCAACCTACAGGTCAAACCGCGCGAACGCATCGTGCTTTGCGGGCCTTCCGGCTCCGGTAAATCCACGACGATTCGCTGTATCAATCATCTGGAAGAACATCAGCAAGGGCGTATCGTGGTCGACGGCATCCATCTTAACGACGATGTGCGTAATATTGAGCGCGTACGTACTGAGGTCGGGATGGTGTTTCAGCACTTTAACCTTTTTCCTCATCTGACAGTTTTGCAAAACTGTACGCTTGCCCCCATCTGGGTTCGCAAGTCATCGAAGAAGGAAGCGGAAGAGCTGGCGATGCACTATCTGGAGCGCGTGCGCATTGCGGAACATGCGCATAAGTTTCCCGGCCAGCTTTCTGGCGGGCAGCAACAGCGCGTGGCCATTGCACGCTCGCTGTGTATGAAACCCAAAATCATGCTGTTTGATGAGCCAACCTCTGCGCTGGATCCGGAAATGGTTAAAGAGGTGCTGGATACCATGATTGGGCTGGCAGAGGATGGCATGACGATGCTGTGCGTAACCCACGAGATGGGCTTTGCGCGGACCGTCGCGGACCGGGTGATCTTTATGGATCGCGGCGAAATCGTAGAGATGGCGCCGCCGCAGACCTTTTTCTCGAATCCGACGTCTGAGCGTACGCGCGCCTTTCTTTCGCAGGTTATTCATTAATGCTGATGCGCTGATTACCACCCCGGACAGGTTCCGGGGTTTTTTATGCGCAGAGATTTGGCATCGCAGAAAAGAAAAAAGCCCTTTGCATATGCAAAGGGCTTCTTCTTGTTTGATGCCTGGCAGTTCCCTACTCTCGCATGGGGAGACCCCACACTACCATCGGCGCTACGGCGTTTCACTTCTGAGTTCGGCATGGGGTCAGGTGGGACCGCCGCGCTAAAGCCGCCAGGCAAATTCTTTTTCGCCGAACTCTTACGTAACTGGTGCTGATACCCAGAGTCGAACTGGGGACCTCACCCTTACCAAGGGTGCGCTCTACCAACTGAGCCATATCAGCACACTATA
>NZ_RMVG01000019.1 GCF_003813865.1 Candidatus Pantoea deserta
GGGTGGCGGCCGCGCAAGCCCCCGCGCGTTCTTTTCAGCGAAGCGGGGGTATTTTTTCGCCGCGCGGCGCGCAATGCAGGCGTCACCGGCTGGCTGGTGGTGATGTCTACCTATGTGATTAGCGGGCTGTGCGCGGCCGTGGCGGGGCTGATTGTCACCGCCGATATTCGCGGCGCAGACGCCAATAACGCCGGATTATGGCTGGAGCTGGATGCGATTCTGGCCGTGGTGATCGGCGGCGCCTCGCTGATGGGCGGTCGCTTCAATCTGGTGCTGTCGCTGATCGGCGCGCTGATTATTCAGGCGATGAATACCGGTATTCTGCTCTCCGGCTTTCCGCCGGAGCTGAACCAGGTCGTGAAGGCGATCGTCGTGATGTGTGTGCTGTTGATCCAGTCGCCGCGCTTTCTGGCGTTAATAAAACGGAGAGGTTCCTCATGATTAAACGCCATCTTCCGCTGATGATTACGCTGCTGGTTTTTGTGGCGGGTTATCTGTTCTGCCTGAGTCAGTTTCCCGGCTTCGCGTCGACGCGCGTGATCTGCAATATTCTTACCGATAACGCCTTTCTGGGCATTATCGCGGTGGGTATGACCTTTGTGATCCTCTCCGGCGGCATTGATTTGTCGGTCGGCGCGGTGATTGCCTTTACCGGCGTGTTTCTGGCGCGCGCCATCGGCGATCTGCATCTTCATCCGCTGCTGGCCTTTGCCATTATTCTGCTGGCGGGGGCGCTGTTTGGCGCCATGATGGGCTGGCTGATTGACGCGCTGAAGATCCCGGCCTTTATTATTACGCTGGCCGGGATGTTTTTCCTGCGCGGCTGTAGCTATCTGGTGTCAGAAAACTCCATCCCGATCGATCATCCGCTGTATGCCACGCTCTCCAGCCTGGCGTGGAAGGTGCCGGGCGGCGGGCGGCTGAGTTTGCTGGCGCTGGTTATGCTGGTGGTGGTGGCAGGCGGGATTATCCTGGCGCACCGCACGCGGTTCGGTAATCAGGTCTATGCCATTGGCGGTAATGTCACGTCAGCGCAGTTAATGGGCGTTTCCACGCGGGCGACCACCATTCGCATCTATATGCTGTCAACCACGCTGGCGACGCTGGCCGGTATCGTTTTTTCCGTCTACACCTCGGCGGGCTATGCGCTGGCGGGACTGGGCGTCGAGCTGGATGCCATCGCGTCGGTGGTGATTGGCGGCACGCTACTCTCCGGCGGCGTCGGCACCGTGCTGGGAACGCTGTTCGGCGTCTTGATTCAGGGGCTGATTCAGACCTGGATTAATTTTGACGGCACCCTGAGTTCCTGGTGGACCAAGATTGCCATCGGGATTCTGCTGTTTGCCTTTATTGCCCTGCAACGTCTGCTGACGGTGATGTGGGATCGGCAGAAGAATGCGCCGGTGAAGCGCATCGCGACCTGACCAGCTGGATGCGAGTTAAGCCGCCTGCGGGCGGCTTTTTTGTTTTGTCGCTGTGAGAATGCGCAGTGCGGTGGCGGCGGGACATGCGGCGGGGCGGCGGGAACATGCGGTGTGGCGGCGGGAACGTGCAGCGCGAAAGGGGGTTCTGCCCGATCGCAAAGAATGCCCGCATCCATGCGGATCGGCCTCGCCATCCTGGCTCGGACGCTTTGCTCTTCGGGCAGAACCCCCTTCCACGGATGAGCATTTTTATGGCTGTTTTAAAACATCGCACAGATTTTCATAAAGGAGGGAGGACAGGCAGTAGAGTGAAGCGGCCGGGCCATGGACAAAATGCCGGGAGCGTTTTTGAACAACGCATAGCGTTGGCCCGCTTGCGGACGAGCCTCATGGATGGGGCGCATAAGGCGAGGCCGAGACTCCAGGGATGGATTTACGCCGGCTTCACGGAACTGCCCATCCTCCCGACCGAATAGCTCTGTCTCACTAAAAGAAAACGCCGACTTTAACAGTCGGCGTTGATGGCTATCAACCCGCATCCCGCGACCTAGCGTTTCGAACGGTAATAGACCTCATTCCAGCGCAGCGCGTCTTTAAACGCCGGAAGCCGCGTGTGCTCATCAATCACCAGCACTTCAATACCGTTCATCTCACCGTACAGATACATATCATCCAGCGTCAGCGCCTGGCTAAACACCGTATGGTGCGCGCCGCCTGCCAGAATCCAGGCTTCGGACGCCGTCGCCAGTGACGGCTGCGCGTGCCACAGCGCGCGCGCGACCGGCAGCTTCGGCAGCGGTTTCGGCTGCTCAATCGCATCCACCACGTTCACCAGCAGGCGGAAGCGATCGCCCATATCGATCACGCTGGCGTTGACCGCGCGTCCGGCCGGGGTAGAGAAAATCAGGCGCGCCGGGTCGGCCTTGCCGCCAATGCCGAGGAACTGCACGTCAATCAGCGGCTTCTCCTCTCTGGCGATGGAAGGACAGACCTCCAGCATATGCGACCCTAACACCAGATCGTTGCCCGGCGAGAAGTGGTAGGTGTAATCCTCCATAAAGGAGGTGCCGCCAGGGCGATCGCCCGCCATGATTTTGAAAATGCGCAGCAGCGCGGCGGTTTTCCAGTCGCCTTCGCCGGCGAAGCCGTAGCCCTGGCCCATCAGACGCTGAACCGCCAGGCCGGGAAGCTGCGTCATACCGTGTAGCGTCTGGAAGTTAGTGGTAAAGGCGTCGCAGCCTTCGCTGTCAAGGAAACGCTTAAGGCCTAACTCAATGCGCGCCGCATCCAGCACATTTTGGCGCTTTTCGCCGCCGCTCGCCGCCACGTCGCTGAAGCGATAGAGGCTCTCGTACTCGTCAACCAGCGCGTTGACATCGCCGTCGCTGACCTGATTGATCACCTCGACCAGATCGCCGACGCCCCAGCCGTTTACGGCATAGCCAAACTGAATCTGCGCCGCCACTTTATCGCCTTCGGTTACGGCGACTTCACGCATATTGTCGCCGAAGCGCGCCACTTTCAGCTGCCGGCTGGCGTGTCTGGCGAAGGCGGCGCGCATCCAGTTGCCGATACGCTGCTGGCTGGTCGCGTCCTGCCAGTGGCCGGTCACCACGCTGTGTTGCAAACCCATGCGCGCGCCGATAAAGCCAAACTCGCGGCCGCCGTGAGCGGTCTGGTTAAGGTTCATAAAGTCCATATCCATGCTGTCCCACGGGATCTCCGCATTGAACTGGGTATGGAACTGCAACAGCGGTTTGGTTAATACGCTCAGACCGCCGATCCACATTTTGGCGGGCGAGAAGGTGTGCAGCCAGGTAATGATGCCGACGCAGCTGTCGTCGTGGCTGGCGTCGCGGCACAGGGCCAGCGCCTCGTCTGGCGACTTCACCAGCGGCTTGATCACCAGCGTTAACGGCAGGGCCGACGAGGCGTTGAGTCCGTCCACCACCTGGCGGGCGTGCTGTTCAACCTGACGCAGAGTTTCCGCGCCGTAGAGATGCTGTGTGCCGATCACAAACCACACGCTGTGAGCGTTGTACTGATCCATAAACCTGCTCCTTAATAAGGGGTAACGGGGCGCGGCGCATACTGCGGTTCTGCCGCCGCGCACCAGAGTTGATAACGTTGATAGAGCTGCTGATAGCGCGCGACGCGCGCGGCATCAGGCTGTAGCGTGACGGCGATAGGGCTGGCCATGGCTTTTTGCGCCTCTGGCACCGAGTCATAGACCCCGGCGGCGACCGCGGCGAAGATAGCCGCGCCCAGCGCGCAGCATTCATCCGAGGCGACAATGTCCAGCGGACGGTTCATCACGTCGCAGCACGCCTGCATGATGGCGGGGGATTTGCGCGCAATACCGCCCAGCGTCAGGATGTTCTCCACCGGAATCTGCTGCTGTTCAAAACACTCCATAATGGCGCGCGCGCCGAAGGCGGTAGCGGCGATAAGACCGCCGAACAGCGCAGGGGCGTCGGTGCCGAGATTAAGATCGGTGATAACGCCTTTCAGGCGCTGGTTGGCGTCAGGCGTGCGGCGACCGTTGAACCAGTCGAGCACCACCGGCAGATGATCCAGCTGGGGATCGGCGGCCCAGGCTTCGGTCAGCTGGCGGATCAGATTGCGCTGTAGCTCAGCTAACTGCGGCTGAAGTTCCGGATGCTGCGCTGCCGCCTGTTGCAGCGGCCAGCCGAGCAGGCGGCTAAACCAGGCGTAAATATCGCCGAACGCCGACTGACCCGCTTCACAGCCAATCGCGCCCGGCATCACGCTGCCGTCCACCTGACCGCAGATACCTTTAATGGCGCGATCGCCGACCTGCTCAGCGTCCGCGATCAGAATGTCGCAGGTAGAGGTGCCGATCACCTTCACCAGCGTATAGGGCTGCGCGCCCGCGCCAACCGCGCCCATATGGCAGTCAAAGGCGCCGCCGGCGATGGTGATGTTCTGCGACAGGCCGAGGCGCTGCGCCCACTCGCTGCTCAGCGTGCCGACCGGCACGTCGGCGGTCCAGGTGTCGGTAAACAGCGGGGCGTCAAGCTGCTGCGTCAGCAGCGGATCGAGCGCGTTAAGGAAGTCGGGATCGGGCAGGCCCTGCCACTCAGGATGCCACAGCGCCTTATGCCCGGCGGCGCAGCGGCTGCGACGCAGGCTGGCGGGGGCGGTGGTTCCGCTCAGCAGCGCAGGCACCCAGTCGCACAGCTCAACCCAGGAGACGGCGGCCTCGCGAACCGCCGCATCGGCGCGGGAGACGTGCAGGATTTTCGCCCAGAACCATTCAGAGGAGTAAATGCCGCCAATGTAGCGGCTGTAGTCGGTAAAGCGCCCGCTGCGGCACAGCTGGTTGATGGATTCCGCTTCCTCAATGGCGGTGTGATCTTTCCACAGCACAAACATCGCATTGGGGTTGTCGGCAAAATCCGGACGCAGCGCCAGCACCTTGCCGTCGCGATCGATGGGGGCGGGCGTGGAGCCGGTGGTATCAACGCCAATCCCAGTGACACTGTCACGCTGGGTCGGGGTCAACGCATTGATGACGCTCAGCAGCGCCTGTTCCATCGCCTCAATATAGTCAAGCGGGTGGTGGCGAAAACGATTGGTATGGGGGTCGCTGTATAAGCCCTGCTGCCAGCGCGGATAGTTTACTACTGCGGTTTTCAGCTCGCTGCCGCTGTCGCAGTCTACCGCCAGCGCACGCACCGAATCACTGCCAAAGTCGAGGCCCAGAGTGATGGCTCCAGTACGCATCGGACATCTCCTGTTATCAATAATCGTCGCTTTATCCTGTGGCGGCGACGCAGGAAACGTTATTCACCGATCGCTGAGAATATGCACTTTTCTGCCGTGGACAGCGATTTTGTGATCCATGGCAAAAGTTAAGCGGCGGTTAAAATTGCTGAATATATGGAACAATCTGTCGTGATTTCAGGGTGTGATACCGCTCTACATTTTTCCTCTTCTTTCCCGCTACAACTAGCCCAGCGTTTGCACAGCCTTTGTTCACTCATCTTGCTAACGCGCTGATTTTCATCCGTACCCAAAAAACAAAATTGACTGGTAGCGTTTACACCGATTCGTTAACAGCAGGGAAAAACACCCTGGCTCCGGAGAGCATCATGCATAAATTCACTAAAGCGTTCGCGGCCATCGGCCTGGCAGCGGTTATGTCACATTCCGCTATCGCGGACACCATGAAGCTGGGATTTCTGGTCAAGCAGCCGGAAGAGCCCTGGTTCCAGACTGAATGGAAATTCGCCGATAAAGCCGGTAAGGAATTAGGCTTTGAAGTGATTAAAATTGCCGTTCCCGACGGTGAGAAAACCCTGAACGCCATCGACAGCCTGGCCGCCAGCGGCGCGAAAGGCTTTGTTATCTGCACCCCCGATCCCAAACTCGGTTCCGCTATCGTGGCCAAAGCGCGCGGTTACGATCTGAAAGTTATCGCCGTCGATGACCAGTTCGTTAACGCCAAAGGCAAGCCGATGGATAGCGTTCCGCTGGTGATGATGGCCGCGACCAAAATCGGCGAGCGTCAGGGGCAGGAGCTGTATAAAGAGATGCAGAAGCGCGGCTGGAACGTCAAAGAGACCGGCGTGATGGCGATTACCGCCAACGAGCTGGACACCGCCCGTCGCCGCACCGGCGGCTCTATGGAAGCCTTAAAAGCCGCAGGCTTCCCGGCGGCGCAAATCTATCAGGTTCCAACCAAGTCTAACGACATTCCCGGCGCGTTCGACGCAGGCAACTCGCTGCTGGTGCAGCATCCGGAAGTGAAACACTGGCTGATTGTCGGCATGAACGACAACACCGTGCTGGGCGGCGTACGCGCCACCGAAGGCCAGGGCTTCAAGGCCGCTGACGTTATCGGCATTGGCATCAACGGCGTTGACGCCGTAAGCGAGCTGTCAAAAGACAAAGCCACCGGCTTCTATGGCTCGCTGCTGCCCAGCCCGGATGTGCACGGCTACAAGAGCAGCCAGATGCTTTATGACTGGGTAAGCAAAGGCACAGAGCCGCCGAAATTTACCGAGGTAACTGATGTCGTGCTGATTACCCGCGATAACTTCAAAACCGAACTGGCGAAAAAAGGGTTGATGTAAACCCGCGTACCGTGCCGCTGCGTGAGCGGCGGCACCTTATCGGTCAACCCAGAGGAGTCACCATGAATAGCGAGCCAACCTTTCTGTCGTTTCATGGCATCAGTAAAACCTTTCCAGGCGTTAAGGCACTACAGGATATTTCATTTGCGTGTCGCGGCGGCGAAGTGCACGCCCTGATGGGCGAGAACGGCGCGGGTAAATCGACGCTGCTGAAGATCCTCAGCGGCAGCTATCAGCCCAGCGGCGGCGAAATCCGCATCAAGGGTCAGCCGGTCAGTTTCCAGAGCACCAGCGACGCGCTGGACGCCGGCGTCGCCATTATTTATCAGGAGCTGCATCTGGTGCCTGAGATGAGCGTGGCGGAGAACATCTATCTCGGCCAGATTCCTCACAAGCGGGGTCTGGTAAACCACAAGCTGCTGCGCTACGAGGCGGGCCTGCAGCTGAAAAATCTCGGCATGGACATCGATCCCGATATGCCGCTGAAGTACCTGTCGCTCGGCCAGTGGCAAATGGTGGAGATTGCCAAAGCGCTGGCGCGCAACGCCCGTATCATTGCCTTTGACGAGCCAACCAGTTCGCTGTCGGCGCGCGAGATCGACAATCTGTTCCGGGTAATTCGCCAGCTGCGCGCGGAAGGGCGCGTGGTGCTGTACGTGTCGCACCGCATGGAGGAGATCTTCGCCCTGAGCGACGCCATCACCGTGTTTAAAGACGGGCGCTTTGTGCGCACCTTTACCGATATGGCCAATACCCATCACGACGATCTGGTGCAGGCGATGGTGGGACGCAACCTCGGCGATATTTACGGCTATGCGCCGCGTCCTCATGGGCCGGTGCGCCTGGTGCTGGAGAAGGTTGAAGCGAAGGGCGTGCGTCACCCCATCTCGCTGGAGGTGCGCGCCGGTGAAATTGTCGGCCTGTTCGGGCTGGTCGGCGCCGGACGCAGCGAGCTGATGAAAGGCGTGTTCGGCGCGACCCGCCTGCGCGGCGGCCGCATTCTGCTTGATGGCGAGGTGCTGAAGCTACGCGAGCCGATCGATGCGATTCGCGCAGGCGTGATGCTCTGCCCGGAAGATCGCAAATCCGAAGGCATCATTCCGGTGCACTCGGTGCGCGACAACATCAATATCAGCGCCCGGCGTCACAATCTCACCGCAGGCTGTCTGATAAAGAATCACTGGGAAACGCAGAACGCGGACACCCATATCCGTTCGCTCAATATCAAAACGCCCCATGCGGAACAGCTGATCATGAACCTTTCGGGCGGCAACCAGCAAAAGGCGATTCTGGGCCGCTGGCTGTCGGAAGAGATGAAAGTGATCCTGCTGGATGAGCCAACGCGCGGTATCGATGTCGGCGCGAAACATGAAATCTATAACCTGATCTACCAGCTGGCGAGCAAGGGTATTGCGGTGCTGTTTGCCTCCAGCGATTTGCCAGAGGTGATGGGCCTTGCCGATCGCATCGTGGTGATGCGTGAAGGCGCTATCGCTGGCGAACTGCTGCATGACGAAGCCACGGAGCAGCAGACGCTGAGCCTGGCGATGCCCAAAACCACCCAAGCGGCCGCAGTGGCCTGACAGAGGAAAATATTATGTCTTCATCCACAACATCAGGTACGCCACCGGTTCAGCAGCGCAGCGGCCTGCGCTTTGGGCGTATCTGGGATAACTTCGGCATGCTGGTGGTGTTCGCGCTGCTGTTTATCGCCTGCGCCGTTTTCGTGCCTAACTTTGGCTCCTTTATCAATATGAAAGGGCTGGGGCTGGCGATGTCGATGTCCGGTATGGTGGCGTGCGGCATGCTGTTTTGCCTTGCCTCCGGCGACTTTGACCTGTCGATAGCCTCGGTAATCGCCTGCGCGGGGGTCGTTACCGCCGTGGTTATCAATATGACGGAAAGTCTGTGGATTGGCGTGTTTGCCGGTCTGCTGATAGGGGTCGCGACGGGCTTTGTGAACGGCTTCGTCATTGCGCGCCTGAAAATTAACGCCCTGATCACCACGCTGGCGACCATGCAGATTGTGCGCGGTCTGGCCTATATCTTCTCAGACGGTAAGGCGGTGGGCATTGAAGACGAGCGCTTCTTTACCCTCGGCTTCGCTAACTGGCTCGGCGTGCCTGCGCCGATCTGGCTGACCATCGCCACTATGCTGATTTTCGGCTTCCTGCTGAACAAGACCACCTTTGGTCGAAACACGCTGGCTATTGGCGGTAATGAGGAGGCGGCGCGACTGGCGGGCGTACCGGTGGTTCGCACCCGCATTATTATCTTTATTCTCTCCGGGCTGGTTTCGGCTGCGGCGGGCATCATCCTTGCCTCGCGCATGACCAGCGGTCAGCCGATGACTTCGCTGGGCTATGAGCTGGTGGTGATCTCCGCCTGCGTGCTGGGCGGCGTGTCGCTGAAGGGCGGGATTGGCAAGATCTCCTACGTCGTCGCGGGCGTATTGATCCTGGGAACCGTTGAAAATGCCATGAATTTATTGAATATCTCGCCATTCTCACAGTACGTGGTGCGTGGTCTGATACTGTTAGCGGCGGTGATTTTCGACCGCTATAAACAAAAGCATAAAGCCTGACGGCGACAAGACGCGGCGCATGGCGCCGCGTACCCATTCATCCTGACTGCGTGAGGACGTTATGTACCACCGTGAATCCACAGCGGCGCAGCAAAATCCTCTGTTGCCCGGTTATCCCTTTAACGCCTGGCTGGTCGCCGGGCTGACGCCGATTTCCGCCGACGGCCCGCTCGATTTTTTCATTGACCGCCCCCAGGGGATGAAGGGCTTTATCCTTAATCTCACCATCAAAGGGAAAGGGCGGGTATTTGACGGCGAAAAGGGGTTTGACTGTCTGCCGGGCGATATGCTGCTGTTCCAGCCCAAAACCGCACACTACTATGGCCGCGCCCCGGACAGCCCGGAATGGCATCACCGCTGGGTTTACTTTCGACCGCGCGCCTACTGGAACGACTGGCTACAGTGGCAGGACGCCCGTGAAGGCGTCGGGCGGCTACGTCTCAACGACACGCTGCGCGCCGAGTTTGACCGACTGTTCGCCAGTATTGAGCAAACCCACAACTCCGGCCGCCGCTTTGCGGAAGAACTGGCGATGAATCTGCTGGAGCGTCTGCTGCTGCGCGCCGTGGAGGAAGATCCCCGTAGCCATCAGCAGGTCCGCGATCCGCGCATTATTGAAGCCTGCCAGTATGTGACCAACCATTTAGCCAGCGAAGTCAAAATCGAAGAGGTGGCGCGCCATGTCTGCTTATCGCCGTCGCGGCTGGCGCATCTGTTTCGCGAACAGATGGGCGTTAATCTGCTGCGCTGGCGCGAAGACCAGCGCATTATCCGCGCCAGACTGCTGCTGCAAACCACGCAGGAGCCTATCGCCAGCGTAGGACGCGAGGTGGGCTACGACGATCAGCTCTATTTCTCGCGCGTGTTTCGTAAACGGGTCGGCATCAGCCCCAGCGACTTTCGCCGTCGCAATCAGGATGCGCAGGATACAATGCTCGCCGAACCGGGCTGGCCTATGGCGCAGCGTGCTATTTCCTGATTTTCGGGGGAATCCTGCTTGTTCAGACCGGCGCTATAGTCTTAAATCTGTCGGGTAGATGAATAAGAGGAGTAAGAATGAGCGACAAACTTCGTGTTGGATTAATGGGGTATGGCTTCGCCAGTAAGACGTTTCACGCGCCGCTGATTGCCGGTACGCCAGACGTCGAACTGGCCGCTGTCTCCAGTAGTGACGCAGCGAAAGTGCACGCCGACTGGCCGCAGGTAGCGGTAGTGGCCGATCCTCAGGCGCTATTAGACGATCCCTCTCTGCAACTGATTGTTATCCCGACGCCCAACGACACCCACTTTCCGCTGGCGAAAGCCGCGCTCAACGCCGGTAAGCATGTGGTAGTGGATAAGCCCTTTACCGTGACGTTGTCACAGGCTCGCGAGCTGGATGCGCTGGCGAAAGCCAAAGGTCTGCTGCTTTCCGTGTTTCACAACCGCCGCTGGGACAGCGATTTTCTCACGCTGAAGCAGCTGCTGAACGACGGCACGCTGGGCGAAGTGCGCTATTTCGAATCGCACTTCGACCGTTTCCGCCCTGAAGTTCGTCAGCGCTGGCGCGAAATGAAAGGTCCGGGCAGCGGCATCTGGTACGATCTGGGACCCCATCTGCTCGATCAGGCGCTTCAGCTCTTTGGCGCGCCCGTGGCCATCAATGTCGATATGGCCGAGATGCGTCCCGGCGCGCAGACCACGGACTACTTCCACGCCACGCTGACCTATCCGCAGCGCCGCATCGTTTTACATGCCAGCATGCTGGTCGCCGCCGAGTCGCCGCGTTATGTGGTACACGGCACGCGCGGCAGCTACGTGAAGTATGGTCTGGATCCGCAGGAAGACCGACTGAAGGCAGGCGATTTCCCGCCGAATGAAGAGTGGGGCTACGACATGCGCGACGGCGTGCTCACGCTGGCGGAAGGCGACGGCGTTAAAGAAGAGACGCTGATGACCCAGCCGGGCAACTATCCCGCCTATTATGCGGCCGTGCGCGATGCCATTAGCGGTCGCGGCAACAATCCGGTCACGGCGCAAGAGGCGATTCAGGTGATGGAACTGATTGAACTGGGCCTGCAATCAGCGGACAAGCGCCAGACGCTGTCGCTGAAATAACGCAAAAGGTCGGCTGCGCAGGCCGACCTTTTGGTGAGAAAGCCGCTGATGCGGCTTTATTTACGCCTGAACGCGGTTGCGGATCGCGGTTCTCTCCGCATCGCTCAGGAAGGCGATAGCCAGACCGTTCTCCTGCGCCTGACGAATCTGCGCGGCGCTCAGCCCGGCGGCTGGCGCGGCGTGCTGGTATTCGTGCGCCAGCTCGATGCCCTGAACCGCCGGATCGTCCGTGTTGATGGTTGCCAGAATGCCATGCTCCAGAAACTGCTTCAGCGGATGGTGCGCCAGCGACGACACGGTGCTGGTCTGAATATTGGAGGTCAGACAGGATTCAATGCCGATGCGGTGCTCGGCAAGGAAATCCATCAGCGCGCGGTCTTCAATCGCTTTGACGCCGTGGCCGATACGCTCAGCGCCCAGCTCGCGGATCGCCTGCCAGATACTCTCCGGGCCAGCCGCTTCACCGGCATGCACGGTAACGCGGAAACCGGCATCGCGCGCCTGGTTAAAGTGGCTGAGGAACTCGCTGCCGGGGAAGCCCAGCTCATCGCCCGCCAGGTCAACCGCCGTGATGTGATCGCGGTGCGCCAGCAGGCCTTCCAGTTCGCGCAGGCAGGCCTCTTCACCAAAGGTGCGGCTCATAATGCCAATCAGGCGCACATCAATATTATATTTCTGGCAGCCGACCTTAATACCGTCGATAACGGCTTCAACCACGCCCGCGATCGGCAGATGGTGGGTCATGGCCATATAGCCCGGCGAAAAGCGCAGCTCGGCATAGTGAATGCCGGCGCGAGCCGCATCTTCCACATTCTCCAGCGCGACGCGGCGGCAGGCGTCAAGATCGCCCAGCACTTTAACGCCCCAGTCCAGCTTGTTCAGAAAGCTCACCAGGTCGGGCTGATTCTCAACCACCTGAACGTGGGGACGCAGCGCATCCAGCGTTGACGCGGGCAGGGCAAGATTAAACTGGCGGCCTAAGTCCAGAATGGTTTGCGCGCGGATGTTGCCGTCAAGGTGGCGGTGAATATCGGTAACGGGAAGGCTGGGATCAAACATGCTGCACTCTCTGACAGGGATAAAAGTGCAGAACATTATAGAAACATCTTGCGCAACATAGCGAGAAGTTTGCGCAACCCGCGCTGCATCTGACGGGATATTAAGCGAAAGGGCAGCCGCAGCTGCCTGTTTTATCCGCTGAGAGCATGGCGCGCCGCACGGAGACAGCTCAGACCGTCGTCCAGCTTGCTGCGCGGTCAGCCCAGGTTCAGGCGCAGAAAGCCCCGGCTCGATTCGTCACAGGTTGAATCGGGCATCATCGCGACTTTCTGCTGCTGAATAAGCTGTTTTTGCAGCGCGTCTTCATCTATACCCAGCTATACCCAGCGGGTTAAGGCCGACCCACGCCAGATAAGTGGACTGCGGCGGCTGACAGTTAAGAACTGGGAAGGCGTGGTTTGGCCGTTGGCCAACCTGCTGGTGGCTGGCGCGCAGACAGACGCGCAGCGCGGCCAGCCTGGATGCGCCGCCACCGCGAAGATAGCCGGTGAGGAGAGACCGTCAGCGGCCTTATCTGCGTCAGGCATGCCTGTCGATCGGCAGGATCGCTGACGATCATTCTGCTGGAAGAGTTGCTGGGGGGCGTAAAAGAGGCCGCGTAAGACGCCTGGCTAACCCGCCCTGGCGACGGCGACCAGTTCGGCAGCGGCTTGGTTGAGCCCAATCCCAACTCAAAAATTCCGGCGCTGAGCGACCATCAGTGACGCCGCTGCGCGTGTTTGAGTCAGGCAATATTCTGCTCTACCAAAACGTGGTGCGCTGGGCGCAGTAAATCGCAGAACGGCCGACGGTGATCCGCGGCCGCAAGGTAAATTAACGCTGTTTAATCCCTAAGGGGATAATACTTCACTAGAAAATTAGAGCAGCAATGTGCCGTTAGTGCCGTAATTTTGGCGGAAATCACTCCAGAATGCGCTAACGGTGTCTTTACCCCAAAGCGCTCCCATTGTAGTGCCAATTACCGGACCGAGAATAACGCCCAGAATAACGCCTATGCCCTGAGCGATAGGCCCCAGGAAGGCACTACGGCTGGCGCTACCGCCAACCACGACGCATGTCATCGTGCCATCAAGCAGCCCCCAAACCGCGCCTTCAAACGCATCAGCCAGACTGCTGACCATGTCTGCACCGCCGCTTACGGTTTCCATTTCAATTAAAGTCAATTCACGCATAATTAAACTCCTTTTATTTAAAATATCACTATTACAACTTACTACCACTTCATAAAAAATAATGAAGAAAATATGGCATGACGCCTGGTTAGCTGAAATATTGTTTTCTGGTATCAGCCATATATGCGGCGACGGCCTCTCTGCCTGTCATTGCGCCCATTATGGCGCCAGTGATTGGATCAATGATCCCACCCAAAATAACCCCAGCCTGGAACAGAATGCCTGATATCGCGCTGCGGCTTTAACATTCACCAACAGTTATCCCTGTTATCAACCCATCCAGCGCGCCTCAGACGATAGCTTCGAAAAGGTGTTAACCTCATCAGAAGTTGCAGCATCGCCACCGCTTACAACACTGATTTCGCACTTCCTTAACGTTCTCACTATTCACCTTTTAAAAGATGTAATTTTATTGTCACTTTATTTAAACAGGGATAACTCTTAACGGGATGATAAGATACTGTAACGCCCTGCTTAAAAAAATCGTAATAACATCCATTTTTGGAAAAAGGCGTGGTCAATTATCTCTCTGGGGCAAGAGAGTCAGATATTAAAAGGAAATATTTCATGATTAAAAATTAATATTTAAATCCTCAAATGGCTATTTTTATCAGGAAATAAATCCCACACTATTACACGCAGCTTTATTTAAATATTAACTCAAAATGCATTTTATTGGTGCGGAGCGGGGAGGGGATATTTATTAATTATCAGCGGAAATGCTTCGCAATCCGCAAAAAAATAAAATCGTTCAGGCGGCCTGGCACCGCCGTTTATTCAGATCAATTCAACGCTATGCGCGCCATGCTATCCGGTCTCTGCAGATGCCCGTCAGCGCCAGCGTGTTAAAGCTTTTCGAGGCCGAGGTGAAAAGCGCGTAATTAGTTTCGACAGCTTCACTCCAGGGCAAATGCACAACAGAAGGCTCCAGAACCCTGTCCCTGTGGCTCTCATTGCTGATGCCCTTAACCTTAGGGCGTTTGCACAATAAGCCGGCTGCTCCAGCCTCGCGCGGGTCCAGGCTTTGCCGGAGGGATTGTGCGGGCGGCACAGTAGCATCAACTTACAGGCCGGGCGGGCAAGCTGCTGCTCTCGCGCCTGCCTGTCGCAACGCCTGGCGCTGGCGCTGAGCTGTAGCGGCTGAGCCAGCACGCGACCTTGATTGCGGGGCAGCAGGGCGTAAAAGCGTCACAGGCAGGGGAGATCAGCACTTCATCGCCGGGCGCGGCCCAGCGGCGCAGCATCTGCGCCACCATATAGATCGCCAGGGAACCTGTACCGGCGACTGCGGGCCCGGCGTGCTGTTAAATCGCGTCTGCATCCAGTGGCCGATCATTGACAGAAAGTCGCTATGCGGCCAGCGTCTGTAGCCGAACACGCTGTGATCGAGCCGCTGTTGCCGCGCCGCGCGGATGGCGGCCGCGAGCGAAATCCATATCTGAAATGGTAAAGGGCAGCAGGTCGGCTTCTGCAAAGCGATCCACGACAAAATCATACTGCGTGCAGTAGCTGCCGCGCTGGTCAATAACGCCGTCAACATCAGATAAGCGCGCTCAATGTTACACTGTCACATTTATCAGCGTCGCTGGCTCTTCTTTTGCTGAAGGAACCTGCGGAACCAGGACTCCTTAAGCGTGACCGGGCTGAGAGGAATCACGCCAATCGCGCCATTAGCCTTCAGCGCGGCGTGTTCACTTTGCTCATATCGACACTGCGCAGGCAAAGGCGGCCACCCCTGTATTGCCGCGCGTCATGCCAGAGAGGAATCGCAAGGCGAACATTACCGGCAGGAAATGAAAGGCGAAAGCGCCCGTCGCCGCCATTCAGGTCAACAGGAATTGCTGCGGGGGATGGTCCAGCAGCGGAGTCAGCGTTAACACGTCGCGGCGGCTCAGCGAGCTGCCGATACCCGGCATAAGGCCGCAAAACGAAAGCAGGGCAACCGGCAACACAAAGGGCTTGCCAGGACTCTGAAAAACTCCCAGAGCGACAGGCGAGGCTGTGAAGGGGATAAATTTTCCCCTTGAAAAGAAGGCAGCGGTAAAACAGATAAAATAATGATAAAACGTTTTACCTGATTACGTTGGGCGATTCCTCACAATGTCTTCGCACGCCAGACGCGAGAGTGGCTACAGGTATAACGTTTTACCTGTATGATAAACAAAGCGACCTTTTGAACCGGATGTAATGTATGACGCAGCAAAAAATCACTATTAACGACGTCGCCGACGCTGCCGGCGTGTCAGTCACCACCGTGTCGCTGGTGCTCTCAGGCAAAGGGCGTATCTCGTCAGCGACTGCCGATCGGGTGAACCAGGCGATTGAACAGCTGGGCTATGTACGCAACCGGTCTGCCTCAGCCCTGCGCGGGGGCAACAGCGGCGTGATCGGTTTGATCGTGCGCGATCTGAGCCAGCGGTTTTACGCTGAAATGACCGCCGGGCTGAGCGAGGCGCTGGAAGCGCAGGGCAAGATGGTGTTTCTTACGCAAAGCGGCCAGCAGGGGCAGCATCTGATGCGCTGCTTTGACTCGCTGGTAACGCAGGGCGTGGATGGCATTGTGCTGGGCGGCGATGCGGGAAGCGCAACGGCGCTGGCGAGGCGAGCCTCAGAGCTGGGGCTGCCGCTGATCTGCGCGTCGCGCGCCAGCTACCTTGAAGGCGCGGACAGTTTTCGGCCGGATAATGCGCTGGGCGCGCGTATGGCGACAGAGTCGCTGATTCGTCAGGGGCATCAGCATATTGCCTGGCTGGGCGGCAGCGGCGCGTCGCTGACGCGTGCCGAACGCATCGGCGGCTACTGCGCCACGCTGATGCAGCATGGATTGCCCTTTAAGCCGGAGTGGATTATTGAGAGCGACGGCAGCCAGAATGCGGCGGCCAGCGCAACCATGCGCCTGCTTCAGCGCTATCCTCGCCTGACGGCGATTATCGCCAGCGATGCGACGACCGCGCTGGGAAGCTACTTCGCCCTGCTGCGCAGCGGCCGCACGCTGGGTAAAGGCGCGGTTGACAGCGATGACGCTCAGCAAATGGCGCTGGTAGGATTTAGCGATGAGTTACAGATGACTCTGAGCGATTCGCCGCTGACTTTTATCTGTAGCCCGGCGCGGGAAATCGGTCGCGCCGCGGCAGCGCGCATGCTGCTACGCCTGAAGACGCCGAAAGCGCCCAGCCAGCATATCATTATGCCGCCGCAGCTTATCGCCAGCAGCGGGACGCCGTGACGATGTTTTGAACCGCCTCGCTCTCTGACCGACGGCGGCTGGAACGCGACAGTTGGCTTGTTCCCGGTATCGCGGCGGCTAAGCAGCGCAGGGCGACGATCGGTGAGCGGATTGCGGGCTGGACGTATCGCGCGAAGGAGACGCGCTGCGCACCTGGCGGCAGAGGCTGACGGCGGGTCGGCAGGCAGCAGGCTGAACGCATCACGCGAATGAAACGGGTTGCGGGCCTGTCGGCAAGAAGTCGATGGGGTGATGATGGCTGGTCACGCCAGGTGACCAGCCTCAGGGTTGCGGGTTCAGAGCCGTCGCTTACTGCGGCATTCCCTCGCTGGTGGGCAGGCCGAGCATATAACGCGACATAAACTGCTCCAGCGCCATGGTGTCGCCGTTCATGTTTACCTGACCGCCGCTGTATTGCAGGCTGGTGATAATGTTTTTGTCCTGCTGCTGGGTCAGACGGAACATCTGTCCCATTGCCGCCAGGCCTTTCACCTGCTGATCCGCCAGTTTTTCCGCGTCATCGCTGGTATAGCCTTCGGCCAGACCCACGTTGCGCATCACCTCGGTCGCCATTGGCATATTAATCACCAGCTTCGCTGACAGCGATTTCAGCACGCGATCGACCATGCCCGCCAGATTTTGCGGCTGCCCGGTAACGGTGGCCGGATCGTTAAAGTTGGCGGTAAGGTTGAAGGTGCTTTCACCCTTGTCGTTTTTCCAGCTCAGCGGCGCGATGCTTACCATCGGCGAACCTTTGAGCAGCGTCGGCAGGTTGTTCATCAGAATGGCATTGACCCCTGCCTGATAGCGAATCGGATCGTTTGCCAGACCCTGCTGGTTCAGCAAATCCTGCATCTGAGCATTGTAGTTGTCTGAGAAGGTTTTCACCGCCTGGGCATCAAACTGGGCCAGCTTCATGCTCAGCTTCGCTTCGCCGAAGTCGTGACCTTGCAGGTTGACGTTATCGACATGGTAATCAATATTGCCGCTGATCTTGCCCGACTTATTATCAAACGACGAGGTGCCGTTAAGCTTTTGCAGCGTCAGCGCATCTTTGCCGTTAAGGCTGGCATTGAGTTTCTCCAGTTCGACTTTTTGATCGCCGATGCGAACGCCTTCCGGCGTCAGATGGGTATTTCCGCTCAGCTTCACGCCATTGGCGGTGAACAGCACCGGCACGCCCATCTCGTTCTTCGTGGTGATGGCCACGCTGTCGATGTCGCTGTCTACCGATACCTTATCGCCTTTGCTGTCGGCGCTAATGTTCAGCGTCCCGCCGTTGGTGGCAAGACGCTGGCCGCTTTGCGCATTCAGGTAATTAACCGGCAAAAAGTGCAGGGCGGTGTCGGTCGCGCCGCTGTAGCCAATGCGGGTGTCTGCATTCAGCGGGGACTGATTGTCGGTCAGAGCGAAAAGGGTCTTCAGCGCGTCGGTATTTTCCAGTTCGGTATGCACCGACGCCATGCTGGGTATCAGGTTAGCGCGGCGCAGCTGGGCAAAGGGAAAGGGACCGTGATCGATGGTTTCATTCAGGATGATGCTCTGGCCCGGTTTCAGAAAGGCGTTATCTTCGGTCTGCGAGCTGGCCTGCACTACCAGTTTCGCTTTACTGCTGAAGATGCCGCGCTGATAGTCCTGATAGCTGACTTTCAGTCGGCTGTCAGGCGCGTAAGCGTTGATCTGGGTATTGGCGTTCTGCACCAGTTCATCCATATGGCTTTCCAGCTGTTTACCGGTAAACCATGCCGCGCCGGTCCAGATTACGCCCAGGGCGATAATCACACCTACGGCAACGTTGGTCTTTTTCATTGCTGAGTCGTCCTTATCCTTGTGTCCGTTTACGCCGCTGTCCGACGCCCGGCGAGTGAAGAAAAACGCCCGCAGGCGTTTTTTGCTAATAGATTGAAATGATAGCAGTTAGGGCCAGATTCGTCAGCCGAATCAGCGCAACGCATTGTAAACGCGCGCCAGACGACCGCTACCCGTGGCTTTCAGCGTACCGTCGCTGGCAGGCACAAAGCAGGATTCGCCTGGTTTGAGCGTCAGCTGCTGCTGGTCCAGCGTCAGCCTGGCTTCGCCCTCTACGCAAAACAGGATCGCCGCGCTCTCCTGCGCCAGAGGCTGAGGTTCGTTGTCCAGATGATGAATAGCGAAAGCGAAATCGTCTACCGGGATCGGAAAGACCTGCGCGCGCGCCTGCTGTTGCGGCTGGGTAAGCAGCTGCGATGCCGGTTTTGACACAAACTTCACGTTGGCCAGCAGTTCGGGAATATCAATGTACTTCGGCGTCAGTCCGGCGCGCAGCACGTTGTCTGAATTGGCCATCACCTCCAGCGCCACGCCCTTCAGATAGGCGTGCGGCGTTTCCGCATAGAGGAACATCGCTTCGCCCGGCTGTAGCGTGATGACGTTCAGCAGCAGAGGTGAAAACAGGCCGCTGTCGTCGGGATAAACCTGCGCGATGGCCTTAATGGTTTCCCAGGGCTGGCCTTCGCGCGCGTTAACTGCGGCTTGCAGAATATCCAGCGCCAGCGATTTCTCCTCGCCCTGAAGCGACAGCAGGCTGGCAAAGAGTTTCGCCAGATTATCGCTGTCGGGGCGCTGTAAGAAATGCGCGATCTGCGGATGCGCGCCGGCGACCGGCTGCAACAGCGAGACGATGTCAGATAATTCGCGGAAGCCGTTCATCGCCTGAAAAGGGGTGAGCGCATAGACCAGCTCCGGCTTATGGTTGGCGTCTTTGTAGTTGCGCTCCGCCGCATTTAACGGAATCCCTGCGGCATTTTCCCGCGAGAAACCCTCTTCAGCGGCGTTTTTGCTGGGATGCACCTGAATCGACAGCGGCTGCTCGGCACACAGCACCTTAAACAGAAAAGGCAATTCGCCGAAGCGTTTGGCGACGGCATAACCCAGCATCGCCTCCGGCGCGCCATCAATGACCTCACGCAGTGACCGGCGTTCACCCCTGAACGCGATCTGCGATGGACTTTTTGGATGCGCGCCCATCCACAGCTCCGCCATCGGCGTACCGGAAGGATTGGCGACGCCGTAAAGTTCGGTTAAGGCGTTTCTGCTGCCCCATGCGTAATTCTGTATCGAATTGACCAACTTTTGCATGATTAACCCTTAAATCACGGGAAGTTATTACGCCTATTAAAACAGAAATTTGGGTAAATAATACATATCAAGTGCAAACAAGGCGTCTGGCTCGCATAATGTTAAATTCTTGTATATGAGAATTTTGCGTGTCCGGCGTCAACCCACGCCGGACCAACCATCACCACAACCTGTGCTAAAGGAGACGTAGACATGGCAGCCAGTCGCATCGAAAAAGATTCCATGGGGCCGATCGATGTACCCGCAGACAAGTTATGGGGCGCGCAAACGCAGCGCTCGCTGGAACACTTCCGTATCTCGACAGAAAAAATGCCCACCGAACTGGTGTATGCGCTCGCGCAGACCAAGCGCGCCGCCGCCTCTGTTAACCGCGATCTTGGCCTGCTGCCCGCCGAGCGCGCAGAGGCGATTATCAAAGCCGCCGATGAGGTGCTGGCGGATCAGCACAGCGGCGAGTTTCCGCTGGCGATCTGGCAGACCGGCTCCGGCACCCAGACCAATATGAACATGAATGAGGTGCTGGCGAATCGCGCCAGTGAAATTCTGGGCGGCGAGCGCGGCATGTCTCGCCTGGTGCATCCCAACGACGACGTTAACAAAAGTCAAAGCTCCAATGACGTCTTTCCGACGGCGATGCATGTGGCGGCGGTTATCGCACTGCGTGAGAAGCTGATACCGCAGATTGAGGTGCTGAAGCAGACGCTCAGCGAGAAGTCCAGCGCCTTTAAAGACATCGTTAAAATCGGCCGTACTCACCTACAGGACGCGACGCCGCTAACGTTAGGCCAGGAAATTTCCGGCTGGGTCGCGATGCTGGAGCACAACCTCAAACATATTGAACAGAGCATTCCTCACGTCGCCGAGCTGGCGCTGGGCGGCACCGCGGTAGGCACGGGTCTCAACACCCATCCTGAATATGCGGTGCGCGTGGCGCAGGCGCTGGCTGACCTGACAGGGCAGCCGTTCGTGACCGCGCCGAACAAATTCGAAGCGCTGGCGACGACGGATGCGCTGGTGCACGCCCACGGCGCGCTGAAAGGGCTGGCCGCCTCGCTGATGAAAATCGCCAACGACGTGCGCTGGCTGGCGTCAGGGCCGCGCTGCGGCATCGGCGAGCTGTCTATTCCAGAGAACGAGCCAGGCAGTTCTATTATGCCGGGCAAGGTCAATCCGACCCAGTGCGAAGCGCTGACCATGCTCTGCTGTCAGGTGATGGGAAACGACGTGGCGATCAATATCGGCGGGGCGTCGGGTAACTTTGAGCTGAACGTGTTCCGCCCGATGGTGATCCACAACTTCCTGCAGTCGGTGCGCCTGCTGGCGGACGGTATCGACAGCTTTAACCACCACTGCGCCATCGGCATTGAGCCGAACCGCGACCGTATCAGCCAGCTGCTTAACGAATCACTGATGCTGGTCACGGCGCTCAATACCCACATCGGCTATGACAAAGCGGCGGAAATCGCCAAAAAAGCCCATAAAGAGGGACTGACGCTGAAAGACTCGGCGCTGAAGCTCGGCTATCTGACCGCAGAAGAGTTTGATGCCTGGGTGCGTCCTGAAGAGATGGTCGGCAGCATGAAGGCGTAAGCGAAGCTTTCGCCAGACCAGATAAGGCCAGCGCTGCTGGCCTTAATTATTTTAAATCGGACAGTCAACCCACAGATGCAGCCGTGGGATCAGCAGATTAAGCGGCTCAGCCGCTGGCTTATAGCGATGCTGAATCTTGTCGGCGTTATAGTTCAGCAGCTCGCCCAGCACAGGCACCTGCGTCCGGTCGCGGCACAGCACGATAACCGGCGACGGGCAGGCAAGCTGCGTCTGTTTTTTCTCATCGGCGCGCCAGACGCGCGCGATCGGCTGCACTTTTACGGGACGTTTAATCTTCAGCCGCGCGCTGGCGGGCAGGGCGCGGACGCTTTCCAGCTCCTCCTGCACTTTCTCCGCCCACTGTTCGCGCGTCCAGGGGGCCTGCGCGCGGTTTGCGCTCAGGCTTTTTTCCAGCTGAGCGATAATCTCTTCGCGCTTCACATTTTTAATCACATGCTTGTTGGCCCAGCCGAAGCGCAGACTGTCCGGCGCCTGGAGCAGGGTAATGGTGCGATAGGCATTGAGCGTAATCAGCCCGCGCAGGTGCTGGTGGACGAACTCAAAGCGCGCCTCGCTCGGCAGCCCTGACTCCACGGTGATAATTTGCTCCAGCCGCGCCTTGTATTGATTGACCAGGGTAATCTGGTCAGTCAGGGCAGTTTCCTGCTCGCCGCTGGCTTCGATGCAGATTGCGCCGGGCAGGCGCACGGCGGCTTTGGTGCTCAGCTTTTCTGACTGGTGTTGCATGAACAGCCGGCAGAAGTGGGCCAGCGCCATATCGCGCGCGGCTTCGCCCAGGTGCTGCTCAACGGCGATTTCGGTAACGGCATCGTGTTCATGACCTTTTTCAACTGGCGGCAGCGAGAATACGCGCGCGATCAGCAGCGGCTGCGCCAGGATCATTTCGCGCATCTCGCCCAGCGCGCGTTCAAGACTGTTGGCGCAGTCGTGAAGGTCAGAAATCAAATCATAACGCATAGCGGCCTCCATAGTTACAACATACCTAATGTGGCAGAGTGGCGCGGCTGCCGCAAGCTTCCTCATTAGTTACAACATACCTAAAGAGAATCCTGATAAAACCGTGCGACCGGCCAGCGTAACAGCAAAAAAGCAGGGGCTACCTGGACTGCTGTGTATTTCCGCTGCACCGCGTGAATCACACTGAGCGTTTCGGTTTTTCCCTTATTGCATAACATGTTATAAAACACGCTATCGGTATAAAACGGTGATAAATGTGGATCAACAGACGAAACCAGGCGTAGTCGCCGTAGTGGTGCTGGGGCTGGTGCAAATACTCTCCTGGGGCGGATCCTTCTATCTGATGGCCGTTATGGCGAACCCGATTAGCGCGGAAACCGGCTGGTCGCAGCAGTGGATTTATGCCGCGCTCTCTGTCGGTATCCTGGTTTCAGGATTGCTGGCTCCGCTCAGCGGACGCATCATCGCGCGCACCGGCGGCAGAGTGCTGCTGGCATGGAGCGGGGCGGTGATGGCGGCTGGACTGGTTATCATGGGTCTCAGCCACTCGCTGCCGCTCTTTCTTGCCGCGTGGGTGATTATCGGGGTTGGCATGGCGATGGGTCTGTATGACGCGCTTTTCGCGACGCTCGGCACGCGCTACGGCGGGCAGGCTCGCAGCGCCATTACCGGCATTACGCTTATCTCCGGCTTTTGCACCACGCTGGTATGGCCCGGCACCGCGTTACTGATCCATCTGCTTGAATGGCGCGGCGCCTGCTTCGCGATTGCGGCTATGCTGACGCTGCTGGTGCTGCCTGCTTATTACTATGCGCTGCCCGGCGCGGCTTTAACCCCTCGGCCAGCCGCCGCGTCTGCCAGCGCGCAGCAAAGCGATCTCGCGCCGTCGCGCTTTTGGCTGCTGTGCGCCATTTTTACGCTGGCGTCGGTTATCATGACGGCCATCTCGGTACAGCTGATTACCTTGCTTCAGGCCAGCGGCTATACGCTCGCCTCTGCGCTGGCGATCAGCGCCATTATGGGACCTTGCCAGGTCGGCTCGCGCCTGGTCGACGTGGCGTTTAAGCGCGGTCATCCCATCTGGACGGCTTTCTTTTCCGTCGGGCTGGTCGCGATCGGGCTGCTGCTTCTGGCGCTCTTTCCTCAGTTTGCGCTGCTGAGCATGGTGCTGTACGGCGCGGGAAATGGGTTACGAGCCATTGTGCGGGGAACTTTACCGCTGGCTATGGTCAAACCAGAAGCCTATGCCGTTGTGGTTGGCCGGATGGCCCGGCCGGCGCTTATCGGACAGGCGCTGACGCCGCTGGCTGGCGGCTATGTATTCGCAACGCTGGGTCCGGCAGCCACGCTGTGGCTACTCTGCGCGCTGGCGCTGCTTAACGTGGCGCTGGTGATTTTGCTGAAGCGGCAACTGTCGGCAACACCCGCGTAAGCCCAGCCTGGGCAGGGGTTGACGGGGCTGAACAGCTTGTGCTGTTAACGCTCAGGTTTTAATGAATACGTGCCGTGGCGTGACAGCCTCGCTTCTAAAAAGTAACAGTGTTTGTTATATTTATTGCTCACTGATTGTTCACTTACGCGGCAATAAAACAATAAGATGCACCGCAACTCAGGATAATGAAATGCTTGATTACCGCTTCCCGACAGCTTTGCAGATGGTTCTTAGCGTAGCGATGGCGGAGCAAATGGGTAAACGCTCGACCAGCGCCATTCTGGCCTACGGTCTTGAAGCGAATCCCAGTTTCATCCGCAAGCTGATGGTTCCTCTGACCCGCGACGGCATTATCGTTTCGACGCTGGGCCGCACTGGTTCAATTCACCTCGGTCGTCCGGCCAGCGAGATCACGCTGCGCGATATTTATACTTCCGTGATTGAAGATAAAAAGCTCTGGGCATCGCGCCCGGACGTTGCGCCGCGCTGTCTGGTGAGCGCCAACCTCTGCTGGTACTTTAAATCCATTGCCGATGAAGCCGAGCAGGCTTCGCTGGAAGTGCTGGAAAAACGCACCGTTGCTGATGCCCTCGAAGAGCTGAAGAAGGGCAACGAAACCGAATGTGCGCCAGTGCTGGAGCCTGAAGCGATTGAAGACCTGTGTAAAAAAAGCCGCTGATGCGGCTTTGTCATTTCCTCTGCTGACGCCCCGCTTAGCGAGAGGCGCGGCTATGATTTAGGGCGCGTCAGGAATACCAGCATTCCGATGATAATATCGCCTACCACCCACAGGATACCCAGCATCATCGCCCCCATGCCTGCACCCAGCGCAGCCCCAGCGCGCTCTGCATCAGAGGCGGCATTATTGATAACCTCTCCGCTCGCCCCCATTCCTGTGAAAACAGAATAGAGCATAAAAATATTAAAGATAATAAATACTGCCTTCACTATTTTGCCAAACAGGCTTCGCTTCGGCTTTCTCACCTGGTGTGCGCACGACGGACATTTAAAGGCGGAATCGCTGATTTGCGCGTTGCATTCGGGGCAGTTAATTAATGCCATTTCTCTCTCCTTAGATAAAAAAAATCTTCCACAATTATAATATTTTACCTAAATATCAATCGCATAAAATAAAGGCGATTTCAATAGTTCCTTTTGCTATAGCACGCCAGGCGGCGAATAGCGGGCGTTATACCCTAAGCGAAGTTTTTACCCATAGAATGAGGCGAGCCGCACTGTCGGGAATAAAAAAGCCGCAAAGGCGGCCTTTTTATAAAACATGTTAATGTGTTGGCAGAAAGCGGTCATTGACCGCCTTCTGTTAGTTACGGTTACGCTGTCTGCAACGCCTCTTTGGGCGCCTTGCGCGTTACCAGCTTACGCAGCGTGACATAGAACACCGGCGTCAGGAACAGACCAAACAGCGTTACGCCCAGCATACCGGCGAACACGGTGATGCCGGTGACGCCGCGCACCTCTGCGCCCGCGCCTTCACCCAGAATCAGCGGTACGGTACCGGCGATAAAGGCGATAGAGGTCATCACGATAGGACGTAAACGCAGGCGACAGGCTTCCAGCGCCGCCTCCACAATGCCTTTACCCTGTATCTCCAGCTCACGCGCAAACTCAACGATTAAAATCGCGTTCTTACACGCCAGCCCCATCAGCACCACCAGACCCACCTGAACGAACACGTTGTTATCGCCGCCGGTCAGCCAGACGCCGACCAGCGCTGACAGCATCGTCACCGGCACGATCAGGATCACCGCCAGCGGCAGCGTCCAGCTCTCATAGAGCGCCGCCAGCACCAGAAAGGCCAGCAGCACCGCCACCGGGAAGACGATAAAAGCGGTGTTGCCCTGCGTCGCCTGCTGGTAGCTGAGATCGGTCCATTCGATATTCATGCCGTTTGGCAACAGCTGACCGGACATCGCTTCCAGCTGGGTCATCGCCTGCGCCGAAGAGAGGACGCGCGGGTCGGCATCGCCAATCAAATCCGCTGCCGGATAGCCGTTATAGCGAATCACCGGATCTGGCCCATAGGTGGTAGTGATATGCACCATACTGCCAATCGGCACCATTTCGCCGCGATCGTTGCGGGTACGCAGATTCGCAATATCCTCCAGGCTGTCGCGGAACTCGCCGTCGGCCTGCGCCATCACGCGCCAGGTGCGGCCAAAGCGGTTGAAATCGTTTACGTAGGATGAGCCGAGATAGGTTTGCAGCGTGCTGAACAGATCGGTCAGCGACACGCCCTGAGCCTTCGCTTTATCGCGATCAACCTGCACATCGAGCTGCGGCACATTCGCCTGGTAGGACGAAATCGGATATTGCATACCCGGCGTCTGCATTACTGCGCCAGACAGCGTGTTGATCGCCGTCTGTAACGCCCCGTAGCCGAGTCCTGCGCGATCCTGCACGTAGAGCGAATAGCCGGAGCCCTGGCCCAGACCGAGGATGGGCGGCGGCATAATGGAGAAGCCGAAACCCTGTTGCAGCTGGGCGATTTTCGCATTGATTTCCGCGTTAATCTCCGCAGCGCTGTGCTTACGTTCGCTGAATGGCTTCAGCCCGAAGAACACCGTGCCCGTGTTCGGCGTGTTGGTGAACTGCAACGCATTCAGGCCGGGGAAGGCGACGGAATAGGCGACGCCTTCGGTGCTCATGCCGATCTCGCTCATTTTGCGGATCATTTCATCGGTACGCTCCAGCGAAGAGCCTTCCGGCATCTTCACGCCGCCAATCAGATAGAGCTTGTCCTGCGTCGGGATAAAACCGCCCGGCACGGCGTGGAACATAAAGCCCGCGCCCGCCAGCAGCAGCACATACACAGCAAACACCGCGCCGCGGCGACGCAGGGTTTTGCCGACCAGCCCCTCGTAGCCGTGCGCGCTGCTGTTAAAGAAGCGGTTAAACGGACGGAACAGCCAGCCGAGCAGGCGGTCGATAATGCGCGTCGGAATATCTTTGGGCGCGTGGTGATCCTTCAGCAGCTTCGCCGCCAGCGCAGGAGAGAGCGTCAGCGAGTTGATGGCGGAAATCACCGTTGAAATCGCGATAGTCACCGCGAACTGTTTGTAAAACTGACCGGTGACGCCAGAAAGAAACGCCATCGGCACAAACACCGCGCACAGAACCAGCGCGATCGCGATAATGGGTCCCGAAACCTCGCGCATCGCCTGATGCGCCGCCGCCTGCGGCGACAGCCCCAGCGAAATATTACGCTCGACGTTTTCCACCACGACAATGGCGTCGTCCACAACGATGCCGATGGCCAGCACCAGCCCAAACAGGCTCAGGGTGTTCAGCGAGAAGCCGAGCAGGTAGAGCACGCTAAAGGTCCCGACCACCGATACCGGCACGGCCAGCAGCGGAATAATCGAGGCGCGCCAGGTCTGCAAAAACAGGATCACGACCAGCACCACCAGCGCCACCGCTTCCAGCAGGGTGTGCACCACGGCGCTGATGGAATCGCGCACAAACACGGTCGGATCGTAAGGCGCGGCCCACTTCACATCATCCGGGAAACGCGTTGCCAGCTCGTCCATTTTGGCGCGCACGGCGTTGGACAAATCGATAGCGTTGGCGCCCGGCGCCTGGAAGATACCGATACCGACCGCATCTTTATTGTTAAGCTGCGAGCGCAGGGCGTAGCTGCCTGAACCCATCTCGATGCGCGCCACGTCGCGCAGCCGCACCAGCGAGCCGTCAGCAGAGGTTTTCAGAATGATATTGCCGAACTGCTGCTCATTCTCAAGACGACCTGCGGTGTTAATCGACAGCAGAAAATCAGACTGGTTTTTCAGCGGCTCCGCGCCAAGCTGACCGGCGGAAACCTGTACGTTCTGCTCCTGCATCGCCGTCACGACATCGCTGGCGGTCAGGCCGCGCGCGGCCACCTTATTGGGATCGAGCCAGACGCGCATGGCATATTCGCCCGCGCCGAAAATCTGGATCTGACCCACGCCCGGCAGGCGGGCCAGCTCATCTTTGACCTTCAGCGTGGCGTAGTTGCGCAGGTAGAGCGAGTCATACTTGCCGTGCGGCGAGAACATATGTACCACCAGCGTCAGCGTGGGCGACATTTTCTGGGTGGTGATGCCGAGACGACGCACATCCTCCGGCAGGCGCGCTTCCGCCTGCGCGACGCGGTTCTGCACCTGTACCTGCGCCTGATCGGGATCGGTGCCCGGACGGAAGGTCACGGTGGTGACCAGCACGCCGTCAGAACCGGCAACCGACTTCATATACATCATGTTTTCCACGCCGTTGATCGCTTCTTCCAGCGGCGTGGCAACCGAGTCGGCGATCACCTTGGGGTTAGCGCCAGGATATTCGGCGCGCACCTGCACGCTCGGCGGCACCACGTCGGGATATTCGCTGATCGGCAACAGGGGAATGGCGATCAGGCCGGTGACAAAAATTAAAATCGACAGTACGGCGGCGAAAATAGGCCGGTCGATAAAAAAGCGGGAGAAATCCATAGCGGCAGTAGCCTCAGTTAGTTGGCGTTAGCCGCGCGCATCGCGACCTGCTGTGCCGTTACCGGCATTCCGGGCATAAAGACTTTTTGCAGGCCGTCAATGATTACCCGATCGCCTGACTGCAATCCGCTTTTTACAATGCGCAAGCCGTCGGCCAGCGCGCCTGGCTGAATATCGCGGCGCTGCGCTTTGCCGTCTTTGTCCACCACATACACATACTTACGATCCTGATCGGTCAGGACGGCTTTATCGTCAATCAACAGCGCCTGAAACTCCGCGCTGCCCGGCAGGCGTACGCGGGAGAAGAGACCCGGCGTAAACTGACGCTGCTGGTTATCGAGCAGGGCGCGCATCCGAATAGTGCCGGTGCTGGCGGCGAGCTGATTGTCGGTAAAATCGACGGTGCCGCGGTGCGGATAGCCCTTTTCACCGGCAAGGCCGATCTCAACCGGCAGCGAGCCGCGCTGCTGGCCCTGGCGCGCCATAGCCTGATAGTGAAGGAACGTGGTTTCATCGACGTCAAAATAGACATACATGCGATCCTGCGACACCAGCGTAGTCAGGACGCTGGCGCTGTCACCGGCCGTCACCAGATTACCCGCGGTGATCATGGCGCGGCTGGCGCGTCCGTCGATCGGCGCGGTCACGCGGGTAAAGTCGAGATTAAGCTGCGCCATATCGACGGCGGCTTCGGCGGCGAGCACGTCGGCCTGCGCCTGGCTGGCGGCGGAGCGGCGCTGTTCCCACTGCTCGCGCGAAATCGCCTGGGTGCCGATCAGTTTCTCGGTGCGCGCCGACTCGCTGCGCGCCAGCGCGGCCTGGCTGCGCGCGCGCGCCAGTTCGGCCTTCGCCTGCTCCAGCGCAGCGCGATAGGTGCGGTCGTCGATGGTGAACAGCACCTGGCCTTTTTTCACCTCGTCGCCTTCGCGATAGTTCACCGCATCGATATAGCCGGAAACGCGCGGGCGCAGCTGCACGCTCTGCACCGCCTCGATGCGTCCGTTAAAACTGTCCCACTGGCTAACCGGCTTCACCACCACATCGGCGACGCTGACCTGAGGCGGCGGCGGCGGGGCGTTTTGCGCCACACCTCTGTCACATCCGCTCAGTATGCTGGTCAGCAGCACCGCGCCCAGAAGGGTTGAACCCTGACGAACCCACTTCGTTTGTCTGTTCATTTTTATTATTCCGCATAGCGTTAAAAAACAGCCCACAAGCGCGGGCCAATTTTTGCAACTTTTAAGATTGCAATTTATCGCGAGGAGTGTAGGCTCGTGCATCCGGCAACTGCAAGAATATCTGATACACTTTATGTGCGGTTTTGGCTGAGCGAGACGCAGACGCAGCGGGAATAAACAATGACCTTACGGCGAGTGCGGCATTTAATGTATCAATTCAACTTGCATTAAATGGCAAAGTCAGTCACCCTTAAAGTGTAATTGCAACTGATACTGATACTGTTCGCAACGGCGACGGGAGAGAATGGGATGATGAGCGACGCATTTATTCACGATCTAATCGACTGGATTGATAACAATATTGAAGCACGTCTGGATCTGGACACCGTATCGGAGCGCGCAGGCTATTCCAAATGGCACCTGCAACGCATGTTTAAAGAGCACACCGGTTATCCGCTGGGTGAGTACATTCGCATGAAGAAGCTAAAAAAATCAGCGGATCGACTGACCACCACCAATGAACCGATCCTCAACGTCGCGATTTCGCTGGGCTTCGATTCACAGCAGTCCTTTAACCGCAGCTTTAAACGTCAGTATGGCGTCGCCCCTGGCGCATGGCGTCGTCACGGCGCGCAGATGCAAGTGATGCAGTGATCCCCGCAGGGCCAGCTATGCTGGCCCGCGCTGTATCTGCCCGATAAAGCTGGTATCATCAGCGTCCTGTTGTCTGGGATGCCATCATGTCGAAAAAACTCTGGATTGCACTGATCATCGTGCTTGCGGCCGCCTGGGCCGGAATTAAACCCCATCTGAACCCTCAACCTTCGTCCGACGCCAGCGATATCCGTTCGTTAACCGATGCGCGTGCCGTGACGCGTTATCTGCTGCAAAATCAGCAATTGCCCTCTTATTACATCAGCAAAAACGACGCGCGCCGCCGCGGCTGGGACCCGGCCAAAGGCAATCTGTGCGACGTGTTGCCGGGCAAGGCGATTGGCGGCGATCGGTTTGGCAACCGTGAGAAGCGCCTGCCGCAGCGCAGCGGACGCTTGTGGTATGAGGCGGACGTTAACTATCGCTGCGGCCACCGCGAGGCCGATCGGCTGGTCTACTCCTCGGACGGGCTGGTCTATATCACCACCGATCACTACCGCAGCTTTAAGCAGGTGCCCTGATCATGCTGACGATTACGCTTGATTTTCACCGTCTGACGGATCGCCACGCGCTCTATCAGACGCTGGCGCAGCAGAGTCACTGCCCGTTTGCCTTCGGCAATAACCTGGATGCGCTGTGGGACTGGCTGACCGGCGGCATGGCGCTGCCGGCGCGCATCCGTCTGCGTCATGCGGCAGAGCTGCATAACAGCGACGAATTTGGCGCCGTGCTGGCGCTGCTGGAAGAGGCGGCGCAGGCGCTGGAGGGCGACCTGCGCCTGACGTGGGATTAGCTGCGCAGCGGGGCCAGGATAAGCGCTAACGCGTCACGCGCGGCCGGCGCGACATCACGACCGCCGGCGTACCCGTTGTTCTCCAGGATCAGGCTATTCAGCCCGACCAGCCAGTCATAAATGTAGTAGGCCGTATGATTTGCGGGCGCGGCGGAGAGGCGCGTCAGGCGTTTTCCGCTGGAGAAGTTGACGCTCGGCGCAGGAGGCCGCGCGAAAATCGGCTGACCGCGATTGACGCGGCTCGGCGGCCGTTCGGCCTCATCACGCTGTAAAAAGCCCAGCCAGGCGACAAAATCCCCCAGCACCGTCATCGCGCGGGAAACCTGACGGTCGGCGCGGGACGCGTGGGTGACGGACTGAACGTCCGGCTCGTGCAGCGCCTGCTCCAGCTTAGCCAGCATATCCAGACGGAAGCTGGCCGCGATCAGCTCCTCGACCAGCCACTCCAGCGTGGCGCGATCCACATTCAGCAACGTCAGCAGGCTGCGGTTTTCCGGCAGCTCGCGCAGATGATCGAGCCACAGCGCCATCACCTGGCGCGCAAAGCTCTGGCCTGCGGCGCTGACGTGATGCTGTACGCTGGCCGGCTCGGTCAGCGGCGCGTCGCTAAACAGATCGAACTCAAAGCCGACGCCGAAATGCTGTGCGGGGGCGTCCGCGTGGCGGGCAGTCATGGCCGCCGGCGCGTCGTGCTGGCTGAGCCAGAGCTGACGCAGCGCGTCACGCGGCGGCTGCAAACGCTCCAGCAGTTCGCCGTGCAGGCCTGTGCGGTGTTGCAGACACTTCAGCAGCGAGTCGGCGATATTTTGCTTGCGGGCAGCCTGCTCGTCGCTGGCCTGGGCCTCGGTCCAGGGCAGCAGTCGACGCTCCAGCACGCTGTGCTGCAAGGCGCGCAGCTCGCCGACCAGCCGCTCGCGGCGCGCATCCGGCTGCATCTCTTCCTGAAGCCATTCCGCCATGCGATCCACCCCGGCGCGATCGAGCGCCAGCATCGATCCCCAGCGCTGGCCGGGCTGACCTATCTGGCGCTGCACGGCTTCATCCACGTTGATCTGCTGATGGCGCGCATCGTAGGGGGTAATGGCCCAGATCAGACGCGGTTTTTCGCCGTTTTCCCGCACCGGCTGATGCAGCTGCCACTCGCGCAGCGCGCGGCTGGCGACATCGGCGTCCTGACGCTGGCTGGCGGCGGTACAGATCAGCATTAAATCGATGCCCTGGCGCGCGGCGTACAGGCCGGGGAGCAGGGCGCGTTTCTGCTCCAGCAGCAGCGCGCGCAGCGGATCCTGCTGCTCCAGCCGCTGACGATCCTCCTGCGCCACCGCCTCGACGGGCGCGCCCGGCGCGGGCAAATCCAGCATATCGGCATCGTCGTACAGGGCGGTGCGTGGCGTCGAGCTGAGCGGGATCACCAGCTCCAGCGTCAGCAGCGCCAGCCAGCCGAGCGGCACTGTCTGAGGCTTGCCGATGCGGTTGCCGTTAAGGGGACACACTTCCACCAGCAGCTGGCGATCCTGCTCGCTGGCGGGCGCAATCAGCTGTTCACTGGGCAGCTGCGCGTCATCGACCAGCAGGCTGAGCGGCGCCAGCACGCGGCTGGCGCTGCGCAGCTGATGGCGCAGATGCAGCAGATGACGCAGCACGTCGCTCAGCTCCGGCTGCGCGGGCCACAGCAGGGCAAACAGCTGCACCCGATCGTCTACGCTGAGCGCGGGCGCCAGTTCCACCGCCTGCGGCCAGAAGTGGCGGTCAAGGCGTGAATCATGGCCGTGATGGCGGCGGCTCCAGGCCCACAGCGTAACCAGCGCATCGCTGTCGAGACCGCCGGCCGGGGTAGCGAGCCGCTGGCGCTGCAAACGTTGCAGCTGCTGGTCAAGCTGCGCGCTTTCCGGCTGGGAACCCGCGATGCGACAGCTCAGCACCAGGCGCAAAATTTCGACCTCGCTCAACAGCACCAGCTCAACCGGCCACTGCCCGGACAGCGGTTCACGCTGATGGGCGTAGCGGGTCGCCGTGGCGAAATCGAGATTGCCGGGGTTGATATGCTGAAACAGATTGAGGGTTTTCTCGCCGAGGCGCGTCAGCATCTGGCCCTGCGCATCGGCGACCATTTCGCTCAGCAGCCAGGCTTTGCCCGCCTGCGACTGGCCGAACAGCGCCAGGGTGACCGGACGCGCGACCTGGTGCGCCAGCGCATCGCTCTGCGCGCGGGCGCGGCGCAGCTGACGGGTAACGGTTTCCGCCTCCAGCGCCAGGCGAGGAGACGCGGCGCGATGATCGTCAATCCAGTTAAGGCTGGCGTTTAGTGCGTCCTGCAACAGAGCAAGACGTTTTGCCAGCGTCTGCGGCTGGCGCGGTTTTACAGTTCTCATCGTTTACACAGGCTTCCGCTGTCGATCCAGTACTGGGCGTTGGCGTTGCCCGTCGGTGAGAGAGTATTCAGCTTCAGGCTCAGCTGCTCCAGCGGCACGCGCGTGCCGTCATCCAGCCGCGCGTCGCTCAGCACCAGCCGCTCCGGACCGGGCAGCGCCGGGCCAGGCGCGACCGCCAGCTTGACGCGCAGTACGCTCTCTCCGGCGACTTTACGCGCCAGCCGGGCGTCGTTCAGCGTCAGGCTGTAGAGCGGCGAGGCGGGCCAGCGATCGTTATCCAGCTGACGGAATCCCAGGCAGACATTGCCGCGAATGCGGAAGCTGCTTTTGCGATCCAGCGCGAAGCCCTGATCGTCGAGATCGATGTCGCTGTAGCAGAGATTATCGTCGGTCAGCGCCTGGTTCTCATCCAGCACGCCAAGATAGCGGATGGTTGAGTAGGGCTCAAAATCGCCCGCGCGGAACCAGAAGCTGCTGAGGCGCAGGTCCAGCGCCAGCAGGCAGAGCATCGCGCCCACCGCCGCCGTGGATTTCGGGTTATCGATGCGGCCATGTTTGTTGAACGGATACCAGTCGCTGGTGTGATAGCCCTCCAGCGAAAGAATGCGGCTGCCCGGCAGCGGTTGCAGATGGCGCACCAGCGCCTGAATGCCGGGGAAGCGCGACGGGCGTCCGGTCAGCAGCAGCACGTCGCACTGATAAAGCGACACCACTTCGCACATCGAACGCAGCGCCGGAATAATCGCCATGCGATGCTGCATAAACTCGGCGTGCAGCTGCGCCAGGCTGACGATCAGCGGCACCGCCAGCAGATCGAAACGGCTTTCGCCGCCCAGCGCGCGCTGGATTTCACCGTTGATAAACGCCAGCACCGCGTCGGCCGGACGATGCTCAACCAGTTCGCCGAACAGGGCGTTGATTTCGGCATGGCTCTCCAGCGGGTCCCAGTTCTCGTAGCGCTCCAGCACCGCCTGCGCCAGTGGAATAAACAGCTGTAGCGTGGCCTGCTGGCGCAGCGTGGCCTGGCCATCAAGGCGGCTGTCGTGTCCGAACAGCTTGTTCAGCAGCGGCTCGGCCAGCGCGAGACCCGCTTTTTGCAGGCTCTGCTGTAGCGCAGGCAGGATCCACAGCTGGATCACGTCCAGCAGAATATCGTCGCCCGCCACTTTGAATCCTTCACGGAACAGCAGGCGCGGGGTGATCTTGACGTTATTGCCCTGGCCGTCGTCGAGGCGATAGTGGGTGATGGCCAGATCGGTGGTGCCGCCGCCGATATCGATCGAGGCGATACGCAGACTTTTGCCCGGCACTTCGTCCGCTTCGCGCGGGCGGTCCGGACGCGCGGTGCTGCTGAAGAAGTCCTGAGCGCGCCCGGCAAAATTAACCTGGGTTTCGTTGAACAGCCAGACCATCTGGCCGCAGGTGGCTTCGTCCCACTCCATCTGCACGTCCGGCACCGGCTTGCGGCAGGCGGGCGGCGCATCGGCGCTGAAGGGCGCGTCAGGGGCGTGCCAGCCTTCGGCTTTCCATACCAGCGCGATCGCCTCCTGCATGCGACGCCGGAAAATTTCGCGCTCCGGCTTGGGCATCGCCGACGGCAGCGTAAGAATCACGTGGCGCAGCTGACGCGGCGCGTGGCTCTGCGGCATGCGCTGACGCTGCGCCGCGCTGTTCATCTGCATCAGCGCCTGCGCCAGCAGCTCGCACAGCATAAAGGTCATCAGCGAGCTGCGGCTGTAGTGCGCCGAGAACACCGGCAGGCGATCCTCCGGCGGCAGGGCGTGCAGCGGCTCGCCTTCATCGTTCAGCAAAAAGGTAAAGGGCGCGGCGTTCGCCTGCGGTTCGCTGCTGCCGTGCGGCTGGTTGAAACGCCAGCCTGGCTGATAGCGCGCTTCATCCCACAGATAGCGGCGCGGGCTGGAGAGGCCCGTGCTGCCGTCCAGACCGGCGCGCTGAAGCGCCAGGCGGCTGGCTTCACGCCCCACGCGCGTCAGCGAAGGCCACATAAAGGCGTTTTCGCGGCCGCTCTCCAGCGAAAAGTTCGCCTTGCCGAAGTGCGCTTGCGCAAACTCCAGGCGGCTGTCGAACAGTTCGTTGTAGACCTGGTGAGGCTGCGACAGATCGCGCAGCTGAAGCTCATAGGTTTGCTTCAGGCCATTGCTCTCTTCCGGGTGATCTTCTACCAGAATGCCGCAGGTATGCGAGTTGCCGACGTCGAGAATAATGTCCACGTTAACGGCGGGCGTCTGCTGGGTCGCCGCCTGAAGGTAAATGTCGCTAAGCTGGAGCTGCTCGCCGAGCAGCTCCAGCAGATTGAGGTAGTGCGCCTGATATTCGAACTCGCGCAGCGCCTGGGCGATAGCCTGCTCGCGGCGATCGTCGACGCGATCGCTAAAGGCTTCGCGCAGCCAGCCGTCAACCCAGGTGTGATCGAGAAATTCCCCCAGCTCATAGTTGTGCCAGGCGAGGGAAAAGGCGACGCCGTTTTGCGCGTCGGCGGGGTGGAGACCAAGCTGTTCGCCGCCTTGTTCTTCAGGCACGCAGCGCGTATCAAACGCCAGCGTCACGCGGTGCGTATTGCCTGCCGCATCCGCCTGAGGCAGCGCGGTCAGGCGCAGGCGCGCCCAGTTTTCCGGGCCGCCGATAAAACGGCGTCCGCTGGCGCAGCGCAGCATCGGCAGCGGCAGCCAGCAGTCGCCCAGCAGCCTCAGGGAGTCGGCCAGCGCCACGTCGGATTCCGGGCGCACCACTTCCGGCGCGCCGCCGTCCTGCGGATAGAGCAAAAACTTCCCGCTGTTGCCGTCTACGTTCAGACGCAGCAGCGGGCCGTTCGCCGTCTGGCGCACAAACTGACGGCGCGCCTGTCCGGCGGCGATGCGCAGGCCAAAGTCGAGAAACTGCACGCCGCTGTCTTCGATCAGCGTGATTTTTTGTTTGTCATCGATCAGGGGAGCTAACATGGTTACTTACTCTCACGCTTAATCGTCATCGGGAAGGATTTTTTATCGCTGAACAGCGCGTCGCACACGGCGACGCCGTCTCCCGGTTTACATACCAGCTGCGGCATAGGGTAGCGCGAGCCGTCGCTGCATTTTGCGGTGTAGCGGCTGCGAATCGACAGCTGTCCGCTGCCGAGCATGGCCGCCGTGACCTCGTCGGCGCTACAGCGCAGGCTGTTGCCCTGCGTCACCGTGGCGCTGCCTTTGCCTGCGCTGAGTTCATAGCGCAGCACCGGCGACGCGCCGCCCGGCAGAGAGTTTTGCATCACCACGCGCCAGCGGCCATCCACCACGCCGATCCTGCCGTTGCGCACATCGTCCATGCTCATCTTCAGCGGTTCCGCTGTGACGGGCGCGGCGGGCGGCGCGGCAGGGACAGGCGCCTCAGCAGGCGAGGCCACGCTGGCCGGCGTCTGGGGCAGGGTCGCGGCAAGCTTCTGCGCGGCGATCAGCGCAGCGGGCGGGGCGACAGCCGCAGCGGGCGCCGTTGGCGTCGGCGCGGCAGGCTGCGGCTGATGCAGCCAGAAAGCGCCTGCGGCGGCCGCCGCCAGCGCGGCTGGCGCCAGATACCACAGGCGAAACGCGCGGCGCGGCGCGGCGGACGCGATTGCAGGCGCTTCGGGTTCAGGTTCAGGCTGCGGTTCGGGTTCGGCGGCGATAAGCGGCATCTCCAGCGACGGCTCGACGACGACCGGCTCCGGCAGCGGCTCCGGCAGCAGCGTCGGCAGGGGATCTTCCAGCGTGTCGCGCAGACAGGCGAAGGCGTCGTCGTTCAGGCGCGCCTGCGCATCGACAAAGCCCCAGAAGGTAATAACCGGTTTGCCATCCACCAGATAGACATACTGACGATCGGGAAAGTGCAGGCTTTTCGCCAGCAGCGCGCCAAACAGGCGCATCGCGGGATTGTCAGCCTCGCGCGCGCGCGTGCTGATTGCCTGCATCTCCTGCTGCGTCGCCGTCAGCTCATCCAGCGCCTGACGGCGCTCATAGTCGCTGGCGCTGAGCCAGGATTTGACTTTGCCGCTGAACGGCGCGTACCAGTCGAGGCGGTCGCCGCGTTCGTTGGGCTGCGGAATAGCCAGGCAGTTTGCCAGCGCGCTCTGACGACGCAGACGCAGGGTTTCCCGTATTTGCAGGGCGGATGCGTAGACCGGCTGGCCGTTTTCACCCAGCGCCAGCACGGCGTCGAGAGTGCCGCTGCGCAGAAAAGTTTTTGCCACCTGTAAGGCCCTTATCGGTCGGATTCTGAGGCAGAAAATCGTGTGTTATCGGCGATTGGAGTGATATTAGGCGGAGCAAGGGCAAATCAAACGGCGGAAAAAACGGTGATTAAGGGCTTTTTTCGCGCGCTGCAAAATAAAATCTGCCGCGCGCGCAGAGGATTACGCGGCGCGCGGCGTCAGCATCAGATGGGCAGCCAGTCCCCCGACCAGCCCCCAGAAGGCTGCGCCGATGCCGAGCAGAGAAATGCCGGAGGCGGTGATTAGAAAGGTGATCACGGCGGTATCGCGCGTATCCGGCTCCGCCAGCGCGCGCGTCAGGCTGCCGCTGAGAGTCGTCAGCAGCGCCAGTCCGGCCAGCGTGGCGATCAGCGGCGCGGGCAGCGCCACAAACAGCGTGGCGATCAGCGCGCCGGAGAGACCGGCCAGCAGATAAAAAACGCCTGCCAGCGCGGCGGCCATCCAGCGGCGGCGCGGGTCGGCGTCAACGTCTTCGCCCATACAGATGGCGGCGGTGATGGCGGCAATGCAGACCGAAAAACCGCCGAACGGCGACAGCAGCAGAGCGACGCCGCCGGTCCAGCCGATCAGCGCCGAAACCGGCGGCTGATAGCCATGCGCCTGTAAGGTGGCGATGCCCGGCGCATTCTGCGACGCCATCGTGACCAGAAAAAAGGGCAGCCCGACGCCGAGCAGCGCGGTAAAGCTAAAGTGCGGCACGATCCCCTGCGGCATGACAAAGCTCGTGTAGTTCGCCGGGAAATGGATGGCGTGCCGCGCCAGCGCGATCGCCACGCCTGCTACCAGCGTCGCCAGAATGGCATAGCGCGCCAGCCAGCGCCGGGCCAGCAGCCAGGCAAGACACATCGCGCCGCACAGCGCAAAATCGCTTTGCAGGCCGGCAAAGGCGTCCAGCCCGAAACGCAGCAGGATGCCTGCAAGCATCGCCGACGCCAGCGCAGGCGGGATAACATTCATTAGTCGTGCAAAGAGTCCGGTGACGCCGCTCAGTACAATAAGGGCATTGGCGAAGATAAAGACCCCCACTGTTTCCTGAAGAGAGAGACCGTGCAGACTGGTCGCCAGCAAAGCCGCGCCGGGCGTCGACCAGGCGCACAGGATCGGCATTCGCGTCCACAGAGATAACCCCAGCGAACAGACGCCCATGGCGATACCCAGCATCGACAGCCAGCCGCCGATCTGGGCGGGAGACGCGCCTGCGGCCTGCGCCGCCTGAAAAATAATCGCCGCCGAGCTGCTGTAGCCTACCAGCACCGCAACGAAACCAGAGACAAGCACGGGAAAAGAGAAGGCGGATGGCGCCGTACTGGTGTGCATAAAACCCCCTTGTGCGTTATAGCGCACAGTCTAACAGTGTGCGCTATAGCGCTCAAGTGCTAAACTGCCGCCATTACTTCAGGAGAGCACAATGGAAAATCTGCATCAGCACCTCAGCGACGCGCTGAAACAGCTGCGCCAGGCGAACGGCTGGAGCCTGACGCTGGCCGCTGAGCGCACGGGCGTTAGTAAGGCGATGCTCGGCCAGATCGAGCGCGGCGAATCCAGCCCGACGGTGGCGACGCTGTGGAAAATCGCCACCGGCTTTAACGTTCCTTTTTCCTTTTTTATTCACAGCAACGCCACGTCGGCCGGTGAAGAGGCGCGTTTCAGCCAGCCTAACGCTCAGATGACGGTCAGGCCGTTACTGCCTTACGACGCGCAGCTGCGTTTCGATCTGCTGGCGGTCGAGCTGGCGGCAGGCGCGCAAAGCGACTCTTCGCCGCATGAGCCGGGCTGCGTTGAACAGGTCGTGGTTATTGAAGGCGAACTGCTGCTCGGACTGCGCGGCGTCTGGCGTCGCCTGCAGGCGGGCGAGGCGTTGCAGTTTGAGGCCGACGTGGCGCACAGCTACCGCAATCCGCTCGCCACGCCGCTGCGTTTTCACAGCCTGATCCACTATCTGAAGCGTCCCTGACCTTACAAATTGATACGAAGGTAAACTACACAGTTTACCTTCGTATCTCTATACTGACGGCAATGTAAGGAGAAGGGCGATGAGCGAACTGAACGAATCGGCTGCCACGCTGCGTATGCTGGTCGGCAAACTAAGCCGTCGGCTACGTGAATCGGCGCCGCCGGGCGATCTCACCTGGTCGCAGGTCTCAGTGCTGGGCTATCTGGTGCGCGACGGCGCAATGACCGTTACCGAACTGGCAGCGGCGGAAGGCGTACGCACGCAGTCGATGGGCGCCACCGTCGCCAGCCTGCTGACGGCGGGCATGGTGCAGGGCGAGGCCGATCCCAGCGACGGACGCAAAACGCGCTACACGGCCACCGCAGCGGCCCGCGCGCTGATTAGCGCCAACCGCGCCCTGCGCGACGACTGGCTGGTGCGCGCCATTGACACCCGGCTCAGCGCCGACGAACAGCAGCAGCTGCTCAGCGCGATCCCCTTACTGCAACGACTTGCCGACCACGCATCCTGAGAGGATTTTTTTATGGCCCTGACTACCCTTGATACCCAGACCGCGCTGATTGTTATCGATCTGCAACACGGCATTGTGCGCCTGCCGGTCGTACACGAGCCGCAGCCGGTTATCGACCTGTGCGCGCAGCTTGCCGACGGCTTCCGCGCGCGCCAGCTGCCGGTTGTGCTGGTCAACGTGGCTGGCGCTGCGCCCGGCCGTACCGAGCAGGCGCGCCACGGCGGGGAACTGCCCGCCGACTGGGCCACGCTGGTGCCGGAGATGACGCCGCAGCCGGGCGATATTACCGTGACCAAGAAAACCTGGGGCGCATTCCACAACACTGACCTGCACAGCGAACTGCAAAAGCGCGGCGTTACTCAGGTCGTGGTGTGCGGCATCGCCACCAGCATCGGCGTGGAGTCCACCGCGCGCCAGGCCTATGAATTAGGTTACAACGTCACGCTGGCCACCGACGCCATGACCGATCTTAACCTCGACACCCACACCAACAGCGTCGGGCTGATTTTCCCGCGCCTCGGCGAGACCGGCTCAGCCGCTGACGTGCTGGCGCTGGTTAACGCCCGCTAAGATGGCGACGACGCAGGCGGGGCTGGCGCGCTGGAGCGGGCTGATTTTCAGCTCGGCGGCGCTGGTGGCGCTGCTGGAATGGATACATGTTCCGGCGGCGCTGCTGCTTGGCCCGATGTTTGCCGGCATTGGCTTCGCGGCCTCCGGCCGTTCGCTGAAACTGTCGCGGCCGCTGTTCAACTGCGCCCAGGCAACGGTGGGCGCAATGATCGCCTCGGCCATTCCCGCCTCGATATTCCATGAAATTGCCCGCGACTGGCCGCTGTTTGTGCTGTGCGTCGGCTCGGTGATTGTCGCCAGCCTGGCGCTGGGCGGCCTGCTGGCTTATTTTCGCGTGCTGCCAGGCTCGACGGCGATCTGGGGATCCTCGCCCGGCGCGGCGACCGCGATGACCCTGATGGCGGAGAGCTTTGGCGCGGACGTGCGCCTTGTCGCCTTTATGCAGTATCTGCGCGTGATGGTGGTGGCGCTGGTCGCGACCCTGGTCACGCGCCTGTGGACCGGAGCCAGCGGCGGCGCATCGCCCGCGCTCGATCTGTTTGCCCCTTTTGCGCCAGCCTCATTTTTCTTTACCTTACTGACCATTGCCGCAGGCGTACTGGCGGCGCGTCTGCTGCGGATTTCCGCCGGCCCGATGCTGATGACGCTGATTGTCGCCTCGGTGGTTCAGGATGTCGGTTGGGTGACGCTGACCCTGCCGAAGTGGCTGCTGGCGCTGGCCTACGCCTTTGTGGGCTGGGGCATCGGCCTGCGCTTTAGCGCCGACATCATCCGCTATGCGGCGCACGCCTTTCCCCGCGTCCTGCTGTCGGTGTTGACGCTGGTGGCTATCTGCGGCGGCTTTGCTTTTTTGCTGGTCGAGTTCGCCGGAATCGATCCGCTGACGGCCTATCTGGCTACCAGTCCGGGCGGAGCGGATTCGGTGGCTATTATCGCCGCCTCCAGCAACGTCAACATGCCTTTTGTGATGGCGATGCAGACCGGGCGCTTTATCGTGGTGATGTTTACTGGCCCGATATTGTCGCGCTGGATCGCTAACTGGATGGCGCGGCGCGGGCAATAAAAAACCCCGGCGTCGGGCCGGGGTATCGCGCTTACTGGAATGCGTAGCTCATGGTCAGCCCGACGCTGTAATTGCGCCCCGGCGCGGGTTCGAAATAGCGGCCGTTGCCTTCGTTGACAATCACCGAGCCGACATACTCCCGATCGAACAGGTTATCGACGCGGCCAAACAGATCCAGCGTCCAGTTCTCTACCTGCCATTTATAGCCGCTGTTAAGCGCCGCCACGGTATAGGAGGGGGCTTTAACGTCATTTTCATCGTCGGCGGCGATGTTGCTCATGTAGCGCATCTCCGCGCCGGCATAAAAGCCCTGTTCCGGCGCATACGCCAGTCCGGTATAAAACATATTGCGCGCAATGCCGGGAATACGGTTGCCATTGCAGCTCTCGTTACCGCAGGCGTTGCTGCGATAGCGCGCGTCGAGCAGCGTCCAGGCGGCTTTGACGCGCCAGTCGGCGGCAAACTGCTGATCGATACCCAGCTCCAGCCCCCGGCGGCGCGTTTCTCCGGCGTTCTTATAGGTGGTGCGGCCGCCGAGGCTGGTGTCGGTGACTATCTCGTTTTTGGTGTCGGTCTGGAACAGCGCGGCGGTGATTAGCCCGTTGCCGATGCGTTTTTTGCTGCCGATTTCAACGGTATCGCTGGTTGCCGGCTTCAGGTCGCTGTTCAGGCCGGTTTCACCGTCGGCGCGGTAGGACAGCTCGTTAATGGTGGGCGTTTCAAAGCCGCGCCCGGCAGAGAGGTAGGCGTTCCAGCCGCTGTCGATAGCGTATTTGAGCGAGGCGGCGGGCAGCCATTTGTGATAGCGCGCCTCGCCGCTGTCGTCCCCGTTGCCGGCGGTAACGTAATAGTCGTTCGAGTCGAAGTTCACCGTGCTGTAGCGCAGACCGGCGTCCAGCGACCATTTGTCGGTCAGCTGCCAGGCGGTTTGCAGATAGGGGTCCAGGTTCCACATCAGGTTGCGTTCGTTGCGGCGCAGATTTCCTTTCTCGCCGTATTCGGTCGCGGTGAAGTTCTCGAAGCCTTTGCGCCGCTCGGTCATAGTTTCGTAGTCGAGTCCTCCGGTCAGTGTCACCGGCACGCTGAACAGGGTGTCGCGGTGGGTCCAGCGGGTATCGATGCCCTGATAGCGACGCGTCAGGTCGATAACGCCGCCCGGATGCTTCGGGTTGGCCTGCACGCTGGCGGGAATGGACTGATACTGCGTGGTTTCACGGATACCGGCATACATCATCACGCTCAGATCGTCGTTTTCGCTTATCTGGCGCTGATAACGCAGGCCGCCCTGGGTCTGATCGACGGTTTTGCGCGTGTTGTAAAGCGTCACGTTGCTTACCACCTGACGCGGATTGTCGCGCCACTGATCCGGCGTCAGACCGCCCGGATCCTGCGCCTCAATATGCACGCTGTTAAACAGCAGCGTCAGGGTGCTGACGTCGTTAAGGCGCACGCCCAGCTTTGCGTTGCCCAGATTCTTCTGCGCTTCGCTGTGGTCGCGGTAGCCGTGGGTGGTAAAGCGCGAGGCGGAGACGCTGTAGTTGACGTCGCCCGCCTGGGTGCCGTCGCCGGTCGCCCCGGTGGCCTTGACGCTGTTGCGCCAGCTGCCGTAGCTGCCGTACCAGCTGCTCGCTTCCAGCGTCGGCGGCTGCTGGCCCGTCTGGGTCTCTACATTGATCACGCCGCCTGAGGCGTTGCCGTACAGAGCGGAAAACGGGCCGCGTAGCACGTCGATATGGTCAACCGAGCCAATGTCGATATTGGAGGTTTGCCCCTGGCCGTCAGGCATGGTGGCGGGTATGCCGTCAACGTACATGCGCAGCCCGCGCACGCCGTAGGTAGAGCGCGAACCAAAGCCGCGCACCGACAGCTGGAGATCCTGGGCGTAATTTTGCCGGTTCTGGATTTGCAGCCCCGGCACGCTGCCCAGGTTTTCCGACAGATTGACGCGGGGCGCGGCCTGGCGCATGTCGTCGCCGCTGACCACGCTAACGGCGGCGGGGGTATCCAGCTCAGACAGGCCGGACGGCGCGGGAGCGGCGCTGACCACCAGGGTGCTGCCGGTGTCGTCAGCCGCCAGCAGCGGCAGCGGCAGCATCGCGGGCAGCAGCGCGCTGATCTGACGCAGAGATGCAATTTTCATAAATGAAAGACCGTAGTAAAAAGAGAGAAATGAACCAGACGGAACATAGTGCGCATATGTTACGGTTTTTTACGATTATTTGAAAAGCGTAAATAATAAGGTCGATTAAAGCGAAATTCAGGGGCGAAAAATGTTTTTCCTCACTGGATTTTTGCCGACTTTCCCTTCAGTCTTAATCGCTTAGTTTGCCGGATGCGTCTGGCGTCACGCCGCATATATCAGCCCGTCACGACAACAGAAAGGAATACGTATGAGTCAACAACCAACAGTCGCCGTATTAGGTCTGGGTGCAATGGGACACGCTTTTGCCGCCAACCTGCTGAAAAAGGGCTTTACCGTTTACGGCTGGAACCGCACGCGCGCGCGCGGCGAGGATCTGCTGCAGTCAGGCCTGCGCCTGGCCGACACGCCGGAGCAGGCGGTCGAGTCTGCTGACGTGGTGATTGCCATGCTGTCCGACGGCGAAACCACAGAACATACGCTGCATCAGGTGAAAGAGGCGCTGAAGCAGGGCGCAACTGTGGCGCAGATGGGCACCATCGGCGTAGAGAAAACCGATGCGCTGATCGCCTGGTTTGCCGAACAGCGCGCCGACGTGGTGTTTATCGACGCCCCGGTTTCCGGCACCAAAGCGCCGGCCGAAAACGCGCAAATTCTGGTGATGGCCAGCGGCGACCAGACGCGCGCGCAGGGGGCCGAAACCGTTTTCGCCGCCATCGGCAAAGGCACGCAGTGGCTGGGCGAGGCGGGAAAATCCTCCCGCATGAAGCTGGTGGTCAACAGCTGGCTGATTGGTCTGATGCAGAGCCTGGCCGAAAGCACGCGCCTTGCGGAAACCTTCGGCTTCACTCCCGACGATCTGTGGCAGGTGCTGGATGGCGGCCCGCTGGCTGCGCCCTATGCAAAGGTGAAGCTCGCCACGATCGCCAGCGGCGATTTTACCCCGCAGATGCATCTGCTCTGGGCGCTGAAAGACGCGAAGCTGGCGCTGGACGCAAAGGGCGACGCGAAGCTTCCCGCGCTGGAGCATATCGCTGAACTGTGGCAGCAGGCGGTAGACGCGGGCTATGGCGAGCAGGATCTGGCGTCGGTCTATCAGTATCTGAAGGCGTAATCGTGTCGGCGCGGCTGGCGTTTGATTTTACCACCCGGCCGCTGGTGCCTTATGCGCATGATTATGCGCACGGCGACAGCGAACCCTGGCATCACCACAGCTGCGCGCAGCTGATCCATACCCTGAGCGGCGTAGTGCGCGTCGATACCGCGCAGGGCAGCTGGATTGTGCCGCCGAGCCGGGGCGTCTGGCTGCCTGCCTTTACCCGCCACGCGCTTCATATCACCGGTAAAGTGGCGGCGCGAACGCTGTTCGTCGATCCGCTGGCGCGAGCGGATCTGCCAGCCGGTTGTCAGGTGGTGCAGATTTCGCCGCTGCTGCGCGAGCTGATTGTAACGTCGCTGCCGCTGCCGGAAATCTATGCCCCCGGCAGCCGCAGCGAGCGCATTTATGAGCTGATTCTGGATGAGCTGCGCAGTATGGACGTGCTGCCCTTTAGCCTGCCGGAGCCGCAGAGCGCGCGCCTGCAACACCTTTGTCGCGCCATCCAGCAGTCGCCAGGCGACAGCTGGACGCTGGAGGGCGCGGCGCGTCGGTTAAATCTCTCTGGCCGCACGCTGGCGCGCCATTTTTTGCGTGAGACCGGACTGCATTTCAGCGACTGGGTCCGGCGCGCGCGTCTGGCCATCGCCCTGACGCGACTGGCGCAGGGCGAGTCAGTGCTGCGCGTGGCGCTCGATCTGGGCTATGACAGTCCCAGCGCCTTTAGCGCGATGTTTCGTCGTCTGCTGGGCGTGACGCCGGCAACCTATTTTCCGCAGGCAGAAAAGCGGACGCTGCGTTAAGCAACGCCTGGAGCGAGGCGCGGGCGATGTCGCTGTCGATGCTCACGCCCCAGGCGCGTTCGCCCTGGCCATTCAGGCAGCACACATACGCGACCGAGCGGCTGTCGCTGCGTTTGCCCAGCGTATACTCATGATAATCCGCAATCGTCAGGCTGCGCCCAGTGGCTTGCCGCAGCGCTGCCACCGCCGCTGACAGCAGACCGTTGCCGCTGCCGCGCAGGCGGCGCGCGCCGCCGTTCACGGCCAGGCTGGCCTCCAGCTGCGTCAGATCGCCGTCGCTGCGGCTTTCCGCTTTCAGCAGCTTCAGTGCGGGCTGTTCTATGCCGTAGTGCAGACAAAAAAGCTGCCAGACAGCGCGCTGCGTCATCTCCCTGCCGTGACGGTCCGTTTCCTGCTGCACGCGCAGGCTAAAATCCTGCATCAGCGCGCGCGGCAGCGTCAGGCCGTGATGTTGCTCCAGCAGCCAGGCGGCGCCGCTCTTGCCCGACTGGCTGTTGACGCGGATCACCGCCTCATAGCTACAGCCGATGTCGGCGGGATCGAGCGGCAGATAGGGCATCTGCCAGATGGTCTCCTGCTGCTGCTGGCGGACAGCGAAGCCCTTGCGAATGGCATCCTGATGCGAGCCGGAAAAGGCGGTAAAGACCAGCTCGCCCGCATAGGGATGGCGGGGATGCACCGGCAGCTGGTTGCAGCGGGTGACCACCTCGATCACCTTGCCGATGTCGCTGAAGTCGAGCTGCGGGCTGATGCCCTGGCTGTAGAGATTAAGCGCCAGGGTGACAATATCTACATTGCCGGTGCGCTCGCCGTTGCCGAACAGGCAGCCCTCTACGCGTCCGGCGCCCGCCAGCAGCGCCAGTTCGGCGCAGGCGGTGCCGGTGCCGCGATCGTTATGCGGATGCACGCTGATACAGACTGCATCGCGACGGCTGAAGCGACGGCAGAAGTATTCGATCTGATCGGCATAGACGTTGGGGGTATTGACCTCGACGGTGGCCGGCAGATTAACGATCATCGGCCGCGCGGCGCAGGGCTGCCACACCTCCGCGACCGCCTCGCAGATCGCCAGCGCAAAGTCCGGCTCGGTAAAGCAAAAGGTTTCTGGCGAATACTCAAAGGTCCAGTGCGTTTCCGGACGCGCGGCGCAGCCGTCGCGGATCTGACGCGCGCCCGCGCAGGCCAGCGCAATAATCTCCGCTTTGCTCTGACCGAATACTCTTTCGCGAAACAGCAGCGCCGTCGCATTGTACAGGTGCAGAATCGCGCGCGGCGCGCCCTGCAACGCCTCAAACGTCCGGGCGATCAGCGCTTCGCGCGCCTGTGTCAGCACCTGGATCGTCACATCCTCAGGGATGCGCCGCTGCTCAATCAGCAGGCGCACAAAGTCAAAATCCGTCTGCGAGGCGGCGGGAAAGGCGACTTCAATCTCTTTAAAGCCGCAGGCCAGCAGCAGATCCCAGAACGCCAGCTTGCGCTCGGCGTCCATGGGTTCGGCCAGCGCCTGATTGCCGTCGCGTAAATCGGTTGAGAGCCAGCGCGGCGCGCCAGTAAGCTGGCGATCCGGCCACTGGCGATCGGGCAGGGCGATAACGGGAAAAGCGCGGTACTTCTCTGCGGGTTGCGTCAACATAGAACCTCCTGATTAATCTGTTCAGTCTGCCGCGTCGCCCGCCCGCTGCGCGCCCGCAAAGCTGACAACCGATGACGCAAAAGCGACAGCGTTATGCGCTCGACGACAATGGTCATGCGCAATCGGCATCGGCGATTTTCCGCGTCCGGTTTACTCTGGTTTTTTTGCGCTGAGAGGAAGCCGAATGAAATATCACGCTGTTTGCATTGCGCTGGCGCTGGCCGGCGTATCGTCCGCGCAGGCCGTTACGCTGCGTATTGCCGATCAAAAGGGCAATATGCGCGCCGAAATGGAGTCGGCGCATCAGCTTGACAACCTGAGCTACCGCATCGAGTGGGCGGAATTTCCCGCCGCCGCGCCGCTGGCGGAGGCGCTCAACGCGGGCGCGGTGGATGCGGGCATTATCGGCGATGCGCCGCTGCTGTTTTCGCTGGCCGCCGGGTCGCAGGTAAAAGCGGTGGCCGTCAGCAAATCCGTTCCCGCCGGGCTGGCGGTACTAGTGCGCCCGGATTCTCCGATCAAAACCGCTGCCGACCTGAAAGGAAAAAGTATCGCCACCGGGCGCGGCTCCATCGGCCATTTTCAGGCGCTGAAGACCCTGGAGCAGGCCGGTTTAAGCGATAAGGATGTGCGCTGGCGTTTCCTGCAACCTGCCGATGCGCGCATCGCTCTGACCAATAACTCAGTGGACGCCTGGGCCACCTGGGACCCCTATACGGCGCTGGCGGAGGTGACGCAGACGGGACGCGTGCTGGTAAACGGCGTCGGGCTGGCGACAGGCAACAGCTTCCTCGCCGCCACTGACGCGGCTATCAGCGACAACGAGAAACGCGCCGCGCTTCAGGATTACGTTAACCGGCTGGCGGCGGCGGATCGCTGGGCGAACAGTCACGTCAGCGACTATGCGCAGACGCTGGCGAAGATTATCGGCTTTCCGCCCGCGGCGGCGGAAAAATCCTTCTCGCGTCGTCAGTCGCACTGGCAGAGCATCGATGACGCCACGGTGCGGCAGCAGCAGGAAACCGCAGACTTTTATCAGAAATATGGTCTGATCCAGCAACCTCTGAACGTCAAGCCGACCTTTTATCGCGGTCTGACGGTGGCGCAGGGGAGCTAACGCCGTGACGCGCGGTCACTGGCAAGGCATCGCCGCTGCGTTTGCCCGCATAGCGTGCCGCTCCGGAAAGGCGCGCAGCAGCAGAGGAGCGCGCGCCGGAGCGGCCAGGGGGATGCGAGACGAGCCTGGCGCGTCTGGTTTGCGAAGGGACGCTAACGCGACGCCTCGCGCTGGCATCGTCGCGGACGGCAACGCTGGCTCGTTCCCCGGCGCGCCTGGAGTGACCATTTGTGCCATCTGATTTGGCGTTTACCCGACGTGCGCGTAGCATAGCGCGATGTTGAGTTCTTTAAGCGCTTATTTCCCCGATGTTAACTTTTGACGGCCATAACGATCTGCTGCTCAATCTGTGGCTCAATCACCGTGACGCGCCGGTCGACGCCTTTTACAACGGCATTGCGCAGGGCCACCTCGATTTTCCGCGTATGCAGCAGGGCGGTTTTTTCGGCGGCCTGTTCGCTATTTTTGTGCCGCCGCAGGCCTATATCGCTCAAATCGCGCCGCATCTTGCCGATGCGCCTTATCAGCCGCTGGAGATTATGCGGCAGCAGCTGGGCATTCTCAGACTCATTGCCGAGGAGCCGCAGGGGCGCGCGCGCCTGTGCCGCAGCGCCGCAGACATTGCCGCCTGTCGCGCGGACGGCGTGCTGGCGCTGGTCGCGCATATCGAAGGCGCGGACGCGCTGGATGCCGAAGGGGAACAGCTTCAGGCCTTTTACGACGCGGGCGTGCGCAGCATCGGCCCGTTCTGGAATCTGCCCAACCGCTTCGGCACCGGCGTCACCGGAAGCTTTCCCGGCTCGCCCGACAGCGGTCCGGGGCTGACGGAGGCGGGTAAGGCGCTTATTAAGCAGGCTAACGCCCTTAATATGCTGATCGACGTGTCGCATATGAATGAGAAAGCGTTCTGGCAGACCGCCGAACTGTCTGCCTCGCCGCTGGTCGCCACACACTCCAATGCCCATGCGCTCTGCGCCCAGCCGCGTAATCTCACCGATGCGCAGCTTGCCGCCATTCGCGACAGCGGCGGCATGGTCGGCATTAACTTCGGCAACGCCTTTCTGCGCGCCGACGGCAAGCGCGACGGCGATACGCCGCTGAGCGACATCATCAGGCACTATGAACGACTCAGCGCCATCATGGGGGAAGATTGTGTCGGACTGGGTTCTGATTTTGACGGCATCTCCACGCCAGAGGCGTTAAAAGACGTGACCGGATTACCGCGGCTGTTCGCGGCCTTCCGGGATGCGGGCTATGATCAGGATCGGCTGGAAAAACTCGCCTCGCGCAACTGGCAGCGCCTGTTGCAAAAAATCTGGCAGGCCTGATTCATTTACTTAACATTTGCGGGTTGATATTGACACGCCGTTAGCGCACCATCAGCCCGCTTAAAATTGCGTGCATAATCACTGGATTGTTTGCGTAATGATACCTGACCGGTATCGCGTTGTTCATTCACCTTAGAGGAAAACTATTATGTGGAAAAAACCTGAATTTGTTGATTTACGTCTCGGTCTGGAAGTGACGCTGTACATCTCCAACCGTTAATATCCATGCCCGCCAGCTGCGCGGGCATTTTGTTTCAACGCCGGGTTTCCCCTATGTTTATCAAAGTCCTTGGATCCGCCGCAGGCGGTGGGTTTCCTCAGTGGAACTGTAACTGCGCCAACTGTCAGGGCGTGCGCAACGGCACTATTCAGGCCAGCGCGCGAACGCAATCCTCGATTATTCTCAGCGACGACGGCGAAAACTGGGTGTTATGCAACGCCTCGCCGGACATCAGCCAGCAGATCGCCCATACGCCAGAACTGATAAAAAAAGGCGTGCTGCGCGGCACCGCCATCGGCGCGATTATCCTTACCGACAGCCAGATCGATCACACCACCGGACTGTTAAGCCTGCGCGAAGGCTGTCCGCATCAGGTGTGGTGCACGCCCGAAGTCCATAACGATCTCACCAGCGGCTTTCCTGTCTTTACCATGCTGAAACACTGGAACGGCGGGCTACAGCACCGTCCGATTGCGCCGCTGGAGCCGTTCTCCGTCGACGTCTGTCCGAGGCTGCGCTTTACCGCTATCCCTATTCTCAGCAATGCGCCGCCCTATTCGCCGTATCGCGACCGGCCGCTGCCGGGCCACAATGTGGCGCTGTTTATCGAACATACCGCCAGCGGCCAGACGCTGCTTTACGCGCCGGGCCTCGGCGAACCCGACGCGGTGATCCTGCCCTGGCTGCACAAGGCCGACTGTCTGTTGATTGACGGCACCGTCTGGAAAGATGACGAGCTACAGGCCACCGGCGTCGGCACCAACACCGGCAAGGCGATGGGCCATCTGGCGCTCTCTGACGAGCAGGGGCTGATGGCGCTGCTGGCGTCGCTGCCGGCGAAACGCAAAATCCTTATTCATATTAACAACACCAATCCGATCCTCGACGAGCAGTCGCCCCAGCGTCAGTTTCTGACGCAGCAGGGCATTGAAGTGAGCTGGGACGGTATGGCGATTCACCTTCAGGGCTGAGTGATGCAACTAACCGAGACGCTGACGCCGCAGGCGTTTGAACAGGCGCTGCGCGATAAAGGCGCTTACTACCATATCCATCATCCTTACCATATCGCGATGCACAACGGCAGCGCGACGCGCGAGCAAATTCAGGGGTGGGTGGCGAACCGCTTCTATTATCAGACCAGCATTCCGCTGAAAGACGCGGCGATCATGGCGAACTGCCCGGATCCCGCCACGCGCCGCAAGTGGGTGCAGCGCATTCTGGATCATGACGGCAGCAACGGTCAGGATGGCGGCATCGAAGCCTGGCTTCAGCTGGGCGAAGCGGTCGGGCTGACGCGCGACGCGCTGCTGTCGGAGCGGCATGTGCTGCCGGGCGTGCGCTTTGCGGTGGATGCCTATGTTAATTTTGCGCGCCGCGCCAACTGGCAGGAAGCGGCGTGCAGTTCGCTGACCGAGCTGTTCGCGCCGCAGATCCACCAGTCGCGCCTCGACAGCTGGCCGCAGCACTATCCCTGGATTAAAGAAGAGGGCTACTTCTATTTCCGCAGCCGTCTGAGCCAGGCGAACCGCGACGTCGAGCACGGTCTGGCGCTGGCGCTGGAATTTTGCAATACGGTGGAGAAGCAGAACCGGATGCTGGAAATTCTGCAATTTAAACTCGATATTTTGTGGACGATGCTGGACGCCATGACCATGGCGTATGAGCTGAAGCGCCCCCCTTACCATACGGTCACCGATCAGGCGGCCTGGCACAGCACAAGACTGGTATAACATCATGAATGACAACGCAATTCCTGTTTTCCGTCGCGGCTATCGCATGCAGTGGGAAGCCGCGCAGGAGAGCCACGTGGTGCTCTATCCGGAAGGCATGGCGAAGCTGAATGAAACGGCCGCCGCTATCCTTGAGCTGGTGAACGGTAAAGAGAGCGTGAGCGCCATTATCGCCACGCTTGACGCGCGCTTCCCCGAAGCGGGCGGCGTCGGCGACGACGTAAAAGATTTCCTGCGCGCGGCGTATGAACAAAAGTGGATACAGTTTCGTGACCCAGAATAAACCTGCCGTTAATCCGCCGCTCTGGCTGCTGGCGGAGCTGACCTATCGCTGCCCGCTACAGTGTCCCTACTGCTCGAATCCGCTGGATTTCGCCCAGCAGGAAAAAGAGCTGACCACTGAGCAGTGGATTGAGGTGTTTCGCCAGGCGCGCGCTATGGGCAGCGTCCAGCTCGGTTTTTCCGGCGGCGAACCGCTGACGCGTAAAGATCTGCCGGAGCTGATCCGCGCGGCGCGCGACCTCGGCTTCTATACCAATCTGATCACCTCCGGCATCGGCCTGACGGAGAAAAAGCTCGACGCCTTTGCCGACGCCGGTCTGGATCATATTCAGATCAGTTTTCAGGCGAGCGACGAAACGCTCAACGCTGCGCTGGCCGGGTCGAAAAAAGCCTTCCAGCAGAAGCTGGAGATGGCGCGCGCGGTGAAGAAACATGGCTATCCGATGGTGTTGAACTTTGTGTTACACCGTCACAATATTGACCAGATCGACAAGATTATCGATCTCTGTATCGAGCTGGAAGCGGATGACGTCGAGCTGGCGACCTGCCAGTTTTACGGCTGGGCGCAGCTTAACCGTCAGGGGCTGTTGCCCACGCGCGAGCAGATTGCGCAGGCGGAGGCGGTGGTCAGCCGCTATCGCGAGCGTATGAGCGGCACCGGCAACCTGACTAATTTGCTGTTCGTCACCCCGGACTATTATGAAGAGCGGCCCAAGCCCTGTATGGGCGGCTGGGGAGCGATTTTTCTCAGCGTCACGCCGGAAGGCACAGCGCTGCCGTGTCACAGCGCGCGCCAGCTGCCGGTCGCCTTTCCTTCCGTGCTGGAGCAGCCGCTGGAGGAGATCTGGTATCACTCCTTTGGCTTTAACCGCTATCGCGGCTTCGACTGGATGCCTGAGCCTTGCCGCTCGTGTGATGAGAAAGAGAAAGACTTTGGCGGCTGCCGCTGTCAGGCCTTTATGCTGACCGGCAACGCGGACAATGCTGATCCGGTGTGCAGCAAGTCGCCGCAACACGAGGTGATCCTTGAGGCGCGACGCGAAGCGGCGTGTAGCGACGTGAAGATCGGTCAGCTGCAGTTCCGCAACCGCGCCAACTCGCAGCTAATCTACAAAACCCGGACCTTTTAACCATGTCTGAACAGCGCCAGCTGCGGCTGCCGAATGGCCTGCGCGTTACGCTAATCCATCAGCCGGACGCGCGTCAGGCCGCCGCGCTGGCGCAGGTTGCGGCGGGTAGCCATGATGAACCCGAACGCTGGCCGGGACTGGCGCATCTGCTGGAACATCTGCTGTTCAGCGACAGCGCCGCTTATCAGGGAAACGATCGGCTAATGCCCTGGGTGCAGGCGGCGGGCGGACGGCTGAACGCCACGACGCTGACGCGCAGCAGCGCCTGGTTTTTTGAGGTGGAACCCGGTCTGCTGGCCGAGGGGGTGACGCGGCTGGCGGATATGCTGGCCGCGCCGCAGTTTACGCCTGAGGCGATTGCGCAGGAATCGGCCGTGATCGATGCCGAATACCAGCTTATTCAGCAGCATACGCCGTCACGACGCGAAGCCGCGCTCTTTACCCGCGTCAGCGCTCCGTCTGCTTTTCAGCGTTTCCATATTGGCAGTCGCCAGGCGTTTGGCGCAGACAGCGGGGCGCTGAAACAGGCGCTGCACCAGTTTCACCAGCAATTTTTTCATACCGGACAGATATCGCTGTGGCTGCAAGGACCGCAGTCGCTGGACGAACTGGCGCAGCTGGCGCTGCGCGTTAGCCAGTCGCTGCCGCAGGGCGGGGAACGCGAGCCGCAGGCAGCCGCTCCTGGTTTCGTCGCCGATGCGGATATTGCGCTGCATACCCAGGGACACGGCCAGCTCTGGATCAGCGCTTATCTGAGGGGCGATATCGATGCGATTCGTGACGGTGTCACTTTGCTGCGCGAATTTTTGCAGGACGAAGCGCCTGGCGGCGCGATGGCCAGCCTGCGTCAGCGCCGCTGGGCGCAGCAGCTTGAGGTGAAATGGCTCTGTCTGGACCGCGCCGGAGGCTGGCTGGCGTTGCAGTTCGACACCGATCATCCTGACGCCGTCTGCGCCTGGTTTTCACATGCGCTGCGAGCGCTGGCAACTACGTCACCGCAGCAGCAGCGTCACTACCTGCATTTAGCGCAGCAGCGATTTGCGGCGCTGATGCCGCTCGATCAGCTGCGCGAACGCGCCTTTGGATTTGCCCCGCCAGCGGGCGCGGAGGGTTTTATGCCGCTGCTGCGACAGCTGGCTGACGCGCCGCAGGCGCGGCTGTGGAGTGCGGCCAGCGTGCAGGGCGAACCGGTCGAAACCCAGGGATTCAGGCTGATGCTGCGCGCCTGGCGGCCGGTATCCGTTCAGGACGCGCCGCCTGCCTTGCAGTTTCATCCGCTGGCGCAGCCTGCCGCAGCGCTGACGCCGCCCGACGCCCGCGCGCCGCTGCTGCATCTCGCCGCCGACAGCGCGCCCGCTACCTTACTGCTGCGGCCCGACTTTTTCACCGCGCTCAGCCCGGCGACGGCGGTCGGCCTCGACCGACAACTGCGCCCGCTTTTTGCGCTCTTGCGTCATCAGGGGGGCGCAGCGGGCTGGCGGGAAAGTCAGGGCAGCTGGCAGCTGGAAGCCCAGCTACCCTCAGGCTGTGAGGCCTGGCTGGCTTCGCTGCCTGACGCGCTACGTTTTCCGGCAAAAGACAGGCGCGCCGCGCCGCCGGACGATGTGGCGATTCGCGAGCTGCTGCGCCAGCTGCCGCAGGCTGTCAGTATAACCGCCGGGACAGGCCGCTGGCGCGCCGCGCTGCATGGCGGAACCGCAAAGCAGTATGCCGCAGTCGCGCAGTGGCTGGCCCCGATAGTCTGGGATGCCGGTCGCCCTGAACAGCCCGAACGGCGGGGCAGACAGCTGATCGTCGATCATCCAGGCAAAGACAGCGCGCTGCTGCTGTTTCTGCCTTGCCCACCGGCGGTCCCGCTGGCGGCGCTGCGCGCCCTGGCGCTGCTGATGGAGCCGCGTTTTTTTCAGCGCATGCGTGTTGAGCAGCAGATCGGCTATGTGGTCAGCTGCCGCTATCATCGCTGTGCCGATCGCGACGGCATTCTTTTTGCGCTTCAGTCGCCTGACATCGCGCCCGACGCGCTGCTGGCGCAGTGCCACACTTTTCTGCAACAGCTACGCATAGCGGACGACCCGCAAATACTGGAAAGCTGCCGGGCGCGCCTGCACGCGCTGCTTGCTGCTCCGCAGGAGGCGGTCGCGGCGATGCAGCTGGCGCTGCGCCGGGTGGGCGGACTGCGCGATATCGACGAGGCGTCGGTTGCCGCCCTGACTCAGACAGCGCTGCATCAGGCGCAGACGCATCTTCTGAACGAGTGGCACAGCGGCGTCCTGCTGCGCACCCGTTGAGACCGGAAGAGGCGCCCGGTACCAGGCCAGGTCTGCAACGCGGATTTTCAGCGCAGGCTCCGGAGAATCGTTTTAAACAGACTTTTGCCGCCACAGACGCTCCCGGTCGCGGTAAGCTTTCCCGCTTATTTTTCCGTAGCAACGCCAGTTGCTGTCGCATCAGGCTATTGCGCAATAGTCACGCCAGGATATTGCTGAATTTATTTGAAAATTAAGGCCAAAACTCTTCACTATATCTGCGCGTACCTTTCAGCGACACTCATATGGATTCAGCTGTTTTTAAAAGGAACCTAATGTGAAAAATTTTAAACGTCTTGCGCTGCCGCTGCTGGCCGCTACTGCCCTCTATGCCCCCCTGTCTCAGGCTGCCGCTCAGCACTACGAGCTTGATCCTGCGCATACTTCAGTGATTGTGACCTGGACTCACTTCGGTTTTTCTCATCCTACGGCGGATATTCCAGACACTAAAGGCACGCTGGTGTTTGACAGCGAAAACCCAACCGCATCGCGCGTTGACGTTACGCTGCCGATTACGCAGATCGACAGCCATGTTGCGGCGCTGACCAAAGAATTTAAAGGCGCGGAGTACTTTGACACGGCCAAATACCCGACTGCGACTTTCCACAGCACCAAAGTCGTCGCCAAAGGCGACAATAAGTTTGACGTTGAAGGTAATCTGACGCTGAAGGGCATCACCAAACCGGTAACGCTGCACGCGACGCTGAACAAGCAGGGCGAGCATCCAATGGTGAAAAAACAGGCCATTGGTTTTGACGCGACGGGAACCATTAAGCGTTCTGACTTTAAGCTGGATAAATATGTTCCGGCCGTTGGCGATGACGTCACGCTGACGATTTCTACCGAAGCCTACGCGAAATAATCCTGACGCTCTCTCTCATTATCGGGAGAGAGCGTTTTTTTATTGCCATACCGCTTATCTCCGCCTTATTTCTGCTTAATATCGGCGCTAAATGTGCCTGCCTCTGCCTGATAGTCACCCTTTGAACTATCACCTGTGAAATAACCCTTTGCGCGTGCAGTCAGCGTTAATACCCTGAAAGTGAGGTAGCAATCACAATTCCGTATTAATGCTGACAGCGTATGCATTATCGGGCGTGCCGCAGTAACGTCTTTAGGAAATTTTCTGCCAACCCGATGAAAGCAAAAAGAAAATAATTGCCGACCACATTTTATTAACTGTGATTTATCTCACAAATAACCCTCCCTGAGCAGCGGCGTCAAGCTCCTCGATTCATTAATCTCTGCGCAATCTGTGATGTCCATTGCAAATTCCAGCCCTTTATCCCGAAACAATAACCTTAAAGCTGATTAAGCCGAAGAGGTTTTCAAAATGAGAATTGGCATGGTGATAAGCGGTGGCGACGTTAGCGGAATTAATAATTTTATCTTTCAGATCGCGCGGCTGGCTCAGGCAGAAATGGTGTTATTTAACGGGGGCATTCCGGGCCTGCTTGACAATCGTCACCAGGAAATAACCTGGCGCGACTTAATTGATTATTCTGTGGCCGCTATTCCGCTAATTCAGTCCGGTCGGACGGAAAAAAAACTGATTCGCAGTGAATATGAACGCATTGCGCGGCAGCTGAAAGCGTTGCGCATCGACACATTAATTATGGCGGGAGGCGACGGGTCGCTGCAATTTCTGCATACCCTGAGCGAATTTGGCGTTAACTGTTTCGGCGTCGGCATGACCATTGATAACGATGTGTTCGGCAGCGATTACACCATTGGTTTTTCCACTGCCTGCGAGCAGGTATTAAAAGAGGTGGCGAAGCTGCGCAATACCGGGCGCGCGCTCACCGGCCGCATCTTTATGGCGGAACTGCTGGGCGGCTTTTGCGGCGAGCTGACGCTTCAGTCAGCGATTAAAAGTAATGCCGATTTCGCCCTGATCCCGGAGTGCCAGATCCCGGTACCGCAGCTTGCCGAACGCATCCGGGCGCGTCTGGAGATACAGAACAGCGTGGTGATCCTCTGCTCGGAAGGCTACACGCGGGAGTATTCACCTGGTTTTCAGGGGGCTATCGATACCCTGATCAAACAGCTGGAGCCTCTTACCGGCGTGCGGGTGCGGAAAACGATTATCGGCTATGGCCTGCGTAATGGCGATCCCACCTGCGAAGAGATTTATCAGGGCGCCATCATGGCGACCGAAGTGGTGCGTTGTATTCAATCGGGCATGCGAAATAAAGCCGTGATCATTAACGGCAGCAATAAACCTATTCCTATTGATCTTATTAGCATGAAAAAACGGCTTGTCGATACTGAAGGGCATTATTACAAACTCGCTAAACAACTCAATATAATCTGAGGAGATTGCCATGCTTAAAATATTATGCGTCTGCGGCTGCGGGCTGGGATCCAGTTTTGCCATTGAAATGAGCGCCAAAGCGGTATTAAAGAAGCTGGAAATAGACGCTGACATCGATCATACCACTATCTCAGAGGCCAGCGCGTTTAAGTCTGATATTATTTTAACGCAAAAAGCCTTTGCCGACGTGCTTAATGCCGACGCCAGCCCGGAGGAGATGAAGCGCGTTATTGTACTGAACCGGCTGACTGATAAAGGTGAAATCGAAGAGAAGATTTTAGCCTTCCTCAAAGAGCATAATCTTAAGGTCGCGAACCATGAATAGTTTTATTAATTTTCTGGTCAAGGATCTGTTAGGGCAGGCCTCTATTCTGATCGCCTTTATTGCCCTGATCGGTCTGCTGCTGCAACGTAAATCCGCAGGGAAGGTCGTAGAGGGCACCTTTAAAACCCTGCTCGGATTTTTAATTATGATGGCTGGCATTAATATTATTGTCGGCACTTTAACCTTTCTCAATACCATTTTTACGCACGGATTTGGTATGCAGGGCTATATTACCGATGTGGCGGCGATTGCCGGTCTGGCTAACCGCGAGCTGGGTTCGGAAGTGGCCTTAACGCTGCTGGTGATCTTTGTCGTCAATATTATTATTGCGCGTATTACGCCCTTTAAATATATCTTCCTGACCGGACAGGCGCTGCTGTGGATGGCCACTATCGGCACCGTAATTGGCTATAAAGCCGGACTGACTGGGCTGTCGCTGATTCTTACCGGCGGCATCTTCGGCGGCATTATGGCCGTTGTCATGCCTGCGCTGGCGCAGCCGGTGGTGCGCCGCATTACCGATTCAGACGACATCGCGCTTGGTCACTTCTGCACCATCGGCTATCTGGTTCAGGCGGCCGTCGCGAAAGTGGTCGGCAAAGGCTCGCGCTCCACAGAGGATCTTAAGCTGCCGGATAACTTTAAGTTCTTGCAGGATACCTATCTGGCGATGGGCATCGTCATGGTGCCGATGTACCTCATCCCGGCGCTGGCGGCGGGGCCGGCCTTTATCGCCCAGTACAGCAACGGCATGAACTATCTGATGTATGCCTTTATGCAGGCAATGCAGTTTGTCGCCGGGGTGTTTGTGCTGTACAGCGGCGTACGACTGTTGCTGAACGAACTGGTGCCTGCGTTTCGCGGCATTGCCATGCGTATCGTGCCGGACGCCAGACCTGCGCTCGACTGTCCTGTGCTGTTTCCCTATGCGCCCAATGCCGTCATCGTGGGATTCCTTGCCACTACGCTCGGTTCGGTCATTGGCATGATTCTCTTTCCGATGTTTGGGCTGGCGATGATCCTGCCTGGCCTGCTTACTAACTTTTTCGCCGGCGGCGCGGCAGGAGTATTCGGCAACGCGCTGGGCGGCCGTCGCGGCGCGGTAATCGGCGGAGTCGTGCACGGCCTGTTTATCACCTTTTTGCCCGCCATTCTGGTGCCGATGCTGGAAAGCTACGGTTTCACCGGCGTGACGTTCAGCGATGCCGACGTGATCAGCACCGGCCTGGTATTGGGGCACGCCTTCCAGGGCAACTGGCTGTTCGTCGCGCTGTTTGTACTCTTCATTACCCTGATCGCCTGGTTTGTTAACGGAAAATCCACTAAACCCCGTGAGGAAAATATCCATGAGTCTGTATAATTTTACCGATCTGTTACAGGTGGCAAAACAACGTGAATTTAAGGCGCTTGGCTCTTTTAACTTACACTGTCTGGAAATGCTTCCCGCGTTTTTTAAAGCGGCGGAAAAGACCAACAGTCCATTAATGATTCAGATCTCGACCGGCACCGCGAAATATTTAGGGCACAGGTTACTGGTTGACGCTATTTGTTCGCTTTCCGCCAGTAAAAATGTGCCGACCTGTCTGCACCTCGATCACTGTTCTGATTTAGAGGCGATTCAGACCGCTATTGACGCCGGATTCAGTTCAGTCATGTATGACGGCTCGCATTTGCCGATTGAAGAGAATATCGCCAATACGCGGCGCGTCATCGATATGGCGCGCCCGCGGCGGGTTTCGGTGGAAGCGGAACTGGGCGCGATAGGCGGATCGGAAGATGGCAAAGTGGTGGCTCTGGAAGAGATTGCCTTTACTTCTGTTGAGGATGCGAAACGCTTTGTGCATGAAACTGGCGTCGATATGCTGGCGATTTCCATTGGCACCGTGCATGGTCTCTATACCGGCAAAGCCCATATCCAGCATCAGCGGCTGACAGAGATTACCCACGCCACCGGTATACCGCTGGTGCTGCACGGGGGCACCGGCGTCAGCGATGAGGATATGCGGCTGGCGGTCCGTAGCGGCATCGAAAAGGTTAATGTGGGCACCGAGATGAACGTGCAGTGGGTAGCGCGCTGCAAACAAACCTTTGAAAAAGGCAAGGTGAACGACAGCGTGCGTAATTTCCTGGTTCCGGCAAATGACGCCGTGACTGACGTTTTAGTCGAGAAGATTCAGCTGTTCCGTTAATTTCTTTTTCGCTCATTACCTTATTGCCCGGCGCGATTCGGGACAGGAGACGCTATGTTTGGATTTATGAAAAAGTCCGCGCCTGATAAACCGCAGGATAGCGAAAAAACAGAACAGCAGGCTGCCGCGCTCAAAGCGGAAATAAACGCGCTGGAACAGCGGCTGGATAATAATTTCCGTGACGGCGAGGCGCAAAAGCAATTAATGCTGGCCTACAACCGCGCGCTGAGCTTATTTGCCAGAAGCCATCGCTACCGCCATGAAATAGATGCGCTGTTCGTCAAGATGGATGAATTGCGAAATATTATTCGCAAATCAGTCTGAGGAGACCTGATGAGTATTAAACAGGTATTACAGGAGGCTAACGCCATTCAAATTGGCGTCAGGGTAAGCGACTGGCGGCAGGCGATCGCGCTGGCGGCGCAGCCGCTGGTCAGCGGCGGCTATATTGACGCCTCATACCCTGAAGCGGTCATCGCCAATACCCTGACGCACGGCGCCTATTATGTGTTTGAAGAGGGGATCGCCATTCCTCACGCGCGACCGGAAAGCGGCGTAGTGAAAGACTGCTTTAGCCTGCTGCTGCTGGCGGAGCCTGTTTCATTCGACGGCAGCGATAAAGCGGATATCGTGATTATGTTCGGCGCGCGCGACAGCAACGCGCATATTGAAGAGGGCATCCGCGCCATTGTCTCGCTGCTGGATAATGACGAAAGGCTGGCGCGTTTACGGCAGGCAGGCAGCGTGGCGGAGGTCATTGACATCCTATGACTCTCGCAACGCAACACAAGCAGGTGGTGCTGGTGAACGGCATTCCCGCCTCTGGCAAAAGCACGCTGACGCGGGCGCTCGCTTCGCGGCTGAGTTTGCCGGTGCTGACGCTCGACAGCGTGAAAGAGCCGTTTATGGCCAGTTTCGCGCCGGTAGATCGGCAGCGCAATCGTCAGCTGGGCTGTGCGGCCTATCAGGCCATCTGGAAGATTGTCGCCCTGGCTCCCGCAGGCTGCGTGTACCTGATTGACGCCTGGTTTGGCTTTCAGCCGAGGCAGGTACTTGAGCAGGGGCTGATGCAGGCAGGCGTCAGCCGGGCGCTGGAGCTGTGGATGGCGATTTCTCCCGACGAGGCGGCGGCGCGCTATCAGGCGCGCCTGTCAAACCGCATGCCGGGTCACCCCGGCGCGGAGTATCTGCCTGAGCTGCGACGGCTGGCAGAGCAGGCGCAGCCGATGAGCGTGGGTCCGCTGCTGCGGCTGGAGGCGGTCGATCCTGACATCAACGCCGCCGAACGCTGGCTGAGAGAGCAGTTGCAGCCGCCGAGCCTTAGCCCATATGCCGCAACTAAATCTTTGTCTCGGCAGGATTAACCTTATGCCGGCCTCTGGGCCGGTTTTTTTATCGTTCCGCGTCGCTTGACGCATCGACAAATAGTGACCGTACTTAATAATTACATCGCCTGCTTAAGGAGAGGATTATGCCAACGCCACCCTTTATCAAACCCGGTGAAAAGGTCGTGCTTTATGACGGCGTCTGCAAACTCTGCAACGGCTGGGTTAACTTTCTGCTGCGCAGGAAACTGGCGCGCAACGTACGCTTCGCGGCGGTACAAAGCGAGGAGGGCAAAGCGCTGCTGCGCTTCGCCGGACTGCCCGATGAAAATATTCGCACCATTGTATTAATCGAAGGCAACCGCCACTGGGTTCGCGCTCAGGCTATTCTGCGCGTGATGCGGCTGCTGCCGTTTCCGTGGGGATTGCTCTCGCTGCTGCGCTTTATTCCCCATTTCATCAGTAACTTTTTCTACAACTGCATCGCGGTCAATCGCTATCGGCTGTTTGGCCGGTACGATGCGCAGCATCCGGTGTCGCCCGACTATCCCGGCCGTTTTCTGCATCGCTAGACAGGCTGGTTAACCGGCAGAAAATCTTCGCGCTGCGGGGTAAAGGTATCCAGCAGCGTGCCGGCCTCCAGGCAGACGCAGCCGTGGACAATATGCGGCGCTTTGTAAAGCGTGTCGCCCGCGCTTACCTCCCGCGTCTCGCCATCGATCGTAAAGGAAAAGCGTCCGCTCAGCACATAGGTTAGCTGCTCATGCGGATGGTGGTGCAGCGGCCCAACCGCCCCCTGTTGAAAGGTGACTTCAACCGCCATCAGGGCGCCGCCGTGCGCCAGGATACGTCGCGTAACGCCGTTGCCCAGATCGTCCTGCTGTGTTTCTGTTCGGTAAATAAACATGCTCGCTCCTCATTGAAGAAAGGCGTTAGCTGCCGCTTTTGTGACTTTACTCACATCCCGGCGTGCGATTAACTCATGCACTTTAGCCGCTTTTGATTAAAATGAAACGGTGTTTCATAAATACTTAAGGGCAGATCATGAAAATTGCATTAATGATGGAAAACAGCCAGGCCGCCAAAAACGCTATCGTGCGTCAGGAACTGGAAAACGTGGCGCAGCCGTTGGGCCATCAGGTCTTTAACGTCGGCATGAGCGACGAACAGGATCACCATCTGACCTATATTCATCTGGGCATCATGGCCAGCGTACTGCTTAACAGCAAAGCGGTCGATTTTGTCATTGCCGGCTGCGGCACCGGTCAGGGCGCGCTGATGTCCCTGAATCTGCATCCGGGTGTGGTTTGCGGCTACTGTATCGATCCGGCTGATGCCTATCTGTTTGCCCAGATTAATAACGGTAACGCGCTGTCGCTGCCGTTTGCCAAAGGCTTCGGCTGGGGCGCGGAGCTGAATCTGCGCTTTATCTTTGAAAAAGCCTTCACTGGTGAAAAAGGGCTGGGCTATCCGCCAGAGCGTAAAGAGCCGCAGGTGCGCAACGCCGGAATCCTTAATCAGGTCAAAGCGGCGATGCTGAAAGAGAACTATCTCGACACGCTGCGCGCGCTGGATCCTGAGCTGGTGCGCACCGCGCTCAGCGGACCCCGCCTGCAACACTGTTTGTTCGAACACGGTCAGGTGCCCGAAATCGCCGACTTCGTTCGTCAGATTACGCAGTAATTGCCGCTCTGAGCGCGCGGCCTGTCGCCGCGCGCCTCTATGTCAGGTCTCTTTCGCCAGCGCCGGATTATAATGACGGCTTGCCTCTACCAGCATCCGCGTATAGGGCATTGCGGCGCGATCCGCCACCAGCGCCGGCACATCCAGCGTCTCCAGCACGCGCCCCTGCTGCATCACCGCCACCCGATGGCAGAGATGCGCCACCACGCCTAAATCGTGCGTCACCATCAGATAGGTCAGGTTCCCCTGCTGTTGCAGATCGCTAAGCAGGTTGAGGATCTCCGCCTGTACCGAGACGTCCAGCGCTGACGTCGGCTCATCCAGCAGCAGCACCTGCGGTTCAAGGATTAGCGCGCGCGCAATGGCGACGCGCTGACGCTGACCGCCGGAGAGCTGATGCGGATAGCGCGTTTGCCAGGCGCGATTCAGTCCGACCTTTTCCAGCATGGCGGCGACCCGCGCCTGACGCTGGCCGATGCCGTGGATCACCAGCGGCTCTTCCAGAATGTCGCCGAGGGTATGGCGCGGATGCAGCGAACCATAAGGGTCCTGAAACACCATCTGTACCTGCCTGCAACGGGGGCGATCGATGCGACGCTGAAGCGTCTGGCCGTTAATCGTCAGTTCTCCCTGCCAGTGATTAACCAGTCCCGCCAGGCATTTCAGCACGGTAGTTTTGCCGGATCCAGACTCGCCCACCAGACCAAAGACTTCGCCTTGCGCTACCTTCAGGCTGACGTCAAACAGCACCTGGGTTTTCGCGCGGTCTTCACCGAAACTGAGGTTCAGATTGTCGATGCCAATCATGCTCCGCTCCTTATTCATTCAGCCAGCTGGCCTGACGTTGCAGCACCGGCAGGCGGCTGCGGCGATGGTCAATATCCGGCAGCGCGGCCAGCAGGCCCTGAGTATAGGGATGTCGCGCGCGATCCAGTTCGCTGGCCGCCAGCGACTCCACGACGCGACCGGCGTACATCACCAGCACGCGGTCACAAAAGCTGCGCACCAGGCTGATGTCATGGCTGATAAAAATCAGGCCCAGACCACGCGCCCTGACCAGCTCATCCAGCAGCGCGAGGATTTGGAGACGCACCGAGACGTCGAGCGCCGAAGTCGGCTCATCGGCGATCACCAGCTCCGGCTCGGTGATCAGCATCATGGCGATCATGACGCGCTGCCCCTGGCCGCCCGATATCTCGTGGGGATAGCGCTGAAAGAGGCGTTCGGGATCGCGAATGCGCACCACCTCCAGCATCTCCAGCGCGCGCTTTTTCGCTGCGGCGCGCTCACCGCGATGGTGGCTGCGCCAGGCTTCGGCAATCTGTTCGCCTACGCGCATCACCGGATTAAGCGAATACTTTGGATCCTGCATAATCATCGAGATGCGCTGGCCGCGAATGGCGCGCATCTGCGCCGCGCTGGCATGTAGCAGATCGACATCGCCGAACTGCATGCGCGAAGCCTCAATCTGCGCCCTGGCGGGATGAAGATGCAGCAGGGCGCGCCCCAGGGTCGATTTGCCTGAGCCGGACTCGCCGACAATCGCCAGCTTCTCCCGGCCGAGCTGAAAGGAGACGCCGCGCACTGCGGCGGTGCGCTGGCGTCCGTTAACAAAGTTGACGTGCAGATCTTGCACGTCCAGCAACGGCGCGCCGTTATTCACTGCGGGGATCGAGCAGGTCACGTAGGCCATCTCCTAAGAAGTTGAACGCCAGGCTGTTAATCAGAATAGCCATACCCGGCACGGTAACGACCCACCAGCATTCGAGCATGTAGGTGCGGCCGCTGGCGATCATCGCCCCCCATTCCGGCGCGGGCGGTTGCGAGCCAAGACCGAGAAAGCCGAGTCCGGCGGCGGTGAGAATGATGCCCGCCATATTCATGGTGATGCGGATAATCACCGACGGCAGGCAGAGCGGCACGATATGCCGCCACAGCACGCGCAGCGGCGACGCGCCCTGTAAACGCACGGCTGAGATAAAATCCGCCTGGCGCAGCGACAGGGTTTCCGCGCGCGCCAGGCGGGCAATCGGCGGCCAGGCGGTCAGGGCAATGGCGATCACCACATGCTCCAGTCCAGGGCCGAGCGCGGCGACGAACGCCAGCGCCAGCACCAGGCTGGGAAAGGAGATAAAAATGTCGGTGATGCGCATCAGCGCCGCATCCACCTTACCGCCGAAATAGCCCGCCGTGACGCCCAGCAGCAGCCCAATCGGGCCGACCGTCACCGACACCAGCAGAACGATATAGAGCGTAATGCGCGCGCCCCACACCAGACGGCTGAAAATATCGCGGCCAAACTCGTCGGTGCCGAACCAGTGCTGCGCCCCGGGCGGGCTGAGCGCGTTGTCGAGGTCCTGTACCAGCGGGTGATAAGGGGCGAACCAGGGAGCGAACAGCGCCACCAGACAGAGCAGCAGCACAATGCCGCCGCCGATGGCCGTCAGCGGATTACAGGCCATGCGCCAGAGAAAATGTCCGGCGCGCGCGGCGAAGCGCTGGCAGCGCGCCAGCCGCTCACGCGCGGCGCTTACCTGCGGCGTATCGATCGATAGCGTCATACTTTGGTCCTCGGATCAAACACCTGATAGAGCAGGTCAGAGAGCAGGTTAAGCAGCACAAAGATCAGGCCGACGACCAGCACGCAGCCCATTACCGCGTTCATATCGCCAAGCATCAGGCTGCCGGTCAGGTAGGAGCCGAAGCCCGGCCAGGAGAACACCGTCTCGATCAGCACCGCGCCCTCCAGCAGCGAACCATAGGCGAGCGCCACCACCGTCAGCAGCTGCACCAGGATGTTGCGGAAGGCGTGCCGCCAGATCACCTGCCATTCGGTGAGTCCTTTTACCCGCGCCGTGAGAATGAACTCCTGCGACAGCTGCGCCAGCATAAAGCTGCGCGTCATGCGGCTGATATAGGCCAGGGAATGGAAGCCGAGCAGCGAGGCGGGCAGCACCAGATGATTTAGCGCGTTCCAGAAAACCTGACTGTCGCCTGCCAGCAGCGCATCCACCAGCATCAGCCCGGTGCGGCGCGGCACCACACCCTCAAGGCTAAAGTCGACGCGTCCCGCGCCGCCGACCCAGCCCAGATGGGCATAAAACAGCAGCAGCCCCATCATTCCGACCCAGAAGATCGGGGTGGAATAGCCCGCCAGGCTTACCACGCGCACCACGTAGTCGAGCGCGCCGTTGCGGCGCGCGGCGGCGATCACCCCAAGCGGCACGCCGAGCCCGGCGCCAATCAGGATCGCCAGCGTGGCCAGCTCCAGGGTGGCGGGAAAGACGCGCAGGATATCCTGGCTGACCGGCTGCCCGGTCAGCAGCGCATGGCCCAGATCGCCGTGCAGCAGGCCGTTAAGGTAGATGCCAAACTGCGTCCACAGCGGTTTGTCGAAGCCGAGCTGATGATAAACCTGCTGCCAGGTCGCCTGATCGGCGTCCGGTCCGACAATCGCCAGCACCGGATCGAGCGGCATCACGCGGCCAATAAAAAAGGTCAGCAGCAGCAGGCCAGAGAGGGTGACAAGCACCTGCGCGCCGCGTTTACTGACGCGCCGCAGCAGGGAAAGAGCGGCAATCATGGCGTACCTCCTGCCAGGCTTTCCGGCGTTTTCCACACGTCGCGTAAAAAGGTCGTGGCGGAGGGATGCGGCTGATACGCCTGCACCCGGTTGTTGACCACCACCGAATCGACCATCTGCGAGATCGGCATCAGCGCCGGGATCAGCCGATCGTAGCGCTGCTGGATCGCGAAATAGGCCTGCCGCTGCTTCTCGGCGTCGCGTTCAACCAGCGCTTCATCGATCATGCGGTTGAGCTGCGCGTCATAGAAGCCGGTACGCCAGCCCTGAAAATTGGTCAGGCGCGCGCTGTCGGCGTTGTCCGGGTTATACACCAGCGAGCGCAGGCTGGAATGCGGATGCGGCTCGACGCCGCTGCCGCCGCGTCCGACCAGCAGGCCAAACTGCCGATCGCGCATCGCGCCGTAAATCTGGTTGCCGGTGCCGGTGATAATGCGCGCGCGGATCCCCGCCTGCATCAGCGTGGACTGAATGGCGATAGCGACGTTAAGAAACGGCTGATCGGCCAGCACGCGCAGCGTGGTGTCGAAGCCGTCGGGATAGCCCGCCTCGACCAGCAGCGCGCGGGCGCGGGCAATATCCAGCCGGTAGCCGGGATCGGGCAGAGTCGCGGGCATGCCGGACTGGATCGGGCGCTGATGCAGTATGCCGTAACCCGTCATCAGGCTTTTGTTAATGCCCTGGTAATCGACCAGATAGCGGATCGCCTCGCGCACCTTCGGGCTGTCGAAATGGGCATCCTTCATGCTCATCGCCAGATAGTAGAGTGTGCCGCGCCGCACGCTGTGGATGCTGAGGTCGGGATCGTTGCGCAGGGCGCGCACGTCTGGGATCTGGATATTGCTGGCAATATCCAGATCCCCTTTCTCCATCATCAGGCGCAGGGTCTGTGACTCCTGTAAATGGCGAAATACCACGCGCCGCATCTTCGCCTCACCGCGCCAGTAGCCCGGCGCGCGGCTCATGGTCAGCACGTCTTTCGCCTGCCAGCCGTCGAGCCGAAACGGCCCGGAACCCGCCGCGTGCGTCGTCAGCCAGCGGTTGCCCCAGTCGTTATTTACCGCGTTCGCCTGCACGGTTTTACTGTCTAGCACCACCATGCTGCCCAGCGCGGCGAGCGAGTAGAGCACCAGCCGGGGATCGTTGGGCTTTGGCAGCCGCACCACCAGCGTCTGCGCATCCGGCGCGTCGATCATCTGGTCAACGTTATCCTTAGTGAAGCCGTAGGATTTCCAGACCGACGCCTGCGCCAGATTCAGATGCAGCACGCGGCGCATCGACCAGACCGCATCCGCGCTGGTCAGCGGATTGCCGGAGTGAAAGCGCACTCCGTCGCGCAGCCGGAAAGAGAGCGAGCGGTTGTCCGGCGCGATCTGCCAGCTTTCCGCCAGCGCGGGCCTTACCGTCGTCAGCTGGCGGGGATCCAGCTCAACCAGGCCGTCATAGAGGTTGACCACGATGCCGACCACCTCATTACCGGTCATGGCGGCGGGGTCGAGCGTAAGCAGATTATTCATATTCATGCCGACGATCAGCTGGTCGTCAGGCGTCTTCGCCTGTAGCGACGCGCTGCCCGCCAGCAGCAGCAGCGTGACGAGCCACGCGCCGCAGCGGGTACGGATAGTCATAAAGTCAGTCCAGCAGGTCAGAGGATTATTGTTATTTGCTGTACTTCTCTCTCAGCGTTACCAGCGATCAAGCGTATGGGTTTCAATCCAGCCGAAATTGATGTCTTCGCCGAGACCCGGTCGGTTCGGCAGCGGTACGTAGCCCTCGTCGTCCATCGGATCGATCAGGCTGTTGAGATAAGCAGGGGGCTGCTCATAGTCGAGAAACGGGTGCAGCAGGCCGCGCTCGTACCAGCGACAGTTGCGGATGGCGCCGACCACCGCCAGGCTGGCGGCGCCGTTGCCGTGCACTTCGCAGTCCATGCCAAACGCCTCTGCCAGGCTGGCGACTTTCATGGTGGCGCTGATGCCGCCGACCCCGTTGGCGCCAGCGCGCAGAATGTCGCAGGCGCCGGCGCGCACCCAGTCGGCGCGGCTGTGATGTTTGCCGCCCAGGCTCTCTGGTCCCAGCACGTCAATGCTGAGGTTATCCGCCAGCCAGGCGTAAGAGGCCATGCTCTCTTCTTCCATCGGCTCTTCAAACCAGCTGAAGTTCAGCTTTTCCAGCGCCTTGCCGATGGTCAGCGCCTCGCTGCGGCTGTACCAGTGGTAGCCATCCAGCATCAGGACGATGTCGGGACCCACCGCCTCGCGCACTGCGGCGCAGGCCTTGATATCCATCTGCGGGCTGGGCGCAAAAGCCACCGGCGGCATCCAGGTGTGCAGCTTGATCGCTTTATAGCCGCGCGCGACCAGTTTTTCGGCGAAGCGCGCATAGTCATCGGGCGTCGCCAGCCCGCCGGGCAGCTCATCGCCGCACATGGTGCTGCCGTAGGCGGGAATGCGCTCGCGATAGCCGCCCAGCAGCTTGTGCACCGGCTGGTTTAGCTTGCGGCCCGTCAGATCCCACAGCGCCTGTTCGACGGCGGAGAGCGCGCGCTCGGTAAGCTGATGCGCGCTGCCGCGCTGCCAGTGCGCCAGCGCCTGCCACAGACGCTCGCGGTCGAAGGCGTTCTGCCCAATCAACACCTTGCGAAAAAAGGCGTTGACTACATGGGAGCGAATGACTTCCGGAGGCGCGAAGGCGTATCCGCTGTCACCTTCTTCGGTGGTCAGGGTCAGCATCGCCATCTGAGCGTCGGTTTCCTCACCAGGATGAGAGTGACCGGCGCTGTCTGAGTGACGTTTGCTGGGAAAGGTAAAGTGAGTGACCTCAATGGCGCTGATCTTCACGGCACAGACTCCTTATGCGGCTCGCGCAGGATGTGAAATAAAAGTAAAACGGTGTTTCATTTCGTAATCTAGCGTTCACTGTTTGTTTACGCATTAGCCAAAGCGCAGTAAATGCAGCGGCATATTCAGGCAGGCGCACAGGCGAATGTGAACAGATTCACGAACCCTGGTGAAATTGTGAGCAAGGCCGCATCGCCAGTTATCCCGCAGCATTGTGCCGCTCACGCTTGCAGATACGGCAGGGAGAACCATTATTGTTGAACTCACCCGTTCATCATTAACCGGCTTTTTGGTCGAGAGGGCGAAAGGCAAGGAGAGAAATATGCGTGTTCATCATCTTAACTGCGGCTGCATGTGTCCGTTTGGCGGCGCGCTGTACGACGGCTTCAGCCGTTCGGCGCTGGCGCATCTCAGCTGCCACTGTTTGCTGCTGGAAACGGATGCGCACGGGCTGGTGCTGGTAGATACCGGTATCGGCTTGCAGGATATGGCGCGGCCCGGCTATCGGCTGTCGGGCTTCTTTCGCCTGTTCAACAATATTCAGTTCGATCGCAAACTCAGCGCCTGGCAGCAGATCGTCGATCTTGGCTTTCGGCCAGAGGACGTGCGCCACATCATCCTGACGCATCTGGATTTTGACCATGCGGGCGGCATCAGCGATTTTCCGCAGGCGCGGGTGCATCTGCTGCAACGCGAGCTGGACACCGCGCCGGTGCGGCAGAGCTGGTTGCAGCGGCAGCGCTTTCGCCCACAGCAGTGGGGCAACCACAGCGGCTGGCGCGGCTATGCCGCTGGCGGCGAACGCTGGTTTGGCTTTGACGCGGTCAGGGCGCTGGACGATCTCCACGACGAAGTACTGCTGGTGCCGCTGCCCGGTCATACGCTGGGACACGCCGGCGTTGCGGTGCGTCAGGGCGACGGCTGGCTGCTGCACGGCGGCGACGCCTGGTTTTATCGCGAAGAGATGCGCCACACGCAGCGGCACTGCACCCCTGGCCTGCGCTTCTATCAATGGATGATGTGCAGCGACCGCGAGGCCTGGCGTCATAACCAGCAGCGGCTGCGCGCGCTTTCGCTGCAAACCGACGCGCGCGTCACGCTGTTTTGCAGCCATGACCGGCGCGAGCTGGGCCTGCTGGACGCGCCATAAAAACTTTTCGCGCTACCTCTTTTCCTTCAGCCCATTTTGCGTGATAGTAACGGCGGTTTACATTAATAATTCTCATTATCATTTTTGTGGGTTAATTTGATGAAGAAATGGATGTTAGCGCTGGGGTTGTTGTGTTTAACGGGGACGGCTGCGGCCAAAACCATCACCGATGTGGCAGGCCGTCAGGTCGAGGTCGCCACCGAATCAAAACGCATTATTTTAGGGGAAGGACGGCAGATCTACCTGCTGGCGGCGTTCGATACCGAAGCGCCGTTTCAGCGCGTGGTGGGCTGGCGCGATGATTTTCATAAAGCGGACTGGGATGGGTATCAGGCGTATGAAAAACGCTATCCGCAAATCAAGGCGCTACCGACCTTTGGCGGCGCAAAGGATGGCACCTTTAACGTCGAACAGGCGCTGACCCTGAAGCCTGATTTGGTGCTGATGAATCTGGAATCGAAAGCGGCCACCGATGAGGGCAAACTGATCGAGAAGCTTCAGGCGGTCGGCATCCCGGTGGTGTTTATCGATTTTCGTGAAGCGCCGATGGTCAATGCGGAAAAAAGCATTCGCATTATGGGCGAGCTGTTGAATAAACCGGCGCGCGCGCAGGAGATTATCGACTTTCGTCAGCAGCAGATTGAACGCGTCACCGCGCGGCTCAGGGATTTTCACGGCGCGCGTCCCACCGTGATGATTGACCGCGCAGGCGGCTACACCGACGAGTGCTGTATGTCGTTCGGCAATGAAAACTTCGGCCAGATGGTTGAGCTGGCAGGCGGCCAGAATATTGCCAGGGATCTGATCCCCGGCACCTTCGGCACCCTTAACCCGGAGCAGATTATCGCCAGCCGTCCTGATGTGGTGGTGGTGACCGGCGCCAACTGGAAAAACTACAATACCGTGGGCAAGTGGGTTGGCGTAGGACCAGGCGCTGACGTCAGTGAAGCCAGAAAGCGACTGCAACAGCTGATGATGCGCGACGCCTTTAAAACGCTGCCGGTGGCGCACAACGGCCATGCGCACGCTATCTGGCATCAGTTCTACGACAGTCCCTATCAGTTTGTCGCCATTCAGGCGCTGGCTAAATGGCTGCATCCCGATCTTTTTGCCGATATCGATCCTGACGCCACCTTCCGTGAATTTCACCAGAAATTTTTACCGCTGCCTTATCAGCCCGGATACTGGGTCACGCTGCCTGCGGACAAGGGCTAAGCGCCTTTCGCGGCAGGGAGGCCGCATTCTGCGCTGAATCTTTCCGTCATCTTTCTTCATATTTACTAATATTTTACAGGCGCAGCGCATTTTATGCGCTGTAACGCTTAATGATATGGAGATGAGAATGACCAGAACCTCAGGACGATCGGCCCTGGCCGTGGCGCTTTACTCGCTGTTCGAACCTGTTCCGCTCGGCTTTTTTGTAGCGGCATGGATCTTCGACATTATTTACCTCAACAGTTTTGTCGTGGAGTGGACGCACGCCGCCAGCTGGCTGATCGCCATCGGGCTGGTTATCGCCATTCTGCCGCGTCTTGTCGCGCTGATTTATCTGTTTCGCGGCAGCCGTCGCGAGGAGAAGGTGCATTTCTGGATCACGCTGCTGGCCATTGTGCTGGCGATTGTGAATGCCTTTGTGCACAGCCGCGACGCGTACGCCGTGGTGCCGTCAGGCGTAACGCTGTCAACCATCGTGGTGGCGCTGATGCTGATCGCCAATGTTCAACTCGCGCTGCGCCAGCGCACGGCTTAAGGAGAAGCACCGATGAAAAAGCAAACGCTTATCGCTGTGGCGCTGACCGCGCTGCTGGCTGGCTGTGACAGCGGCGCGCAGCTCGACCCGCAAAAACAGATGGGTCCCAATCCGGAACTGCCTGAGGCGAAGAACTTCTTTATGCCGCCGATGCAGGTGCCGGAAGGCGTGCCGTGGAAGCAGGGAGAAATGCCAAAAGTGGCGCAGGGGCTGAAGATTGAAAAGATCGCTGAAAATCTTAAGCATCCGCGCCAGCTGCTGACGCTGCCGAACGGCGATGTGCTGGTGGCGGAGTCCAACGGTCCGGCCAAGCCGACCACGCGGCCTAAGCAGCTGATTATGGGCATTGTCCAGAAAGCCTCCGGCAAAGGCGGCGAGGGCGGCAATCGCATTACGCTGCTGCGCAACGTCAACGGCAAATGGGAACAGCACGCCTTTATCGAAAACCTGTTTTCACCTTTCGGTATGCAGCTTGTCGGCAATACGCTCTATGTCGCCAACGCCGACAGCCTGGTGAAGTTTCCCTATCAGGAAGGCGAAACGGAGATCCGCACGCCGCCGCAATGGGTAACCGATCTGCCGGGCGGCCCGATTAATCACCACTGGACCAAGGCGCTGGTAGCCAGCCCGGACGGCAGCAAACTCTATGTCGGCATCGGCTCCAACAGCAATATTACGGAGAATGGCATCGGCGCGGAATACCATCGCGCGGCGGTGCTGGAAGTGGATGCCGCCAGCGGCGCGACCCGCGTTTACGCCACCGGCCTGCGTAACCCGACCGGGTTGCAGTGGGAGCCGCAGAGCAATCGCCTGTGGGCTATCGTCAATGAGCGTGACGAGATCGGCTCCGATCTGGTGCCGGACTATATGACGTCCGTGAGGGAGAATGGCTTTTACGGCTGGCCCTACAGCTATTTCGGGCAGCATGTCGATTCGCGCGCGCAGCCGCAGCGTCCCGATCTGGTCGAAAAAGCGATTAAGCCGGACTATGCCCTCAGTTCCCATGTTGCGCCGCTGGGCCTGCTCTTCTATCAGGGTGAGAATATGACGCAGTATCGCGGCGGGGCCTTTATCAGCGAACACGGCAGCTGGAACCGCACGCCGCTTAACGGCTATCAGGTGGTCTGGGTGAAATTTGAGAACGGTAAGCCGGTGGGATTGCCGCAGCCGGTAGTCACAGGCTTCCTTACCGACGACCAGAAACAGGTGCGTGGATTGCCGGTCGGGCTGGCGGCGGATCGGCAGGGCGCGCTGCTGATTGCGGATGACGCGAGCAATACCGTCTGGCGCGTCAGCGCACAGTAAATCGCAGGCATAAAAAAAGGATTTGGCGTCATGGCCAAATCCTTTTTTTTTCTGTTCGCTTAACGGCTGGTAACCGCGCCACGAACGAGGTGCTCAGCACTCTCCACACCTGCGATTCTAAATAGCGCAGAGAAATATTACAAGTTTCATCAAAATACTGTATGGTTATACAGGTGTTGAGCGCGAAGCCTGACCTCTTGCTGACTGGCTGCTCCCAGGGGCGCGGTTTTACAAATCCCGGCAGGTACCAGGTGGTGCTGGCCTGTGGCTTTAGCAATGAGTGCCGCTCAGCGCTCTCCACAAAGATGTGCTCAGGCGCCCGGCGGGTAGAGTCAAAGCCTCGGTAGCCGAACAGCGCACTCCTGTTAGAGGAGAAGGAAAGTGATGGAACTGATTAGATTGCTCCTGGATCTTGTCCGGGTCATCTTGCAGATCATCGTTGCCCTTTTGCAACTGACCGGCCAGGCACACTAGCCGGAACTTGAATCAAGGCGGAGCTAACCACTCCGCCTTTTTTCGTGGGTTTTCCGCCTGACATGCCGCTGTCTTCTCGGTGTCATCTTTGCCCGTTTCCGCCGCGCAGAACTTTTTGCCGAACGCGGCGCCGCGCGTGATGGTCGGCAACGATGGCTGGCCAGGCCACGCCGTCATTGTGCTGCCGGTCGTGACGATCGGCGACGGGCGGTGGTAACGAAAACGCGTTCGTTATACAGCATGGTCGGCGGCGCAGCCGATCCGTCAGCGCTTTACTCCGGCCATTACCAGGCGGTTGCAGCGGATTGCCTGGTGGAGCAGGCCGCTGGCCAGCCTGGACGATTCCCGGTCCGGCGATATTGAGCGCGTCTGCGAACGTCAAGGCTGACTACACTTAACCGGTCGCAACCTTACAGGAGAGCCGTATGTTGACGCTTTATGGGGTACCGGGGTGGGGATCGGCCATTAGCGAACTGATGTTCTGCCTGTGTCAGGAACCCTATCGCTTCGTGGATGTGTCTGGCTTTGACCAGCCGGGAGACGCGCGCAATCAGCTGCTGGCGCTGAATCCGCTGGCGCAGGTGCCCACCCTGCAAAAAGATGACGGCACGGTGCTGACGGAGAGCGCCGCCATTGCGTTGATGCTGGCGGATCGTCATCCTTCGCTGATCCCGCCCGCCGGCACGCCGCAGCGTGAGCGCTTCTATCACTGGCTGGTGTGGCTGGTTACGACGATCTATCCCACTTTTACCTATGGCGACTATCCGCAGCGCTGGACCGTCGCAGGGGCGGAAGAGTTAAAGCAGAGCACGGATGCGCAGCGCAAACGCGGCTTTTGCTGGCTTGAAACCCAGATCGGCGGCAGCGACTATCTGCTGGGCGACAGCATCTCCCTGCTGGATGCCTATCTGCCGGTAATGGTGCGCTGGCAGCCGCGCGAAGCCTGGTTCCAGACAGAGACGCCGGGGCTGTGGGCGATTGCTCAGCGCGTTAAAAAAAGAGAAGAGTTGCAGAGCGTGGTGGCGCGCAACGGGCTGTAGCGCGCCGCGTCATTATTACAGCGCCTGCTGCGCCACGCCGGTTGTGGCCTGCGGCTGAAGCCGCTTCTCCGGCTGTAGCAGCGTCATTGCCAGCATACTCCCCAGCGCAATTACGGCGGTGACGGTAAACATCGCATTATAGCCGTAATACTCTGCCAGCCAGCCGCACAGCATCGGGGAGATAATGGAGGCCAGATTGGCGATGGCCAGCGTCATGCCGCTGAATGCGCCCACCGAAGCTTTGGGTGTTACGTCAATCACCACGGACCAGTAGACATTATTCACCATGGCGTTCAGGGCGTTGCCGAGCGTCATCAGGGCAATAATGGCGGCCGCCGAACCGGCGTAGGGTATCGCCATAAAGCAGCAGGCCGTGCCCAGCAGCGTGACGGCGGCGAACAGGTTACGCGCCAGGCGCAGATTGTTAAAGCGCGCCAGCAGGCGATCGGCGATCCGACCGCCGAGCAGCACAGTAATACAGGCGCCGCTCCAGGGGATCATCGCCACATACCACAGCGAGTGCAGATCGTAGTGGAAGCTATCCTGGAGATATTTGGGCAGCCAGGTCACCAGCGTGAAGGTGATATAGAGAAACGAGAAGTAACCCAGCGCATTGCACACCAGCGTCCGGCTGGTAAAGAAGCGCCACCAGGGCAGCGGCGTCTCGCCTTGCGCTTCCTGTCGCTGTCCGTCACGGATCAGCGCGCGCTCTGCAGCGTTGGCGGCGGACTGCTGCTCAGGCGAATCGCTGAAGGCGCGCGCGAACAGCAGCATCGCCAGCAGGGAGAAGGCTCCAAGCAAAATAAACATCATGCGCCAGTCGTTGGTCAGCAGCAGCAGGCCGACCGCAATCGGCGCGGTCAGCAGCGAGCCGATCTGGGTAGAGAGCAGACCAATGCTCAGCGCGAAGCCGCGTTCGTTATCCGGCGCCCAGTGAGCAATGGCTTTATTCATCAGCGCGTAGGCCGGACCTTCGGAAAAGCCGAACAGAATGCGCAGGGCGGCAAATCCCATAATGGCCGAGCCGCCAAACAGCGCCATACCCAAATCGCCGGCCCACGCGGTCGCGATCTCCAGCAGCGACCAGAGCACGCCCGCCATCAGCCAGACCTTCTTCGTGCCCAGCCGATCGGCGAGGAAGCCGCCGCACAGCGAACCGAACAGATAGCCAAAGCCGAAATAGCCCAGCACGGCGCCTAGCTGCACCTTACTGAAGTGGTACTCCTGCGAAATCGCATTGGCCGCAAATGACAGCGCGCCACGGTCGATGTAGTTAATTAGCGCCACAAGGAATAACAGGGAAAAAATAACGTAACGATAGCGACTCGGCTGCATACTGCGTCTCCTGCAAAAATAGGGTCAGCAGGGATTAAGCAAGATAGATGCCAGAAGGCTGACGGTCCCGGTTTACGCGCTTCAGGGGGAGTCAGACCAAATAATAAGCAGGCAAACTATTCGCCTGCGCATCAAAACGGTGCGTTCAGGCGGGGCGGGCGGGTAAAACCTCTGCGCGGCTGCGCTCGTGGAGAGCATACAGGGGCGGCTGGACAGGGAACCCGCGCGCCAGGTCCGGCTAATAAAAACCCGCAGAGGTTAAATTTGTGAAAATAAATTGTCACTGCTTTGAACAAAAGATGCGGTAAATACGAGAAACTTATAAGCCCTGCCGTACCATTCTTTGCTGCTGCCCGCCGTTACGCCCTGTAGCAGGCATGTCACCCTGTTAAATCCGTTAGCCATGCTAAAGACTCAGCAAAGCTCCTGTTTTTACGAAAAATTTACTTAAGTTAAAATAACGTTGAACTTATGTGTATTTATTTTATTTCCACCTTGAATGAGGAAGAAAGGGATCATGGTTAATAAGCTAACCAGTATTGTGATGGCGATTATCGCCGTGGCGATGCTGTATATGGGCGGAAAGCTTCTGCTGCTGGGCGGCAGCGCATTCTATGCGCTGATGGCGGCAGGTTTACTGCTCACGGCGATCCTGCTGTTTTTAAATAAACGCAGCGCCTTGTCGCTCTATGCCGTGCTGATGTGGATCGTGCTGTTCTGGATGATCTGGGAAGTCGGCTTCGATAAATGGCAGTGGATCCCACGCGGGGACCTGTTTGGTCTGCTTGGCGTGTGGCTGGCGCTGCCCTGGGTGGTGCGTCCGCTGACTCAGCGTCGGTTCCATCCTTTCCTCGGCGCTACCGTGGCGATCATGATTGCGCTGGTTATCGGCCTGTGCTTTTACGATCCGCTGCCGCAGCAGGGGACCATTACCACGGCGCGCACGCCGTCAGCCTCGACCGGCGCGGGCAGTGACTGGACGGCCTATGGCGGTTCCACCAACGCGCTGCGTTTTTCGTCGCTGAAGCAGATCACTAAAGATAACGTAAAAGATCTTGAGGTGGCCTGGACTTACCATACCGGCGATCTGCGTAAAAGCGATGATGCGACGGAATACACCTTTGAGGCGACGCCGCTGAAAGCCAACGGCATGCTTTATCTCTGTACGCCGCATAACGAGGTGCACGCGCTCGATCCGGAAACCGGCGCGGTGAAATGGAAATATGCGCCGCCGCAGGATCGCTCCTATATGCAGCAGCATCAGACCTGTCGCGGCGTGAGCTACTACGATGGCGGCAGCGCGACCGCCGGGGCGGCGACGCAGCCTGCGCTCTGCCGCAAACGCATTTTCAACGCAACCACGGACGCACAGCTGGTGGCGCTGGATGCCGACAGCGGCAAACCGTGCGCTGACTTCGGGCAGAATGGCGTGGTTGATCTGCACGTCAACATGGGCGAGGTGCGTCCGCACGCGCTGATGCAAACCTCTGCGCCGCTGGTGGCAGGCAATCTGGTGATTGTCGGCGGTTCGGTGATGGATAACGGCTTTAACCGCGGTAATCCATCGGGCGTAATCCGCGCCTGGGACGCCACCACCGGCCGCCTGGTGTGGAACTTCGATCCGGCTCATCCGGAGGCTACCCAGCCCATCGCGGCGGATGCGACCTATCCGCAGGATACGCCGGTCGCCTGGGCGACGCTGAGCGCCGATCTGAAGAATGGCCTGGTCTATGTGCCGTTCGGCAATGCCTCGCCGGATGAGGTGGGCATCGATCGCGATGCCAGCAGCAACACGGAAAAATTCCGCGATGCGCTGGTGGCGCTGGATCTCAAAACCGGCGCCTTTAAATGGCGTTATCAGAGCGCTAATCACGATCTCTGGGACCGCGATAACCCGTCTCAGCCGACGCTGGTGGACATCGACTACCAGGGCAGCGCTCAGCCTGCGGTGATCCTGCCGACTAAAACCGGCAATCTGTTTGTGCTTAATCGCCTGACCGGTCAGCCGATTTATCCGGTCACTCAGATGAAGGTTTCCACGGAAGGCGGCGTGGCAGGGGAAAAATTTGCCGCCACGCAGCCGGTTTCCAGCCTGAACTTTATTCCGCAGCCGTTAACGGAAAAGGCAATGTGGGGCATTTCACCGTTCGATCAGATGAGCTGCCGCATCGGCTTCCGCGAGCTGCGCTACGACGGCAACCCCTGGACGCCCGCCACGGAAAAAGGCTCATTGATCTTCCCTGGCAATATCGGCGTCTTTAACTGGGGTTCAGTCGCGGTGGATCCAGAGCGTCAGCTGCTGATTGCCGCGCCGGTACGCCTGGCTTATAAATACAATCTGATCAAGCGTACGCCAGCGACCGCCACCGAGCGTCTGTTTACCAAAGACGGCACGCCTTACTGGAATGAAAACTTCCACGGCGATTACGCCATTCACATTCAGCAGTTTGCCTCGTCGCTGGGCATCCCCTGTATCGCGCCGCCGTGGGGTCGTATGGTGGGCGTTGACCTGAAAACCGGCAAAACCGAATGGCTGCGCCGCATCGGCACCACCAAAAACCTTAACACCAGCTTCCTGCCGGGGCGTTTTCCGATTGGTTTCCCGATGGGCATGGTGGCGCACGGCGGCCCGCTGGTGACCGCAGGGGATGTGGTTTTCCACGGCGCAACGGCGGATAACTTTTTGCGCGCTTACGACAGCAGCACCGGCGCGCTGCTGTGGCAAACCGAGCTGGATGCAGGCGCTCAGGCCACGCCATCAACCTTTATGGGTAAAGATGGCAAGCAGTACGTGGTAATTGCGGCAGGCGGACACGGTTCGCTGGGCACCAAAAGCGGTGACAGCGTGGTGGCGTTCCGCCTGAAGTAATACAGACGGCTTCTCATAAATAAAGCCGGGCATAGAGGAGGGTGGGACGATAAACAGTCAGACCACGCCTCTGTGCCTTTCTGATGCTTAACTTGATGTAAGCTGACTAATGAGCAGACCTTTAACATGGTTGCCTTCAAGAAAGTATTGAAGGCAGTTCATCTGAGTAAACTCGCCGTCGCGGCGGGTATCATGACAATACTGAATTATGTCGCCAGTGGGTTTGTGAGAAAACGAAGATAAAATCTTCTCTCGTGATGCCTCAGGCAGAAGTATGCCCCTGACCGAAACGCTGAGTTTGCCTTTAAAGGAGGAGCACTCCTTATGCTGTCTGGTTCGGGCAATGGCAATAGCGGTTAAGTCTCCATGCCCCATTTCATTATCAGAAATAAACCAGTAGCTTATATCCTGTGACGCCAGGCAAAGCCATGACGCCCGATCGTCTTTATTCACCATCACGCCTGCCGTTTTGGCAATATCACTAAGGCGACTGGATTCCATTGCATATAGTCTGTCACCCACCGTCACTTCAGGCACAAGGCTTATGTTTGTGTCGTAATAAGAGTCAGGTAAAACATCCTGATAGTAGCTGGCACCAAAACCTTGCATCTGTGCCGCCAGCACTGCCGGGGAAGCCGTAAAAGTAAAAAGAAAAAAGATAAACTTCATTTGACTTCAAGCTCCCGGTCGCCACTAGCCCAGATGCTTTTTCTGACACTAACTGGCGCAATAATACAACCTTCTGACGAATCAAGCGGACGCTTTCTGCTCGCGCCATGAATACGAAAAGCAGACCGTCCACACATCGCATTGCTCAGAGAAGGGGTAAGGTTAAGCGTGTATTTTCCCGTGTGGGCTGAGTTGTAAGGCGCGCCGATGGTGTAATTTCCCCGTGGAAGAGGCCCCTTATTTTTTACGCACTCTTGAGAACTGTCGTTTTTATACCCTGTTGCGCCTGCATAATCAGCGGGGTAAGTTTCACCATTGCGCGTAAATGTGTGTGTTGCAACATCATATTTCCATGTCATTATGCTGTCCGTCCTTTCCATGAGTCAGAGTAGATAATATTGCCATCCAGATAATGCCATGTGATTTTTTCAAAAGCTAAATCAATGTATTCAAGGTGATCGCTCCTTACCCATCGCGCATTGTTTATGTTCATCATAAAAGGTTCTACTTCTGTTATTTTTACGTTCTCAAGGGTCGTTCTGAAGTACTCTTCTTCCTGCCCGCTGTAGTTGATTCGGTAAAATTTGAAGACAGCCTTTTTAAAGGTTTTACCAGAAGACAAAGCCTTGTAGAGATAAGGCGTCACGCCATCGATGCTTTTCATAAATGCAAAGGAACTGTATATCCGCTTCGCTGTGATATCACCATTCATCCAGTTAGCGGATTGTTCCACAGAGTACATGATTTCATTGACTTCAATACTTCCTTCCATTCCTGGTAAATCAACACCTCCTTTTATTAATTTTCCTTCCTCATCTTCAAGCCACAGATAAACGGGGGGAGCCATCTGCCAAATTCCTTTTTGTCGTTAAAAAGGGATTAGTAGCATGTTTTTCTGCGAATAAATATAAATATGAATATTTATTGATGCATGTCAAATTAATAAGTCGACAATTAATTTAACCAGTAATTCATTTGCGTTTATTTTCGGCGATTTATTTAATCGCACGATGGTCGAAAACTACATCATCAATACGCCAGCGCTTGTCTAAGCATCATCATAACAGACGATGCTTCTGAGGGACCTCTAAGCGCCCAGCGGGGCGCTTTTCGTTTTTGTCCTGAACCTTAGTTATGCCTGCGCCTGACGTTTCGAACGCGCTTCCAGCACCTTCAGCGCAATCTTGTCGCCCACGGCCTGATCGATATTGCGCCAGTACTCGAAGGCGCGCGACAGCACCGGCTCTTCGACGCCATTCAGCAGATGGCCGCTGACGTTATTAACCAGACGCTCGCGCGCGGCTTCATCCATGACCTTGTTAATCAGCGTATTCGCCTGACCAAAATCGTCGTCGTCTTTACGCAGCGTGTAAGGGGACCGCACCATATCGCCGCTGGATTCCCAGGTGGAATCGGTAGGATAACGCTCGCCGTCCGCTGCCGGACCGCCTTTGCTGTTTGGCGCATAAACCGGATCGGAGACCGGGTGGATACGCATCGCGCCATCTTTGCTGTAGCTGTTAACCGGCGACTGTGGGGCATTAACCGGGATCTGCTTATAGTTGACGCCAAGGCGGTGGCGGTGCGCATCGGCATAGGAGAAGACGCGACCCAGCAACATCTTATCCGGACTCAGGCCGATGCCGGGCACCAGGTTATTCGGCTCAAAGGCGGCCTGTTCAATCTGCGCGTGGTTATCGGTCGGATTACGGTCCAGCACCAGCTTGCCCACTTTAATCAGCGGATAGTCGTCGTGCGGCCAGACTTTGGTCAGGTCGAACGGGTTATAGCGATAGGTCTCCGCCTCGGCAAACGGCATGATCTGCATGTAGAGCGTCCAGCTGGGGAACTTGCCCTCCTTAATGGAGAAAAACAGATCGCGGGTGTGGTGGTCGATGTCATGACCGGCCAGCGTATCGGCTTCCTCCTGGGTAAGGAACTCGATGCCCTGATCGGTGTGGAAGTGGTATTTCACCCAGAATTTTTCACCCTGGGCGTTAACCCACATATAGGTATGGCTGGAGTAGCCATTCATATGCCGCCAGGTTTTCGGAATGCCGCGATCGCCCATCAGCCAGGTGACCTGGTGTGACGACTCCGGCGAAAGGGTCCAGAAATCCCACTGCATATCGTTATCGCGCAGGTTATTGTCGGCGCGACGCTTTTGCGAGCGGATGAAGTGCTGGAATTTCATGGGGTCGCGAATAAAGAAGACCGGCGTGTTGTTGCCCACCATGTCGTAGTTGCCTTCGGTGGTATAGAACTTCAGGGCGAAACCGCGCGGATCGCGCCAGGTATCCGGACTGCCGCGTTCGCCAGCCACCGTAGAGAAGCGCAGCAGCACGTCGGTGCGCGTGCCAGGCTGGAACACGGCGGCTTTGGTGTACTTGCTGACATCATCGGTGACGAGAAAGTAGCCGAACGCGCCGCTGCCTTTGGCGTGCGGCTGGCGCTCAGGGATACGCTCACGGTTGAAATTGGCCATCTGCTCAATGAGATAGTGGTCGTGCAATACCAGCGGGCCGTCAGGGCCGACCGACAGCGAGTGTTCATCGCTGGCGACGGGAATGCCAGCGTCCGTGGTTGTCGGTTTACGCTCATCATTGCTCATAAGTTCTCTCCATTTTTATAGGGGTATGGCAACCATTAAGCGTAGTTAAGAATTGTGGCTCTGCCGTAGCAGAATGATGATGATTGTGAAAGGCGATGCGAAAAAAAAGAGGCGGGTAGCGCTCAGGCGGAATGCCTGAGCGCGGCAAAGCTTATTTGTCGGTGCCGAAGCCCTGTTTTTTCAGCGCGCCCAGCACGTGCGGAAAGTAGATGTTCTGATAATAGCCGCTGACGCTCTCGCTCCAGCTTTCGCCGTCGGCGCGACCAATGTTCTGCCAGTGCTGCACCATCTCCTGGTTATAGGCGGCGATTTTCTCCTCCAGACCAGCGGTACGGTAGGCCTCCTCGTGACGGAAGGTCTCCAGCGGCAGACGCGGTTTCATATGCGACGGCTCGTCAACATAACCCATCACCACGCCGGCAACCGGGAAGGTGTATTCCGGCAGTTCCAGAAGGCTAATCAGCGCGTCAGGATCGCGACGGATGCCGCCAATCGGCACAATGCCCAGACCTTCAGCGCGCGCGGCGGCCATCACGGAGCCGAGAGCGATGCCGACATCCGTGGCGCCGGAAACGATACTTTCAATGCTCTGCTGAGCAATCTGCTCGCGATCGATGGCGTTCATGGCGACGCGGGACTTATGCATATCCAGCACAAAAGTCAGAAACACAGGCGCTTTGGCGATCCACGGCTGGCCGCCTGCAATCTGGGAAATCTGCGCGCGCTTCGCCGCATCGCGCGTCACTACGACGGAAACCTGCTGTGAGTTAACCGAAGTCGGAGCGCGGTAAGCCGTACTGATGATGCGATCCAGAATCGCATCGTCAACGACTTGCTCAGTAAAACTGCGTTCGCTTTTATGGCTGGTGAAAATATCAATAATCGAGTTCATGGATCCTCCAGATGTGGAGGCTAAGAGTAGCAGTAATCCACAGGGCCCGGTTTAACCGCATTGGTCATTGGGACGACCTGATTGCATTCAGTGATTTAAGCGGCGCGCGCGCAGTGAGCCAGCACGCATTTCAAAGTAAAAGGAAAACGGCGATAATGAGCTAACTATCTGAATGCGCAGACCTTCTGGGCAATGCCACAGTGTCGACCAGGCAGGTACACATAACCACAGCGCGTCTGACTGCGTATATCTGTAGCGATACGCCTGATGAACGCAACATCATCACGCCTGTCTGGACATCAACGGGAGAAGGGCATGAACAGGACCCCGGCACTACGCCGTGCAGTTTTATTGTGTGGCATGATCTTTAGCAGTTCGCTGCTGGCGCAGACGTTTGTCTACATATCGGCAGCCGATGACGGCGCTATCGCCCGCTATGCGCTTAATGAGCAAACCGGCGCGTTGCATCGCCTTGGCGATACCCCCGCGGGCGGTAAAGTGATGCCGATGGCGCTTTCCCCGGACCAGCGCACCCTGTATGCCGCAGTGCGCAGCCAGCCAGTGCGGCTGGTCAGCTGGTCGATAAACAGCAACACCGGCGCGTTAACGCCTGCGTCGGAGAGCGCGGCGGCGGCAAGCTACCCCTTTATCAGCCTCGACAGACAAGGGCGCTTTTTACTGGCCGCCTCGTATGACGGCGGCGTGGCGCACGTTTATCGCCTCAGTAAGGGCGGAAAGGTCGTGACGCCTCTGATTGCAGAGGTGCAAACCGGACACGGGGCGCACTCTGTCATTACCGATGCCACCAACCGCTCAGTTTATGTCGGCGTGCTGGGGCGCGATCGCGTGTTGCAGTTCAGCCTGCATCCGGACGGCCAGCTTACGCCCATCGGCAAAGGGTTCGCCGCCACGCCTGAAAAGGGCGGCGCGCGCCACTCGGTCATATCACCCGATAATCGTTTCCTTTATAACATTGGCGAAATGAGCGGCGGCATTACTCAGTTTGCCCGTCAGCCTGATGGCGCGCTGCAACAGGTCGCGGAATACCCCAGCGCGGTGGCGCAAGTCTACCATTTGCAGCCGGGCGTTGAACGCACGGCCAGCTATAGCGATACGACGCCGCGCATCTGGGCCGCCGATATTAAAATCACGCCCGACGGACGCTTTCTCTATGCGACGGAGCGCACCAGCAGCACGGTAACCGGCTATCGCATCGAGGCCGGGGGCAAGCTGCGGCTGATTAACCACTGGCCGGTAGAGAAGCAGCCGCGCGGCATCGCCGTCTCGCCGGACGGGCGCTGGCTCATCGTCAGCGGGGAAAAGAGCGCGGTAACCGGTAGCTATGCCATTGACCGGGAAACCGGGGCGCTGCGCAGGGTGGCGGAAGCGCCGGTCGGCAGAGCGGCTAACTGGGTCACAATCGTCAGCTTCAACCCGTCATAAGTGCGACCAGGACGCCATATAAAAGCGCCGCCGCCGCAGGCGGCGTTTTTGTCTCTCTTCACAATAAGAGATATGAAAATAACAAAAACAGATTTGCGCATTAATCATAACGCCGCGCGCTTTCCTGCTATTTTTCTTATTTATCACCTTGCTCTTGCCAGTCTATTCGTCGCCGCGCGGCGCTGACGCTTAATAGCCGAAAAATGAATTAGCTTTTCTGTATTTGTAACAACCACGCTATTTACTTGTTTCAAACCGCCTGCTTATTATCCCCCTGATTTATTAATTAAAGCGACAGGCTGAAATAAAAGTCTGTTTATATTTATTCTTCGTCTGTTAACTGGAAAACTCATGACATCTCACCTCGACTCTCCTGGTATATCCCAGGCGGCCGTGCTGACCGATGACCAGCAAGCGATTGAGGCGGCCCGTTATCTGGCGGAGCAGGCCAGAGCAGACGCCGTCGAGCGCGACCAGCAGCGCATCTATCCGCGCGCGCTGCTGGATCAATTTACTCAACTTGGTCTGGGCAGTATTAGCGTGCCGCGCCGCTTTGGCGGCGGCGGATTAAGTTATCAGACGCTGGCCGAGGTATTTCGTCTGATTTCCGCCAGCGATCCCTCGCTGGGGCAAATTCCGCAAAATCACTTCGGCCTGATTCAGTTTATTCTCGGTGAGGGCAGCGCGGCGCAGCAGCAGCAATTATTATCGGCGGTTGTCAGTGGAAAACGGCTCGGCAACGGCGGCCCGGAAAAAAACAGTCGCCATACCCGCGACGTTCAGGCGAGAGTGACCAATACGAACGGGCAATTACGGTTAACCGGCGAAAAGTTTTATTCAACGGGCGCGCTGTTTGCCGACATTCTGGTAACCACTGCGCTACAGGATGACGGCCTGCCAGCCATGGCCTTTATTCCGCTTCCTGCGCAGGGCATAGAGATTATTGATGACTGGTCTGGCATAGGGCAGCGTACCACCGCCAGCGGTACGGTGCGGCTGGAACAGGTCGCTGTCGATCCGGCATGGCTTATTCCGCTGCCGCCTCCAGAGAAACCCACGCTGCGCGGCGCGGTTTCACAGTTGATCCAGGCTGCGATTGACGCGGGAATCGCGCAGGGCGCGCTGGATGACGCGCTGGCCTTTGTCCGTACCCATTCACGTCCCTGGGTCGATGCCAACGTGGAGCGCAATGCTGACGACCCCTACATTCTTGCCGACATTGGCCGCATCAGCACAGAGCTGAGCGCCGCCAGTGCGCTGCTCACACGCGCCGCCAGAACGCTCGACGCCATCGATCCCTTCGCCATTACCGCTGAAAACAGCGCGCGCGCCTCAATCGCCGTCGCCGAAGCCAAAGTGCTGACCACAGAGATCGCGCTACGCGCCAGCGAAAAGCTGCTGGAGTGGGGCGGCAGCCGCGCCACGCTGCTACAGCACGGGCTGGATCGCCACTGGCGCAATGCGCGTACCCATACTCTGCACGACCCGGTGCGCTGGAAAACCCATGCTATCGGCGACTACTACCTTAACGCGACCCTTCCGGCACGCCACGCCTGGATTTAATGGAGAGAGAGGATGACTCAGGTTCAACCTAAACAGCCTGCCGCACGCCTTAACAACGCGCAGCAGGCGCTGGAGGTGGCGCGCCAGCTGGCGCAGCAGTTCCGCAGCGGGGCGGCAGAACGCGATCGGGAACGGCGTCTGCCCCATCAGGAGTTACAGCGGCTGTTTGGCTCTGGGCTAGGCGCCATTACCGTTCCGCGCGACTATGGCGGCATCGCGGTCTCCAGCGCCGTACTGGCGGCGATAGTCGCCACGCTCAGCGAGGGAGACGCCGCGATTGGCCAGGTGCCGCAAAACCACTTCTACGCGCTGGAGGTGCTGCGCGTAAACGGCAGCGAGGCGCAGAAGCAGCGACTGTACGCTGAGGTGCTGGCGGGGGTGCATCTGGGCAATGCGCTGGCGGAATTTACCTCTAAAGCGGCGCATCAGCGCAGCACGCAGATCCTGAACGGATATCTGAACGGAACCAAGTTTTACGCCACCGGCGCGCTGTTTGCCGATCGCATTCCTGCGGCGGCGCGTAACGAGGAGGGCAAAGAGGAGCTGGTGTTTGTGCCGCGTCACCAGCCGGGCGTGACGGTCATTGATGACTGGAGCGGGTTTGGTCAGCGCACCACGGGCAGCGGCAGCGTCGAGTTTCGTGATGTCGAGGTCGCCGCTGAGGACCGAGTGCCTTTTCAGACCGCGTTTGAACGGCCCACGGCGGTGGGTCCCTTTGCGCAGATGCTGCATGCCGCGATCGATCAGGGCATTGCGCGCGCGGCGTTCAACGACATGCTCGACTTTCTGCGCCAGCGGGCCAGACCCTGGCCAGACAGCGGCGTCGAACGCGCCAGCGACGATCCCTTAACGCTCGATCGCACCGGCCGTCTGGCGGCTCGTCTGGCGGCAGGCGACGCTCTGCTGGAGCTGGCCGGCGCAGCGGTAGACACGGCTCAGCAGCATCCCAGCGCAGAGAGCGTCGCAGAGGCGTCCGTCGCGGTGGCGAAAGCGCGCGCCTGGACTACCGAGGTGTCGCTGGAAGCGGGAAATCTGCTGTTTGAACTGTCGGGATCACGCGCCAGCCTGCGTGAATACAACCTGGATCGTCACTGGCGTAATGCGCGCACGCATACCCTCCACGATCCGGTGCGCTGGAAATATCCCGCCATCGGTAACTACCTGTTGAATGGCGTACTGCCGCCGCGCCGGGGCACCCTATGAGTCAGAAACAGGTTTTGCTTAACGCTTTCAATATGAACTGCGTCGGGCATATTCATCACGGCATGTGGACGCATCCCCAGGATCGCTCGGTGGAATTTAACTCCCTGAGTTACTGGACTGATCTGGCGCGCCTGCTGGAGCGTGGTCTGTTCGACGGGATGTTTATCGCCGATATTCTCGGCGTCTATGATGTTTATCAGCAGAGCATTGAGCTGACCGCGCGCGAGTCCATTCAGCTGCCGGTGAACGATCCGCTGATGCTGGTATCCGCCATGGCGGGAGTGACGCAGCACCTCGGATTTGGCGTGACCGCTAATCTGAGTTATGAAGCGCCGTTTCCCTTTGCGCGCCGGCTGTCGACGCTGGATCATCTGACGCAGGGGCGTATTGGCTGGAACATTGTGACCGGCTATCTGGACAGCGCGGCCAGGGCGATGGGAATGAAACAGCTGCTGGCCCACGATCGACGCTACGACCAGGCCGATGAGTTTCTTGATGTCAGCTACCAGCTCTGGGAAGGGAGCTGGCAGGATGAGGCGCTGGTGGTGGATCGCCGGCGTCGCCTGTACGCCGACGCCAGTAAAATTCATCCGATCGATCATCAGGGCGAGTTTTATCAGGTGCAGGGATATCACCTCAGCAGCCCGTCGCCGCAGCGGACGCCGCTGCTGTTTCAGGCCGGCACCTCTGAGCGCGGCGTCCGCTTTGCCGCTCGTCATGCCGAATGCAGCTTTGTTAACGCCAGCACCCCGGCGGCGATGCGACAGCAGACCCGCCGTCTGCGCCAGGCGGCGGTGGAGTCCGGACGCCTGGCCGACGATATACGCATTTTTATGGGCGTCGGCGTTATCGTCGCCCCAGGCGAGCGCGAAGCGCAGGAGAAATACCGCAGCTATCTGGAATATGCCAGCCCGGAAGCAGGCATTGCCCACTTTTCCAGCTCCATTGGCGTCGATCTGGCGGCGTTCGATCTCGATACGCCGATCGAAACCGGGGAAACGCGCGCTATTGAGTCGGTCAGCAAAGCCTACAGCGGCTGGACGCGTCGTCGTCTGCTTGAGCAGCACGCGATGGGCAGCCGCTATCCGCTGATCGTCGGCAACCCTTCTCAGGTCGCGGATGCCTTACTTCAGTGGATGGATGAAGGCGATATTGATGGCTTTAACTTAACGCGCATCCTGAATCCGCAAAGCTACAGCGACTTTATCGATCTGGTGGTGCCGGAGCTACAGCAGCGTGGCCGCTATAAAACGGCCTACCAGCCAGGTTCATTCCGTAAAAAACTCTTTCAGCAGGACCGTTTGCCTGACCGCCATCCTGCGGCGCGCTGGCGCTATGCGGCCGGCCGTCGTTGAAACCCTTACCCACAAGGAGTGCGTATGAAACTTTCTAAAAAACTGAGACTGACCGTTGGCGGCACGCTGTTAACGCTCTGTGCCTTAGCCTCCGCCGCTGACTTTTCCGGGCCGCTGAAAGTGGGCACCACCGCCGCTTTTGCGCCGCCGCTGGAAACCGCCGTCGCGGAGGCGAAAAAACAGGGACTGGACGTTGAGCTGGTGGAGTTTACCGACTGGACGGCGCCTAACGTCAGCGTGGAAAACGGGGATATTGACGTTAATCTGTTTCAGCATAAACCCTTCCTGGAGAACGCTAACCAGTCGGGAGGGTTTCATCTGGTCGCCTATGCGCCAGCCATTATCAACAACATTGGACTCTATTCGAAAAAGCACACGGCGCTGGATCAGATCCCCCAGGGCGGAACGGTGGCTATCGCCAACGATCCGATCAACGGCGCGCGCGGCCTGCTGCTGTTGCAGAAAGCGGGGCTGATTACGCTTAAACCGGGCGCGGCACTGAAATCGACGCCGGATGACATCGTCAGCAATCCCAGGGATCTTAAGATTATTGAGGTGGAGGCGGTGCAGCTTTCTCGTTCGCTGGAGGAGGTGGATCTCGCGCAGGGCTATCCGCACTATCTGCGTCTGGCGAAAAATATCGATCCGGAAAAAGCGCTGCTGTTTGACGGACTGGAACACCCGGAATATGTCATCCAGTTCGTTATCCGCGACGGTCATCAGCAGGATCCGCGTCTGGCAAAGTTTGTTGACATCTATCAGCATTCGCCGGTGGTGCGCGCCAGCCTCGATCGTTTTTATGGCAAGCTCTATCAGCCAGGCTGGAGTCAGTGACTATGGTTAGCCTGACAATACCCGGCGAGCGCGATGTGCTGGATCGGTCGCTGACCCACGCCGCAGGTAACGATCACGTTATCATTGAGGCGCTGAGCAAACGCTATCCCGGCCAGGCGGTTGATGCCCTGCATAACATCACGCTCGCTATTCGGCGCGGCGAGATATTCGGCATTATTGGCCGCAGCGGAGCAGGGAAGTCCACCCTGATCCGCTGCCTTAACCGGCTGGAGAACCCCACGTCAGGACGCGTGGTGATTGATGGCACCGATATCAGCGCGCTCAGCCGCAAGCAGCTGGTGGCCTGGCGTCGCAACACCGGCATGATTTTTCAGCACTTCAATCTGCTTTCGGCAAAAACCGTGCGCGAGAATATCGAATTGCCGTTGAAAGTGGCGGGTGTGCCCGCCGCAGAACGCGCAAGAAAAGTCGATGAGCTGCTTGCGCTGGTCGGGCTGGTGGAGCGGCAACATGCCTGGCCTTCCCAGCTCTCCGGCGGTCAAAAACAGCGCGTCGGCATCGCCCGCGCGCTGGTGCACGATCCCGATCTGCTGCTGTGTGATGAAGCCACTTCCGCGCTGGATCCGGAAACCACCCGCGCTATTCTGGCGCTGCTGAAGAAGATCAATCAGCAGCGGCATATCACCATTGTCTTGATTACGCATGAGATGGACGTGGTGCACGACCTGTGTCATCAGGTGGCCGTGATCGATAAAGGCGAAATTATCGAGCGCGGGCCGGTCTGGCAGGTCTACAGCGATCCCCGGCAGGAAACCACGCGGCAGCTGCTCAATCCCCATTTTCAGACCTTGCCGCCGGAGATCGAGTCGCGGCTCAGCGCAGAGCGTAAAAATTCCGCGTCCCGTCTGGCAGTGCGCCTGCGCTATACCGGCCAGGGCGCCCGGCCCGATATCGGCGCGCTGGCCGCGCGGGTGTCAGGTGAAATCACCCTGGTCTATAGCGCAGTCGAGTGGGTGGAGAGCAAGCCCACCGGTCAGCTACTGCTGCTGCTGGATGCCAGATATGAGGCGAATATCGTCCCGCATGAACTGGCAAACCTTGCGGATCGACTGGAGGTGTTGGGCTATGTCACTGGCTATTGATCGTTTGTGGAATGGGCTGCTGGATACGCTGTTGATGGTCGGCGTCTCCTCGATGCTGGCGCTGGCGCTGGGTCTGCCGATGGCGGTTATTTTGGTGGTTAGCGGGCGGGGCGATCTCTTTCCCAGCCCGACGGTCAATCGGGTGCTGGGCTGGGTGGTCAATCTGTTCCGCTCAATTCCGTTTTTGATTTTGATGGTGGCGCTGATTCCGGTGACCCGCTGGATTGTCGGCACCACCTACGGCGTATGGGCGGCCGTGGTGCCTTTAACGCTGGCGGCGACGCCGTTTTTCGCGCGTATCGCTGAAGTAAGCCTGCGTGAAGTGGACAAAGGGCTGACCGAGGCGGCACAGGCGATGGGGTTCCACCGCTGGCATATCGTCTGGCATGTTTTGCTGCCTGAGGCGCGTCCCGGCATTGTCAGCGGTTTTACCATTACGCTGGTAACCATGATTAACGCGTCGGCGATGGCTGGGGCTATTGGCGCGGGTGGCCTTGGCGATCTGGCCTACCGCTATGGCTATCAACGCTTTGATATGCAGGTGATGGTTACCGTGATTGTCGTGCTGGTGGCGCTGGTGACGCTATTGCAGTTTTTTGGCGATCGGCTATCGCGTCGGCTAAATCATCGTTAAAGCAGGCGGCCGGATCGTCCGGCCAGCCTGGTGCTGACCGCGGGCTTATTTCCCCGGACGACGATCGCCGCCGATGGTTTCGCCAAAGGGTCCGGTATTGACGGTGCGCTGCTTTTTCGCGGCGTTTTCGGCCAGCGGCAGCAGCGGCATAACCAGTTCGGCGAAGCGGTGCGCCTCTTCCAGATGCGGATAGCCGGAGAAGATAAAGTTATCGATGCCTAACGCCTGATATTCCCGAATGCGATCCGCAACCTGCTGTGGGTTGCCGACCAGCGCGGTGCCTGCGCCGCCGCGTACCAGTCCCACACCAGCCCACAGATTTGGCGCAATGCGCAGGCTTTCGCGCGATCCGCTATGCAGCGCGCTCATGCGCGCCTGTCCTGTTGAGTCCATACGCGCGAATATTTTTTGCGCGGCGGCGATAGTCTCTTCATCAAGGTGGGCTATCAGACGATCCGCCGCCGCCCAGGCTTCCTCTTCGGTTTCGCGCACAATCACATGCAACCGGATACCGTAAGAGAGGGTGCGGCCTTTTTCCTGCGCCCGCTGGCGCACAACGGCGAGCTTGTCAGCAACCTGTTCGAGCGGCTCTCCCCATGTCAGATAGGTATCAATCTGGTTAGCCGCTACGTCAATCGCTTCCTCAGAGGAGCCGCCAAAATAGAGGGGAGGCCCGTTCTCCTGAACTGGCGGGAATAAGATTTCAGCGCCCTCAACGCGTATATGCTCTCCTGCAAAGTCCACCTTTTCCCCTTTCAGCAGGCGAGAATAGACCTCCAGAAATTCTCTGGTGACCTGATAACGCTCAGCATGACTGAGAAATATGCCGTCGCCTTTGTTTTCAACCGGATCGCCGCCGGTGACGACGTTGATCAGCAGACGGCCTTCTGACAGGCGATCCAGGGTGGCGGCCATTCGCGCCGCCAGGCTGGGCGGCTGCAGGCCTGGGCGCACGGCCACCAGATAACGCAGTTTTTTTGTCAGGGGAGCCAGCGCTGAGGCAACCAGCCAGGCATCCTCACAGCTTTTGCCTGTCGGGATCAGGACGCCGTAATAGCCCAGATTGTCGGCGGCCAGCGCCACCTGTTGCAGATAGGGCAAATCGACCGGCCTTCCGCCCTGCGTGGTGCCGAGGTAGCGGCCGTCACCGTGAGTGGGTAAAAACCAGAAAATATTGAGGGGATTCTGTATCACATGGCTCATTAGCTGATTCTCTTATAACGTTATTTGAATTTAACAGATGGAAATCCTCTGAAAGGTTATATGAGGGTTAGCAGAGAACGTGCCAAAACCGCATCGCCTTTATTACTTTTAAATTCATATAATTAGAATTTTCCCGCCTGAGCGAGGCTGCTGCAAATGCAGCAGGGCGCGTCGTAAATTGCCGCATTTGCAGCAGCTCCGCTTTTTCAGGCTCTCGTTTCGGGTGCCGACTCGCGCTATCGTCGTGGCCTGCCTGCTAACCTGGGATAAGACATGCAACACTCCACGCCAGAACTGATCGACCCGGCCTCGCTGGCGGTGCAAAAGACGCTGGATCGGCTTGCGCCTACCGACGCGACCGTACTGCTAATCGGCGAAACGGGAACCGGCAAAGAAGTAATGGCGCGCTATCTGCATCATCACAGCGCCCGGCGGCACCATCCCTTTGTCGCGGTGAACTGCGGCGCGCTTACCGATACGCTGGCCGAATCAGAACTCTTTGGTCATGAGAAGGGCGCATTTACCGGCGCACAGGATCGACATCAGGGGTGGTTCGAGGCGGCAGAGGGCGGCACGCTGCTGCTTGATGAAGTGGGCGAATTGAGTCTGCCGTTACAGGTTAAACTTTTACGGGTGTTGCAGGAGCGGGAAATCACCCGTGTCGGTTCATCCAGAGCGGTGAAGGTTAATGTCCGGGTAATTGCCGCAACCAATATCGATCTTGCCGTGGCGATTCGGCAACGGCGCTTCCGCGAAGACCTCTACTATCGGCTCAATGTCGCCAGTCTGACGTTGCCGCCACTACGGCAGCGCAGAGAGGATATTCCCGTACTGGCTAATCACTTTCTCCAGCACTATGCGCGACAGCTGGGGCGGTCGCCGTTACGCCTGAGCGAGGAGGCGGTAAAAACTCTGATGGCATACCCGTGGCCAGGTAATATCCGCGAACTTGAAAATACGCTGCATAATGCGGCGATCCTCTGCAATGAACCGCTGATCTCCTCTCAGCAGCTGCGGCTAAAGCCCCTGGTTGACGAGGCGTCGCTGCCTGATGACGCGGCGCTGAATCGCTTTCTGCGTCAGCAAATGCAGGCAGGCGGCAGCCCGATCTATTCCCGCGTGATGGCGTCGCTGATACGCAACGCGCTGGAACTTAGTCAGGGAAACCAGTTGCAGGCGGCTGCGCTGCTTGGCATCAGTCGGCACAGCTTGCGCACACAGCTCGGTCATCTTGGCATAATAAAACCGCGTCGCCGCCTTACGCCTCAGAGAACGCCAGCAGGCGCGAAGACGCCGCAACGAGAAAGAGAGCTGCGCATCGGCTATCAGAAATTTGGCAACCTTGGCATCCTGAAGGCGCGTCAGACGCTGGAGGCGCAGCTGGCCGGTCAGGGCGTCAGCGTGTTATGGAGCGAATTTCCGGCCGGTCCGCAGCTGCTGCATGCGCTGAGCAACAGGGAGATTGATTTTGGCACCACGGGCGAAGTGCCTCCGCTGTTTGCTCAGGCAAATAGCGGCTCAATGGTCTACGTCGCCTGGGAGCCAGCCGCGCCGCAAAGCGTGGCGCTACTGGTGGCTAACGAGAGTCCGGTCAGACAGATAAGCGATCTGCGCGGCAAGCGGATCGCCGTTAATAAAGGATCGAACGTTCACTATCTGCTGTTGCAGATTCTTGACGAGGCGGGCCTGCATATCGATGAGGTAAAAATTGTTTATGCTCAGCCTAAATACCCGCTGGCGCCCAGCGATTTTAACGCGGTGGACGCCTGGATGATGTGGGATCCATTGCTCAGCGAGGCGGAGAAAGCGGGGCAGTTAAGGGTGATCGCGGACGGCGTTGGACGGGTCAATAATCACCAGTTTTACCTGGCCGATCGGGTTTTCGCCGCGCAGTGCGGTGATTTACTCCACATCCTGATCTCTGCGCTGGAGCAGACCGGACGTTATATTGACGCTCATCCTTTACAGGCTGCGGAGCTGCTGTCTACCGAGCTGGGCATTCCAGCAGCGTCGCTGCTGCACGCGCTGGCGCGACGCAGCCATCAGACGCAGCGCATGGACTTGTCTGTTATCCGCGAGCAGCAGCGCATCGCCGATCGCTTCTATGCGCTGGGATATTTCAACCGCGCTATTCGGGTGCAGGATACAGTCTGGCAACCAGGCGCGTTCGGTTAATGTCAGCAGTTGTCTCATTTGGCAACAGCCGCTTTACCTTCGGCGGGAATAGCGCGTATAGTAAACAGGTTAACCCCATAAGGATATGATAAATATGGATATTAAATGTCATCTCTCCGCCATTCTGGCGGTCTCGCTGCTGCTTTCCGGCTGTGCCGGAGATCAAACCAGCGTCAACAGAAACGCCCGCCATGCCGCTGCCCGGCTTGAAAAGATACACTTTGACCCGAATACGCGCCCGCTTACGGCTGACAATATCCGACAGACGGCAAAATTTTTAGATCAGTTTTACGAGCTGGGCAAAAAGGATCGTGCGGAGGGATTGAGTCAGGCGCAGGCGCAGCAGCGGGTCGCCTCTTTTAGCGCCGCGACGTCCGGTCCATTTGCAGCCGCCTCGCAGAAAACGCGCATCCTCTCTCAGGATTACAGCGCTGAGCGGCCAGAGAAGCAAAGTCAGATCCTGCTGGAGAGCGCCACGGCAACCTACTGGGACGGTTATCTGGGCAGGCCCTGAAACCGACGCGCAGCGCGATAAAGGCTGCGCGTCAACGGCTTAGCGGT
>NZ_RMVG01000002.1 GCF_003813865.1 Candidatus Pantoea deserta
TCACAGATAAGCCCTGACTGAAAAGTCAGGGCTTTTTCTATTGGGTTTAAATAACGTTCTTGTTAGCTACACGATGATTCCGACAATTCAGAACACTGATTGAAACCCCGGTCTAAAATCCCTATAACAGACAGGTGCAACAGATGCGGAAGGAATTGGGCAATAAAGTGCGAAAAAAAACCTATGCAATGCGTTATGTCGCGGGGCAGCCCGTTGAACAGATCTTTCCACCCGGCAGCATGCTACATCTTGGTCAGGCGCTTCCCCCTGGCGCACCGCTGACGCCTGACGCACATTTGAAAATTCTGGTATGGAATATCTTCAAGCAGCAGCGCGCTGACTGGATGTCCGTATTACAGGGATTCGGCAAAGATGCGCACCTTGTACTGCTACAGGAAGCGCAAACTACGCCTGAGCTGATACAGTTCGCGACCAGCAACTATCTTGCCGCCGATCAGGTACCAGCTTTTGTGCTGCCGCAGCATCCTTCTGGCGTCATGACGCTGGCTTCGGCGCATCCCGTTTACTGTTGTCCGCTACGTGAGCGTGAGCCGCTGCTGCGTCTGGCCAAATCGGCGCTCGTTACCGCCTATCCCCTTCCAACCGGCGAAATGCTGATGGTCGTCAACATTCATGCGGTGAATTTCAGCCTGGGTATCGATGTCTATAGCAAACAGCTGGGACCAATAGGTGAGCAGATCCTGCATCATAAAGGTCCGGTAATTATGGCTGGCGATTTTAATGCCTGGAGCCGACAGCGTATTCATGCGCTTTATCGCTTTGCCCGTGAAATGGCGCTTAAAGAAGTCAGGTTTACCGACGATCACCGCCGTAAAGCTTTTGGACGCCCGCTCGATTTTGTCTTCTACCGCGATATGAACGTCAATAAAGCCTCAGTGCTGGTTACGCGTGCTTCAGACCATAACCCTCTGCTGGTCGAATTCAATGCGGCGCGCTGACGCCCAGAACACTAGCCTGAACTAAAGCGGCTCCCTTCGCTTACAGACGCCGTAAGAGGCGCTAAACGGCCTCTTCGCGCATTTTATAGCCTTATGCCATTCTTTGACTGAAAAGCGGTCTGCGAGGGTTTTACGCGCTGATTCTCGAGCCTGTTGAGGAAGCAGAGGCGTTCAGGCTGGTCAGGAAATATCTCTGGAGAGGATGAAAAAGAAAAAGGCCAACTTTTGTTGGCCTTTTCGACGCATCAGGTATCTGGCGATGCGCTATTATTTACGTAGAGCGTAAGCCTGTCGCCGGGCTGGATATCTTTCGTGCTGCTCAGGACCGTATTCCAGCGCATCACATCCTTGATATCGACACCGTGGCGTCGTGCAATACTGGCAAGAGAATCACCTTTACGCACGCGATAGGTGATGCTGTTGCTATTATCAGCCAGGCTGGCCGCGCTGTCGCCTACGGTCAGCGTCTGACCGGGACGAATGCTGGCGCCCTGCAAACTGTTTTGCTGCTTTAGCGTAGCTACGCTAACGCCCAGTTTGCTGGCAATACCGGAAAGGGTATCGCCACGACGAACTTTATAGGAGCTGCCTGCCGTACTGGTTTTCGCCAGCTGAGTCGGCTGCACCGCTGCGATGTCGCCTGAAGCCAGTGAATTACGCAGCTTCGCGACGTGGGACTTAGGCACGAGAATGTACTGAGGTCCGTTAGGCGCAGTGGCCCCTTTTTTATAGCCGGTATTGAAGCTTTTAAGCTTGCTAAGCGACATACCCGCCATTTCTGCCGCCTGCGTCAGCTGCATCTGCTGGCCGACTTCGACGCGCGCCAGCGCGCGACTTTCATCAGGCGTTGGCAGTTTAATGCCGTAACGTTTGTTGTTCTTAAGCAAATCGCTTAGCGCCAACATTTTCGGTACGTAAACCGTTGTTTCGCGTGGCAACGATAAATTCCAGAAGTCGGTCGGTTTACCTCGGGCCTTGTTCTGCTTTATCGCTTTCAATACGCGCCCTTCACCGCTGTTATAAGCAGCAACGGTCAGCAACCAGTCGCCGTCAAACATCTTGTTCAGACGCTGCATCATATCCAGCGCAACTTTGGTCGAGGCCACAACATCGCGACGCCCGTCATACCACTGGTTTTGTTTCAAACCATAGTTTTTGCCCGTTGTTGCAACAATCTGCCAGATGCCAGCGGCATTGGCGGATGAGGTTGCATGGGGGTCAAAAGCGCTCTCCACTATGGGTAGCAGTACCAGTTCCATCGGCATCTTACGTTTATGTATCTGCTCGACTATCCAGTACATGTACGGCTCTGCCCGTAATGTTACATCGTGGAGATAGCTCTTATTTTTTAAGTACTTTTGTTTTTGTTCGCGGATCCGGCTGTTTTCCGGAATCCCCATCTTCAACTCGTCACTAATGAAACTCCAGAGATCGGTATCTTCTGCGAGGCCAGTTCCATCTTCCTGCCATCGCGGCGACAACATACGATCACCGTACTTTCCATTTTCACCTTGACCAGCTGAAGACAGACTCTGGGCATGCTGTTCGGGGATATTGGCGTCATTCCGTGATGCCTGACATCCCACCAGCAAGACCGAGGCGAGTAATATCGCTTTAGCCTTCATGTGTGTGTCAATAGTTCGCTTAAAAGACGAGCAACTATACGTGACGCCCTGTCACAACACAACCCGAAAAATCAAAAATGGTCTTTCTTCTTACGCAGAGCAGCAAAAGTGTCCCATACATGTCCTGTAGATAAATCTGTATTTAATGCTCTTTGCAAATCAGGATCTTGCGTACGGAGAAATAAATTTATTTGCCTTTCGTGCGCAAGTTTTGTGGGTAAAGTAATGCCGTTTTCAGCGCGTAAGTCCTTAATTTTCTGATATTCAGCCATAATTTGCGGGTTATGGGGCAGAATAGCCGCAGCAAACTTCATATTTGATAACGTATACTCATGCGCGCAGCAAACCAGGGTGTCATCAGGGAGCTGATCAAGCTTTTGAAAAGATTCGTACATTTGCTCAGCGGTGCCTTCAAAAAGGCGGCCGCATCCGCCGGAAAACATTGTGTCGCCACAAAAAAGATAAGGTGAGCTGTAATATGAGACATGTCCTAAAGTGTGTCCCGGCGTATGAATGACGGAAAAGTCCATACCCAGCACAGAGACGATGTCACCCTCGCTGATGATGACGGATGCGCCTTTATCTTCTGTTTCCTGTGGTCCGTAAATGACAATGTCAGGAAATTTTTCCAGCAGCGTTTTTACGCCGCCGACGTGATCCTGATGATGATGCGTTAACAAAATTGCGATCGGCTTCCAGCCGTTTGCATAGACTTTCTCCAGTACCGGTTGCGCTTCGCCGGGATCGACAATCAGACAGTTGCCTGCTTCATCGTTGAGTGTCCAGATGTAGTTATCCTGTAATGCTGGAATACTGGTAAGATTCATCATCACCTCGAGCAAGTCATAAAAAGGAAGATGGTAAAGCATGAAGCCTGCGAAGACACGCCAGATTCTGACTGCACCGCATTCATGGCGAGATATGCCGTGGGGAGACTATTTTCGCGATGCGCTGACTCAGCAGCTACAGCCTTACCTCGGAAAGCTATATGGCTTTCATATGCTTAAGATTGGCAACCTTAGTGCAGAAATCAACACCGAGCAGTGTGCTATTTCACATCAGGTCAATGTCGGCAGCGAGGGAGAGTTGTTGCATGTGCTGGCGCAGCCCACGCAATTACCCTTCGAATCGAAATCCGTTGACGCATGCCTGCTGGCGCATACGCTGGCCTGGAGTCAGGACCCGCATCGCATCCTGCGCGAAGTGGACCGCGTGTTGATTGACGACGGCTGGATGATTATCAGCGGCTTTAATCCGTTTTCACTGCTGGGCATCAGTAAGGCGTTGCCGGGCATCCAGCGCAAAGCGCCGTGGAGCGGCAGGATGTTCAGCCAGATGCGCCTGCTCGACTGGCTGAATCTGCTCAATTACGAGGTCGTATATCGCACGCGCTTTCAGGTGGTGCCCTGGCATCAGCAGGGCGGGAAGGTTATCAGCGCGCATCTGCCGGCGCTGGGATGCCTTAACATCGTTGTCGCCCGGAAACGGACATTTCCGCTGACGCCGACCAAAGCTAAAAAAGCGCTGGCCAAAGCCCAGCTGCGTCCAGCGGTCAACGCCACGCGGCATTTTCATGCGGAGAAAGATCAGGACTCAACCTGATAGCCTATATCCTCTGACTGTGGGCGCGAGGCTGCGCTGCGCGCCAGCTCGTCGCAGCGTTCATTTTCAGGATGGCCGGCGTGGCCTTTTACCCATTCCCACTGGATTTCATGCCCAGCCAGCGCGCTGTCGAGGCGTTGCCACAGATCGACGTTTTTCACCGGCTTTTTCTCCGCCGTTTTCCAGCCGCGCTTTTTCCAGTTGTGGATCCAGCTGGTGATGCCCTGACGCACATACTGACTGTCAGTGCTCAGCACGACGTGGCAGGGTTCTTTTAGCGCCTCCAGGGCCACAATCGCCGCCATTAGCTCCATGCGATTGTTTGTCGTCAGCCGGTAACCGGCGCTAAAGAGCTTTTCATGTTTTCCGTAGCGCAAAATTGCGCCGTAGCCACCGGGACCGGGATTGCCCAGGCAGGATCCATCGGTGAATATTTCTACCTGCTTGCGCATCTCTGGTAGACTCCCTTTTGAGAAAAACGCCAAGTCTGACACAAAACGAATCCTATGAGCACTGCAAATAACCGCCAGATCGTACTCGATACTGAAACCACCGGCATGAACATGATCGGTGTCCATTACGAAGGTCACCGTATTATTGAAATTGGCGCGGTTGAGGTCGTCAATCGTCGGCTGACCGGTAATAACTTCCATATCTATCTGCGGCCCGATCGGCTGGTGGATCCGGAAGCATTCGGCGTGCACGGCATTGCCGACGAATTTCTTGCCGACAAGCCGACCTTCGCGGAGATTGCGGATGAGTTCCTGGACTACATTCGCGGCGCCGAGCTGGTGATCCATAACGCCTCGTTCGACATCGGCTTTATGGATTATGAGTTTTCCATGCTGAACCGGGGCATCGAGAAAACGGAAACCTTTTGCCGCATCACCGATAGCCTGGCGATGGCGCGTAAAATGTTTCCTGGCAAGCGCAACAGTCTGGATGCGCTCTGCTCACGCTATGAGATCGATAACAGCAAGCGCACGCTGCATGGCGCGCTGCTCGACTCCGAAATTCTGGCGGAAGTCTTCCTGGCGATGACGGGCGGCCAGACGTCGCTGGCGTTTTCGATGGAGGGAGAAAACAGGCAGCAGACCGAAGGCGAAACTATACAGCGCATCGCGCGGCCGGCTTCCGCGCTGCGCGTCGTAGCCGCATCCGATGAAGAAGTCATGGCGCATGAATCTCGTCTTGATCTGGTAATGAAAAAAGGCGGCAGCTGCCTGTGGCGTGGCTGAACGGCCTGTCTTTGTCGCTAAAATCAACGACAAGCGTAAAAAAACAGCAAACGCGCCGCGCAACGTTAAAAAGCATTGACGGGGTATCTGACGGCCATTAATATGCGCCTCGTTCCCGACGGGGAACACAGCGCGGTGCGGTAGTTCAGTCGGTTAGAATACCGGCCTGTCACGCCGGGGGTCGCGGGTTCGAGTCCCGTCCGCACCGCCAACTTTTTAGAAAGGCCGATTCAGTAATGAATCGGCCTTTTGCTTTTTTATTTCTGGTCAAATAACCCGTAGCTCTCGGCAGAGACATGCGTTTGCGGGCGGCCTGACGGCAAGAAGCCTGCTTCAGGACTGGGCGCTGAGAGCAGACTCGTCGGCACAACGCTGTTAACGATGCGCGCGTAACCTTTGCGCTGCGCTTCAGTGGCATCGCCGTAGACAGCCAAATCATTAGCCTGTGTGACTGCGGGTTAATGTATGGCTGCCAGAGCAACGTAACACGGGATGAGGCCTGACGAACCCTGGCGCCTTTATCAGGGAAAGTATTGGTTGTTTGTAGTCGCGGTAGTTTCGCCGGGCCGACTTCATACCTGAGCTTTTTCCTTCACTCTTCACACCGGGTACACTCCGCTTCATTCTCTCCCCCTGCTTTTCACCAAAGCATCCACTGTCTGCTCAGGTCCGGGCAGGACAGGATTTATCCACTATTACAGATCTGGCCTCCTTATTCAGATAGCGAAGAAGATTGACAGAGCGAGACCCTAACGGAGCCAGCGTCAAAAGGATCTTTATAAAGGCAGGGGACAGCGCAAGCTTCATTGTTCCCTGACAAGCCTCTTTCTTTATAGCCTTGTGGGGGAATGGATAATTTCAACTCGACGGTATGCGCGCGTCCTTGTTCCGTTGCATTACTGGCTGCTGGCTACGTATTGCCTGCGTCTTCAACGCTGAAACGGCTGGTGGACGCACCGCTACGATTTCGAACGGCAAAGCGCTGGTTCTAAATTTCATCAAATGAAAATGCAGGTTAAATTAGTGAATGGTTTTTAACGTTAAATAAATCATGCTTGTAAAATAGGGAGGGCGATAGACAGTTTTTTTGGTATTCATTGCTAATCAATGAAATTATGGCGTCATATCGCGGAAATTAATCATTTTGTCTGTTAAATTAACTGCCTAATGTGCTTTTTAGGGTGGTAGATACCGTTAATGTGTGATCTTTTGGAGATCAATTCTTGAAAATGATGAGTGGGCGATACATTGGTTTGAATTTTATATTGTGGCTACACATCCGGTGTTAAATATTGATAATTACTCCTCAGTTTGCAGATTAATTTATATTATTGGGCCACCCCTTTTTAAGCGCGTTTTTTTAATAAGGAAAGCATGGGTTGTCGTTGCAAGATGAGCTGCTTTTATTTATTTCGGTAAAAGGAATGGCTAATAAGTATGTTAGTTGTTTTAAGGATAAAGAAATCTCCTTATCATAACTAACCGAACTCCTTCCCGGTTCGCTCAGCGTGTGGGTTTGACTAAACATAGTCCATGTGAAAATAAATAATAAGGGCAGGCGATAACGAGATATGCGTGTTAAGAATGTTAAATGTAGTGGCAAGGGGCGTAACCTTCATAATAAAACGGGAGTGATTTTCTGAGCAGCCACTTCGATTGCTAGTGACGAGCCGCGTGACGTCTCTTTTCTGGAGCCGTCGCTGGAAGAAAACCAAAACGCTGGCATCATGTTGCGTAACGATTTGGGAGCAAGGTGCGTCTTGTATAAGAAGGTGCATCCGTAGCATGGAGGGTATGACATAAAAGGCAGACGGGTGGCTTTTTTTCCATCCCTTTGGCCCAGAGCTGAATGAGTTAGCGAGGTATCATTCAAACTGACAAACCGCTTGCCATTGCAACAGCGGATTATCTGTTATTCATCTACAGAAAAGACGCATTCTGCCGTTCCAGACAAAAAATGCTGATCTTTTTTGATGCCAGCAGGATGTGATGATTTTAATCGGACAAGATTGCAAACAAAGTAATAGAGCGAAAAGGCGTAAGCGAATGCCTGAAGAAATGCGCATCCGCTATCGCAACGCCAGCAAAAGAACTGAAAGCCCTTCGCGCTGGTTTAATCGCTATGCCTCCTTTGTTGCTAATTAATGGCGCGGAGGAAAAGAGAGCCTTTTCTTTTAACTAATCATTCTAAAGGGAATAATTATGAATGAATACAGAAATGCATGGAAAGTCATCCGGATAATTAGTTGCCCATTTTATGCGTTCTTCGCACCTTTTACGTTGTCTACATTCACTTATGCCGCAAATGTCGATAGCATTGTCGTTGATGGCAATGAGCGTAAGCTTGAAGATGTGACGCTTGAAAACAATCTTACTTATCATAACATTATTGATGCTAAAAACGGCGCGCACCTCATCCTCAATAATCTGGAGTTAAACTCTTCAGGGTGGATGAGTGCGGGTATTAATTTGTTCCGCAGTTCGCTAACCGGTACGGATTTACGTCTTAATGTCAGCGGTGAGACGGCAAGAGGAATTACGATGGGCGCTGGCAGCGTCGCATCAATTAACGGCCTTACCATTACGGCTGAAGGCAGAGAGGTCTATGGTTTATACCTTTTCGGGGCAAATCCCGAACCGAATGGGCTGGGATCGGCTGAAGTTACACAGGGAACCGTTAAGCTTGGCCCTGGCAAACAGGGCAATGCCTTTTTTGCTCACTATGGCACCTTAACGCTTAACAATGTCTCGGCGAGTACCGAAGGCCAGGACAGCTATACGATTAACGTCAACGGTGAAGCGACTATTAACGTGGAGGGCGGGCAATATCTCACGCAGGGTTACCGAAGTTATGGGGCCTGGGTGGTGAGTTCATCCCGGCTTAATCTGAACAACACCAGCATAACCACGCAAGGCGATGAGGCGATAGCCATTGACGTACTGGACGCTTCGGCAGAGGTCACTAACAGTACGCTGGAAACATACGGACAAGAGGCCCATGCGCTTTATAACCTGAATTACGTCACCGCCGACAATTCATCGCTGATAACCCATGGTGACGCCAGTATGGGCCTGTTGGCGGGAGACGGAGGTCAGGGAATCGTCAAAAACAGCACGATAACCACGCATGGCGAACTTGCGGCTGGCCTGCTGGTCTTTCCCGGCTCTCAGGCGACTGCTGATAATGTCCAGATTGTCACAACCGGAGTGAATGGATATGGCATGTGGGCGCGGGCGGGTAGGCTTACCGTCAGCAATAGCCAGATTGAAACGTCAGGTGAAGCGGCCAGCGGCGTAATGGTCGACGTTTATTCTGAGGCCCCCCAGTACAGAAACCAGGTATCGTTAGATAACGTGACGCTGAATGCCCGGCAGGCGCAGGCCGTTAACGTCAGGCCCACGATGCTAACGCTGGAGGTCAAAGATTCAACGCTGTCAGGCGGAAACGGTCAGCTGATGACGGTCGCGCACTATGAGGACGAGCAGAACGCGGCGAACAATCGCTATAGCGATGTAGCGTTCAGCGCCAGCAATAGTCAGTTAAACGGCGATATTGTTGCCGACAGTGCGGGCAATACGATCGCGGTGGCGCTGACTGATGGCTCAAGGCTTAACGGGGCGGTCAAACAGGTCACCTCCGTAACGCTCGATAAAAGCAGCAGCTGGCTGATCAGCGACAGCTCAAGCGTCGGGGAGTTAATTAATAACGGAACCCTCTCTTTTTCCGATCAAAGCAAATTCGATACGCTAAACGTGACGGGCGACTATGGCGGAGATGGCGGTCTGCTGGTCATGAACAGCGTGCTGGGCAGCGACGGCTCTTCAACAAATAAGCTCACCGTCGGCGGCAACGTGCTGGCAGGAACAACCCAGGTGGCCATCAATAACCTGGGCGGATATGGCGCACAAACCGTTGAAGGCATCGAGATCGTACAGGTTGGCGGCGTATCACAAGGCAGCTTTGCAAAATCAGGGCGCATCGTGGCAGGCGCCTATGACTATGATTTGATCAAAAAAGGGGAGAGCTGGTATCTCACCAGCCAGTCTAACGCGATCGCCGGGAACGAGCCGGAACGGCAAGACAGTGAGCCGGTGCCCGCGCCTGAGCCGGTGCCAGCGCCAGCGCCCGTGCCGGTGCCTGCATCGAAAACTGTCCCGGCGGTTCGCCCGGAAGCGGGAAGTTATGCGGCAAACCTGGCGGCAGCCAATACGCTATTTACCCTGTCCCTGCACGACCGCATGGGAGAACCTCAGTTTATTGATGCGCTCTCTGACCAGGCGCAAGCAAGCAGCCTCTGGCTGCGGCAGACGGGCGGCCACAATAAATGGCGTGACAGCAGCGGTCAGCTGGAAACGCAGAGCAATCGCGCGCTGACCCAGATCGGAGGCGATACCGCGAGCTGGAGCAGGAATGGCACGGATCGCTGGCATTTCGGATTCATGGCCGGCTATGCGGATAATCACAGCACAACGAGAAATGACCATAATGGTTATGCCGCTCAGGCAAGCGTTAAGGGATACAGCGTAGGTTCCTATGCCACCTGGTATGCGAATCAGCATGACCATACCGGGCCGTGGCTTGATAGCTGGATACAATACAGCTGGTTTGATAACAAGGTCAGCGGCGAAAAGCTGGCGGCGGAAACTTATAAAACTCACGGTTTTACCGCCTCGCTGGAGAGCGGATATGCCTGGAAGGCCGGTCAGTTTACCGGTCGTTATGGCACGCTTAATCAGTGGTTTGTTCAGCCTGAAATGCAAGCTATCTGGATGGGGGTACGCGCTGATGAACACGATGAGGCAAACGGCACGCGCGTCCGGGGAGAAGGACAAGGCAACTGGCAAACCCGGTTAGGCTTCAGAAGCTGGCTGAGTAGCCATCATGTCAGTGACAACGGTAAGCAGCGTCTCTTCCAGCCGTTTATGTCCCTGAGCTGGCTGCATAACAGCAGAAATTTTGCGGCGCAGCTGGATGACATCCGGGTCGTTCAGAGCGGCGCAACCAATCAGGGCGAAGTTAAAGTCGGCGTGGAAGGGCAGCTTAATCCTCTGCTGAACCTCTGGGGTGATGTTCGGGTACAGGTGGGGGACAATGGCTACCATGACACAACGGCTTTGGTGGGAATGAAATATAGTTTTTAGAGCAGATAACGGGGCCGATCTGTTTATGATCCGGCCCCATGCTGTTTTACGACAATGATTTCTCCTGCACCGCTACGGCGCCAGCAAAAGGTTTTGCCTCGCCCGCCGCGCGCTCGTTGCGTGCCAGATAGCGATAGCATCCTCCCCCCAGCGCTGCGCCGATAAACCAGCTAAAGCTGGCGACCTCATGCAGTGACGGTACAAAGCTGATAATCAAACCGATAGCGACCGAGGGCAGCAGCGCGGCAATAGCTTTTGGATTAAATCCGCCGCGATACCAGTAGCGTCCTTTCGGTGTGGCGTCGAACAGATCGTCCACCCAGACGCGGCTGCGTTTAATCAGGTAGAAATCCGCCAGCAGAATGCCAAACAGCGGCCCGATAAAGGCGCCCAGCACGTCCAGCGTATAGTGGATAAGCTCAGGCGACTGAAACAGGTTCCACGGCGTCAGCAGCACCGAGCCGACGGCGGCTATCATGCCGCCGGTGCGGAAGCTGATTTTCTGCGGCGAACAGTTTGAAAAGTCAAAGGCGGGCGAAACGAAATTCGCCACGATATTAATGCCGATGGTGGCGGTAATCATGGTCAACAGGCCGATCGCGACCGCCAGATCGTTGCCGACCATGCTGACGGTTTCAATCGGATCGGTGATCATTTTACCAAACAGCGACTGGGTGCCAGAGACGATAACCACCGTCACGACGGAGAAGAGCAAAAAGTTAAAGGGCAGACCCCAGCGGTTGCCGCGACGGATTTCGCCCATGCTTTTGCCGTAGCGCGAAAAATCGCCAAAGTTCAGCAGCGGCCCGGAGAAGTAGGAGACGACCAGCGCGGTGGCGGTAATCATTTGCCAGCTCTGTTCACCGGCGGTCAGCGACTTGCTTGCCAGGGTAAAAGAGATACCGTCGAAACCGGTTTTGTATACAATCCATCCCGCCAGCGCCACCATCACCACGTAGACCGCAGGTCCCGCCACATCGATAAAGCGCTTAATGGCGCTCATGCCATGCCAGAAGACCATCGCCTGTAAAAGCCACATCACACCGAAGCAGCACCAGCCCAGCAGCGACAGACCCAGCCAGCTGGTCTGGGTCATTGACGACAGAGAGGGGAAAAATTTCAGCAGCACCAGCATCAGCGCGTTGGCGGCAAGATACGTCTGAATGCCGTACCAGGCGAAAGCGATCAGCCCGCGAATGACGGCCGGAATATTCGCGCCGTAAACGCCAAAGGCCTGGCGGCAGATTACCGCATAGGGCACGCCCGCCATCTGGCTGGGCTTCGCCACCAGGTTGGCACACAGCTGGACGATGCAGATCCCCGCCAGCAGACAAATCAGCACCTGCCAGCTCGCCAGACCCAGCGTAAAGAAGCTGGCCGCGACGACATAGCCGCCCATGCTGTGCACATCCGACATCCAGAACGAGAAGATGTTATACCACGTCCAGTTCTGCTGGCGCGTCGGGGCCAGATCCTCATTAGTCAGACGTGGACTGTAGTGCGCGCGGGCGTCAGCAGCCGACGCGGCAGAACTTGTTTGATGATTTGGCATAAAACCTGCTCCTCATAACGACGTTTAAGGGTCTTCGCAATACGGATAGCTGTTGCAGGATCCAGGCCAGAATTGAAATCTTGTATACAAAAAAATCTTTTAACGTATACGATGTGGAGACACAGCGACTCAGGAGAGCCGGACATGAGAAGTCAACAGGGTCAGAGCACGACCGCCGATCTTACGGATAAAGACGAGCCAATCTATCAGGCGTTAATGAACGCCATTGTCGAACACCAGCTGCCGCCCGGCAGCAAACTGCCGGAAGAGGCGCTGGCTGACGTATTTGGCGTCAGCCGTACCGGCATCCGCAAAGTGCTCCAGCGCCTCGCCGCAGTGCAGATGGTGACGCTTCTGCCCAGGCGCGGTGCACAGGTGACCACGCCCGGCGTCGACGAGGCGCGCGATATTTTCCGCACGCGCGCGCTGATCGAATGCGCCAACCTGCCTGCCGTGCTGGCGCATGTGCAGCCGCCGCACCTGGCGGCTCTGACGCAGCGCATCGCGCAGGAGCAGCAGGCGCATGACGCGCGGGACGGCGCGGCGGCGATCCGCCTCTCCGCCGCCTTTCATATTGAGCTACAGGCGATTGCGGGCAATCAGGTGCTGACCGAGCTGGTCACGCGCCTGACCCAGCGCTCCTCCTTAGTGATCGCCGCGTACGGCGCGCCCTGGCAACACGGCTGCCGCTGTGACGATCACGATCGTCTGGTCGCTCATCTGCGCAACCAGGATCTCGCTGCGCTGACCCAGGCGCTACAGCACCATTTTGACCATATCCTTTCCAGCCTGCACTTCGAGCGCAGCGGTGAGACGCTGCCTGACTTCGCACGGTTATTTTCCCGTCATAAAGAGGTGACACTATGAGCCTGATCCAGGTGATCAACCCCAACACCAGCCTGGCGATGACAGAAACCATCGGCGCGGCGGCGCGTGCGGTGGCCGCGCCGGGTACAGAGATTATCGCCGTCTCGCCATCGCACGGCGTGCCCTCTATCGAAGGCCACTTTGACGAGGCCATTGCGGCCATCGGCGTGCTGGAGCAGGTCAGGCGCGGCAGAGAGCAGGGCGTCAGCGGCCACGTTATCGCCTGCTTCGGCGATCCCGGCCTGCTGGCCGCGCGCGAACTGGCCAGCGGGCCGGTAATCGGCATCGCCGAAGCGGCCATGCACACGGCAACGCTGGTGGCGACGCGCTTTTCCATTGTCACTACGCTGCCCCGCACGCTGGTGATCGCGCGTCATTTATTGCAGCAGTACGGCTTTACCCATCACTGCGCCGCGCTGCACGCGATCGATCTGCCGGTGCTGGCGCTGGAGGATGGCAGCGGCGTTGCCCAGGAAAAGGTGCGTCAACGCTGCCTCCAGGCGAAGCAGCAGGATGGCAGCGGCGCCATTGTGCTGGGCTGCGGCGGAATGGCGACGCTGGCGCGGGAGCTGACGCAGGAGCTGGGCATGCCGGTTATCGACGGCGTCAGCGCCGCGGTGAAAATGGTGGAGTCGCTGGTGGCGCTGGGCTTTGGCACCAGCAAGCACGGCGATCTTGCCTTGCCGATCGCCAAACCTCTCTCAGGCGCGTTTCAGCATCTAAACTAACGGAACCTTGTCGCAACTTCACAGGAATCACTCAATGGATAGTGCAGAGAAGAAAGAGTACAGCTTCAACAAAAACTATCCGCGCGATCTGATCGGCTACGGCGAAACGCCGCCGCATGCCGCCTGGCCGAACAAGGCGCGCGTAGCAGTACAGTTTGTCCTCAACTACGAGGAGGGCGCAGAGAATAACGTGCTGCACGGCGATGCCGGCTCCGAGCAGTTTCTCTCCGACATCATTGGCGCGGCCAGCTACCCCGATCGCCATATGTCGATGGACTCCCTTTATGAATATGGTTCGCGCGCCGGGTTCTGGCGCATCCATCGGGAATTTCAGAAGCGCGGCCTGCCGCTGACGATTTTTGGCGTGGCAATGGCGCTGGCGCGTCATCCGCAGATCGTCGAGGCGATCAAACAGGCCGATTATGATGTGGTCAGCCACGGCTGGCGCTGGATCCACTATCAGGCGATGGACGCCAAAACCGAGCGCCAGCATATGCAGCAGGCGATCGACGTGCTCACCGATCTGTTCGGCAAGGCGCCCACCGGCTGGTACACCGGACGCGACAGCCCCAACACGCGGCGGCTGGTGGTGGAGCAGGGCGGCCTGACTTATGACAGCGACTATTACGGCGACGATCTTCCGTTCTGGACGCAGGTTACCTGCCAGGACGGCACCGTGAAGCCGCATCTGATCATTCCCTATACGCTGGAGTGCAACGATATGCGCTTCGCCACGCCGCAGGGATTCAACACCGCTGAGCAGTTCTTTACCTACTTACGCGACACCTTTGACGTGCTGTATGAAGAGGGAGAGACGCAGCCGAAAATGATGTCGGTCGGCATGCACTGTCGTCTGCTGGGACGGCCGGGCAAATTCAGAGCGTTACAAAATTTCCTCGATCATATTCAGCAGTACAGCGACGTCTGGATCTGTACGCGCCAGCAGATTGCCGACCACTGGGCGGCGACCCATCCTGCGCCGCAGCCCTGATCATCGGCAGGCGCGGCTGCTCAGACAGCCGTGCTTGCCCGCCTGCGGCGCGTTAAAACTGTAACCGGTTATTTAGAAGAAATTTTAATGGATATGCTTCACCATTAGCGCATTGTGCGCTCTGTAAGCGCCCGTTAAGCAAGGATTTATTAACGGATGTTAAATGAAATAAAGATACTTGCGTAACAAAATTAATTAACAGGCGTGAGGATCTTTGCCGCCTGAAGAAGTGTTACATCTTGCCTGCCGCCTGCCTTTTCCATTCCGTCTATAGATAGTGCACTGCGCTTTTTTATAACGGAAAAGGAACCGCTTTGATGAGCAAACTCTCCAGAAGACATTTTATGGCATTCGCTGCGGGCGGCACGGTGGCGCTGGCTGCGGGTCAGGTACACGCCCACGACGCTATTGCCTCCTCGCCTGCGGACACGCCGCGCGATCCGGGGCCGCACGATCCGACGCGAGAGGCGCAAAACCCTGACATCGTGGATCCGCCTGCGACCGACAGCGGCACGCTGCCCAATCTGCGCTTCTCGTTCAGCGATGCGCATGTGCGTAAAGGCAGCGGCGGCTGGACGCGGCAGGTGACGCAGCGCGAACTGGGCATCTCTACCACCATTGCTGGCGTCGATATGCGGCTCAACGCGGGCGGCATTCGCGAGCTGCACTGGCATAAAGAGGGAGAGTGGGCCTACATGACCTTCGGCCACGCGCGCGTCACCGCGTTTGATACAGAAGGCGGCTGGTTTGTCGATGACATCGGCGTCGGCGATCTCTGGTATTTTCCGCCGGGTATTCCGCATTCCATACAGGGGCTGGGACCGGATGGCTGTGAGTTCCTGCTGGCCTTTGACGATGGCGGCTTTGATGAAGACAGCACCTTCCTGCTGTCTGACTGGTTCAAACATATTCCGCCTGACATTCTGGCGAAAAACTTCAGCGTGCCGGTTTCGACCTTTGCAAAACTGCCTTCGCCGGACGATGAGTATATTTTTGCGGGCAAGGTGCCGGGCAGTCTGGCTTCCGATGCCATTAAGGGCGCGCCGAAATCGAAAAAGCAGTTCACCCATCGTATGCTGGCTCAGGCACCCATCACCGCGCCGGGCGGCAGCGTGAGGATCACCGACTCGCTGAATTTCCCCGTCTCGAAAACCATTGCGGCCGCGCTGGTCGAGATTGCGCCGGGCGGGATGCGCGAACTGCACTGGCATCCTAATAATGACGAGTGGCAATACTATCTGGAAGGCGAGGGGCGTATGGGCGTTTTTGCCTCATCCGGCCAGGCAAGAACCTTTGACTATCGGGCGGGCGACGTCGGCTATGTGCCTTTCGCTATGGGGCACTATATTGAGAACACCGGCGCGGGGCCGCTGCGGTTTCTGGAGCTGTTCAAAAGCGATTACTACGCCGATATCTCGCTTAATCAGTGGCTTGCCAGCACGCCGCGCGAGCTGGTGGCGCAGCATCTGCACCTTGACGACGCCTTTCTCTCCGCGCTGTCGCTGAAAAAGAATCCGGTCATCAGGTAGTCTCAGGGCAGAATGGCGCGCCATTCTGCCTTTGAAAAAGCCTGCAAAACCTGTGGTTGTTACCGCCTGCTCAATCAGCGAAAATCGCCGCTTCCATCATTTTTTCTGATGAATGAGCGCTGTAAACATGACTGAACCGCGTCAGGCGAAGTGGATTATTACGCTACGCACCTTTCTTGCCCGTTTCTGGCCGCATTCGCTGCCGGTTGCCAAAAAACAGATCGTTATCGCCAGCCTGGGGGCCGGATTAGGCCTGATGATCACCAGCCTGATCAGCCACTGGCTGCTGGGGCAGGTGAACCTGTGGTTTGTCGCGCCGATGGGCGCCTCGGCCGTCTTGCTGTTCGGCATGCCGAACAGCCCGCTGGCGCAGCCCTGGTCCATTGTCGGAGGCAACGCGGTGGCAGGGCTGATCGGCGTCACCGCCGCGCTGTTTATTCCTTATGCTCCGCTGGCCTGCGGGGTCGCCGCCAGCCTGGCCATTGCCGTGATGTTTCAGCTGCGCTGCCTGCATCCGCCGAGTGGCGCCGTGGCGCTGACGGCGATTATGGGCGGCGGCGGCGTTCATCAGCTCGGCTATCACTATGTTCTGACGCCGGTACTGCTGAACTCGGTCTGCCTGGCGCTGCTGGCGATTCTCTTTAATAACCTGGCGGGCCGGCGCTATCCGCATCCGCTGGCGACAGCCGAGACGAAACCCCTGCCAGTGGCGCTTGACGTTCCCGTCACGCGTGACGATCTGCATCAGGCGCTGGCTGAGGGAGAGCTGCTGGATATTGACGAAGACGATCTTCAGCAGCTGCTACAGCGCGCCGAGGAGATTGCCCGCGCCCGTCAGGCAGCGCGCGCTCAGCCTCTGAAGCGCGCCAGCTAGCTCATCAGGCTTACCTGCGCGGCGACGATACGCCAGCCGCCCGGCAGCCTCACCCAGCTCTGCTGCTGTCGGCCGATCTTCGCCGTGCCTTCGCGCGTAAACTCCGTGCTGCACACCGCATAATCTTCGCCGAAGGTGGTAATCACGCTGTTGCGCAGCGTGCGTGCCAGCCCGGCCGCAGGACGCTGGGCGCGGAAGGCGCGGATCTGCTCGATGCCATACAAATTTTCGCCCGCCCCCAGCCTGACGGTGCGCGCATCGTGCCAGAACAGCGCGTCCAGCGTCTCGATGTCATTGCTGACCAGCGCCTGCTCGTAACGATAAAAGGCGGCGGTAACCTCTGCCACGACGTGCGGCAGATTAATTGCTCTGTTTTCCATTTTGTTTATCCACACAGGTAATACCCTGCTGCTCAAGCGCAAACGCGACGCGCAGCGCGGCAGCTTCGTTAAAGGGCGCGGCGATCAGCTGTAATCCAATGGGCAGACCGCCTGCGGTCATCAGCGGCACGCTGCACACCGGCAGGCCGAGAAAGGAGATCGGCTGCGTCAGCATTCCCATACTGGCGCGCGACGGCAAATCCGTACCATTGATATGAATGGTGTCCTGACCGATCAGGGGCGCAGCGCAGGGCGTGGCTGGGGCGATCAGAACGTCAAACTGTTCAAACAGCGGCAGCACCTGCTGCTGAAAGTGACGGCGGAAGCGCTGCGCCTGCACATACCAGGCCGCAGGCAGCATCGCGCCCGCCAGCAGCCGCTCGCGCGAGGCAGGCTCAAAGCGCTCTGGCGCGCTGCGCAGCGCCGGCAGGTAGTGATTGCCTCCTTCGCTGGCGGTGAGAATAAAGGCCGCCGAGCGCGCCAGCTCTGCTTCCGGCAGCGTCACCTCATCCTGAATATTCAGCGCCCGCGCCGCCTGCGCCAGGGCATGACGCGCATCATCGTCGCACCAGGCAGAGAAAAAGCCGCCCAGCAGCGCGCAGCGCTGGCCCGTTTCGGCGAGTCCGGCCAGCGTCGGATCGGCAGGACGGTTCGCCTGGAAGGCATCGTGTTTATCCTGTCCTTGCAGCACGTCATATACCAGCGCCAGATCGTCAACGCGGCGCGCAAAGGGACCGATATGATCGAGGCTGGCGACAAAGGGGTGGCTGCCGCTGCGCGACAGGCGGCCAAAGGTCGGCTTGAGACCAAAGATACCGCACAGCGACGCAGGCACGCGAATCGAGCCGTTGGTGTCGGTGCCGAGAGAGAAGTGCGCCAGCCCGGCCGCAACCGCCGCAGCGGACCCGCCTGATGATCCTCCGGCGACGCGCGTCAAATCATGAGGATTGCGCGTCGCGCCAAAATGGGTGTTCTCAGTGGTAAAGCCGTAGGCGTAGGCGTCCATATTTACCATGCCGGAAAGCAGCGCGCCCGCGCGGCTCAGGCGGCTCACCGCCCAGGCATCCTGCTCTGCCGCAGGGCGATCCTGAAACAGCGCCGCGCCGGCCAGCGTCGTATGGCCCGCGACGTCAAACAGGTTCTTAACCGCGTAGGGAATACCGGCCAGCGACGGCAGGCGCTCCCCGCGCCGCTGGCGGCTGTCCAGCGCGTCGGCCTCGCGCAGCATACGTTCGGCGGTTATCTCAGTCCAGGCGTTCAGCGCCGCCTGTTGTTCAATGCCCTGCAACGTCTGCTGCGCCACTTCGCGCGCGCTAATGTCGCCGCGCTGAATTGCCTGCTGCAACGCCTGAACAGAAAAATCGCTGATAGTCATGGATGAAACACTCCCGCCACTTCGAGCCGCTCATCGAGCGGAAACGCCATCAGCGGCTCCGCCAGCGCGGCAATGCGCTCCAGCTGAATTAACAGCTCGGCGCGACGCGCGTCGTCCAGCTCCAGCGCCAGAATGCGCTCCATCTGAGCCAGGTAGAGTGTCCAGTCGGTTTGAGTCATGGTGTGCTCCTGTCAGAATCCACTTGCGCTGCCGTTGCTGCGCGGATCGCATGCGCCTTCCAGCATGCCGTTGTTGTGACGCACGATGGCGCCTGCATGGCCCACCGCCTCGCTGAAATCGGGTAGCAGCTCTACCTCGTGGCCCAGCTGGCGCAAACGTTCGACGGTTTCCGGCGCAAAGCGTCCCTCCAGCTTCAGCGAGTCGGAGGTCTGGCCCCAGGTGCGCCCCAGCAGCCAGCGCGGCGCGCTGACGGCCTGCTGAAGCGGCATACCCTGTATGACATGGCGGGTAAAAATAGCCGCCTGGGTTTGCGGCTGGCCGTCACCGCCCATCGCGCCATAAACCAGCGTACGGCCATCTTTCAGGCGGGCGGCGGCGGGGTTAAGCGTATGGAACGGCTGTTTGCCCGGCGACAGCGCCAGCAGATGATCGGGGTCGAGGCTGAAGGCCGCGCCGCGATTCTGCCAGGTAATGCCGGTGCCGGGGATCACCACGCCGCTGCCGAATTCGTGGTAGATGCTCTGAATAAAAGAGACGGCGAGACCGCTGCTGTCCATTACTCCCATCCATACGGTGTCGCCTGGCCCGCGTCCGGTTCCCCAGGGCGCGGCCTGCGCGTCGCTGATCTGGCTTGCAAGGGTGGCGAAGTGATCCTCGGTTAACAGCGACTGCGCCTCGCACGCCATATGACGCGGATCGGTGATATGGCGATCGCGGAGCGCGAAGGCTTTTTTGGTGGCTTCGACGATGCGGTGCACGGTCTGCGCGTCGTCAGCCTGCGCCATATCCAGCCGATCGGTAATGCCGAGGATCGCCAGCGAGACCATACCCTGCGTTGGCGGCGTCATGTTCCACAGATCGCCTTCGCTGTGCGCCACATGCAGCGGCGTACAGCGGCGCGCGCGCTGCCGCTGTAAATCGGCCAGCGTCACCGGCATGCCGAGCGCCGACATCTCGCGCGCCAGATGCTGCGCCAGCTCGCCGCGGTAAAAGCTGTCCAGACCCTGTTCGCTCAGCAGGCTGAGCGTGTGGGCCAGCGCGGGCTGGGTAAAACGGCTGCCCGCTCGCGGCGGCTCGCCGTCGGGCATAAAAGTAGCGGCAAAACCCGGCTGCTGTTCAAGCTCAGGACGTTTAGCGGCGGTCGCGGCGGCCTGCGACGCCGTGACCGGCATCCCGTCCGCAGCGTAGCGAATCGCGTCGCGCAGCAGGCGCGCCAGCGGCAGCGGTGCGCCGCCCAGCTCGCGGGAGAGCGTCAGCGCCTCTTGCCAGCCGCTCACCGTTCCGGCCACGGTTAAAGCGGCCGCCGGACCGCGATGGGGGATGGCGTCAGCGCCGTGATAAAAATCGGGATGCGCCAGCGAACCGGCCGCGCCGCTGGCGTCAATGGCGACAGGGTCGCCGTTCGGCGGCAGCACCAGCCAGAAGCCATCGCCGCCGAGTCCGTTCATATGGGGGTAGACCACGGCGACAGTGGCAGCGGCGGCCACCATCGCTTCAATCGCATTGCCGCCGTCGCGCAGCACCGCCAGCGCGCTCTCGCTCGCCAGGTGATGCGGCGCGACCGCCATGCCCAGCGGAGCCATATTGCTCTGAATCATAATTACGCTTCTTATCGGGTAACAGAGCGGGGATTCAAGCAAGAGCCGTTCCAGTTTTGGCGTTACCGCGCAGCAGCAGTAACCTGGATCGAATTGTGCTAGCTTTTGCTGAAACGAAAGTTACAGGGAAACGCATGAAACGGCTTGATGAACGGCTCCGAACTCACTATCCGCAGCTTTCTCCGCAGGAGCAGCGCATTGCGGACTTTGTCTTTGACCATTTTGACGATCTGATCAGCTATAACAGCGCTGAACTCGCCAGGCTCAGCGGCGTATCAAAGGCCACCGTCAGCCGCCTGTTTCGGCGGCTGGGCTATGACAAATACAAAGATATGCGCGACGAGCTGCGCATTCTGCGTCAGAGCGGAATGCCGCTGACCGACAACCGCGATGCGGTGCAGGGCAATACGCTGCTGGCGCGCCACTACAAGCAGGAGATGGCGAACCTGACCCAGTGGGTTAACAGTCTCGACGCGCAGCAGTTCGGCGACGCGGTGCGGCAGCTAACGCAGGCAAAGCGCATCTTTATTATCGGCATGCGCAACTCCTGGCCGCTGGCGCTGCACCTGCGCCAGCAGCTGTTACAGGCGCGCGCCAGCGTACATATTTTGCCGCAGCCAGGCCAGACGATGGCCGAAGAGATCGTAGATATTATGCCGGAGGATATGGTGGTGGTGATGGCGTTTCGCCGCCGCACGCGCCTGATCCGTCCGCTGATGCAGCAGCTGCAACAGCGCGATATTCCCCTGCTGGCGCTGTGCGAGCCGCAGGCGCAGTCCATGAACGGTCTGGCGCGCTGGCAGCTGTGCGCGCCGCTGGACAGCGTGTCGGCGTTTGACAGCTATGCCTCGGCGATGAGCCTGATCAATCTGCTGGCTAACGCGCTGCTGCATGAAATGCTGTCGCAGGGGCGTCAGCGCATCCATCAAATCGCCGACCTTTACCAGCAGCTGGACGAACTGGAGCACCGTTAAGAGGCGTCATTGTGGTGCATTGCCCCGTTTTGAATCTCTTTGCGCAGAGGCGCGCAATCCGCTTTTAGCGCGGATTGCGCGCTTCGCCTCAGCCTGTCGCCGCGCATGACATTGGCACATTAGTTGCAGACTGGTTAAGCAAGAATCTTTTGTTTCAGGTTAACTTACCGGGGTGCATAATGAAAAAGGCGTTGATGGCGGTAGCGGCGGCGGCATTACTGATGGTTCAGACCGGCAGTGCGCTGGCCGATCAGCTACAGGATATAGAGAAGCGCGGCGTGCTGCGCGTGGCGGTGCCGCAGGATTTCCCGCCGTTCGGTTCAGTGGGTACGGATCTGCAACCGCAGGGCTACGATATTGATACGGCGAAGTACCTGGCGAAGCAGATGAAACTTAAGTTGCAGCTGGTGCCTGTTACCAGCGCCAACCGCGTACCCTATCTGCAAACCGATAAGGTCGATCTGGTGATCTCCAGCATGGGCAAAAACCCTGAGCGTGAGAAAGTGATCGACTTTAGCCGCGCCTATGCGCCGTTCTTCCTCGGCGTCTTTGGCGCGAAAGGCGAGACGTTAAAAGATGCGGCTCAGCTTAGCGGCAAAAGCATTGGCGTGACGCGCGGAGCGGTAGAGGACATGGTGCTGAGCAGCCTGGCGCCCAAAGACGCGCAGGTGAAACGCTATGAAGACAACAACACCACGCTGTCTGCCTATCTCTCCGGACAGGTGGAGTATGTAGCGACCGGCAATCTGGTCGTGGCGGCGATTGCCCGCCAGAACCCGCAAAAGGCGCCGGTGGCGCAGTTTATGCTGAAAGATTCGCCCTGCTTTATCGGCCTGAAAAAAAGTGAGCCGGCCCTGAAGGCGAAAGTCGATGCGCTGATTGAGCAGGGCATTAAAGACGGCACGCTTAACAAACTGTCGGAAGAGTGGCTGAAAGCGCCGCTGCCCGCCAGCCTCGGCGCATAAGGGCGCATGATGCTCGGTCAACTTAATTTTCCCGCGCTCCTGCCTTACTGGCCGGAGCTGCTCGCCGGGCTGTGGGTCACGGTTCAGCTCACGGTGCTGGCCACCGTCGGCGGCGTCGGGCTGGGGATTTTCGGCGCGGCGCTGCGCAGCGGCAGGCCGAGCTGGGCCAGCCGCCTGTGGGGAGCCTATGTTGAGATCATCCGCAACACGCCTTTTGTGGTGCAGTTGTTCTTTATCGTGTTTGGCCTGCCTAATCTGGGGCTGAAGCTGACGGCGGGCGAGGCGGCGCTGCTGGCGATGCTGATCAATCTGGGCGCTTACAGCACCGAAATTATTCGCGCGGGCATTCAGGTGACGCCGAAAGGGCAGTGGGAGGCGGGGCGCGTGCTGGGGCTGACCCGCGCGCAAACCTTTCTGCGCGTCGTGCTGCCGCCCTCGCTACAGCGCATTTATCCGGCGCTGGTCAGCCAGTGCATTATCGTCATGCTCGGCTCGTCGGTGGTGTCACAGGTCTCTTATGAAGAGTTAACCTTCGCGGCCAACCTGATTCAGTCGCGGACCTTTTTAAGTTTTGAGGTCTATGTGGTGACCACGCTGATCTATCTGCTGTTATCCATCGCCATGCGCCAGGTTCTGCTGGGGCTGGGGCGGAGATGGTTTGGAGTCCAGGCATGATGACGACTTTTACCGACTGGGACATTTTGCGCAATCTGCTGCTGGCGGCGCGCTGGACCCTCCTGCTGTCGCTCGCCGCCTTTTTCGGCGGCACGCTGGTGACGCTGCCGCTGCTGTTTTTACGTCTGCTACAGCGCCGCTGGCTGACGCGTCTGATTCGCGGCTATACCGAGCTGTTTCAGGGCACGCCGCTGCTGATGCAGCTCTTCCTGGCCTTTTTCGGCGTCGGCCTGTTCGGCATCGACGTCGCGCCCTGGACGGCGGCGTCGCTGGCCCTGACGCTCTATACCAGCGCCTTCCTGCTTGATATCTGGTTCGGCAGCATTCGCGCCCTGCCGAAAGGGCAGTGGGAGGCGTCGCGCTGCCTCGGTCTGAGCTTCGGCCAGACGCTGTGCCGGGTTATCGCCCCGCAGGCGATCCGCATCGCCATCGCGCCGACGGTCGGCTTTGCGGTGCAGGTGATCAAAGGCACCGCGCTGGCCTCGATTATCGGCTTTATCGAACTGACTAAAGCCGGAACCATTCTGAACAACGTGACGTATCAGCCCTTTAAGGTGTTTGGCCTGGTCGCGCTGGGCTACTTCCTGATGTGTTATCCGCTGTCTCGCTACAGCCAGTATCTGGAGAAAAAATTCCATGCCGCTCATCACCATTAATCAGGTGCAGAAATACTACGGCGATAATCACGTGCTCAAGGGCGTCGATCTCGACATCGAAATGGGAGAGGTTATCTCCATTATCGGCCGCAGCGGATCGGGTAAAAGCACGCTGCTGCGCTGCATGAACGGGCTGGAAGGCTATCAGGAGGGCAGCATTAAGCTCGGCGGCATGACCATCACCGACCGCGACACCCAGGCGCGCGAAATCAGCCGCTCGGTGGGCATGGTATTTCAGAACTTTAATCTGTTCCCGCATATGACCGCGCTGGAAAACGTGATGCTGGCGCCGCGCCGGGTGCTCAAGAAAAGCGAGGCGGAGTGCCGCGCGCTGGCGGCGCAGATGCTGGAGAAGGTCGGTCTCGGCGAGCGCCTCGACTACTACCCGGCGAACCTGTCCGGCGGCCAGCAGCAGCGCGTGGCCATTGCCCGCGCGCTGGCGATGAATCCCAAAGTCTTGCTGTGCGACGAGATCACCTCCGCGCTCGATCCCGAACTGGTGGGGGAAGTGCTGAAAGTGCTGGAGCAGCTCGCCGCCGAAGGCATGACATTAATCCTTGTTACCCATGAGATGAACTTTGCCCGCGACGTCGGCGACCGCGTGGTCTTTATGCATCAGGGGCGCGTCTGGGAGCAGGGCAGCAGCAAAACCCTGTTCGCCGCTCCGCAGACGCCAGAGCTAAAACAGTTTATCTCGTCGGTGCGACTCTAAATTCATAAGGAAATCAACATGGAAACTCGCTACCCGCAAATCAATCCCCCGCAGCGTCTGCTGATGGGCCCTGGCCCGATCAATGCCGATCCGCGCGTGCTGCGCGCCATGTCGACTCAGCTGATCGGCCAGTACGATCCGGCGATGACGCACTATATGAACGAGGTCATGGCGCTCTATCGCGGCGTCTTCCGCACGGAAAACCGCTGGACGCTGTTGATCGACGGCACCTCACGCGCCGGGATCGAAGCGATCCTGCTGTCGGCGATCCGCCCCGGCGATCGGGTGCTGGTGCCGGTATTTGGCCGCTTCGGCCATCTGCTGTGCGAAATCGCTCGCCGCTGTCGCGCCGAGGTCCATACGATTGAGGTGCCGTGGGGCGAAGTTTTTACCCCGGACCAGGTGGAAGACGCCATCAAACGCGTCAAACCGCGCCTGCTGCTGACGGTGCAGGGCGACACCTCGACCACCATGCTGCAACCGCTGGCGGAGCTGGGCGCCATTTGTCAGAAATACGGCGTGCTGTTTTATACCGACGCTACGGCTTCGCTTGGCGGCAATGCGCTGGAGACCGACGCCTGGGGGCTGGATGCCGTGTCGGCAGGCATGCAGAAATGCCTTGGCGGCCCGTCCGGCACGTCGCCGATCACCTTAAGCCCGCAGATGGAAGAGGCGATCCGCAGGCGTAAATGCGTTGAAGAGGGCATCCGCACCGCCGCGCATCAGGATGGCGACGAAGAGATAATCTACTCTAACTACTTCGATCTCGGCATGATCATGGATTACTGGGGACCGGAGCGCCTTAACCACCACACCGAGGCCACCACCGCGCTGTTCGGCGCGCGCGAATGCGCGCGGCTGATAATGCAGGAGGGGCTGGACGCGGGTATCGCCCGCCATAAGCTGCACGGCGACGCGCTGCTGAAGGGGATTCAGGGCATGGGGCTGGAGACCTTCGGCGACCTGAGGCACAAAATGAACAACGTGCTGGGCGTGGTGATCCCCCAGGGCGTCAACGGCGATCAGGTGCGTCAGCTAATGCTGGAGGATTTCGGCATTGAGATCGGCACCTCGTTCGGTCCGCTGCACGGTAAGGTGTGGCGCATCGGCACCATGGGCTACAACGCGCGTAAAGACTGCGTGATGACCACGCTGGCGGCGCTGGAAGCGGTGCTGGCGCACGTGGGCTTCCGGGCGACCCAGGGCGCGGCCATGCAGGCGGCCTGGGATCACTACGGGAGTCAGGCATGATCATGAACGCCGTAGAGGCGCAGTTCGCCGCCGAACGCGTGATGGCGCGCTGCGATGCGCTGGCGGCGATCAGTGAGTCGCCGGATAACCTGACGCGCGTCTATCTTTCGCCGGAGCACCTTCGCGCCAACGCGCAGGTGGGCGAGTGGATGGCGCAGGCGGGAATGCGCGTCTGGCAGGATGAAGTCGGCAATATTTGCGGCCGCTATGAGGGCATCAACCACGGCGCGCCCGCGCTGCTGCTCGGCTCGCACCTCGATACGGTGCGCAACGCCGGACGCTACGACGGCATGCTGGGCGTGCTGACCGCTATTGAAACCGTGCAGTGGCTGCATGATAACCAGCAGCGTTTACCGCTGGCGGTAGAGATTGTTGGCTTCGGCGATGAAGAGGGGACGCGCTTCGGCATTACGCTGCTGGGCAGCCGGGGCATTACCGGAAGCTGGCCGGAGAGCTGGACCACGCATCCGGACGGAAACGGCATTACCGTGGCGCAGGCGATGGCCGATGTTGGGCTGGACGCCGGGGCGATTCCGCGCGCCGCGCGCGACCTGAACGACATCGTGGCCTATCTTGAGCTGCATATCGAACAGGGACCCTGCCTGGAGCAGGAGGGGCTGGCGCTGGGCGTCGTCACCGCCATTAACGGAGCGCGTCGTCTTAACTGTCGCTTTACCGGCGAGGCAGGCCACGCGGGAACGGTACCGATGACGCATCGCAAAGACGCGCTGGCCGCCGCGGCAGAGTGGATGGTATTTATTGAAGCCACGACGCGCGAACAGGATCCGCAGCTGGTGGCGACGGTGGGAACGCTGAGCTGCGCGCCGGGCGCGGTTAACGTTATCCCTGGCGAGGTTGCGCTCTCGCTGGACGTGCGCGGCCCGCAGGATCTGCCGCTGGAGCGGCTGCTGTCGAGCCTGCTGACCCAGGGCGAGGCGATCGCGCTGCGACGCGGTCTGCGTTTCGACGCGGAAGAGTATTACCGCATCAGCGCCACCGCCTGCGACGGCGCGCTGCAACAGGCGCTGAGCAGCGCGGTGGAGACGGTGCAGGGTCGCACGCTGGCGCTGCCGAGCGGCGCAGGCCATGACGCCATCGCGATTGCCGAGCGCTGGCCGGTGGGCATGCTGTTTGTACGCAACGATCGCGGCATCAGCCATCACCCGGCGGAAGCGGTGATGAGTAGCGACGTGGCGCTGGCGGTGCGCGCTTATCTTCAGGCGGTGTGTCAGCTGGCGCAGCGGAGTGCGGTATGAATCTCGCCACCTTTAACGCCCTGCCGCAGGACGCGGCGCAGGCGGCTATCGCCCACTGCGTCGCCATTCCACGCTGGCAAGAGGCGCTGGTCTGCGCCCGGCCCTTTGTTTCTGCGTCAGCGCTGCTGGCAGAGGCAAACCGGCTGGCGCAGAGCTGGAATGCCGCCGATCTGGCGCTGGCGCTGACGGCGCATCCGCGCATCGGCGAGCGCGCCGCAGGCGCGGACAAAGAAGCCGCGCTGTCCCGTCATGAGCAGGCGGCGATGAGCGAGGCCGACGCGGCGCTAAAGCAGGCGATGCTGGCGGGAAACCAGGCCTATGAAGCGCGCTTTGGCCGTGTTTTTCTTATTCGCGCCAGAGGGCGCAGCGGCGAGGAAATGCTGGCTGCGCTTCAGCGCCGGTTGGCGCATGACCCGCAAACGGAAGAGCGTGAAACGCTCGAACAGCTACGTGAAATTACCTTATTGCGCCTGAAGGAGAGCCTGACATGAGCACGATTACCACCCATATTCTCGACACGGCGCTGGGCAAACCCGCGATCGGCGTGGCGATCTCCCTTGAGCAAAACAGCCCGGAAGGCTGGCTACCGGTCGCCGAAGGCAGTACCGACAGCGACGGACGCGTTAACGATTTGACGCCGGAACCCTTAACGCCGGGCCATTACCGTCTGACGGCGGAAATCGGGGACTATTTCGCCGCCGACGGACGCGACGCGCTGTACGTCTCGGCGCAAATCGACTTTGTTATCGCCGAGGCGGGCAGCCATTTTCACCTGCCGTTTTTAATCTCTCCCTGGTCGTGGTCTACCTATCGGGGTAGCTGATTTTGAAAGCTAACGGCTATCAAAACTAGCGGTTTTTCCAGATAGAGTTTGCCTGAGCGTCTCGCTATCGTAATCCGGTAAACCAATGCCAACGGAGCCGATAATGAGCACGCCAGAAAATAACGATAATGCCGCCGCCGCCGGTAAATGCCCTTTTCCTCATGGAGCATCGCAAGAAAAAACCACCGACCAGAGTGGCGCTGACGCCGGTAAATGTCCTTTCCATCACGGCGCGTCCGAAGAAAAGAGCGTATTAGCGCGCGGCGCAGGTAGCGGTACCACTAACCGCGACTGGTGGCCCAACATGCTGCGTGTTGATCTGTTGAACCAGCACTCCAGCCGCTCCAACCCGCTCAGCGACGATTTCAACTACCGCGAAGAGTTCAGCAAGCTCGACTATTCGGCGCTGAAAGCCGACATTCGCGCGCTGCTGACCGATTCGCAATCCTGGTGGCCAGCCGACTGGGGCAGCTACATCGGCCTGTTTATCCGTATGGCATGGCATAGCGCCGGCACCTACCGCACCGTTGACGGTCGCGGCGGCTCTGGCCGTGGTCAGCAGCGCTTTGCGCCGCTTAACTCCTGGCCGGATAACGTCAGCCTGGATAAAGCGCGTCGCCTGCTGTGGCCGGTGAAGCAGAAATATGGTCAGAAAATTTCCTGGGCCGATCTCTACATCCTGGCGGGCAACGTCTCGCTGGAGAACGCGGGCTTCCGTACCTTTGGTTTTGGTGCCGGTCGTGAAGACGTGTGGGAACCGGATATGGACGTAGACTGGGGGAACGAAACGGAGTGGCTGGCGCATCGCCATCCGGAAAGTCTGGCTAACGCGCCGCTCGGCGCGACCGAAATGGGCCTGATTTACGTTAACCCGGAAGGACCGGAAGCGAGCGGCAACCCGGCTTCGGCCGCGCCTGCTATCCGCGCCACCTTCGGCAATATGGGCATGAACGATGAAGAGATCGTGGCGCTGATTGCCGGCGGCCATACGCTGGGTAAAACCCACGGAGCCGGCGCGGCCAGCCATCTCGACGTCGATCCGGAAGCCTCTCCGATTGAAGCCCAGGGCTTTGGCTGGGCCAGCAGCTACGGCAGCGGCTCCGGCGCCGATGCCATTACTTCGGGCCTGGAAGTGGTCTGGACGCAAACGCCGACCCAGTGGAGCAACTACTTCTTCGAAAACCTGTTCAAATATGAGTGGGTGCAGACGAAAAGCCCGGCGGGCGCGATTCAGTTTGAAGCCAGCAATGCCGACGCGATTATCCCGGATCCCTTTGATCCAGAGAAAAAGCGTAAGCCTACAATGCTGGTGACCGATCTGACGCTGCGCTTCGATCCTGAATTTGAAAAAATCTCGCGCCGCTTCCTCAACGATCCGCAGGCGTTTAACGAAGCCTTTGCCCGCGCGTGGTTCAAGCTGACCCACCGCGATATGGGTCCAAAAGCGCGCTACCTGGGTCCGGAAGTGCCGAAAGAAGATCTGCTGTGGCAGGATCCGTTACCGGCGGCGATCCATCAGCCAGATGCCAGCGACATCAGCGAGCTGAAGGCGAAAATCGCGGCGTCCGGCCTGAGCGTCAGCCAGCTGGTCTCCGCGGCCTGGGCCTCTGCCTCGACCTTCCGCGGCGGCGATAAACGCGGTGGCGCAAACGGCGCGCGTCTGGCGCTGGCCCCGCAGAAAGACTGGGCGGTGAACGCCAGCGTGATCCGCGACGTGCTGCCGGTATTGCAGGAGATCCAGAAAGCGTCGGGCAAAGCCTCGCTGGCGGATGTGATTGTGCTGGCGGGTAACGTCGGTATCGAGATGGCGGCCGCAGCGGCGGGCGCGGCGGTGCAGGTGCCCTTTACGCCGGGTCGCGTCGATGCGCGTCAGGATCAGACCGACGTCGAATCCTTTGCTTTGCTACAGCCGCTGGCGGATGGATTCCGTAACTATCGTCGCGTGCAGGGCGGTTCCTCCACCGAGACGCTGCTGCTGGATAAGGCGCAGCAGCTTACCCTGAGCGCGCCGGAACTGACGGTGCTGCTGGGTGGTCTGCGCGTGCTGGGTACCAACTTCGACGGCAGCGATCGCGGCGTGTTTACCGATCGCCCTGGCGTGCTGAGCACTGACTTCTTCGTTAATTTGCTGGATATGCGCACCGCATGGCGCGCCACCGATGAGAGCGAAGAGCTGTTCGAAGGCCGTGACCGTCAGAGCGGCGAAGTGAAGTACAGCGCCACCCGCGCCGACCTGGTGTTTGGCTCCAACGCTATCCTGCGCGCGCTGGCGGAAGTTTACGCCAGCAGCGATGCGCAGCAGAAGTTTGTGACCGACTTCGTAGCCGTGTGGACGAAGGTGATGAACCTGGATCGTTTCGACCTGTAATGGCGTAACGAGTAAAATGGTAAAGCCGCAGCTAAACGCTGCGGCTTTTTTTTTGGCGGTATCCAGTATGCTACTTCAGCGTAAAGCCATCGGCATCGCGCCAGGCCGGAAAGCGCTCGCGATACGCGGTCAGCGTCTCCAGCGACAGCGTGGCGTCGAGCCGCGCCTGGGAAAACGGCTCGGCTTCACTGAGGATCTCGCCCAGCGGCGAGACAATCCGGCTGTCGCCGCTGTAGCTGTGCTGGTTGCCGTCGCTGCCGACGCGGTTGCAGCCCGCGACATAAGCCTGATTCTCAATGGCGCGCGCCAGCAGCAGCGCCTGCCAGTGCAGGGCGCGCGGCGCCGGCCAGTTAGCGACGTACAGCGCCAGATCGTAATCGTTGTTGTTGCGGGCAAACACCGGGAAGCGCAGGTCGTAGCAAATCTGCGGCAGGATACGCCAGCCGCGCCACTCAAATACCTCGCGCGTTTCGCCCGGCAGATAGTGATGATGCTCATCCGCCATGCGGAACAGATGACGCTTGTCGTACTGATGTAGCGTGCCGTCTGGCTCTACCAGCAGAAAGCGGTTTACCGCGCCTTTCTCTGTCTGGATCGCCGCGCTGCCGCCGACCAGCGCGTTGCTCGTCTCGGCGTGCTTATGCAGCCACTCCACTACCTGCGCCTGCGGCAGCGAACGCTGCGCCGCCTCCATAGCGAAGCCGGTGGTAAACATCTCCGGCAGCACAATCAGATCGCGGCCCGTGATGCCCTCAAGCACCCTGTCGAAATGACGCAGATTCGCCTCGCCGTCCATCCAGTGCAGGGTTTCCTGCAAAACCGTTATGTTTAAATCCGACATAAGCGCTCCGCGGCGGCGTCAAGCGTCGCTTCCTGTTTGGCAAAGCACAGGCGAATCAGCTTGTGCGGGAAAGGACCGGCGCAAAACACCGACAGCGGAATCGCCGCGACGCCGACCTCTTTTGTCAGCCACTGACAGAAGCTAACGTCGTCGAGATCGGAAATCGCGCTGTAGTCCGCCAGCAGGAAGTAGGTGCCTTCGCACGGCAGCACCTTAAAACGGCTCTTCTCCAGCGCCTGCGCCAGACGGTCGCGGCGCGCGCGATAAAAGTCGGGGAGTTCGCGGTAGTGCGCTGGCTCGTTGCGCAGCATATCGGCGATCGCCAGCTGCGCGGGGGTATTCACCGCAAAGGTCAGATACTGATGTACTTTGCGGATCTCGGCGCTGATAGCGGCAGGCGCAACGCTGTATCCTACTTTCCAGCCGGTCATATGAAAGGTTTTGCCGAAAGAGGAGACGGCCACAGCGCGCTGGCGCAGCTGCGGATGCGCCAGCACGCTGGCGTGGCCCGCCTCATCAAAACAGATATGTTCGTAGACTTCGTCGCTCAGCACATAAATTTCCTGCCCGGCAATCGCCTGCCACAGCGCCTCAAAATCCGCTTTGCGCCAGACGGTAGCGGAAGGATTATGCGGCGTATTGAGAATGACCAGACGCGTCTTGCTAGAGAGCAGGCTGGCAAACTCCGCCCAGTCAACGCGAAAGCCCGGCGGCTGGAGCGCGATGCGCTTTAGCACGCCGCCGGACAGCTCCACGGCAGGCGCGTAGCTGTCATAGCTTGGGTCGAAACAGATAACCTCATCGCCCTGGCGTACCAGCGCGGTGATCGCCGCATAGAGCGCTTCGGTCGCGCCTGCGGTAACGGTAATGTCGCTGTTGACGTCGGGGCGGTGGCCGTACAGCTCGGCGGTTTTGGCGGCGATGGCTTCACGCAGCGGCAGCGCGCCGGTCATGGGCGCATACTGGTTGGCGCCCTGGCTGACGTGCCAGGCCAGACGCTCCTGCAAATAGCGCGGGCCATCAAAATCGGGGAAGCCCTGCGAAAGATTAATGGCGTTGTGCTGCTGTGCCAGCGCGCTCATCTGGGTGAAAATCGTGGTGCCAAGAGCGGGCAGTTTGCTCTCCGGCGTCAGGTTGTGCTGCGTCATTGTTAATTGCCTTAAGCGCGAATGTCGTTGCGGAGTAACCCTGTGTTGAAGCCACTATAAACAGGATGTTAATATTTGGCAATCGAGACGCTTAGACGTCTAAACCCACCCTACAGGATGCTGAAACGCTATGTCGCAACTCTCTCCGCTTGACCAGCTGGTGGCCGCCTGCCACTGGATTGGCGCTAAAGGCTGGGCGCCCGCCACCGGCGGCAATATGTCCGTTCGTGAAGATGGGCGCTTCTGCCTGCTCAGCGAATCCGGCAAAGATAAAGGCAGCCTGACGCGCGATGATTTTATACAGGTGGAGATTGCCACTAATAGCGTGCCGTCCGGACGCAGACCTTCGGCGGAAACCGGGCTGCACACCCTGATTTACCGGCTGTTTCCCGATGCGGGCGCGGTGCTGCATACCCATACGGTAAATTCAACGGTGCTGTCGCGCGTCGAAAAAGGCAGCGCGCTGCGGCTGGAGGGCTACGAAATGCAGAAATCGCTGGCGGGCCAGCGTAGCCATCTTGAAGAGGTGGCGATCCCGGTGTTTGATAACGATCAGGACATTGACGCGCTGGCGCAGCGGATTGAGGCCTACGCCGCAGCGACGCCGTTCCGTTACGGTTTTCTGCTGCGCGGTCACGGATTGACCTGCTGGGGCCGCGACGTCAGCGAAGCGCGCCGCCATCTGGAAGGACTGGAATTTTTGTTTGAGTGTGAACGCCAACGTCGCCTGCTGGAGGCCCTGTGATCCGCGCTATTGTTACCGATATTGAAGGCACCACCAGCGATATTCGCTTTGTACATGATGTGCTGTTTCCCTATGCGCGCGAGCATCTCGCGGCCTTTATCCGCGCGCAGCACAGCGATCCTGAAGTCAGCGCGGCGCTCGATGCCGTACGCGCCGAGGCGGGGCAGCCGGATGCCGATATCGAGGCGGTGACGCAGATCCTGCTGGGCTTTATGGACGAGGATCGCAAGTCTACCGGGCTAAAAGCGCTACAGGGAATGATCTGGCGTGACGGCTATGTCAACGGCAGTTTTACCGGTCATCTCTATCCTGACGTGCTGCCTGCGCTGCGCTGCTGGCGGGAACAGGGCGTCCAGCTTTACGTTTATTCTTCCGGTTCGGTAGCGGCGCAAAAACTGTTATTTGGCTACAGTGATGAAGGTGATATTACTGGCCTGTTTAGCGGCTATTTCGATACCCGCGTCGGCGCCAAGCGTGACGTCGCTTCGTACCGCGCTATCGCTGAAAAAACCGGCCTGCCCGCTGAGCAGCTGCTGTTCCTCTCCGACATTCGTCAGGAGCTGGATGCGGCAGCGGAAGCCGGATGGAATACCGTACAGTTAATTCGCGGCCCCGCTGACAGCGAAAGCCGCCATCATCAGGTGAACACCTTTTCCGGAGTCGTTTTAGCATGAGTGCATTGACCATTTTTACCGATACCGAAGCCACGCTGCCGGTGTGGCACAGTACCGATGCGGAGATGATCCGTGAACGGCTGAATGCAAAAAATGTGCGCTTTGAGCGCTGGGCGGCGGATCGCGATTTAGGTGAAAATCCTGAGCCTGCCAAAGTGATCGAGGCCTATCAGCACGCGATCGATCGGCTGGTGGCGGAGAAGGGCTATCAGAGCTGGGACGTAATCAGCATGCGCGCCGACAATCCGCAAAAAGAGACGCTGCGCGCGAAATTTCTTTCCGAGCATACCCACGGCGAAGATGAAGTGCGTTTTTTTGTTGAAGGCGCGGGCCTGTTCTGTCTGCATCTGGATGGACAGGTGTACCAGATACTGTGTGAGAAAAACGATCTGATTTCCGTGCCTGCGGGCACGCCGCACTGGTTTGATATGGGATCGTCGCCAAACTTTACCGCGATCCGCATCTTCGATAACCAGGAGGGCTGGGTGGCGCACTTTACCGGTGACGCTATTGCCGACGCCTATCCGCGCCTGCCATAAGATGAGGCTTATGCGCCCGGCAATAGCGATGGCCTTGCCGGGCCTGACTTAACCGCTTAGCGCGCGTCCGCCGACGGCTGAAACACGCCTGCCGCTACCGCTTCAGGCGTCACCACGCCCGTATCCAGTACCCAGCCGCTAATCAGCGCCGCCGGCGTCACGTCGAACGCCGGGTTAAAGACCGCCGCCGTTTCCGGCGCCCACTGCACGCTGCCAAAGCTGCCTGCCACGCCGGTCACTTCGCTGGCGGCGCGCTGCTCGATGGGAATATCTCTGCCGCTGGCGCACTGGCGATCCAGCGTGGTATGGGGAGCGGCGACGTAAAATGGAATGTGGTGGTAGTGCGCCAGCACCGCCAGGCTGTAGGTGCCAATCTTGTTCGCGACGTCGCCGTTAGCCGCAATGCGATCCGCGCCCACCCAGATAGCGTCAACCTGGCCGCTGGCCATCAGACTGGCCGCCATCGAATCGGTGATCAGCTGATAAGGGATCGCCAGCTCGCCCAGCTCCCATGCGGTCAGACGTCCCCCCTGCAACAGCGGGCGCGTTTCATCGACCCAGACATTAGTCACCTTGCCCTGCTGATGCGCGCGGGCGATCACCCCCAGCGCTGTGCCGACGCCCGCTGTCGCCAGCCCGCCGGTGTTGCAGTGAGTTAACAACCGGCTCCCCGGTCTGACCAGCGCGCTACCGGCTTCGGCGATGTTATCGCACAGCTGGCGATCTTCCGCCACCAGTCGCAGGGCTTCCTGGCCTAAAGCGAAAACAAAATCCGCCTGCGTCAGCGCCAGCTTCATCCGGTCGAGATTATTCATCAGATTAACGGCGGTGGGGCGGGCCGCACGCAGCACCTCCAGCGACTGCGCCAGCTCCTCGCGGGCTGCGCCCTGTTCCGCCAGCAGCGCCAGCAGCAGCGAGGCGGAAAGGCCAATCAGCGGCGCCCCGCGCACGCGAAGCGCATGAATATGCCCCACCAGCTGCGCCACGTCATGCGCCGGCAGCCAGTTTTTTTGCTGCGGCAACGCCTGCTGATCGAGTATCCAGAGCTGATTGTCACGAACCTGTAAGCTGGTGGTTTGAAGCGTTTGCATCATCTGTGAAATCCCTGTTGCGTTATTGTCGCGTATTGTGCCAACATGCGGAACGGATGTATAGACGTCTGAACGGCTTATTACAGTGCCCTGGCGGGGTTTTCGTTTCAGAGATTTTTTGAGAGGAATGGCAATGTCGCAATACCGTACCTTCACCGCGGCGGATGCCGTTGAATATGCCAGAGAATTTGGCGGCGTGGACGATCCGGCCTCGCTGAGCGAGGCGCAAGAGATTGGTGACGGTAATCTCAACCTGGTCTTTAAAATTTTCGACCGTCAGGGAAAGAGTCGGGTTATCGTCAAGCAGGCGCTGCCTTATGTGCGTTGCGTCGGCGAATCCTGGCCGCTGACGCTGGATCGCGCGCGGCTGGAAGCGGAAACCCTGACTGAGCACTACAAATATTGCCCGCAGCACACCGTTAAGGTGACGCATTACGATCCCCAGCTGGCGGTGATGGTGATGGAGGATCTCTCCAGCCATCGCATCTGGCGCGGAGAGCTGGTAAAAGGCGCTTATTACCCGCAGGCCGCGGCGCAGCTGGGGGAATATCTGGCGCAGACGCTGTTCCATACCTCTGATTTTGTGCTGCATCCCCACCAAAAAAAGGCGGAAGTGGCGCGCTTTATCAACCCCGAAATGTGCGAAATCACGGAGGATCTGTTCTTTAACGATCCCTATACCGATCATGCGCGCAACAACTATCCACAGGCGCTGGAGCCGCTGGCCGCCAGTTTGCGCACCGACGACGCGCTGAAGATCGCCGTCGCCGGATTAAAGCATCGCTTTTTCGCCCATGCCGAAGCGCTGCTGCACGGCGACATTCACAGCGGCTCTGTTTTCGTTGCCGACAACAGCCTGAAAGCCATTGACGCCGAGTTTGGCTATTTTGGTCCCATCGGCTTCGATGTGGGCACGGCGCTGGGCAACCTGCTGATCAACTACTGCGGTCTGCCAGGCCTGTTGCCGCCGCGCGAGGCGGCGGAAGGGCGCGAGCTGCGGCTCAACGACGTTCGCGAGGTGTGGAACACCTTTGCCGCGCGCTTCCTGGCGCTGGCGGAAGCGAAGACCTCAGATGTCGCGCTGGCATATCCCGGCTATGCGCAGGCGTTTCTGCGCAAGGTGTGGGCCGATACCATCGGCTATTGCGGCACCGAGTTGATTCGCCGCACCGTCGGCATGTCGCACGTCGCGGATATGAAGCTGATTAAAGATGAGGCGATGCGCACCGAATGCATTCGCAGCTGTATTACGCTGGGACGCACGCTGATTCTGGCGGCCGATCATGTGGAAGATGTCGATGCGCTGATTGCGCGCATTCGCCAGGCCGGTTAGGGCTGAGGATTTATTTTTATCGTTGATGGGGCAGGGACCGAAGAGCGACGCCTGGCGCGACAGGGAAAAATCCAGAAAGCGCTGTCGCCCAGCGCAGCGCGCGAATAGTCGCTGTTCGCGCGGGCCGGGCTGGCATGGACGCCGTTTGTACCGCTTGCGGGCGACTATGCCGCCCGCGCAAACGCCTTGCTCGCTAACCGCAGTGTTACGCCGCCTCGCTTTCCCGCGTCGCCTTCATCACGGGCTGCTTCACCGGCACCGCCAGCGCATCCGCGTCAAACTCATCTACGTTGATAGCGCGCAGGCGACTCGCCTCGGCACGGGTCAGCACCTCGGCTTCCGCCGCGTCGATCCAGCCTGCTTTCAGCGCCTGCTGCGCCAGCGCGTCCAGTCGGGTAAATGAGAAGTGCTGTTTCTGCTGTTTGCACAGACGATCGTGGATCGCTTCCGCCGCCATCACCTCCTGCAAGGCCTGCTCCAGCTGGCCCGCCGGATTATGCTCGCTCGGCGTCAGATACTGGCCGCGTCCCAGACGCGTACGCGTCGCGGAAGGCAGTTGCAGCAGCTTCGCCAGCTTGTGGTCCAGACGATCGCTCGGCGCCGGGCAGTGCTTACCGCCAGCAAAAATCATCATACGCAGCGCGCCAGCCGCCAGCGGACTGGGGAAGTTGCGCAGCAGATCCTCAATCGCCTGCTCAGCCTGATGTAAGGCATCCTGCACGCCCCAGTGCACCAGCGGCAGATCCGCCTCGTGGCGGCCTTCATCGTCATAGCGCTTCAGGGTGGCTGAGGCGAGATAGAGCTGGCTCAGCACATCCCCCAGACGCGCCGAGATGCGTTCGCGACGTTTCAGGCTGCCGCCCAGCACCGCCATCGACACGTCAGCCAGCAGGGCCAGGTTGGCGCTCAGGCGGTTGAGATGCTGGTAATAGCGGCGCGTGACGTCGCGCGTCGGCGAGGCGCTGCCGCGTCCGGCGGTCAGGCCGAGCCACAGGCTGCGCACGGCGTTGCTGCCTACATAGCCGATATGGCTGAACAGCGCGCTGTCAAAAGCGTTAAGATCGTGGCTGGCCGCCGCCGCCATCTCTTTCAGCACGAACGGATGGCAGCGGATTGCGCCCTGGCCGAAGATGATCATGCTGCGCGTCAGGATGTTCGCGCCTTCTACCGTAATGGCGATAGGCGCGCCCTGATAGGCGCGGGCGAGGAAGTTATTGCGGCCCAGCATAATGCCTTTGCCGCCCGCAATATCCATCGCATCCACGATAGCGCGCTGGCCGCGATGGGTGCAGTGGTATTTTACAATCGCCGACAGCACCGCCGGTTTTTCACCCTGCATAATGCCGGTAGTGATCAGCGTGGCGGCGGCGTCCATAACGTAGGCGTTGCCGGCAATGCGCGCCAGCGGCTCCTCAATGCCTTCCATCTTGCCGATAGAGACTTTGAACTGACGGCGAATATGCGCATAAGCCCCGGTCGCCAGCGCCAGACTTTTCAGGCTGCCGGTGGAGTTAGAGGGCAGGGTAATACCGCGTCCGACGGACAGGCACTCGACCAGCATACGCCAGCCCTGACCGGCCATCTGCGGTCCGCCGATGATAAAATCGATCGGCACAAAAATATCCTTGCCGCGTGTCGGGCCGTTCTGGAACGGCACGTTAAGCGGAAAGTGGCGCTTGCCGATCTCTACGCCTGGGGTGCTGGTGGGGATCAGCGCGCAGGTAATGCCCAGCGACTCGGTGTCGCCCAGAAGGCGATCGGGATCGGAGAGCTTAAAGGCCAGACCCAGCACGGTCGCCACCGGCGCCAGCGTAATGTAGCGCTTGTTCCAGGTCAGGCGCATGCCCAGCACCTGTTTGCCCTGCCATTCCCCCATACAGACCACGCCGGTGTCAGGAATCGATCCCGCGTCGGAACCCGCTTCCGGGCTGGTCAGCGCAAAGCAGGGAATGTCCTCGCCGCGCGCCAGTCGCGGCAGGTAGTGTTTTTTCTGTTCGTCAGTGCCGTAATGTTGCAGCAGTTCGCCGGGGCCGAGTGAGTTAGGCACGCCCACGGTGATGGCCAGAATGCCCGACACGCCCGCCAGCTTTTGCAGCACGCGCGCCTGCGCATAGGCGGAAAATTCCAGTCCGCCATACTCTTTCTTGATAATCATGGCGAAGAAACGCTGCTCTTTCAGCCAGGCCCAGAGTTCCGGCGGCAGATCGGCCATTTCATGAGTGATCTGAAAATCGTTCGCCATGCGGCAGGCTTCTTCAACCGGGCCATCAAGAAACGCCTGCTCTTCCGGCGTCAGGCGCGGCTGAGGATAGTTATGCAGCTTCTGCCAGTCGGGCTTGCCCTGAAACAGATCGCCTTCCCACCAGGTGGTGCCGGCGTCGATGGCCTCTTTCTCGGTGCGCGACATCGGCGGCATCACCTGCTGAAAGCGCTGCAACATCGGCTTTGAGAACATTGAGCGACGCATGGTCGGCAGGTTAAAAGGCAGCAGAATAATCGCCAGCGGCAGCAGCAGCCAGGGCGTCCAGACCTGCGCCGCTGACCAGGCTGCGGTCCACAACAGCAGAATGGCGCTGCTCGCCGCCAGAGAGACGCGGTGGTAGAACAGGGCGCTGATCAACACCAGCGTCGCAAGTATCGACACAACTATCATAATCACAGCTCCGTAGTAGTAAGAGGTCTGACCTGTTATTGGTAGAGGTGTATGATACCGGGCGGCAATTAGCAATTTGTTTACATCGCAATTACAACCTCACTCACAAAATCGCCTCGTTCTCTGTCCCAGACCAACGGGGTTTCGCGCGGCGCATGCTTTGCGGCAACCCGGCATTCCGTTAAACTTGCAGAGTCACTCTTTTACTAACAAGGACATCCCCTATGTACCAGGACATCATTCGCTCTGAGCTGAATGAAGCAGCGGATACGCTTAATAAATTCCTCAGCGATGAGGCGAATATTCATGCGATTCAGCGCGCGGCGGTGCTGCTGGCCGATAGCTTTAAAGCAGGCGGCAAAGTGCTCTCCTGCGGCAATGGCGGCTCACACTGTGACGCCATGCACTTTGCGGAAGAGCTGACCGGACGCTATCGCGAGAACCGCCCCGGCTACCCGGCGATTGCCATCTCCGACGTCAGCCATCTCTCCTGCGTCAGCAACGATTTCGGCTATGACTATGTTTTCTCGCGTTACATCGAGGCGGTTGGCCGTCCGGGCGACGTGCTGCTGGGACTGTCCACCTCCGGCAACTCGGCCAATATCATTAAGGCGATTGAGGCCGCGCGCGCGCAGGGCATGAAGGTCATTACGCTGACCGGCAAAGACGGCGGCAAAATGGCGGGCACGGCGGACATCGAGATTCGCGTGCCGCACTTCGGCTATGCCGACCGCATTCAGGAGATCCACATTAAAGTGATCCATATCCTGATGCTGCTGATTGAAAAAGAGATGGTGAAATAGAGACGCTGGCCGCCGGCAAGCAGGCTGGCGGTCTTTTTGACTAAGGCGGTAGCTATGTGCGAATTGCTCGGGATGAGCGCCAATGTGCCAACCGACATCTGTTTCAGTTTTACCGGCCTGGTGCAGCGCGGCGGCGGAACCGGGCCGCATAAGGATGGCTGGGGCATTACCTTTTATGAAGACAAAGGGTGCCGCACCTTTAAGGATCCGCTGCCCAGCTATAACTCGCCGATTGCGCGCCTGGTGCAGGAGTATCCGATTAAGTCTCATTCGGTGGTGGCGCATATTCGCCAGGCGAATCGCGGACAGGTGTCGCTGGAAAATACCCATCCCTTTACCCGCGAGCTGTGGGGGCGCAACTGGACCTATGCTCACAACGGTCAGCTGAAAGGCTATCGCCAGCTGGAAACCGGCCATTTTCGACCGGTTGGCGAAACCGACAGCGAAAAGGCATTTTGCTGGATCCTGCACAAGCTGGCGACGCGCTACCCGCGCACGCCCGCTAACTGGCCGGCGGTGTTTCGCTATGTGGCGGAACTGGCGGGAGAGCTGCGGCAGAAGGGGGTCTTTAATATGCTGCTGTCGGACGGACGCTATCTGATGGCGTTTTGCTCCACCAATCTTTACTGGATCACGCGGCGCGCGCCGTTCGGCAAAGCGCAGCTGCTCGATCAGGACGTAGAGATTGATTTTCAGCAGCACACCACCGCCAACGACGTGGTCACGGTGATCGCGACGCAGCCGCTGACGGGAAATGAAACCTGGCACCGCATCGTGCCAGGTGAGTGGGCGTTATTCTGCCTTGGAGAGCGCCAGGAATGATTTAGAGGCGGCGACGGGATTGACCATCACCGGGCTGCCGTTCATCACATAGCTGCCGCTGGCGACATTGACCGTCGGCGGCTGATGATACTTCGCGAAGTAAGCATAGCCGGGTTGCAGCTCGCGCCAGAAGCTGGCGTAGGTCGAGTAACGGTGACGCTGCATATTGCTGTCGGTCATGCGGAACGGGAAGATGTTGATGTCCACCTGCGGCTGGCCGTTACGCAGCGCCGCGTTCACGTAGCTAAAGATCTCATCCATATAGGCGTCAGTCATGGCGTAGCAGCCGATCGACTTACAATCGCCGTGAATCATCAGATAGTTGCCGGTATAGGCGTGGTCGCGGTCGTACTGATTAGGGAAACCGACGTTGATCGCGCGATAAAAACGGCTGTCTGGCTTGAGCTGATTCAGCCTGACGCTGTAAAACCCTTCCGGACTCTTAAAATCGCCTTCGCGACGTTTCGGGCCGAGACCGCCGGAAAAGTTACAGATGCGATAGGTATCCAGCAGGCGAAACTCATTGCCGATTTTGCCGTACAGCTCCAGCGTACGTTCTTCCTTGAAAATCTGAATATAAACTGGCGTGCCAAGTAACTGTTTCTTTAATTCTTTGCTCACCGCTGTCGACGTCTGCTGTGTCGGTTCGGGAGTCATTGCCATGCTGAGGGCTGGCATTAAAATCATCGCAAACAGAAGTGCGATTTTGCCCATGCTGTGTGTACCTTGAGTGAGGAAGAACGGTGACGCAAAATGCGTCTCAGACTTGCATAATCGGAAAACTCCGCTACCGCAGCGCAACATTAGCATTGTCTGTTTTTTTATCAAGACGCCGCTGGGTAAATTCGCGCTTTCCTGAGGTGTTGACGGCCAAAAATTTGTAAACTTTAGTCGCGCAATACGCAACGCCGTTTTATCCGCTGATACGCCACAATTTTTGCATCTGTACATCTATACAGTATCATAAGGTGTGACGAAAACCGGACGGCGAGCAAGCGTGAAAATCATACATGTCGATATGGACTGCTTCTATGCAGCGGTGGAGATGCGCGATAATCCAGCATTGCGCGACATTCCCATTGCCATTGGCGGCAGCCGCGAACGACGCGGCGTGATCAGCACGGCGAACTATCCGGCGCGCAAATATGGCGTGCGCAGCGCTATGCCGACCGCGATGGCGCTGAAACTGTGTCCGCACCTGAAGCTGTTACCGGGGCGTTTTGACGCCTATAAGCAAGCCTCGCAGCAGATCCGCGACATATTTCTGCGCTATACCCCGCTTATCGAACCGCTCTCTCTCGACGAGGCCTATCTGGACGTCACCGACAGCCAACACTGTCACGGCTCCGCCACGCTGATCGCCCGCGAGATCCGCCAGACCATTTTTCAGGAGACGGGGCTGACCGCCTCGGCGGGCATTGCGCCGATTAAGTTTCTCGCCAAGATAGCCTCCGATCTTAATAAACCAGACGGGCAGTACGTGATTACGCCGCAGGAGATGCCCGACTTTTTGCTGTCGCTGCCGCTGGCGAAAATTCCCGGCGTCGGCAAAGTAGCCACAAAAAAGCTGGAGGAGATGGGACTCTATACCTGCGCAGACGTACAGAAAGCCGACGTCGCCCAGCTTCTCAAGCGCTTCGGCAAATTCGGCCGCGTGCTGTGGGAGCGCAGCCACGGCATCGACGAGCGCGGTGTGGTGGTGGAGCGCGAGCGCAAATCCGTTGGCGTCGAGCGCACGCTGGCGGAAGATATTCACAGCTGGGAAGCCTGCCTGGAGATTATCGACTTTCTCTACGCGGAGCTGGAGCGTCGTCTGACGCAGGTGCGGCCCGACAGGCAGATTGCGCGGCAGGGCGTCAAACTCAAGTTCAACGATTTTCAGCTCACCACGCAGGAGCATATCTGGCCGGAGCTGAATAAAGAGGATCTGATCGCCGTGGCGCGTAAAACCTGGGATGAGCGGCGCGCCGGGCGCGGCGTGCGGCTGGTGGGATTGCACGTCACGCTGCTCGATCCGCAGCTGGAGCGGCAGCTGCTGCTGGGGCTGTAATGAGCAGGAAAAAATCAGTGGCGGCGCGGCATTATGGGGCAGTGCCAGCGCGGATAGTCTCGCCCGATCGCAAAACCGCTGTTCGTCACCCCTGACCGCTCGGCCTGCGCCAGTCCGCACCTCATCCTTGAGGTGCGCCCGTATCGGGCCAGCGCACAGCGTTGTTCAAACACGCTCCCGGCGTTTTTGCGCTTTGCTCTTCGGCTTGCTAAGCCATGGCGCCGTCTGTGAAAGCTTAAGGCGCCGGATAGGTGTAACGGCGGTGAATCGCCTCCAGCGCGTCCAGCACTTCGGCATCCAGCGTCAGATTAAAGCTGTCGATATTGGTTTTCAGCTGATCAAGGGTGGTGGCGCCCAGCAGCGTGCTGGCCACAAACGGCTGCTGACGAACATAGGCCAGCGCCATCTGCGACGGATCCAGCTGGTGCTTCTGCGCCAGCGCCACATATTCCGCAATGGCCTGCTGCGACTGTTCGCTGCTGTAGCGCGTAAAACGGCTAAACAGCGTATTGCGCGCGCCGGCCGGTTTCGCGCCGTTCAGATACTTGCCGCTCAGCGTGCCGAACGCGAGGCTGGAGTAGGCCAGCAGCTCTACGCCCTCATGCTGGCTAATCTCGGCCAGTCCTACCTCGAAGCTGCGGTTCAGCAGGCTGTAGGGATTCTGAATGGTGACAATGCGCGGCAGCTCGTGTTTTTCCGCCAGCTGTAAATAACGCATCACGCCCCAGGCGGTTTCATTGGACACGCCGATATAGCGGATCTTGCCCGCGCGCACCTGCTCGGCCAGCGCTTCCAGCGTCTCCAGCAGCGTAACCGGAATGGTGTTTTCGCTGTACTGATAGCCCAGCTTGCCGAAATAGTTGGTCTGGCGCTGCGGCCAGTGCAGCTGGTAGAGATCGAGGTAGTCGGTATTGAGACGCTTCAGGCTGGCATCCAGCGCTTCGCGGATATTTTTGCGATCCAGCGCCTGATGCGGACGAATAGAGGCGTCAGCGCCGCGAACCGGGCCGGAAACCTTGCTGGCGAGGATTACTTTGTCGCGACTGCCGCGCTTCTTCAGCCAGCTGCCGATGTACTGTTCGGTCAAACCCTGGGTTTCCGGGCGCGGCGGCACCGGGTACATTTCAGCGGTATCGATAAAGTTAATGCCGCTGGCGATGGCGAAATCGAGCTGCTCATGGGCGTCGGCTTCGCTGTTCTGTTCACCAAAGGTCATGGTTCCTAATCCCAGCTGACTCACTTCCAGCGTGCTATGAGGGATGCGGTGATAGTGCATAGCCGTCTTCCTTATTCTTATGGAATGTAATGGTGCGTCCTGTTGGACTATAGCGCGTCAGTCAGCGGGGAAGGAAGTGGGGAAAATCGGGGAAATCGCCTGTCCAGACAAATTACCGGGCAGGCGACTTAAAAAGGCACTTAACGCTCAATAATGGTCGACACTTCGTCGCCATTAATCTGTACTTCATGACCGGACTGATCGACATATTTCACCAGGCCCGTTTCTTTATCGATGGTCGGCTTGCCTTCCGTCATGATCATCTGTCCATCTTTGGTTGCCATAACATAATCTGAGCTGCATCCGCTCAGGGTCGCCACGGCCAACATCAATACTGCTACGCTTGCCAACTCTCTCATTACGTTTATTCCTCTCACTCCCGCCAGCCTGAAGGTTGCGCCAGCTGCGCGTGCCCTTTCACGGGCGCACAGCATCAACTGCAAAAAGTGTAGTAATAAATCGTTTTAGCGCGTTGCGTTATCGCATGAATCCGAAAATAAACGGGCGGCTCATGGCCGCCCTTGACTTTTTACGCCGCGTTTTTCTTGCTGCGCATCAGGTTAAGGCACTCCACGGCCATCGAGAAGAACATGGCGAAATAAATGTAACCTTTTGGTACATGCACTGCGAAGCTTTCGAGGATCAGGGTGAAGCCCACCAGAATCAAAAACGACAGAGCCAGCATTTTGATCGACGGGTGGCGATCGACAAATTCGCCAATGGCCCGCGCGGCGAACATCATCATCAGCACGGCTATCACCACCGCCGCCATCATAATAAACAGGTGGTCAGAGAGTCCCACCGCGGTGATCACCGAATCCAGGCTAAAGATAATATCCAGCAGCATGATCTGCACAATCGCGCCGAGGAAAGAGTGAACGTTGGTTTTGTGCTCCTCTTCGCCGCCCTCAATGGTCTCGTGGATCTCCATGCTCGATTTCCACAGCAGAAACAGACCGCCGCCAAGCAGGATCAGGTCGCGCCATGAAAAGGCGTGATCGAACAGGGTAAAAACCGGATGGGTCAGACGCGCGACCCAGGCAATGGAGGCCAGCAGGCCGAGACGCATTAGCATCGCGCCCATCAGGCCCAGACGGCGGGCGCTGGCCTGCTGGTGTTTTGGCAGCTTCGCCACGACCAGCGACAGAAAAATAATATTATCAATGCCCAGAACCACTTCGAGGATGGTCAGCGTGCCCAGTGCCAGCCAGGCATTGGGATCGGTTATCCATTCAAACATGCTTACACTCAATGTTAAACGAAAAGTAAACGGCGATTATACGCATGCGCTGATACGCACTTACAGCAAAAAATGGCGCGCCAGCAGCGGGGCGGTAAAGCTCTTCTTCAGGTAAAACCCGCGCGGCAGCGTCATAATCGGCTCGCCATGTTCGCCAATGCCTTCGGTAAGCGCGCGGCTGTTAGCGGCTTTGGGCCGGATTTGCAGCCAGGCGCCGTGGCGGGCCGTAATGCGTTCAACCTGACCCAGCACGATCATATCCATCAGCTCTTCCCAGTCCTGACGCAGCATGCGCTCTTCTTCTTCATCTGGACTCCACAGCAGCGGCGCGCCGACGCGGCGCTGCGCGAGGGGAATGGCGCGGTCGCCCTCCACCGGGATCCACAGCACGCGCGCCAGCTTATGGCGCACATGGCTGGTTTCCCAGGTCACGCCGCTATTGCCGGTCAGGGGAGCGACGCAAACAAAAGTGGTTTCCAGCGGTTTGCCCTGTGCATCAATGGGAATGGTTTTCAGCTCGATGCCGAGGTGGGCGAAGTCCTGTTCCGCCTTGCTGCCCGCGCTGGCGCCCAGATAGCGCTCCAGCAGCATGCCTACCCAGCCTTTATCTCGCTTCAGATCGGCAGGCATGGGCAGGCCGGCCTGACTGGCCAGGGTTTGCAGCGTCTGGCCCGCCAGCGCATGGGCGCGCGCCAGCAGGATCGCTTCATTTTCAGGCGGGGCAGGGAGTTGAACCATGACAAAGACTCGGCTGGTTAAAAAATGAGCTATCTTTTCCGCTGTCGGGTTTTCCACAGCGTAGACAGAAGAAAAGAGAGTGATAATAGCATGATTCAACATGCTTTTTTAAGCACAACTCTTTTTAGCCGCGCCTGAAAAAACCAGGTTATCCCGGAATGACGGCAACAATGAACAGGATCTTAAGCTAAGTTATCCACAGAAGAGTGGGATAACCCTGGACAACGCGCGCTACTGGTTCCATTTACAGCCTTGACTTTAGCAAATAAGCCGCTTTTTTAGGCAGCTGTGACCAGGTTTACTCCATTGTCTGTGGATAAAAACGTCGGCGCTTGATCTTTGACCAGTGGCGGGCTGGAGTAAGTCATTTACGAGATTTATGTGCCCGATATTCCGAATAAGACCCGCTTAATATGCTGTTTTAACATGATAAAAATCATCTTTTTGTGCTGTGGCGCAGAGCGGGATGAAAAAGTTTATTCAGCTAATTCCCGTGTTCTGCACAAAGCTATCCACAGAAAACGTGAATAAGATCGACGCTTTACCTGGGTCATTGTTTATAACTTTGGATGATCCTGTGAGTTATCCAGGTTTTACTCGCCGTTCTCCCCGGCAATCCAGTGGTTTACCGCCTGTAAGGAGTGTGAAACAATCAGGCTATTCAAATTTAGCTTTGAGGTAGTCCAGTGATCGATGATGATGGCTACCGCCCGAATGTTGGTATCGTAATCTGTAACAGGCAAGGACAAGTGTTGTGGGCCAGGCGCTTTGGACAGCACTCCTGGCAGTTTCCTCAGGGAGGCATCAATCCGGGTGAAACCGCAGAACAGGCGATGTATCGCGAACTGTTCGAAGAGGTCGGTTTACACCGTAAAGATGTTCGAATACTTGCATCTACCCGTAACTGGTTGCGCTACAAATTGCCAAAACGTTTGGTGCGTTGGGACACAAAGCCGGTGTGTATCGGCCAGAAACAAAAATGGTTTCTTCTGCAGTTGATGTGCAATGACGCGGATATCAATGTGCAACACAGCAGCACGCCGGAATTTGACGGCTGGCGTTGGGTGAGCTTCTGGTATCCGGTGCGTCAGGTTGTCTCCTTTAAGCGCGATGTTTATCGTCGGGTGATGAAGGAATTTGCTGGCGTGGTGATGTCGATGCAGGAGAGTGCCGGGCAGCAGCGCAGCGCGCCAGCCCATCGACGGAAAAGAGGATAGGCCACGCCCTTATGCTCACTCAGTTGCGCGAAATAGTAGAAAAGGTGGCGGGCGCGCCGCGTCTTACCGACGCGCTCGACATTCTGGTCAACGAGATCTGCCTGGCGATGGACACAGAAGTGTGCTCCGTCTACCTGGCGGATCACGATCATCATTGCTATTACCTGATGGCCACGCGAGGTCTGAAAAAGCCGCGTGGGCGCACCGTTACGCTGGCGTTCGACGAGGGTATCGTCGGGCTGGTAGGACGGCTCGCCGAACCGATTAACCTTGCCGACGCGCAAAGCCATCCCAGCTTCAAATATATCCCTGCCGTAAAAGAGGAGCGCTATCGCTCTTTTCTGGGCGTGCCGATCATCAGCCGCCGCCAGCTGCTGGGCGTGCTGGTGGTGCAGCAGCGCGAACATCGCCAGTTCGACGAAAGCGAAGAGTCTTTCCTGGTGACGCTGGCGACGCAGATGGCCGCCTTGCTGTCGCAGTCGCAGCTCGGTCAGCTCTTCGGCCAGTTCCGCCAGACGCGCGTGCGCGCCATCGCAGCCGCCCCTGGCGTTGCCGTTGCGCCGGGCTGGGTCGATGAAACGCAGCCGCTGCTGGATCAGGTCTCCGCCGCCTCTACCCTGGACGTGCAGCGCGAGCGCGAACGTCTGGTGCTGGCGATGAGCGAAGCCGCCAGCGAATTTCGCCGCTTTAGCAAACGTTTCGCCGCGGGCGTGCAAAAAGAGAGCGCGGCGATCTTCGATCTCTACTCCCACCTGTTAACCGACGCCAGGCTGAAAAAGGATCTGTTCGATGAGATCGAGCAAGGATCCGTGGCCGAATGGGCGGTTAAAAAGGTCATCGAGAAATTCGCCGCCCAGTTCGCCAGCCTGAGCGACAGCTATCTGCGCGAACGCGCGGGCGACCTGCGCGTGCTGGGGCAGCGCCTGCTGTTTCACCTTGATGACTCGCTGGTCGGCACCAACGCCTGGCCGGAGCGTTTTGTGCTGGTGGCCGACGAGCTTACCGCCACCACCCTGGCTGAGCTGCCGCACGAGCGGCTGGCGGGCATCGTAGTGCGTGACGGCGCGGCGAACTCGCACGCCGCCATCCTGACGCGCGCCATGGGCATTCCCACGGTGATGGGCGCGGATATTCTGCCTGCGCAGCTTAATAAGCGTCTGCTGATTGTCGACGGCTACCGCGGCGAACTGCTTATCGACCCGGAACCGGTGCTGGTCCAGGAGTATCAGCGCCTGATCAGCGAAGAGAACGCGCTGAGTAAGATGGCGGAAGGCGTGGTCGATCAGCCGGGCGAGCTGAAAAGCGGCGAGCGCATTCAGGTGATGCTCAACGCCGGTCTCAGCCCGGAACATGAGCAGACCCTCGACAGCTGGGTGGATGGCATCGGTCTCTACCGCACGGAAATTCCCTTTATGCTGCAAAGCGGCTTTCCGTCCGAAGAGGAGCAGGTCGCGCAGTATCAGGGCATGCTACAGCTGTTTCATAACAAGCCGGTCACGCTGCGCACCCTCGACGTGGGGGCTGACAAGCAGCTGCCCTATATGCCGATCAGCGAAGAGAATCCCTGTCTCGGCTGGCGCGGCATCCGCCTGACGCTGGATCAGCCGGAAATCTTTCTGGTGCAGGTGCGCGCCATGCTGCGCGCCAACGCCGCCTCCGGCAACCTGAGCATTCTGCTGCCGATGATCAGCCATATCGACGAAATCGACGATGCGGTGCAGTTGATCCAGCGCGCCGGACGCGAAGTGGAAGAGATGCTGGGCTACGCCATTCCCCGACCGCGCGTCGGCGTGATGATCGAAGTGCCGTCGATGCTGTTTATGATCCCTCAGCTGCAATCACGCGTCGATTTCGTCTCGGTTGGCACCAACGATCTCACCCAGTATCTGATGGCGGTGGATCGCAACAACACGCGCGTGGCCAACCTCTACGATCCGCTGCATCCCGCGATGCTGCGGGCGCTACAGGCGATTGCCAGCGCAGCCCGTCTGGCGAATCTTGAACTCTGCCTGTGTGGTGAAATGGCGGGCGATCCGATGTGCGTCGCGCTGCTGGTGGGGCTGGGCTATCACCATCTCAGCATGAACGGCAAGAACGTGCCGCGCGTGAAATATCTGCTGCGCCATCTGGATAAAGAAGAGACGCAAAAACTCAGCGAGCAGGGACTGAATGCGCACACCGCGTCAGAGGTGCGTCATCTGGTCGCCGCCTTTATGGAGCGGCGCGGACTGGGCGGCCTGATCCGCGGCGGGCGCTAAAGGTTATTCTCGTTTACATTTACGCTTCTCTGTAAAAAACCAGGCTGTGCTATGATGCGCAGCCTTTAACATATCCGCCTGGCGCCCGCTTTTTTTTCAGGGCTGAAAAATGAATGGTGAATGATGAATAACGGCTATATCGCATTTCCGCAGTTCGATCCGGTGATCTTCTCCATCGGACCGGTTTCGCTGCACTGGTACGGACTGATGTACCTCGTCGGCTTTGTTTTTGCCATGTGGCTGGCGGTACGCCGCGCCAACAAACCGGGCAGCGGCTGGAAAAAAGAGGAGGTTGAAAACCTGCTCTATGCCGGTTTCCTCGGCGTGTTCCTTGGTGGCCGCATCGGCTACGTGCTGTTTTACAACCTGCCGCTGTTTCTGGAAAACCCGCTCTACCTGTTTAAAGTCTGGGATGGCGGCATGTCGTTCCACGGCGGTCTGATCGGCGTTATCGTGGTCATGCTGATTTTCGCACGCCGCACGAAGCGGACTTTCTTCCAGGTGTCAGACTTTATCGCGCCGCTGATCCCCTTTGGTCTGGGAGCCGGTCGCCTCGGCAACTTTATCAACGGCGAGCTGTGGGGCCGCGTCGCGCCTGACTTCAAATTCGCGATGCTGTTTCCGGGGTCGCGCAGCGAAGATGTGGCGCTGGCGGCGAATAATCCCCAGTATCAGCAGCTGCTGAACACGTACGGCGTACTGCCGCGTCATCCGTCGCAGCTCTATGAGCTGATGCTGGAAGGCGTGGTGCTGTTTATTATTCTGAATCTGTTTATTCGCAAGCCGCGTCCGATGGGCAGCGTTTCCGGCCTGTTCCTGATCGGCTACGGCGCGTTTCGCATCATCGTAGAATTTTTCCGCCAGCCAGACGCCCAGCTTGGCCTGTTTGAAGGCGGCGTCAGTATGGGGCAGATCCTCTCCATTCCGATGATTCTGGCCGGCGTAATTATGATGATCTGGGCGTATCGTCGTCGCCCGCAGCCACACACGAGAGAGGTAAAATGAAACAGTATCTGGACCTGATGCAACATGTGCTGAACGAAGGCACGCCAAAATCTGACCGTACCGGCACCGGCACGCTGTCGATCTTTGGCCACCAGATGCGTTTCAATCTGCAAGACGGTTTTCCGCTGGTGACCACCAAAAAAGTGCACCTGCGCTCTATTATTCACGAGCTGCTGTGGTTCCTGAAAGGTGAAACCAATACTGGCTACCTGAAAGAGAACAACGTCACCATCTGGGACGAATGGGCGGATGAAAACGGCGATCTCGGCCCGGTCTACGGTAAGCAGTGGCGTAGCTGGAGAAGCGCGCGCGGCGAAGAGATCGACCAGATTGCGAAGGTCATGGAACAGCTGAAGCGCGACCCCGACTCACGCCGGATTATCGTCTCGGCGTGGAACGTGGGCGAACTGGATGAGATGGCGCTGGCGCCCTGTCACGCCTTCTTTCAGTTCTACGTGGCGGACGGCAAGCTCTCCTGCCAGCTTTATCAGCGCTCGTGCGACATCTTCCTGGGCCTGCCGTTTAATATCGCCAGCTATGCGCTGCTGGTTCATATGATGGCGCAGCAGTGCGATTTGCAGGTCGGCGACTTCGTCTGGACCGGCGGCGATACCCACCTCTACAGCAACCATCTGGAGCAGGCGCGCTTACAACTGACGCGCGAGCCGCGCCCGCTGCCGAAGCTGGTGATTAAGCGCAAGCCTGACTCGCTCTTCGACTATCGCTTCGAAGATTTTGAGATCGAGGGCTACGATCCCCATCCGGCTATCAAGGCGCCGGTCGCCGTCTGACCCGCACCTGTGATAGCAAAAGCCCCGGCGCAGCTCTGCTCGCCGGGGCTTTTTTATGCGCTATCTCGCACGGTTTTGCGCTGCGCGGCAACGCCGGCGTCTTTGCTGGAAGCCAGCGCGTAATACCCGACAATAGCGGTCGCGGCGCGGCGCGTCAGGCGGCACAGTGTCGCTATGAACAGGGAAAACCATCACGGCTTTACGCTGCCGGAGTTGCTGTGCGTACTGGTTATCGTCGCCGTTCTCAGCCTCAGCGCGCTGCAAGGGTGGCAGCGCTGGCAGCAGCGACAACAGCTGCGCGAAACGGCCCAGCAGCTACACGGCTTTTTACAGCGGCTGCGCGCCCAGGCCAACTGGCAAAATCAGCAGCGCCTGCTCTGGCTGATGCCGGGCGATCGCTGGTGTCTGGGCAGCGGTCCAAAACCTGACGCGGGCTGTGAGCGCGGCAAGCGAATGCAGTTTGTCGCGCCTTATCCCGGCGTGCGCGTTGTCGGGCTGCGCGGCGAGCCGGGCTTCTATGGCCGCCGCAATATGGCGAAGGCGGGGAGCCTGGCGTTCGGCAACGCCAGCGGCACGCTGCGGCTCATTATCTCCGCGCGCGGCCGTATTCGACTCTGCCAGCCGGAGGAGCAGGGATGCGACTGAAAAGCGCCGGGTTCAGCCTGCTGGAGATGCTGGCGGCGATGGCGCTGAGCGCCGTGCTGATGCTGAGCGCGGGCCGTTTTTTACCGCTGCTGCTGGGCGAAAGTCTGCGCCTGCAACAGCGCGTGCAGCTGCGAGAGGAGCTACAGCAGCTGATGCAGACGCTGGAAAAAGCGGTGCGCCGCGCGGGGTACTGCAACGGCGACTGCGGCGCGAAAGGACTCAGCGTTTTTACTGACTGTGTGCTGCTGCGCTGGGATGACAACAGCAACGGCAAGTGGGAAGGCGTCGCGCACAGTGAAAGCGACTATTACGGTTTTCGCCTGCGGCAAAAGCAGCTGGAAACCCAGCGCGGCGTCGACAGCTGTACGGGAACCGGCTGGGAGCGCCTGACCGATCCGGCGTTTGTCGCCATCGAACAGTTTCGCGTCGAACAGAGCGGCAAACGGGTAATGCTGCGCCTGACGGGGCGAGCCGGACGCTGGCTGGAAACCGCGGAGAGCTGGGTTGAAGGAGAAAACCTGTGAACGAACGGGGTAACAGCGCGCTGGGCGTGGTGCTGGTTGTGCTGTTGACGGGCAGCCTGACGCTGCACGCCAGCCGGGAGAGGCTGGCGCAGAGCCTGTCGCTGGTGGCCGATGAGCGTCATCACATCAGGGATTTCTGGGCGGCGCAGTCGGCGCTGCAATGGGGTCTGGCGCTCAGCTGGCCGGAAGCGCTGACGCCGCGCTGTCAGCAGGAGCCGCAGCAGGGCTGGCGAAGTTGTCTACAGAGGGTGAATGATGAACGGCTATTACTTAGCGGGCGCGCCGCGCAGAGCGATCTGGCGCTGTGGCGCTGGGTGGCAATCAGAGGCAGGCGGCTTGAACCCCTGCCGCACGGCTGGATCGACTACTGCCCGCTGGCGCAGGCGAACCGGTGTCGGTAAGCAGCGCGGCTTTAGCCTGCCGGAGGCGCTGTTCGCCCTGCTGCTGCTGGCGATGAGCGTCAGCACGCTGCTCCGGTATCATCATGTTCTGATGCAGGGGTTTAGCCAGCAGTGGCAGCAGCGCGCTGCCGTTCGCGTTGCGGCGCAGCGCCTGATGGGCCATGAGATCGAGGGCTGGCGCGTCTCGCTGACGCGAAGCGCCGCTGTCGCAGGCTGTACGCTGGAGCGCGTCGAGGTCAGCGGCGCGTTTCAGGCGCACGCGACGCTGACCCGTTTACGCTGCTGAGAGGCAAAAGAGCCGGCGCACGCTGGGCAACCCCGGCGATACGCGGTAGAGTGACCAGTCTGCCGCTTTGCCGCGCCAGACAGTGTCACCACAGGAGTTTCCATGTTTCACGTTTATCACTCAAACCAGCTCGATGTTCTGAAGATTCTCGCGGCAGCGGTGATAGAACATGACCCCCTCAGCGACCCCTTTGCTGCCGAAACCATACTGGTGCAGAGTCCCGGTATGGCGCAGTGGCTGCAAATGGAACTGGCGCAAACTTTTGGCATCGCCGCCAATATTGAATTTCCGCTACCGGCCTCGTTTATCTGGGATATGTTTGTGCGCGTGCTGCCGGATATTCCCGCCGAGAGCGCGTTTACCAAATCCAGCATGAGCTGGAAGCTGATGCACCGCCTGCCTGAACTGCTGACGCATGAGGCGTTTACCTCGCTGCGCCACTACCTGCATGACGATAGCGACAAGCGCAAACTGTTTCAGCTCTGCTCTCGCGTGGCGGATCTCTTTGACCAGTATCTGGTGTATCGCGCCGACTGGCTAAATCGCTGGGAGCAGGGGGGGCTGGTTGAGGGCTTAGGCGATGCGCAGCTGTGGCAGTCTGCCCTGTGGCGCGATCTGGTGGCCTATACCGAGGCGCTGGGCCAGCCGAAATGGCATCGCGCTAATCTCTACGCACGCTTTATCCAGACGCTGGAGCAGGCGGAACAGCCGCCCGCCAGCCTGCCGAAGCGCGTCTTTATCTGCGGCATTTCCGCGCTGCCGCCGGTCTATTTGCAGGCGCTTCAGGCGCTGGGCCGTCATATCGATATTCATCTGCTGTTCACCAATCCCTGCCGCGATTACTGGGGGGATATTCAGGATTACGCCTTTCTGGCGAAACTTCAGAGCCGCCAGCGCCGTCGCCACGACAGCGAAGAGGCGCGCGCGCTCTTCAGCGATCCGCTTGAGGCGCCCACGCGCTTCAACGCCGAGGGAGAACAGCAGCTCAGCAATCCTCTGCTGGCCTCCTGGGGGAAACTGGGCCGCGACAACCTGTTTTTGCTGAGCCAGATGGATGAGGCGGATGATGTCGACGCCTTTGTCGAGGTCGAAGAGGACAACCTGCTGCACGCCATGCAGCACGACCTGCTGAATCTACAGGATAAGGCGGTGCTGGGGTTGAACGCGGAAGAGCTGGCCTACAGCGGCAACAAGCGACGGCTCGATCCTGACGATCGCTCTGTCAGCGTGCAGATCTGCCACAGCGCCCAGCGCGAAGTGGAGGTGCTACAGGATCATCTGCTGGCGATGATGGAGGCGGATCCCTCGCTCAAGCCGCGCGATTTTATCGTGATGGTGGCTGACATCGACAGCTACGCCCCCTTTATTCAGGCGGTGTTTGCCAACGCGCCCGCCGATCGCTATCTGCCGTTCTCTATTTCCGATCGTCGCGCCAGCCAGGCGCATCCGGCGATCTTCGCTTTCCTGAGCCTGCTGGCGCTGCCTGACAGCCGCTTTGCCGCGGAAGACGTGCTGGCGCTGCTGGAGGTGCCGGCGCTGGCGAGCCGTTTCTCGGTGGATGAGAGTGGGCTGCGTCTGCTGCGGCGCTGGGTAGACGAGTCAGGCGTGCGCTGGGGGCTGGACGACGGCAGCGCCGAAGCGCTGGCGCTGCCGGTCACGGGTCAGCACACCTGGCGCTTTGGGCTGGAGCGTATGCTGCTGGGCTACGCCATGGAGAGCCATCACGGCGACTGGCAGGGCATCCTGCCCTACGACGAATCAGGCGGTCTGGTCGGCGAGCTGGCGGGGCATCTGGCGCAGCTGCTGATGCGGCTAAACCACTGGCGTCTGCAACTCAGCGAGTCGCGGCCGCTGGAGGCCTGGCTGCCGCTCTGCCGCGAAATGATTAACGACTTTTTCCACGGCGACGCCGAAGCGGAAGCCGCGCTGCTGCTGGTGGAAGAGCAGTGGAAGCAGCTGATTGAATATGGTCAGGCGGCGCGTTATCAGGCCCCCATTCCGGTGACGCTGCTGCGCGACGACCTGCGCGCGCGGCTCGATCAGCAGCGTATCAGCCAGCGTTTTCTCGCCGGACAAATCAATTTTTGTACGCTGATGCCGATGCGTTCTATCCCTTTCCGCGTGGTCTGCCTGCTGGGCATGAACGACGGCGTCTATCCGCGTACGCTGCCCGCGCCGGGCTTCGACCTGATGCAGCAGCAGGCGCGCAAAGGCGATCGCAGCCGACGCGATGACGACCGCTATCTGTTTCTGGAGGCGCTGCTGTCCGCGCAGGATCGCCTCTATATCAGCTATATTGGCCGCGCCATTCAGGATAATACGGAACGCTATCCCTCTGTGCTGGTCACAGAGCTGCTGGATTATATCGGGCAGAGTTTTTGTCTGCCCGGCGATGAAGAGCAGGAGCTGGATACGAGCGCGCAGCGCGTGCAGCAGCATATTCAGCATCTGCACAGCCGTATGCCGTTCGCCGCCGAAAACTTTCAGCCGCTGGCGCGCTGCCACAGCTTCGCGCGCGAATGGCTGCCTGCCGCGCAGGGCAAGGGCGAGGCGCAGCCCGACTTCGTTCAGCCGCTGCCGACCGCAGAGCTGGAGAGCGTCTCCTGCGAACAGTTCCTGCGCTTCTGGCGTCATCCGGTGCGCGCCTGGTTTCACCAGCGGCTTGGGGTGACCTTCTGGCTGGAAGAGACAGAGCTGTCTGACAACGAGCCTTTCGCTCTCGACAGCCTGGAGCGCTATCAGATCAACGCCGAACTGTTGAATGCGCTGGTTGAAGGAGAGGATACCCAGCGGCTTTTCGCGCTGCACCGGGCAGCCGGTAATCTGCCCTACGGCGCGTTTGGCGAGCTTTTCTGGCAGGCGCAGCAGGAAGAGATGCAGGAGGTCGCGGCGGCGGTGGTTGAACAGCGCAGCGAGGGCGAAAGCTGGGAGGTCACTCTGCCGCTCGACGGCGTCGTGCTTACCGGCTGGCTGACGCAGGTGCAAAGCGATGGCCTGCTCCGCTGGCGTCCTGGCGTTCTCAATATGAACGACGGACTGCTGCTGTGGCTGGAACATCTCATCTACTGCGCGCTGGGCGGCAGCGGCGAAAGCCGCATGATGGGCCGGGAAAACAGCCGCTGGCGATTTGCGGCGCTGGCGCAGCAGGAGGCTGAGGCGATGCTGACGCGCTATATGCAGGGCTATAAAGAGGGCATGTCGCGTCCGCTTATGTTGCTGAACAAGAGCGGCGGCGCCTGGCTGACGGCCAGCTACGACAAGAAAACACAGCAGCTGCTGCTGGATGAGAGCACCCAGGTTAAGGCGCGCAATCGTCTGTTGCAGGCCTGGACCGGCGGGTATCAGCAGGAAGGCGAGGGGGGCGATCCCTACCTGCAACGTCTGTGCCGCGTATTAAACGAAGAGCAACTCGCTGAGATTACCGAGGCCGCGCAGCGCTGGTATTTACCGGTATTGCAGGCCCACCAGGATGATGAATAGCAGGCCGTTTAACGGAATCTGACACGTTAGCGGCACATAACAAGGTTACGTCAGTTGGCACGATTTTCGGCTGCGCCTGCCCGGCAGCGCGGCTTCAAGGGTACAGGGTAACAGAAGGGGTTTACATGCGTAGATACGCTCGCTGGATAGCGGCGCTGATGTTGAGCCTGACGGCCTGCGGCGCGCTGGCACAGGCGACGACGGGCTGGGAGCCGGTCAACGAGACCATTCGCAAGAGTGAAAAAGATCCACGCCAGTATCAGGCGATCAGGCTGACCAACGGTCTGACCGTGCTGCTGGTCTCCGATGCCGAGGCGCCCAAATCGCTGGCGGGCTTAACCCTGCCGATCGGATCGCTGGACGATCCGGATCGGCAGCCTGGGCTGGCGCACTTTCTTGAGCATATGGTGTTAATGGGATCGGCGCGCTACCCGCAGCCGGATAATCTGGCGGAGTTTCTGAAAAAGCATGGCGGCAGCCACAACGCCAGCACCGCCTCCTGGCGCACCGCGTTCTACCTGGAGGTGGAAAACGACGCGCTGGAACCGGCGGTGGATCGTATGGCCGACGCGCTGGCCGCGCCGCTGCTCGATCCGGTTAACGCCGATCGCGAACGTAACGCCGTCAACGCCGAGCTGACCATGGCGCGCTCGCGCGACGGGCTGCGTATGGCGCAGGTTGGCGCAGAGACGCTTAATCCGGCCCATCCCGGCTCGCGTTTCTCCGGCGGCAACCTTGATACTCTTAAAGATAAGCCGGGCAGCAAACTGCTGGACGCGCTGGCGACCTTCTACCAGACCCACTACTCCGCTAACCTGATGAAGGCGGTGATCTACAGCAATAAACCGCTGCCGGAGATGGCGGAGATCGCCGCCCGCACCTTTGGCCGCATCGCTAATCATGATGCCACGGTGCCGGCCATCGATGTCCCTGTGGTGACCGACGCTCAGCAGGGCATTATTATTCACTACGTCCCGGCGCAGCCGCGCAAGCAGCTGAAGATTGAGTTCCGCATCGCCAATAACAGCGATCGCTTCCGCAGCAAAACCGATACCCTGATTGGCTATCTGATCGGCAACCGCAGCAAAAACACGCTGGCCGACTGGCTGCAAAAGCAGGGGCTGGCCGATGGCGTCAGCGCCGGCGCCGATCCGATGAGCGAGCGCAGCAGCGGGGTATTCGCGATTACCGCCTCGCTGACCGATAAGGGGCTGGCGCAGCGCGATCGTGTTGTGGCGGCGATTTTTAGCTACCTCACCATGCTGCGCGAACAGGGCATCGACAAGCGCTATTTTGATGAGGTTTCTCACGTGCTGGCGCTGGATTTCCGCTATCCCTCGCTGACGCGCGATATGGATTACATTGAATGGCTGGCGGACACCATGCTGCGCGTGCCGGTCGAGCACACGCTGGACGCGCCCTACCTGGCTGACGACTACGATGCGGCGGCCATCAAGGCGCGCCTCGACGAGATGACGCCCCAGCATGCGCGCATCTGGTACATCAGCCCGCAGGAGCCGCACAACAAAGAAGCCTACTTTGTTAACGCTCCCTATCAGGTCGATCGCATCAGCGAGAAGACGTTTGCCGACTGGCGGCAGCTTGCCAGCCAGATCCAGCTGTCGATGCCGCTGCTGAACCCCTATATCCCCGATGACTTCACCCTGATACCGGATGACGGCAAACGCTATTCCCATCCGGTTGCGCTGCCCGGCGCGGAGGGCGATATGCCGGTGTACTGGATGCCCAGTCGTTACTACGCCAGCGAACCTAAAGCCACGATTATGCTGGCGCTGCGCAATCAGCATGCTATCAGCGACGCGCGCCAGCAGGTGCTGTTTGGTCTGAACGACTATCTCTCCAGCCTGGCGCTGGATGAGCTGAACTCGCAGGCCTCGGTAGGCGGCATCAGCTTCTCCACCAGCGAAAATGACGGTCTGGTATTCAGCGCCAGCGGCTTCACTCAGCGCTTGCCGACGCTGCTGAAAAAGCTGGTAGAAGGCTATGCGTCCTTCCAGCCTGACGCGCAGCAGCTGGAGCAGGCGAAATCCTGGTATCTGGATCAGCTGGACGCGGCGGACAAGGGCAAGGCATTTGAGCTGGCGATTCAGCCGATGCAGATGCTGTCGCAGCTGCCCTATACGCAGCGGGAAACGCGCCGTGCGCTGGTAAAAGAGATTCGTCTCGACGAGGTTATCGCCTATCGCGACAATCTGATCCATCATGCGACGCCTGAAATGCTGGCGGTAGGGAATCTCAGCGCCGGCAGCGTCGCGCAGCTGGGGCGCGAGCTGAAACAGCAGATGCAGCCCCAGGGCACGCGTCTCTGGCGCAACAGCTACGTCTCCTTTGCGACGCCGCTGAAGGTCAATCTGCAAAAAGCGGGCAGCAGCAGCGATTCGGCGCTGGCGGCGCTCTATGTGCCGCTGGGCTACAGCGAGTATCAGAGCATGGCGAACAGCTCTCTGCTGAGCCAGATTGTGCAGCCCTGGTTCTACAACCAGCTGCGCACCGAAGAACAGCTGGGCTATGCCGTGTTCGCTTTCCAGATGCCGATTGGCCGACAGTGGGGCATCGGCTTCCTGCTGCAAAGCAACAGCAAGCAGCCTGCTTACCTGTTGCAGCGCTATCAGGCATTTTATCCGCAGGCGGAAAAGCGGCTGCGCGCGATGCCGCAGAGCGACTTCGCCCAGTATCAGCAGGCGATGATCAATCAGCTTAAGCAGCGGCCACAGACCCTTGATGAAGAAGCGTCGCGCTTTAGCCGTGATTTTGACCGCCAGAACTACGCGTTCGATACGCGGCAGAAAGTGATTGAGCAGATCCAGCAGCTGACGCCGGACTCGCTGGCGAACTTTTTCCATCAGGCCGTGATGCAAAAAGAGGGCATGGCGATGACCTCGCAGATTGCGGGCAACGGAGCGGGCAACATCGAGTTTGCGCAGCTGCCGGGCTGGAAAACCTGGAATGAGGTCGCGAAACTGCAACAGTCGCTACCGGTTAAGAGTGAGACACAATGAGTTACCCTGAGTCGCTGAATCCTCTGACGCTGCCGCTGCGCGGCGAGCGTCTGATTGAGGCGTCGGCGGGAACCGGCAAAACCTTTACCATCGGCGTGCTCTATCTGCGCCTGCTGCTGGGGCTGGGCGAGGAAAACGCCTACAGCCGGCCGCTGTCGGTTGAAGAAATTCTGGTGGTGACCTTTACCGAGGCCGCCACCGCCGAGCTGCGCGGACGCATCCGGGAAAACATCCACGAGCTGCGGCTCGCCTGCGTGCGCGGCGCCAGCAGCAATCCCGTGCTGGCGCAGCTGCTGGGGCAGATCGCCGATCTCGCGCAGGCCGCTGCGCTGCTGCTGGCGGCCGAGCGTCAGATGGATGAGGCGGCGATTTTTACTATTCACGGCTTCTGTCAGCGTATGCTCAACCTTAACGCCTTTGAATCCGGCATGCTGTTTGAGCAGGAGCTGATTGAAGATGAGGCGGCGCTGTTTAAACAGGCGACGGCGGACTTCTGGCGACGTCACTGCTATCCGCTAACGCTGGATGTGGCGCGCGCCATTATCGCCGAGTGGAACGGCCCGGAGAGTCTGCTGACCACGCTGCGCCCCTGGCTACAGGGGGAATCGCCGCAGCTGAAGCGCCCGCCCGCCGAGGATGAAACCCTGGCGACGCGTCATGCCGCGAATCTGGCGCGCATTGCGGCGATGAAGCAGCAGTGGCAGGCGGTCAGTGAGGAAGTTGAGGGCATCGTCAGTCAGTCGGGCGTTGATAAGCGCAGCTACAGCAGCAAATACCTGCCGCTCTGGGTGGCGAAGATCACCCAGTGGGCCAACAGCGACACGGTGGATTACCTCTTTCCCAAAGAGCTGGAGCGTTTTGCCCAGCGCGTGCTGGTGGAGAAAACCAAAAAGGGCGAGCCGCCGCGGCATCCGCTGTTTCAGGAGATCGACACCTTTCTCGCCGAGCCGCTGTCGCTGCGTGATTTGGTGATTGCCCGCGCGCTGGTCGAAGTGCGCGATGCGGTGCGTAAAGAGAAACGACTGCGGGCCTTGCTGGGATTTGACGATCTGCTCAGCCGTCTCGACGAGGCGCTACAGCAGCCGGGGGGCGCGCTGCTGGCGGAGACCATCCGCAGCCGTTTCCCGGTGGCGCTGATCGATGAGTTTCAGGATACCGATCCGCAGCAGTACCGCATATTCCGCACGCTTTACCTGAATCAGCCTGAGCTGGCGCTGCTGCTGATCGGCGACCCCAAACAGGCTATCTATGCTTTCCGCGGCGCGGATATTTTCACCTATCTGCGCGCGCGCAGCGAGGTCAGCGCCCATTATACGCTGGACACCAACTGGCGATCGTCGCCGGGCATGGTGCAGAGCGTCAATCGCCTTTTCGCCCGCATGCCGTCGCCGTTTCTCTTCTCGGCAATCCCGTTTTTGCCGGTCAATCCCGCCGCGCCCAACCAGCAGCTGCGTCTGCTGAAGGATAATCAGCCGCAGGCGGCGCTGCGCTTCTGGCTACAGCCCGGCGACGGCGTCGGCGTCAGCGATTATCAGCAGTTTATGGCCCAGCAGTGCGCCGCCGACATCAGCCGCTGGCTGGTCGCCGGTCAGCAGGGTCGCGCGCTGCTGGGCAAAGGGGAAGATTTGCGGCCAGTGCAGGCCTCCGACATCACCGTGCTGGTGCGCAGCCGCAACGAAGCGGGGCTGGTTCGGGATGCGCTAAACGGCCTGTCTATCCCGTCGGTTTACCTCTCCAACCGCGACAGCGTCTACACCACGCCCGAAGCGCGCGAGCTGTTGTGGCTGCTACAGGCGGTACAGGCTCCGGAGCAGGAGCGATTGCTGCGCAGCGCGCTGGCGACCTCTATTTTCGCCATTGATGCCGCCTCGCTGGATCGCCTGAGTCAGAACGAACGGGAATGGGATGCGCTGGTCGAGCAGTTCGCGGGCTGGCAGCAGCTATGGCATCAGCGCGGCGTGTTGCCGATGCTGCGCGACGTGATGAATCAGCGACAGCTGGCGGAGAATATGCTGGCCTCGGAGAACGGCGAGCGCAGGCTGACCGATTTAATGCACCTTGGCGAACTGTTGCAGGAAGCCTCGACGCAGCTCGACAGCCCCCATGCGCTGGTGCGCTATCTGGCGCAGCAAATTGCCCGGCCAAACAGCCAGTCGGCGGATCAGCAGCTGCGTCTTGAGAGCGATCGCCATCTGGTGCAGATCGTCACCATCCATAAATCCAAAGGGCTACAGTATCCGCTGGTATGGCTGCCTTTCGTGGCGGGTTTCCGCGAGGCGGCCAGCGCCCTGTATCACGACCGCGAAAGCTTTGCGACGCTGCTCGACGTGCAGGGGGATGAGCAGAGCATGGAGCTGGCCGAGCAGGAGCGGCTGGCCGAGGATTTGCGTCTGCTCTACGTCGCCTTAACGCGCTCGGTGTTTCATTGCAGCGTGGGCATCGCTCCGCTGTTCAAAGGCGCGCGCAAAAAAGAGGGCGACAGCGATCTGCATAAAAGCGCGCTGGGCTATCTGGTGCAGCAGGGCGAGAGCGGTAATGCCGACCAGCTGCGCGCCAGTCTGGCGACGCTGGCGGATGCGGATACCGACATCGTCACCGAGGCGCTGATCCCCGGCGAGAACTGGCGCGAGCAGGCGCAGCCCGATGATGCGCTCAGCAGCCGTCAGGTAACGCGCGACCTGCGCGACGCCTGGCGAGTGACCAGCTATTCCGGCCTCCAGCAGCACAGCAGTTCGCCGCTGCTGGAGGCGATGCCCGCTTTTGACATCGACGCGGCCGGGGAAGAGGGCGGCGAAGCCGAACAGGCGCTGACGCCGCATCACTTCCCGCGCGGCGCCGCGCCGGGCACCTTTCTGCACAGCCTGTTTGAATCCATCGATTTTACGCGTCCGCCAGACAGCGCCCTGCTGGAGACGCAGCTGGAACAGAACGGCTATCCCGGCCACTGGCTGCCGGTGCTGGAGGCGTGGATCGCGCGCGTGCTGCATACGCCGCTGAATCGCGACGGCCTGACGCTGGGCGCGCTGCAAAATCGCGACCGTCTGGTGGAGATGGCGTTTTATCTGCCGCTGGAGCAAATGCTCAGCGCCTCGACGCTGGACGGGCTGATGCGTCGCCACGACGAGCTGTCGGCGCGCGCGCCGCGTCTTGAGTTCCAGCAAGTGCAGGGGATGCTGAAGGGGTTTATCGATCTGGTGTTTCGCTGGAACGGCCAATATTATCTGCTGGATTATAAATCTAACTGGTTAGGCGACAGCGAAGCGGCCTATACGCCCGAAGCGATGGCGCAGGCGATGGTGGATCACCGTTACGATCTGCAATATCAGCTCTATACGCTGGCCCTGCATCGCTATCTGCAACATCGTCTGCCTGGTTATGATTACTCGCGCCATTTTGGCGGCGTGTTTTATCTGTTTTTACGCGGCGTTGACGGCAGTTCGCCGGAAAATGGTATTTTTACCGCGCGTCCTTCGGCTGAGTTTATCGCCGGCCTGGACGCGCTGTTTCGACGCCCGGAAGAGGAGGAAGTATGACGGAGATGGTGTCACTGCTCGATCAGGCGGTAGAAAAACGTCTGCTGCGGCCGCTCGACCTGCAATTCGCCCGACTGCTGGCCGATGCCTCGCAGCCCGCATGGCTGCTGGCGGCGGCCTGCGTCAGCGCTGAAGCGGGCGACGGCCATGTGTGCCTGCCGCTGGCGCACCTGAACGCGGAGACGCTGTTTGCCGGACGCCATCCTGAACTGGCGCAGGCGCTGTGGCGCGCCGCGGGCGCGCCGTCGTGCTGGAAAACCGCATTGTCAGGCTGGCCGGCGCTGAGCGACGGGGCCATCGCCACGCCGCTGGTGCTCAATCACGAGCGGCTCTATCTGCATCGTCTGTGGCAAAGCGAAGGGCAGGTGGCGCGCTTTTTCACGCTCCAGGCCGATCTGGCTGATATGGACGTGGCTGAGGCGCAGCGCGTGCTGAGCGCGCTGTTCGGCGATCGCCCGGATGACTGGCAGAAAATCGCGGCTGCCGTGGCGCTGACGCGTAAAACCGCCGTTATCTCCGGCGGACCGGGAACCGGCAAAACCACCACCGTGGCGAAGCTGCTGGCTGCGATGATCCGTCTCAGCCGCAACAGCCTGCGCATCCAGCTGGCTGCGCCGACCGGTAAAGCGGCGGCGCGTCTGACGGAGTCCCTGGGACAGGCGCTTCAGGCGCTGTCGGTCAGCGACGAAGAGCGGGCGCGTTTTCCCAGCGAGGCCACCACGCTGCATCGTCTGTTAGGCGCGCAGCCCGACACGCAGCGGCTGCGCTACCACGCCGCGAACCGGCTGCATCTCGACGTGCTGGTGGTGGATGAGGCATCGATGGTGGATCTGTCGATGATGGCGAAGCTGATCGCGGCGCTGCCGGAGCACGCGCGCGTCATTTTTCTCGGCGATCGCGATCAGCTGGCGTCGGTGGAGGCGGGCGCGGTGCTGGGCGATATTTGCCGCTGCGCCGAAACCGGCTACAGCCTGGCGCGCGCGCAGCAGCTGGTGGCGCTGACGCAGTGCGCGCTTGATGGCGCAGATGACGCGCACGCGCCTCACGTACGCGACAGCATCTGTCTGCTGCGTAAAAGCTACCGTTTTGATGCGAAGTCCGGGATCGGCCAGCTGGCGAGGGCGGTTAACCTCGGCGATCCGCGCGAGGTCGAGTCCGTTATCAATGCCGCTTTTGAAGACATCGATTTTCAGGCGTTGCAGAGTGGCCAGGCCTATCAGGCGATGCTTGACGCGGTGGCCGAAGGCTATCGACCCTATCTGAAGCTGGTGCAGTCGCGCGCGCCGGTTGAAGAGATCCTGCTGGCGTTCAGTCGTTATCAGCTGCTCTGCGCGCTGCGCGACGGGCCGTTTGGCGTGCAGGGGCTGAATCAGCGTATTGAGCAGCGGCTGGTGCAGCTACAGCGCATCCGGCGTCCGGCTGTGGGCAGCCGCTGGTATGCCGGACGACCGGTGATGGTGACGCGTAACGACAGCGCGCTGGGGCTGTTTAACGGCGACATCGGCATTACCCTGCGCGACGCCGGGAATCAGCTGAAGGTGTTTTTCCCGCTGCCGGACGGTTCGGTAAAGGCCGTGCAGCCGAGCCGCCTGCCGCCGCATGATACCGCCTGGGCAATGACGGTGCATAAATCTCAGGGATCGGAGTTTGAGCACACGGCGCTGGTGCTGCCTGCTCAGTTTTCGCCGGTGCTGACGCGCGAGCTGGTCTATACCGCCATTACCCGCGCGCGCAGTCGGCTCACGCTGTATAGCGAACCGGCGGTTTTCCAGCGCGCGGTGCAGCTGCAAACCCAGCGCCGCAGCGGGCTGGTGGAAAGGCTGAGTCTGGCTGGCTAATCGGTTTCAGCCGCAAACGGCTCGGTAGATAACAGCGCGGGCCAACAGGGGCTGTGGAACAAAGCGCCCCGTAGCAGGGGCAAAACGTCGGAGCGTTTTTGAACAGCGCACAGGCTGGTTTCTTTACAGGCGCACCTCAGGGATGAGGTGCGTATACTGTGCGGGATGCCTTGAGCGGCTTTGTGCAACGGCGCTGGCTGCCTGTGCCTGCCCGGTTATGTGGCCTGGATTGGTTTAGATCAGGTCAGGTCTGCCATCAGTACCTTAGAGCGGCGCTGATAGTTGTACATCTGCTTTTTGCTCTCCGGCAACGACTCAATATCCACCGGCGTAAATCCGCGCTCCTGGAACCAGTGGATGCTGCGCGTCGTCAGCACAAACAGCTTCTCCAGCCCCATCTGACGAGCCTGAAGCGCCACGCGCTGAAGCAGCAGTTCGCCGCGCGACGAGCTGCGATAGTCAGGGTGAACCGCCACGCAGGCCATCTCACCGATTTTCTCATCCATAAAGGGATAGAGCGCGGCGCAGGCGATGGTCAGGTTATCGCGAATGATAATGGTGAACTTGTCGATCTCCATCTCCAGCTGCTCGCGCGAGCGACGAACCAGAATGCCCTGCTGCTCCAGCGGGCGGATCAGCTCCAGAATGCCGCCAATATCATTAATGGTGGCGCGGCGAATCTGTTCGCTCGACTCCATAACGATCTGCGTGCCGATACCGTCGCGTGAGAAAAGCTCCTGCAACAGCGCGCCATCTTCCTGATAGCTGATGAGATGGCTGCGGCGCACGCCGCTGCGGCACGCTTTTACCGCGCCGCGCAGAAAGCGCACGGTGCCGGAAAGGTAGTCGCCGTCGCTCTCCATCTCGTCGATGCGCGCCTGCGCGTCGTTGGGAAACAGTTCGGAAATAATGGTGCCGTCGCGGCGGGTCACGCCCTGTTCCGAGCAGAAGCCGATCATTTTTTCCGCTTTCAGCTTAATCGCCAGCTGGGTCGCGACCTCTTCCGACGTCAGGTTAAAACTCTCGCCGGTGACGGAAACCGCCACCGGGCCGAGCAGCACGATGGCGTTGTTATCCAGCTGCCGGTGGATCGCCTCTTCGTCAATACGACGGATGCGTCCGCTGTGGCAGTAATCGACGCCGTCATCCACCCCCAGCGGCTGGGCGATAATAAAGTTGCCGCTCACGACGTTGATATGCGCGCCCTGTAGCGGCGTGTTATTCAGACTCATTGAGAGGCGCGCCGTGATGTCGAGCTGCAAGCGGCCTGCCGCCTGCTTTACCAGCTCCAGCGACTGCGCGTCGGTGACGCGGGTGTACTTATGGTATACCGGCTCCAGCTGATGCTCAGCCAGGCTGGCGTCAATCTGCGGACGCGCGCCGTATACCACCACCAGGCGAATACCGAGGCTGTGCAGCAGACCGATATCGTTGACGATGCTGGAGAAGTTCTCGTGCTCGATAGCCTCGCCGCCCAGCATGATGACAAAGGTCTTATCCCGATGGGCGTTGATATAGGGAACGGTATGGCGAAACCCCTGAACCAGCTCAGTACTACGTTCCTTCACGGCAAACCCTCAATGAATGATTATTCGTAATTTATGTATTTTTATTCTTTTAGAGCGGCTTTTGCAAGGGCTAAACCTGACGTAAATTTACGTTTTTTCGGATGCGAAACGCGCTAAGAGACTGCATTATTTAGCTTTTCCAGGATGACTTCGCCAAAAGGATGGGCTAAAGTTTTCACCGCCTTTTATTGATATGGCGTTTTTTTAGACAGAACAGAGTTGCTGGAGCGGCATGTCAGAATCAGATCCTCTTTTTTCCCGTCGGCGGTTGTTACAAGGTACAGGCGCGCTGCTGCTGTTGAGCGTGAGCCGCGCAGGCCTGGCGGCAAAAAATCATATCGTGGCGGTACGCATCTGGCCCTCATCGACCTATTCGCGCATGACGCTGGAGTCCAGCGTGCCGCTGCACTATAAGCAGTTCGCGCTCAGCCACCCGGATCGGCTGGTGATCGATATACAAAATATGCACCTGAATCCGGTGCTAAAGGGCGTGGATAAACTGGTTCGCGTCGACGATCCCTTTATCAAAAACGCGCGGGTAGGGCAGTTCGACGCCACGACCGTGCGCATCGTGCTGGAACTGAAGCGCAACGTCGCGCCTAAAACCTTTACGCTGGCCCCGGTGGCGGGTATTAAACATCGGCTGGTGGTGGATCTCTATCCCAGTCAGGACCGCACCGAAGACGATCCGCTGCTGGCGCTGCTCAAAGACTATAACCAGGGCGAGCTGGAGCGCAATGAACCGGCGAGCGCGCCGCTGCCCGGCAAAGCGGGACGCGACAGGCCGATTATTATCATGATCGACCCCGGTCACGGCGGCGAAGATCCCGGCGCGCACGGTAAACACAAAACGCGTGAGAAAGACATCGTGCTGAAGATTGGCCGACGTCTCAGGGCGTTGATCGAAAAAGAGCCGAATATGAAGGCCTATATGACGCGCAACGAGGATGTATTTATTCCGCTGCGCGTGCGGGTGGCGAAAGCGCGCAAACAGCGCGCCGATCTTTTTGTCTCTATACACGCCGATGCCTTTACCAGCCGCAGCGCGCGCGGCTCTTCCGTGTTTGCGCTGTCAACCAAAGGAGCCACCTCGGCGGCCGCGCGTTTCCTGGCGCAAACGCAGAATGAATCCGACCTGATTGGCGGCGTCAGCATGAGCGGCGATCGCTACCTCGACCATGCCATGTTCGATATGGTGCAGCGCCAGACCATTCACGACAGCCTGAAGTTCGGTAAAGAAGTGCTGCAACGCATGGGGCGCATTAACCATTTGCATAAGCGCACCGTCGATCAGGCCGGTTTCGCTGTGCTGAAAGCGCCGGACATTCCGTCGATTCTGGTGGAGACTGCCTTTATCAGTAACGTGGAGGAGGAGCGTAAGCTACGCACCAGCCGCTATCAGCAGCAGGTTGCCGAGGCGATTTTTCACGGTATCAAAGCTTATTTCGACAAGGGCGGCGCGCTGGCGCGACGCTGAGGCAGAGGGATGGCGCAGGCTGTCCCGCTTTTACCAGGGACAAAAACAAAAAAACACCCTTTCAGGTGTTTAAATGATTGGTTGCGGGGGCCGGATTTGAACCGACGACCTTCGGGTTATGAGCCCGACGAGCTACCAGGCTGCTCCACCCCGCGTCCGTCTTGCGCTTTGCGACTTTTCACTGTGCTCTTCATGAAAGAAGAGTTGGTTGCGGGAGCCGGATTTGAACCGACGACCTTCGGGTTATGAGCCCGACGAGCTACCAGGCTGCTCCATCCCGCGTCCGTAGTGCGCATTGCGACTTTTCACATTGTCTCTTCACTAAAGAAGAGTTGGTTGCGGGAGCCGGATTTGAACCGACGACCTTCGGGTTATGAGCCCGACGAGCTACCAGGCTGCTCCATCCCGCGTCCGTGGATGCGCACTATACCTTGCAACGCCGATGATGCAACCCCTTTTTACGGTAAAGCGCTAAATTGGTAACCATTTGCTGAATATTTTTCCCATCTGATTATTTTGCGCACAGCCGTGCGCAGAGAAGGGGCGGACGGATTTCAATCTGCCGGGCGCTTTGCTATCGTCGCGTGGCGAACACTGATGATGAAAAGAGATGGCGATGAATAAAGGACACTGGGCGAAGTACGCACTTACTGGGGCAGTTTTTGCCCTGCTGGCGGGTTGTAGCTCAAAACCCACCGATCGCGGTCAGCAATATAAAGACGGCAAGCTGGAACAGCCGCTGGCGCTGGTTAATCAGCCCAATGCAAAGGGCAGTCCCGTTAACGGCAGAGATTTTGGCGAACAGGTGCGACAAATTCAGTCGGCCTCGTCTGCCTTATATGGCCGTCACACCGGCACCTATAGCGCCATTGAGAGCTGGCTGATGGCTGGCGCCGATACGCGACAGCTGCGCCAGTTCGGCCTGAACGCCTTCCAGATGGAGGGAACGGATAACTACGGCAACGTGCAGTTTACCGGCTACTATACGCCGGTGGTGCAGGCGCGCTATACGCGTCAGGGCGAGTTCCAGTATCCCATCTACCGTATGCCGCCGCGTCAACGCGGCGCGAAACTGCCGAGCCGCGCCTCTATTTATAGCGGCGCGCTGGACGAGCGTTACGTTATTGGCTGGAGCAACTCGCTGATCGATAATTTTATTATGGACGTGCAGGGCAGCGGCTACGTTGATTTCGGCGATGGCCGCCCGATGACGTTCTTCGGCTACGGCGGCAAAAACGGCTGGGCTTACCACAGTATCGGCAAAGAGTTGATCGACCGTGGCGAAGTGAAGCGTGAAGATATGTCGATGCAGGCCATCCGCGACTGGGCGGCCGCCCACTCCGAGCAGGAGGTGCGCGCGCTGCTGGAAACCAACCCTTCATTCGTCTTCTTTAAGCCGGAACCTTATACGCCGGTGCGCGGCGCCAGCGCGGTGCCGCTGGTGGCGAAAGCCTCTGTGGCTTCCGACCGCTCGCTGATCCCGGCAGGCACCGCGCTGCTGGCCGAAGTGCCGCAGCTTAACGAAAAGGGCAAGTTCAACGGTAAGTATGAGATGCGCCTGATGGTAGCGCTGGATGTCGGCGGGGCGATCAAAGGCCAGCACTTTGACATCTATCAGGGCATCGGACCCGACGCGGCGCATCTGGCGGGCTTCTACAATCACTATGGCCGCGTCTGGGTGCTGAAAGCCGCGCCGGGAACCGGCCAGCCGCTGTTCAGCACGCCGCAAAACGGCGATAATGGCTCTCTGTTACTGGGTTCAAACTGATATCACGCTTACGGGCGGCAGCGCCCGCAAGCGGCAACAAGGTTAATTATGAGTGTGGTTAACGACGCCTGGCGTCAGCGCTTCGGCGGCACGGCACGTCTTTATGGGCAGGATGCGCTGGCGCAGTTTGCGGCGGCGCATTTCTGCGTGATCGGTATCGGCGGCGTCGGCTCCTGGGCGGCGGAAGCCCTGGCGCGCACCGGCATCGGTAAAATTACCCTGATTGATATGGATGATGTCTGCATCACCAATACCAATCGTCAAATCCATGCGCTGAACGGCAACGTCGGTAAGGCGAAAACCGAGGTTATGGCGGAGCGCTTGCGCGCCATTAATCCTGACTGCGAAGTGATCTGCATTGATGACTTCATCACGCCGGACAATACGGCGCAGCTGATGGCCGCGGGCTTTGACTACGTGATCGACGCCATCGACAGCGTGCGGCCGAAAGCCGCGCTGATCGCCTGGTGCCGTCGCAATAAGATCCCGCTGATCACGACGGGCGGCGCGGGCGGACAGATCGATCCCACGCAGATCCAGGTCGCCGATCTGGCGAAAACCATTCAGGATCCGCTGGCGGCGAAACTGCGTGAGCGGCTGAAGCAGCTTGGCGTGGTGAAAAACAGCAAAGGCAAGCTGGGCATCGACTGCGTTTTCTCTACCGAAGCGCTGATGTACCCACAGCCGGACGGCAGCGTCTGCGCGGCGCGCAGCACGGCGGAAGGGCCAAAAAGAATGGACTGCGAGGCGGGATTCGGCGCGGCCACGATGGTGACCGCGACCTTTGGTTTTGTCGCGGTGTCTCACGCGCTGAAGAAATTTCTGGCGCGCGCCGCGCGTCAGGCGGCGTAAGCCTCAGAGCTGGCTGGCGCGCGCGGCCTGCTGACGCACCGCTTCCGCCAGCGCTTTCAGCCCGCTGCTGCGCGAGGCGCTGAGCTGGGCGCGCAGGCCCAGTTCGTCAAACAGCTGAAGCGGATCGCTTTGCAGCAGCGCCTGCGGCGTTTGCCCTTCCACGGCGGTGAGCAGCACCGCCAGCAGGCCGCGTACGATACGGCCTTCGCTGTCGCCATAGAAGTGCAGCGTGCCGTCGTGGCGCAGCTGGCTGCTGAGCCAGACGCGGTTTTCGCAGCCGCTCAGCTCGATGCCGGGGGTTTTGAGTTCGTCTGGCAACGCGGGCAGCTGGCGGCTAAGCTGGATCAGCTGACGGTAGCGATCTTCCCACTGCTGAAAATGGGCGAATTTCTCTTTCAGGCTATCAAGCGTGATGAGATCGCCAAACGGGTGCGGGCCAGTCAACGTCTGACTCATGATTCCTCCTCCGCTAACAGATCGAGCGCGGTATAGACGGCGCGCGTCAGTGCATCAACGTCCTGTAAATTATTATAGGGGGCAAAAGAGACGCGCAGCGTGCCGCTTACGCCCAGCGCCGCCATCAGCGGCTGCGCGCAGTGCTGGCCTGCTCGCAGGGCGATGCCCTGTTCAGCCAGCAGCGTCACGATGTCGCTGTGGTGAATGCCCTCAAAATCAAAAGACAGCACGCTCGATCTTCCTGCGCGGTAACTGCGAAAGCCGGGAAATTCCCCTAGCTGCTCTTCAGCCAGACTGGCAAGCTGCTGGCTCCACATCTCCGCTTTCAGCCGATCGTGCCGCTCCAGCCAGCTGAGCGCGGCGCTTAGCCCGACGACGCCCGCCACGTTCGGCGTGCCGGCTTCAAAACGCCAGGGAACCGGCTGCGGGGCAAAGCCGTTAAAATCGACCTGCGTCAGCATCTTGCCGCCGCCCTGCCACGGCGCCATCTCGTCCAGCAGCTCGGCTTTGCCATACAGCGCGCCGATGCCGGTGGGACCGTAAAGCTTATGGGCGGAGAAGGCATAAAAATCAATGTCCAGCGCCTGCACGTCGGGCGGGCAGTGCGCCACGCCCTGCGCGCCGTCGACCATGACTTTCGCGCCGACGCTGTGCGCCAGCGCGATCGCCTGCGCCAGATCCGGACAGCCGCCCGTGACGTTAGACATCTGACCAATAGCCAGCAGGCGGGTACGGGAAGTCAGCAGCGCGGGCAGCAGGCGACTATCGGGCAGGTAATCAGCGCCGATCGGCCACTTCACCACTTTTGCGCCGCGCGCCTGCGCGGCCATTAGCCAGGGCACCAGATTGGCGTGATGCTCCGCCTCGCTGACCACAATTTCATCGCCAGCCTGGAGACGCGGCAGCAGCCAGCTGTTAGCCACCAGGTTAATGGCTTCCGTGGTGCCGCGCGTCCAGACGATCTGATGCTCATGGGCGGCGTTCAACAGCCGCGCCACCTGATGCCGCGCCTGCTCATATCGTTCCGTTAGCTGACGCGCCGCAGCATACTGGCTGCGATGGACGGTGCCAGCGCTCAGGCTGTAAAACTGTTCAGTGGTGTCAATCACCACCTGAGGTTTTAGGGTGGTGGCGGCGCTGTCGAGATAGACGCCTGCATCGCTCAGCGCCGGAAACTGCTGGCGGAATGTGGTGGGATTAAATGCAGTCATGTCGGCTCGTCATACAAATAGATAGGCCCAAAACAAAAGCCTGGCTCTCTCCTGGCAAAGCTGTAAAAGCGCGTTATGCTGAATAATGCAAGGTTTAAACCAAAACCCGCATTATGAGCAACCTTCTTTAGTCGATTTGACTACCGGTTAGCGCATGCGGGCGGTTTTATGCAATCAATCTGCAAGGAGATAGAAGATGAAAAAACTTTCCGCAGTGCTGGCCATCTGTGCCATGGCTTTTACTCTGGCCGCGTGTTCAAGCAATTATGTCATGCATACCAACGACGGTCGCACCATTATTTCAGAAGGCAAGCCATCCGTTGACAACGATACCGGTATGATTAGCTATAAAGATGCAAACGGCAACAAGCAGCAGATCAACCGTGCTGACGTTAAAGAGATGGTAGAGGTGCAGTAAGCGAGAACGCGCTTGTTGCAGGCAAAAAAAAGCACCGCAATTTGCGGTGCTATTCAAAATCACTATGGACAGACAGGGTAAATCTACAGGAATTAAAAGTTTGATCTGCAATCGTCAGATCAAAATGCAAACACAACATCACGACCACAAGCCAAAAGTTTCCCGGAAGTCTGCGAACTCACTCACAAATCCTGAAATCTTTTCGTTCCGGCTCAGGAAGTGCGGCAACTATAGGTATTTGCTGGAGCTTCCTCAACGGACAATTTATAATGTCTCGGATTACTAAAACTAATATGTAAGCGCTGTGTATTAGCTTATGTGTTTTGCCTTCGATCCGAGCACGGAAAACCATGTCGAAACGCCTTCCTCCTCTCAATGCCCTCCGCGTATTTGATGCCGCGGCGCGTCATCTTAGCTTTACCAAAGCCGCCGAAGAGCTGTTCGTGACTCAGGCAGCTGTAAGCCACCAGATAAAATCTCTGGAAGATTTTTTGGGGTTAAAGCTGTTTCGCCGGAGGAATCGTTCGCTGTTGCTGACGGAAGAGGGGCAAAGCTACTACCTCGACATCAAGGAGATTTTTACCGCGCTCAACGATGCGACGCGCAAACTTCAGGCGCGCAGCGCGAAAGGGGCGCTGACGGTGAGCCTGCTGCCCAGCTTCGCCATTCAGTGGCTGGTGCCGCGTCTTTCCAGCTTTAATATGGCTTATCCGGGCATCGATGTCCGTATTCAGGCGGTGGACCGCGATGAAGAGAAGCTGGCTGACGATGTGGATGTCGCCATTTTCTACGGACGCGGCAACTGGCCTGGGCTGCGCGTGGAGAAACTCTATGCGGAATATCTGCTGCCCGTCTGCTCGCCGGTGCTGATGACCGGCGATAACCCGTTGAAAACGCCGATGGATTTGTCACGCTTTACGCTGCTGCATGACGCGTCGCGGCGCGACTGGCAATCCTATATTCGTCAGCTAGGCTTGCAGCACATTAACGTGCAGCAGGGACCTATCTTCAGCCATAGCGCCATGGTATTGCAGGCCGCCATTCACGGTCAGGGGGTGGCGCTGGCGAATAACGTGATGGCGCAAAGCGAGATTGAAGCGGGACGATTAATTTGCCCGTTCAACGACGTATTAGTCAGTAAAAACGCTTTTTATCTGGTTTGTCATGACAGCCAGGCAGAACTGGGTAAAATAGCTGCCTTTCGGCAGTGGATCCTTGCGAAAGCCGCCAGCGAACAAGAAAAATTCCGTTTTCGCTATGACCACTAACCTGTTGATTTCCGTGCAGTGAATGATCGCTGCGCCTTAAGGATAGTCAGATGTCCAGTCGTGCCATGTTTATTTTTTCCGCCATCAGCGGTTTTTTGCTGGTGGCGTTTGGCGCTTTCGGCGCCCACGTATTAAGTCGCTCGCTGGGTCCAGCCGAAATGGCCTGGATCCATACCGGGCTGGAGTATCAGGCCTACCATACGCTGGCCGTGATCGGTTTAGGCGCGGCGATGCTGCGCCGCGCCAATCTCTGGTTTTACTGGAGCAGCGCGTTTCTCGCGCTGGGGATCGTGCTGTTTAGCGGCAGCCTGTATTGTCTGGCGCTGTCGCATCTGAAGTTTTGGGTTTTCGTGACGCCGGTAGGAGGGTTTTGCTTCCTGATCGGCTGGTTTTTGATGTTGATTGGCGCGCTGCGTCTGAAACGAAAGGCAGATCGCCATGAATAAAGTTTTACTCTATTGCCGTCCCGGTTTTGAAAAAGAGTGTGCGGCAGAAATCGCCGCCAACGCCGCCGAGCGCGAGATCTATGGTTTTCCGCGCGTAAAAGAGAACAGCGGCTATGTGCTGTTTGAGTGCTATCAGCATGAAGACGCCGAGCGTCTGGTGCGTGATATGCCGTTTGATTCGCTGATTTTTGCCCGGCAGATGCTGGTGGTGGGCGAGCTGCTGAAGGATCTGCCGCCGGAAGATCGCATTACGCCTGTCGTCGGTATGCTGACCGGGGTGGTGGAGAAGGGCGGTGAACTGCGGGTTGAGGTGCCAGACACCAACGAAGCCAAAGAGCTGACAAAGTTTTGCCGCAAATTTACCGTACCGCTGCGCGCCAGCCTGCGCGAAGCGGGGATTTTGCTTAATTATGAAAGTCCGAAACGCCCGGTGGTGCACGTCTTCTTTATCGCCCCCGGCGCCTGCTACGTCGGCTACTCGCTGGTCGGCAATAACTCGCCGTTCTATATGGGCATTCCGCGCCTGAAATTCCCGGCGGATGCGCCGAGCCGCTCCACGCTGAAGCTGGAAGAGGCGTTTCACGTTTTTATTCCCGCCGACGAATGGGATGAGCGGCTGGCCGGCGGCATGCACGCCGTCGATCTGGGCGCCTGTCCTGGCGGCTGGACCTATCAGCTGGTTAAGCGCAGCATGTGGGTTTACGCGGTGGATAACGGTCCCATGGCGCCGAGCCTGATGGACACCGGTCAGGTGACGCACTGCCGCGAAGACGGCTTTAAGTTTCGCCCGACGCGCAACAACAACGACTGGCTGGTGTGCGACATGGTGGAAAAACCCGTGCGCGTCGCTAACCTGATGACGGAGTGGCTGGTCAACGGCTGGTGCCGCGAAGCCATTTTTAACCTCAAGCTGCCGATGAAAAAGCGTTATGAAGAGGTCACGCAGAATCTGACTATGATGGCCGAAGCGCTTAAAGCGCAGGGCATCAACGCGCAGATCCGCGCACGCCAGCTTTATCACGATCGCGAAGAGGTGACGGTGCATATTCGCCGCATCTGGGGAGCCATTCCAGGCCGCCGCGACGAACGCTAAGCTTCAGGCCGGGCGTGACAACGCCTGGCCTTCATAGCGCAGCGTTTTCAGATTTCCCTGCAACGCCAGATCCTGCTTCAGTCTCGCTACCTCCCGGCTGAGGAGAGCAGACTCCTGTCCCGCTGCCAGCTTCGCGCGCCATTTCTCCGGCACCGCGTCGAGCTGTTGATAGATAGCGTCGAGTGAGCCAAAGGTTTGCAACAGGGTTTTCGCGCTTTTCGGACCGATGCCCGCCACGCCGGGAATTTTACTGCTGCTAATGCCGCACAGTCCCCAGTAATCCGGCAGTCGATCCGGCGCAACGCCAAATTCACTCTCGATAAAAGGCACATCCAGCCAGCGCTTCTGGAAATAGTCGCGAATGCGGATTTGCGGCGCAAGCAGCTGACAATAGCCTTTGTCGGTAGAGACAATGGTCGCCTGATGACCCGCCTGGGCCATTTTTACCGCCAGCGTGGCGGCCAGGTCGTCCGCTTCGTCGCTTTCCGCAACCCAGCAGCTTACGCCGATATGGCGAAAAGCCTCCTGTAGCGCGGGCATTTCCGCGTGCAGATCGTCAGGCATCGGCGGCCGCCCGCTTTTGTAGTCCGGCAACAGCTGATGACGCCAGCCCTGATGGCGCAGCTCGCTGTCGAATACCGCGACGACATGCGTCGGCTGCGTATGGCCCAGCAGCTGACGCAGCGCCGCGACGCAACCCTCGACGCAGGGCGATCCCTGTACGGCATGCAGACGACGTATCAAATTGAGGGCGTCTACGATAAGAAGATGAAATGACATAGGCTAACCGGCAGCCCGTTCGGGCTGCCTTCCTTGCGGGTTATTTAATAATCTCATAGCAGGGAATATAGGCGGTGCCCGGCAGCTTCATGCGGTGCTGAGCAACAAATCCCTGTAGCAGTTCGTCCATGCGGCGCATAATCTCAGGCTCGCCGTGCAGTTTGTACGGCCCTTTTTCGCGAATTTCGCGGATGCCCACCTCTTTAACGTTGCCCGCCACGATACCGGAGAAGGCGCGTCGCAGATCCGCCGCCAGCTGCTCTGCCGGCTGGCTGGTGTAGAGATTGAGGTTCGCCATATTTTCGTGAGACGGATAAAACGGCTTTTGCAGATCTGACGAGATGCGAATCGACCAGTTAAAGCTGTAGGCGTCGCCGGTTTCACGGCGATACTCTTTCACCTGCGGCATCGCTTTTTTCATCAGACGAGCCACTTCCGCCGCATCGTCGATCACGATCTTGTAGTGCTTACGCGCGGCCTCGCCCAGCGTGTTAACGATAAAATCGTCCAGCACGTGGAAGTAGTCGGCGCTCTCCTGCGGGCCGGTAAGAATCAGCGGCAGCACCTGCTCATGGTTTTGCGGGTTCATCATAATGCCCAGAAGGTAGAGCAGCTCTTCCGCCGTGCCCACGCCGCCGGGGAAAATAATGATGCCGTGCGCGATACGCACAAAGGCTTCCAGACGCTTTTCAATGTCCGGCATGATGATCAGCTCATTGACCAGCGGATTCGGCGGCTCGGCGGCGATGATCGACGGCTCGGTCAGGCCGATAAAGCGGCTGTCGCGATAGCGCTGCTGGGCATGGCCCACGGCCGCGCCTTTCATCGGCGCTTCCATCACGCCTGGGCCGCAGCCGGTGCAGATATTCAGCTCACGCAAGCCCAGCTGCGTGCCGACGTTGCGGCAATACTGGTACTCCACCGCGTTAATCGAGTGGCCGCCCCAGCACACCACGGTATTGGGGTATTCGCCGATGTGCAGCGCGCGCGCGTTGCGCAGAATAGAAAAGACCTGATTGGTTATATGCGCCGAATCGTCCGGCGCGGCTTCTTCCAGCCCGGCAATCGACAGCTGGCCGTTAACGAAAAGAATATCGCGCAGCACGGCGAACAGGTTGGCCTGCAGGGAGCGAATAATGCGCCCGTCGACAAACGCCTCTTCCGGCGGATTGATGAGTTCCAGCTTTACGCCGCGTTCACGGCGCAACACGTTAATGTCGAAGCTTTCAAAGCGGGAAAGCAGTTCGTGACTACTGTCGGTCTGGCTGCCTGAATTAAGCACGGCGAGCGAGCAGTTACGAAACAGCTGGTAAAGATCGCTGCTCGCCGTGCGCTTGAGCATGTCCACTTCCAGCTGAGACAGCAGATCCATCGAGCCAAGAGGGCTGATATGCGTAATCAAATGAACTCCGTTACACCCGCCTGGGTGACTGATGACACCGCCTTCGCGGCGGCGAAAATCCCTGGTCGGCCATCCTCCGATCGCCGCCTCCACCAGAGTAGCCTTGTCGAGCGGGAATGCTCAAGAGGAACGCAACGCCTGACGCGCAGGCTGCGAGAAGCCTCGCAAAGCTACTGACGCGCCAGACGCGAAAAGCCCGGCGTAAAGGGAACGTTGCTGCGCCAGGGGTTAATATCCAGGCCGCCACGGCGCGTATAGCGCGCATACACCGTAAGCTGTTCCGGCTGGCAAAAGCGCAGCACATCGTTAAAGATGCGTTCCACGCACTGCTCATGAAACTCATTGTGCTGTCGGAAAGAGATCAGATAGCGCAGCAGCGCCTCGCGGTCGATGCGCGGGCCTTTATAGCGGATCATCACCGAACCCCAGTCTGGCTGATGAGTAATCAGACAGTTGGATTTCAGCAGATGGCTGACCAGCGTCTCTTCAACGCGGTCGCTGCCCGCTGCGCCAGCGAGATAGTCGGCGTTAAAACTGTAGTCGTCGATCTCGATGTCCTGCTCGTCGATGCAGGAACCGCTAAACTGACCGACAGGCTGGCCTTCGATTTCGCTCAGGCGAAACAGCGCCACGCTGACCTCGCCCTGCGCGCAGGCGCCTAAATCGCGCTCCAGCGTCTGACGAACCTCGCCCCAGTCGGCGAAGCGCGTCTGGTTAAAGCTGTTAAGGTAGAGCTTAAAACTTTTCGACTCGATAAGATGTTCGCTGGTGGCGTTGAGGACGACTTCGCCCAGCGCCACCTGCGGAACGCCTTTACTGTTGAGCCAGGAGAGTTCATACAGCGTCCAGATGTCGGCGCCGGTAAACGGCAGCGAGTCTGGCGTCAGGCCCAGCGGCGCGCGGTTCAGGCTGCGCGGCACCGCCTGTAGCAGGCTGGCATCGTAGCGATCCTGATAGGCTGTGGGTTTGCCCAGGGTCAGGTTGCTCAGCGCCTGATCCTTTTCATATAAAGACATAGCGGTTACCCGTTAAACAAAACAAAGTGGGTAAGTGTAACCCATCAGAGGTGAGAAAAAGAGTAATGCAACAGACTACGGACGCCCTGCGACAGTTTACCACCCGATATTGCGATGCCTGGCAGCAGCGCACCGGTCACGCGCCCGCCAGTCAGGCGCTGGTCGGCGTGCCGTCGCCCTGCATTGTGGCGACGCAGACCGATGAAGTCTGGTGGCAGCCGCAACCTTTTACCTTGCCCGCAACGCTGGAAGCGGTCGAGCGCGCGCTGGATATTCAGCTTCAGGAGGCGATCACCGCCTTTTACACCACGCAGTTTGCCGGCGATATGACGGCGTGCGCCGATGGGAGGAGAATATCGCTGCTACAGGTCTGGAGCGAAGAGGATTTTGTGCGGTTGCAGGAGAACCTGATCGGCCATCTGGTGATGAAGCGTCGTCTGAAACAGACGCCGACCCTGTTTATCGCCACCACGGCGTCCGAGCAGGAGATCATTTCGCTGTGTAATCTCTCCGGCGAGGTGATTCTTGAACAGCCCGGCACAAAAAAACAGCAGATCCTGGCCTATGATCTTCAGATGTTTCTTAAGAACTTACAACCGGTTATCGAACCCTTTGCAGATAATACCTGGTAGTCTTGTGAGATATTTCTCACATTGGATGTGAGAGATTGGCATTTTTACAAAAACACTGCCATATGTCTCGAATGTAAAAATATTGTGAATCATTGACTTAATGGCATTAGTCCTAATTTGGGTCTATAAATAATAGCGTAACGATTTTTAGTACCTTGTTTATTCAACGGTCTCTGCCAGAATAAACAGCATTGGCAGGAAGCCAGAGGATAAGGACCGCGTCTGGAGACGCAGGCCAGGAGGCGGGACCGTAACGGAGTTTACGTCACAGGGAAGGCTTCAGGATGAAGCAGGACACTCAGGAACGAGACAGGGACACCTCCAGGACGGAGAATGAGAGTCACCCATGATGGGCGGCGGGCCAGGAAGCCAAGGGAATTATCAGGATGATAAGCGCAGGATGGCGCACAGGAAAAGTTGTCAGGGAAGAGCAGGGAGCATCAACGTAGCGGGAAGGCTGCAAACGAACCGGGAGCACTGTTAACACAGTGCTCCCTTTTTTTGCGCGCGCGTCCGGCGATGGTATATGCTTGCCGCCCGATTTTTTGCTCGCCGGAGGTGGCGTATGACGCCTTTATTGTTACAACGGCTGGACCAGCTTGAAATGCTGATGCGCGATCATCAACACTGGCAGACGACGCCGCCGTCGGCCAGCGCGCTCGCCAGCAGCCAGCCTTTCTGCCTGGATACGCTGGAGCCGCTTGAGTGGCTGCAATGGGTATTGATCCCGCGTATGCGGGCGCTTATCGCCGCGCGGCAGCCGCTGCCGCAAAATTTCGCCGTCGCGCCCTATTTTGAAGTCGCGCTGGCGTCCAGCACCCCTGGCCACGCCGCGCTCCTGCGCTGTCTGACGCAGCTTGACGCCCTGTTCTCAGATGAGACGTCCTGATGCTGGAGATTATCTATCAGGACGAGTGGCTGGTCGCGGTCAACAAACCTGCTGGCTGGCTGGTACACCGCAGCTGGCTGGACCGTAAAGAGAAAGTGGTGGTGATGCAGACCGTGCGCGACCAGATTGGCCAGCACGTTTTCACTGCCCACCGCCTCGATCGCCCTACCTCCGGCGTGCTGCTGATGGGCCTGTCCAGCGAGGCAGGACGTCTGCTGGCGCAGCAGTTCGAGCAGCATAAAATACAAAAAACCTACCATGCGGTGGTGCGCGGCTGGTTGCAGGAGAGCGGCACGCTGGATTATCCGCTGGTCGAAGAGCTGGATAAGATCGCCGATAAGTTCGCCACGCAACAACGCGCCGCTCAGCCGGCGGTCACCGATTATCAGGCGCTGGCCTGGACGGAGATGCCGGTAGCGATTGGCCGATATTCAAGCGCGCGCTACAGCCTGATGCAGCTCTCGCCGCGCACCGGCCGCAAACACCAGCTGCGTCGTCATATGGCGCATCTGCGTCATCCGATCATCGGCGACACTACGCACGGGGATCTGCGTCAGAATCGCGGCGCGGCGCAGCATTTCGCTGCCGATCGCCTGATGCTGCACGCCAGCAGTCTGGCGCTGACGCACCCGATAACCGGCGAGCCGCTGGTGATCCGCGCCGGACTGGATGGGGTATGGCGGCATCTGGCGCAGCAGTTTGGCTGGCAAGAGGCGTTTAATGCCGCAGCACTTGAGTTTGCCGACGAGGCGGGCGAGGATAACCTTCTGGTTTAAGGAGCAGGCACATGGCAAAGATTGGCATATTTGTAGGTACGGTGTACGGCAACGCGCTGCTGGTGGCGGAAGAGGCGCAGCCGATTTTGCAGGCGCAGGGTCATGAGGTGGCGGTATTTGACGATGCCACCTTAGCGCAGTGGCAAAATTACAGCAGTGATGTGGTTCTGGTGATCACCTCCACCACCGGCCAGGGCGATTTTCCCGACAGCATCGCCGGTCTGTATCGCGAAGTGAAAGATAAGCTGGGCTATCAGCCAGAGCTGCGCTATGGGGTCATCGCCCTGGGCGACAGCAGCTACGACCATTTTTGCGGCGCGGGCAAGACGTTTGACGCGCTGTTGCAGGAGCAGAGCGCGAAGCGCGTCGGCGACGTCTTGCTGGTGGATGCCGTTGAGGATCCCGAACCGGAGTCCGTTACCTCGCCCTGGGTTGAAGCCTGGGGAAAAGAGCTTTGAGTTAACCGCGCTGCGCCAGCGCAGCGCGTGATATTCAGGTCACCGGCGCCGGATTGAATACCGCCAGCTGGTTGCGGATCCCCCAGCGATCCGACCAGGTTTGCTGACGGCCGCTGGCGATCTCCAGAATCAGATGAAACAGCCGCCAGCCAACCTGCTCAATGGTCTCTTCGCCCGTCGCGATCGTTCCGGCATTGATGTCCATCAGATCGTGCCAGCGATCGGCCAGCGCCGTGCGCGTCGCCATTTTTATCACCGGAATCGCCGCCAGCCCGTAAGGGGTGCCGCGGCCGGTAGTAAACACCTGCAACGTAATTCCCGACGCCATTTGCTGCGTGCCGCAGACAAAATCGCTGGCGGGCGTGGCGGCGTAAATCAGCCCGCGCCGCGTGGGACGCTGGCCCGGCGACAGCACTTCGACAATGGGGCTGCGGCCCGACTTGGCGATCGAACCCAGCGCTTTTTCCACGACGTTCGCCAGTCCGCCTTTCTTATTGCCGGGCGAAGGGTTCGCGCTGCGGTCGGTTTTTCCCTGATCGAGATAGTCGTCATACCACGCCATCTCTTCCAGCAGTCGCCTGCCAACCTCTTCATTAATGACGCGTGGCGTCAGCAGATGAATCGCGTCGCGCACTTCGGTCACTTCCGAAAACATCACCGTCGCGCCGCAGCGTACCAGCAGATCGGAGGCGAAGCCCACGGCGGGATTGGCCGTTACGCCGGAAAAAGCGTCGCTGCCGCCGCACTGCATCCCGACGATCAGCGCCGACGCCGGGCAGGTTTCGCGCTGGCGCTGATTGAGGCGCTCCAGATGTTTTTTCGCCACGCTGAGGATCTCCTCGACCATCGCGCCGAAGCCGACGTGGCGTTCGTCCTGTAAGCGCACAATATCGCTGTCATCCAGCGAGATGGCCTGCACGTCGTCGGTGCCGGTCAGTAACCGCTCAGGCTGCAACTTTTCGCAGCCGAGACTGACCACCATAATTTCACCGCCGAAGTTGGGGTTCAGCGCCAGGTTATGGATAGTGCGAATCGGCACCACGGCCGCGGGCGCGTTAATCGCTACGCCGCAGCCGTAAAGATGGTTGAGCGCCACGACGCCGTCGACGTTGGGATAAAGGGGCAGCAGGTCGCGCTCGATAATCTGCACCACATAATCCACCACGCCCGCCACGCAGTGCACGCTGGTGGTGATGCCGAGCAGATTGCGCGTTCCCACGCTGCCGTCGGCGTTGCGGTAGCCTTCAAAGGTGTAGCCTTCAAGCGGGGGCAGATCGGGCGGCACATTAGTGGCCAGCGGCAGGCTGGCGAGCGGCGGCGCTTCAGGCAAAGCCACCAGCGACTCTTCAATCCAGCTGCCCTGCGGAATATCGCGCAGCGCGTAGCCGATGACTTCGCCATAGCGGCGAATAGCTGCGCCTTGCGCAATGGGCGATAACGCGACTTTATGCCCCTGCGGCACATGTTCTGTCAGCGTCAGGCCATCGGGAAAGAGGGTGCCTGCCGGGAGTCCCTGGTTATTGACCACGATGGCGACATTGTCATCTTCATGGACTTTAATACAGAGTGGCGGCTCATTGACTATTCGCTTCATCGCTCACCTTTCAGTCATATGCGCCGTACATGGCGGCGCCTTATCGTTTCTTTATCATGCCTATCGGATTTGCCAGCTTTAGTATAGGGGCGAGGTATGCCCGCCGCATTGTGCAACTGACTGGCTTTAAGCCCCTGTATCAGCTGTTTTCATAGCGTTTATCCAAACGCAAGTGAAGAGTCTCACAAAGCCCTGTTTATCTGTTTAAAAGTTAACCGTTTTCGGGTGAAAAAACCGGGTTCCGTGAGGTACGCCGCAGACAGTTGTGCAGGTGCAAAAGAATGCCTCGCAAATACCCGTTATTGTCAGGCATTCATCCAGTGCCACCGCTTTTTGCCCTTTCTATACTGGCTCTCGCAATACGACGTTAGGTTATTCGTCACGACGCACTATCGGTTTGCCCCTATAAAAAAATCGCCGTGTTTAACCCGACTTCTCTCTGATACCCAACGCGATGTGTATGCAGTCAGAGCGAATGTAGCGAACGCTATATTTCAGGAGTGCATCATGAATAGTTACAGCCAGACGGCGGAAGCGGTGCAAAAGCGCACCAACGCCCGCTACTGGATCGTGGTGATGCTGTTTATCGTCACCTCGTTCAACTACGGCGACCGCGCCACCATTTCCATTGCCGGTTCCGCCATGTCCAAAGATATTGGTCTGGATTCGGTCGGCCTCGGCTACATCTTCTCTGCGTTTTCATGGGCCTACGTTATCGGTCAGATACCCGGCGGCTGGCTGCTGGACCGCTTTGGATCGAAACGCGTCTACTTCTGGAGCATCTTCCTGTGGTCGCTGTTTACCCTGTTGCAGGGCTTCGTCGATGTCTTCAGCGGCTATGGCATCGTGGTGTCGCTGTTTCTGCTGCGTTTTATGGTCGGTCTGGCGGAAGCGCCCTCTTTTCCCGGCAACAGCCGTATCGTGGCAGCCTGGTTCCCGGCGCAGGAGCGCGGCACCGCCGTCGCCATCTTTAACTCGGCGCAGTACTTCGCCACGGTGATCTTCGCGCCGATTATGGGCTGGCTGGTATCGGCAGTGGGCTGGGCGCATGTGTTCTGGTTTATGGGCGGTCTCGGCATCATCCTGAGCTTTATCTGGCTGAAGGTGATCCACGATCCCAACGACCATCCCGGCGTCAATAAAGCGGAGCTGGAGTACATGGAGCAGGGCGGCGCGCTGATCAATATGGACGCGAAAAAAGCTGAGCGCAAAGTGAGCTGGGATGAAAAGTGGTATCAAATCAAACAGCTACTCTCAACGCGCATGATGTGGGGCATCTATCTCGGCCAGTACTGCGTTAACGCCCTGACCTACTTCTTTATTACCTGGTTTCCGGTTTATCTGGTGCAGGCGCGCGGCATGTCGATTCTCAAGGCGGGTTTTATCGCCTCTGTCCCGGCGGTGTGCGGCTTCCTCGGCGGCGTGCTGGGCGGCGTGATCTCCGACTACCTGATGCGCAAAACCGGCTCGCTTAATATCGCGCGCAAAACGCCTATCGTCCTCGGCATGTTGCTCTCGATCAGCATGGTGATGTGTAACTACACCGAAACGGAATGGGTGGTGGTGTTCTTTATGGCGCTGGCGTTCTTCGGCAAAGGCATCGGGGCGTTGGGCTGGGCCGTGATGGCGGATACCGCACCGAAGGAGATCAGCGGTCTGAGCGGCGGACTGTTCAATATGTTCGGCAACTTCTCCGGCATTGTGACGCCGATTGCTATTGGTTACATCATCGCCACCAGCGGCTCGTTTGAGGGCGCGCTGATCTATGTCGGCATTCATGCGTTCGTCGCCGCGTTTAGCTTCCTGGTGATTGCCGGGGACATTAAACGCGTCGAACTGAAACACCGGACATAAGGAGAGAATATGAGTACGCAAAGTACGCCGGTGATTACCGATATGCAGGTGATCCCGGTCGCCGGATACGACAGCATGCTGTTGAACATCGGCGGCGCGCACAACGCCTGTTTTACCCGCAATATCGTGGTGCTGACCGACAGCGCGGGTCATACCGGCGTTGGCGAAGCGCCGGGCGGCGACACCATTTATCAGACGCTGCTCGCGGCGATCCCGCAGGTGAAAGGCCAGCAGGTGGCCCGCATGAACCGGCTGGTGCAGCAGGTGCATCAGGGCAATCAGACCGCCGACTTCGATACGTTCGGCAAGGGCGCCTGGACGTTTGAGCTGCGCGTCAACGCCGTGGCGGCGCTGGAAGCCGCGCTGCTCGATCTGCTCGGTCAGTGCCTTGGCGTACCGGTGGCGGAGCTGCTCGGTCCCGGCCAGCAGCGCGCTGAAGTGACGGTGCTCGGCTATCTGTTTTATATCGGCGATCGGCGTAAAACCGATCTGCCGTACCAGAGCGGCGATAGCGGCGGCCATGACTGGTATCGCCTGCGTCATCAGGAAGCGTTGACGTCAGACGCCATTGTACGGCTGGCGGAAGCGGCGCAGGACAAGTACGGCTTTAAGGACTTCAAGCTTAAAGGCGGCGTGCTGCCGGGCGAGCAGGAGATCGACGCCGCCGTCGCGCTGAAGCGGCGCTTTCCGGAGGCGCGCATCACCGTCGATCCCAACGGCGCCTGGCATCTGGACGAAGCGATTCGCCTGTGTAAAGGGATGGGCGATGTCCTGACCTATGCCGAAGATCCGTGCGGCGCGGAGCAGGGCTATTCCGGGCGCGAAGTGATGGCGGAGTTCCGCCGCGCAACGGGGCTGCCTGTCGCCACCAATATGATCGCCACCAACTGGCGCGAGATGAACCATGCGGTGATGCTTAACGCCGTCGACATCCCGCTGGCCGATCCCCACTTCTGGACGCTGAGCGGCGCGGTGCGCGTGGCGCAGCTGTGCGACGACTGGGGACTCACCTGGGGCTGCCACTCTAACAACCACTTCGATATTTCCCTGGCGATGTTTACCCACGTAGGCGCGGCCGCGCCGGGCAAACCCACCGCGATCGATACCCACTGGATCTGGCAGGAGGGCGATCAGCGCCTGACGAAACAGCCGCTGCAAATTCGCAACGGCAAAATCGCCGTGCCGGACGCCCCTGGTCTTGGCATTGAGCTGGACTGGGATCGTCTGCGGCAGGCCAACGATCTCTATACCTCACTGCCCGCGGGCGCGCGTAACGACGCCACCGCGATGCAGTATTTAATTCCCGGTTGGACATTCGACCGCAAGCGCCCGGCATTTGGCCGCGCCACAGTGTAAGGAGCAGGAAATGAGTTCGACACCGAAAGTCACCGCGATGCAGGTCATTCCGGTTGCCGGTTATGACAGCATGTTGCTCAACCTGAGCGGCGCGCACGCGCCTTTTTTCACCCGTAACATCGTTATCATCAAGGACAACGCGGGCCACACCGGGGTAGGGGAAATACCCGGCGGCGAAAAAATTCGGCAGACGCTGGAGGACGCCGCATCGCTGGTGGTCGGCAAAACGGTCGGCGAGTATAAAAACGTGCTCAGCCTGGTGCGCAGCACCTTTGCCGATCGCGACTCATCGGGACGCGGCAGCCAGACCTTTGACCTGCGCACCACGATTCACGTCGTCACCGGCATCGAAGCGGCGCTGCTCGACCTGCTGGGGCAGCATTTACAGGTCAACGTCGCTACGCTGCTGGGCGACGGCCAGCAGCGCGACCGCGTCGAGATGCTCGGCTACCTGTTCTACGTGGGCGACCGTAAAAAAACCGCGCTGCCCTATCAGAGCCAGGAGAGCGACGCCTGCGACTGGTATCGCCTGCGTCACGAAGAGGCGCTGACGCCGGAGGCGGTAGTGCGCCTGGCGGAAGCCGCTTACGACAAATATGGCTTCAACGACTTCAAGCTTAAGGGCGGCGTGCTGCGCGGCGGCGAAGAGGCGGAGGCGGTAACGGCGCTGGCGAAGCGCTTTCCGGAGGCGCGCATCACGCTTGACCCCAACGGGGCCTGGTCGCTCAATGAGGCGATCCTGCTGGGCAAACAGCTAAAAGGCGTGCTGGCCTATGCAGAAGATCCGTGCGGCGCGGAGCAGGGCTATTCCGGGCGCGAAGTGATGGCGGAGTTCCGCCGCGCGACCGGGCTGCCCACCGCCACCAATATGATCGCCACCGACTGGCGTCAGATGGGCCACACCCTGTCGCTTCAGTCGGTGGATATTCCGCTGGCCGATCCGCATTTCTGGACCATGCAGGGTTCGGTGCGGGTGGCGCAGATGTGTCACGACTTTGGCCTGACCTGGGGTTCGCACTCCAACAACCATTTCGACGTGTCGCTGGCGATGTTTACCCACGTCGCGGCCGCCGCGCCGGGGGCTATCACCGCGATCGATACCCACTGGATCTGGCAGGAGGGCAATCAGCGCCTGACCAAAGAGCCGCTGCAAATCAAAGGCGGCATGGTGCAGGTGCCGCAAAAGCCGGGTCTCGGCGTCGAGCTGGATATGGATCAGGTGATGCAGGCCAACGCGCTCTATCAGAAACATGGCCTGGGCGCGCGCGACGATGCGCAGGCGATGCAGTATCTCGTGCCGAACTGGACCTTCGACAATAAACGTCCATGCCTGGTGCGCTAACCTTTTGGCTCCCTGCGGGGAGCCGTTGTAACGGGAGAAGAGATGATGAGTAACACGGCCTGGCCGAACACCTTCCGCCGTCGTCTGCTGGCGGGTGAGACCCTGATTGGCAGCTGGTGCGCGCTGGCGAACCCTACTACTACCGAAGTGCTCGGCCTCGCCGGTTTCGACTGGCTGGTGCTGGACGGCGAACATGCGCCCAACGACATTACCACCTTTGTGCCGCAGCTGATGGCGCTAAAGGGCAGCGTCAGCGCTCCCGTGGTGCGTCCGCCCTGCAACGAACCGGTGATCATCAAGCGTCTGCTGGATATTGGTTTCTATAACTTCCTTATTCCGTTTGTGGAAACAGAGGAAGAGGCGGCGCGCGCCGTGGCGTCAACGCGCTATCCGCCTGCCGGTATTCGCGGCGTCTCGGTTTCACACCGCAGCAATATGTACGGCACGCTGCCCGACTACAACGCCACGGTAAACAGCAACATCACGCTGCTGGTGCAGATCGAAACCCAGCAGGCCGTAGACAATATCGATGCTATCGCCGCGGTAGAGGGCGTAGACGGCATCTTTGTGGGGCCGGGCGATCTCTCAGCCGCGCTGGGCTATCTTGGCCAGCCTGCGCATCCGGAGGTGCTGAAGGTCATCAAGCATGTGTTTGAGCGCGCCAGAGCGGCGGGCAAGCCGAGCGGCATTCTTGCGCCGGTTGAAGCCGATGCGCGCCGCTACCTGGAATGGGGCGCGAGCTTCGTTGCCGTAGGCAGCGATTTAGGGGTTTTCCGTCAGGCCACTCAGGCGCTGTGCGACAAATTTAAGAAGTAACCCGAGAGGAGAAAGGCAATGAAAATTGGATTTATCGGCCTTGGCATCATGGGCAAACCGATGAGTAAAAACCTGGTGAAAGCCGGTTACTCGCTGGTGGTGCGCGACCACAACGCCAGCAACGAGGCGGAACTAACCGAGCTGGGCGCGACCGTGGCGAAATCGCCGAAAGAGGTCGCCGAGCAGGTTGACGTGGTGATCACCATGGTGCCCAACTCGCCGCAGGTGAAAGAGGTCTGCCTGGGGGAGAACGGCATCATCGACGGCGCGAAGCCGGGCCTGATCGTTATCGATATGAGTTCAATCGCCCCGCTGGCCAGCCGCGAGGTGCATGACGCGCTGGCGGAGAAGGGCATTCATATGCTCGACGCGCCGGTCAGCGGCGGCGAGCCGAAGGCGATTGAAGGCACGCTCTCAGTGATGGTCGGCGGCGACAAAGAGATTTTCGAACGCTGCTACGACATTATGAAGGCGATGGCCGGGTCGGTGGTGCACACCGGCGACATCGGCGCGGGCAACGTTACCAAGCTGGCAAACCAGGTGATCGTCGCGCTCAATATCGCGGCCATGTCAGAAGCGCTGTCGCTGGCCACTAAAGCAGGCGTTAATCCTGAACTGGTTTATCAGGCGATCCGCGGCGGGCTGGCGGGCAGCACGGTGCTCGACGCAAAAGCGCCGATGGTGCTGGACCGCAACTTCAAACCGGGATTCCGTATCGATTTGCATATCAAAGACCTGGCTAACGCGCTGGACACCTCGCACGGCATTGGCGCGCACCTTCCGCTCACGGCTGCGGTGATGGAGATGATGCAGGCGCTGCGCAACGATGGCCAGGGCAACGCCGACCACAGCGCGCTTGCCTGCTATTATGAGAAATTAGCGAAAGTCGAGATTACCCGTTAACGCTATGCGGCGGTCCACGGCGGCCGCCACACAGCGTCATCATGGATGATGAATCGTCCAACAACAGCGCCTGGATTGCCTATGAAAATCGTAATCGCACCGGATTCATACAAAGAGAGTTTATCCGCCCAGGGCGTGGCATCGGCAATCGAAGCGGGGTTCCGCGACGTCTTTCCTGACGCCACCTATGTGAAAATACCGGTTGCCGACGGCGGGGAGGGAACGGTAGAGGCGATGGTGGCGGCGACCGAGGGCAGTCTGGTCAACCTGTGCGTCACCGGGCCGCTTGGCGCGCCGGTCGACGCGTTTTACGGACTGTCGGGCGATGCGCGCACCGCTTTTATTGAGATGGCGGCGGCCAGCGGGCTGGAGCTGGTGCCTGCGGCGCAGCGCGATCCGCTGATTACCACCTCTTTTGGCACCGGCGAGCTGATTAAAAGCGCGCTGGATAAGGGCGTGCAGCACATCATTATCGGCATTGGCGGCAGCGCCACCAATGACGGCGGCGCAGGCATGATGCAGGCGCTGGGCGCGCGGCTGCTGGATGCTCAGGGCAAAGAGATCGGCTATGGCGGCGGCGCGCTGCCCGCGCTGAAGAAAATTAATATTGACGGGCTGGACGCGCGCGTAAGGCAGTGCCGGTTTGAGGTGGCCTGCGATGTGACCAACCCCTTGACCGGCAGCGACGGCGCGTCCGCCGTGTTCGGCCCGCAAAAAGGGGCCACGCCGGAGCTGGTGGCGCAGCTGGATAAGGCGCTGGCGCACTATGCGGCCATTATTCAGCGCGACCTCGACATCGACGTGCTGCATATTCCCGGCGGCGGCGCAGCCGGCGGCATGGGAGCGGCGCTGCACGCCTTCTGCCAGGCGGACCTGCGGCGCGGCATTGAGATCGTCACCGAAGCGCTGGGGCTGGCGGAACAGGTTAAAGACGCCACGCTGGTGATCACCGGCGAAGGGCGTATCGACAGCCAGAGCATCAACGGCAAGGTGCCGATTGGCGTGGCGCAGGTGGCGAAACAGTTTCATAAGCCGGTGATCGGCATTGCGGGCAGCCTGACGGCCGACGTCGGCGTCGTTCATCAGCACGGGCTGGACGCGGTATTCAGCGTGCTCTACAGCATCTGTACCCTGGAGGAGGCGCTGGCGAAAGCGGAAGAGAATTTGCGGCTGGCGGCGAGAAATATTGCGGCCACGCTTAAGATCGGCAGCGTGATGCGGTAAAAAAGCGGCCTTCAGGCCGCTTTTCTTTTACTTCTTATACTTCGCTTCCAGCGTGGCGAACCACGGCGCGACGAAGTCGGTGTTGCCGCCCCAGCCGGGGACGATCTTATTCAGCGAGGCCACGTTAATGGCGCCCTGCTGGCTGTTAAGCTGCTGCTGGGAGATCGACGCCCCTTTAAAATCATAGGTAGCCGGTGTGGTTTCGCCCGCGATCTTGTTCGCCACCAGACGCATATTTACCGCGCCGATAGTTTTTGGATCGACCGCCACCGTCTGCACCCACGGACTGTTCTTCTCGCGCATCAGCTGCAAATCCTGGTTGGAGACGTCGATGCTGTAGAGCTTGATTTCCGTCCGGCCATTTTCCTGCAACGCTTTATACGCGCCCTGACTGAACGCGTCCCACGAGCCCCAGATGGCATCGATCTTGCCTTTCGGGTACTTCGCCAGAATCGCGCCGATCTTGTTGGCGGTATCGCCCTGTACGTCAGAGGAGACGGCGCCTATGGATTCCAGCTGGTGAATGCCTGGGTTTTCCTTCAGCAGCTTCTCATACACCACCTGACGACGCTCCATCGCCGGGAAACCGGCGACCCACAGCTTGACGATACTGGCCTTGCCGTTGAAATCTTTAATCAGCTGGCCGAGCGACGACTGCGCCAGAGAGGCGTCATCCTGCGCGGTCACGGTTACGCCCGGAATCGGCGTATCGACAGGCGTATCAAATACCGACACTTTAATGCCCGCGTCAGCGACGCGCTTCACCAGTCCGCTGGCGTAGGGCGCTTTGCCGTGCGACAGGATAATGCCGTCATACTTCTGGCTGATGGCCTGATTGACAAAATCCTGAAAGCGCGCGTCGTCGCCGTTGCTGAGAAAGGTGCTGACCTTAAAGCCCAGCTTGCGGCCCTCCTGAATTGCGCCCGCAACGAACTGCGTGGTGTTGTCATCGGAACCTAAGTTGCGGATCACCGCGATGCGCACCGGTCCTTCATGATTCGCGATAGGGGCAGGCACCGGCGCAAGGGTGTCAGCCAGGGCGCTGGCAGAGAGCAGACTAACGGCCAGCAAGGAGAGCGATCGTATTTTCATTGTCATTTTTCCAGGTTAATCAGCGTTAGCGGCGCTGAACATAGGTCATCGCCAGTGCCAGAGCCAGCACCAGTCCTTTAATAATATCCATGGCGTAATAGGGCACAGAGAGCATCACCAGGCCGTTTTGCAGCACGCCGAGCAGTACGGCGCCGACCAGGGTGCCCAGCGCGTTGGGCTTGCCGGAACCGGCCAGCGACAGGCCAATCCAGGCCGCGGCCACCGCATCCATCAGATAGCCGCCGCCCGCATTGACCTGCGATGAGCCGATGCGCGACGCGAGCAGAATGCCGCCCAGTCCCGCCAGCAGCGAGGCGATCACATAGGCCAGCACGCGATAGCGCGTGGTGCGAATGCCGGAAAGGCGCGCGGCTTCAGGATTGCCGCCCAGCGCATACATGCGGCGGCCGTGAGTGGTCAGCGACAGGGCGAGCTGCGCCACCAGCGTCACCACCAGCATGATAATGACGATCACCGGCACCTGGCCCAGCAGGCCAAAGCCCGCCGGAATGGCGCCTTCGGCCATATCGCCGCTCGGCATCACCATGTTTTCCGTAATCGAGCCGCCGAAGCTGTAGGTCATGGCCACGCCCTGAATAATAAACAGCGTGGCGAGCGTCGCCAGCATATCGGGAATGCGCAGCACCACGATAAGAAAGGCGTTAAACAGGCCGATCAGCGTACAGAGCGCCAGCGTTATCGCAATCGCCTCGCCGGTGTTCATGCCGTACCAGACGAACAGCGAGATCACCAGCGCGTTAGCCAGCGAGGCGGTGGAGCCGACCGACAGATCGAAGCCGCCCACGGTCAGCGAGATCGACACGCCGACTGCGATTACCGTTACGATGGCGATAGAGCGCAGGATATTGATGATATTGTTCGGGTCCAGGAAGCTGTCAGACGCCAGGCCAAAGCCCGCGATCAATATCGCCACCGTAATCAGCATGCCCCACTTATAGAGGAAGTCGAACACTTGATGGCGCAGCGACGGGGAGGCCGCATTCAGGGAAATCTCTTTGCTGCTCACGCAGGGGTTCCTCCAGTGGAATAAAGCAGAAGCGTCTCTTCAGTGACCGCGTGCGCGTCCAGCTCGGCCACAATGCGCCCGTCCCAGAGCACACAAATACGGTCGCAGAGACCGACCAGCTCAGAAAACTCGCCGGAGGCGTAAATAATGCCTTTGCCCTCCTGCGCCAGTTCGCTGATTAACCGGAACAGTTCGGTTTTGGCTTTGATGTCGACCCCTTTGGTCGGCTCGTCAAAAATCAGCACGTCGGCGTTGTTGCGTAGCCATTTGCCGATAGCCACTTTTTGCTGGTTGCCGCCGGACAGGCGGCGCAGCGACTGCGCCGGACCGGTGGTGCGTACGTTGAGCCGCTGAATAATCTCCTCTGCCCAGCGCCACGCCTGGCGATGGCCGAACAGACTCCAGCGCGAAAAGCTGTTATCGGCGCTGACGCTGAGGTTCATCGCCACCGGTTCGTCGATAAAAATGCCCTCTTTACGCCGCTCTTCCGGCACCAGCGCCATGCGCTGACTGACGGCGTCGTGCGGCGAACGCGGACGCCACGGCCTGCCGTGCAGCTCGCCGCGCGTGACGCGGCTTTTGCTGGCGCCGAACAGCGCCTTGCACAGCTCGGTTTTCCCTGCGCCCGCCAGCCCGGCAATGCCAAGGATTTCGCCTTTATGCAGCCGCAGCGAAATATCCTGCAACAGCCGATCGTCGTGCAGACCCTCGACCGCCAGCAGCAGCGGCTGCGGCCTGACAGGGCGGCGCGGCGGATAAATATCAGTCAGTTCATGGCCGAGCATCTTCGCGACGATCTGCTCGCCGCTCAGCGCCGCCAGCGGGCCGCTCTCAATCAGTCGGCCGTCGCGCAGCACCGTTAGCCGATCGCAGATGGCCTTTAGCTCGTGGATACGGTGAGAGATAAACACCACGCCGATGCCGCTGTGTTGCAGGCGGCGCACCACGGCGAACAGCCGCTCGCTCTCGTGCTGGTCAAGGGGAGCGGTGGGTTCGTCGAGGATCAGAAAGCGGCAGGGATGCGACAGGGCGCGCGCCAGCAAAATCTGCTGTTTTTCCGCCAGCGTGCAGCGCTCTACCAGGCGGTTAACGTCCAGGCTGACGTCGAGCTGCGCCAGCAGCGCGCGCGCCTGACGGCGGAGGGCGCTCCAGCGAAAGCCGTGCCCCGGTTCGGCCAGCCGATCCAGCAAAATATTTTCCGCCACGCTCAGCTGAGGCACTAAGGCAACGTCCACCTCCTGCTGCACCAGATGAATGCCGAGTCGTTTGGCGTCACGCGGGCTGCGTATTGAAACCGGCGAGCCGTCCAGCCGGATTTCACCGCTGTAGTGACTGTGCGCACCCGACAGCACCGCCATCAGCGTCGATTTTCCCGCGCCGTTGGCACCGGTCAGCGCGTGAACCGAATGGCCGTCGGCGACAAAATCCACCTGCGTCAGGGCAGCAAATCCGCCGAAGGCAATAGAGATATTGCGCATCTCAAGGCGATTTAACGCGCTCATCAAGCGAAGCTCCCGTGTAAATAACTGGCCGCAATTTTTTCCTGAAGTTTCAGGCGCGGCAACAGCCGAAAGCGCATAAGCTAGCACGAAATCTTATTAGCCATCCAGACATCTGGATACTTTGGCGGCTAAAGCTGAGGCGCCCGCTAACCCTGGTGTTTTACAACAGGAAACAGCAATAAGGTGGTGTTTTGTGCTGGGAAAAAGGCGCAGGCATAAAAAAACCAGGCCGGAGCCTGGTTAATGAAGGGGCAGGGCGATTACTTTTCTGGAACCACATTCAGCAAGGTGGTAAGCAGTTTCCAGTAAAGGCCCACGCTCTCGATATGCACCTGTTCGTCCGGCGAGTGCGGACCGGTAATGGTTGGGCCGATAGAGACCATATCCATGTTCGGGTAGGGCTTCTTGAACAGGCCGCACTCCAGACCGGCGTGGATGACCTGAATATTCGGCGTCTTATCGAACAGCGCGATGTAGGTCTGGCGGGTCAGCGCCATAATCGGCGAGTTAGCGTCAGGCTGCCAGCCCGGATAGCCGCCTTTCGGCGTGGTCTGCGCGCCAGCCAGCTGGCCGAGCGAGGTCAGCATCTGCACCACGTAGTCGCGGCCGGTGTCGATCAGCGAACGGATCAGGCAGTTAATCTCGGCTTTGTCATGGTCCATGGTTACCACGCCCACGTTCAGCGAGGTTTCAACCACGCCTTTCGCCACGTCGGAGTTGCGGATAACGCCGTTCGGCGTGCTGTTCAACAGGTTGAGAAAGCGATCGCGGCTGTCAGCGGTCAGCGCGTCGCCCTGATGCGCCAGCGGCTCGGTGACGACATTGATGTTCTTCTCTTTCACGCCGTGTTCATTTTGCAGCGCCAGCAGGAAGTGCGCGGCCGCCGCTTTCAGCGCGTCGACTTTATGGCTCTCTACCGCCAGCGTGGCGAAGGCTTCGCGCGGAATGGCGTTGCGCAGCGTGCCGCCGGTAAAGTCGATCAGACGCAGGTCCAGCTCGGCGGCGTGCGCGGCAAGAAAACGCGCCAGCAGCTTGTTGGCATTGCCGAGACCCATATGAATATCGGCGCCGGAGTGGCCGCCGCGCAGCCCTTTCAGCGTCAGCTTCAGGGTTTCAAAGCTGGCCGGAACCGCTTCGCGCGTCAGCGGCAGCGTGGTAATAAAGTCGATGCCGCCCGCGCAGCCCATGTAGATCTCGCCTTCCTCTTCCGAGTCGGTGTTGATCAGGATTTCGGCCTGAAGCCAGTTCGGTTGCAGACCGAAAGCGCCGTCCATGCCGGTCTCTTCCGTCATGGTGAGCAGCACTTCCAGCGGGCCGTGCGTCAGGCTGCTGTCGGCCAGCACCGCCAGCGCGGAGGCCATGCCGATGCCGTTGTCCGCGCCCAGCGTGGTGCCACGCGCCTTGACCCACTCGCCGTCGATATAGGGCTGGATAGGATCTTTCGTGAAGTCATGCACGGTGTCGTTGTTCTTCTGCGGCACCATATCGAGGTGCGCCTGAAGCGCGACCGGCGTGCGCTTTTCCATCCCGGCGGTGGCCGGTTTGCGGATCAGGATATTGCCGACCGCGTCGCGCTCGACCCAGAAACCCTGCTCTTTCGCCCAGCCAACAATATAGGTGGCCAGCGCTTCTTCATGAAAAGACGGGTGCGGAATGGAGCAGATTTTAGCGAAAATATCCCACAGCGGTTGGGGAGAAAGCTGAGACAATTCAGACACGACAGGTCTCCTGTGTCAGTGCGCCGGCCGGGCCGGGGCGCGCGAGTTTCCAGTAAAGGGTCGCCGTCAGGGAATCTGACGTGATGGGGCTGAGAATATCACTGTTTACCGCCGGGTGCGTACTCAGGCGCGCTAAAAAGCCGCAACCGGTCGTTCGTATGCTGGTTTTTAGCGCTGAGGATCCTTATAATCTCGCGCAACCTTTTTCCCGTTGCACATTTTTAAGCCGATTAAGTTGGCTGGGATCGCTATTCATGAGTGAAAAATACGTCGTTACCTGGGACATGCTACAGATTCATGCCCGCAAACTGGCTCAGCGCCTGCTTCCTGTTGAACAGTGGAAAGGCATCATCGCGGTCAGCCGCGGCGGTCTGGTGCCGGCTTCGCTGCTGGCGCGTGAACTTGGCATTCGCTATGTCGACACCGTTTGCATTTCCAGCTACGACCATGATCATCAGCGCGAGATGAAAGTTCTGAAGCGCGCGGAAGGCGACGGCGAAGGCTTTATCGTTATCGACGATCTGGTGGATACCGGCGGCACCGCGCAGGCGATTCGCGAAATGTATCCCAAAGCGCACTTTGTCACTATCTTCGCCAAACCGGCAGGCCGTCCGCTGGTGGACGACTATGTGGTGGACATCCCGCAGAATACCTGGATTGAACAGCCGTGGGACATGGGCGTGGTTTATATCCCGCCTATCGTTAAAGGCGCCTAATCCGCTGCTTCTGACAACGCCCGGCTTGCCGGGCGTTGTGCTTTTTTCGCCTCGCGCCCTCTGTTGCCGTGCAGTACACTAAAGTTCTTGCCAGGAGAACAGAGTATGTCGAGTAAAAACCTCAGCGAAGAACTCTTCAAGCCGCACTATAACTATCCCGAAACCTCGTCGCTGGTGCATCGCCAGCATCATGCCGCTGTGGACGTCGAAGCGACGCTGGATGGCGCCAGCCAGCACGGCTGGTATCGCATGCTGAACAAGCTGATGTGGACGTGGCGCGGCGTGCCGCCGCAGGAGATCAGCGAAGTGCTGGCGCGTATCGCCATCAGTGACCAGCGCCATACGGATGACGCGCTGCTTGACACCGTGATCGGCTTTCGCAGCGGCAACTGGCCGTTTGAGTGGACAAAGCAGGCGGGTTACTGGCAGGAGCGCGCGCAGAAAGAGCAGGATGACCATCTGGCGGGCGAACACTGGCTGCGCGCCTCGCATCTCTTTAGCCTGGCCGCCTATCCCTATATAAAAGGCGATGAGCTGGCGGATCAGGCGCAGACGCTGGCAAACCGCGCCTATGAAGAGGCGACGCAGCGTCTGCCGGGCGAACTCAAGGCGCTGAGCTTCAATATCGAAGGCAACAGCCCGATCACCGGCTTTCTGCATATGCCTCCCAACGCCAGCGCGCCCTATGCCACCGTGCTGTTTTGCGGCGGTCTCGACTCGCTGCAAAGCGATCACTATCGCCTGTTCCACGACTATCTTGCGCCGCGCGGCATCGCCATGCTGACGCTGGATATGCCGTCGGTCGGCTTTTCTGCGAAATGTCGGCTTAATCAGGACACCAGCTTTCTGCATCAGCAGGTGCTGCAAGAGCTGGCAAAGGTTCCCTGGGTGGACCACCAGCGCGTCGCGGCGTTCGGCTACCGTTTTGGCGCTAACGTGGCGGTACGGCTGGCCTATCTGGAGGCGAACCGGCTGCGCGCCGTCGCCACGCTTGGCCCGATTGTGCACAGCCTGCTGACCAACGCGCAGCAGCAGGACGCCATCCCCGATATGTACATGGACATGCTCGCCAGCCGTCTCGGCATGGACTTTGCCAGCGACAGCGCGCTGCGCACCGAGCTGAACCGCTACTCGCTGAAAGTGCAGGGGCTGCTGGGCCGCCGCACGCCGACACCGATGCTGGCGGGCTACTGGCCGAACGATCCCTTTGGTCCCGAAGAGGATGCGCGTCTGATCGTCAGCTCCTCCGCCGACGGCAAGCTGTTAACCATTGCCCCCCGACCGGCGCTGGCAAGTTTTGAACGCGCGCTGAATCAGGTTTGCGACTGGCTGGCAAAGCGGTTACAACAGTAGCTGGCAAATTCACTGTGGTTTGCTTTAATACTAACGGTCAAACTTATGGAGAATTAGCATGACGTTACCGAGTGGTCATCCCCGTAGTCGCCTGCTTAAGCGCTTCACCGAGCTGGGACCGTATATCCGCGAAGGGAAATGTGAAGAAACGCGGTTCTTTTTCGACTGCCTGGCCGCCTGCGTCAATGTCAAACCTGCGCCGGAAAGCCGTGAGTTCTGGGGCTGGTGGATGGAGCTGGAAGCGCAGGAAGATCATTTTACCTATGTCTATCATATCGGCCTGTTCGATAAAGACGGCGACTGGTCAGTGGCGACCATCAAGGGGAAAGAGAATAATCAGAAGGTGGAAGAAACGCTGCGTAACTTCCATACCCGTCTGAAAGCAATGTTGCAGGAGCTGAACCTGGGTCTGACGCCCGCCAGCGGCTTCGATGAGCAACCGGTAAAACTCAGCGCATAACGCCGCTGATGCCTGGATAACAGACATAGCCTGTTTTATAGCGGCTATGTCCTTTCTGAATAAGTTTCTCTCTCCCGCTGCGTTTATATTTGCCTCTCCGCTTTGCTTATTTCCTGCCCGGTATAATTTCTGCCGCTGTTAGTACCTTTTTAATCCGCACGCCTGAAAATATTCCTGCCGCTTATTTGATTATCATTATTAACTAAATCGACTTTATAAAACCTGCGTAATCAATACGGCCAGCCAAAATTACAGGTCCAGATAAAAAAGAGTCAGACAGGGCACAATTCCTATTCTTATTTTATTGAGTCCGATCTCACTTACGATTTGTAGACGTTTTCCTGACGAAATGGTGTGATGGCGACCAGCGCGACGCGTCTTGTTGCGGCTTTTCTCCGTTTGTTATCGCCTGAAAAAGAATGCCAACCCGGACACCCTAAAAGTTCGGGTGGCTCTGCGCCGTCTCTCTGGAGGAAAACCTTGTGTTTAAATTAAACCCGGTATTATTAAGCCTGGCCGCTGGGCCGGGCCTGTTATTTCCCGTTACTTTTAGTCAGGCCGCCACGTTAAAACCTTTTTCACCTTTATTAAATGATAATAAAGCCGGGGTGTTTTGCGTCTGTAATGGGTCAACGCAAACACTGAGCGGTATTCAGCGTTTTCAGCCAGGAGAAGAGGGCAGCAGGCCCGTTACCGTCGGGGAACTATTAGGCAGCGGCAGAATCATTTCGGATGACAACGTTATTGGCGCCGATCGCCTGACGTTCGGCGCGCAGGATTACGTAATTAGCCTGCCGAATAATAGCAGCGTTCAGGTTTATAACCCGGCCAGCATTCGTGCGCTGGCGTCGGTCACCCCCGCCAGCACGCTGCCCGACTATTACAACGTTAACGGTCAGCAGTACATCAACACGCGCGTCGCGCAGGTGAGCAACGGCACAATTAACATCGATATTGGCGTTGACGGCGCGGCCGCCACTGCCGCCACCAACGGCTGGAGCATGGCGGCGAAGCAGAGCCAGCTGTTCACCGCCAGCGGCAGCGGGGCGATGAACTGGCAGTCTGACAACCGCATTACTTTTACCGGTTCGGCAACGGAATATACCGCTAATCTGGCCTACTGGGTCGATAACGTGGCCCGCTACAGCGGGCCGTTTAGCGTGACCACGCTGGACGGCAACAGCCGCGCGTTCAACGTGACCAGCCTGAACGATTTACAGCAGTACAACAGCTGGCTGATCGAACAGCTGCAAAGCGGCAACCTGAGCGCGGACAGTTACAACGGGGAATTTAATAAGGCGCTGACGCTCTACAGCGCGCCGATCGCCTATGTAATCGACGCCGATGACTATAGCGATGAGGTCGTCATCCCGGTGGGCGAGCGCTCGGTGCTGAGCGCTGACGGGCCGGGCGCCAGCGTGTCGGTACAGAAAGGCGCCACGCTCGAAGTGGTGAACGCAGACGGCGGCGCAGTGCGCGCCACGGGCGGAGCCAGGGCGATTATCGACGGCAAGCTGGCCGCCAGCGGCTCGCCTGATCATGACAACACCGCGCTATGGCTGGTGGGCGGCACCGGCGTCAATAATGGGGTGATCAACGGCGGCTTCTTTAACCAGTCTGACGGCAGCGGCGTCGATCCGGCGACGCTGGGCTACAGCGGAACAACGGTGCGGGCGACGGACGGCAGTCGCTTCATCAATAACGGCGTGCTGAACTATGCGATAACGTCGGCAGGCAACCTCAGCAGCGCGCTGTGGCTCAGCGACTCGCAGGCTATTAATAACGGCACCATAAATATCGGCGTCGCCGACTCAGCCGTCAGCAGCAGCGCCGCCGGCGTGGTGCTGAATGGCGATGCCGCCAGCTTTATCAACGGCGCGGGCGGCACCCTCTATGTTGGCCGCACGCCGCAGAATGATAAAGCCGACGCCGCTGAAGATGTGGCGATTAATCAGCGCGGCGGCGTAAGCGCCATCTCGCAGCTGCTTAACTCGACGGCGATCAACGATGGCCGCATCGTTCTGGGCAGCAAAGTGCAGAACGCTGTGGCGATGCGCGTCGAGGGCGGACAGGAGGCGATAGCGCTGAATAACGGCACGATCGACATCAATGGCCGGGCGCAGTTCCGACCGGCGGAAAACGTTGGGATGCTGGTGCTGGATTCTGGCAGCGGCGGGCTGGTGGGCAACAGCGGCACCATTAATCTTAACGGCGACAGCGCCACCGCGGTGAAAGTGATTGCCCGCGACGGCAACCGCGCCAGCGCCTTTTCCAGCGGCGCGATCAACGTCGCCGGGCGCGCCGACACCCTGAACGGCAGCTTTAACACCGCCGTCTGGGTTGACGGACAGGGCAAGCGGTCAGGCATCCGCCACCCTGAACGGGCCGATTAATTTGCAGGGCGACGGCGCGGTCGGCATCCGCGCCGAGGGCAACGCGACGGTCGAGGTCGCCACAGACGCGGTGCCGCAGCTCGGCAGCAGCGGGCAGTTTCAGATGGGCTTTCTGGCTATTGGCCCGGATGCGAAAATCCATTTACCGACCAGCGGCAACTACGCGACCGGACCGGACGACTGGTACGCCACGATTTTCCGCTACCAGGATGGCGCGGACTTTTCTGGCGCAGGCCTGACGATTGCCCCCAACGCGGCCTTCTCGACCGGGGTCGAGGTGGTCGGCGCAGGATCACGGCTCAATACCAGGGGCGCAACAATCAATGTCGGCAACACCTCAACCGGCCTGCGCGTCGAAGGCGGCGCCCAGGGCGTCATTGACGCGGCGACGCAGCTTAACCTGAACGTGGGCGGCGCAACCGGCGCGGTGGTGGACGGCAACTATTACGATCTGACGCGCTATATCACCAATGCGCTGGATCAGCCTTACGCCTCGTCGCTGACCAACCACGCGGCTATCAATGGCGCAGGCAGTCAGCAGATCGGCCTGATCGCCCAGTATCAGGGCGCGCTAATCAACAGCGGCGCGATCGGTTTGCGCGGCGATCAGAGCTACGCGATTCAGGCGCTGCGCGGCGGCAAAGTCACTAACAGCGGCGATATTAACGTCAGCGACGGCGCAATCGCGCTCTATGCGTCGGGCTACTATTTCGACAGCGCCAGCGCCACCACCTCCGCGATAAGCAGCAGCGGCACGCTGAACGTGACGGCGGGCAGCGCCAGCGCGTTTTTTCCGTCAACGGGTCTCTCTGCCATCGGCGATGCGGCGCGCATTGAGCAGAACGGCACGGTTAATCTCTACGGCAGCCATGCGCTGGCGGGGGAAGCGCTGTACGGCGGCTGGATCACGCTCGGAGCGCAGAGCAAAGTGGTTTTCCACGACGCTAACCAGACCGGCTATCAGCTGACAGAGGGCGGCGGCAGTCTCACCACCTGGGGCAGCAGCCAGGAGGTCAGCACCGCGGGATCGACCCTCTATCGCCTTGCCGACGGCGCGATTTTCGCCGCGCGCGAACCCGCCACTGTCACCCTGAGCGGGGATAACACCACCGGCATCGCCATTTCCGGTTACGGCACCACCATGTATGGCAATGATAACTACCTCGTCAACGGCAGGGGCGCGGTGGCGCTGCGCGCGACCAGGGGGGCTTATGCGGATCTGGAAAATGTCGTGCTGAACGGCGAGAACAGTATCGGCGCCATCAGCGAAAACGGCGACGGCGCGGTGTTCAGCTACGGCGTTATCAGCGGCAGCGGCAAAAACATCACCGCGCTTCAGGCGAGCAACGGCGCCACGGTGATGAATAACGGCAGCATCGATCTCAGCGGCGAGAACAGCACCGGCGCGCATCTGTTTAACAATGGCCGACTCATCAACCAGAGCTGGATTCGGGTTGCCTCCGGCACCGGCATTAACGTCAGCGCAGGCGCAGGCATTTATCAACCCTATAACGGGTCGGTGCAGGTGGACGGCGGCATCGCGGGCGCGCGCGTCGGCGACAATGCCACGCTCGATATTCAGGGCGATCAACTGTTTCGCAGCGGTATCCGGGCGAGCGGCGGGGCGGATGCGGTGCTGCTCGATCGCGGCGCGGCCGGATTGCAGGCCAGCGAAATTACTCTCAGCGCCGCCGGCGGCGGCAGCGGCATCAACAACCGCGCAGAGACCACTAATATTGCGCTGAATAACGCCTATATTATTCCCGTTGACGGCGCAGGCATTCGCTCCGCCACCTCGTTCGACTATAACGGGAGGGCGTACCTGGACGTGATGGGCAGCGGCGTCGGCTACCTGTTCCAGAATGAAGACGGCTCGACCACGGTCAACGATCTGCGGGTGGGACCAGGCTATCAAATTATCGTCAACGGCACGGGCGACGGCATTCGCGCCAATACCACCGGTCGGGTTTTCTCCGACGGCTTTATCGCTATCGCCAGCGAACAGGGCGGCTCGGCGATTGTCACCCGCACCGCCAGCGAAGTGATCAACCGTGGCAGCATCGTCTCTTACAGCCGCGTCGCGCCGGTTATCGATCTGCGCGGCGGCCAGACGCTGTTTATCAACCAGGGGGATATTCAGGCTGAATTCCCGGAAACGCCGATAGTGGCGGGCGGCGCGACCAATGACCAGCTGGCGTTTATTGGCGGCAGCGTGGTGGGGGAGGTGAATACCGGCAACGGCAGCGACAGGCTGGCGGTAACCGGCGGCACCCTTGATGGCAGCCTGACCATGGGCAGCGGCGAGAATAATCAGGCGCTGATAGAGAATGTCAGCCTGGCCCGCACCCGCCATATCACTACCGCAGGCGGCGCGGGCAGCACGCTGAGTTTCAACAATATTGACGCCAGCGGCGGTTCGTTCAGCGGCGACGATGTCAGCAAAGGGGTTAACCTCGGCGCGGGCTGGAGCACGCTGAATTTCTACCACACTCAGTGGACGCTGACCGACAACCTTAAGCTGGCGCACAGCACCATCAATATTGACCCTGATTCAACGCTGTTCGCCGGTAATAACGTCAATCCGCTGCTGGCGGGCGCAACCGACGATTCGCTGGTGGTGAACAACGCCGGTACGCTGGATCTGAGCGGCGGCGGCGCGGCGAATAATCTGCTGACCATCAACGGCGCGCTGGCCTCGTCGGGCGGTACGCTGACGCTGACCACCCGACTGCTCGGCGCAGGCGGCCAGAGCGACGCGCTGCGGGTCAACGGCAACGTCACCGGCACCACGCTGATTGCGGACCGTATCAGCGGCTCCAGCGCCGTGTCGCCGGGAGACGCCAGCGGCGACGGCGTGATTGACCGCAGCGAAGGCGTGTCGCTGGCGCAGGTGTCCGGCAGCGCCAGCGCCGACAGCTTTGCGCTGAAGGGTGGCTATGTGACGGCCGGTCCGTGGCAGTACGGGCTTTACAGCTTTGCGCCGGAGAGCAGCGGGCAGAGCTGGGACTACCGGCTTGCCAGCCGCTATATCTGCGAGGACGGCTCGCTTTGCCAGCCGCAGGCGGGCCGCGCCGCATCGACCGCCGCGCGTCCGGCGCTGGCGCCGCAGGTGCCGTCCTGGCTCTCCGCGCCGGTTGGTCTGGCCTATTACACCCAGGCCATTACCGACGATCTGCATAAGCGCCTCGGCGAGCTGCGCGACGGCCAGCGCAGCGGCACCGGCGGCGAGCTGTTTCTGCGCTATCTCGGCTCAAATCTCACCTATGAAAGCAACCGCAGCTTTAGCGACTACGGCTTTGACGCCGATATCGACTACAGCGCGGTGCAGCTCGGCGGCAATCTGTTGCAGCTGGATGGCGTCAGCGATAGCCTGCGCGGCGGCATAGCCTACACGCGCGGCAATACGCGCATCCGGCCGCACGCGGCCGACGGCTTTAGCTCTACGACCTTTGACAGCGACAGCGTCTCGTTTTACGGCACCTGGCTGCGCGACGGCGGTTTCTATCTTGACGGCGCGCTGAGCTGGAGCTGGCATCGCGGCGACACCGATGTTGCGCGGCAGAAAGAGGTGGCGAAGCTGAAGGCCGACGGCTGGAGCGCCTCGCTGGAGTCGGGCTATCCCTTTATCTTCGCCAGCGGCGTGCGTCTGGAGCCGCAGGCGCAGCTGACCTGGATGCGTCTGACGTTTAACGACGCCACCGATAAAGATGGTTCTCGCGTCTCTTTCAACGATGATGCCCAGACGGTCGGCCGCGTCGGCGCCCGGCTGGACCGCACCTGGCAGGACGATGCGCAGCGCGAATACACGCCTTATCTGCGCGCCAGCTATTCTCATGGCTGGGGCGGCGGCGCGAAGGTCGAGGTCGGCTCGGTTGATAACGCGATCGACCAGAACTTTTACAGCGGCAGGTTCGGCCAGATGTGGGATGTGGGCGTCGGCGGCACGACGCGCTTCCGCCATGACGTGTCCCTGTATGCCGAGGCGGACTACCGCAAGGAGATTGACGGCAACGGCGCGAAGGGCTGGCGCTATAATGCCGGCGTGCGCTGGACGTTCTGATGCTTTGGCGAACCGTGTTGATGTCACTGCGCGGAGGGGACGGGACGAGCGCGCAGGGAAGCCTTGAGCGACTTTGCGACCGGCGCGTTCCCCGCGTCAGGGGCGGGGCAGGCAAAGAAGAAAGGGACGCTGATGAGGCGGCCCTTGTTTATCAGACACCGCGAGGGAAACGCTCTGTCGCCGCCGCGCGCGGCGGCGACAGGGATCAGAACTGGTAGGTCATACCCACGGCAACCACATCGTCGTTGTTCAGGCTCAGACGGTTGTCGTCGTCCAGCTGGTTGATTTTGTAATCCACAAAGGCCGACATGTTTTTGTTGAAGTAGTAGGTCGCGCCCACGTCGATATATTTCACCAGATCCGCGTCGCCGATTCCGTTTTCAATATCTTTGCCTTTGGTCTGCACGTAGCCCAGCGACGGACGCAGTCCGAAATCAAACTGATACTGCGCCACCAGCTCGATGTTTTGCGCTTTGTTCGCGGCGCCGGCTGCGGCCAGCCCTGTCGCGCGGTCGGTGCCGCTGAACGGCGTCATGTTGCGCGTTTCGGTATAGATAGCCGCAAGGTAAACGCTGTTGGCGTCATACTTCACGCCAGCGCCCCAGGATTCCGCGCGGTCGCCCTGACCATAGGCGCGCGCCTGCTGTTGATTAGTACGGTCAGAAGAGGTGATCGCTGACATCACGCTGATGCCGGTGTCGCCCAGGGTGTAGCCCAGCGACGCGCCGTAGCCGTCGCCGTTCTGACGGTTGATGTCGCTACGCGCGTTAGCGCCGTTGGCGTCGTTGCGGCCCTGGTATTGCAGCGCAAAGCGCAGGCCGTCCACCAGACCAAAGAAGTTGTTGTTGCGGTAGGTCGCGACGCCCGTCGCGCGCTGCGTCATAAAGTTATCGGAACGCGCGGTGCCGTCGCCGCCAAATTCCGGGAAGACGTCGGTCCAGGCTTCCACGTCGTAAAGCACGCCGTAGTTGCGGCCATAGTCCACAGAGCCATACTGCCCAAACTTCAGGCCGGCGAAGCCCAGACGGGTCTTGTTGCCGTTACTGGCATCCGAGCCTTCTGAGTTATTGACGTTGTACTGATATTCCCACTGACCATAGCCGGTCATCAGGTCGTTAATCTGAGTCTGGCCTTTGAAACCGATGCGCACATAGGACTTATCCCCGTCCTGGCTGTCCGCGTCGCTCAAATAGTGCATCGCTTTGACCTTGCCGTAGAAGTCCAGCTTGTTGCCGTCTTTGTTATACACTTCCGCGGCGTGAGCAGCCGAAGTCAGGGCCAGAGCAGAGACAACCAGTGCCAGTGTACTTTTCTTCATTTGCTATCAATCCCAGTGAGTAAAATGCGTTATGCCCTTCAAAGGGCTTATAAAACACGGGACGTTTTACCGGTTTGAGATGAAGGATTTATGACATTTTTTCTGGTTTCTTGTGATATGCGAACTTTTGGACTAGCAAAGTGTCTGGGGATTTTTGTGCTTTTCCCCGGCGGGGAGTTGGCTTCGCTTCCTACTCCTGATAAAACGTCCCTTCGCAGAAATTTTTTCTTTTTTATTTAAACGGCAGGAACTATGAGCGGCAGTCAGACCCTGGTGGTCAAATTGGGAACCAGCGTCCTTACCGGCGGATCGCGTCGGTTAAACCGGGCGCATATTGTAGAGCTGGTTCGTCAGTGCGCACAGCAGCACGCGGCCGGCCATCGCATCGTGATCGTCACCTCCGGCGCGATGGCCGCCGGGCGCGAACACCTGGGCTACCCTGAGCTGCCGCCTACCATCGCCTCAAAGCAGCTGCTGGCTGCGGTGGGGCAGAGCCGTTTAATCCAGCTGTGGGAACAGCTGTTTTCAATCTACGGCATTCATATCGGCCAGATGCTGCTGACCCGCGCGGATATGGAAGATCGCGAGCGTTTCCTTAACGCGCGCGACACGCTGCGCGCGCTGCTGGATAACCATATCGTGCCGGTAATCAACGAAAACGACGCGGTCGCCACGGCGGAGATCAAGGTCGGCGACAACGATAATTTGTCGGCGCTGGCGGCGATGCTGGGCGGCGCCGACAAGCTGCTGCTGCTCACCGATCAGCAGGGGCTGTTTACCGCCGATCCGCGCAGCAATCCGCAGGCCGAGCTGATCAGCGATGTGCATGAAATCGACGACGCGCTGCGCGCGCTGGCGGGCGACAGCGTCTCCGGGCTGGGCACAGGCGGCATGTCCACCAAACTACAGGCGGCGGACGTCGCCTGTCGCGCCGGTATCGACACCATTATTGCGGCAGGCAGCCGACCGGGCGTTATCGCCGACGTTATTGAAGGCAAGCCGGTGGGCACCCGTTTCCATGCCATGCAAACGCCGCTGGAGAACCGCAAACGCTGGATTTTCGGCGCGCCGCCAGCCGGCGAAATCACCGTCGATGACGGCGCGCTGGATGCGATACTCGAACGCGGCAGTTCGCTGCTGCCGAAAGGCATTCGCGACGTGCGCGGCAACTTCTCGCGCGGCGAGGTGATCCGCATACGCAGCCTGCAGGGGCGTGACATCGCACACGGCGTCTCGCGCTACAACAGCGACGCGCTGCGCATGATTGCGGGCCATCACAGCCAGCAGATCGGGGAAATCCTCGGTTATGAATACGGTCCGGTGGCCGTGCATCGCGACGATATGATCGTCAGTTAAGGAGCGGTCAAATGCTTGAAGAAATGGGTAAAGCGGCGCGCGCCGCCGCGTATAAGCTGGCCGATCTGTCGACCGCTGAGAAAAACCAGGTGCTGCTGGCCATTGCCGATCGGCTTGATGCCGAACGCGATGCGATCCTGGCCGCTAATGAGCAGGATCTCGCTGATGCGCGCGCTAACGGCATGAGCGCCGCGCTGCTCGATCGCCTGACGCTGAATCCAGCGCGCCTGAGCGCCATCGCCGAGGACGTGCGTAAGGTCTGCCAGCTGGCCGATCCGGTCGGCCAGCTGATTGACGGCGGCCAGCTCGACAGCGGGTTGCGTATCGAGCGTCGGCGCGTACCGCTGGGCGTGGTGGGCGTGATTTACGAGGCGCGCCCCAACGTGACGGTGGACGTTGCCAGCCTGTGTCTGAAAACCGGTAACGCGGCGATCCTGCGCGGCGGCAAAGAGACGTGGCGCACCAACGCCGCGACGGTGCGTGTCATTCAGAATGCGCTACAGCAGTATGGCCTGCCTGCTGCTGCGGTGCAGGCGATTGAAAATCCGGATCGCGAGCTGGTGAATCAGCTGCTGAAGCTGGATCGCTATGTCGATATGCTGATCCCGCGCGGCGGGGCAGGGCTGCACAAGCTGTGCCGCGAGAACTCAACCATTCCGGTGATTACCGGCGGCATCGGCGTCTGTCATATCTATCTTGATGAAACCATGGAGATTGCGCCAGCGCTGGAGGTTATCGTTAATGCGAAAAAACAGCGCCCCAGCGCCTGCAACTCGCTGGAGACGCTGCTGATCCATCGCGCCATGGCCGAACGCTTCTTACCCGCCTTTACGGCGCGGATGGCGCAGGAAGGCATTCCGCTGCACGCCGATGAGAATGTACTGGACCTGTTGCAGGGCAGCGACGCCAGCGTGACGCCGGTAAAAGAGGGCGACTACGACGACGAGTGGCTGTCGCTGGATCTCAATGTGAAGCTGGTGGATGACATGGATGCGGCCATTGACCATATCCGCACGCACGGCACCCAGCACTCGGACGCTATTCTGACGCGCAGCACGCAAAACGCCCGCCGCTTTGTCAATCAGGTAGACTCCTCGGCGGTTTACGTTAACGCCAGTACCCGTTTTACCGACGGCGGTCAGTTTGGTCTCGGCGCAGAGGTTGCGGTCAGCACGCAGAAACTGCACGCGCGCGGTCCGATGGGTCTGGAGGCGCTGACGACCTATAAATGGGTCGCCTGGGGTGACGATACCTTGCGCCCCTGATTGCGATTTTATTTAACAATAAGGGTGTCCATTTCGGACGCCCTTTTTTTTCATGCCTTTTTTTCGATCCAGCTAATTTTGGAGTTTTCAGGCGCATCTTCCGACGCCCCTGTCAGGGATTATTTTTCCTCTGCGGCAGACGCGCGTTTTTTACGCGTTTTGCAACGGAACATTCCTGAAAGCAGCGGCGCGTCAGGGCGCGGCGCGATTGCTGCTGGTTGCGCTGGAGGTGAACGGGATAATGATAATTAGCGTTGCTTTACAAAAGCAATTGGGTAGTAAACGGACGGTAATATAAAATGAACTGGTAGCAATAATGAAAATAACATTCAGTATCTCCTCTATGGCAGATTATTAACTAATGGTTAAAAAAGAGAGTACGAGACAAGCTTTCACTGCCAGGCTGATTGCCGCATGCGAAAGTGCGGGAATTGTCGGACATGGACGAAACAAACAGGTTGCCAGAGCGTTACAGCAGCAGGGGTGCAAAATATCGACGCCGGGCGTGTGGAAGTGGTTCAACGCGCAATCCATCCCGGACGATCAAAATTTGCTGGCGTTAAGCCATCTGCTGGGCGTGCGGGTTGAGTGGTTGCAGTACGGCATGGAGAAGCCTGCCGCGTCGCTGTCGAGCGACAGTCTGAACGTGCAGCGCAACGTTTTCCGTGTTGAGAGCCTGGATATTGGTCAGAAGTCAGCGTCCGGGCTGCATGCCCGCGATGAATTTGTCGAGACCATCCACGCCGTTGAGTACGGCGTCGATGAGGCGCGCGTGTTATTCAACGGCCGCCCGGCAGAGAACATCCGCCTTATCGCCATCAACAGTGATTCGATGGTAGAGACCTTTGCGCCGCGCGATCAGCTGTTTGTCGACATCAGCGTAAAGGTGTTTGACGGCGACGGCATCTACATTTTCACTCTGGATAACCAGCTTTACCTGAAGCGCCTGCAGTTGCAGCACAGGAAAATCGCTGTCATTTCAGACAATAAGCGCTATGAAACCTGGTATCTTAATCGCGAAGACGTTGACAGCATGCAGGTGCTGGCAAAAGTGATCCTCAGTCAGGCGCGTCACTATCAGATTCTGGGTTAAAGACCGGTCAAATCCGGTCTCCGCCCGGCTGTTGAAAAAAAATAATTCAGCAAAATTCAAAAATTTAACCAATAGTAAATAAAAAATTAACTGTTGGTGTTTGATAAAGCATAAGAACACGTTAATAATTTGAGCGTGGACCAACGAAGCAGTTAACTCAGGGAATGAGCCGCTCTTAAACAATCGAGGCGCTGCACAAGCGCGAATCAAACCATTCAAAGTCAGTGAACTTTGGGATGGGGTGGATGCGCACATGCAGCGTCGTCAGATGCCGCCTTTTTCTCCCTACTCGCGCTTAGCCTGGCTGTTATTACAGCCGGGTCACTGCGCTGTGAGCGGAAAACGCGGCATCCGGGACGGTTCGGCTTGCCGAAAACCCGCGCCTGCCACCCCATCGCCAAAGACTCATTCACAGGAGGAGTTATGGCGATAATAAACTATGGCAAAAGCGTCTTTGTAGGCAACGCCCGCACCCGCAGGCATCGGCGGCGACAGCCGCTCAGCCGACTCAAGCTCAGCATCGATCAGGCGCTGGGCTGTGAACCCGACACCCCCCCGTTACGCCGCGCCGAGCGCATTGCTCAGCGCCCCACAATCTCACGCGTTGAGCGGGCGATAGCCACACCGCACGTCACTCGTACCGAGACCGCCAGTTTTGATAATTGCTGTCTGCCGCATGTGCATCTCTACGCCGTGCGCTGAACCTGTCCTGATTGTTGCCTGTACCGCTTTACTTCACCTTTTCTCCCGTTTTGTCTGGACGGGAATTATCACCGCACTGTTCAGTCCTGCTGCTGGGTTTGGCTGGGCAAGCGCTGGGATTATTTCTGGCACTGATCAGTGCGCGTTAACTGTCGTTGTCGCATCGGAAAATTTTTCCCATGCCCGGAAAAGAGGAATGGCTATGAGTCAAATTATTGAGATTCTCAATTTTGAAGAGGGGTATGTCGAAGCGCCTTATCTCGACACGCAGGGATTTCCCACCGTGGCGGGCGGCATCCGCATCGGACCGAAAGGGGCATCGCTCAATAACTACGTGTTTCGCGTGCCGCGCCAGGTCGGCGACGTATGGAAGAAGTGCATCATTGAAGGCAAAGCGCAGCAGATGCAGAGCCGTCCGCTGATGCAGCAGGCGCTGGCGAAATGCAACGACGCGCGCAGCGATGTGCTCTACAGCATGGCCTATCAGCTTGGCGTCGATGGCCTGTCGCTGTTCAAAAATATGCTGAGCGCGGTCGCGGCGGGCGATTACGACGGCGCGGCTAACGCCATGCTCAATAGCCTGTGGGCGCGTCAGACGCCGGGACGCGCCCGTCGTCATGCCGAAGTGATGCGCAGCGGCACCTACGACGTGTACAGGGGGCTGCTATGAGATGGTTAATTTTCATTATCGCCGTGCTGGCGGTGATTATCGTGCTGCTCATTATGCAGCGCTTCACCACGCTGGAGTTTGTGGCGCACGCGCGTCTGCTGTTTAAAACCTGGTCGGTATGGCTCGCCTCGCTGGGATCGATGCTCAGCGCCTGGGTGCAGTCCTTTCCTTCCTCCGCGCTGGATGCCTGGAACGCTCTGCCCGAAGACGTTAAGTCGATTCTTCCTCACAACTACCTCGGCTTGATCGGCGCCTTTATGGTGGCGATGGGCGTGGTTGCGCAGTTTGTCCGGCAGAAGAATCTGGTTATCCAGAAGCAGCAGCTGGAGGCAAAAAAATCATGAGCCTACTTACAGCGCTGCTGGCGGGCAGCTGGCACTGGATCGCCGCGATCGGCGCCGTGGTTGCGGCGATCGGCGCCAGCTACTTCGGCGGTAAAAAGATCGGCAAGGCGCAGCAGCAGGCGAAAGCCGATACGGAAAGCGCGCAAAAAGAGGCGGCGCAAACCGCCGCCGTCGCGCATCAACAACAACAGCATCGCGAGGAGGCGACCCGTGTTGCGACCCAAAACAGCAATCTTGATGACGCTGCTGCTCGTGACAAGCTGCGGCAGTCGAAATACAACCAGCCCTGAACCTGTCGCCGTCACCGATTCGGCCTGCGTGCTTTTCTCCCCGATTTACACCCACGGCGACGACGCCCAGCGCCTCGACGCGCGCACCGTTCGCGCCATCAATACCCACAACGACATGTGGGATCAGCTTTGCGGCCATCCGGCCAAACCCTGATTAGCGCTATTCAAGCGTTAACATCCTGACATCCTGAGGAGGATACCATGATCGAAGTGAACTCTTATGCTGAACTGCGCCTGACCAAACCCAGCAAAGCCGGTGAAGTCGCCAGCCTGAACCGCTACTACGACAAGGATTCTACCTTCCGTGGCGGCGGCGATTTTGTCGGCTATCTCGGCACCACCACGCTGAAAGACGACGGCGGCACCATTGCGGTCGGCGATGGCTTTTACTGGAAGCGCACCATTAACGATCCTTCCGAACTGAACGTGCTGCACTTCGGCGCGAAAGGGGACGGGGCGACCGACGATACCGACGCCTTTATGCGGATGTATAACTGGACCAAAACCTGGAACGCCAACTGTGTCGCGCTGCCCGTGCGTTTTCCCGGCGGGAAGTTCCTGATCAAGCCTATCGATCTCAGCGCCTCTGAAGCGACCTTCTTTGGTCTGCTCGGCGACGACTCGCCGCTCGGCTCGCTGCCGCGCACCACCATTATCTCCGATAAAAGCGCCACGCCGGTGTTTAAGGTCAAAGCGCGCCGCACGGTTATCGCCGGTATGGCCTGGAACGGTCAGGCCAGTGCCGACACCGTTACTAATACCGGCACTATCACCGCCGATCTGGTGAGCAATAACCAGCCGTTCTTTGAGAACACCTGTATCGAAGGGGAGACGGTGAATATTCACTGCTTCCGCGCGCAGAATACCGGCGGGACGGTGTTTAAACTGCTGGATACGCTCGACAGTAAGTTTGACCAGATCTATACCCTTTACACCTATTCGCGCGTCTTTGATGTGGGCTGGTCAAACTCACCGAACGGCGTCTGGGATCACTCCACGGCGATTGAGCTGAGCAACGCCAACTTCCAGACCGGCTACGGCGACGCCACGCTCTATATGCCGCGCGTGACGCAGGGGATTTTACGCAACGTCTGGATTGAGCACACCCGCAACCCCGGCGATCTCTCCGACGGAGGCTGGACCATCGATACGCTGAATATCGAGGACTGCGGCAACCCGTTTAACCTCAATAATGCGCGCGTCGTGATGCGTCAGATTGGCCTGCAATCCGGCGCGAAAATCTCCCAGGATTCGGCCAGCGGCCGCTGGCTCTCGACCTTTGAGTACGGTTATCGCCGCGATGAAAACCACGGTACCTTTATGACCGGTTCGCTGCGCGTCGGTTATTACAGCGGCTATAAGGTGACGAATAACACCAGCACTGATAACTGGTATCGCCTGGGGCAGCTCTTTTTCCCTAATGCGAATCAGCAGTGGATCATTGAGCTGATCGGTAAGGCGGACGCCACTTCGCCCTCTACGACGGCGACCTCGCCGGTGAATATGGTGGGTACGGGTAAAACCTGGATTAACCTACAACGGCTGGAAACCGTCTGGGCGGATGCCTGCCATATGGGGCAGCCGGCGGTGCTGGATATTCGCTACAGCCGCGTCGGCACCACCTATGCGGTGGTGTGGGTCAAACTGGCCGCCAACAGCGGCGATACCATGTTTAACCTGAAAAACACCGGTCCGACGCGTTTCGATACCGGCTCCTGCTCGCTGTTCCAGCCTGATATGTCGGTGGTGACGGATACCACCAAAATGGGCACGCTCAAACCGGCGGCACGCTTTGGCCTGCACAATGGTCTTGCAGGGATTGGCGCTAATGAGAAAGGCGTAGTAACGCTCGCGACGACCGCTGGTACGCCGACAAATAAAACCACGCCTTCGGGCTTTGTGCTTATCAATATCAATGGTACGGACCGCAAGGTGCCTTATTACGATTGAGGATGGGCACGTTTTGGCGAGGCTTCGGCCTCGCCTTTTTTTGTTTCTGGCGCAGAAGACGCAGAGAGGAGAGGGCGTTCAGCCCGCTTTGCGGTTTTTATGTGTCAAATGACGAGAAAACCAGCATCCGCGCGCGCTGGCTCTTGACGGAAGTGCCGCTTTTTTCTAACGTATTGCCCCGTAGTTCTCGCCTTTATGCCGGTGTAGCTCAGTTGGTAGAGCAGCGCATTCGTAATGCGAAGGTCGCAGGTTCGACTCCTGTTTCCGGCACCACTCTGATCCTTCTTTTATCTGATCCAGTCCTGTTTATTCCTTTTTTCCGGCTTTTACCATGCTCCTGTCCGCAGCATCACGCTATCGTTTTCCCGGCATCTGATAATCTTTGCCGTGCTGGAAGCAGGAGCTGGAACAGACGATAACTCGCCTTTAGTTACAACACACCTAAATAAGTACTCCCGAACGCTGCCTTGCACACGGGTAGCAGTCAGTCTGCTGCACAGCATACAAAAAGCAGTCATGCAGACAGGTGACTGCTATGAGAATGCAGAAGGCGCGTTGAAAGAGTCACTGATCTCGCTTCAAATCAAACACGGGACAGATCATTCAGAAGCCGGATGCCTGCCTGTATTCACCCGCCCCATTTAGCAGTCTGTGCGGAAATAAATTATTAAAATAATATTAATCAAATAGTTATAAAATAATCGCTTCTTTGGTTATAAATTTAACTTGCTATTGAATAGCGCACTATATAAATTCACTGCATCCCGAATGCGCAACCAGCCTTAGCGCGCATTTAAATAGTGTGCGATTTAATAGTGAATTGATTAAAGGAGTAACCTCATGAAAGTTAAACAGACTGTTTTAGCACTGGCGCTGGCCGCCGCCTCTACCAGCAGCTTCGCCGCAGCACCGCAGCCGGAGCGTCACGTGCAGGATTTTTTGAATGCCCTGAACAGCAGCGGCGGCAAACCGATGGAGCAGCTGTCGCCTCAGGCGGCGCGCGAGGTGCTTATCGGCGCGCAAAAAGGCGCGGCCTTGCCTGATGCCGATGTCACGGAAAAAACCATTGAAGTGAATGGCCAGCCCCTGAAACTGAATATTGTGAAGCCGAAAGGCGCACAGGGCGCGCTGCCGGTCTTTATGTTTTTCCACGGCGGCGGCTGGGTATTAGGCGATTTCCCGACGCATGAGCGTCTGGTGCGCGATCTGGTGGTGGAGTCGGGTGCGGCCGCGGTATTTGTTAACTACACGCCGTCGCCAGAGGCGCACTATCCGGTGGCGATTAATCAGGCCTATGCGGCCACCCGTTGGGTTGCAGAACACGGTAGCGAGATTGGCGTAGACGGTAAACGTCTGGCGCTGGCGGGTAACAGCGTCGGCGGCAATATGGTGGCGGCGGTGGCGCTACAGGCGAAGCAGCAGCATACGCCGGCCATTCGCTACGATGTGATGCTGTGGCCGGTCACTGACGCCCGTTTTGATACCGGTTCCTATCATCAATTCCAGAACGGGTATTTCCTGACGCGCAATATGATGAAATGGTTCTGGGATAACTACACCACGAAGGCGAGCGATCGCAGTAATATCCTGGCCTCGCCGCTGCGCGCCACGCCTGAACAGTTGCAGGGTCTGCCGCCAACGCTTATTCAGACCGCGGAGCTGGATGTGCTGCGCGACGAAGGCGAAGCCTTTGGCCGTAAACTGGATGCCGCAGGCGTAGACGTGACCGTCACGCGCTACAACGGTCTGATCCACGACTATGGTCTGTTAAACGGTCTGAGTCAGGTTCCGGCGGTCCGCACCGCACTGCGTCAGGCCGCTGAGGAGTTGAAAGCGCATCTTAATTGATCCCAGGCCAGGCACATTGCCTGGCTTTTTTACATCATCTGTGGCACTAAAAACCGATGCGCCACCTTCAGCATCAGGATAAATTACAAAAATTATACAGTTAATTTAATCACTACTGCGAGAAATGGATATGTTTGCAAAGCATTATGAGGTAGACGAAAACCATATTGATTTTCAGGGCATCGTAGATGGCCTTTATTACCCCTTCTATATGGAATGGACGCGTCATGCCTATATGCGCGAAGCGCTGGGCATCGATATTGAAGAGGAATTCAAACAGGGGCGCCTGTATATGGTGCTGGAGTACTCGCTGCGCTTCCGCAAAAGTCTGCAAAAGGGCGATCGCCTGGAAGTAACCTGTGTGCTGGAGAAAAACGACAAGCGTAACCGGGTTAACTTTGTTCAGCAGATAAAGGTTGAGGGCGTGATTTATGCCGAAGCCACTTTTGTGGCCACCTGCCTGGTGAACGGCAGGCCCAGCATGCCAGAGGCGGTAATGAAGGCGTTGAATCCGCTCTAATCCACAAGGTGAAGAGCCATAAACGCGCTCTTCACCTTGCTTTTCAGTAGAATACCTTGTTTCTCTCTGCCCTGACATCTCATCCTATTCTTAAACCGCCGGGTCAAATTCAGGAGACATCCGTCACATTAATCTGTGTGATTTTTTTGTGCTGGTTAGTTCGCCTCTTTCACATCATCTTTGTTTAAGCTGGCGCTGTGTTTCCGGCGAATGATTTTTTTTGCATCAGACGGCCATTACCGATGGCTGATGAATATTATGCGGCTTGAGCAATAAAAATAATCAAGTCTGGCTAACCTGATCCTGAGGGTTTTTATCATGCCTGATGAAAACTAAGCCTTTTTATCTTCTCAACACCAGGAAAAATCCGAAGATAAAAGAATGCTGGCGAGCGTCTCGATACGCTTTTTAATTTGCGCGCTTTTTGTTGTTTAATCATTGCTTCTCAATTGAAAGAAAAGTCTCACAGATAATCGTAATCTCTGCTTATCCATTAATTCTGATAAATACCTGGCGCGCGGGTGCGGAAATTCCGGTTTAACGGGCATGCCATTGACGGGACCAGTGCGGTACGTAATATCTCATTAATCAAGTCTGCTATTTTCTTTAGTCGCGAACTTTTCCTGAGGGAAAAAGTGAAAAGATGCTGAGATGCTATCGGCACTAAAAATATATCGCGTACGTAAAACTCTTTATTTGCAGGGGACCTGTGATGACGCTTAACGACCCGTTAATCAGCGTAATTGTGCCGGTGTATAACGCCGAGAACTCGATTGTCCGCTGTGTTGAAAGCGTGCTGGCGCAAGGGGAGCCGCGCGTGGAACTGATCCTGATTGATGACGGCTCGACGGACAGCTCGCCGGTGATGCTGGAGAGCTGGCGCGCGCATCCACAGGTTCGCATTATCAGCCAGCGCAACGGCGGAGTGTCGTCGGCGCGCAATGCGGGCATTGCTGCGTCCCGCGGCGCCTATTTGCGCTTTGTCGATGCGGACGATTTTCTGCCTGCCGATGCGCTGAGCCGCTGCCTGTCGCTGATGAATGACAACGTAGGCCTGATTGTGGGCGAGTCGCAGCACTTTACGCCGCAGGGCGAGCCTGTCGCGCGCTCGTTCCCGGCAGAAGCGCAGCGCGTGCTCAGCGCCAGCGATGCGGTGAACGATCTGCTCTATTTTCATCCGCGCCACGGCATCTGCGACAAGCTTTTCAGGGGCGAACTGGTTCGCAGCCATCAGCTGCGCTTCAACGAGCAGATCGCCAACTTTGAAGATTTGCTGTTTGTTATGCAGTATCTCAGCCTGCTGGGAACACAGCAGGTGATCTGTATTAATAGCGTGATTTATCACTACGTCGAGTCGGAAAATTCCGCGACACGCTCATCGGTGCGCGAAAAGCATTTTTCTTTTGCGCGCTCATTTAGCGAAATGCAACGCGTGCTGGGACGCAGCAATGATAAGTTTTTCTATTTCTTGCTGCTGAAAGTCTCCTCGGCCTATTTATATAAGGCGATCGTCTCAGGTGAGTTTAATTCCGCCTTTATTAATGATCATATTCGCCGCTACCGTCAGGCCTTTAAGTCCTATCTCTCTTCTGGCGTGATTATTAACGGCTGGAGCCTCTACTTTATGCTCTTTTTCTGTTCGCCGCGCCTCATCTCGCAGATGCGCAAACTGGCGCAAAGCGCAGGACGCGGAGGTTAACCATGAAAGAGAAATTAAAAAACTCGATGTGGATGATCGCCGAGAAAATCATCGCGGTCTTTGGCCTGATATTCGTTACCTCTTTTGTGGCGAAGTATGTCGGGCCGACGACGTTCGGCATTATTTCCATTTCGCTGCTGGTGTTTCAGTTTTTGCAGACCGTGGCCTATATGGGCAGCGACGTTATTCTGCTGAAACGGCTGTCGCAGAATAAACGCTCAGGCATCAAACTGATGATTTCCGCTTCCGTGCTGATTCTGACGCTCTACCTGATACTGGCGTCGGCAGGCATGGTGGTGATGCATGAGGAGATGGCCTCTCAGGCGCAGATTTTTATTGTTGCCGCGGCCATAGCCTGCCTGTTCTCCGCTCTCGATCTGGTCAATGTGTTTAACGAGGCGATGCTGAACGCCAGGCTGAATGTGATTGCCAATGCCGTCGGCTTAACCATTAGCCTCGCGATACGCTTCGTTATCTCTTACTTTGAGCTGGACCCGAACTATCTGGCGCTGCCTGTCGTGCTGGCAACCTTTATTCCGTTTGTGATTAAGCTGGCGCTATTTCACCGCTATGAAGGCGCGCTGCGCAGGCCGAAGCCGAAGCAGCTTAAAGCCTATTCCCGCTATATGCTGGCTTCTGGCGGCACGCTCATTTTTTCCGTGGTTGCCGTCGCCCTTTATACCCGACTGAACCAGTTTAGCGTCAGCTATTTTCTCGGCGTTAAAGAGGCAGGGGTGTTTTCAGTGGCATTAACGCTGTCCGGCGCCTGGGTCTTTTTGCCGAACGCGTTACTGGCTTCCTTTTATCCCGCCTTTTTCTCGGAGCGCGATCCGAAGCGGGCCATTGTAAAAATCCAGCAGCTGCACCTGCTGGTGGTTGCGGTTTCGGCGCTGGTCATTGCCGCCGTCGCGCTGCTGGCACCGCCGTTTATTCACACCTTTTACGGCCCGGCCTATCAGGACGCGGTTGCGCCGACGGTCTGGCTCTGTTTAGGCGCGATGTTCGGTTTGCTGAGCAGCGTGATGGATCGCTTTATCATCAAATACAACGGCTATGCCTATCTGGTGAAAAAAACCTTTTTCGTCTTGCTGATTTGCCTGGTTTCCTCCGTCGTTCTGGTGCCGCTGTATGGCCTGACCGGCGCAGCCTTTAGCGTTATTTTGACCGAGCTGCTCTCTTTCACGCTGCTGAATTACTTTTTTGCCGCACAGCCGATGTTCAGCATTCATCGGTCTTTTCTGAGTCCCAAAAAAATATGGTTTTTATTAAACGACGCCAAAACCCTCAGATAGTAAAGAGGAATGAAAAATGAGTCCAACACCAAGGTTCAGCATCATTATTCCTGCGTGGAATGCCCAAAAAACACTGAGAAGAACATTAATCAGTGTGTTGCAGCAAACCTGCGAGGACTATGAAGTCATTGTCGTGAATGACGGCAGCACCGACGGCACTGCCGCGCTGCTGGACGAATTTAGCTACCAGCAAAATATCCACGTTATCTCTCAGCAGAATGCAGGGGTCAGCGCCGCGCGCAATCGCGCGCTGAAACAGGCGCAGGGAGAGTTTGTTATTTTCCTTGATGCGGATGACTGGGTAGACGATCACTTTCTCGCCAGTTTTCAGCAGTCGCTGGATAACCACTACGGCAGTCAGGTGGAGCTGATCGTAGGTAATCTTATTGACGACCGGATTGGCAGCATCCGCAAATATGGCTATTTTGCCGCACAGGAGATGCCTTATCTGCTCGGCGAGCTGGAGATGAGCGACAATATCGGCTATCTGCATAACAAATGTTATAACCGACGGGTCATTGAGGCGAACGGCCTGCATTTCCTCGAAGGCATCTCTATGAGCGAGGATTTGTTGTTCAACCTCAAATACTTTTACAACATCAGCAACTGCATAGTGATTGACAGTACGGCGTATCACTATGAAAACGTCATGGATTCGCTGTCAAAAAAGCGCGTTCAGTACAACGAGCTGAAGACACGCAAACAGTTCCTGACCGGGCTGTATGACACCATCATGAGTAAGTATAAGCATCGCGACATCGACTACTTTCTTAAGGGCGTGTCGAAACGCGTGCTGGCGCTGGATATGCAGATTGTGACCGCGATGTATCACGACCACTTCACGCACAATGAAATTTCACGCGAAATCAGTGAAATCAAACATGGCGGATACTCGAAGGGAATTTTTATTTTGCTGAACCGCAATGAAAAGCTGAAATATATTATTATGAACTTCAACAGCTTTGCGGCTTACTATTGTCTTTATGCCTTATATAAGGCGCGCGCTTTTTAATGGATGTGTTTCATCCGCTGCACACAATCAGGGTTTCGTTGTCTGTGGTATCGAGTAGTGAAATACAGCAGGCGGCCAGCGGTGGCCGCCTGCTGCTCACTGGGTCACTGCGCGGGATGCAGCGCGCCGGTTTTAAACACGCTCATCGCCTGAGCCATGCGCTCTGCCTGATCCTGTAGCGCCTGCGAGGCCGCCGAGGCTTCCTGCACCAGCGCGGCGTTCTGCTGCGTTACCGCCTCCATCTGGGTAATCGCCATATTGATTTCGCTAATGCCCGTGCTTTGCTCGCTGCTGGCAATCGTAATCTCGCTCATAATACCCGCCACGCTCTTCACGCTGTTGACGACTTCGCCAATGGTGGAACCGGCATGAGAAACCAGTCGGCTGCCTTCATCCACCTTAGTTACGGAATCTTCAATCAGCGTTTTAATCTCTTTGGCTGCTGATGCCGAGCGCTGCGCCAGATTGCGCACTTCACTGGCGACCACGGCGAAACCGCGCCCCTGTTCACCCGCGCGTGCGGCTTCGACGGCAGCGTTAAGCGACAGGATATTGGTCTGGAAGGCGATAGAGTCGATCACACTGATAATATCGACGATTTTTTTCGACGACAGTGCAATCGCCTCCATCTTCTCGATGACCTGCTCCATGACTTCACCGCCTTCACGCGCCACGGCAGAGGTTGTCGCCACCAGCTGATTAGCTTCACGCGCGTTGTCGGCGTTGTGCCTGACGGTTGAGGTCATCTGTTCCATCGCTGACGCGGTTTCTTCCAGCGAGCTGGCCTGCTGCTCCGTACGCGTGGAAAGGTCGAGGTTGCCGCTGGAAATCTGGTTCGAGGCCACGGCAATGGTATCGGAGCCGGTACGGATCTCGGTCACGATGCTCAGCAGGTTATCGTTCATCTGCTGTAGTGCCCGCATCAGAATGCCGGTCTCGTCGCGGCTGTCGATAGTAATTTTCGAGCTGAGGTCGCCTGCGGCCACGCGTTCGGCCACGCCTACCGCTTCGGTCAGCGGACGCACGATAGAGCGGGTCAGATAGATGCCCAGCAGGATTGAGGCGATAATGGCCAGCACGGCGCAGACCAGCGTGATGGTGATCGCGCTGCTGGCGGCGTCAACAATGACCTGGCCTTCGCTGCGCAGCTGCGAATCCTGCGAGGTGGCGAATTTCTCCGCGCCCTCTAAAAAGGCATTCTGAGAAGGGGTCATGGTTTTGAGCGCATAGACGCTGGCGCTGTCGAAATCGCCCGCCTTGATCAGCGCAATCAGCGCGGTTTTCGCGTTTTCAAAATCCTTGCCTGCCTGAATCAGCCCCTGAATTTTCTTTTTGCCGACGGCGGTCACCTGAATAGCGGCAATGCGGTTCATTGCGGTATTGGTGCGCTGGGTGGCTTCATCCAGCTGGCCATAGCGTTTAACGTTTCTGTCGGGATGCATGGTATCGATCACCAGGCCGCGCAGATATTTGATCTGGTCATTGACGCCGTCGCGCACGTCAAAGGCGAGGCGCACTTTGACATAACGGTCGTCGACAATAGCTGAGATACCGCTGTTAATACTCTGAATCTTGCTGACGGTCATTACGCCGATAATAATCATCAGCGCCACGACAATACCGAATGCGATGCCTAGCCGGGCACCCACCTTCATATTTTTTAGACTCCACATCTCTGTTTTCCCCGCGATGACATAAAACATTTCACTTTGACAGTTAAGTTTTTAACGTCTGTTTAAGGCTGGCCTGTGCCGAACCCTCAGACCGATACGCAACGGCTAAAAATGAGAGCTGGCGCACAGGTTATCGGATGTTTTTGTTTTGACTTTAATTTTTTTCCGGGCGTAACGTGCGGGGTCTGCTGCCAGCCTGCTGAATCTAAAGTAAATTCATTAGCGGCAAGCAGGGTTAAGAGCGGCAGGAAGGGGATCTAATTAGTCCGGCTAAGCGGTGCCATACCGGGGGGAAGCAATCGCAGGCCGCAGCGAAACACCCTGAAAAAGAGCGGCGCTGCCCGGTTGCTGACAGGAGAAAAAAGAGAGAAGAACACGCGACAGCGATCGCGTGTTCAGGACAGTTCAGAGCGTTTTTTCCAGCACGCTGTGAATAACGGCGGAGAGTTCGTTGATTTCGAATTTAGCGACGTAGCCGTCTGCGCCGACCTTACGAACGTGGTCTTCGTTGGCGCTGCCGGACAGCGAGGAGTGGATCACCACCGGGATGCGCTTCAGCACGTCATCGCGCTTGATATTACGCGTCAGGGTAAAGCCATCCATTTCCGGCATTTCCAGATCGGTGAGCACCAGCGCAATCTTGTCATGGATCGATTCGCCTGCCGCCAGTGCCGCGTCGCTCATCTCTTTGATTTTCAGCCAGGCTTCAAGGCCGGTATTGTGCATCAGCACGGGAATGCCCATGCTTTTCAGACCCTGATCCAGCAGCTGACGCGCCACTTTTGAATCTTCCGCAACGATAGCCACAGCGCCGGGTTTGATATTAAAGCTGCGCGCGGCTTCCGGCGACGGCTCGACGCCGCGCACTGAGGGGATGACATCGTGAAGGATCTGCTCTACGTCCAGCACCATCGCCAGGTTATTGCTGCCCTTGTCGTCATCCAGGCAGGCGATGCTGGTGATGTTATGGCCGCCGATGCCTTTTTCGGCGGTATGCACCTGACTCCAGTCGAGGCGCACAATATTGTCAACCGACTCAACGGCAAAGGCCTGAATATTGCGCGCGTATTCGGTGACCAGCAGCAGATTAAGACCAGTTTCCGGCGTGCAGCCTGCCACCGCCGGCAGATCGATTACCGGAATAAACTGGCCGCGAATATTGGTCATGCCGAGCAGCGGCGAGCACATGCCTGCCGCGCGGGTGATGGGCTGCATCGGCACGATTTCACGCAGTTTAAAGACGTTAATGCCAAACAGTTCTGATTTGCCTTTGGCCTGATCGATGCCCAGGCGAAACAGCAGTAGCTCAAAGCGGTTTGATAACGCCAGATTCGCTCTTTCATCTATCTCTTTTTGAAAATTATCCATCGTTGACTCTGCCTTGTAGCCGTCTGTGGCGCGGTAAAAGGGGGGTATAAGATTATTATCGGCATGAGCGGCTAAAAGGTGAGAGGCGGCTGTACAAAATTTATCAGTTCAGGCAGATAGCGATTCTTGTGCCAGGCTTACAGGGGAAAGACGGAAAAATTTTACTAAAGGAGCGCACCATGAAAAAAGTCATGACCTTTACGCTGTTGGCCTTATTAAGTTTACCGGCGCTGGCCGAGAAGGGCGGTTTTGAGGCAGGCGCGACGCCGCCGCCGCAGAAAGAGCAGGACGCCGGTTATAAGGGTTCAGAGGACACCGGTCAGACCCATATCAACCAGATCCGCGATTTTCGTCAGGACGGCTACGTCACGCTGGAAGGCTATATTGTGAAAAAGCTCCAGGGCGACAATTACCAGTTCCGCGACAGCACGGGAACACTCACTATTATCGCGCCGGAAAAAACCTTTGACGGAAAAACCTACAAAGCCGATGACCAGGTGCGCGTCAGCGGCCGCGTACACGGCAAGGGAGAAAAAACGGTTCTGCACGTCACCCAGATTGACGAGCCGTAAACGCCCGTAAGCTGGCGTGGCGGGGCGTCTCCACGCCAGGCCTTTCAGGGCGGCTCTGCCTTCGGCAACGTGGCGCGCCCGTAAACGCGCTGCGTTGCAGCAAAGCTTGCGGCAGGGTTGCCCGCAGCGCGTGCTGCTTCAGATCCTGCCATTAAGACGGGCGGCTGTTAATCCTTTAGCAGAATCGCCCGTACGCTTTTGCCCTTCATTTTCCCCTGTTTTAATTTCACCAGCGCCGCTTTGGCTTCGCTGGCCGTAACGGCAACGTAAGCGTGCGTCGGCGTCATATCGATTTTGCCGATCTGGTCGGCGCGGAAGCCGGCGTCCCCCGTCAGGGCGCCGAGAATATCGCCCGGACGAATTTTCGCTTTGCGTCCGCCGTCGATGCACAGGGTCATCATGGCTGCCGGTAGCGGCTGACGCGCGCTTTTTTTCAGAGCGCTGGCCGCCAGCCAGTTAAGCGGCCGTTGCAGAAAATCTTCCAGCGCATGGGCGCGCGCCATTTCGTCCGCCGCAACGAGACTTACCGCGCAGCCCTGTTCGCCTGCGCGGCCGGTGCGGCCGATACGGTGCACATGCACTTCGGGATCCCACGCCAGCTGATAGTTGACGACCATCGGCAGCGCCTTAATATCCAGCCCGCGCGCCGCGACGTCGGTCGCCACCAGCACGCGCGTGCTGCCGTTAGCGAAGCGGATCAGCACGCGTTCACGCTCGCGCTGCTCCAGATCGCCATGCAGCGCCAGCGCGCTCATCTCCTGCTGGTTAAGCGCGGCGGCGATGTCGTCACACTCGCGTTTGGTATTACAGAACACCACGCAGGATGACGGCTGACGCTGCGCCAGCAGCCCCTGAAGCAGAGACAGCTTTTCATTCTGGGAGGCTTCGATAAATTGTTGCTCAATAGCGGGCAGTTCGCTGACCTCTTCGGTGGCGACGTGCAGGGCATCGCGCTGAAAGCGGGCGCTGAGCGCGGCGATGCTCTCCGGCCAGGTGGCGGAGAAGAGCAGGGTCTGGCGGCTGGCGGGCGTCAGCGCGGCCACCGCCTCCATATCGTCGCGGAAGCCCATCTCCAGCATACGGTCCGCTTCGTCCAGCACCAGCGTTGTCAGCTGGTCGAGCTTAAGCGTTTCCCGTTGCAGGTGATCCAGAATGCGGCCCGGCGTGCCGACGACAATATGCGGCGCGTGAACCAGCGAGTCGCGCTGCGCGCTGATGGGCTGGCCGCCGCACAGGGTCAGGATCTTAATATTGCGGGTAAAGCGCGCCAGCTGACGCAGCACATTGCTGACCTGATCCGCCAGCTCTCGCGTCGGGCAGAGCACCAGCGCCTGGGTGGCGAAGCGCGCGCTATCAATATGCTGTAGCAGTCCAATGCCGAATGCCGCCGTCTTGCCGCTGCCGGTTTTGGCCTGCGCGCGCACGTCGCGTCGCGCCAGGATCGCAGGCAGCGTAGCAGCCTGAATGGGCGTCATCTCGGTGTAACCCATTTCGCGCAGATTAGCGATCTGGCTGGCAGGAAGAGTGGTAAGGGTGGTGAATGCGGTCACAGGCGGCCTCGGCGGCTAAAAGGTGGTCGAAAAAGAGCGCGGCAAGTCTGGCAGAATGCGCGGCGCGCGGCAACCTGCTTGCAAAGGTTATCTGCGCGAAAGCATTCGCGTCAGGTCCCTTAGGAATAACCCGAAGATAGATGAGAATGCGTGTTATTTTCTAATGTTTTTCGGGGTAAATGAACTTTTTGTGCACTTTTTGCTATATCTGTAAGTCCAGTGTTAACTTTATAAGAGGTGGAATGTAAAAATTAATTCCTTTTTGCATCAGATAAATCCTGTTTTTTTGCTCCAGAAAAAGAATTAACCATTAAAAAAACTCCACGGTCTGGCCGATAAAATAATTACGGTAATTGCTTTATATTTAGCGCGCCATACTTCTATTACAACGACAGTTTGAGGGTTTTCCATTGAGTAATATTGCCCAGGGATCACATGACGACGTGCTGAAAATTGTGGGTCGTGCAGTGCTTACGCTGCATGTCCACGGTGAAAGCCTGTCGGCTGACAAGGTTGTCTCAATGATCGGCTGTTATGCCGAAAATGCAGAACAGCAACAGCAGCCGCTGTTTGCGCTGGCGATGGAAATGATGACCACAGAAAAATGGGCGAAAAGCGCATAACGCTATAGCCTGGTGTGCCAAGCCTCCACCGGGAGGCTTTTTTATTTCCGCTTCCCCGACGTTCGTCTCTTCCCAGATTGGTCCTACCAATCTCGTTTTCTGCTGGATTTTCGTCACAAAAGCAACAATCCCCAGGGCAAAACGGTTGCCTGAAATTAACAGAACATTAACTATCAGCCTCATCTACCCTGTTGTGAGCCTTTTTGGTCAGACCAAAAGGCACGCGTTTTGCGGACATGACCATGATCGACTCAACACCTGACCTTGCAGAGCACCTCGTCGTGCGGCTCCGACGCTACATTCAGCAGCACAGGCTAGAGCCGGGGATGAAACTGCCGGCTGAACGTCAGCTTGCCGCGGAGCTTGGCGTCTCGCGCTCGTCGCTGCGCGAAGCGTTACAGCAGCTGGTCAGCAGCGGCATGCTGATAAGCCGCCGCGGCGGCGGCACCTGGCTGCGTCAGCCGCTTGCGCCCTGGTCAGAACAGCGCATCGTCGCCCCTGTGCGCGAACTGCTACAGGATGACCCGGACTACCGTTACGACATTCTTGAGGCGCGCCACGCCATAGAGGCGAGCACCGCCTGGTACGCCGCTCAGCGCGCGACCGACGCGGATAAAGAGCGGCTCAGGCTGGCTTTCGACGCCACGCTGAAACTCACAGAGCGCGACGATCCCGACCTGGCCGCGCAGGCCGATGTGCGCTTCCATCTCGCTATCGCCGAGGCATCGCACAATGTGGTGCTGCTACAGACGATGCGCGGTTTTTTTGAACTGCTGCAATCCTCTGTGTTACAGAGCCGTCAGCGTATGTACAGCCAGCCGCTGATCTTCGCCCGCCTCACCGGGCAGCATCAGCATCTGCTTGAGGCGATCCTCGCCGGGGATGCCGATGAAGCGCGCCGCGCGGCGATGGAGCACCTGAGTTTTGTTCACGCTACCCTGAAAAGCCTGCATGAAGACGAAGCCCGGCAGGCGCGCAGCGCGCGTCTGCCGGGCGATCATCCTGTTTAAACGCAAGGAAAACGCCTTATGATCATCTCTGCCGCCAGTGACTACCGCGCCGCCGCGCAGCGGATTCTGCCGCCCTTTCTGTTCCACTATATCGATGGCGGCGCCTACAGCGAGCGTACGCTACAGCGCAACGTTGAGGATCTCGCCGACGTGGCGCTGCGCCAGCGCGTGCTGAAAAATATGTCCCAGCTCAGCCTGGAAACGCGCCTGTTCAACGAAACCCTGGCGATGCCCGTTGCGCTGGCGCCCGTGGGGCTGTGCGGCATGTATGCGCGACGGGGTGAAGTGCAGGCGGCGCGAGCGGCGGCGCTGAAGGGCATCCCTTTTACGCTGTCGACGGTTTCCGTCTGTCCGATTGAAGAGGTGGCGCCCGCGATCAACCGCCCGATGTGGTTCCAGCTCTATGTGCTGCGCGACCGCGGCTTTATGCGCAACGCGCTGGAGCGCGCCAAAGCGGCAGGCTGCTCGACCCTGGTTTTCACCGTCGATATGCCCACGCCCGGCGCGCGCTATCGCGACGCTCACTCCGGCATGAGCGGGCAGCACGCCGCGCTGCGCCGCTACTGGCAGGCGGCGACCCATCCGCAGTGGGCCTGGGATGTAGGCCTGCATGGCCGCCCGCACGATCTGGGCAATATCTCCACCTATCTCGGTCAGCCGACCGGACTGGAGGATTACATCGGCTGGCTGGCGAAGAATTTCGATCCCTCGATCTCCTGGCGCGATCTGGAGTGGATCCGCGAATTCTGGGACGGTCCGATGGTGATCAAGGGGATCCTCGATCCTGAAGATGCCCGCGATGCGGTGCGTTTTGGCGCGGACGGCATTGTGGTCTCGAACCACGGCGGCCGCCAGCTCGACGGGGTGCTGTCGACGGCGCGCGCGCTGCCTGCCATTGCCGATGCGGTGAAAGGCGATATTACGCTGCTGGCCGACAGCGGCATTCGCAACGGGCTGGACGTGGTGCGCATGATTGCGCTGGGGGCTGACAGCGTGCTGCTGGGGCGCGCCTGGCTTTACGCGCTGGCGACCCACGGCCAGCGCGGCGTGGAGAATTTACTGACGCTGATTGAAAAAGAGATGCGCGTGGCCATGACCCTGACCGGAGCCAACAGTGTCAGTGACATTACGCGCGACTCGCTGGTGGAAGCCAGCGCGCTGCTCAATATCGCAGCAGAAGCGCCGCGTCCCCGCGCCGTCAGCTGAGCCTTGTCTATACTTATTCACTGTTAACCAACAGGAGGAAGGATATGACTATTCACAAGCAAGGTTCGGCGCACTGGGAAGGCGATATTAAAGGAAAAGGCACCGTCAGCACCGAAAGCGGCGTGCTGAGCCAGACGCCGTACGGCTTCAACACCCGCTTTGAAGGCGCGAAGGGCACCAATCCGGAAGAGCTGATTGGCGCGGCGCACGCGGCCTGTTTCTCTATGGCGCTGTCGCTGATGCTGGGCAACGCGGGCCACAAAGCGGAAAGCATCGACACCACCGCCGACGTGTCGCTGGACAAAAAGGGCGACGGCTTCGCCATTACTAAAGTGGCGTTGACCAGCACCATCAGCCTGCCGGGCATTGAAGACGCCGCGTTTGATGAGATTATTCAGAAGGCGAAAGCGGGCTGCCCGGTGTCTCAGGTGCTGAATGCCGAGATCACCCTCGACTATACCCTGAATAATTGATCCAGCCGGTCGCCCTGAATCGGCGATCGCACTATGCTGGCTTACACTGGTTCTGATGAACCGCAATGGATGCGCCCTGGGGCGCATCTTTTCTTTCTGCGGAAGGAGAGTAAGCGTGGCGAAATATCTGGCGGCAAAGAAACACTGGAAGATGGTGCTGGTATTGCTCTGTATTTGCGGTGCGTTAATGCTGATTCGATGGGCGGCGATGATATGGGCATAAAGGAGTGGGTCTGCCGCCACAAACTCGGTGTGTTAGCGATGGTGATACTGGCGCTGGAGCTGATTCACTTTCTGCTGACCGCCTCCTGGTTACCCTGGGTTTCTCACTGAACCCCCTCACACGTATTCACGATCCTGCTCGCGCTGTCTGGCGCGAATATCGCTGCGCGCGATACGGTACGCTTTGCCCGGATCGCCTGCGACAAACTCAAAGGTCGGCGAATAATAAAACGGCAGCCAGCCGCCGTAGCCGCTCTCCCACTCCCAGCGAACCGGGCAGGGCCAGAGAATGCCGTCATACAAAATGTAATAAACCCAGCGTCCAGTGGGACGGCGGGGGCGTGGTGTTTTCATGGGAATCACAACGATAATGGTTTAAAACAGCTTATATTTTGAACGCTGATGCCGCTGACCGCAACGTTAAAACTGTCTCTTTTTTGCTCATATTGATCTCAGGTCCTGATTAGCGATGCACTTCGCCGCACAGCAGGACCACGTTAGGCCGTACTTTATGGATGCGATCGGCCATAGTTTCACAGGCCGCTTTAGTCGGATAAATACGCTCCGATACCGGCAGGGCATCACAGGCGTCATGGCCGCAGGCGCTCACTAACAACACAAATCCAATCAACATGGCTCGACTCCTTTACACGGTCTCGTTGGTACGGACTGTGATGCATATGATCCTTTTTTACGATCCAGTATAGACAAAGGTGTCGGCTCGACGTTATCAACCTGAGCGGTAAGGCGATCAGGAGAAAAACCAGGCGGGCAGCAGGGCGATAAGATTATTAAGCGTATGCAGAAAAACAGGCAGGGCCAGGCTGTTGCTGCGCAGGCGGGCATAGCAGAGCAGCAGCGAGAAAAGCGTCAGCGCCACCAGCGTCTCCCAGTGCACATACTGAGTGTGCATGGCGGCGAACAGCAGCGAGGTCAGCAGCATACAGGCAAAGCGGCTGCGCGGCGCCCACAGCAAAAAAGCCTGAAGCAAAAAGCCGCGAAACAGCACCTCTTCAAACACCGGCGCCAGCAAGACGGCGGTCAGCAGCAGAATAAGCATCGAGTTGCGCCCCTGCTGCGCCTGCTCCACCAGCCAGCCTTCGGGCTGTAAAAACTGGGTCTGCGCGGCCATCAGCGCAAAAAGCGCGAAAATAAACAGCAGCGTCTGACGAATGCGCAGCTCGCCCAGCGGCAGATCGTTGCGGCGCTGGCAGTAGAAGCGATAAAGCGGATAGATCACAGCAAATTCAAACAGGCAGAGCACCGGCACCAGAAGTCCGTCGTTACGCAGCACGCCGTAATTAGGAAACAGCGTTATCAGCATCGTCACGAGGTAATAGATCACAAAGCTGCCGACGTAGAACAGCGTCAACGTCACTCTGTCGGGATTGGTGTTCATAGGCGACCCAGCCAGCGAAGGAAAGCGCATAGTAGCAACGCGCCCGATCCCTGTCGAGGGAGGCGCGCGTACAAACTTAGCGCAGGAAATTCCGCCCTCAGGCTAAAACCGCGCAGCGGCGCGCCGATAACGGCTTAAACCTGTTCGGAAGCGCTCTGCCGGTAGAAGGCGACGCGTTAGCCGGACGAATTTTATCGCTTAGTTGTGAGCGCTTCTGATGACTTTTGTTCCACCAGAATCGCCGTCGCGCCTGGTTGCGCTGGCGGCAGAAGATCGCACCCTGCGCATTACGCGCCGCAGCCTGCGCGTTTTGTCGCTGCTGCTCACTGGCGTGCTGCTGCTCTCTGTGCTGATGACCATTGTTATCGCGCAGCGGCAAAATCGCGAGGCGACGGAACACGATCGTCAGCTGTTACGCCAGACGTGGCTGGCGCGTCAGGAAAGCATGCTGACGGATGTGCGTGACTATGCGTTCTGGGGAGAGGCGTGGCGCAATCTGCACGTCACGCTGAATAAGAGCTGGGCCTGGGATCAGGAGAACCTGGGGCCGGAACTCTATAAGGAGTACCACTACGATGGCGTCTTTGTGGTGGATGGTCAGGGCCGCACGCGCTACGCGCTGATCGACGGCAGGCTCAGCAAGCTATCGCTGGAGTCCTGGCTGGGTCCCCAGCGCGCGGCCCGGCTGATGCGCGACGCGCGACGCCTGAACCATGCGGCGCTGGTGCGCGATATGGTGATTGAACGGCAGCCCGCGATTGTGGTGGCGGCGCCAGTCTCAATGGGAAAAGCTCCCAACCTGCCGATCGTGCCGGGACCGCCGTCGATTATGATTTTTGTTAACCTGTTTACGCCGGAAAAACTCCAGGCGCTGGGCAGGATGCTGGACGTGCGCGCGCTGCGCGCGGCGGCCAGCAGCAGCGACGCCGCCCTGGAGCCGCGCCTGCTACAGGCGACGCAGGACGATCAGCCCGTTGTGCTGCGCTGGCAGTCAAAGATGCCCGGCGCGCGCCTGCTTGCGCTGCTGCTGCCGGTGCTGGCGGCAATGGCGCTGGTGACGGGCTGGATCGCCCACCGCGTCAGCCGTCAGGCGATCCGCAATGCCGTGCTCTCCGACCGCCGCTTCGCGATGCTGGTTATCAGTCAGCAGGAGCTGGCGAACAGCGAGGCGCGCTTTCGCGATCTGGCCGAGGCCGCTTCCGACTGGATTTGGGAAACCGATGAGCAGGGGCGTCTGATCTATCTCTCTTCCCGCTTTCAGTGCGTGACCGGACATACCGTTGCCGACTGGACCGGGAAGCATATCGATCGTCTGTTAACCCATCCCAGCCACTCGCTGGTGGCCTGGCTGATGCGTCAGGAAGAGAACAGCTCTTCCGCGCCGCTGCGCTGCCAGTTTATGAGCGCTCAGGGCGAGCGCCGTATCGGCCATCTGGTGGCGAAAACCATCTGGCATCAGGAGCGCTGCGTGGGTTTCCGCGGCACGGTTTCTGATATTACCCAGGGGATGGAGGCGGAAGCGCGCATTCACTTCTTATCCCATCATGACGCGCTGACCGGGCTGTCGAACCGCCTTCAGCTACAGGCCTTTCTGACGCGCCATCTGGAGTCGCCCCACAGCGCGTCGCCGCTGGCGATCCTGAGTCTCGATCTCGACCAGTTTCGACAGCTAAACGATACCTGGGGACACAGAGTCGGCGATCAGGTGCTCTGTCAGATCGCGCAGCGGTTGCAGCGTAGCGTTGCGGCGCATGAGCTGGCCGCGCGGCTGGGCGGCGATGAGTTTGTCCTGGTGCTGCAAGAAGATGGGCCTGAAGCGGTAGCGCAGCGCTGTACCCGGCTGCTGCAAGAGGTGCAGCTGCCCGTCGGCGCCGGTCAGCATGTGCACTATCTCACCGCCAGCATCGGCATCGCCTGCGCGCCGCAGGACGCCAGCCATCCCGAAGCGCTGCTGCGTTTGTCCGATATGGCGCTAAACGAAGCGCGTGCGGCAGGCCGCAACCGCTGGGTCCGGTATGCCGATAATATGGCCAGCCAGCATGAGCAAAAACGCGAAATGGCCTGGCGAATTGAACAGGCGCTGCACAACGACGAATTTTGCCTGCACTATCAGCCGCGCTATCAGCTGCAAAGCGGCAGGCTGGCGGGGGCGGAGGCGCTGATCCGCTGGCAGCCTGCTACCGGACAGCCGATTACCCCGGATCGTTTTATTCCGCTGGCGGAAGAAAATGGCCTGATTGTCGCCATCAGCGACTGGGTGCTGGCGCGCGCTTGCCGTGACGCCAGCGCCTGGGGAGCCGATCGCTATGTGTCGGTGAATATCTCGCCGGTTGAGTTTCGTACCACCGATCTGGTTCAGCGCGTCGCGCGCGCGCTGGCGAACAGCGGGCTACCGGCGACGCGGCTGGAGCTGGAAATTACCGAAAACGTGACCTTTGAACACCCTCAGCAGGCGCTGGAGATGATGCAGGGGCTGCGCGCGCTGGGCGTGCGGCTGACGGTGGATGATTTTGGCACCGGCTATGCGGCGCTCGGCTATCTGAAGTCATTCCCGTTTAACGGGCTGAAGATCGATCGGTCATGGATGAAGGATTTTCCAGAGTCGCCGCAGGCGGAGTCGGTGGTGGCGGGTATTATCGCGCTGGCGCACGCTTTCGCCCTGACGATTACGGCGGAAGGAATTGAGACAGAAGCGCAGCTCGAGCAGCTAAAACGGCTCTCCTGCGAAGAAGGGCAGGGCTATTTTTTAGGACGCCCGGTGCCGCTGGCGGCCTTTACTGCGCTTCTGGATGCGACATCTCATACATCACGGATTCGGGCTTAACGAACTTTAACCGCAACCACGGTCATCAGAACGGCAAAGCCCACAAAAATTGCCAGTTCCATCATTTTTCTCCTCAGATAAGTCCTAATAATTGTAGTGAATCGAGGCGGAAAAATTGGTCAGTAAGTGCGAATTATCTGAAAAAACGGGGCGGGTTAGCGCCTCTTTTCCCACAAGCGGGTTAAGCCCGCCGCCATGCTTTGCTACTCTTGGGCGCAGGTTCACCATGTTCATGAGGAGAAAACGTGAAATATTACGGAAAAGCGCTGCTGGCTCTGGCCGTTCTCGCCCTGGCCGCCTGTCAGTCAGCCAGCAAAACGGAAACCGCCGCGGCGGGGTCGGACGTTGAAAACGACACCTGCGGCGCCGCGCAGTATCAGAACTACGTTGGCAAGCCGCTCAGCGCTGTCAACAGCCTGCGTTTTGACACCCCGGTGCGCGCCATTTCCTGGAACAGCGCGGTCACGATGGACTTTAATCTGCATCGGCTTAATTTCCTTGCGGATAAAAACGACACCATCAGCAAAGTGTACTGTGGCTGACGCGTCATAAAAAAGGCGCAGCAGTGTCATCCGGCTGTCATCGATCCCGGCGAGGATAGTCCGCGAACAACAGAGATTTCTCGTCACTCTCGATATGCACTGCTCGTCTTGTTTATTCCCGCTGCGGCGGGAATTTTTTTTGCCTTTACTCTTGCGGACCCGTTTCCATCAGCCGCGCCAGCAGCTGGCGATAGTTTTGCAAACGGCGAGCATCCCCTTCGGCCTCCAGACGCTGTATCACGCGCGCAATAACCGCCTTATTGGTCGCAGGCTGGCCTGCCTCCATCAGTTCACGCAAAATCACCGCCAGCAGATCCGACTCCTGCGGGGCGTTCCATGCGGGGCTGTTGAAGTAGTCCACAATCGCACGGCTGGCACTGTTTTGAACTCTCATACCTACCTCAGCTAAGGCGATGGCGTGCCTGTCACGGCGTGCAAACGCAGCGTGACGGCCAGCAGGGTTTGATCAATGGACCTCGCCGCGACGGGATCTGGCGGAGGCGTTAGCGTGGCCAGGACGGCACACCGACGTCAGCGAAAGCTGGCGTTTTTTTAAACATAGATCTGACGTCAGAAGTTGTCAGTAACAGACTGACATATTTTTTTATCTTTTCTTAACGCAGGCTCAACCGCTGACGCCGGGCGCGTAGAACGCGCCCAAATTCACTGTAAAAAAGGGCAAACCGGGAATTTGCCGCAGCAAAAGCGCCGATGCGCAGCGTAAAACGGTTTTTTCCATTTTGTGCCATGATTTGCCGCTCGGCGTAAAAGATGCATTGGTAAACTATTACCTCCTTTTGCTATCGCTGCCTGCTCATGCCACGCTCAATAGAATCCTGGAAAATTAATCTTATCTCGGTCTGGTTCGGCTGCTTTTTTACCGGCCTGGCTATCAGTCAAATCATTCCTTTTCTCCCGCTTTATATCGAGCAGCTGGGCATTGCCGGCGGTGACGCGCTCAGTATCTGGTCTGGGTTGACCTTCAGTATTACTTTTGTTGTTTCGGCTGCCGTCGCGCCGCTGTGGGGAAGCCTGGCCGACCGGAAAGGACGCAAACTTATGCTGCTGCGCGCCGCGTTCGGTATGGGCGTGGTGATCCTGTTGCAGGCGTTTGTCACTCAGGCATGGCAGCTGTTGCTGCTGCGTGCGCTGATGGGTCTGACCTCTGGCTACATTCCCAACGCCATGGCGCTGGTGGCGGCGCAGGTGCCGCGTGACCGCAGCGGCTGGGCGCTGAGCTGCGTCTCCACCGGCCAGATTGGCGGCGTTATCCTGGGACCGATGCTGGGCGGCCTGCTGGCCGACTGGGTGGGGTTGCGGATGGTGTTTATTGTCACCGCTGCGCTGCTGCTGATTAGTTTTCTCGTCACGCTGTTTCTGATTAAAGAGACCGGCTACACGCCGGTCAGCAAAAAAGAGAAGCTGAGCGGACGCGAGGTTTTCGCCTCGCTGGATAATCCAAAGCTGATGCTATGCCTGTTCGTTACCACTATGGTGATCCAGATGTGCAACGGCTCGGTAAACCCTATTCTGACGCTGTTTGTGCGTGAGCTGGCGCCCACGGCGGAAAATATCGCCTTCCTTAGCGGGGTCATCGCCGCGCTGCCGGGCGTCTCGGCGCTGATTGCCGCGCCGCGTCTCGGCAGGCTGGGCGATCGCATCGGCACCCAACGCATTCTGCTGGCCACCATGGTGGCGTCGCTGCTGCTACTGCTCGCGATGTCTTTTGTCACCAGCGCGACGCAGCTTGGCGTGCTGCGCTTTCTGCTCGGCTTCGCCGACGGCGCGATGATGCCCGCGGTGCAGACGCTGCTGGTGCGCCACTCGCGCGATAACATCACCGGCCGAATCTTTGGCTATAACCAGTCGTTTATGTATCTCGGCAACGTCGCCGGCCCGCTGCTTGGCGCAGCCGTCTCGGCGCTGACCGGCTACCGCTGGGTGTTCTTCGCGACGGCGCTGGTGGTGCTGCTTAACGTGCTGCTGCTCAGGCGTTTTTACCGTCGCCCGCGCACGCTGCTGGCGTCGACGGAGAGAAGCTCAACGCATAGCGCCAGCGCTGCTGAGTCAACAAAAACTCCTCGCTGACGCTCGGACTCCATGAATCGTCGCCGCCGACGCCCATATGAGCGGCGTCCAGATGCAGCCAGCATCCTGGCTCCGCGCGCAGCAGATGGCGGTGCGAGGTGTCGCGCAGCTGTTCCAGACTGTAGCGCCCCAGCGTAAAGCTAAAGTCGCCGCACACCTGCCAGCTTCCCCCGTCAAGCTGACGCGTGCCGCCGCGCAGGCCGTTTTCGCTGGGAAAAACATAGGGCGTAGAGAGCGCCTCCGGCGGCAGCCGCCAGCGTGAGAACTGGGCCGCCAGCTGGCGGTCGGGATAGTTTTCATGCGGGCCGAGTCCCAGCCAGCTTACCTGCTGCGGCAGATCGGCAAGCTGGCAGCGCAGGCCAATCCGCGCAGGCGCAGGCAGCCCGGCGGCCTGTTCGACCTCGACATCCAGCCGCATTGCGCCCTGAGCGTCGAAGCGGTAGCGCTTATGGCTGAGAAACGCCAGTTTGCCGCTGGCATACCAGCCGTGCAGCACCCTGATCTGCACCGCATCCGCCAGCGCCTCTGTTGCTATCTGCTCGACGCGACTGGTCATCGCGTTATAACCGGCGGCTTTCCAGCGCTCCGACCAGGCGTTGGGATCGATGCGCTCCGCCTCGCTGGTGCCGATATCGTTATCCAGCGGCGCGCGAATAAAGCAGTCCTGCAAGGGCGACAGCAGAGTCTCATGCTCATCGATACACCACTGCGTCAGCTCGCCGCTGCGAGGGTGAAAGCGCCAGTGCTGACGGCGATGCGTCACGGCGATCAGGTCATCGTCGACGGTCAGCGTCGGCGGCTCCCCGGACGCCGGCGGCGGCGGCAGAACCAGCGCGGCAGGCAGCGGCCACTGATGCCAGGCGACGCGCCAGTCCGCTGGCGACCATGCGGTGGCGGCGCGCTGGCAGACGGCGACGTTCAGCCAGCATTCGCCCGTCAGCGCGTCCACCGGCGTCAGGGTAATCTGCTGCTCGCCCTGCGGCGCAAGATCCAGCGCCACCTCGCCCTGCGCCACCCGCTCTCCCTGCCGCTCGATGTGCCAGCGCAGCACCTCGTTATCGCTGCGGCGGAACAGGTAGTCGCTGCTGACGGTAAAACGCCAGGGGTTGTCGGCGTCGGGTCTGAACTGAAAGAACTGCTGCGCGCGCTGCGCTTCAAACAGCGCCGGATGCGGCGTCCGATCGGCAAAAACCAGCCCGTTCATACAGAACTGGCGGTCGTTGGGTTTGTCGCCAAAGTCGCCGCCGTAGGCCTGCCAGGGCTGGCCGCGCTCGTCGTAGCGCGTCAGGCTCTGGTCGACCCAGTCCCAGACAAAGCCGCCCTGCAAGCGCGGAAACTGGCGAAACGCCTGCCAGTATTTCGCAAAGCCGCCAAGGCTGTTGCCCATAGCATGGGCGTATTCGCACAGAATCAACGGCCGCGTCTCGCCGGGCAGGCCAATCCACTTTTTCAGTGACCACTTGGGCACGGCGGGGAAGGGCTGGTCTTCGTCAACGCGCGCGTACATCGGACAAATAATATCGGTCGCCGCGCTGTTGGCGCCGCCGCCCTCATACTGAACGGGACGGGTCGGATCGGCGCTTTTTACCCAGCGATAGAGCGCGTCGTGGGTGCTGCCGTGCCCCGACTCATTTCCCAGCGACCAGATAATAATGCTGCAATGGTTGCGGTCACGCTGCACCATACGCGTCACCCGCTCGCTAAAGGCGGCAAACCAGCGCGGGTCGTCCGCCAGGCGGCTCATCGGCTGCATGCCGTGAGTTTCGATATTGGCCTCGTCCACCACATACAGGCCGTAGCGGTCGCACAGGCGATACCACAGCGGGTGATTAGGATAGTGCGAGCAGCGCACCGCGTTAAAGTTGTGCTGTTTCATCAGTTCGATGTCGCGGCGCATCGTGGCTTCGTCCACCACCTGGCCCTGTTCAGGATGGTGCTCGTGCCGGTTTACGCCGCGGATCAGCAGCGGCTTGCCGTTCAGGCACAGCAGGCCGTTTTCAATAGCGACGCGGCGAAAGCCAACGTCGAAGGCTTCCACCTCCGCCACCTCGCCGGCGGCATCAAGCAGCGCCAGGGTCGCGCGATAGAGCGCAGGGACTTCAGCGCTCCAGAGTTCAGGCGCATCAATGTGCAGGCGCAGCGCGGCGCGCTCCGCGTAATGGCCGCGCTCGTCGATCGTCGCGCTGCCGAGCGGCTGTTCAACCACGCCTGTGGCCAGGCCATCTCGCCACAGGGTCAGACGCAACGACATGCCCGTCGTGGGCGCCGCGACGCGCACGCGCGCCCGTAGCTCAGCGCTGCGGTACTCCGGGCTGAGCAGGGTTTCCAGCTGCACGTCCGCCAGGTGCGTGTCGGGCTTGTGCAGCAGCGAGACGTCGCGGAAGATGCCGCTCATGCGCCACATATCCTGGTCTTCCAGATAGCTGCCGTCGCTCCAGCGCAGCACCATTACCGTCAGGCGGTTAGGGCCGCGCACCAGCGCCGCGCTGAGATCAAATTCGGCGGGCAGGCGACTGTCCTGTGAATAGCCTATCCACTGCTCGTTGCACCAGAGATAGAAGGCCGAGCTGACGCCGTCGAAAATAATGCGGGTCTGGCCTGACGCCAGCCAGCTTTCATCAATATCGAATGTGAGCGAGTAACATCCTGTCGGATTGTCGCGGGGCACGAAAGGCGGATTAACCGGGAAGGGATACTGAACGTTGGTATAAATCGGCGCATCGTACCCGTGCATCTGCCAGTTTGCCGGCACCGGCAGCGCACCCGCATCAGGCAAATCCTGACGCAGCCAGTCAGCAGGAACCGCTTCCGGCTGGTGAAAGTAACTGAAGGTCCACAGGCCGTTAAGGCTGCGCAGCGCCGGGGAGAGAAGCTCATCGCGCGCCGCTGTTTCGCTACGCCAGCTGGCGAAAGGGGGATGGGCGTCCAGACGCTGAAGACTGGTGACAACCGGATTTTCCCAGTCGCGGCGGGCAAGGATCTCACTCAGTGAAGCCGATAAAATTGACATAGCGGTGTCCTTAAAATGTATTGCGCTCACAATGCGATTTTTTTCTTCCCCTGTAAAGTGGCGCGGCTGGTCGAGATGCCGATTTTTTTAATCTGTCCGTCAGAAAAAAACGGCCAGATGCAGGTTTTGTGTCACTTTCGTGCCAGTAAATTGTTAAGTCTGGTATGCAGGCGTTAATACCGCCCGGAGTCGGAAAATTCTCGCTTGTCGCCTGACTGGGGCGCTCATACACTCGGCTCGTTTTTTCCTTCACCCTGAGGTCGTTATGGTACGTATAGCTAAACTTGCCGCGGTTGCGGCGCTGGTTACCGCATTAAGCGGTTGTCTTTTTCCGCCTCCGGGTGGCGGCGGCGGCTGGGGAGGCCCTGGCGGCGGCGGTCATGGGCACGGTTTTTCTGGCCCGCGTTAATGCGCCATAACCCGGCGTTTAATTAAAGCTGAAACGATTTACGTCTCGCTTAAATATCAGTCAAACGTTTCGCCCGCTTTAAATTAAGCGTTTAAGCGTTGTTTTAAGAAAACTTGTTATAAACAACAGCCTGAAAAGGCTGTTTTTTTATTTGGGCTGGTGATAACTTCTGCTTTTATTTCTCCGGTAGGACAAGGGCATGAAGAACCTTATCGCTGAATTGCTGGTAAAACTGGCGGCAAAAGAAGAAGAGTCGAAGGAACTGGTCGCCCAGGTTGAGGCGCTGGAAATTATTGTCACCGCCATACTGCGCAAACTTGAACCGGAGCAGCAGCAGTCTATTGCGGCGGGTATCGACGATGCCATGCACAATGCCAGCGCGGATACGCAAAGCGAAGACGCGCAGCTATTACGCAATTATCTGGATAAAATGCTTAATCATCCGCGCGTCTGAGCGCATCAGGGTAGCTGTGCGATCGCTGCTGCAAATTCGCGCAATTTTTCTGCCGCTTTAGTGAGTTCGTGCCAGGCTTAACGGGTTAGTCATTAAGGGAGTTTCAACGATGAAATCGTATTTAACGTTGTTCGTGACGGCGGCGTTATTATTTAGCGGCGTCAGCGTGGCGCAGGCCGCTGAAAAAACCGAACAGCAGCAAAAAATGGCGCTGTGTAACCAGCACGCCAGCTCGCAAAATCTCAAGGGCGACGCGCGTAAATCTTTTATGAGCGACTGCCTGAAAAAGGACAGTAAATTATCGGGTATGACCCCGCAGCAGATGAAAATGAAAACCTGCAATAGCGAAGCGGGCGACAAAAAGCTCAGCGGCGACGCGCGTAAGACCTTTATGAGTAGCTGTCTGAAAAAAGCCTGATCCCCTTTGAACACGGCCCGCTGCTGGCCGTGTTCTCTTCAGCCGTCCCGGCCGTTTACTCCCCGTTTAATTCCGCTGGCGACCGCCGCACGCGTTGCCAAACTATTGCGTAAAAGCTATCTAAATATTACCGCTTAATGAACCCCGCGGCGCATAGCGCAGCGGCAATTCTCTCTGTTGCAACATAAGGAACCCGTTGTATGGTAGCGGCGATCATTATCGGCGTATTTATTATTAGCGTTTTTTACGCCCACTCTCGCGGGATAGAAAAACAAAAACTTTCGCGCCAGCTTTTTGACCACTCAACCTTTATGGCGCCGATCAATATGTTTATGACCGGTTTTTCAACCTTGCCGGGAAAACAGCCCTATTTTCCCGTGGAGTCGTTTCCTGAGCTGCGCCAGCTGACCGATAACTGGCAGGTTATTCGTGAAGAGGCGCTGCGTTTACAGGATCATATTAAAGCAGCGCAAACAAATAACGATGCGGGCTTTAATACCTTCTTTAAACGCGGCTGGAAGCGGTTTTACCTGAAATGGTACAGCGAGGCGCACCCTTCCGCCCGCGAGCTGTGTCCGGTTACCACCGAACTGGTCAGCCGTATTCCGTCAGTTAAAGCGGCGATGTTCGCCGAATTGCCCGCAGGCAGCCATCTGGGCAAACATCGCGATCCCTACGCCGGCTCGGTACGCTACCATCTGGGCCTGCAAACCCCCAATGACGATCGCTGCTTTATCGAGGTCGATCGCCAGCGCCACAGCTGGCGCGACGGCGAAGCGGTGATTTTTGATGAAACCTATGTGCACTGGGCGCAGAACGAGAGTGAGCAGACGCGAATTATTCTGTTCTGCGATATTGAACGCCCGATGAAGTGGCGCTGGGCGCAGGCGGTCAATCACTGGGTCGGTAGCTCTTTAATGTCGGCCGCGGCCTCGCCCAATGATGAAAACGATCGCACCGGCTTTATCAACCGTATTTTTAAATATGTCTATGCGCTGCGTAATGCCGGACAGAATCTAAAAAAACGCAACAGGAGACTCTATTACTGGGTTAAGCATGGCCTGATCGTCGCGATCTTCGCCCTGATTATCCTGCCCAGCCTCTTTTTCTGATACTCACACGGTTACAACTTTAAACAGGCGGCTTAACAATGGGTTAGCCGCTTTTTGTCTTTTCAGGCGCAGATTTGCCGTTTCCTTTGCCACACTTACTTTTTGCAGGGGTATGCGTACGCCTAAGGTGGCGCGCGTAAAAACGACGAATAAGGAGCCATGTCATGAATTATCAGCCCGTGATCGCCCTACAGGATCTGCCTGAACGCCAGCCCACCAAAGCAAAAATCGCCGATACCGACGTCTTGCTGATACGCGACGGAGAAAAGGTGCGAGCTTATCAGGCTACCTGTCCCCATGCGGGCGCACCGCTGGAACAGGGCGCGATCTGCGGCGATAAGCTGGTTTGTCCGTGGCACAAAGCGGTATTTGCACTGGAAGACGGTCACCTGTGCGAACCCCTTGCGCTGGCCGATCTGAAACAGTATCCGCTGCGCGTCGAGAACGGCATGGTGCTGGTCAATCCCAAAGCCATGTCCTCTGCGACGCCTGTCGGCAGCGGCGGCGAAGCGCCGGTGTATGTCGTGCTCGGCGGCGGCGCGGCAGGCAGCGCCGCTATCTGGACGCTGCGGCGTGAAGGTTTTAAAGGAAAAGTGGTGCTGGTGGAGCGGGAGGCGGAAGCGCCTTATGACCGCACCGCGCTGACCAAGTTTGTTCCCTCCGGCAAAATGGACATCAGCGAAGTGCCGCGCATTCTCAAAGAGGATATTTTGCAGCACGTTGAGCGCATGCAGGGAGAGGTGACGCGTCTGGACACTCGCGAACAGCGACTTCATTTCGCCGATGGCAACACGCTGTTCTATGACAAATTGCTGATAGCGTCCGGCGGCGCGCCGCAGCGTCCTGAATTGCCCGGCAGCGATCTGGCGGGCGTGCATCTGCTGCGCTCGCTACAGCAGGCGGATGAACTGCTAAAAGAGGTGGATCAGAGTCAGCAGCTGGTGATTATCGGCAACAGTTTCATCGGTATGGAGATGGCGTCGGCGCTGCGCAATCGCGAGGTTGAGGTCACCGTCGTCGCCCGTCATCCGCTGCCGTTTGCGCAGCAGTTTGGCGAGCAGGTCGGACGCTATTTCCGCGATCTGCACCAGAGCAACGGCGTGCACTTTGTCGATGGCGATCCCGCCGGGCTGGAAGGAGAGCATCACGTGACGGCCTTGCGCATGCAGGATGGTCAGCGTATTAAGGCGGACGTGGTGCTGCTGGCGACCGGTATTAAGCCTGCAACTGACTTTATTCACGATCTGCCGCTCAGAGAGGATGGCAGCCTGCTGGTCGATAGCCAGCTGCGCGTGACGGAGAATGTCTGGGTGGTGGGCGATATTGCCAGCTATCCCACGCCGCAAGGGCCGTTGCGCATCGAACACTACCGCGTCGCGCACCAGCAGGGACGCATCGCCGCTTTTAATATGCTGGACCAGCGGACACTCTACGATCGCGTGCCCTTTTTCTGGACTACCCATTTCGGCACGCGCTATGAGTATCTCGGCCATGCTGAAGAGTGGGATGAGTACCGGCTGATCGGCTCGCTCGAAGAGAAAAACTTCATTGCGCTCTATGGTCGGCAGGGCGAGCTGGCCGCCGTGTTTTCCTGCGGCAGGTATAGGCTGACGGCATCGCTGGTGCTGGAGATGCAGCAGCCCATGACGCTGGAACAGGCGCAGGCGAAAATCGGGGGACAGCAGGCGTAACGAACGGCGGACGGAGCCTGCTGCGGCTCCGTCCGTGCGTTACTTCTTGCTCAGCGCTTCGGACTTCGCCATGCACTGCTGCATCGCTTCCATCACGGCCGCGCGAAACCCTTTTTCTTCCAGCACCTTCACCGCTTCGATAGTGGTGCCGCCGGGCGAACAGACCATATCTTTCAGCTCGGCGGGATGTTTGCCGGTTTCCAGCACCATCTGAGCGGCGCCTTTTACCGCCTGCGCGGCGAACTCATAGGCCTGGGCGCGCGGCATGCCGCCGAGTACAGCGGCGTCCGCCATGGCTTCAATAAACATAAATACATAGGCGGGCGCGGAGCCGCTGACGCCCACAACTGAATGGATCAGGTATTCGCTGACCACCGCCGCTTTGCCGAAGCTTGCAAAGATCGCCACCACCTCGTCGACTTCCGGCTGCTCAACCAGCGCGTTCGGGGTCACCGAGGTCATCCCCTCGTTAACCAGCGCGGGCGTATTCGGCATAACACGCACGATTTTTCGATCGTGGCCCAGCACCGTTGCCAGCGAATCGAGCGTTACGCCAGCGGCGATAGAGACTACCAGCGCCTCTTTTTTCAGCTGGCTCGCCAGATCTTTCAGGACTTTCAAAATGACGCCAGGCTTTACCGCGCCAAACAGAATATCGACCTCGCGCGCCAGCGCCTCGGCGCTCTCGGCGGCATTGATGCCGTGCTCGCGCGCCAGCGCCTGGTTGGTGTCCGCTTTACGATCAAAAACCCAGATATTTGACGGCGCAACCTGGCCGCTTTTTACCAGCCCGCCGATAATGGCTTTCGCCATATTGCCGCCGCCAACAAACCCAATTTTCTTCTCCAGCATCGCCGTATCCTTTAGAAAGTTCGAAAATCTTAACGCGTTAGCTTACTTCAGCCAGGATTAATAACAAGTCAGCGAAGGAGAAGCCAGTATGGCAGAGGACGAAAATCAGAGTCGGCGCTACCCGGTTAACGAAAGCATGCCTTGGCAGCGGCTTGAGTGGCATATCCAGCGCGGCGGTTTCGTGCTGCTGCTGCTGCTGGTGCTGGCCGGGGCGGCAGGGGTTTTTTCAAAAGGATGGCTAAGCAATCAGCGCGTCGCCAGCGCCGATAACCGGCTGAGCGTGGACTATGAACGCTTTGGCCGACGGGAAAGTAATATGGACATGACGTTACGCCTCAGGCAGCTGCGCGGGGATTATTATGAAATCAGGCTGAGCGGTCCGCAGCTGGACGATATTCAGCTTCAGACGCTTCAGCCGCAGCCGGACGACGCCTGGAGCACCCAGGACAGCCTGGTGCTGCGCTGGCACCGGCGCGCCGATCAGCAGGACGCTACGGTCTGGATAGGCACGCAGCCGCAGGATTTTGGCCGTTATCACTTTACCGTTGCGCTGGACGATGCCTCGCGCGCGCAGTTCAGCCAGTTTATTTACCCTTAGGAGGGGCAACATGGAAACGGTTTTACGCGCAGCCAGCATGTATCTGCTGCTGATGGTGGTATTTAAAATCGCCGGCCGTCGGACGCTGATGGAGATGACGTCGTTTGATCTGATTTTATTGTTGATCATCAGCGAAGCAACGCAGCAGGCGCTGCTGGGCGATGACTTTTCCGTTACCGGCGCAGGGCTGACCATTGTCACGCTGATCGTGATCGATATTCTGTTTGGCATGCTGAAAACCCATTTTCCCCGCGTGGAACGGCTTATCGACGGCACCTCGCTGATTCTGGTGGAGGAGGGCAAACTGCTGCGTCAGCGGGCGAAGCGCGCCGGTATCGATGAAGAGGATATTTTGCAAAGCGCGCGCAGCACTCAGGGGCTGGAGCGGCTGGACCAAATAAAGTTTGCCATTCTGGAGAAGACCGGCAAGATCTCCATCATTCCCAAAGAGTAGTAAGGAAAAATCATGGTTATCTGGGTCGATGCCGACGCCTGCCCCAATGTCATCAAAGAAGTGCTCTACCGTGCGGCGGATCGCACCAAAACGCAGGTGACCTTTGTCGCCAATCAGTCGCTGCGCGTGCCGCCCTCGCCCTGGCTGAAAACGCTGCGCGTGCCCGCCGGATTTGACGTGGCGGATAATGAGATTGTGAAGCGTGTGGCAGCGGGCGATCTGGTGATTACCGCTGATATACCGCTGGCGGCGGAGGTGCTGGAAAAGGGCGGCGCAGCGCTTAATCCGCGCGGCGAGCGCTATTCGCCCGCCACCATTCGTGAAAAGTTAACGCTGCGCGATTTTATGGATACGATGCGCGCCAGCGGCGTGCAAACAGGCGGCCCGGCGGCGATGAGTCCGCGCGACCGCCAGCAGTTTGCTAACGCGCTGGATAGCTGGCTAACGCAGCGTCAGCGCTGACCTCAGACGAAGCTGTCGTCGTCGTCGTTGAAATCGCCGAAGCCGTCGTTGCCTGGATCGTTGAAGTCATTATTGTCGGCATAGTTATTATCCCAGCCGTTGTTCTGGTCGAGGAATCCGCTCCCGCCGCTGTTAAAGGTGTCGAGATTCTCATCCACCTGAGGCAGCGGCGGCTCGTTGATAATGTTCACGATCTCTTCCGGCTGCGAGTGGTGGAACAGGCTGGTCAGCATGTCCGCCATCACCACGCCGCCCGCTACGCCGACAGCCGTTTGCAGCGCGCCGCCGAGAAAGCCGGTGCCGCGCGCAGGCGCAGCCGGGGCCGGCGCGTTGTTGTACTGCGGCGGCTGCTGCGGCGCGCTGTTCCACGCCGGCTGCTGCTGTTGCGCTCCCGACGGCTGACGCGAGCCGCCTCCAAACAGGCTCGACAGAAAACCGCCGCTGCTCTTCTGCTGCTGCGGCTGCTGCTGTTGGGCCAGACGGTTTTCCAGCTCGGTAATGCGATCGTTCATTTTCTTCATCGCGGCTTCCTGGATCAGGATCGCCTGCGCCATATAGTAAGGCGCGCCGGGCTGCCGTTGCAGATGCTCTTTAATCAGCTGTTCCGCCGCGGCGTCACGGGGACCGGTCTGGCTTTCAGCCTGTTGTAAACGACTAAACAGACCTTCAATCAATTGGTGTTCCTGGCTATACATGATGGCTCTCCTGTTAGGACTAAATAAGTATATGGGGGCGAGAGGCGGCAAAGTAAAATTCGCCAGGTAAGAAAATGTTGCTGCCGGTTAACTTATCGCGAACTGCACGAAACGCGCATGGTTAACCCGTTAAAAATTAATGAATAGGTTGTAAAAGCGCGAAAAGGATGCGCAATTCTTGCTTCGTGGGTGGAGGCGTTACCCGTTTCCCGCTATCATGCCTCGCATTGTCAAGCGATACACCGTGCTACATAGCCTGCAACGGCGGAGGATTTGCCCTGATGTCTCGACCCATTTACCTGATCGGCGCGCGCGGATGCGGCAAAACCACGGTGGGCGAAGCCTTATCGCGCGCGCTGGGCTATGCCTTCCGCGACACCGATCACCATCTGCAACTCAGCACCCAGCGCAGCGTGGCGCAGATCGTGGCAGATGAGGGATGGGAAGGCTTCCGCGCGCGGGAAACCGAATCGCTGAAGGCCGTTACCGCGCCGGCTACGGTGATCGCCACCGGCGGCGGAATGGTGCTGGCGGAGTACAACCGGCGCTTTATGCGCGAGCACGGGCAGGTGATCTGGCTGAGCGCGCCCTCGCAGGTGCTGGCGCAGCGGCTGGAAAGCCAGCCGGAAGCGGCGCAGCGGCCAACCTTAACGGGCCGTCCGATAGCAGAAGAGATGGGCGATATTTTGCGTGAGCGCGCACATCTCTACCGCGACGCCGCCCATCATGAAGTCAACGCCATGCAGGCCCCTGAGCGCGTCGTCGATGAGATCCTTCACTCGCTGTCGCTGGCGCGCGCCAGCTAACCGTCGCGCTTTTTCCTCAGATTCTTCCCGCTTTCCCGCCTGAGCCGTATAGCCTGGCTATACTTGTCCTCAGACGGGAATCGTCTCGTCGTGTGGAATACGACCAGCCAGGAGGGATTAACCATGCCAACCAGACCACCCTATCCACGCGAAGCTCGCGTTGTCGCCGTAGAAAAAGGGCCGCAGGGCAGCACCGTGACATCATGGGAATTACGCGCCGACCACCCATCGCCTAATACGCTTATCAGCGAACATGAAACGGAATCGGAAGCGCAGGACGCCAAAATCCGTTATGAAGATGTGGAAAAAGAATAAGGCAATCTCTCTGGCAGGGACGCCAGCCTGATAGCGCGACAGGTTTATTTGACGTATTTACTGTTATTTGCTGCTCAGGCAGGAGAGAGCTGTTATCCATCCTGCCTTTAAGCCGTACCGCAATATAAAATCATTTCTCCCGGCCGCCTGACCTGTTATTTAACTACCGCCTGACAGAGCGATAAAAAATTGCGGCTTGACCCAGCTACCGTTGCGCCTTAATTTGTGGGCATCCATGTCGGAACTTAGTTCCATATAGTGAAACCCGATTATGTCCACACTCGAAAATGCCGCTGCCGTGCTTAAGCTGTTTCAGCAAAAAGGCGTGACGCTGGGCCATCCGGGGCTGACGTTCACCGACGTCGTTGAGGCGCTGCGACTGCCGAAAAGCACGGTTTCGCGTCTGCTGGCGACTATGGAAAGTCAGGGCATGCTTGAGCGGGACGCTGACAGCCGCTGTTTTCATATCGGGCGCGTGCTGCTAGCGGTTTCCGGACACTATCTTTCCGCGCCGCTGGTGGACAGCGCCTCGCCTGACATGGCGCGGCTGGCGGACAAAACCGGCTGTATTGGCTATATCTCGCGTCTCGACGGCAACGATCTGGTGGTGATGCGCATGTTTCACGGACGCCACTTTACCCAGCTGATTACGCCGCCCGGCAGCCGCCTGCCTGCGGCCGCTACCTCGACCGGTCGCGTGCTGCTGGCGCAGTTCAGCGAAGAGGAGGTGCGCCAGCGCTTTGAGAATAGCTGGCAGCCGCTGCCGCCCAATTCGCCGCAAACGCTGGACGCGCTCTGCGCGCAGCTGGCGGAGATTCGGCAGCTGCGCTGGTCGCTGGCGCGCAACGAAACCCTGCCGGGCATCAGTTCGCTCTCCGTCGCGCTGCATAATAAATATCACGGCGATACGGTGGCGCTCTGCCTGTCATTTTTATCAACGGCAAACGCGCTGGATTATCCGCCTGCGCTGCTGGACCAATTACGCCATACGGCCAGTGACGTGGCCGCTAAATATGGCGCAGCGCTACTCTGACTCTATTTTTTTATCGGCGTAATACTTTCGCCACACCGGGAAAATACCAGGCCTTCGGGCCTGTTTATTCACACTCACGGACGAAATAAAAAAACGGCGTAAGCGAGCCTGATTCAGGCTCGCGAAGCGTCATTCTATTTCTACCGGTATTCCTGACGGGGACAGTATGGAGAAGGCTAATCCAGTAAAACATATTGGCGTGGCGATGGTTTTAATTGCCTTGTCGGTGGCAGGCGCCATTATCGGCGTGCAGCTTATTACCACCATCGGCGTTACGCCGAATACCTCTATTATCGGCGCGTTATTTGCCATGCTGCTGGCGCGTATTCCACTTCAGGCGTTTCGCCGCTATCGCTCAGTTGAAATTCAGAACCTCGCGCAGACGGCCATTTCTTCCGCCACCTTCGGCGCGGCGAATAGTTTATTAATGCCGATCGCCGTTCCCTGGGCGCTGGGCCAGCCGCAGCTGGTGCTGCCGATGTTCTGCGGCGTCAGCGCCGCCATGCTGCTGGACGCCTATCTGCTCTATCGCCTGTTTGACACCCGCGTCTTTCCCGCCAGCAACGCCTGGCCGCCGGGCGTGGCCGCCGCCGAGGCCATTAAGGCGGGCGACAAGGGAGGACGTCAGGCCTGGCTGCTGGTGGCGGGCATTGTCGGCGGCATTGCCGGCTCGATGCTGAAGATCCCCATGTCCGCCTTCGGCACCGCCTTTATTGGCAATATCTGGGCGCTGGCAATGCTCGGTCTGGGCTTTCTGGCGCGCGCCTATGCGCAGCCGGTCGCAGGAATCGACATTAACGCGCTCTATCTGCCGCACGGCGTGATGGTCGGCGCGGGTCTGGTGGCGTTAATCCAGGTGGTTATGGTGATTCGCAGCCGCCGCAACGACGGCCAGCAGGTGAGCCGCGGCGGCAGCGAGGTCAGGCGCGCGCTTGGTCTGGGCGGCGCGGGCTATCTGATCATCTCGGCGCTGCTGGCGCTGGCCGGCGGGCTGTGGAGCGAAATGAGCATCCCGATGCTGCTGCTGTTTATCGCCTATGCCGCGTTCGCCGCCTTTGTGCATGAGCTGATTGTGGGGATCGCCGCCATGCACTCCGGCTGGTTTCCGGCCTTCGCGGTGGCGCTGATTACCCTGATCGTGGGTATTCTGCTCGGCTTTCCGCCGCTGGCGCTCTGCCTGCTGTGCGGCTTTACCGCAGCGACCGGGCCAGCCTTCGCCGACATGGGCTACGATCTTAAAGCGGGCTTTATTTTGCGCGGTAACGGCAGCGATCTTCAGCAGGAGCTGTGGGGACGACGCGTCCAGCTGATCGCCGCGATGATTGCGTTCGTGGTTGCTATCCCGGTGGTGTGGTATGCGCACCATCTGTTTTTTGCCGAAAACTTGCTGCCGCCGGTCGCGCGCGTGTATGCGAAAACCATTCAGGCGGGCGCAGAGCCAGGCATCGCAGGCAGCCTGCTGATGTGGGCGGTTCCCGGCGCGCTTATTCAGCTGATCGGCGGGCCTAAACGCCAGCTCGGCGTGCTGCTCGCCACCGGCCTGCTGATCAATAACGCCATGGCCGGATGGGCGGTGGTGGTGGGTATTGCGCTGCGCATCGTTATTCTTCGCGTATGGGGCGAGCGCGGCCGCTCACCGATGGAGGTGATGGCGGCGGGCTTTATCGCCGGCGACGCCCTGTACAGTTTCTTCAATTCGCTGTTTGCCAGCGGCAAAAAATAACTAAGGGAACCCATGAGTCTGCAACAGACGTTACAGGTATTTGAATTATTTGACAGCGCTTATGTTGACGGTCAGCAGGTGGTGGATCTGTTTGCCCCTTTTCCCGGCGTAAGCGCCAGCTATAAGCGTGTCAGCGGCGCTAAAGGGCGCACCGATTTTGTCCGTATTACTATTCCCGGCGCGCAGGGCAGAGCGGGCGGCGGTCGCGCGCCGACGCTGGGTATTATTGGCCGTCTCGGCGGCATCGGCGCGCGCCCGACGCGCACCGGCATGGTGTCGGACGCGGACGGCGCGGTTGCCGCCGTGACCAGCGCGCTAAAGCTGGCGGTAATGCAGACCAAAGGCGACGTGCTGGCGGGCGATGTCATTGTCACCACCCATATCTGTCCGGACGCCCCAACGCGTCCGCACGAGCCGGTGGACTTTATGGATTCGCCGGTCGACGACGTCACCATGAATAACAACGAGGTGGTGCAGGAGGTAGACGCTATCCTGTCAATCGATACCACTAAAGGGAATCGCATTATCAACCACAAAGGGTTTGCCCTGTCGCCAACGGTTAAAGAGGGGTACATCCTGCGCGTGTCGGAAGATCTGCTGCGCATTATGGAGATGACCACTGGCCGTCCGGCGGTGACGTTTCCTGTTACCACTCAGGACATCACCCCTTACGGCAACGGCATTTATCACCTTAACAGCATCCTGCAACCCTCAACCGCCACCGATGTGCCGGTCGTGGGCGTGGCCATCACCGCTGAATCCGTGGTGCCGGGCTGCGGCACCGGCGCGAGCCATGAGGTCGATATTGCGGCGGCGGCGAAATTTGCGGTAGAGGTTGCGAAAGAGTTTGGTCGCGAGACCTGCCATTTTTATGACGCAGACGAGTATGGCCGCCTGCTGGCACTGTACGGCAGCCTGAGCCACCTGCGTAAACGAGACTAACGATGACAAAATCCCTGGTTACTCTGACCATCGGTCAGTCGCCGCGCAGCGATATTATGCCGCTGCTGACCGCCCATTTACCGGCCGGGCACACCGACCACGTCGGCCTGCTGGACGGGCTGAGCGAGGCGGAGATTGCCGCCCGTTTCGCGCCTGGCGAAAACGACGGCGTGCTGGTATCGCGTTTGCACAACGGCGCCCAGGTGCGGCTGGCGACGGCGAAGGTTGAGCAGGGATTGCAGGCAAAAATCAACGCGCTGGAAGCCGAGGGCTACGATACCATTCTGCTGCTGTGCACCGGCGAGTTTGGCGCGCTGACCACGCGGAGCGCGCTGCTGCTGGAGCCGGATCGCATTATCCCGCCGCTGGTGTCCGCCATTGTGCACGACCATCAGGTCGGCATTCTGGTGCCGGTGGCGGAGCAGATGCGCGAGCAGGCTAACAAGTGGCGCAACCTCCAGCGCCCGCCCTGTTTTGCCGTCGCCAGCCCCTATATTCCCGATAATGAAAAGCTCACCGATGCGGCGCTCTCGCTTCAGGAGCAGGGCGCGGACGTGGTGGTGCTGGACTGCATCGGCTATAACAGGACGCACCGCGATTTTTTGCAGGCGCTGCTGGGCATTCCGGTGCTGCTTTCCAACGTGCTGGTGGCGAAACTGGCTGCTGAACTTATCATCGAATAACCGGCAGGATCACAAAGCTGTGGCTGAAGCGGCAATTCGCGTGACAGATCAGCGAGTTCCGCTCTACACTGCCAGACACCTTTAATGTGCTGCGAGGAAGTAACATGCTCAATATCAGTGAGTATTTTGACGGAAAAGTGAAATCGATTGGTTTCGACAGTGCGAGCACCGGCCGCGCCAGCGTCGGCGTGATGGCGGAAGGCGAATACACCTTTGGCACCGCGCAGCCGGAAGAGATGACGGTAGTCAGCGGATCGCTGAAGGTGCTGCTGCCGGGCGAGACCGAGTGGCAATGGTTTGAGGCGGGTTCGGTGTTCAACGTGCCGGGCCACAGCGAGTTTCATCTTCAGGTTGGCGAACCAAGCTCTTATCTCTGCCGCTATCTGAAAGAGTAATAGTGACGGGGCGTGGCGCGCGATAGCGAGATGCTGGCGCAATAGCCCCGCCGCAACGGCGCTTTACGTCTCCACGCCCGTTCGTCCCGCGCGAAGACGCACTTCATCCCCTGAGGTGCGTCTGTAAAGCAGCCAGCACGCTGTGTTGTCTCACCAGGCTTGCGGCGTTTCTGCTCCTGTCACGGACGCCTGACGCGCCGAGCCATTTTAATGACGCGCAGGCCTGGTGGCTAGCCGCGCGTAGCCCCTGTTTAGCGCATAATCTCGACCTGCTCCAGCCGGGTCTCCTGCCACGCGGCGCTACCCAGCTTCGACGCCAGCGGCACCAGCACGCGCAGATCCTCCAGCCAGGCCTCACGCGTCTCGACCGGCTTCTGTGCGTCACCTTCGCTTCGACACGCCAGTTGCAGATAGCGGCCGCTAAAGGCAGGGTTGATGGTCCGCGCCTCGCCGCCCGCCTGCACCTTGCACTGCTGCCGCGTGCGACGCGCGTCCGACGGCTGTGCGCTCTCCACTAAATCGGTGTCGGCCTCAAACTGCTGCCCGGCCACCAGCGGGAAACGCAGCGTGGTTTTTAGCGTTTCCAGTCGGCTGGGCTGCGAGGCGATCGACATGGCAAACTTCAGCTGGATCAGATTGCCCAGCGTCAGGCGCTGCACCTTCCAGATACCGTAGTTCTCCAGCTTGCGCAGATAGCCCTGATCATCGACGTCGATGCGCACCTCTACCTTGCCTGACGGGCTGTTCTCTACCCAGCTCAGCTGGCGGAAACGCGGCATCGCCCAGGGCGAAATCAGCTGATGAAGCTGCTGTTGCAGCGCCTTATCCAGCGGCAGCGCCGCCATGACCGAGGCCGGATTGTCGCTCAGGTCGGGCAGAATGGCGCGCGCGTCGCCGCTGACCGCTTTGCGCGCGGCCGGGGTAAAGCGGCCCAGCGCATGAAAGCGGGGCAGATCGGCGGAGGCGCACAGGCGGGTAAAGGTCTGCTTCATCAGCGGCGTCAGCGGAAAAGAGGCTTTGCGGCGCGCGACATCGGCGCCGTCCAGCGAGTCGGTGACGTAGCCCTTGTCATCCACATCCATTAACGACAGGGCTTCGTGCGTCTGCGTCTGGCAGTTAAAACGATAATTTTCCACCTTAAACGCATAGGGCGCGTCATAAGGCGGGTCGAAATCGCTGCTGGCGTAGTCGTAGCCGAGGCGCACCTGTAGTTCATCGCCGCTGCGCTTCAGGCTGGCGACATCGATCAGCGCGGTGGCGCCGAAGCGATCGGTGGGCGCAATTTGTTCCCACACTACCGCCTTCTCCGGCAGGCTACAGATGCGCTTCAGCGTGTCAGCATCCTGATTGGGACCTGGCTGCGGCGGCGCGTAGCGGCCAAATTCGCTGCCGTAAAAGCGTGCGGTTGTGACGCCCCGATCATTAAGCAGATTGCGATACAGCGCCTCTGCGGAGAGGGTTTTGCAGTCATACGCCTGCCACACCTGCATCGCGCCGCCGGATTTACCGGCCAGCGCCACCATTACATTGAGGCGGTCGTTGATGCGCAGCGCATTGAGGCGGCTGAAAGAGGCGTCCCCGGCGCTGGCGGCAGAGAAGAGCGTTAACCCGGCGAACAGCGCCGCGCGGACAGAGAGATGAAACATAGCGGAAATCCTTTGCCGAAAAGGAGCATTATCGGCAAAGGCGGGGCAGACTTGATACTTAACGCTGGGCTTCGCCGCCCAGCGCGTCTACCAGATTGCTGGTGAGCGCGGCAAGCTCGCTGGTCATCAGGATAAAGTCGGCATCGAAACGCTGAGCGAAATCTTCGCGGTCAATATCGTCGTTCTGCTCGCGCAGCGTGTCGCTGAACTTCAGGCGCTTCACCGACCCGTCATCCGCCAGCACGAACTGGATGCGCTCCTGCCAGTCGAGCGCCAGTTTCGTCACCAGCTTGCCGGCTTCGATATGATTGGCGATCTCGTCACACACCAGATCCTGCTTTTTACAGCGGATCACGCCGCCATCTTCCAGGATCGCTTTCAGCTCCGCTTCATCCATCAGGGCGAAACCGGCAGGCAGATCGCCAGATCGCACCCATTCGGTCAGCGTCAGTTCGATCGGGCTTTCCAGCGTCAGCGGCACCACCGGCAGCGATCCCAGACTTTTACGCAGCAGCGCCAGCGTATCTTCCGCTTTTTTCGCGCTGGCGCAGTCGACCATGATCAGATTGTTAACGGTGTCGATCCAGATAAAGGTCTGGCTGAGACGGCTAAAGGCGCGCGGCAGCAGACTGTGCAGCACCTCATCTTTCAGGGCGTCTTTTTCGGTCTTCTTCAGCTTGCGGCTCTGTTCCGCTTCCAGCTTGCTGATCTTCGCTTCCAGCGCCTGTTTCACCACCGGCGACGGCAGAATTTTTTCTTCTTTACGGGCGCAAATCACAATCTGGCCGTTATTAACATGGGTCAGCGCATCGCTGCGGTTGCCCATCGGCGACACCCAGCCGGTCTTGCTCATATCCTGGCTGCCGCACGGCGAGAAGGTGTAAGCCTCAAGCTGTTTTTCCATGTCGTCTGCGGAGAGGGGGATCTCGCGATTCAGACGATAAACCATCATATTTTTAAACCACAACATCACAATTCCTTACCGGGGCGCGCGATCTGGCGCACAAGTCGAGAGGTCAGCGCGCATGATAGCGAAACATCGGAGTGGTTTCATTGCCTTTCCCTGACGGCGCTCCTAATGTATCTCTCACCCAGACGAATAATGAGGAATAACCTGTGCGTATAGGCATTGATTTAGGCGGCACTAAAGTAGAGGTAATCGCGCTGTCTGATGAGGGAGAGACGCTGTTTCGCCACCGCGTGGACACGCCGCGCGACGACTATGCGGCCACAGTGCGGGCGATTGCCGATCTGGTGCATCTCGCCGAAGCCACAACCGGGCAAACCGGCAGCGTCGGCGTCGGCATTCCGGGAACGATCTCGCCCTATGCGCATCGCGTAAAAAACGCCAACTCCACCTGGCTCAACGGCCAGCCGCTGGATCGCGACCTGGCGCAGGCGCTACAGCGCGAGGTGCGCATCGCTAACGACGCCAACTGCCTGGCGGTCTCTGAGGCGACTGACGGCGCGGGCGCGGGCCAGCCGCTGGTCTTTGCGGTGATTATCGGCACCGGATCGGGCGCGGGCGTGGCGATCAACGGCGAGGCGCGTATCGGCGGCAACGGTAACGCGGGCGAGTGGGGCCACAACCCGCTGCCGTGGATGGATGAGGACGAGCTGCGCTATCGTGAAGAGGTGCCGTGCTACTGCGGTCAGAAGGGCTGCATCGAGACCTTTGTTTCCGGCACCGGGTTCGCCACTGATTACCGGCGGCTGAGCGGTCAGGCGCTGAAGGGCGCGGAGATCGTAAAACTGATCGCGCAGCAGGATGCGATCGCCGAAGAGGCGATGCGCCGCTACGAAATCCGGCTGGCAAAATCGCTGGCGCAGGTGGTGAACCTGCTGGATCCGGATGTGATCGTGCTGGGCGGCGGCATGAGCAACAACGACCGTCTCTATCAGAGCGTGCCGACGCTGATGAAGCGGTGGGTCTTTGGCGGAGAGTGTGAAACGCCGGTGCTGAAGGCAAAACACGGCGATTCAAGCGGAGTGCGCGGCGCGGCCTGGCTGTGGCCGCTGAAGCGCCAGGCGCTATTGCGCTGATCCGAAGGCGAACTGCCAGTCTTCCGGCACGCCGACCGGCGGCAGCGGCAGATTGCGCGCGCTGCTCACCTGCTGCCAGGCGCGCAGGCAGAGCGCCTCGTCGCCTTCGATGCGCAGTACGCTGTAGCCGCCGTCGGCGCGGCGATGCGCCGACACCAGGCAGGTCTGGCCGGGATAGCGCGGCGCGACGGTGGCGTTAAAGGTGCCCATCAACTGCTGCTGCACGTCGCGCAGATAGCGACACTGCGCGGTCGCGTCGTCGCGGTCGCAGGTGACATCCGACTGGGGTTTGCTGCTGCATCCTGCCAGCAGCGCGCTGGCGAGCAGCAGCGCCATGACTGTTTTCATTACGCCTCCTGAGCGCGGGGCAGTTCCAGTTTGCTGTAGCCCAGCCCGTTAATTTTACGCACCCGAATCTGCACCGGAATACGCTCTTTCATAGCCTCAACGTGACTGATCACGCCGATGGTTTTGCCGCTGGCGTTAAGCGCATCCAGCGCATCCAGCGCGGTGTCGAGCGTTTCAGCGTCCAGCGTACCGAAGCCTTCATCGAGAAACAAAGACTCTATACGGGTTTTCACGCTGACTAAATCTGAAAGCGCCAGCGCCAGCGCGAGGCTGACCAGGAAACTTTCGCCGCCGGAGAGAGTGCGCGTATCGCGCGCCGCGTCGGCCTGCCAGGTGTCGATGACGTCCAGCTCCAGCGCGTCGCTGGCGCGGCGTTGCAGCAAATAGCGGCCATGCAGCCGATCGAGCTGGCGGTTGGCGAGCGCCACCAGATGATCCAGCGTTAACCCCTGCGCGAAGCGGCGGAACTTATCGCCGCTGGCCGAACCGATCAGGTCGTTGAGCTGACTCCAGTGCGTCAGCGCCGCCTCATCCTCTTCAATCTGCTTCATCAGGCTCTGCTGCTGCTCGCGCAGGCGCGCATCGCTCTGAAGCTGCTGCTGCGCTTCGCCCTGCTGGCGCGCATTGTCGCGCAGCGCCAGACGCAGCTGCTCAAGCTGCTGTTCCAGCGCCGCCGCGTTTTCCTCCGCGCCCTCTGGCTGGCTTTGCTGGTGCGCCGCGCGGCGCTGCGTCAGCTGTTCAAGCTGACTCAGCCGGGTCTGGCGCTGCTGATCCAGCTGCTGCAGGCGCGAACGCAGCGCCTGGGCCTCCTTTTCATCAAGCAGCGCGGCGCGCAGGCTGGCTTCGTCGCTAAAGGCGGCGGCGGCCAGCGCCGCGCTAAACAGCTGCTGCGCCGTACTCAGCGCCTGGCTGACTTTTTGCTGCTGCGCCTCCAGTTCCGCCGCGCGCCCGCCCAGCAGGCTAAGCTGGCTCTGCGTTTTTTGCCGCGACTCCAGCGCCGCCGCCAGCGCGGCGTCCTGCTGCTGAAGCCGGACCTGCATCTGCTGTCGCGCCTCGGCGACCTGACGATCGTCAAACAGCGTCCGGCGCTGGTCGCGCAGCTGCGTCAGCGACGCTTCAGTCTGCGCGCGCAGCCGTTGCAGGGCGTCAAACCGCTGCCGCTCGCTCTCTACGCGCTGTTGCAGACTGCTGCACTGCGCGTCGGCACGCGCCAGCTGCGGCTGAAGCGTGGCGAGCAGCTGCTCGCTCTGGTTCCAGCGCAGCCAGCGCTGCTGCTGCTGGTGCAGCCAGCCGTCGCGCGCCTCCCGGTCGGGCAGGGCAAGGCCCGCGTCGGCCAGCTCCTGATGCAGCGCGTCGCTGCGCTGTCGCCAGTCGCGTTCTTCCTGATCCAGACGCTGCGCCAGCGTCGCCGCGCTCTCTTGCAGGTTAGTGAGCGTTTGCTGGGCCAGCTGAAGCTGCTGTTGATGCTGTTGCAGTTTCTGCTGATGTTGCAGATGTTCATCCCTGGCCTGCTGGCGCAGGCGCGCGGCGCTCTCCTGCTGGCGGGCGAGCTGCTGCAATTGCTGTTCTTCATGGCTTTGCTGCTGCTGCCAGGCCTCCAGCGCGGCGCTGTCGCCCGCAGCGAATGTGAGCGCCAGCTCACTCTGTAGCGCTTGCCACTGCTGGCTCAGGGTATCCAGTCGCTGGGTTTCTGCGGCCAGCTCGTCGCGCAGCCGCAGCTGTTCGGCCTTTGCCTGCTTCAGCGCTTCGCCTGTTTTGATGCCCTGTTCGCGCAGCGCCTCGACCTGCTGTTCCTGCTCAGCCAGGCGACGCTGATTTTCGCTCAGCTCCAGCGCGGCATAGCGCTCTACCGCCGGATGCTGGCAGGAGCCGCACAGCGGGCAGGGCTGCTCAGGGGCCAGACGTGCGCGATAAGCCGACAGATCGGCGATATGCTGCTCCAGCTCGCAGATCTTTTTGATGTCCGCCAGAGAGGCTTTTTCCCGCGCAAAGGCTGCGCGCAGCGCGTTAAGCGCGTCGTCATCCTGCTGAACGCGCTTTTCCAGATCGGCGAGGCGCTGCTGGCGCTGCGCGATCTGCTGCTGTAATGGCGTCCACTGCGAGGCCAGCACCGCCAGCTGCTGACGCAGCGGACGGTTCGCCTCAAACTGCGCCAGACGCGCGTGCAGCGCCTGCGTCGGGTGCGTCTGTTCCAGTTCAGCCAGCGCCCGATCCGCCGCCTGAAGCGCGCTGGCGGCCTGGCGTTCGGCCTGGCTAAGCGGTTCCGCCTGCTGAGTGAGCCGGACGAGTTCGGCCTGCTGCTGAGCCAGCGTCCCCCTCTGTTGCCGCTGCTGTGCGCCAAGCGTCTCCAGCGCGCTTTCCCGCTGCGCCAGCTGGCCGAAACGTTCCTGCCACAGCGCCAGCGACGCGCCCCATTGCGGCAGAGAACCCTGCGCCGCACGCCACTGCTGCTGTTCCGCCAGCGTGGCCTGTAAGCTGTCCCGCTGCGCCGCTTCATTTTGCAGCGCGGTCTGGCTCTGGGTCAGAAGCTGCTGCTGCTGGTCGGCTTCACGCTGCTGCTGCTGCGCCTGGGCGTGCAGGGCGGTAATCTGCTGATCCAGCGGAATGATCTGTTCTGTCAGCAGCGTCTCCTGATCCTGCTGCTGACGCAGCGCGGCATCGCGCGCAGCCTGCGCCGCGGCGTGTTGCTGCTGGTCGTTCTGATTCTGCCGTTCAGCGGCCAGGCGCTGCTGCGCCAGCTGCTGCTGCGTCTGTTGCAGGCTCTGCTGTTCATGCAGCAGGCCGTCGCGCTGCTGTAGCTTGTCGCGCAGCTTCTCTGCCGGCTCGCTGAGCGCCAGCCGCTGGCGGTCCGCGTCGGCGGCGCGCCACGCCTGCTCCGCCGCCTCAAGGGCGGCGCGGGCGGCCTGAATTTCGCTATCCAGCTGCTGCGCCTGAGTCAGCCACTGATGCTGCTGACGCCGCTGCTCGCTTTGCTGAGTAAGCGCCTGCTCCGCTTCGGTTAGCGCTGCCAGCTGCTGTTGCAGCGCGGCGCGCGCCTCGGCGTCGAGCAGGGCCAGAGTGCCGGCGCGGCTGCGCAGCGTCTCCAGCGCCAGCCGCGCGCTTTTGTGCTGTTCATAAATCGCGACCGAAATCTGGCCGTAAATTTCCGTGCCGGTCAGCTCTTCCAGCAGCTCCGCGCGCTCGCCGGGTCGGGCGTTAAGAAAGGCGGCAAACTGCCCCTGCGACAGCATCATCGAGCGGGTAAAGCGTTCGAAATCGAGACCCGACAGCGACTCGATCAGCCGGAGTTTGTCATTCACCTTGTCGGCGAAGATCTTGTCGTCGATGCAGCGCGCCAGCTCGACGCGCGGAGCCTGTAGCTTGCCGTCGGCCGCGCCGCGCGCGCGGTTCTGACTCCAGAAGGCGCGCCAGGCTTCGCCTTTGATCTCAAACTCCACCTCAGCGAGACATTCGGCGGTGTCGCGCGTCATCAGCCCGTTTTGCGTCTGTGACAGCACGCCGAGGCGCGGCGTCTGGTGATAGAGCGCCAGGCAGATGGCGTCGAGCAGCGTGGTTTTGCCTGCGCCGGTCGCGCCGGTAATGGCGAACAGGCCGTTGCTGGCGAACGGCTCGGCGCGGAAGTCGATAAACCATTCGCCTTTCAGCGCGTTCAGGTTCTTAAACCGTAGCGTGAGGATCTTCATTCGCTCTCCTCCAGTGAAGCGAGGGTGGCGCGAAACAGCGCGCTGAGACGCGCATGCTGCGGCTCTTCAATATCGTCCGCCAGCGCGAGGCGGCGGGCGAAAACTTCTTCCACCTTTAGCTCGTTCAGGGTTTCGTTTTTCAACTGCGCCAGACTGTGCTGACGCTGCTCACGGCTGCGGCGCAGCAGCAGCACCTCTACCGGCAGATCGGCGGTCAGCGCTTCGACCCGGCGCTGCAAATCGCTGAGAAACTCCTGGGTGGTCACCTCAATGTCGAGCCAGACCTTTTTTTCTTCCTGGTGCGCGGCAAAAGGAGCCAGCTGCTCTTCAATCTGCGCCAGCGAACCTTTCAGCATTTTCATCGGCTGAAACTGCGGTATCGGCAGCGGCGTAACGGCGCGCAGGCCAGCCTTGTCCAGCTCCAGCAGAAACACGCTTTTCTCACTGCCGAGTTCGTCGAAGCTGAGCGGAATAGGCGAGCCGCTGTAGCGGATATGGTCGCTGCTGGCGACGCGCTGGGCGCGATGGATATGGCCGAGCGCCACATAGTCGACGTCGGGAAAAGCCGACGCGGGGAAGGCGTCGAGAGTGCCGATATAAATGTCGCGCACCGAATCGCTTTTGCTGACGCCAACGGTGGTGAGGTGCCCGGTGGCGATGACCGGCAGCGCCAGCGGGTGCTGGCGCGCCGCGTCAACGCTGCGCTGATAGTGCGCCGCAATGGCGTCCAGCAGGCTTAGCTGTTTTTCGCGCCCGGACTGACCCGCGCGGCTGCGCAGAATGTCGCGCGGGCGCAGGTAGGGAATGGCGCACAGCAGCGCGCCCGGCTCGCCGTGGCGATCCCGGAGCAGCAGCAGATTGTGATCCGCCTGCGGCGTGGTAATGACCTGCGTATTAAGGCAGGCGAGAAGCGCGCGCGACTCGTTCAGCGTGGCGACCGAATCGTGATTGCCCGCCAGCACCACCAGCTGGCAGCCGGTTGGCTGTAGCGCGACCACAAAGCGGTTGAAAAGCTCACGGGCATAGCTCGGCGGCGTACCGCTATCAAACAGGTCGCCCGCGACGATAAGCGCATCGACCTGATGCTCTTCAATGCGCGCCAGCAGCCAGTCGAAAAAGGCCTGATGTTCGGCCGCCCGGCTCTTGTTATAGAAAAACTGACCGAGGTGCCAGTCCGCGGTGTGAATGATGCGCATAAAACTCCCTGCCGTAACGGTTTGCCGGACGATTATACCGGCTAAGGCGCAAAAGCGAAAAAAGGCGTCCTTACCGTCATAAAGCGATATTAAAGCGCTGATTAAGCGGCTATGTTTTTCATAAAAGTGTCATAAATCTGACGCATAATGGCGCCGCATATAACGGTGACAGCGGTCACATCAGCAGGAGTTACAATGGCTAAGCGCATTTTGGTTGTGGAAGATGAAGCCCCTATCCGTGAAATGCTGTGTTTCGTTCTGGAGCAGAACGACTACCAGCCCATTGAAGCCGAGGATTATGACAGCGCGGTAGGGAAACTGATTGAACCCTGGCCTGATCTGATTCTGCTGGACTGGATGTTGCCGGGCGGCAGCGGCATTCAGTTTATTAAGCACCTTAAGCGCGAAGCCCTGACGCGGGATATTCCCGTGATGATGCTGACGGCGCGCGGCGAAGAGGAGGATCGCGTGCGCGGTCTGGAAGTCGGGGCCGATGACTACATCACCAAGCCCTTCTCGCCGAAAGAGCTGATGGCGCGTATCAAGGCGGTGATGCGCCGTATTTCGCCGATGGCGGTGGAAGAGGTGATCGAGATGCAGGGGCTGAGCCTGGATCCGTCGTCGCACCGCGTAATGTCGGAATCGACGCCGCTGGAGATGGGACCGACCGAATATAAACTGCTGCACTTCTTTATGACGCATCCGGAGCGGGTTTACAGTCGCGAGCAGCTGCTGAACCACGTCTGGGGCACCAACGTCTACGTGGAAGATCGCACCGTTGACGTGCATATCCGCCGCTTACGCAAGGCGCTGGAAGTTTCCGGCCACGATCGCATGGTTCAAACCGTTCGCGGAACGGGGTATCGTTTCTCCGCCCGCTACTAAACGGAGTCTCTACCGTGCTGGAACGACTCTCCTGGAAGAGACTGCTCTTTGAGCTGGCGCTGGCCTGCCTGCCCGCGCTGATTATCGGTCTGATTATCGGTTATCTGCCCTGGCTGCTGCTGGTCAGCGTGCTGGCGGTACTGCTGTGGCATTTCCACAACCTGATGCGCCTGTCGCACTGGCTGTGGGTCGATCGCACCATGACGCCGCCCGCCGGTCAGGCCAGCTGGGAACCGCTGTTTTATGGCCTGTACCAGATGCAGCTGCGCAACCGACGGCGGCGGCGCGAACTGGGCAATCTGATTAAGCGCTTTCGCAGCGGCGCCGAAACGCTGCCCGACGCGGTGGTGCTGACCACGGAAGAGGGCGCGATTTTCTGGTGCAACGGACTGGCGCAGCAGCATCTTGGCTTACGCTGGCCGGAAGATAACGGACAGAACATCCTGAACCTGCTGCGCTACCCGGAATTTTCCCGCTATATTCGCCGGCGTGACTTCAACAAGCCGCTCACCTTAATCCTGAATAACCAGCGCCATATGGAATTTCGCATCATGGCCTACAGCGAAGGGCAGTGGCTGATGGTGGCGCGCGACGTAACCCAGATGCACCAGCTGGAAGGGGCGCGCCGCAACTTCTTCGCCAATGTCAGCCACGAGCTTCGCACCCCGCTGACGGTGCTCCAGGGCTATCTGGAAATGATGAGCGACTCGGTGATGAACGAGCGTTCGCGCGGCAAGGCGTTGCAGACCATGCAGGAGCAGACGCGACGCATGGACAGCCTGGTGCGCCAGCTGCTGACGCTGTCGCGTATTGAAGCTGCGCCAGCCATCGATATGAAAGAGACGGTGGACGTGCCGATGATGCTGCATCTGCTTCAGCGCGAAGCGGAAACGCTGAGCGGCGGCCGCCATCAGATCCATTTCCACACCGATCCCCATCTCAAGGTGCTCGGCGATGACGATCAGCTGCGCAGCGCCATCTCTAACCTGGTGTACAACGCCGTCAATCATACGCCAGAGGGAACGCGCATCGACATCAGCTGGTTACGCACCCGCCAGGGCGCGCAGTTTAAGGTATGCGACAACGGGCCAGGCATCGCCGCCGAGCATCTGCCGCGCCTGACGGAGCGCTTCTACCGCGTTGATAAGGCGCGCTCGCGCGCTACCGGCGGCAGCGGTCTCGGACTGGCCATCGTTAAGCACGCGCTCAGCCACCATAACGCGCGGCTGGAGATTACCAGCGTACCCGACAAAGAGACCTGTTTTACTTTTACGCTGCCGTCGAGGTTGATCGTCAGCGCGGGATTGCAGGAAAATGCCGTCCATTAATCGTTAATGGAACTTCTTATGCGCGCCATGCTGTTGTTGCTTTCCCTGATAACGCCTGCCGCCGCCGTGGCGGCAGCGCCGCAGCCTGAAATGCTCGCCGGCAATCTCAGCAGCGTCGGTTCCGATACGCTGGGCGCGTTGATGATGCTGTGGAGCGAGGATTTCAGCGCGCTGGCGCCGGGCGTTAATCTCCAGGTGCAGGCCTCTGGCTCTTCAACCGCGCCAACCGCGCTGGCAGCGGGCGCCGCGCAGCTCGGCCCGATGAGCCGCCCGATGCAGGCGGAAGAGCGGCAGCTTTTTCAGTCGCACTATGGCTATGCGCCGCTTGCTGTGCCGGTCGCCCTCGACGCGCTGGTGGTGGTGGTTAATCAGCGCAACCCGATGACGCAGATCGATATGCGCCAGCTGGACAGTATTTTCTCCGTGACGCGCCTGTGCGGCGCAACGCAGACGCCGGCGCGCTGGGGAGAGGCAGGCGTGCGCCAGGCTGACTGGGCGCAGCGGCCGATTCAGCGCTACGGACGCAACTCCGCGTCGGGCACCTGGGGATTCTTTAAGCAGCAGGCGCTGTGTAACGGGGATTTTCGCGCCGACGTGGCGGAGTTTCCCGGCTCTGCCGCCGTGGTGCAGGCGGTCGCCGCCAGTCCGCGCAGCATTGGCTACGCCAGCTTCGGCTTTCACCTTAGTGGCGTAAAAATGCTTTCGGTCACTGACGGGCAGGGCGTGACCGTTGCGCCAGACGCCGAAGCGATCCGCAGTGGTCGTTATCCCTGGGCGCGCCCGCTTTACATCTATGTGAACAAAGCGCCCGGCAAACCCCTGCCGCCGCTGGTTGACGCTTTTCTCCATCAGGTACTCTCGCCCCAGGGGCAGCGGCGCGTGAGCGAAGCGGGCTATCTTCCCCTTTCTGCCGCCCAGCGCGAGCAGGCGCTGGCCGCCATCGAAGCCCGGTAAGCCGACAACATGAATTTTTTTCATCACCGCTGAAATTTCTTCTGTTGCACGCAGGGCGCACTCGTGCCACTCTACTTCCAGACGTTTAGCCGTCCAGACGGCTTTATATAACTTAGCGAAATTATTCCCTGAGGTGATTAACCTTCAGGGTGCCAGGAGTAGAGATGACTGCACAAATCGCCCCGTTCCGCGCCGACACCGTCGGCAGTTTCCTGCGTCCCGCCGCGATTAAACAGGCGCGTGAGCAGTACGCCGCAGGCCAGATCGATAAAGCTCAGCTGACCCGTATCGAAGATGAAGCTATTCGGGAGGTGGTGAGCAACCAGATCGCCAACGGTTTGCAGGTGGTTACTGACGGCGAGTTCCGCCGTGCCTGGTGGCATTTTGACTTTTTCGGCGGGCTGGACGGCGTGGAGCTGTTCGAAGCCGATCAGGGCATTCAGTTCAACGGCGTGCAGACCAAAGCGCACGGCGTGCGCGTCGTCGGCAAACTGGGCTTTAGCGATCACCCGATGCTGGCGCATTTCCGTTTTCTGCAAAGCATCGCAGGCGACGCGGTGCCGAAAATGACCATTCCCAGCCCCAGCGTGCTGCACTTCCGCGGCGGCCGTAAGGTGATTGACGAAAAGGTTTATCCCGATCTGGCCGACTACTTTGACGATCTGGCCGCAACCTATAAAACGGCGATTAAAGCCTTTTATGATGCGGGCTGCCGCTATTTGCAGCTGGATGACACCGTCTGGGCCTATCTCTGTTCGGAAGATCAGAAGCGTCAGATCCGCGAGCGCGGCGACGATCCTGAAGAGCTGGCGCGCACCTATGCCCGCGTGCTTAATAAGGCGCTGGAGGGCAAACCTGCCGATCTGACGGTCGGCCTGCACGTCTGTCGCGGCAACTTCCGCTCTACCTGGATCTCTGAGGGCGGCTATGAGCCGGTGGCCGAAATCCTGTTCGGCGGCGTGAATATCGACGCGTTCTTCCTCGAATACGATAACGAACGCTCTGGCGGCTTCGAGCCTCTGCGCTTTATTAAGCCAGGCCATCAAAAAGTGGTGCTGGGCCTGGTGACCACGAAAAACGGCGAGCTGGAAGATCCGGCGCAGGTGAAGGCGCGTTTACAGGAAGCGGCGAAATTTGTCAGCCTCGACCAGATCTGTCTCAGCCCGCAGTGCGGCTTTGCCTCTACCGAAGAGGGCAACAGCCTGACGGAAGAGCAGCAGTGGGCGAAGATCCGTCTGGTGGTCGATATTGCGGGTCAGGTGTGGTAATGCTGTAAACTTGTGCAAACAGGCGCGTAAAACGCGCCTTTTGTGCATGAAAAAGGGCGTCAGTGCTGAAATTTCCTGCCCGCTGGAGAAAAAACAGGCACATCATCTGATGCCCTGCCTGAATATAACCGCTGTTTCCACTGCTTTTAGCCTGTTTTTCGTCATATCCTTCCGGTTTTCCGATCCCGTATTGCCTTTCTTCGCTATAAACGTTCTACTTACGGCCGTTGTCGCATCATCCCACTTGTGAACAGAACAAAATCAGCTCAAATCACCTGCGCGACACGATTACAGCAAGCATAATGCTCTGGCATAGCGCGCTAAGTCGTTGTCACTGCGCGGTTTGGGGACAACGTAAACCCAACTTCCACCGCAACACTCGTAACAGGCTAGACAGTTGTATGACACACCGCTTAACCTCGAAGGATATCCTCGCGCTGGGCTTCATGACATTTGCCCTGTTTGTCGGCGCGGGTAACATTATTTTCCCGCCCATGGTCGGTATTCAGTCAGGCGAACACGTCTGGACTGCCGCTATTGGCTTTCTGCTCACCGCCGTTGGTCTGCCGGTCATGACGGTTATCGCGCTGGCGCGCGTCGGCGGCGGCATTGACGCCCTTAGCTCGCCGATCGGCAAAACGGCGGGCCTGGTGCTGGCTACCGTCTGCTATCTGGCCGTCGGGCCGCTGTTTGCCACGCCGCGTACCGCGACCGTGTCGTTCGAAGTGGGCATCGCGCCCCTGACCGGCGACGGCGCGCTGCCGCTGCTGGTTTACAGCGTGCTCTATTTTGCGCTGGTGATCGGCATTTCGCTCTATCCGGGCAAACTGCTGGACACCGTGGGCCATTTCCTTGCGCCGCTGAAAATCGTGGCGCTGACCATTTTGGGCGTGGCGGCGCTGCTCTGGCCAGCGGGCACGATTGCCCCTGCGACGGAAGATTATCAGCGTGCGGCCTTCTCCAGCGGTTTCGTCAACGGCTATCTCACCATGGATACCCTGGGCGCGCTGGTGTTCGGCATCGTTATCGTCAATGCGGCGCGTTCGCGCGGCGTAGAGAGCGCCAGCCTGCTGACGCGTTATACCGTGCTGGCCGGTCTTATCGCCGGTGTCGGCCTGACGCTGGTCTACCTGAGCCTGTTTAAGCTCGGCAACGGCAGCGGCGCGCTGGTGGAGCAGAGCGCGAACGGCGCGGCGATCCTGCATGCCTATGTGCAGCAGACCTTTGGCGGCCTGGGCAGCTTCTTCCTCGCGGCGCTGATTTTCGTTGCCTGTATGGTCACGGCGGTCGGCCTGACCTGCGCCTGTGCGGAATTTTTTGCGCAATACCTGCCGTTGTCGTATAAAGCACTGGTCTTTATTCTGGGTCTGTTCTCCATGGTGGTGTCGAACCTCGGCCTGAGCCACCTGATTCAGATCTCCATTCCGGTGCTGACGGCGATTTATCCGCCGTGCATCGTGCTGGTCGTGCTGAGTTTCACCCTGAACTGGTGGAACAAGAGCAGCCGCCTGATTGCGCCGACCATGCTGGTTAGCCTGATTTTCGGCATTATCGACGGCGTGAAAACTACCAGTTTTAAAGATATGCTGCCGGCCTTTAGCCAGCATCTGCCGCTGGCGGATCAGGGACTCGCCTGGCTGCCGCCCGCGCTGGTGATGCTGCTGATCGCGGCGATTGTGGATCGCGTGAAAGGACGCGAGCAGGTTACGGCTCACTCGTAATCGCCACTGCGGTTTTTCTCTGACCACGGGCTTGCCCGTGGTTTTTCTTTTCACAGGTACAGGTTGTTATGCAAGAAACCAATAAGCTCAAACGCGGACTGAGCACGCGCCACATCCGTTTTATGGCGCTGGGATCGGCGATTGGCACCGGACTGTTCTACGGGTCAGCGGATGCGATCAAGATGGCGGGACCGAGCGTGCTGCTCGCCTATATTATCGGCGGCGCGGTGGCCTACATTATTATGCGCGCGCTGGGCGAGATGTCAGTGAACAATCCGCAGGCCAGCTCGTTTTCGCGCTACGCCCAGGATTATCTTGGCCCGCTGGCGGGCTATATCACCGGCTGGACTTACTGCTTTGAAATCCTGATCGTCGCCATCGCCGACGTGACCGCTTTCGGTATTTACATGGGCGTCTGGTTCCCGGAGGTGCCGCACTGGATTTGGGTGCTGAGCGTGGTGCTGATCATCGGCGCGGTTAATCTGATGAGCGTAAGGGTGTTCGGCGAGGTGGAGTTTTGGTTCTCTTTCTTCAAAGTCGCCACCATCATCGTGATGATTGTCGCCGGTTTCGCCATGATTTTCTGGGGCATCGGCAACGGCGGTCAGCCGACCGGCATCCATAACCTGTGGAGCAACGGCGGATTCTTTGCGCACGGCGTGGTCGGGATGCTGCTGTCGCTGCAAATGGTGATGTTCGCCTACGGCGGCATTGAGATTATCGGCATCACCGCTGGCGAAGCCAAAGACCCGGCGCAGTCGATTCCGCGCGCGATTAACTCGGTGCCGATGCGTATTCTGGTGTTCTACGTGGGCACGCTGTTTGTGATTATGTCGATCTATCCCTGGAATCAGGTCGGCACCAACGGTTCGCCCTTTGTTCTGACCTTTCAGCATCTCGGCATTGCCGCTGCGGCGTCGATTCTTAACTTCGTGGTGCTGACGGCTTCGCTGTCGGCGATCAACAGCGACGTGTTTGGCGTGGGCCGTATGCTGCACGGCATGGCGCAGCAGGGCCATGCGCCGAAGATCTTTATGAAGGTGTCAGAGCGCGGTATTCCCTGGGTGACGGTGGTGGTGATGATGGCGGCGATGCTGATCGCGGTCTATCTCAACTACCTGATGCCTGAAAAAGTGTTCCTGGTTATCGCGTCGCTGGCCACCTTCGCCACTGTCTGGGTCTGGATTATGATCCTGCTGTCGCAGATCGCTTTCCGTCGCAAAATCGGCAAAGAGGCGGCCAGCAAGCTGCAGTTTGCCGTGCCGGGCGGAAGCTGGACCTCGCTTTTCGGCGTGCTGTTTCTGGGCTTTATCATCGCGCTGATCGGCTACTTCCCGGATACGCGCATCTCGCTCTACGTCGGACTGGTGTGGATTGTGCTGCTGCTGGCGGGCTATAAGCTGGTACGCAAGGCATAACCGGCAGTGAGACGGAAACGGCCCGCGCAAGAGATTGCGCGGGCCGTTTTGTTTTGGCTGTGGTTTTCGGCTGCGCTACCAGCGGCTGCCGAGCGCGATCTCTACGCCCTGCGGACTCAGATGGTTGTTATCGTAGTAGAGCGGCAGACCCTGCCAGGTCACCAGGCAGCCGCTGCGGTTGCATAAATTTTCCCGCAGCGAGACCACGCGCACGTCGCGCTGCTCATAGCCGCGCAGCAGCCGCGTCAAATCGTCTTCCGGCAGCGAATAGAGCGTGGTGCGTTCGTTCTGCGTGGGTAAGGTTTTCCAGTTGCTTAGCCACTGGCTCAGCTCACGACGCAGCGGCATATTACGATTGTTGCTGTAGCGCAGGGCGTCCAGCGACAGCGCAGGCGCGTCCTCTATCAGCACCACCTTTTTACCCGCCTGACGCAGCCGGGCGATAACGGCATCCATTCCCTGTTTTAAGGCGCTGAGATTGTCCAGGTCGGGATGATTCATATCGCGATAGCCTGCGCCGGGCAGGGTTTCTATGCCTGACGCCCAGAATGCGGTGATCACCACCTCACTGATGCGGTCGCTGAGTATCTCTTTCATCACCGCCTCGTTAAAGGCCGCGCACTGCTTCGCGTGGGCGGGCTGCTGATAGACCGCGCGCGTGACCCCTGCGGTCAGCAGCGGACAGGTCGCTTTCGTAAGCTGATACAGCGGTTTCTGCTGCGCCTCGGCGTAGCGCGCCACGGCGACGCGCATCGCGGCCGCATGGCTGTCTCCCACCAGCGCAATGCCGGGACGCGACGCGTCAGGCTGACAGCGCTTATCCGTCGAGGGCAGGTTAGGACCCGCGTCGAGCAGGCAGGGGTTGGTCTGCGCCGCGATTTTATAGGCTTCGCTGCTGATCACTTTTTCGTTGACGCGCCAGGTCAGGCCGCCGCTCGCCCACAGGCCGACCATCGCCGCCGCCGCCGCCGCCGACATCAAACAGTAGGTGGGAATGACTTTTCGCGGCTGTCTGACCGGACCGCGGAAAGGCTGTTCGACATAGCGCCATGACAGCCAGGCGACAGCCAGCGCGAGCGCGCTGACGCCCAGCCCCTGCGAGACGCTCACCGGACCGTCGCTACAGATGCGCGCCAGCGCCAGCAGCGGCCAGTGCCACAGATACCAGGAGTAGGAGATCTTGCCGATAAAGCGCATCAGCGCATTTTCCAGCACCAGGCGGCTGAGCGCGCCGCGCGCCGCGATCAGCAGGCAGGCCGCCAGCACCGGCAGCAGCGCCAGGTAGCCGGGAAAGGCGTCGCTTTTGTTCAGCGTCAGCGCGCAGTACGCGGTGAGCGCCAGCCCGGCCAGCGTCAGCAGACTGGCGCCGCGGCCGCCGAACGGCTGGGGCTTCCACAGCGCCAGCAGCACGCCGGCGCCGAGTTCCCAGGCGCGCGTCGGCAGCAGATAGAAAGCCTGGGAGCTGTTTTGTGGCGTCAGCCAGATGCAGCCCGCCAGCGACAGCAGGCTCAGCAGCGCCACCAGCCCGAACATCGAGGCGCGCAGTCTGGCCGCCAGCAGCAATATAAACGGCAGCACGACATAGAACTGTTCTTCAATACCCAGCGACCAGGTCATCAGTAGCGGATTGAGATCCGCGGAGGCGCTGAAATAATCGGTTCCCTTGAGCAGAATAATATTTGGCACCGAAAGAAATACGCCAAAACTGTATTTCGCCAGCTGACCATACTCCAGCGGAGAGAGCAGGAAATAACCGATAAACAGCAGACTGAACAGCATGACCATTAGCGCCGGCGCGATACGGCGAATACGGCGCACATAGAACTGATAAAAAGAAAACTGACCGGACGTGATGTCGCGGCTGAGAATGCCGCCGATAAGAAAGCCTGAAATAACAAAGAAAATATCGACACCGACGTAGCCGCCGGGCAGATCGCTGACGCCCGCATGAAACAGCACCACCAGCAGAATAGCAATGGCGCGCAGGCCATCAATATCCGCACGATACCCCTGAGAAGAGAATGTTTTCATTATCTGATTCCCCTGCATCGACCAACGTATTTAACACCGCTTACATCGTTAACCCGCCGCCAATAAAGAAATCGGCGAATCCAGTCGCCGAAATATACAAAAGAGAAAAAATAATGATAAAGGGATGATTGACGCGGCTATCTTAAAACAAAAAAGCGCGGTGAAATCATTCGGGCGGTGAATATAGAAAAGTTCGCAGCGGCGCGGTGAAAATGGTGAAGCGGAGGTTATGGATAAAAGGGCGAGTGATAAGCGATGTTGTAGTGAGATTAAGGTGGGATAAGGGCTGATGCGCGAAAGAGGGCGCGCGCGCAACGTTCAGGCTATCCCTGCGCGTCTGTCCCGCGACGCATCTTATCCTTCAGGCGCGCCTGGACAGGCCAGCGCGCGGCGTTGCGCAGAAACGTCCGGCGTTGTCGTCCGTCGCGGGAGGTGGCGCGCTTCAGGCCCTCTCTCCCGCGTTCTGGACGGGCAAACCTCAGGCTTCTTTAACAGCGGCCGGGCCGAGCAGGGCGTTGATTTGGGCGTAGATAGCCGGATTCGCCAGCAGCACCGGATTGCCGTTTTTCAGTCCGTTATTTGCCAGATAGTCGCTGGCGACGCCGCCCGCTTCGCGCATCAGCACGATACCGGGCAGACTGTCCCAGGGATTCATATGCGCTTCGTAGTAGCCGATCAAGCGGCCTGCGGCGGCCCAGGCGGTGGTGAGCGCGCCGGAGCCGATGCGGATAAACATGCCGCCCTGTTCAAGCAGGCCCTGAATCAGGCTGGCGACAGCCTCTGCCGGCGCGCGGCTGGAGTTGCTCAGCCCCAGCACGCCCTCGCTGAGATGCTGCGCGCTGTGCGCCTGCATGCGCGTTTCGTTGACCCAGGCGCCTTTGCCTGCGCAGGCATGGAACAGCTCCTGATGGTTAGGATCGCAGACCACGCCGATGACGGCTTCTCCGTTGCACAGCACGGCCAGCGAGACGCACCAGTTATGCAGGCCGTTAAGGAAACTGGCGGTGCCGTCAATGGGATCGACCACCCAGATCCAGGTCGCGCCCTCGACATCGCCGCCGCTCTCTTCGCCCAGCACCGCGTCATCGGGGAAGCGTTCGGCAATCAGCGTTTTAATCAGCTCTTCAACGTTGCGATCCGCCTCGCTGACTACATCCTGCAAATCTCGCTTGTGTTCCACCACCAGCTGCTGGCGCTGCTGATACCAGGCGTAAGCGCGGCTGGCGGCCGCACGGGCGATCTCACAGGCGTAATGGTAACGCGCGTCTGTCTCAGTTTGCGAAGCGGATGACATCCTTTCCCTCTAATGATTTATCACACGGCTGAAGCGATTATTCACCAGAAATAGCGGCCTGGCTGCCAGCCATTGTTAAGAAGGGTTTCATTAAGCCGCAAATGCGCAGCGCTGGCAAGCCGGGAAAATCAGAGCGTTTTGCTGCGGGCCAGCGCCATCAGGCGCGGGTAAAAGCGAAAAAACAGCGCCTCCAGCCGGGTGTAGTGATCGAGGAAATCCTGACAGGAGTCGCGCAGCGCAGCGAGACGCGGCCGCCGCCGGGCCATGCCGTCCAGCACGCGCGCCATATAGGCGGGTTCGGCGTAGCGCTCCAGCCAGCGTTCGCGCCACATCACCGCATTAAGCGCCTGAAAGCTCTCCGGCGTGCCCGGCAGAGAGGGCATGATGCTCTGTTCCGCGAAGCGCGAGAAATCGGCCAGCGTCACCTCCGGGCTGAAGCGATGCCAGTGACGCGCCAGAAAATGGTCCCAGACCACATCCAGCGTGATGGGCGCGACGCGACGGGTCTCAGGCCGGAACAGCGGACGCGCTTCCTGCACCTCAGGCAGATTATCGGTCATCGCATCCAGGCGGCGGTGCATCAGAATGCCGTCGGCGACCGGCGTTGGCCAGTGCTCATAGGGATTGCCGCGCACAAAGTCGGCCAGCAAGTTGCCAGGCAGCGAGCTTTCAGCGAGGTGGGCGAGGTGAAGATGGGCAAGAAAGTTCATGCCGCATTATAGCCAGAAGTGCGGATGCGCAGCCAGTTGTTCAGAATTGGCCGCTTTTCCGCTAAACTGTGCCGCCTGTTTTTCGCCAGAGATAAGAAATTAGCCATGCGTGTTGCCGATTTTGCCTTTGAGTTGCCTGAATCTTTAATCGCCCACTATCCGCAGGCGCAGCGTAGCGGCTGCCGCTTACTGTCGCTGGACGGGCCAGGCGGGCAGCTGACGCACGGCGTTTTTACCGACGTGCTGGAGAAGCTGAACCCCGGCGATCTGCTGGTATTTAACAATACCCGCGTCATCCCGGCGCGCGTTTTCGGTCGCAAGGCGAGCGGCGGTAAAATCGAAATGCTGGTCGAGCGTATGCTGGACGACAAGCGCGTGCTGGCGCACGTTCGCGCCTCTAAAGCCCCGAAGCCGGGCGCGCAGCTACTGCTGGGCGATGACGAAAGCGTCAGGGCCACGATGGTGGCGCGCCATGACACCCTGTTTGAGATCGCCTTTGAAGATGACCGCGCGGTGCTGGATATTCTTAACAGCGTTGGCCACATGCCGCTGCCGCCCTATATCGATCGTCCCGACGAAGAGGCGGACCGCGAGCTGTATCAGACGGTCTACAGCGCGCGTCCGGGCGCCGTCGCCGCCCCGACTGCCGGTCTCCATTTTGACGAGCCGCTGCTGGCGGCGCTGCGCGAAAAGGGCGTAGAAATGGCCTTTGTCACGCTGCACGTCGGCGCAGGCACGTTCCAGCCGGTGCGCGTCGACAGCATCGAAGAGCATGTGATGCACTCGGAATATGCCGAAGTGCCGCAGGAGGTGGTCGATGCGGTGCTGGCGTGCAAAGCGCGCGGCAATAAAGTGGTGGCCGTGGGCACCACCTCGGTGCGTTCGCTGGAGAGCGCCGCGCAGGCGAGCAAAGAGGCGCTGATTGCGCCGTTCTTCGACGATACCCAGATTTTTATCTATCCCGGCTATCACTACCAGGTGATCGACGCGCTGATCACCAATTTCCATCTGCCGGAATCGACTCTGATTATGCTGGTATCGGCGTTCGCCGGCTATCAGCACACCATGACGGCCTATCAGGCCGCCGTGGCCGAACAGTATCGCTTCTTCAGCTATGGCGACGCGATGTTCATTACGAAAAATCCCCAGGCGCCGCAGGAGAAAATCGGCGCCTGATGACGTCCGGTTTATGGCTGCGCCGTAAACTGCTTGTTTAACTATCGCATCAGACTGTTTCTCTGATGGAGGCTTTGTGAAGTTTGAACTTGATACCACAGACGGTCGCGCGCGCCGCGGCCGTCTGATTTTCGATCGCGGCGTGGTGGAAACCCCGGCGTTTATGCCAGTGGGCACCTACGGCACGGTTAAGGGCATGACGCCGGAAGAGGTGCAGGATACCGGCGCGCAGATTATTCTCGGCAATACCTTCCATCTCTGGCTGCGTCCCGGCCAGGAGATTATGAAGCTGCACGGCGATCTGCACGACTTTATGCAGTGGAAAGGCCCGATCCTCACCGACTCCGGCGGCTTTCAGGTATTTAGCCTCGGCGACATTCGTAAGATCACCGAAGCGGGCGTGCACTTCCGTAACCCGATCAACGGCGATCCCATCTTCCTCGATCCCGAAAAGTCGATGGAGATCCAGTACGATCTGGGGTCGGACATCGTGATGATCTTCGACGAGTGCACGCCGTATCCGGCCGACTGGGACTATGCGAAGCGCTCAATGGAGATGTCGCTGCGCTGGGCGAAACGCAGCCGCGACCGCTTTGACAGCCTGGGCAATAAAAATGCGCTGTTCGGCATTATCCAGGGTTCTGTTTACGAAGATTTACGTGATGTCTCGGTCAAAGGTCTGGTGGAGATTGGCTTTGATGGGTACGCTGTGGGCGGCCTGGCCGTAGGCGAACCCAAAGAGGATATGCATCGCATCCTTGAGCACGTTTGCCCGCAAATCCCGCAGGACAAACCTCGTTATCTGATGGGCGTCGGCAAACCGGAAGATTTGGTGGAAGGCGTTCGTCGCGGCGTGGATATGTTTGACTGCGTGATGCCGACGCGCAACGCGCGCAACGGCCACCTGTTTGTGACGGACGGCGTGGTGAAAATCCGTAACGCGAAGCATAAAGATGACACCTCGCCGCTGGATGCGGAGTGTGATTGCTACACCTGTCGCAATTACAGCCGCGCCTACTTGCATCATCTCGATCGCTGCAACGAAATACTCGGCGCGCGTTTGAATACTATCCACAATCTGCGCTATTACCAGCGTCTGATGGCGGGTTTACGCCAGGCTATCGAAGAGGGTAAATTGGAGCACTTTGTTAGCGAGTTCTATCAACGGACGGGCAAAGCGGTTCCGCCGTTAAACGTCTGAAATTCTATCAATGAGGGAAATTAAATGAGCTTTTTCATTTCTGACGCCGTGGCTGCCGCAGGTGCACCGTCGCAGGGAAGTCCGTATTCTCTGGTGATCATGCTGGTGGTCTTTGGCCTGATTTTTTACTTCATGATCCTGCGTCCGCAGCAAAAGCGTGCGAAAGAGCACAAAAAGCTGATGGACTCCATCTCCAAAGGTGACGAAGTGCTGACCAGCGGTGGTCTGGTAGGCCGCGTGACCAAAGTGTCCGACACGGGCTATGTTTCTATCGCCCTGAACGAGACCAACGAAGTGGTTATCAAACGTGATTTCGTAGCTGCCGTCCTGCCGAAAGGTACGATGAAAGCGCTGTAATTTTTACTTCCCTAAGGGAACTGCCGTGTTAAATCGTTATCCTTTGTGGAAGTACGTGATGCTGGTCGTCGTTATCCTCGTCGGCCTGCTGTATGCGCTTCCCAACCTGTATGGTGAGGATCCGGCCGTTCAGATCACTGGCGCGCGCGGCGGCGCCGCCAGTGAGCAAACGTTGGATCAGATTCAGAGCCTGTTAAAACAAGAGAATATCCAGAGCAAATCTCTCGCGCTGGAAAATGGCGCTATTATGGCGCGCTTCGCCAATACCGACGTGCAGCTGCGCGCTCGTGAAGCGATCATGAATAAGCTGGGCGAAAACTATGTCGTCGCGCTTAACCTGGCTCCGGCGACGCCGCGCTGGTTAAGTATGCTGGCGGCTGAGCCGATGAAGCTCGGTCTGGATCTGCGCGGTGGCGTGCACTTCCTGATGGAAGTGGATATGGACACTGCGCTGAGCAAACTGCAAGAGCAGAATGCCGACAGCCTGCGCAGCGACCTGCGTGAAAAGAATATCCCTTACACCAACGTCAATAAAATCGCTAACTACGGCGTTGAAATCCGTTTCCGCGACGGCAGCAGCCGCGACGATGCGGTTAACTGGCTGACCACGCGTCATCGCGACATGGTGATCTCCTCCAGCGGCAGCGATGCACTGCGTGCGGTGATGAGCGACGCGCGCCTCAGCGAAGCGCGTGAATATGCCGTTCAGCAGAACATCACTATCCTGCGTAACCGCGTTAACCAGCTTGGCGTTGCCGAACCGCTGGTGCAGCGTCAGGGAGCGGACCGCATTGTGGTCGAGCTGCCGGGTATTCAGGATACGGCGCGCGCCAAAGAGATCCTCGGCGCGACAGCGACGCTGGAGTTCCGCCTGGTCAACACCACCGCCGATCCGACGGCCGCTGCCAATGGCCGCGTGCCGGGCGACTCAGAAGTGAAGCAGACGCGTGAAGGCCAGCCGGTCGTGCTCTATAAGCGCGTTATCCTGACCGGTGACCACATCACCGATTCCACGTCGAGCATGGATGAGTACAACCAGCCGCAGGTGAATATTTCACTGGACGGCGCGGGCGGCAACATCATGTCTAACTTCACCAAGGACAATATCGGCAAGCCGATGGCGACCCTGTTTGTGGAGTACAAAGACAGCGGTAAGAAAGACGCGAACGGTCGCGCGGTGCTGGTGAAGCAGGAAGAGGTGATTAACGTCGCCAATATCCAGTCTCGCCTGGGCAACAGCTTCCGCATCACCGGCATCAACAACCCGAACGAAGCGCGCCAGCTGTCGCTGCTGCTGCGTGCGGGCGCGCTGATTGCGCCGATTCAGATCGTGGAAGAGCGCACCATCGGCCCGACCATGGGCGCGCAGAACATCACCCAGGGACTGGAAGCCTGCCTGTGGGGTCTGATCGCCTCGATTCTGTTTATGGTGGTGTTCTATAAGAAGTTCGGCCTGATCGCCACCAGCGCGCTGCTGTGTAACCTGGTGCTGATTGTCGGCGTCATGTCGCTGCTGCCGGGCGCTACGCTGACCATGCCGGGTATTGCCGGTATCGTGTTGACGCTGGCGGTGGCGGTAGATGCGAACGTACTGATCAACGAACGTATTAAGGAAGAGCTGAGAAACGGACGTTCCGTGCAGCAGGCGATTCATGAAGGCTACAAAGGAGCCTTCTCCAGTATCGTCGATGCCAACGTAACGACGCTGATCAAGGTTATCATCCTGTATGCGGTTGGTACGGGTTCAATCAAAGGCTTTGCGATTACCACCGCAATTGGTATCGCCACCTCGATGTTTACCGCGATCGTTGGAACGCGCGCCATCGTGAACCTGGTGTACGGCGGCAAACGCATCAACAAGCTGTCTATCTGAGGAGTGCGTTGTGGCACAGGAATACAATATTGAACAGCTGAACCACGGGCGTAAAGTTGTCGACTTTATGCGCTGGGACACGCTGGCGTTTATCATCTCCGGCCTGCTGATCGTGGCGTCGATTGCCATGGTCTCAGTGCGCGGTTTCAACTGGGGTCTCGACTTTACCGGCGGAACGGTTATCGAGATTAACCTGGAGAAACCGGCCGAGCTGGATACGCTGCGTGACGGGCTGGAAAAAGCGGGCTATGCCGATCCTGTCGTGCAGAACTTTGGCAGCAGCCGTGACGTTATGGTGCGTATGGCGCCGATGGACGGTCCGGCAGGCCAGGAGCTGGGCAACAAGATCATTACTATCATCAATCAGACCGCGCAGCAGAACGCGACCGTGAAGCGCATTGAGTTCGTCGGCCCAAGCGTGGGCAACGATCTGGCGCAGGCGGGGGCGATGGCGCTGCTGGCGGCGCTGATTGCGATTCTGATCTATATCGGTTTTCGCTTTGAGTGGCGTCTGGCGCTCGGCACCGTACTGGCGCTGGCGCACGACGTGATCATCACCTGCGGTATTTTGTCGCTGGCGCACATCGAAATCGACCTGACGATTGTCGCCTCGCTGATGTCGGTGATTGGCTACTCGCTCAACGATAAGATCGTGGTCTCCGACCGTATTCGTGAGAACTTCCGCAAGATCCGCCGCGGCTCTTCTTACGATATCACCAACGTGTCGCTGACCCAGACGCTGAGCCGTACCCTGATCACCTCGCTGACCACCCTGGCGATGATCCTGATCCTGTTCATCTTTGGCGGCGCGCTGCTGAAAGGCTTCTCGCTGACCATGCTGATCGGTGTCTCTATCGGTACGATTTCGTCAATTTATGTCTCTTCTGCGCTGGCGCTGAAGCTGGGCATGAAGCGCGAACATATGCTGGTGCAGAAAGTGGAAAAAGAGGGCGCGGATCAGCCTTCTATTCTGCCGTAACGCGCCGAGTCATAAAAAGCTGAGTAATAAAAAAGGGCTGCCGATGGCAGCCCTTTTTGCTGGCGCGTTTTCCTACTGCGCAGGAACGGCAGGCGCGTCGCCGACGACGTCGTGTACGCGCACAAAACCAGGCTGATCCGGCGCGAAGCCGCTCAGACGCAGCGGCACCGTAACCGAGGCGCGCGGCAACAGCGCGGCGGGCACCTCAATGCTCTGGCTCAGACTGCTGGCTTCCAGCGGTTTACCGGTGGTCGGGTCCAGCTCGCCCCATACGACGCGCGCGCGCAGCGCGGGCACCGTCCCGCTGCCGGTCGCGCTGATAGTAAGATTCGCGCGCGCGCCGTTGGCTTCGGGGGCAAAGCGGGTCAGCGACAGGCGCAGCGTGCCGAGCTGAGTTTGCAGCTCCACAGGCGTGTTGGCCTGTGGGATCAGCCAGGCGCCCTGAGCGGAATTGCTGTTAAGCTGCCCCTGGGTTTCGATAGCGCTCGCCTGAGTTGTCAGATGGCGCATCTGCTGATTCAGCTGGCTCACTTCCTGATGCAGCTGATTCACTTTTGGGCTGGTCGGCGCAGAGGCGCAGCCGCTCAACAGCGTAACGGCACACGCCAGCGAAGCCCAAACCGTCCTGATCATAACGTCGTCCTTGTGGGTTATTTAGGAATGCGTAATACCTGGCCTGGATAGATTTTATCAGGGTGGGTCAGCATCGGTTTATTCGCTTCGAAAATCTTGTTGTACTCGTTAGCATTGCCATACAGGGTTTTTGAAATCGCGCTCAGGGTGTCGCCTTTTTTTACGGTGTAAAATTCGGCTTCTGGTGCGTTGTCGGCCACTTTCACCTGATCGTCCACTTTGGTAATGCCCGCCACGTTACCGGCCGCCACCAGAATTTTCTCTTTCAGCTCCTGAGAAATGCCGTCGCCGCTCACCGTTACGGTGTCGCCGTTTACCGCCACGTTCACTTTGTCGCTGTCAGGTAAGCCCAGCTTGTCGATATGATCCTTCAGCTTTTTGCTGGCATCGTCATGGCCGGAGACCGCATCCCACAGTTTTTCGCCTGCCTCTTTCACAAAGTTAAACAAACCCATATATCCTCCAGATTATCGTGGTGTAAGCCGTCGTTCTGACGACAACACTAAGCATAGTCACATTCTCGCTACGTCTCCTGCTATCAGACAAAAGTGGAAAGGCACGCTTATACATTTTGTTGACATGGCATTCGCGCTACACTGTGTGGCCCATTTATTTCGCGTCAGGAAACGTCATGCACTGCCCATTCTGCTCTGCTGTGGACACCAAAGTCATTGATTCACGTCTGGTTAGTGAAGGTTCGTCTGTGCGTCGCCGACGTCAGTGTCTGGTGTGCCATGAACGTTTCACCACCTTTGAAGTGGCGGAGCTGGTTATGCCGCGAGTGGTAAAAAGCAATGACGTGCGCGAACCTTTTAACGAAGACAAGCTCAGCAGCGGCATGATGAAGGCGCTGGAGAAGCGCCCGGTCAGCGCCGATGCGGTTGAGAGCGCAGTGAATCATATTAAAACGCAGCTGCGCGCCACCGGCGAGCGGGAGATCCCCAGCAAGCTGATCGGCAACCTGGTAATGGATGAGCTGAAGAAGCTTGATAAGGTGGCCTACATTCGCTTTGCCTCGGTTTACCGCAGCTTTGAAGATATTCGCGATTTCGGCGCGGAAATTGCGAAGCTACAGGATTAACCATGACCGATGAACGCTATATGGCGCGCGCGCTGGAGCTGGCGCGACGCGGTCGTTTTACCACCACGCCTAATCCTAACGTCGGCTGCGTTATTGTGCGCGACGGCGAGGTGGCAGGCGAGGGCTGGCACCAGCGCGCGGGCGAGCCGCATGCCGAAGTGCACGCCCTGCGCATGGCAGGCGACAAGGCGCGCGGCGCGACCGCCTACGTCACCCTGGAGCCGTGCAGTCATCATGGCCGCACGCCGCCGTGCTGCGACGCGCTGATAGCCGCAGGCGTCAGTCGGGTGGTCGCCGCGATGCAGGACCCCAATCCGCAGGTGGCCGGTCGCGGTCTCTATCGGCTTCAGCAGGCGGGCATCGAGGTCAGCCACGGCCTGATGATGGCGGAGGCGGAAGCGCTGAATCGCGGTTTTCTGAAGCGGATGCGCACCGGCTTTCCCTGGGTGCAGCTCAAGCTCGGCGCGTCGCTGGACGGCCGTACGGCGATGGCGAGCGGCGAAAGCCAGTGGATTACCTCGTCGGCGGCGCGGCGCGACGTGCAGCGCCTGCGCGCGCAGAGTTCAGCTATTCTCAGCAGTAGCGCTACCGTGCTGGCAGACGATCCTTCGCTGACGGTGCGCTGGGACGAGCTGGACAGCGAGACGCAGTCGCTGCTGGAACCTTCAGCGCTGCGCCAGCCGCTGCGCGTGATTATCGACAGTCACAATCGCGTCACGCCGCAGCATAAACTGATCGCGCAGCCGGGCGAAACCTGGCTGATGCGCGCCGCGCCGGATGCGCAGGCCTGGCCAGAGAGCGTCACGCAGATTGCCGTCCCGCCGCGCGGCGAACGGCTCGATCTGGTGGCGCTGCTGATGCTGCTGGGCAAACGCCAGGTGAACAGCCTGTGGGTTGAAGCGGGCGCGTCGCTGGCCGGCGCGCTATTGCAGGCGGGCGTGGTGGACGAACTGATCGTCTATCTGGCGCCGAAGCTGCTCGGCGACGCCGCGCGCGGTCTGTGCCAGCTGCCCGGCTTAGAACGTCTGGCGGATGCGCCTGCCTTTTCATTTAGCGACGTGCGTCAGGTGGGGCCCGATTTGCGCCTGACGCTGACGCCGCGCTGAGCGCGGCGGAAAAGCGAGAGCACGTCGCCAAAGAGTGTGATAGAATCCGCCCCCCTGCGGGGCCATAACAAAACCCTGAAAGGATAAGTATGAAAGTTATCGAAGCTGCTGTTGCCACACCTGAGGCCAATGTCGCCATCGTCATCGCGCGTTTTAACAACTTCATCAACGACAGTCTGCTGGACGGCGCGATCGATGCCCTGAAGCGTATCGGTCAGGTGAAAGACGAAAACATCACCGTTGTCTGGGTGCCTGGCGCGTACGAACTGCCGCTGGCAGCCCGCGCGCTGGCGAACAGCGGCAAGCACGACGCCATTGTGGCGCTGGGCACCGTCATCCGCGGCGGCACCGCTCACTTTGAATATGTCGCCGGCGAAGCCAGCTCCGGCATTGCCAGCGTGGCGATGACCAGCGAAATCCCGGTGACCTTCGGCGTGCTGACCACTGAAAACATCGAGCAGGCTATTGAGCGTGCCGGTACTAAAGCGGGTAACAAAGGCGCCGAAGCGGCCCTGACCGCACTCGAAATGATTAACGTATTGAAAGCCATCAAAGCCTGATTTTTGTAAGGGGAATTTTGTGAAACCTGCTGCTCGTCGCCGCGCCCGCGAGTGCGCTGTCCAGGCGCTTTACTCCTGGCAGTTGTCCAACAACGACATTGCCGATGTGGAATACCAGTTTCTGGCGGAACAGGACGTCAAAGACGTCGACATTACCTATTTCCGCGAACTGCTGTCCGGTGTGGCGACCAACAGCACATACCTGGACGGGTTGATGAAACCTTACCTGTCGCGCCAGCTGGAAGAGCTGGGCCAGGTTGAAAAAGCGATCCTGCGTATTTCGCTGTATGAACTGAGCAAGCGCGATGATGTGCCCTATAAAGTGGCGATCAACGAAGGCATCGAGCTGGCGAAAGTATTTGGCGCCGAAGACAGCCATAAGTTTGTTAACGGCGTGCTGGATAAAGCCGCTCCACAAATTCGACCCAATCGCAAATAAATAAAAGGCCAGCTGCGTGCTGGCCTTTTTCATCTGTAAGCGGAACGTAACCATGTCCTGTGGCGAATTTGAACTCATCGCACGCTACTTCAATCGCAGAACGCGCAGCCGTCGGGATGTTGAAACCGGCATTGGCGACGATTGCGCGCTGATGAGCGTGCCGGAGAAACAGACGCTGGCGATCAGCACCGACACGCTGGTGGCGGGCATCCACTTTTTACGCGACATCCATCCGGCCGATCTCGGCTACAAAGCGCTGGCGGTCAATCTCAGCGATCTGGCGGCGATGGGCGCCGATCCGGCCTGGCTGACGCTGGCGCTGACGCTGCCGGAGGTGGATGAAAGCTGGCTGGCGGCCTTTAGCGAGAGCCTGTTTGAGCTGCTGGAGTACTACGATATGCAGCTGGTGGGCGGCGATACCACGCGCGGCCCGCTGAGTCTGACGCTCGGCATTCACGGCCTGGTGCCGCAGGGGCGCGCCCTGAAACGCTCTGGCGCGAAGCCGGGCGACTGGATCTATGTTACCGGCACGCTGGGCGACAGCGCGGCGGGGCTGGCGCTGTTGCAGCATCATCGCCGCATCGACGATCCGGCGGTGCATGAGGCGCTGATCAAGCGTCATCTGCGCCCGATGCCGCGTATCCTTCAGGGGCAGGCGCTGCGATCGCTGGCCTCGGCGGCGATCGATATCTCCGACGGCCTGATTTCCGATCTCGGCCATATTCTCAAAGCCAGCGGCTGCGGCGCGCGACTCCATCTGGACGCGCTGCCGCTGTCACCGGCGCTGCGCGATCACTTTGAGCCTGAGCAGGTGCTGCGCTGGGCGCTGAGCGGCGGCGAGGATTATGAGCTGTGCTTTACCGTGCCGGAGATCAATCGCGGCGCGCTCGATGTTGCGCTGGGCCACCTCGGCGTCGCTTTTACCTGCATCGGGCAGCTAATGCCGGAAGCCGAAGGGCTGACGCTGCTGGATCAGGGTAAACCGGCCACCTTCAGCCATAAGGGTTTTGATCACTTTGACGCGAAATAAAGATGTGGCGAAGAGCCGTCTGCGCATGGGGAATCCCTGGCATCTGCTCGCCACGGGCTTTGGCAGCGGACTCAGCCCCTACGTGCCTGGCACTATGGGTTCGCTGGCGGCGATCCCGTTCTGGTGGCTGATGGCGCGCCTGCCGCAGGACCTCTACTCGCTGATTGTGCTGGTTGGTATCAGCACTGGCGTCTATATCTGCCATCGCACGGCAAAAGATATGGGCGTGCACGATCACGGCAGCATCGTCTGGGATGAGTTTATCGGCATGTGGATCACGCTGATGGCGATTCCGGTCAACAGCTGGCAGTGGGTGCTGGCCGGTTTTGTGGTGTTCCGCATTTTTGATATGTGGAAGCCCTGGCCGATCCGCTGGTTCGATCGTAACGTGCACGGCGGCATGGGCATTATGGTGGACGATATTATCGCCGGGGTGATCTCAGCGGCGCTGCTCTATGCGGCAGGGGCGTGGCTGGCGGCCTGACAGGCTGCCATAGTGTGCCCACGCGGGTGGTATGGGCCGATCGCAAAGTCGCTCAAGGCGTCCATGCTCGCTCGGCCCGCGCCATCCCTGGCGCGGGACGCTTTGCTCTTCTGCCCATGCCACCCGCTTGTTGTGACATTGTGCGGCCTGAAAGAGAACTTTATTCGAAGCCTACTACTGGATGGGGCTGATAAACCGTTTCCAGCTCGGCAATCTCCTCAGCACTCAGTTCCACCTCAACCGCTTTCACCAGGTCCGCCAGCTGCTCGGCGCGCGATGCGCCGATAATCGGCGCGGTCACGGCAGGCTTATGCAGCAGCCAGGCGAGCGCCACCTGCGCGCGGCTCACGCCTTTACGCGCCGCAATCGCCTCTACGCGCTGCGCGATGGCCGCATCGTTCTCCTCAGTGGCGTGATAAAGGGTTTTGCCGTACTCGTCCGAGGCGGTACGCGCGGTGGCTTCGCCCCAGGGACGCGTCAGGCGACCGCGCGCCAGCGGACTCCAGGGCAGCACGGCGATATTCTCCGCCAGGCAAAGCGGGTGCATCTCGCGCTCTTCTTCGCGCTGAATCAGATTGTACTGATCCTGCATACTGACAAACGGCGCCCAGCCGTGCTGGCGCTGGGTATACACCGCTTTGGCGAACTGCCAGGCATACATGGAAGAGGCGCCGATATAACGCGCTTTGCCCGCTTTCACCACGTCGCTTAACGCCTCCAGCGTCTCTTCCAGCGGCGTGTCGTAGTCCCAGCGGTGGATTTGCAGCAGATCCACATACTCCATATCCAGACGTGTCAGGCTGTCGTCGATCGACTGCATGATGTTTTTGCGCGACAGACCCTGCGACAGATTGCTGAGGGGAAAATAGACTTTGGTCGCGACCACGACATCTTCACGGCGCGCAAACTCTTTTAGCGCGCGGCCCACAATCTCTTCGCTGCTGCCGTCGGAATAGCTGTTCGCCGTATCGAAAAAGTTAATGCCCGCCTCCAGCGCCTGCTGGATCAGCGGACGGCTACTCTCTTCCGGCAACGTCCAGGCGTGACGGCCTCGATCCGGCTCGCCGAATGTCATACAGCCGAGACAAAGACGGGAAACCTGAAGGTCGGTGTTACCTAACTGAGTGGTTTTCATGACGGCTCCTGCTATGCATTTAACAATCGGGTAAGCATAGCAGGAGAGAGGGGCAGGGGAATTTACCGGTCGTGCCAGCTTTCAATCTGCTGCTGGATGCCTTGCGCATCCAGCTGGTAATCGCGACGCACTTCGTCCTGCGTACCCTGCGGGATAAATTCGTCCGGCAGGCCGAGGTTCAGCACCGGCACGCGCAGACGCTTCGCCATCACCACTTCGTTGACGCCGCTGCCCGCGCCGCCTTTGATCGCGCCTTCTTCCAGCGTAATCAGCGACTCGTGGCTCTGCGCCAGCTCAGCGATAAGGGCTTCATCCAGCGGCTTCACAAAACGCATATCCACCAGCGTGGCGTTGAGCGCTTCCGCCGCTTGCGCCGCCGCAGGCAGCAGGGTGCCAAAGTTAAGGATCGCCAGCTTCTCGCCCTGACGCTTCACCACGCCTTTGCCCAGCGGCAGACTTTGCAGCGGCGTCAGCTCAACGCCAACCGCATTGCCGCGCGGATAGCGCACCGCGCTCGGCCCATCCTGATAGTGATAGCCGGTATAGAGCATCTGGCGACATTCGTTCTCGTCGCTCGGCGTCATAATCACCATGTCAGGCACGCAGCGCAGGAAGGCGAGATCGAAGGCGCCCTGATGCGTCTGTCCGTCGGCGCCGACGATGCCGCCGCGATCGATGGCGAACAGCACCGGCAGTTTCTGAATCGCCACGTCGTGAATCACCTGATCGTAGGCGCGCTGTAAGAAGGTGGAGTAGATGGCCACAATCGGCTTATAGCCGCCGATCGCCATGCCGGCCGCGAACGTCACCGCGTGCTGCTCGGCAATCGCCACATCAAAGTACTGCGACGGAAAGCGACGAGAAAATTCCACCATGCCGGAGCCTTCGCGCATCGCCGGCGTCACCGCCATTAACTTCGCATCGTCCTGGGCCATTTCGCACAGCCAGTTGCCGAAAATCTTGGAATAGCTCGGCAGTCCCTCGGCGCTTTTGGGCAGCGCGCCGCTGGCGGGATCGAACTTCGGCACCGCGTGCCAGGTAATGGGATCTTCTTCCGCCGGGGCGTAGCCTTTGCCCTTTTTGGTCATAATGTGCAAAAACTGCGGCCCTTTCAGGCTGCGCATGTTCTTCAGCGTGTTAACCAGCATCAGTACGTCATGACCGTCGACCGGGCCGATATAGTTAAAGCCCAGCTCTTCAAACAGCGTGCCGGGAACGACCATGCCTTTCAGGTGCTCTTCGGTGCGCTTGACCAGCTCTTTGATCGGCGGCAGTCCGCCCAGCACGCGCTTGCCGCCTTCGCGCAGGCGCGAGTAAGTTTTTCCAGAGAGGATCTGCGCCAGGCGGTTATTGAGCGCGCCGACGTTTTCGGAAATCGACATCTCGTTGTCGTTCAGCACCACCAGCATATCGGGCTTGATGTCGCCCGCGTGGTTCATCGCCTCAAACGCCATACCGGCGGTAATGGCCCCGTCGCCAATGATACAGGCGGTGCGACGGCCCAGACCTTCGCGCTCCGCCGCCGCCGCCATGCCCAGCCCGGCGCTGATCGAGGTCGAAGAGTGGCCGACGCTCAGCACGTCATATTCACTTTCGCCGCGCCACGGAAAAGGGTGCAGCCCGTTTTTCTGCCGGATCGTGCCGATGCGATCGCGGCGGCCGGTCAGGATTTTATGCGGATAAGCCTGATGCCCCACATCCCATACCAGATGGTCGAACGGGGTGTTATAGACGTAATGCAGCGCAACGGTCAGCTCGACAACGCCCAGACCCGAAGCGAAATGGCCGCTGGAGCGGCTGACGCTGTCCAGCAGGTATTGACGAAGTTCGTCGCACAGCGCCGGAAGCGACTCTTTCGGCAGCGCGCGCAGCTCCTCAACGGTGCTTGCCTGCGCCAGTGTCGGGTATTTTGCAATATCAAAACTCATCAGAGACTCATTATCGAAGTTATTTGTCGCGTTCAATTACGAAGCTTGCCAGCGCCTGCAATGCTGTGGTGTCTAACGATTGCGCGGCAAGAATGTCCAGCGCGCTCAGCGCTTGCTGGTAAAGCTCCCTGGCCTTTATACGGGCGTTGTCCAGACCCAGCAGCGATGGATAGGTGCTCTTCTCCAGCGCCTGATCGGCACCCTGTTTTTTGCCGGTAACCGCGCTGTCGCCGACCACATCCAGAATATCGTCCTGTACCTGGAAGGCGAGTCCGATAGCATCGGCGTAGCGATCGAGCGCCGGCAGCGCAGCGCGTCCGCGCTCGCCCGCCGCCAGTGCGCCAAGCCTTACGGCGGCGCGGATCAGCGCCCCGGTTTTATGGCGGTGGATCTGTTCCAGCTGCTCCAGACCGACGCGCTGGCCTTCCGCCGCCAGATCGAGCGCCTGACCGCCGCACATGCCTGCCACGCCGCTGGCGCGCGCCAGTTCGGCGATCATAGCAAGACGATTCGCGTCGCTGACGCCCGGCATCGGTTCATCGGCCAGGATGGAAAAAGCCAGCGTTTGCAGCGCATCGCCTGCCAGTATCGCCGTATCTTCGCCATATTTAATATGGCAGGTCGGCTGGCCGCGGCGTAGTGCGTCGTCATCCATCGCGGGCAGGTCATCATGAATAAGAGAGTAGGCGTGGATGCACTCAACGGCGGCGGCTGGCGCATCAAGGCTTGCCGGATCGGCATTTAGCATTTCGCCCGTGGCGTACACCAGAAAGGGGCGCAGACGTTTACCGCCTAAGAGTGCCCCATAGCGCATAGCGTTGACCAGAGGAGAACTCTGAAAAGGTAGTGGATCTAATAAGCGCGACAGCGCGGCGTTTACGCGTTCCGGGTAAACGCTCAGCAGTTGAGTAAAATCCATTAACTGTTTTCCGGCGTGAAGGCGCTCAGATCGGCGTCTTTATCATCGCTGAGCAAAATGCGTACGCGCTGCTCGGCCTGTTGTAATGTTTGCTGTCCGGTACGCGCCAGCTGGACGCCGCGCTCAAACTCATTCAGCGCCTCTTCCAGCGGCAGCTCGCCGCTCTCCAGTCGGCTGACGATCTGTTCCAGCTGCTGTAAGGAGGTTTCAAAACTGGCAGGCGATTCGGCTTTTTTCGGCATATTCAGTGTCGACTCACGTGTAAAACTTGATCTCGTAATCGGTCATGGTAGCGGAGAGCGTTTGATTAGCAAAATAATCAATGTGACTGCGGTTGCAGAAGCAGTCATCTGACAAAGGTGATATACTCTCGCGCCTCGGATGCGGCTGCGCCCTTTAGCCCGCAATATTATGATTTTATCAGCTAAGTGCCGCGCGCTCGCACTTATTTGCCCAACGAATTTGTGTCGCCATGAAGTTTATCGTCAAGTTATTTCCCGAAATCACCATTAAAAGTCAGTCGGTGCGACTGCGCTTTATTAAAATCCTGACCGGCAACATTCGCAATGTGCTGAAAACCGTTGGCGAAGAGATTGCCGTGGTGCGTCACTGGGATCACATTGAAGTCCGTTCAAAAGATGAAGGGCTGCGCGGCGTGATTGTTGATGAGCTGACCCGCATTCCCGGTATTCATCACGTTCTGTCCGTAGAGGATCGCCCCTACACCGACGTCCACAATATTTTTGAGCAGACGCTGGCGCTGTATGGCAGCAGCCTGCAAAACAAAACCTTCTGCGTGCGCGTAAAACGCCGCGGCAAACATGAGTTTAGCTCGCAGGACGTAGAACGCTACGTGGGCGGCGGTCTGAATCAGCACATCGCCAGCGCGAAGGTGCAGCTGAATAAGCCGGACGTGACCGTTCATCTCGAAATTGAGGATCAGCGTCTGCTGCTTATCACCGGCCGCTATGAAGGACTGGGCGGTTTCCCGATCGGCACGCAGGAAGATGTGCTGTCGCTGATCTCCGGCGGCTTCGATTCCGGCGTCTCCAGCTATATGCTGCTGCGTCGCGGCTGCCGCGTGCACTACTGCTTCTTTAACCTCGGCGGCGCGGCGCATGAAATCGGCGTGCGTCAGGTTGCGCACTATCTCTGGAACCGCTTCGGCCGCTCGCATCGCGTGCGTTTTGTGGCGATTAATTTCGAACCCGTGGTCGGCGAAATTCTGGAAAAAGTGGATGACGGTCAGATGGGCGTGGTGCTGAAGCGTATGATGGTGCGCGCCGCCTCTATGGTGGCGGAGCGCTACGGCGTACAGGCGCTGGTCACCGGCGAAGCACTGGGCCAGGTCTCCAGCCAGACGCTGACCAACCTGCGCCTGATCGATAACGCCTCTGACACCCTGATCCTGCGTCCGCTGATTTCGCATGACAAAGAGCACATCATTAAGATCGCGCGCGACATCGGCACGGAAGATTTTGCCCGCACTATGCCGGAGTATTGCGGCGTGATTTCAAAAAGCCCGACGGTAAAAGCGGTGAAGGCGAAAATCGAGGCGGAAGAGCAAAACTTCGACTTCAGCATTCTGGACCGCGTGGTGGAAGAGGCGAATAACGTCGACATCCGCGACATCGCCGAGCAGGCGCAGGAAGAGGTGGTGGAAGTCGAAACCGTTGACTCTTTCGGCGCGGATGAGTGGGTGCTGGATATTCGCGCCATCGACGAGCAGGAAGAGAAGCCGCTGAAGCTGGAAGGCACCGAGGTGAAATCGCTGCCGTTCTATAAGCTCAGCACGCAGTTTGGCGACCTTGACCAGAGCAAAACCTGGCTGCTCTACTGCGATCGCGGCGTGATGAGCAAACTTCAGGCGCTCTACCTTCACGAACAGGGCTTTAAAAACGTGAAGGTGTATCGTCCGTAATAAAAAGGGCTGCGCGCTGAGCGCAGCCTTTTTTTATTCGGTGTAGTCGTAAATGCCTGCCGCCAGCACCAGCTGAGAGGCGACCTGCGCCGCTTTCTCTTTGCCTGCCAGCAGATCGATCAGCTTCAGCGCAAAATCCATCGCCGTACCCGGCCCCTGGCTGGTCAGCAGGTTGACGCGCGGATCCCAGACCACGCGCCTCTCCATCCATTTCTCCGCCGGGATCGTCTCTTTTAATCCGGGGAAGCCGGTCATATTGCCCACCGGGAACAGGTCATGCGGCACCAGCACGGTGCCCGCTGCCGCGCAGATTGCCGCAACGATGCGGCCGGAGAGGTGAAACTGACGAACGGTTTCCACCAGCAGCGGACTGTCGCGAAAGGTTTCCGCGCCTTTCAGTCCGCCCGGCAGCACAATCGCGGCATAATCGTTGTCGGCAACCTCAACCAGCGGCGCATCCGCCAGCAGACGCACGCCGCGCGAACAGATAATCTCTCGCGTGCCGTCGCTCTCTACGCTGGCGGTCACCACCTTTAGTCCGCCGCGCACCAGTAAATCAATAGTGGTGACCGCTTCGGTCTCTTCACTGCCATGTGCGAGGCAAACCAGAACGGCTGTGTTCGCGGTCATAATGGGACTCCTTGCGTTTTACCAGTTCATACAGGCGGGTGTTTTCCGGCACGGCAATGCCCTGCGCGCGCGCGCGTCGCAGCAGAAAGCCGGTAATGTAATCGATTTCGGTCAGGCGCTGCGCGCGCACGTCCTGAAGCATCGAAGAGGTGTTTGCCGCCGTGGTTTCAATCACGTCGTAAACAATGTCTTTCAGACTGTCGGCGTTGATGTGCTGGCCTTCGCGTTCCATTACCCAGCTCAGCTCGCGGCAGAGCTGGTTAATCTGCTCTGGCCAGGCGCGCAGCGCGCCATTCTGGCAGTCGTGCTCGACGGTGAGAGGATTAATCACGCAGTTGACCGCCAGCTTGCGCCAGCAGGCGGCGGCGATATTGTCGTGCCAGGCGACGTCCGGCAGCGCCGCGTGCAGAATGTCGGCCAGATCGCTCCAGGCGGCGCTTTTGCGGTTGGCAGGACCGATATGCGTAATCCCGCTGGCGACGTGTTTAATCACCGTTCCGTCGCGCATCGCCGCGTGCGTGGTAATACCGCGCAGCAGCGGCTGGCTGAGACCTTTTAACTCCTCCAGCGTGCCCATACCGTTGTGCAGCAGCAGCACAGGGCAATCGTCCGACAAAACGCTCTGTAAGTTGCGCACCGCGGGAGAAACCTGCGGTGCCTTTAGCGTTACCAGCAGCAGCTGGCTGTCGGCCAGAAAAAGCGGATCGTTAGCGATAAAGGTATTGTTGCTGACCTGGCCCTGATAATCGATGACGTTAACGGAACAGTAGGGCTGCGGCACGCGCAGCCATCCCTGAACCTCATGACCCTGGCGTGCAAGGGCAGCGAGCCAGATCTGCCCAATGGCCCCGCAACCCAACACGGTAATTTTCATACTGCCTCCCGCTGGCGGGTTTGTTGTTTGTTCTTTACTACACAGCGATAAGTATAGCGTTACGCGCAGCCTGATTTTATTTAGTGCGGCAAGACGCGTATTATGCATGTCACTTTAGCGTCAGGAGAAGAAGAGATGCCATCTTTCGATATCGTTTCAGAAATCGACATGCAGGAAGTCCGCAATGCGGTCGAAAATGCCAACCGTGAATTAACGACCCGCTTCGATTTTCGTAACGTCAGCGCCAGTTTCGAGCTAAACGAAAAGAGCGAAACCATTAAGGTGACCAGCGAATCCGACTTTCAGGTAAAACAGCTGGTGGATATGCTGCGCGAGAAGATGCTCAAGCGCGGCATTGAGGGAGCGGCGCTGGATATTCCTGAGGAGATCGAGCACAGCGGCAAGAGCTGGAGCGTGGATGCCAAAATGAAAAAAGGCATTGAAACCGACGTGGCGAAAAAGATCGTTAAGCTGATCAAAGACAGCAAGATCAAGGTGCAGACGCAGATTCAGGGTGACTCGCTGCGCGTGACCGGCAAATCGCGCGACGATTTGCAGAGCGCAATGGCGCTGGTGCGCGGCGGCAACCTCGGCCAGCCGTTCCAGTTTAAAAACTTCCGCGATTAATCCTCTCTGGCGTGCGGCAGGTGATCTGCTGCACGCTTTGCTTACTGCGCCTGCTTTCCCCCTCTTCCCCTGCGTTAAATCAATATGCTTTCCGGCCAGGCTATGCAAATCTCTTGATGAAACCCTCAACAGGAGAACGAAGTCATGAAAATGATGAAAGCTGCCGTGGTTAAGGCGTTTGGCGCACCTTTGGTTATCGAGCAGGTACCGATACCCGAAGCTGGCGCAGGACAGGTACTGGTAAAAATTGCGGCGACGGGCGTTTGCCATACCGATCTTCATGCGGCAGAGGGCGACTGGCCCGTCAAACCGGTGCCGCCTTTTATTCCCGGCCATGAAGGGGTTGGCGAGGTGGTGGCGGTAGGACCTCATGTCACTCACCTTAAGCTGGGGGATCGCGTCGGCGTGCCCTGGCTCTATTCGGCGTGCGGACATTGCGAGCACTGCCTTGATAGCTGGGAGACGCTCTGTCATGAACAGAAGAATGCGGGCTATTCGGTCAACGGCAGCTTTGCGGAGTATTGCCTTGCCGATGCCAACTATGTCGGCATTCTGCCTGATAACCTTGATTATGCGGAGGTGGCGCCGATCCTCTGCGCCGGGGTAACCGTCTATAAAGGGCTGAAAATGACCGAAGCCCGGCCTGGGAACTGGGTGGTCATTTCCGGTATCGGCGGTCTGGGCCATCTGGCCATACAGTACGCCGTGGCGATGGGGCTAAACGTTGCCGCGGTAGACGTTGACGATGATAAGCTGGCGTTCGCGCAGCGTCTCGGCGCCAGCGTCGTGGTGAACGCCCGTAAAGCGGATCCGGCGCAGGTGTGTCATGCGCAGTTCGGCGGCGCGCATGCGGCGCTGGTCACCGCCGTGTCACCTGCGGCGTTTGAACAGGCTATCGGCACGCTGCGGCGTGGCGGAACCATGGTGCTTAACGGGCTGCCGCCAGGCAAATTCGACCTCTCTATCTTTGATATGGTGCTGGACGGTATCACGGTGCGTGGCTCTATCGTCGGCACGCGAAAAGATTTGCAGGAGGCGCTCGACTTTGCCGGACGGCATAAGGTGAAAGCCACCATTGCCGTCGAGCCGCTGAGTAATATCAACGCCATTTTTGAACGTATGCACGCCGGAAAAATTGAGGGGCGGATCGTGGTGGATATGTCGCTTTAACACCGGCGTGAAAAGCAAAGAACCGGCATAAAGCCGGTTCTTTTGTCTCAGTATGCTGAAGCCGTTTTGCCCTGGCTGCTTGCCAGCAGCGCTTCCAGCTCGGGACGGCTGGTCACCTTACTGTCGATTTTGATATAGGCGCTTTTCTCTTCCGGGACAATCAGCACCGCAGAGACGCCCGGCTGGGCTTTCAGCCGCTGCTCCAGATTGGGCACCGCCAGCACCTTATCGCTCAGCACGATGCGCAGGCTGCTGACGTACGGGGGTTCCTGCATCGTCATGGCCACAAATAGCCAGACGGCCGCGACAATGGCGCCGACCAGGAATACCGTCTGCGCATCGAAATGGCCAAAGACCCAGCCGCCGAGACTGCCGCCGATCGCCACGCCAATAAACTGGCTGGTGGAATACAGTCCCATCGCGGTGCCTTTATAGCCAGCCGGCGACTCCTTGCTGACCAGCGACGGCAGAATCGCCTCCATCAGGTTAAAGGCGAAAAAGAACAGCTGCACGCCGATCACCAGCGTCCAGAAGTGACCCTCTGCGCCCCACAGCACGATTTCGGCAATAACGATTAACCCGACGCAGGCCACAAATACGCGCTTCATGCGGCGTTTCACTTCCGCGTAAATAATAAAAGGCACGACGCCGACAAAGGCGATCAGCATGGTGATCAGGTAGACTTTCCAGTGTTCGGCGGCAGGCAGACCCGCCTGTTCAAACTGGCCGGGCAGGGCGACAAAGCTGGACATCAGCAGGATATGCAGACAAAGAATGCCGACGTTGAGCTTGATCAGGCGCGAATTGCCGAGCACTTTGCGGAAGCTGCCTTTTACCATGCCCGATTCGCGGTTCAGCACATGGCCCGGCGCGCTGGGCACCACCAGTAAGGTAATAACGATCCCCAGCGAGGCGAGAAGGGCGATCATCCAGAACAGCGCGTGCAGGCCAAGCGCGTGGGTGACAATGGGGCCGACCACCATGGCAATGGCGAAGGTGACGCCGAAACTGATGCCAATAAACGCCATGGCTTTGGTGCGGTTCTGCTCGCGGGTTAAATCCGAGAGCAGCGCCATGACGGCGGCGGCGATGGCGCCGGAACCCTGTAGCGCGCGGCCAAGAATAATGCCCCAGATTGAGGTGGTGGTCGCGGCGATAACGCTGCCGAAAACGAACAGCAGCAGACCGCCGACGATCAGCGGTTTTCGACCGATGCGGTCAGACATCAGCCCAAACGGAATTTGAAACACAGCCTGCGCCAGCCCGTAAATTCCGATGGCCAGGCCAATCAGCGTTTCACTTGCCCCCTGAAGCGCCATGCCATAGGTGGTCAATACCGGCAGGACCATAAACATGCCCAGCATTCGCAGGGAAAATACCGTACCCAAACCCCATGTGGCGCGAAGCTCCACCGGCGTCATTTTATTGTCGCTCATTCCAACCTCTGTAAGTTTGCCGTCTGTATTTTAGGGAGCAGGGCAGGGCGGGTAAAACAATAGTGTTTAAGAAGTCGTAACAAAAAGAAAGGGCGCGAAATCGCGCCCTTAGTTTGCTCTGTCAGTGCGGCATTACCACACGTAGGTCAGCAGATCTTTTGACGCCGGCGCCATAAAGTCCACGGACATCATCACGCTCAGCGCGGTGATCGCTACGATGGAGAAGACGAACAGCTTACGCGCCCAGACGCGGTCGTTAGAGGTTTTGTAACCTGATAACGCCATGCCCAGCCACCATACGCTGACGGCAGCGGCGACAACCAGATACTTGTAGCCCGCATAACCGCCCAGCGACAGCATCAGCGTGGCGATCATAAACGCCAGAATGTAGAGCGTAATATGATTCTTCGCCACGGAGATGCCTTTGACGACCGGCAGAACCGGAATGTTCGCCGCCTGGTAATCTTTAAAGCGGAAGATGGCAATCGCGTAGGAGTGCGGCATCTGCCACAGACTAAAGATAGCCAGCAGGATCAGCGCGCCCGCATCAAACTCATTGGTGACGGCGCAATAGCCAATCACCGGCGGCGCTGCGCCTGACAGGCTGCCAATCAGCGTCCCGTAAACCGAGTGACGCTTCATGTACAGGCTGTAAATGCCGACATAAACCACGAAGCCCATCACCGCCAGCCACATGGCCAGCGGATTAGCACCAAAGTAAAGCAACGCAAAGCCAGCAATACCCAGCGCGGTAGCATAAATCAGGCTTACTTTCGCGGAAATGAGGCCTTTAACCAGCACTCGATTCCTGGTTCTCTCCATCTTCACGTCAATGTCACGGTCGATCACGTTGTTGAAAACACAACCAGAGGCGACAACCAGCGACACGCCGATCAGCGAGACGAGAAACAGGGCGTAATCAATGCTGCCTTTGGAAGCCAGCAGAAATCCGCCAATCACAGAAATTAAATTCCCGAAAATAATTCCTGGTTTTGTTACTTGCAGGTATTGCTTAATCATTACGCGCGACTCTTTAGTGGGCCATCATGTTGTAGTTGAGGTTCCACATAATCCACAGCGAGCCAACCACGACGATCAGAATAATGACCGCCGAGAAGACGATGGCCACCATGTTCCAGCCGCCCTCGGACTTGCTGTCCAGATGCAGGAAGTACACCAGGTGAACCAGCACCTGCACCACGGCACAGACCAGCACGACGCCCAGAATCGTTCCGTGCGACGCGCTGCCATCCATTACCATCCAGAACGGGATCGCCGTCAGGATGATAGAGAGGATGAAGCCAATCATGTAAGACTTCACGCTGCCGTGTGATGCACCATGTTCAGTTACAGAATGACTCATTACATGGCCCCCATCAGGTAAACAACGGTAAACACGCAGATCCACACCACGTCCAGGAAGTGCCAGAACAGGCTCAGACACATGATACGGGTACGGTTAGTTGACGTCAGACCGCGACGAGAGATCTGGAACATCAGCACCGCCATCCAGATCAGGCCAGAGGTTACGTGCAGACCGTGGGTGCCGACCAGCGTAAAGAAGCCAGACAGGAAGCCGCTGCGATCCGGACCGAAACCTTCGGCGATCAGGTGATGGAACTCATAAATTTCCATGCCGATGAAGCCCGCACCGAACAGGAAAGTTAACGCCAGCCAGCCGATTACGGCGCCTTTGTTTTCTTTGTTCATGGCGATAACCGCCATGCCGTAGGTGATGGAGCTTAACAACAGCAGAGCTGTTTCAACCAGAACGAACGGCAGCTCGAAAATGTCTTTCCCTGCCGGGCCGCCAGCAGTGCTGTTGACCATAACTGCATAGGTCGCAAACAGAGTTGCGAAGATAATGCAGTCACTCATCAGGTAGATCCAGAAGCCAAAGACTTTATTGGCTCCCGCATCGTGATGCCCATGCTCCGCATGGGCGTCGTGGTGGTGTTTTGTCAGAGTTTCAGTTGACATTATTTCAGACCCGCTTTGCTGATATCGTCAAAGTGCTGCTTTTCGATCTTCTCAATCTCGGCAACCGGAACGTAGTAGTCCACGTCTTCGTCGAAGCTCTTCACAATCCAGGTCACGATCATGCCCAGGAAGGTGAGGCCAGCCAGCCACCAGATGTGCCAGATCAGCGCGAAACCGAACAGGGTACCGAAGGCTGCGATGACGATAGCCGCGCCGCTGTTCTTCGGCATATGAATCTCTTCATATTTCGCCGGCTGCTTGTACGCTTCGCCTTTCTCTTTCATTTCCCAGAACGCATCGCGCTCGTGGATATGCGGGATAGTGGCAAAGTTGTAGAACGGCGGTGGTGAAGAGGTTGCCCACTCCAGCGTACGGCCGCCCCACGGGTCGCCGGTCAGATCGCGGTTCTGATGACGGTCACGCACTGAGACGTAGAACATGATCAGCTGGCTGATGATACCGCAGGCGATCAGCGCTGCACCCACTGCGGCGATAACCAGCAGAGAGTGGAACTGCGGATCGATGTCCTGGCTCAGACGACGGGTCATACCCATGAAGCCCAGGATATACAGCGGCATAAACGCAACGAAGAAGCCGATGATCCAGAACCAGAAGGCGCGCTTGCCCCAGGTTTCGTTCAGGGTAAAGCCGAAGGCTTTCGGGAACCAGTAGGTCACGCCTGCCATACAACCGAATACCACACCGCCGATGATGACGTTATGGAAGTGCGCAATCAGGAACAGGCTGTTGTGCAGCACGAAGTCCGCGCCCGGCACCGCCAGCAGCACGCCGGTCATACCACCAACAGAGAAGGTGACCAGGAAGCCTACGGTCCACAGCATGGCAGAGTGCATTACGATGCGGCCCTGATACATGGTGAACAGCCAGTTAAAGATTTTCACACCGGTCGGAATGGCGATAATCATCGTCATGATGCCGAAGAAGGCGTTAACGTTCGCACCTGCGCCCATGGTGAAGAAGTGGTGCAGCCAAACGATGAACGACAGTACGGTAATGGCGATAGTTGCCCAAACCAGTGAGGTATAACCAAACAGACGTTTTTTCGAGAAGGTCGCAGTGACTTCAGAGAAGACGCCAAATACCGGCAGAACCAGGATGTACACTTCCGGGTGACCCCAGACCCAGATCAGGTTGACGTACATCATCATGTTACCGCCCATATCATTGGTAAAGAAATGGAAGCCAAGGTAACGATCGAGTGTCAACAGCGCCAGGGTCACGGTGAGAACCGGGAACGCAGCGATGATCAGGACGTTAGTACAGAGTGAAGCCCAGGTGAACACAGGCATTTTGAACAGGTCCATGCCCGGCGCACGCATCTTCAGAATGGTAACGAAGAAGTTGATACCGGTCAGCGTGGTCCCGATACCGGAAAGCTGGAGACTCCAGATCCAGTAATCGACCCCGACGCCAGGACTGTACTCCGCGCCAGACAGCGGCGGATACGCCAGCCAGCCGGTCTGCGCAAACTCGCCCACGCCCAGAGACAGGTTAACCAGGATCACGCCGATCGCGGTAAACCAGAAGCTCAGGTTGTTCAGGAACGGGAATGCAACGTCGCGCGCGCCGATTTGCAGCGGAACCGCGATGTTCATCAGACCAACCACGAAAGGCATCGCCACGAAGAAGATCATAATCACGCCGTGCGCGGTAAAGATCTGGTCGTAGTGGTGCGGTGGAAGTATGCCGGCTTCACCTGCGGAAGCCATTACCTGCTGGGTACGCATCATAATCGCATCGGCAAAGCCGCGCAGCAGCATGACGAACGCCATGATGATATACATGATACCCAGTTTTTTATGGTCGACGGAGGTGAGCCATTCCGACCACAGATACTGCCATTTACCAAAGTAGGTGAGGGCAGCGATGATTGCCAGACCACCAATGATGATCCCGGCAACCGTGACCATGATAATCGGCTCATGGTACGGCACTGCATCCAGTGTTAATTTTCCGAACATCGTATTATTCCTCGGCTCCCGCGGAAGCGGTGTGACTCATGTCCATGCCTTCGTGCTGCATGTCCATCTTCCCGTGGCTGGTCATGAACTTAGCGATAACTTGCTTGAACAGTTCAGGATTCGCTGAAGAGAAATATTCCACCGGATGATTTTCGCTTGGCACCGCCAGCTTCTCGAAATCTTCCATCGTGGTCAGCGTGTTAGGCGCCGCTTTAACTTTGGCGACCCACTGCTGGAATTCCGCATCGTCCTTAGTTGCAATGGCTTTGAACTTCATACCAGAGAAACCTCGACCACTGAAGTTCGAGGAAATACCGTCGAACGTTCCTGGCTCATTGGCGATCAGGTGCAGTTTGGTCTGCATGCCCGCCATGGCGTAAATCTGGCTGCCGAGCGTCGGAATAAAGAAGGAGTTCATAACGGAGTTAGAGGTAATTTTGAAGCTCACCGGCGTATTAGCCGGGAAAGCGATCTGGTTTACGGTGGCAATACCCTGTTCCGGGTAGATAAACAACCATTTCCAGTCCAGCGCAACCACTTGGATCTCGACCGGTTTCACGTCAGAGGCCAGCGGTTTGCTCGGCTCCAGCGCGTGGGTTGATTTCCAGGTCAGCACGCCGAGGAAGAGAATGATCAGGATCGGAATGGTCCAGACCACGGCTTCGACTTTGTTAGAGTGCGACCAGTTAGGGCTGTACTTCGCTTCAGTGTTGGATGCACGATATTTCCATGCAAACATCACTGCCATCAAGATTGCGGGAATAACGACGATCAACATCAAGCCAAAGGCTGTCAGAATCAACGAACGTTGCTCAAGTGCAATCTGTCCCTTGGGATTTAACAACGCATTATCGCAACCACTCATTAACAAAGTGCCTGCAATTAATGACAAAATCCCCAAACTTTTATTGTATTTCCTGAGTCTCATTTAACGACCTCAATGACAAAGGGCTTATTGTCGTTTAAGTGTGCGCGCATTTTACGGGAAGGTTTATGCAGTGTAAACCAGCATAAGGATGTGTCAGCAGCGTGTTGACACCTTTTGCTAAGGGTGTCACAGATGTTGCCTGGGGTGACAAATTATTAACTGCGACAAGCAGTTGAGACTAATATAACAAAAACCGATGAAAGTATCCTTAAAGAAAACAGGGAAAGAATAAACCTTACCTTTTGTGCTCAAACCTTTAACAAATCTGCATCATTTGTGTGATGAAATTTATACAAGATAATTGCTCACCGGTTTTTAATATATTTCATACTTGAGAAAAAACAGGCCTAAATATTTTCAGGAAAATAACACGCGATGACAAAATTTAACTTTTGTCCGTGGCAAAGCGTGATTAATACAAATTTCCGCCAGCCGCAAACGCCTGTTTAACCCTCAGGAAAACCTGGCCGCGGCGCCTCTGCGCAGCGCCATGTAATCGAGCGTTACGCCAGCGCATACCGCCAGCAGCAGCAGCGCCATGCCCGCTTCAAACAGCCCGCTCAGCGCCATGCCCGACAGCCCGATATTCAGCGCCTGCAAACCCAGCGCCGCCAGCCACAGCGCAATCAGCGCGCAGCCGGCGCAGAACAGGCGCGTAGTCCAGCGGTAGCCCGACGCGAATCGCGCGCGCGGCGGGAAGTGGTCGCTGTTTTGCGCCTGGTTAAGGGTTTCGCGGCACAGCAGCAGCAGCAGCAGGCCCGGCAGCGCCGCCAGCACGGTAAAAGCGTAAAAAGTGGGCCAGCCCCAGAGTTCGACCAGCCAGCCTGCCGCCGGACCCACATACACCCGACCGACCGCAGAGAGTGCGGAGAGCAGAGCGAACTGGGTGGCGGAGAACGACTTGTTGCACAGCGTCATCAGCAGCGCGACAAAAGCCGCGGTGCCCATACCGCCGCACAGGTTTTCCACAAAGACCGCGCTGGCCATGCTCCACAGATGCTGCGGCGTAACCGCCAACAGCCAGTAAGCGAAGTTGGAAACGGCCTGTAGCACGCCAAAAATCAACAGGGCGCGGAACAGGCTCAGGCGCTGCATCACCACGCCGCCGTAGAGCGCGCCGATAATCGTCGCCAGCAGACCCAGGGTTTTGTTTACCAGACCCACATCGCCCGCGTTAAACCCCACGCCGCGAATCAAAAAGGTGGTGGTCAGCGAGGCGGCAAAGGCATCGCCGAGCTTATAAAGCACGATAAGGGTGATCAGCAGCCAGGCATTGTTGCGCTGAAAAAAGTCTTTCAGCGGCAGCGAGACCGCGTCGCGCAGAGAGTGCGGCGTGGCGGCGCGGGTGTCCGGCTCTTTCGCCATAAAGGTCGCTATCAGCGCGGGGATCAGCAGCAGCGCCATTAGCCAGTAGGTTGTCTGCCAGCCGAGATAGCGATCGGCCAGCCAGAGCGCCAGACCGCCGGAGACCAGCATCGCCAGTCGATAGCCCAGCACGGTGATGGCTGCGCCGCTGCCGCGCTCTTCCGGCGGCAGCACATCGGTTTTCCAGGCGTCAAAAACAATATCCTGCGAGGCGGAGCAGAACGCGACCAGCACGGCCAGCGCGGCCAGCAGCGTCAGGTCGCGGCTGGGTTGCATAAAACCCATCGCGACAATGCCGAGGCTCAGCGCCAGCTGCGTTAACAGCAGCCAGCCGCGACGGCGGCCAAGAAAGGGTGGGGTAAAGCGGTCCATTACCGGGGACCAGAGAAACTTAAAAACGTAGGCCTGACCGACAAGAGAAAAGAAGCCGATGGTTTTCAGGTCAACATTTTCTACCGTCATCCACGCCTGTAGCGTACCCGCCGTGAGCGCCAGCGGCAGGCCGGAGGCAAAGCCCAGCAAAAGTAAGACGGCGGCGTTTCGTTGCGTAAAGATGCGAAGATAAGGGTTCATGCTGATCCTGAAGCAATGCCCGGCATCGCGCCGGGCATAACGAGCAGCCGCTTAGCGTGCGTTCTGCTTAATGAAATTGTGAATGCTGGTATCCTGCGCCATATCGGCAATGACATCGCCCAGCGTTGAGTTCACCGCATTGGTGATCTTATCGTTGGTCGCGCTAAACGCGCCCTCTACGCTGTAAGTCTGACGATAATTTTTTACCTGCTTGTTGCCGTTCTTAGCGGTGGCGATAATAGAGATGTCAGCTTTGGTGGTGATGCTGTAGCGCACATTGCCCTGAGTCACGTCTGCATACAGGTTATTGACCACAATTTGCAGATCGACTGCGCCTTGAGGACCAATCATGTAGCCGCGCGCGGTCATCTGCTTCTCCAGCACTTCCTGAAGCAAGAAACGCAGATCGCGTGACGGCGTCAGGGTGACCAGCTGTCCGTCGCGGTTCACTTTCGCCAGCGCCTGATCGCTGCGCTGGTCTGCGCCGTTGATGCTGACGGTGACGCCCATCAGGCTGGGATCCTGCTGCGGCAGCTCGATCTTAGGCTGAATGGTCAGTGTATTGCTGTTAGTGGCACAGCCAGCCAAAATAAACGCAGCCAGCAGGGGAAATAACAGTTTTTTCAACATGCTTATTCTCATTAGTGTGGTGGGTTGGTTTGCAAAAACTGCGGCCATCATAGCACTGCATGGCAGTGAAAAAAGCCCTCACAGGGGGGAAATTGATTGTAAAAGCCTTTTTCGGCGTCATTGAAAAAGCGCGCGTTGACCCACTCAATAGCTGCGCTATCATGCCGCTCGGCTTAGACGGCGGCAGAAATATTTTCACACATCTGTACGGACGCGTCTGAAAACCTACTAATATTTAATCAGATGGGGCACAGCGCTCGCCATTGAGGAAAAGACAATGATTCGCGAACAAATCGAAGAGAAGCTGCGCCTGGCTTTCCAGCCGGCACATCTGGAAGTGCATGACGAAAGCTATCGTCACAACGTACCGGCAGGATCGGAAAGCCATTTTAAAGTGGTGATTGTCAGCGATTTTTTTGCCGGCCAGCGCTTTCTGGCTCGCCATCGCGCCATTTATGGCGAGCTGACGGCCGAGCTGGCAGGCAGCGTGCATGCGCTGGCGCTGCATACCTACACCCTGAAGGAGTGGGAAGGTTTACAGGACACCGTGCTCGCCTCGCCAAACTGCCGCGGCGCCGGCTCCCTCGCCTGACGGCCCTCCTCTTTTAGAAAACGGCCTGCGGGCCGTTTTTTTTATTATTTAACGATAAAACGCGATCTCTGGCGCAAAAAAGCAGCAAAGCCGCTAAAAAGTGGTGAGTTTCCAGCCTCGACTCACCAGGGCGATGCCGCTATAATGCGGCGTCTATTTTTCCGGAATGTCTTCGGGATGCTTCTGGTGACAGGGATCTGGTTCTTTTAACTGGAAGCCGTCCCGGTTGTTGGATACGGCGCATTACATAATGTGTGGTGTCTGAAGTTGACCGAGCACGCGATTTTTGAGGTAACAAGATGACAGTTTCAGTAGAAACCACTCAGGGTCTGGGCCGTCGCATTACGATTACTGTCGCAGCTGACAGCATCGAAAGCGCAGTAAAGAAAGAACTGGTGGAAGTGGCGAAAAAAGTCCGTATCGATGGTTTCCGTAAAGGCAAAGTGCCTGCCAATATCATCGCACAGCGCTACGGCGCTTCTGTTCGCCAGGACGTGCTGGGCGAACTGATGACGCGCAACTTCGTTGACGCCATCATCAAAGAAAAAATCAACCCGGCTGGCGCGCCGAACTACGTGCCGGGCGAGTATAAAGAAGGTGAAGATTTCACCTACGCCGTGGAATTCGAAGTCTACCCGGAAGTTGAACTTCAGGGTCTGGACAGCATCGAAGTGGAAAAGCCGCTGGTTGAAGTGACCGAAGCTGACGTCGACGCCATGCTGGACACCCTGCGCAAGCAGCAGGCCACCTGGAAAGAGAGCGATGCAGCCGCGACCGCTGAAGATCGCGCCACTATCGATTTCACCGGCTCTGTTGACGGCGAAGAGTTCGAAGGCGGTAAAGCCTCTGACTTCGTGCTGGCGATGGGCCAGGGCCGTATGATCCCTGGCTTCGAAGAGGGCATCGTTGGCCATAAAGCTGGCGACACCTTTACTATCGACGTGAAATTCCCGGACGACTACCACGCGGAAAACCTGAAAGGGAAAGACGCGAAGTTCGAGATCGTGCTGAAGAAAGTTGAAACGCGCGAGCTGCCGGAGTTCACCGAAGAGTTTATCAAGCGTTTCGGCGTAGAAGATGGTTCGGTTGAGGGTCTGCGCGCTGAAGTGCGTAAGAACATGGATCGCGAGCTGAAAGGCGCTATCCGCAACCGCGTGAAAACTCAGGCCATCGACGGTCTGGTAAAAGCCAATGAAATCGACGTGCCGGCCGCGCTGATCGACAGCGAAATCGACGTGCTGCGTCGCCAGGCCGCGCAGCGCTTCGGCGGTAACGAGAAGCAAGCGCTGGAACTGCCGCGCGAGCTGTTCGAAGAGCAGGCTAAACGCCGCGTTATCGTTGGTCTGCTGCTGGGCGAAGTGATTCGCACCCACGAGCTGAAAGCTGACGAAGCGCGCGTTAACGCCCTGATCGAAGAGATGGCTTCTGCGTACGAAGATCCGCAGGAAGTGATCGAGTTCTACAGCAAGAATAACGAGCTGATGAACAACATGCGCAATGTCGCGCTGGAAGAGCAGGCGGTGGAAGCCGTTCTGGAAAAAGCGAAAGTGACTGAGAAAGCGACCAGCTTCCAGGAACTGATGAATCAGACTAACGCTGCCTGATCGCTGAATTAACCAGAAATGCTAAGCCCGCGGCTGCAAGGTCGCGGGCTTTTTTGTTTTTCCGCCCTGGCGATTCCGCTATGACGGCTATTCGCTTAATTAATCGGCAAATTATCGCCGTTGCGCTTTTTCCCGGTTAGCGAATGGAGAAAAGGTTGTTATGCTTGAAACAGCTGGGCAGTATCCCCAAATTGAGGGAGTATGCAAGAGAGAGAGACTGACTGATTAACCGTCCTTGAAGGTGTCGGTAACGGGGCTGAGCAGCGTAGCGCTGGCTTGCTCTAAAGAAATCGGTACAGAATGTTGCCAATGAACTATATCCAGGAGACGGTAATGTCATACAGTGGCGATCGTGAATTTACTGCGCCGCGCAATGCGCTGGTGCCCATGGTGGTTGAACAGACGTCGCGCGGCGAACGTTCCTACGACATCTATTCCCGCCTGCTTAAAGAGCGCGTCATCTTTCTGACGGGGCAGGTCGAAGATCACATGGCCAACCTGATTGTGGCGCAGATGCTGTTTCTGGAAGCGGAAAACCCTGAAAAAGATATTTATCTCTATATCAACTCCCCTGGCGGGGTGATTACCGCCGGTATGTCGATTTATGACACCATGAAGTTTATCAAGCCTGACGTGAGCACTATCTGTATGGGCCAGGCCTGTTCGATGGGAGCATTCCTGCTGACGGCCGGCACCAAAGGCAAGCGCTTCTGCCTGCCGAACTCGCGCGTGATGATCCATCAGCCGCTGGGCGGCTACCAGGGTCAGGCTACCGATATCGAAATTCATGCGAAAGAGATTCTGAAAGTGAAGCAGCGCATGAACGAGCTGATGGCGCAGCACACCGGCAAGTCGCTGGAAGAAATTGAGCGCGATACCGAGCGTGACCGTTTCCTCTCTGCGAGTGAAGCGGTAGAGTATGGATTAGTCGACTCCGTTCTGACGCATCGTGAATAAGACTCATCTGCCCGGCTCCTTACGCTATAGTTAGTGGGATACGGGTTTGAGTTGAATGAATATTGGCTGTGCTTGCACGGCCTGCGCCGTACGCCAGTATGGCCTGAGAACAAGAAGAGGTTAACTGATGACAGATAAGCGCAAAGACGGTTCAGGGAAGTTGCTGTACTGCTCTTTTTGCGGCAAAAGCCAGCATGAAGTGCGTAAGCTGATTGCCGGGCCGTCAGTGTATATCTGCGACGAATGTGTCGATCTGTGCAATGACATCATTCGCGAAGAGATTAAAGAAGTTGCCCCGCATCGCGAACGTAGCGCGCTGCCTACGCCGCACGAAATCCGCCATCACCTCGATGATTATGTTATCGGCCAGGAAAAGGCGAAAAAAGTGCTGGCGGTTGCGGTGTACAACCACTACAAACGCCTGCGCAACGGCGATACCAGCAACGGCATTGAGCTGGGCAAAAGTAACATTTTGCTGATTGGCCCAACCGGTAGCGGTAAAACCCTGCTGGCGGAAACGCTGGCGCGCCTGCTGGATGTGCCTTTCACCATGGCCGACGCCACTACGCTCACCGAAGCGGGCTATGTGGGCGAGGACGTGGAGAACATCATCCAGAAGCTGTTGCAGAAGTGCGATTACGATGTGCAGAAAGCGCAGCGCGGCATCGTCTATATTGATGAAATCGACAAGATCTCACGTAAATCCGACAACCCGTCAATTACGCGCGACGTTTCCGGCGAAGGCGTGCAGCAGGCGCTGCTGAAGCTGATCGAAGGAACGGTTGCGGCCGTACCGCCGCAGGGCGGTCGTAAGCATCCGCAGCAGGAGTTTTTGCAGGTTGATACCTCTAAGATTCTGTTTATCTGCGGCGGCGCGTTTGCGGGTCTGGACAAGGTGATTTCGCAGCGTGTTGAAACCGGCTCCGGCATCGGCTTCGGCGCCACGGTGAAAGGTAAATCGCAAAAAGCGACCGAAGGCGAACTACTGTCGCAGGTCGAGCCTGAAGATCTGATCAAATTCGGTCTGATCCCAGAGTTTATCGGCCGTCTGCCGGTAGTAGCGACCCTGAACGAGCTGAGCGAAGAAGCGCTGATTCAGATCCTGCGCGAACCGAAGAACGCGTTGACCAAACAGTACCAGGCATTGTTCAACCTGGAAGGCGTCGAACTGGAATTCCGTGACGAAGCCCTGACGGCCATCGCGAAAAAAGCCATGTCGCGTAAAACCGGCGCACGCGGTCTGCGTTCTATCGTAGAAGGCGCGCTGCTGGAAACCATGTATGACCTGCCTTCGATGGAAGACGTGGAAAAAGTGGTGATTGACGAATCGGTTATCGAGGGTCAGTCAGAACCGATGCTTATCTACGGCAAGCACGAAGCCCAGGCGTCTGGCGAATAATTCACCAGAGCAAGGGTGTTGATATCGTTAAAAAAGGGGAAAATTCTTTCCCCTTTTGTTTTTCTCGCTCTCATGACATTGAATGTCGAACAATCATCCCCATATACTCATAATCCTGTGGGTTTAACTGCACGTTCCTGCATTTGCGGTGCCCATCACCTGGCGGACACTAACTAAGAGAGAGCTCTATGAATCCTGAGCGTTCTGAACGCATTGAAATCCCCGTGTTGCCTCTGCGCGACGTGGTGGTTTATCCGCACATGGTAATTCCGTTGTTTGTTGGTCGGGAAAAATCGATTCGTTGCCTCGAAGCGGCGATGGATCATGACAAGAAGATCATGCTGGTTGCCCAGAAAGAGGCGTCAACGGATGAACCTGGCATTAACGATCTCTTCTCAGTAGGGACCGTAGCCTCTGTATTGCAGATGCTGAAGCTGCCTGACGGCACAGTCAAAGTTCTGGTCGAAGGTTTGCAGCGCGCGCATATCACCACGCTGGCGGATAACGGCGACCATTTTACCGCGCAGGCCGAATACCTGATCTCGCCGGAAATCGAAGAGCGCGAGCAGGAAGTGCTGGTGCGCACGGCGATTAACCAGTTTGAAGGCTATATCAAGCTCAACAAAAAGATCCCGCCGGAAGTGCTGACCTCGCTGAATAATATCGACGATGCGGCGCGCCTGGCTGACACTGTTGCCGCGCATATGCCGTTGAAACTGGCCGATAAGCAGTCGGTGCTGGAGATGTCGGACGTTAACGAACGTCTGGAATATCTCATGGCGATGATGGAATCGGAAATCGATCTGTTGCAGGTTGAGAAGCGCATTCGCAACCGCGTGAAAAAACAGATGGAGAAGAGCCAGCGCGAGTACTATCTGAATGAGCAGATGAAAGCCATTCAGAAAGAGCTGGGCGAAATGGATGATGTGCCCGACGAGTACGAAGCCCTGAAGCGCAAAATCGACGCGGCGAAAATGCCCGCCGAAGCGCGTGAAAAAGCCGAAGCCGAGCTGCAAAAATTAAAAATGATGTCGCCGATGTCCGCCGAAGCGACGGTGGTGCGCGGCTATATCGACTGGATGGTTCAGGTGCCGTGGAACGCGCGCAGCAAGGTGAAAAAAGACCTGCGCAAAGCGCAAGAGACGCTGGATACGGACCATTATGGTCTGGAGCGCGTCAAAGACCGCATCCTTGAATACCTTGCGGTGCAGAGCCGCGTCAGCAAAATCAAAGGTCCTATCCTCTGTCTGGTAGGACCGCCGGGCGTGGGTAAAACCTCGCTGGGTCAGTCCATCGCCAAAGCCACCGGCCGTAAGTATGTGCGCATGGCACTAGGCGGCGTGCGCGATGAAGCGGAAATTCGCGGCCACCGCCGTACCTACATCGGTTCGATGCCGGGCAAACTGATTCAGAAGATGGCGAAGGTCGGCGTTAAAAACCCGCTGTTCCTGCTGGATGAGATCGACAAAATGTCTTCTGACATGCGCGGCGACCCTGCGTCGGCGCTGCTGGAGGTGCTGGATCCTGAGCAGAACATCGCCTTTAACGATCACTATCTGGAAGTTGACTACGATCTCTCTGACGTGATGTTTGTCGCCACCTCCAACTCCATGAATATTCCGGCGCCGCTGCTGGATCGTATGGAGGTGATTCGTCTCTCTGGCTATACCGAGGACGAGAAGCTCAATATCGCCAGGCAGCATCTGCTGCCGAAGCAGATTGAGCGTAACGCCCTGAAAGAGAGCGAAATCACGGTGGAAGACAGCGCGATCGTCGGCATCATCCGCTACTACACCCGCGAAGCGGGCGTGCGTAGCCTGGAGCGCGAACTGTCGAAGCTTTGCCGTAAAGCGGTGAAGGCGCTGCTGCTGGATAAAGATCAGAAGCACATCACCATCAACGGCGAGAACCTGAAGAATTACCTCGGCGTGCAGCGCTTTGACTATGGCCGTGCCGACAGCGAAAACCGCGTGGGTCAGGTTACAGGCCTGGCGTGGACCGAAGTCGGCGGCGATCTGCTGACCATCGAAACGGCCTGCGTGCCGGGTAAAGGCAAGCTGACCTATACCGGTTCACTGGGCGAAGTGATGCAGGAGTCGATTCAGGCGGCGCTGACCGTGGTGCGCGCGCGCGCAGAGAAGCTGGGCATTAACGGCGACTTCTACGAGAAACGCGATATTCACGTTCACGTTCCGGAAGGGGCTACCCCGAAAGATGGCCCAAGCGCGGGTATTGCCATGTGTACCGCGCTGGTCTCCTGTCTGACCGGCAATCCGGTGCGTTCCGACGTCGCCATGACCGGCGAGATTACGCTGCGCGGTCAGGTGCTGCCTATCGGCGGTCTGAAAGAGAAACTGCTGGCGGCGCATCGCGGCGGCATCAAAGTCGTGCTGATCCCGGACGATAACAAACGCGACCTGGAAGAGATTCCGGCCAATGTTATCGCCGATCTGGAAATCCATCCGGTGAAACGCATCGAAGAGGTGCTGAGCCTGGCGCTGGAAAATGCCCCTTACGGCATGCAGGTGGCCACCGCTAAATAGTGATTAGCCACATAAAGCATTAAAAAGCGAAGCTGGCAGGCGCAATGAGCGCTTGCCAGCTTTTTTTAGTGCCGCTACTTTAAGGGGCTGCGGAAACAGCGATTAAGAGGAATTACGTTGTTTCGGCTCCACAGGCTTGATATAACGTGCTGCGCATTCGTCTCCGGCAGGACGCACGGGTGTGACGTGAAATAATAAAAGAGGGGATGAAGAGAGTGAATAAATCACAGTTGATCGACAAAATTGCTGCGGATGCTGACATTTCTAAAGCAGCAGCGGGACGTGTTTTAGATGCATTCACCAGTTCTGTTTCCGACGCGCTGAAAGGCGGTGACGAAGTGGCTCTGGTGGGCTTTGGTACTTTCTCTGTTCGCGAGCGCGCCGCACGTACCGGCCGTAATCCGCAGACCGGCAAGGAAATCACCATTGCCGCAGGTAAAGTACCGGGCTTCCGCGCAGGTAAAGCGCTGAAAGACGCTGTCAACGCATGACAACGCACCCGTCCACAGAAGCATTTTCTTCCGTGGACTAGAGGACGGTTCATGCGTTCTCATGTAACATACGGGCACATCAAATTTGATGTGCCTTTTTTATTCGGATCCGGGGATAAATCGCTGTCAGACTTGTCTCAACAGGAGTGAAGCTGCCAGGCTAAACGGCAGTTGCGTAACGGCCTTAATCCGACAGGCGTTGCGCCCGAGTTTGCTATCCACACTACAGCGGAGCGTTGTCATACCATGATGGACAATTTACGCGCGGCGTCGAATCATGTCGTGCTCAAGGTTATTTTGGGGTTGATTATTCTCTCCTTCGTGCTGACCGGCGTTGGCAGCTACCTGACCGGCGGCGGCAGTGACTATGCAGCAAAAGTTAACGGGCAGGAGATCAGCCGCGCGCAGCTAGACCAGGCGTTCAACAGCGAGCGCAGCCGTCAGCAGCAGATGCTGGGCGATCAGTTCTCGCAGCTTGCCAGCAACGATGGCTACATGCAGCAGATTCGTCAGCAGGCGCTGTCGCAGCTGGTGGATCAGGCGCTGCTCGATCAGTACATCAAGGATCTGCATATCTCTATCAGCGACGATCAGGTCGAAAAGGCGATCTTTGCGCAGCAGGCGTTCCAGACCAAAGGCCAGTTCGATAACGCTAAATATAATGCGCTGCTCGCCAATGCGGGCTTGTCCGCCGATCGCTATGCGGAAGGGCTGCGCAAGCAGCTGGCCACCCAGCAGCTGATCAACGCGGTAGCGAATACCGACTTTATGCTGAAAGGCGAAACCAGCAAACTGGTGGAGCTGGTGTCGCAGAAGCGCGACATTCGTCAGGCGACCATTGACGTCAACGCGCTGGCGGCAAAACAGACCGTTACCGATGATGAAATCGCGCAGCACTATCAGCAGCATAAAAATGACTTTATGGCGCCGGAGCAGTTCCGCGTCAGCTATATCAAAATGGATGCGGCCAGCCTTCAGGAGAACGTGAGCGAGGCGGACATTCAGAGCTGGTACGATCAGCATAAAGCGGACTATACCCAGCCGCAGCGCAATCGCTACAGCGTTATCCAGACCAAAACCGAAGCGGATGCCAGCGCCGTGCTGGAGCAGCTTAAAGGCGGCGCCGATTTCGCCGCGCTGGCTAAAAGCAAATCTATCGACCCGATTTCGGCGCGTAAAGGCGGCGATATGGGCTGGCTGGAGCCGGCTACGACGCCGGACGAGCTGAAAAATGCCGGACTGACGCAAAAAGGTCAGCTCTCTGGCGTGATCAAATCCTCAGTTGGCTTCCTGGTGGTGCGCCTGGACGACGTACAGCCGGAGCAGATCAAACCGCTGGCGGAAGTGCGCGACGCCGTTGCCGATAAAGCGAAGCAGGAGAAAGCGGTAGACGCCTTCTATCAGCAGCAGCAGAAAGTGAGCGAAGCGGCGAGCAACGACAACGAATCGCTGGCGGGCGCGGCTCAGGCTTCCGGTCTGAAAGTCGTGGAAACCGGCTGGTTCAGCCGCGACAGCGTGCCGCAGGAACTCAACTTTGACGCGGTGAAAAATGCCGTGTTCAACGGCGGCCTGATGGGGCAGAACGGCGCGCCAGGCAATAACTCTGACGTTATTACCGTCGATGGCGACCGCGCGTTCGTGCTGCGCATCAGCGAGCACAAACCAGAGGCGGTTAAGCCGCTGGATGAGGTGAAAGCGCAGATTGCCGACACGCTGAAGCACAACAAAGCCGCGCAGCAGGCGAAAGCGCAGGCGGATAAGCTGCTGGCCGATCTCAACGCCGGAAAAGCGGATGTGCTGAGCGCGGCGGGACTGACGCTGGGCGCCAGCAAAACTGTCGATCGCAACAGCCAGGATCCGGTTGCGCAAACCGCTTTCAATCTGCCTCAGCCTGCCGCAGGTAAAACCACCTGGGGCGTCAGCGAAGATATGCAGGGCAATGTCGTGCTGGTGGCGCTGGATAAAGTCAGCAGCGGCGCGCTGCCGCAGGAGCAGGTTGACGAGATGGTTAAAGGCATGACGCAGAACAACGCCCAGCTGGCATTCGAAGCGCTGCTGGAGAACCTGCGTAAGGACGCCAAAATCAAATACGGCGCGGCTGCACAAATGCAGTAACGCTCGCAAAAATCTGTTTTGCTATGTAACCCTAAAAGGCCGCCTGCGCGGCCTTTTCCATTTCTGCGCTTTGCCTTTTGAGACCCTCTCGCTTCTCTGTCAGGCTGTGACTGCTGTTAAACACAAGGAGAAACACAGCATGGCTAAAACACAACTCTCAGCACTTTACCTCAGCCTGGCGCTTGGCGGCGCGTTCTGCTCCCCAGGCCTGATGGCGGCGGACGCGGAAACGGATACAAAAGTCGCGCAGGTCGTTTCGCCGCAGGGCGAACAGGTCAGTATCAACGAGGCGACAGCCGAGCAGCTGTCGGCGGCGATGAACGGCGTCGGACTGAAAAAGGCGCAGGCCATCGTCAGCTACCGCGAGCAGTATGGTCCCTTTACCGCCATTGAGCAGCTAAAGGAGGTGCCTGGTCTCGGCAATGCCCTGGTGGAGCGTAACGCCGCGCGGCTGAAACTGTGAGCTAATGCGCAACCCTGACGCTTTTGCCGCGCGGGAAGAGGGCTTTTGCTACGCTGAAGAGGTCTTACCAGTTAAGCCCATTAGCGACAGGAGATGTCAGAGATGCATACCACTATTAAAGTTCGCGGCTATCACCTTGATGTGTACCAGCACGTCAATAACGCGCGCTATCTGGAGTTTCTGGAAGAGGCGCGCTGGCAGTGGCTGGAAGAGGCCGGGGCCTTTGACTGGCTAAGCGCGCAGCAGCTGGCGTTTGTCGTGGTGAATATCAATATCAACTATCGTCGCCCGGCCGTGCTGGGCGACGTTCTGACGATTCACAGCGAAATCACTCAGCTGAACGGGAAAAGCGGCATCATCGCCCAGCGCGTGATGCTGGCGGAAAGCGACACGGTGGTGGCGGATGCGACCCTGACCTTTGTCTGCATCGACCTGCGCACGCAAAAAGCGGTCGCGCTGGAGGGCGAATTGCGTGCGCGGCTGGAGACCTTTCTGCGCTGAGTCAGAGGGAACGGCGCAGCGGGTCTGCGCCGCGCCCGCCTCTTCAGGCCAGGCCGCTTTTACGCTTCATGGCCGCCATGACGCCTTCGCGATCGGCGAGATAGTCATTCAGGCCGCGAGCGCGTAAATGACAGGCCGCGCATTCGCCGCAGCCATCGCCTTTCACGCCGTTGTAGCAGGTCAGCGTCTCTTCGCGCACCAGCGTCAGGCTTTGCCAGTAATCCGCCAGCGCCCAGGTTTCGGCCTTGTTCAGCCACATCAGCGGCGTCTCAAAGCGGATGTCGCGCGCCATGCCCAGCGTCACCGCATGGTTGAGCGCCTTAACAAACTCATCGCGGCAGTCAGGGTAGCCGGAAAAGTCGGTTTCGCAGACGCCGGTGATCACCGCTTCCGCTTCAACCTGCCAGGCGTAAACCGAGGCCAGCGTCAGAAACAGAATGTTGCGCCCCGGCACAAAGGTGCTGGGCAGGCCGCTGGCGCTGGGATCGTAAGAGGGCACCGGAATATTGTCGCGGGTCAGGCTGCTGACGGCGAGTTCATTTAGCAGGGTGACATCAAGCACTTTATGCGCGCGCGCCCCCAGTTTAAGCGCCAGCGCCTGCGCCACTCCGATCTCTTCGCGATGACGCTGACCGTAGTCAAAGGTTACGCAGTGCACTTCGTCATATTGCTGTAATGCCTGAATCAGGCAGGTGGTGGAGTCTTGTCCACCGCTGAAAACGACAACGGCTCGTTTCATCTTTTTGTCCTGGTCAATAATTTTGCGCCTATGGTAATGGCTCTCTGCGCCGCTGAACAGCCTGACGCGCACTATCACACCGCCAGCGGCGGCGGAACCCAGGCGCGGCTGAAGTCAAACCAGCCCAGCGTGTTGAGCCGGATGCCTTCGACGCCTGGCGGGGCAAAGATTTGATAGCGATAGTTAAACAGCGGCAAGAGCAGACCGTCGCGCATCAGCTGATGGTAAAGCTGATGCAGCGCATCGCTGCGCGTGGCGCTGTCGGCCAGCTGCTGTATCGCCGCCAGCTGGCGCCGCACAGCGTGGCTGGCGTCAGCGGGCCACAGCCGATCCAGCTCCAGCCAGCTTGCCAGCGTAAAGACGGGCGCATCGCCAATCAGGCGGTCACCCATGATCAGATCGGCCCGATCCAGATCCTTTACCCGCTGCCAGTTTTTAACGTCGTGAAAGACAAGGGTTAGCTCACAGCCTTCCGCCCGCAGCAGCTGGCGCAGCGCCTGAGCCATTTCATGCAGCTCAACCGGCAGCTGATAGTGCAGCGTCAGGCGCGGAGGCAACGCCGTCGCGTCATCCTCCGCTATCAGCGGCACCGGCCAGCCGGGCAGCAGCTCTTTGCTGGGCGTAATCAGGCCCTCTTCCAGCGGCAGCCGGGACACCAGTCCGCTTTGCTGCAACAGACGGAACAGACGACGCGCCTGCGCCAGGCTAAAACCGGCGCGCGGACGGCAGGCAAGGTAGCAGAATCCGAGGCTGATACTGCGGCTCACCGGACGCAGCGACGCCATATCCGCCGCATCGCCGATGGCGATCTGCACCGGATGGCGGCAGCTGGTGCCCAGCGCGCGATCGAATAGCGTTGGCGTAATCCAGTACTCTACCGCCTGCATTAACGGCTGTTGCAGATGCCAGCGCGTATGGCTTTCAATGCGCACCAGCTCCGGCGTAAAGTGTGCCAGTTTCCACGGGCCGCTGCCGAGACGGGGGTGCTGCGGGTGCGGCAGCAGGCAGAGCTGATGCGCCAGACGATGCGGCAGCCAGTAATCGCTGCTGCTGAGACGAAAGCGCAGCGCCAGCGGATGCGGCGCGTCAACCTCTTCCACGTTCGCCAGCAGGCGTCGCGCGCGCTCATCCAGCAGGATGCGCTGAAACTGCGTGACCAGCTGCGCCGCCTGAAGCGGTTCATCGTTGTGCCAGAACAGCTGGGGGCGCAGCCAGAACAGCCAGACGCGCCCGTCCTCGCTGTGCTGCCAGTGATGAGCCAAATCCCCCGTCGGTTCATCCGCCTCGAAGCGCGTCAGGCCGGAAAAAATCTGGTGGGCCAGATGCTGCTCGGCGCGTCCGCTGATCTGCAACGGCGTGAACGACTCCAGCGGGCGATAGTAGGGGATACGCAGCACTGGCGCGTCGTTTTGCCACTGGCCGCCCATCAGCGGACGCAGCAGATCAACCAGCCGCTCCGGCGCCATATCCAGCACCTGTAAGGCTTCGGCGGCGTTACCCGCCTGTAGCTGCGTCTGCAATAGCTGTTGACGCAGCTGCTCAGGAGAGCGGAAAAAGGTCAGCAGGCCCAGTTTGCCGCGTCCCGACTCGCCCTGCCAGCGCAGCCAGCCTGCCTGCTGCCAATGGGAAAGCAGCGTGCGCAGGTGACGATCGCTACAGAAACAGCGGCTGGCCATCTCAGCGACACAGGTGTGCTGCGGCGCGCCCTGGCTCTGCTGCCACAGGCGTTGAAACTGATTAAGACGGTTAAGCTGACGCATACTAAACCCGGAACAGTTTTTTCAAAGTATTCACTATTAGTTCCGGGATTGCCAGGCGATAGTATTGACTGTCTTGTCAACGGGAGAGAGCCATGGCGCGATTAGCCGCATTCGATATGGACGGAACGCTGTTGCTGCCCAGCCACCAGCTGGGACAGGAAACACTTACCAGTCTGCTGGCGCTGCATCAACGGGATGTGCATCTGGCCTTTGCCACCGGTCGCCATCTGCTGGAGATGCAGATTCTGCGCCAGCGCATTACGCTACCGGCATGGTTGATCACCGGCAACGGTACGCGGGTGCACGATCTGGACGGTAACCTGCTGTTCGCCAGCGATCTCTCTCCCTCGGTAGCGGAAGAGGTGCTGCACAGCCGCTGGGAAAGCTCAGCCTCGGTGCACGTCTTTAACGATGAAGGCTGGTTTACCGATGTGCCGGTGCCGCAGATGTTGCAGGCGCATGCGCTGAGTGGTTTCCACTATCAGCTGCGCGATCTGAAACGGTTTCCCGCGCATGAGGTCACGAAAATCTGCTTCGTGGACGATCATGACGCGCTCTGTCAGCTGAAAACGCAGCTGGATGCGGCGCTGGGCGATCGCGCTCATATCTGCTTTTCGGCATGGGATTGCCTGGAAGTGTTGCCGCTTAACTGCAACAAGGGCAGCGCGCTCGCCATGCTGTGCCAGCACCTTGAGCTGACGCTGGCGGAGTGCATGGCCTTTGGCGACGCCATGAACGATCGCGAAATGCTGTCGCTGGTGGGCAAAGGGTTTGTTATGGGCAACGCCATGAGTCAGCTGAAGTCGGCGCTGCCGCATCTGCCGGTTATCGGTCATTGCGAGACACAGGCGGTGTCTCACTATTTAAATCACTGGATGGCCACGCCGCACCTCGCGTATTCCCCCGAATGCTGAGGATTACAGTGAAGCGGACAGGACGTCCGCGATTTTATTCCAGTTCGCGCTGCCAGCGGCTGATGTCGCCGATATGCTGCGCCACCCAGCTTTCGTTGTAGTAGCTGTCCGGGTAACGCTCGCCGCTGTCGCACATCAGCGTGACCAGCGCGCCCTGTTCGCCTTTCGCGCGCATCCGCTTCGCCACCTGCATCATGCCCCAGAAGTTGGTGCCGGTAGACGCGCCGGGCCTGCGGCCGATAATCTGCGCCAGTTTGCGCATCGCCGCCAGGGTCGCGCCATCCGGCACTTTCATCATCTCGTCAATAACGTCCGGCATAAAAGAGGGTTCAACCCGCGGACGGCCAATGCCTTCGATTAAACTGCCGCGCGGGCTGCGCAGCGCCGCATCGCGGCTGTGCCAGTAATCAAAGAAAACCGAGTGTTCTGGATCGACCACCAGCAGCTGCGTCTCCAGGCCCTGGTAGCGGATATAACGGCCTAGCGTGGCTGAAGTGCCGCCGGTTCCGGCGCTCATAATCAGGGTGTGCGGCACGGCGAAAGGCTCGTGCGCCATCTGACGAAAAATACTCTCCGCGATGTTATTATTGCCGCGCCAGTCGGTGGCGCGCTCGGCATAGGTAAACTGATCCATAAAATGCCCGTTCAGCTCGCGCGCCAGCTGCGCGGAGGCGGTATAGAGCTGGCAGGGATCGCTGACGAAATGACACTGGCCGCCGTAAAACTGAATCTGCTCAATTTTACGCCTGGCGGTACTGGCTGGCATAACGGCGATAAAAGGCAGCCCCAGCAGCTGGGCAAAATAGGCTTCTGACACCGCCGTACTGCCCGAAGAGGCCTCGATAACCGGCGTCTTTTCTTTGATCCAGCCGTTCGCCAGCCCGTAGAGAAACAGCGAACGCGCCAGCCGATGCTTCAGGCTGCCGCTGGGGTGCGTACTCTCATCTTTCAGGTAAAACAGAATGCCAGGATAATCCGCCAGGCTAAAGCGGATCAGGTGGGTTTCGGCAGAGCGCTGAAAGTCAGCGTTGATTTCGTTGATGGCGTGACGAGTCCAGTTACTCATAATGCGATTCCGGCAAAATTGATGCGCTGATTGTAAGGCACGGGCAGGAAAATGAGATTGCTTTATTGCCGCTATAATGGCGCGACTGGAGAAAAAATTTCTCCCGGAGAGGACTATGTTAGATAAAACTGACCGTCACCTGCTGGATCTGTTGCAGCGTGACTGCACATTATCGCTTCAGGCGCTGGCCGATGCCGTTCATCTCACCACCACCCCGTGCTGGAAGCGCCTGAAAAAGTTAGAGGATGACGGTATCATCCGCGCGCGCGTGGCGCTGCTGAATGCTGAAAAGCTCGGCCTGGCGCTGACCGCCTTTATGTTTGTCAAAACGCAGCAGCACAGCAGCGAGTGGTATCAGCGCTTCGTCACGACGGTGCAGGGGATGCCGGAAGTCCTGTCGTTTTACCGCATGGCGGGCGAATACGACTATCTGCTGCGCATTCAGGTGGCGGATATGAAGCGTTACGATGACTTCTATAAGCGTCTGGTCAACAGCGTGCCAGGCCTGATTGATGTGACCTCCAGCTTCGCCATGGAGGAAATTAAATTCACCACGGCGTTACCCGTCGCCCCCTGAGGCAAAAGAAAGAGAACAGCGTAGTGCGATTATTCAGCCAGTTAAGTTGGTACTTTATCCGCGAGTGGCGGCGCTATCTGGGCGCGGTGACTCTCTTAATCATTATTGCGCTCCTGCAACTGTTGCCGCCGCATCTGGTGGGGGTGATCGTCGATGGCGTCACGCACCGCAGCATGAGCGCAGGCACCATTATGATGTGGATCGGCGTGATGCTGGGCACCGCCGTCGCGACCTATCTGCTGCGCTATGTCTGGCGCGTGCTGCTGTTTGGCGCGTCCTACCAGCTGGCCGTGGAGCTGCGCGAAGATTTTTACCGTCAGCTGAGCCGACAGCATCCCGCGTTTTATCTGCGGCATCGCACTGGCGATCTGATTGCGCGTGCAACCAACGATGTGGATCGCGTGGTGTTTGCCGCAGGCGAGGGCGTGTTAACTCTGGTGGATTCGCTGGTGATGGGCTGCGTGGTGCTGCTGGTGATGAGCCTGCAAATCAGCTGGCAGCTGACGCTGCTGTCGCTGGTGCCGATGCCGATTATGGCGCTGTTTATTCATCGCTATGGCAACCAGCTGCACGATCGCTTCAAGCTGGCGCAGGCGGCGTTTTCCAGCCTGAACGATCAAACGCAGGAGAGTCTGACCAGTATCCGCATGATTAAAGCCTTTGGTCTGGAGTCGCACCAGTCAGAGCAGTTTGCCGCGATTGCTCGCGACACCGGCGCGAAGAACCTGCGCGTGGCGCGCGTCGACGCCCGTTTCGATCCCACCATCTATATCGCCATTGGCTTTTCTAACCTGCTGGCGATAGGCGGCGGCAGCTGGATGGTCTGGCACGATCTGCTGACGCTGGGGCAGCTCACCAGCTTTGTAATGTACCTCGGCCTGATGATCTGGCCGATGCTGGCGCTGGCGTGGATGTTCAATATTGTCGAGCGCGGCAGCGCCGCCTGGAGCCGCATAGGCGCGCTGCTGGCGGAAGCGCCTGCGGTAAAAGACGGCGAAAAAGAGTTACCTGCCGAGCCAGGCGTATTGCAGGCGGCAATACGGGAGTTTCACTATCCGGCCAGCGCTGGACCGGTGCTGCAAGACCTCGATTTTCAGCTGAAGCCGGGGCAGATGCTGGGTCTGTGCGGGCCGACCGGCAGCGGGAAAAGTACGCTGCTCAGCCTGATACAGCGCCACTTCGATATCGATCGAGGCGAGATCCGCTACCACAACCTTCCGCTGACCCAGCTGCGTATCGATAGCTGGCGTCGTCGTCTGGCGGTGGTCAGCCAGACGCCCTTTCTTTTTTCCGACAGCGTAGCGAGCAATATCGCGCTGGGCAAACCTGAGGCCAGCCAGCAGGAGATCGAGCAGGCGGCGAAACTGGCCTGCGTGCACGACGATATTTTACGTCTGCCGCAGGGCTATGAGACAGAGGTCGGCGAGCGCGGCGTGATGCTGTCGGGCGGGCAGAAACAGCGTATCTCGATTGCGCGCGCGCTGCTGCTCAACGCGGAAATTCTTATTCTGGATGACGCGCTGTCGGCGGTTGATGGCCGCACCGAGCATGACATTCTGCATAACCTGCGCCTCTGGGGCAAAGGCAGAACCCTGATTATCAGCGCGCATCGCCTGTCGGCGCTGACGGAGGCTAACGAAATTCTGGTGCTGCAACAGGGCAAGGTCGCACAGCGCGGAGAGCATGAGGCGCTGGCGGCGCAGCCAGGCTGGTATCGCGATATGTATCGCTATCAGCAGCTTGAAGCCGCGCTGGATGATGAAGAAGAGGCGGTTAAAGGGGCATCCCATGGCGAAGTCTAAACGCTTATGGCCGACGTTAAAGCGGCTGCTGGCCTACGGCAGGCCGTGGCGCAAATCGCTGAGCGTGGCGGTGGGCATGTTGTGGATCGCGGCGGCGGCCGAAGTTACCGGACCGGTGCTGGTCAGCTACTTTATCGATCGCCTGGTGGCGAAACATCAGATGCCCTGGGGGATTGTCGCCGGGCTGGTGGTGAGCTTTATCCTGCTTCAGCTGCTGGCGGCGGGGCTGCACTATTTTCAGGCGCTGCTGTTTAACCGCGCGGCGATTGGCGTGGTGCAGCGTCTGCGCAGCGACGTTATGGACGCGGCGCTGCGTCAGCCGCTCAGCGCTTTCGATACCCAGCCGGTCGGGCAGATCATTTCGCGCGTCACCAACGATACCGAAGTGATCAAAGACCTCTACGTTACCGTGGTGGCGACGGTGCTGCGCAGCGCCGCGCTGATTGGGGCGATGATGGTGGCGATGTTCAGCCTCGACTGGCGCATGGCGCTGGTAGCGATGGCTATTTTTCCGCTGGTGCTGGCGGTAATGCTGATTTATCAGCGTTACAGCACGCCGGTTGCGCGCCGCGTGCGCAGCTATCTGGCGGACATAAACAACGGCTTTAACGAAGTCATCAATGGAATGAGCGTGATCCAGCAGTTTCGCCAGCAGGCGCGCTTCGGCGAACGCATGAACGAAGCCAGCCGATCGCACTATCTGGCGCGAATGCAGACGCTGCGCCTGGACGGTTTTTTGCTGCGTCCGCTGCTCAGCCTGTTTTCCGCGCTGATCCTGTGCGGCCTGCTGATGCTGTTTAGCTTCTCGTCGCCGGGCGTCTTTGAAGTCGGGGTGCTCTATGCCTTTATTACCTATCTCGGCCGTCTTAACGAACCGCTGATTGAGCTGACCACCCAGCAGTCGATGCTGCAACAGGCGGTGGTGTCGGGCGAGCGTATTTTCGAACTGATGGATGCGGCGCAGCAGCAGTATGGCCGCGACTCGCGTCCGTTAACATCAGGACGCATTACGCTGCGGCAGGTCAGTTTCGCCTATCGTGCCGACCGCGACGTTCTGAGCGACATTAACCTCGATGTCCCCTCACGCAGTTTCGTGGCGCTGGTAGGGCATACCGGCAGCGGGAAAAGCACGCTCGCCAGCCTGCTGATGGGCTATTACCCGGTGACGCGCGGCGAAATTCGACTCGACGATCGTCCTGTCAGCGAGCTGAACCATCAGACGCTGCGCAGCGGCATTGCTATGGTTCAGCAGGATCCGGTGGTGCTGGCCGATACGCTGCTGGCTAACGTTCGCCTTGGGCGCGACATCAGCGAAGAGGCGGTGTGGCAGGCGCTGGAGCAGGTGCAGCTTGCCGGGCTGGCGCGCAGCCTGGCGCAGGGCATTCACACGCGACTAGGCGAGCAGGGCAATAATCTGTCAGTGGGGCAGAAGCAGCTGCTGGCGCTGGCGCGCGTGCTGGTTGAAATGCCGCAGATTTTAATCCTCGACGAGGCGACGGCGAATATCGACTCCGGCACCGAACAGGCTATTCAGCAGACGCTACGCCAGCTGCGTCAGCACACGACCCTGGTGGTCATCGCCCATCGACTGTCGACGATTACCGAGGCGAATACCATTCTGGTGCTGCATCGCGGTCAGGTTGTCGAGCAGGGCGATCACGCCGCGCTGCTGGCGCGTCAGGGCCGATACTGGCAAATGTACCAGTTGCAGCAGGCGGGGGATGAACTCGCGTCGGGCAAGGCCGTCACCGTCGCCTCCTGAAATGCACCTTTTTTGCGCGCAATTATCAGAATGTTCCGTATCCCTGCACTTCTTTGAGGCCATAAGCACCAAAGAAGTGCAGCATCAGTGCTGACTCGTTTCGCTTTTTTCTCTCCCTTGTTTCCGCTGGCGATCGCAACCCGTGTCGCGCTGCATTTTGCGACGCGCGTCGCGTGCTTTTTCATTTCTGGCACAGCCTTTGCTTCTGTCACTGCATATCTGAGTTGACGCCTTTGTCTACTACCCGGAGGGGATGCAATGAAGCTGGTTACCGTGGTGATTAAACCGTTCAAGCTGGAGGATGTGCGTGAAGCGCTCTCCTCTATCGGTATTCAGGGGCTGACCGTCTCTGAAGTTAAAGGGTTTGGCCGTCAGAAAGGGCACGCTGAGCTTTATCGCGGCGCTGAGTACAGCGTGAATTTTCTGCCCAAGGTCAAAATTGATATCGCCATTGCTGATGACCAGCTGGACGAGGTGGTGGATGTGATCAGCAAAGCGGCCTACACCGGCAAAATCGGTGACGGCAAAATCTTCGTTGCTGAGCTTCAGCGCGTTATCCGTATTCGCACCGGTGAAACCGACGAAGCAGCGTTGTAATTTCGGCTAAGTAATCTGATGGGATGGAAAAAAATGAATAAAGCACTCACCTTGTTGGGCCTCATCAGCCTGGCGCTGTTACCGTCGCTGGCGATGGCTGCGCCTGCCGTTGCGGATAAGGCCGATAACGCATTTATGATGATTTGCACCGCGCTGGTGCTGTTTATGACAATTCCAGGGATTGCGCTGTTTTACGGCGGCCTGATTCGCGGCAAAAACGTGCTGTCTATGCTGACTCAGGTTGCAGTGACCTTCGCGCTGGTGTGCGTGCTGTGGATTGTCTACGGCTACTCGCTGGCGTTCAGCGAAGGCAACGCCTTCTTTGGCAGCTTCCAGTGGGCGATGCTGAAAAACATTCAGCTGACCGCGGTGATGGGCAGCTTCTATCAGTATATTCACGTGGCGTTCCAGGCGTCGTTCGCCTGTATCACCGTGGGGCTGATCGTCGGCGCTATCGCAGAGCGTATTCGCTTCTCCGCCGTGCTGATCTTTGTGGGCGTATGGGTCACGCTGGCCTATCTGCCGATTGCGCATATGGTGTGGGCGGGCGGCTTTCTGGCGCAGGACGGCGCGCTGGACTTCGCCGGCGGTACGGTGGTGCACATTAACGCTGCGGTCGCCGGTCTGGTCGGCGCCTATCTGGTAGGCAAGCGCGCGGGCTTTGGCAAAGAGGCCTTTAAGCCGCACAACCTGCCGATGGTCTTTACCGGTACGGCTATCCTCTATGTGGGCTGGTTTGGTTTCAACGCCGGTTCAGCTTCCGCCGCGAACGAAATCGCCGCGCTGGCTTTCCTCAACACCGTGGTAGCGACCGCAGGCGCGGTGCTTTCCTGGACTTTTGGCGAGTGGGCGTTGCGCGGTAAACCTTCGCTGTTAGGCGCCTGTTCAGGCTTTATCGCCGGTCTGGTCGCCATCACGCCAGCCTGTGGCTACGTGGGCGTCGGCGGCGCGCTGATTATTGGTCTGGTAGGCGGTCTGGCTGGCCTGTGGGGCGTGACCTCGCTGAAGAAAATGCTGCGCGTGGACGACCCGTGCGACGTATTCGGCGTACACGGCGTTTGCGGCATCGTCGGCTGTATCCTGACCGGCGTGTTTGCCTCCTCATCGCTGGGCGGCGTCGGTTATGCCGAAGGCGTAACCATGGGCCATCAGGTATGGATTCAGCTGCTCAGCGTAGCCATTACCATCGTCTGGTCTGCCGTGGTGGCCTTTATCGGCTTTAAACTGGCGGATATGATTGTCGGTCTGCGCGTCCCTGAAGAGCAGGAGCGTGAAGGTCTGGATGTGAACAGCCACGGCGAGAACGCTTACAACCAGTAAGCCGTCGGGGGCAGAAGAGCAGGGCGCGACAGAGTAAACATCAAAGGGGCGAAGATTCGCCCCTTTTTTTGTTTTGCATGGCTCGCGTGCAAAGGCGAAAACCGCCTGCGAGCTTGCAGCCTTCCCTCGTCAAATCCGCGCGCGGCGCGCTTAAAAAGGCGCCTGACGCGCTGGCGTCTCAGGCAGGGTTCTCCTCAGCCATCGCTTTTTTCGCGCGCTGAAAGGCTATTCGCTGCGCTGGCGCATAACGCCTTCCTGCACCGTCGAGGCGACCAGCACCCCCTGCTGGTTATAAAACTCCCCACGCACAAAACCGCGCGCGCCAGACGCTGAGGTGCTGACTACGCTATACAGCAGCCAGTCGCTGAAGTTGAACGGACGGTGAAACCACATAGAGTGGTCAATGGTAGCCACTTGCATATCCGGCTCCAGAAAGCCTTTGCCGTGCGGCTGTAGCGCGACCGGCAGGAAATTGAGATCGGAGGCGTAGCCCAGCAGATATTGATGAATGCGCAGGTCGGCAGGCAGGTTGCCGTTAGCGCGGATCCAGACCTGGCGTACCGGCTCATCCACGCGGCCTTTAAGCGGATTGTGGATCTGCACCGGCCTGATCTCTAACGGGCGTTCGGCGATAAACTTCTCACGCACCTTTTCCGGCAGCAGATGCGCCATCTTTTGCGCCAGGTCCTGTTCCGACGCCAGCGCGTCGGGTCCCGGCACGGCAGGCATCGCATTCTGATGCTCGAAGCCGCTTTCGGGAGCCTGAAACGAGGCGGTCATATAAAAAATCGGCTGGCCGTTTTGCACGGCGCTGACGCGGCGCGCGCTAAAACTTTTGCCGTCGCGCAGCGTTTCGACGTCATAAATAATGCCTTTTTTGCTGTCGCCCGGCCGTAAAAAGTAGCTGTGAAAGGAGTGAATAATGCGTTCTTCCGGTACGGTCTGTTTGGCCGCGTAAAGCGCCTGGCCCACCACCTGACCACCGAAAACCTGACGCAGGCCTAAATCTTCACTCTGGCCACGGAATAACCCCTCTTCCAGTTTTTCCAGATTCAATAAATTCAGCAGATTTTGCAGCGCCTGGCTCATAGTGCGATCCTCATGAAGTTAACCGGCTCAGTGTGAAAGATCCGACCAGTTTCCGTCAATGAAAGAGTGCGCCAGACGCAGCGCGGCTACAGACAGGAAATATCTGGATTTTATGCCAGGATTAAGCACATAAGGCGAGTGAAACGCTGTGCTATAAAATCGCAGCCAATAATCATAGTGTTCAGATGGAGACGACATCAATGAAACTCTGGCAAGTGGTAAGTGGTATTACGTTGATTGCAGCCGCCGCAGGCTGCGCCGATCACAGCAAACCGGTGCCGGTGCCGACGCTGGGGGCGAGCGCGCCGGGACAGCAGGCGGCGATTGCGCAACCTAATGTGAGCGGTTCTATCTATATACGTCAGCGCATCGCGCTGCCGCCGGATGCGGTGTTGACGGTTACGCTCTCTGACGCGTCAATGTCGGACGCGCCGTCCAAAGTTTTGTCGCAGCGTGCCGTTCATACGCAGGGCAAGCAGGCGCCTTTCCAGTTCGTGCTGCCGTTTAACCCGGCGGATATTCAGCCGAACGCGCGTATTCTGCTGAGCGCAGCCATTACCATTGATGGCAAGCTGGCGTTTATTACCGACGCGGTTAAGCCGGTCATCAATCAGGGCGGAACCAAAGCAGAGCTGCTGCTGGTGCCGGTGCCGCATACAGCGCTGCCTACGCAGCCGGGCGCGGTGACAACAGTGCCGCCGACCTCGCCGACACAGGTGACGCCGTCTTCTTCGGTTCCCGCACCAACCAGCCTGTAACCGGCTGACGGCGGGGCGGTGAAGCCCCGCCGTCAGGGTCGCCAGCGATACTGCTCCAGCGCAATGCGTCCGTCGTCGCTGACCTCAACGCCTTCTGCCGCCAGCGCATCGCGCTGCCTCAGCAGATCGTCGCCCTGTAGAGAGATCGCCCCGTGCCGGTTTATTACGCGATACCACGGCAGTAGGCTGCCAGGCGGCAAGCGACGCAGGACGCCGCCCACCTGGCGCGCAGCGCGCGGCGATCCTGCCAGCTGGGCAATATCGCCATAGGTGGCGACTTTACCGGGTGGAATAGCCGCGACAATGTGCCATACGCGCTGTTGAAAACTGTCTTGCGCATCCATAGCGAGACTCCGCCAGAGCAAAAGCGCTATTTTATCACAGGGACAATCAGGGGGAACGCCGGGCATTGTTCAAGAAAACAACGGTCATCGGGACGGCCCTTGCAATTGCCGGGTCCTTCCCTGATAATGCCCCCGCCTTCGCAAGAGGGCTTATCAATGGAGGCTCTGTTGGTCCTCCCGCAATGCTAACTTGTGAACTCGGTCAGGTCCGGAAGGAAGCAGCCGCAGCAGGTGACGCGTGTGCCGGGATGTGGCTGGCAGGGCCTCCACCATTTTCACGCCGCAAAAATCCCAGACATCTCTTTTGATAGCCATTCCATGGCCAGCGACGACTGTTATTCAAAAAAAGAAGGGTGTGCTACATCAGAAGAAAGGAAAACAACAGGTTAACGCACAAACTTCCATACCGAACCGGGTACTTTATCGTAAAGCTTATTCATAGTGAGTTCAGCCAGGCGATGATCGGCAGCCGAGTAGAATACCGCCAGTTCATCATCGGATAATTCGTACTTATTCTTTTCAATAACGCGTTCAAGCGTGTCGATAGAGCGGCAGCGTCTCAGCCGCATCAAATAATCAGTTTTAGTCAAAGCTTGATTGTTCATAAATAAACCGGTCTCATGTTTACCTAAATGGAATGGCTGGGTTGCTGAAGGTCAGCGCACTCTTCACTAAAAAGATTAAATAAGCGACGGGCAGAACGCTGCCACCGATTCAGATCCTGAGCATTGATACCATAATTACTGAATAGCATAAAAGTATCGTCAAGATAGTCATCGATTTGCGTTATCAACGCTTCATCTTCAGCATGCTTTATTTTGTAATTCATCGTGAAAGAAGCAATGTGCTCAATCAAATCATTGAGCTGCAAATTGCTCTCTGAAGTAGGGTCGTTAACCCAGCCGTGATGGCTGTCGGTTAGCGTCGCCATACTTTCATCGAACAGGCTCTCGCACAGGAATTTAAGCTGGGCAATATCATGCCGTTTCGGCGAGTACTCGTCCATCTTTTTCCCCTCCATAGCTTGCACGGATGCCGCAGTGCGGCGAGTTAAGGTTTAGCGGCCAGGAAGCGGTTTTGAATAGCGTATAGATTTTAAGGACACATTAAATATAAGACACAATCATTAGATTTGCTCACCTCAATTACCAAATATTACAATTCGTCAGCGGGCGAGGGAGGCTGATTGTCAATCAGCTCAAACTCAAGTACGCCGGGGAGAAGCCGAAACGAAACTTGCTCTTCACGCGTAAAGGTTTCGTTTAAATCCAGACAAGGACTAAATATATGTCCATCAAATTGATAAAGCATTTTAAAACGATTACTGGCTAACTTTTCAACAGACTTAATTTTAAAACTCTCAGGAAGTAACTGGGCATGGGGAGAGTACCACTGTAAATCACCTGCCAGAGGCTGCGCTATTTTGGGAATATTCCGTTGGATAAACGCTATTAATTCTGGAAGGTCCGGGTTGTCAGGACAGATATTAGTTGCGAGCTGAAAAGACATCTCTTTTTCCGGTTCAGTAGATTGTTAAACCGATCATTGGGCTTGTGCAACCACTTTGCAACGTTTCTCTGCGCGCCATAACCTATTGCTGCTATTTGCCTGCTCTTTTCCTTTATCAAATCAGACGAATGCCATCATAAATCTCCTCTTTACCACTCTGTGCGGATACTTTTTGAAACAAATTGACGGTCATAACCCACCGGCATTCAGGATAGAGTATTGTTATGTTATAACGTAATGAGGTGGTTATGGGGCAGAGTGGGATGCTGTTATCGCTGGGCGGACGCCTGGCTATGGCGCTGGTCATTATCGCGCTGCTGGCGCTGACAATGTTATGGGGAATGGCAGCGTGATGCGTTTCAGGCAACTTCAGGCCGGCTATCAGGGCGTCGCCGTCACGCCGGTCATTAATGCGCAAATCGCGCCGGGCAGCATGACGGCGCTGGTCGGCGCGAACGGCAGCGGAAAATCAACGCTGCTGAAAACCATCGCCGGTTTGTTAAAGCCGGTCGCAGGAAGCTGTGAGCTGGCGCTACCCCGTAAGGCCGTGGGCTGGATGCCGCAGCGTAGCGAGCTGGAAACGCGGTTTCCTTTAACCGTTTTCGAACTGGTTTCAACAGGCTGCTGGTCGCGCTGCGGCTGGTCCGGCGCTATCAGTCGCGCTATGCGAGGCGAGATTGACGCCGCGCTGGATGCGGTGGAAATGGGTGAATTCGCCGATGCGCAGCCCGCCACCCTGTCAGGCGGCCAGCTTCAGCGCGTGCTTTTCGCGCGTTTATTACTGCAACACAGTCGGCTATGGCTGCTGGACGAGCCGTTTAACGGCATCGATAACCAAACGGTGAAACTGCTGATGTCTGTTTTGCAACGGCAACAGCAGGCGGGTACGACGCTGCTGGTCGTGCTGCACGACCGCCCGCTGGTGGAGCGCTACTTCAGCGACGTGCTGTCGATAGATGCCCCTGGTTGCGTCCATAACGGCGAAGCCGCGGCCTTGCTGCGGAGTCTGGCGTCATGACGTTAATCCAGCCCTTAATAGAATTTGGTTTTATGCGGCGCGCGCTGGTCGCCTGCGTGGCGCTGGCCGTCAGCGCCACGCCGCTCGGCGTTTTTTTATCGCTGCGGCGTATGAGTCTGATCGGCGATGCGCTGTCACATGCCGTGCTGCCGGGAGCCGCTATCGGCTATCTGATGTCTGGCCTGTCGCTGGTGGCGATGGGCATCGGCGGGGTGATCGCCGGGCTGGCGGTGGCGCTGCTCTCCGGCGCGGTAAGCCGCTATACCCCGCTGAAAGAGGATGCCAGCTTTGCCGGTTTTTATCTGGGTTCGCTGGCGCTTGGCGTCACGCTGGTTTCACTGCGCGGCTCCAGCGTCGATCTGCTGCACGTTCTGTTCGGCTCGTTGCTGGCGGTGGATAACCCGGCGCTGCTGCTGGTCGGCGCCATCGCCGCCTTTACGCTGCTGATGCTGGCGATCATTTACCGGCCGCTGGTGATTGACGCATTCGATCCTGATTTTTTACGCGCCCAGGGAAAATGGAGCGCTCCGCTGGTGCACGGCCTGTTCCTGATGCTGGTGGTGCTCAATCTGGTGGCGGGTTTTCAGGTGCTTGGCACGCTGATGTCGGTCGGGTTAATGATGCTGCCCGCCGCCAGCGCCCGGTTCTGGAGTCGCCGTCTGGCATGGATGCTGGCTGTGGCGATGGGGCTGGCCATCGTTGCCGCCGCTGTCGGGCTGATGCTCTCCTGGCATTTCTCCCTACCGGCAGGGCCGGCTGTTGTACTCAGCGCTGCGCTGCTTTTTTTTCTTTCCATTCTGGCAGGACCATGCGGCGGCCTGCTGCGCCGCCATTAAACAGGGGTATTTATGAAGAAGTTTCCATTGAGTCTGGCCATTGGCGCGCTGCTGGTCAGCCCGCTATCGATGGCAAAAACCGTTAACGTCGTCGCCAGCTTTACGGTGCTGGCAGATATTGTGCAGCAGGTTGGCGGCGATCACGTTAAGGTCAAATCGCTGGTTGGCCCGGATGGCGATCCCCATACCTTTGAGCCAACCCCGCAGGACAGCCAGGCTCTGGCCAGAGCGGATGTGGTGTTCGTCAGCGGACTGGGTCTCGAGGGCTGGATGGATCGGCTGGTCAGCGCCTCCGGCTATAAGGGCGAGACGGTAGTGGCTTCGCGCGGCGTCGCGACGCGCAGCATGGAGGAAGAAGGGAAAACCATTACCGATCCGCATGCGTGGAACAGTATGCAAAACGGGGTAATCTACGCTACCAATGTAATGAACGCCCTGATCAACGCCGACCCGCAAGATGCGGATGCCATTCGCCGCAGCGGCGCACGCTATATTCAGCAGCTTCAGGCGCTGGACAGCTGGGCGAAAACCACACTGGCGGCGATACCGGCGGCCAGGCGCAAGGTGCTAACCAGCCATGACGCCTTTGGCTACTTTGGTCAGCGCTACGGCGTAACCTTCCTTGCGCCGGTGGGGTTCTCTACCGAAGCGGAAGCCAGCGCCAGCGACGTTGGCGGCCTGATTAAACAGCTTCAGACCGAGCATATCCAGACTTACTTTATTGAGAACCAGACCGATCCGCGCCTGGTGAAGCAGATTGCCAGCGCCACAGGCGCGCAGCCGGGCGGCGAACTCTATCCGGAAGCGCTGTCGCAGCCTTCCGGCCCGGCAGCTACCTACGTGGCGGCGTTCCGTCACAATGTGGAAACCATGACCCGCAGCATGAAATAAAAAAGGCCGGGGAGTTCCCCGGCCAGCTGTCACGACACATCCTAACGTTTTTTCTTTCTTCCCTGCACCGCTTTAAAACGCGGATTCGATTTACAAATCACGAAAACGCGTCCGTGGCGGCGAACAACTTTGCAATCCTTATGGCGCTTTTTTGCCGACGCCAGAGAGCTGAGCACCTGCATTTTTACTCACCTTGTTTTTTAAGAAAGCGGCCAAAGCGCTGGTTAAAGCGCGCGGCGCTTCCCTCTTTGGTGAAATCTTTCTGCTTGCCGGTGTAGTAGACGTGGGAAGCGGAAGAGACGTCCAGCGTCACATAGGGCAGGGTCTCACCTTCGAACTCAACGGTGCGCTCTGTTCTGATGGTCGAGCCGATTTTGAAATATTTATCAACGGTGGTGTCGTGGAACACCACGGGACGGTAAGCAGGGTGAATATTCGGTTTCATAACGCCTCGATTTGTTATGTTATAAAGTAACATTATTATGGTCCTCATCCAGGCGAAATGCAACCCTGCGTCATGATTAAGCGCACAGCCTGCTTACTCAGGGCAGAGGCTGGCGGCGGGCAGGGGCGCTAAAAAGCAGGGCGGGGACGAAGCCGGGCTGGCCGTGCTGGCGGGGTATTCCATCGTGGCTGGCACCGCTCGCAGAAATAAAAAAGGCCGCTTGCGCGGCCTTTTCGTATTACAGCATCAATTAATGTTGATGGCTCTGTTCGGTCGGATGACCTTTTTCCAGCTCCGCTTTGTTCTTGCTAAAGCGGCGGCGAACCACCACGAAGAACACAGGAACAAAGAAGATCGCCAGCGCCGTTGCCGTTACCATCCCGCCCATTACGCCGGTACCGACGGCGTTCTGCGCGCCGGAACCTGCGCCGGTGCTGATAGCCAGCGGCAATACGCCGAGAATAAAGGCCAGCGAGGTCATCAGAATCGGACGCAGACGCATACGGGATGCCTCCAGCGTCGCTTCCACCAGGCCTTTGCCCTCTTTCTCCATCAGATCTTTGGCAAATTCCACGATAAGAATGGCGTTCTTCGCCGACAGACCAATGGTGGTCAACAGGCCGACCACGAAGTAGACGTCGTTACTCAGTCCGCGCAGCGTCGTAAAGATCAGCGCGCCGATAACGCCCAGCGGGACAACCAGCATCACCGAGAAGGGGATAGACCAGCTCTCATACAGCGCCGCCAGACAGAGGAAGACGACAATCAGCGAGATCGCATACAGCGCCGGAGCCTGGTTACCAGACAGACGTTCCTGATAGGACATCCCCGTCCAGTCATAGCCAATGCCCGCAGGCAGTTTCGACGCCAGCTCTTCCATCAGGTTCATGGCGTCGCCAGAACTTTTGCCCGGCGCCGCCTGGCCCAGAATCTCCATAGACGGCAGACCGTTATAGCGTTCCAGACGCGGCGAACCATACTGCCACTTCGCCGAGGCGAAGGCCGAGAAGGGGACCATGGTGCCGCTGCTGTTGCGCACATACCATTTGCTGATGTCGTCAGGCAGCATACGGTCTTTGGCTTCGCCCATTACGTAAACCTTCTTCACACGACCGCGGTCGATAAAGTCGTTAACGTAGGAGCCGCCCCAGGCCGCGCCGAGCGTGGTGTTGATGTCAGAGAGCGACACCCCCAGCGCCTGCGCCTTCTCCTGGTCAATCGTCAGCTTGTACTGCGGCGTATCTTCCAGACCGTTAGGACGGACGCCAACCAGCGTATCGCTGTGCTGCGCCACCATACCCAGCAGCTGGTTACGCGCTTCGGTCAGCTTTTCATGACCCAGGTTGTTCTGATCGATCAGCTCAAAGTCAAAGCCGGTGGCGTTACCCAGTTCGATAATCGCCGGCAGGTTGAACGGGAACACCATCGCATCTTTGATCTGACCCAGCGCCTGCATGGCGCGTCCGGCAATAGCGGGCACCTTCAGGTCGCTGCCGCTGCGCTCATCCCAGGGTTTCAGGCTGACGAAGGCGATACCGGTGTTCTGTCCGCGGCCGGAGAAGCCGAAGCCGTTAACGGTAAACACCGACTGCACGCTGTCCTTCTCTTTATTAAGGAAGTAGTCCGTGACCTGATCCAGCACCTTCTGCGTACGCTCCTGCGTCGCGCCCGCAGGCAGCTGCGCCTGCGCCAGCAGCAGACCCTGGTCCTCTTCCGGCAGGAACGAGGTCGGCAGGCGCATAAACAGATAGGCCATGCCCACGACGATCACCAGATAGATCACCAGATAGCGGCCGGTGCTGCGAATGATATGGCCCACGCTGTCCACATAGTGGTTGGTGCTCTTGTCGAACAGACGGTTAAACCAGCCGAAGAAGCCTTTGGTCGTGCCGTGCTCGCCTTTTTTAACCGGCTTCAGCATGGTGGCGCAGAGAGCAGGCGTCAGGATCAACGCGACCAGCACCGACAGCGCCATCGCCGAAACGATGGTGATAGAGAACTGACGATAGATCACGCCGGTAGAGCCGCCAAAGAAGGCCATCGGGATAAATACCGCCGACAGCACCAGCGCGATACCCACCAGCGCGCCCTGGATCTGCTCCATAGAGCGGCGCGTCGCCTCTTTCGGCGGCAGCCCCTCTTCGGCCATAACGCGCTCGACGTTTTCAACCACGACGATGGCGTCATCCACCAGCAGGCCGATCGCCAGCACCATACCGAACATGGTTAGCGTGTTGATGGAGTAGCCGAAGGCGCTGATAATGGCGAAAGTGCCGAGCAGCACCACCGGCACCGCGATAGTGGGGATCAGCGTCGCACGGAAGTTTTGCAGGAAGAGATACATGACCAGGAACACCAGCACGATCGCTTCGAACAGGGTTTTCACCACTTCGAAAATCGAGATCTTAACGAACGGCGTGGTGTCGTACGGGTAAACCACTTTCAGGCCAGCCGGGAAGGTGGACTGCAATTTGGTCAGCTGCGCCTTCACTGCATTAGCCGTATCCAGCGCGTTCGCGCCGGTAGCCAGCTTAATACCGATACCGGAGGCCGGTTTGCCGTTATAGCGCGCAACCACCTCGTAGTTCTCGCCGCCCAGCTCAATTTTCGCCACGTCGCGCAGGCGAACCTGCGAACCGTCGGTATTGACCTTCAGCAGAATTTTGCCGAACTCGTCGGTCGAGGTCAGACGCGTCTGCGCGATAATCGAGGCGTTAAGCTGCTGATTCGGCGCGGCAGGCGCGCCGCCCAGCTGACCCGCAGCGACCTGGGCGTTTTGGGTGTTGATGGCGCTGATAACATCGACCGGCGTCAGCTGATAGTTATTCAGCTTCGCCGGGTCCATCCAGATACGCATCGCATACTGCGCGCCGAAGATCTGGGTGTCGCCCACGCCTGACGTACGGCTGATAGGGTCCTTGATCGTTGACGCCACGAAGTCGGCGATGTCGTTCTGCGTCATGTTGCCGTCATCGCTGACGAAACCCGCGACCATCAGGAAGCTGCTGGAGGATTTCTGAACCTGAATCCCCTGCTGCTGCACTTCCTGCGGCAGCAGCGGCATGGCCAGCTGAAGTTTGTTTTGCACCTGCACCTGAGCAATATCAGGATCGGTGCCGGATTCGAAGCTCAGGGTCAGCTGCAGGTTACCGGAAGAGTCACTGTTTGATGAGAAGTACATCAGCCCATCAATACCGTTCATATTCTGTTCGATAACCTGCGTTACGGAGTCCTGTAACGTTTTCGCATCCGCGCCGGGATAAGCAGCACGAATCTGCACGGCCGGCGGAGCAACGTTAGGGTATTGCTCGATCGGCAGCTTGAGAATCGATAACGCACCCGCCAGCATCACGATGATGGCGATTACCCACGCAAAGATGGGGCGATCGATAAAGAACTTAGCCATGTATCAACGGCTCCTGTTATGACGAAGATTTTTCAGCCTGAGGCTGAGATTGCGCACCGGCGTCGGATTTCTGTTCAGCCGCGACTTCCTGCGGCGTGACCTGAGCGCCTGGCTTAGCACGCTGAACGCCTACGCTGATTACGCGCTCGCCCTCTTTCAGACCGGACGTCACCAGCCACTTGTCGCCGATCGCCTGCGCGGCGTTGACGTTGCGCACTTCAACCTTGTTGTCAGCGCCCACAACCATAACGGTGGCCTGACCGGTCGGGGTGCGCGCCACGGCCTGCTGGGGCACCAGCAGCGCATTCGGGTTAGTGCCTTCCTCCAGACGCGCGCGGACGAACATGCCCGGCAGCAGACGGTGATCCGGGTTCGGCATAATGGCGCGCAGCGTGATCGAGCCGGTGGTCTCATCCACGGTCACGTCAGAAAATTCCAGCGTGCCTTTCTGCGGCGCTTCGCTGCCGTCCGGCATCAGCAAGGTAACGCTGGCTTTGCCGTCCACCTGCTTGAGCTGACCAGACTCCAGCTCGGCGCGCAGACGCATAAAATCATCGCTGGACTGGGTGACATCGACATACATCGGGTCCAGCTGCTGCACAGTGGCCAGCGCGGTAGACTGCGCACTCTGCACCAGCGCCCCTTCGGTCACGGAAGATTTACCGATACGGCCGCTGATCGGCGAGGTGACTTTGGTATAGGCGAGATTGATACGGGCGGTTTCGACGTTGGCTTTAGCAACCTGCACGGCAGCGGCGTTCTGCGCGGCGGTGGCAACGGCGTTGTCGTAATCCTGCTGACTGATATATTTGGTGCCGAGCAGCGGCTTGTAGCGGTTGACCGTCAGCTGCGCGATGCGCGCATTGGCTTCGGCCTGCGCCAGATCGCCTTTCGCGCTGTCATAGCTTGCCTGGTAAGTGGCAGGATCGATCTGATAAAGGGATTCACCCGCTTTAATATCGCTGCCTTCTACAAAATTGCGCTTCAGAATGATACCGGAAACCTGAGGTCGTACTTCCGCCACGCGATAGGCCGAGGTACGGCCCGGCAATTCCGTGGTGATCTTCAGGGGTTCGCTTTTCAGGGTCACCACGCCGACTTCAGGCGGATGTTGCTGGGCGGCTTGCTGGGATTTATTATCATCACATCCTGTTAACACAAAGCTGCCTGAAAGCATCAGGACGGCCGCCAGAGGCGCTAATCCTCTGTTTTTATTCATAAATAAACCTCTAGTGTCCGATATCAATTGATCAATGGATCACAAACCGATAAACCCATTGCTGCGCTAAAACCTGGGTCGTGCTATGGTACATACATTCACAAATGTATGTAAACTTGCCTGTCTGTAAAAAAAGTCCCCTATGGCACGAAAAACCAAAGCCCAAGCACTTGAAACACGTCATCAAATTCTTGATGCCGCTCTTGACCTGTTTTCATGCCAGGGCGTTTCTGCGACTTCACTGGCGGACATCGCGGCAGCGGCTGGCGTTACGCGGGGCGCGATATACTGGCACTTTAAAAATAAAGCCGATGTATTACACGAAATCTGGCTGCGCGCTGACGCTGGGCTTGACGATGTGGAACTTGAGTATCAGACAAAATACCCTGGCGATCCACTTTCTGTTTTGCGCGCAATGTTAATCTATATCTTTGAAGCGACAGCAAAGGATCCTCAGCGCCGCTCGCTGATGGAGATCATCTTCCATAAGTGCGAATTTGTCGGCGAAATGGCCGCGCTGCAAATTATGCAGCAAAGCCTGCTGAATGAGTGCTATGACAAAATAGAAGATGTTTTGAAAGAGTGCATCGAAGCCGGGCAGTTGCCTGCCGCACTGAACACGCGTCAGGCGGCGCTGCTGATGCGAGGCTATGTCAATGGCATGATGGAGAGCTGGCTGTTTACGCCAGACAGCTTCGACCTGGCGGCAACGGCGGGGCAAATTGTCGAAGCCTTGCTGGATATGCTGCGGCTCAGCCCCACGCTGGTGACGACCCGCTAGCGCTGCTGCTCGGCCGCGCGTTTTTTCTCAAAATCGCGCTGCACAATCGCCAGCGCTGCCAGCACCGTTTCCGCAGGCAGCCGGTTCTCCTCCAGCAGCTGAATTAAATCCACTGCCAGTTTGACTTCATCAGGCGCGTTTTCCAGCGACATTTTGGCTCCTCATATACGCAGTTTCGCCGCAACCAGCATCATCATCAACGCGCCGGCCAGCGCGACGCCGAGGGCGCCGGGATGAAATATCGCCAGTGAGCCGAGACCAAAATAGCTGGCGATATAGCCGCCGACCAGCGCGCCGATAACGGCCAGCACCAGGGTGGCGACAAAGCCGCCGGGGCGACCCGGCAACCAGAACCGCTTCAGCCAGCCTGTCACCAGGCCAGTGATAATCCAGCTTATGATCCCCATGTCAGACTCCTGAACCGATCGGGCTAAGTATAGGCGTCAGCGTGCCTCGCCGCGCAGCGAAAGCGCCCAGTCCACGGCATTAATCGCCTGACGGCAGCGCGCCAGACGGCCCTCCAGCACCTCCAGATCCTGCTTTAGCTGCCGCTGTACCGCCAGGCTCTCCGCCAGCGCCAGCCGCTGCTCGCGCTGATCGATCATCGCCTGTAGTCGTCGCTCATATTCGCGATACTCATCCAGCTTCTGCTGGCGTGGACCGGCGGCTGGCTGCTCATGGCGCGGCCGCAGCTGCTGAGTGCGGGCCTCTCGTTGCAGCGCGGCAATCTGGTTGAGCACTTTTTCCGCCAGCCAGGCGCGCTCTTGATCGTTGCCGCTGCTGCCCAGCAGATGAAGATTACGCTCGATCTCCCGCAGATAATCAGCCAGCCGCGTGCCGCTGGTGACAAACAGCTGCCTGTCGAAGCGCGGCGTGCGGCAGCGCCCGTCAGGATGCTGCGCGATCTGCGTCTGGAGCGCGCTCAGGCAGGCGGCCAGGCGCTGTTGGAGGGTGGCGAATGCCATTATCTTTTCCTTATCTGTGCTAACGTAGCGCGCATGCAAAAGATCCAGGCATTACTATGCAACGTATTCTGTTACTGACGCTCGGCTGGCTGGCCATCATACTTGGCGCGCTGGGCATTGTATTACCATTATTACCCACCACGCCATTCGTGCTGCTGGCGGCCTGGTGCTTCGCCCGATCGTCGCCGCGCTTTCACCACTGGCTGCTGTGGCGTTCGCCTTTTGGTCGCTATCTGCGTCACTGGCAGCGCCACCGCGCCATGCCGCCGGGAGCGAAAGGGCGCGCCATGGCCTTGATACTGGTGACTTTTGCCGTGTCGATCTGGCTGGTGAAAATTCTGTGGGTACGCGTCTTTCTTGGCGTAATGCTCTGCTTTTTACTGCTGATGATGTGGCGTATTCCTGTGGTGGCGGAATCGCCCGACGATCGCACGCCGCCGCGATAAGGTTGCATTTAGCCGACCATTTGCTTAGATTTGGGCATCTTCGTGCGTGGCTTCCCTTTTTTTACTCTCTGCGTCTGATTCATTTCGGAATCTGACGCTATGGAAGCTGCGCGATATAAAGTTTTTACCAGGCGTAACATTATGACCGCAACTGCGCAGCAGCTTGAATTAATTAAAGAGAGCATTAAAAGCATTCCGGACTACCCGAAACCCGGCATCCTCTTCCGCGACGTCACCAGCCTGCTGGAGGATCCGCAAGCCTATGCGGCGACTATCGCGCTGTTTGTTGAGCGCTACCGCGACAAGGGCATTACCAAAGTAGTCGGAACCGAAGCGCGCGGCTTTCTGTTTGGCGCGCCCGTCGCGCTGGCGTTAGGCGTTGGCTTCGTGCCGGTGCGTAAACCCGGCAAACTGCCGCGCGAAACCTTCAGCGAGTCCTACGAGCTGGAATATGGCACCGATGCGCTTGAGCTGCACAAAGACGCGATTAAGCCCGGCGACGTGGTGCTGGTGGTTGACGACCTGCTGGCCACTGGCGGCACCATCGAAGCGACGGTGAAGCTGATCCGTCGCGCAGGCGGTGAGGTCAACGACGCTGCGTTCGTGATTAATCTCTTCGATTTGACCGGCGAGTCTCGCCTGAAAGCGCTGGACGTCAACTGCTTCAGCCTGGTCAACTTCCCCGGTCACTGAGTGACAATGGCCTCGCCGCGCGCGAGGCCAGCAAGTGATAGGCAATGCCCGCCGTCGCTGTTAAACTACTGCAACGATATACAGGGGTTGCAGCGCGTCTGCGCTCGTCTTTCTAACCACATCCAGTGATCGAATCCACATGAGCTATCAGGTACTTGCGCGAAAATGGCGTCCCCAGGCATTTGCTGACGTAGTCGGTCAGGAACATGTCCTGACCGCGCTGGCGAATGGACTGTCACTGGGACGTCTCCATCATGCTTATCTCTTCTCCGGCACGCGCGGCGTGGGTAAAACCACCATTGCGCGCCTGCTGGCGAAAGGACTTAACTGCGAAACCGGCATCACCGCCACCCCGTGCGGAGAGTGCGTAAACTGCCGTGAAATCGAGCAGGGCCGCTTTGTCGATCTGATCGAAATCGATGCCGCCTCCCGCACTAAAGTCGAAGACACGCGCGATCTGCTGGACAACGTGCAGTATGCGCCCGCGCGCGGCCGCTTTAAGGTCTATCTGATCGACGAAGTGCATATGCTGTCGCGCCACAGCTTTAACGCGCTGTTGAAAACGCTGGAAGAGCCGCCGTCGCACGTCAAATTTTTGCTGGCCACCACCGATCCGCAAAAGCTGCCGGTCACTATCCTGTCTCGCTGCCTGCAATTTCATCTTAAGGCGCTGGACGTCGAGCTGATCCGCAATCAGCTCGATTATGTGTTACAGCAGGAGCAGATTGAAAGCGAACCGCGCGCCTTGCAGCTGCTGGCGCGCGCGGCCGATGGCAGCATGCGCGACGCGCTCAGCCTGACCGATCAGGCGATCGCTATGGGGCAGGGCGCGATCAGCGGCAGCGTGGTCAGCCAGATGCTCGGCACGCTGGACGATGAGCAGCCGCTGGGCCTGATTGAGGCGCTGGTGGACGGCAGCGGCGAACAGGTCATGACGCTGCTTAACCAGGCCGCCTCGCGCGGCGGAGAGTGGGAGGCGCTGCTGGTTGAGATGCTGCGCCTGCTGCACCGTATCGCCATGGTGCAGCTGTTGCCCGCCTCTATTAATGATGAAGAGGAAAGCCATGCGCCGCGCCTGCGCGAGCTGGCGCGCATCGTGCCCCCGGCGGACGTGCAGCTTTACTATCAGACGCTGCTGATGGGGCGCAAGGATCTGCCGCTGGCTCCCGACCGCCGTATGGGCGTGGAGATGACGCTGCTGCGCGCGCTGGCCTTCCATCCGCATACGGCGATTGCCGAGCCGGTGGCGCGTCCCGCGATGACGCCGCAGGCCGAGCCGCCGCCAGCCGTCGCCCAGTCGCCGGCGGCGAGCGCTGCTGTCCGACCGCAGGCGTCGAACGCTGCCGCCCAGCCGCAGCACGCGGCCGCCGCGGCCCAGCCGCAGATGGCGCCGCCGTCCGTGTCGCCGCCGGTCGCCGCGCCGCCTGCCGCCGCGCCGGACGGACCCCTTTCCGATACCACCAGCCAGCTCCTGGAGGCGCGCACTCAGCTGCTGCGTCAGGGAGTCAGCAAAGCAAAAAAGAGTGAGCCGGCGGCGTCCCTGACGCGGCCGGCCAACTCCGCGCTGGAGCGCCTGGCTTCCGTCACTGAGCGCGCGCAGGCGCGTCCGCGCGAAGCCGCGCCAGAGAAAAAAGAGGCCTACCGCTGGAAGGCGCAAACCCAGGTGGAAGCGACGCCAGAGCCGGTCGCCACGCCAAAAGCCTTGCGTTCGGCGCTTGAGCATGAGAAAACCCCTGAGCTGGCGGCGCGCCTGATGGAAGAAGCCCAGCAGCGCGACGCCTGGGCCGCTGAAATCGCCACGCTGCCGCTGCCGAAGCTGGTGCAGCAGCTGGCGCTTAACGCCTGGAAAGAGACCACGGAGCAGGGGGTTTGCCTGCATCTGCGCTCCAGTCAGCGTCACCTGAACTCTGCCTCAGCGCAGCAGGTTCTCAGCGCGGCGCTAGGCGATGCGGCCGGTAAGCCAGTTGAATTGACTATCATTGAAGATGATAATCCTGCGGTATTGACGCCACTGGAGTGGCGGCAGGCCATTTACGAAGAGAAGCTGGCGCAGGCGCGTCAGTCTATTATTAGCGATACGCACATTCAGACGCTGCGTCGGTTTTTCGACGCCGATCTGGATGAAGAGAGTATTCGACCCGTTTGACCACGCTGCCGCTGTCTCATGGATAGCGATGCGGCCTTAGCTGAGAGAGAAAACTATGTTTGGTAAAGGCGGACTGGGCAACCTGATGAAGCAGGCCCAGCAGATGCAAGACAAAATGGCCAAAGTTCAGGAAGAGATCGCCGCGCTGGAAGTGACCGGCGAATCGGGCGCGGGCCTGGTGAAAGTCACCATCAACGGCGCGCACAACTGCCGTCGCGTGGAGATTGACCCCAGCCTGCTGGAAGATGACAAAGATATGCTGGAAGATCTGGTTGCCGCTGCCTTCAACGATGCCGCTCGCCGTATCGACGAAACGCAGAAAGAGAAAATGGCCTCTGTTTCCGCTGGCATGCAGCTGCCGCCGGGCTTTAAGATGCCGTTCTGATGCAAACCAGTCCACTGCTTGAGTCTCTGATGGAAGCGCTGCGCTGCCTGCCCGGCGTTGGGCCGAAGTCGGCGCAGCGCATGGCTTTTCAGCTGCTGCAACGCGATCGCAGCGGTGGCATGCGGCTGGCGCAGGCGCTAACGCGCGCCATGTCTGAAATCGGTCACTGCGCCGACTGCCGTACCTTTACCGAACAGGAAATTTGCACCATCTGCGCCAATCCCCGGCGTCAGCAGAATGGGCTGATTTGCGTGGTGGAGAGTCCGGCGGATATTCACGCCATCGAGCAAACCGGTCAGTTTGCCGGTCGCTATTTCGTTCTGATGGGGCATCTTTCTCCGCTGGACGGCATTGGTCCGCAGGACATCGGACTGGATCGTCTTGAGCAGCGGCTGGAGAAAGAAACCATCAAAGAGGTCATCCTCGCCACCAACCCAACGGTGGAAGGCGAAGCCACGGCTAACTACATCGCCGAGCTGTGCGGCCAGTATGGCGTTGACGCCAGCCGCATCGCCCACGGCGTGCCGGTAGGCGGCGAGCTGGAGATGGTTGACGGCACCACGCTGTCGCACTCGCTGGCTGGTCGCCACAAGATTACTTTCTGAACGCTTGCCGACGTCGTTAACGACGTCGGCTTGAAATTTTTCGCGCCATCCCCACATCAACCTCAACGTTCGTTTAACCTGATCCTGTTGAGGTAACAATGACCATGAAAGGACAAGAGACGCGTGGCTTTCAGTCAGAAGTAAAACAGCTTCTGCACCTGATGATCCATTCCCTCTATTCAAACAAAGAGATTTTCCTGCGCGAACTGATTTCCAACGCCTCGGATGCGGCCGATAAGCTGCGCTTCCGTGCGCTGTCGGACGCCAGCCTGTATGAAGGCGACGGCGAGCTGCGCGTGCGTCTCTCTGTTGACAAGGATAAACGCACCCTGACGCTGTCAGACAACGGTATCGGTATGCGTCGCGATGAGGTGATTGAAAACCTGGGCACCATCGCCAAATCAGGCACCAAATCTTTCCTTGAATCCCTCGGCTCAGACCAGGCGAAAGACAGCCAGCTGATCGGCCAGTTCGGCGTGGGCTTCTACTCGGCGTTTATCGTGGCGGACAAAGTCACTGTGCGCACGCGCGCAGCCGGCGCGGCGGCGGATGAGGGCGTATTCTGGGAGTCGGCGGGCGAGGGCGAATATACCCTGGCCGACATCAACAAAGCCGATCGCGGCACCGAAATCACCCTGCACCTGCGCGAAGGCGAAGATGAGTTCCTCGATGCCTGGCGCGTGCGCAGCATCATCGGCAAATATTCCGATCATATCGCGCTGCCGGTCGAGATTGAGACCAAAGACGCCGAGAGCGACACCACCAGCTGGGAAAAAATCAACAAAGCCCAGGCGCTGTGGACGCGCAACAAAGCGGAAATCAGCGACGAAGAGTACAACGAGTTTTACAAACATATTGCCCATGACTTCAGCGATCCCGCCATCTGGAGCCACAACCGCGTAGAGGGCAAGCAGGAGTACACCAGCCTGCTCTATATTCCGTCGCGCGCGCCCTTTGATATGTGGAACCGCGATCACAAGCATGGTCTGAAGCTCTATGTGCAGCGCGTCTTTATTATGGACGACGCCGAACAGTTTATGCCGAACTACCTGCGCTTCGTGCGCGGCCTGATCGACTCCAGCGACCTGCCGCTGAACGTCTCGCGCGAAATTCTCCAGGATAGCCGCGTGACCCAGAGCCTGCGCGCCGCGCTGACGAAGCGTACCTTGCAGATGCTGGAGAAGCTGGCGAAGGATGACGCAGAGAAATATCAGACCTTCTGGAAAGAGTTTGGTCTGGTGCTGAAAGAGGGACCGGCGGAAGACAGCGCTAATCAGGAAACCATCGCGAAACTGCTGCGCTTCGCCTCAACGCACAATGACAGCGCCGAGCAGACGGTGTCGCTGGAAGATTACGTCAGCCGCATGGTGGACGGGCAGGAGAAGATCTACTACATCACCGCCGACAGCTATGCCGCCGCGAAGAGCAGCCCGCATCTGGAGCTGTTCCGTAAAAAAGGCATTGAGGTGCTGCTGCTCTCCGATCGCATCGACGAGTGGATGATGAGCTACCTGACCGAGTTCGACGGCAAAGCCTTCCAGTCGGTCAGCAAGGCGGATGAGTCGCTGAGTAAGCTGGCGGATGAAGAGAGCGAAGAGCAGAAAGAGGCCGAGAAAGCGCTGGAGCCGTTTGTGGAGCGCGTGAAAACGCTGCTGGGCGACCGCGTGAAAGAGGTGCGTCTGACCCATCGTCTTACCGACACGCCGGCTATCGTCACCACCGATGCCGACGAGATGAGCACGCAGATGGCGAAGCTGTTCGCGGCGGCAGGCCAGGCGGTGCCGGAAGTGAAGTATATCTTTGAAATCAACCCGGACCACCAGCTGGTAAAACGCGTGGCGGACACCCAGGATGACGCGCGCTTCGGCGAATGGGTCGAGCTGCTGCTGGATCAGGCGCTGCTGGCTGAGCGCGGCACGCTGGACGATCCTAACCAGTTTATCCGCCGCATGAACCAACTGCTGACGGCGTAAGCCTGGCCCGGCGTCGTCACGGCGCCGGAGGCCATGCACGGCAGCGCAGACGAAAAGCCGCGCGCCAGCATGTTGCGGAGCAGGCGAGCAGGGCGCGCGATTGCGCGTTCAGCGCCAGCCGCGTAGCGTGAAAAAGACAAAAGGCCGGTGCAGACGCACCGGCCTTTTTACGTGGCAGAGGCGCCGCCGCGGGTAGCCGGATCGCCTTTTGCTGAACGCCTACTGCTGCGCCGCCTCGCGCAGCCAGTCGCGAAACAGGGTAATTTCCCCGTCGTTGCGCCGCGACTCTTTGGTCATCATCCAGGTGGCGCGGTTGACGCGCGCAAAGCCGAGCGGAGCAATCAGCGAGCCTTCCTCCAGCTCTTTGCGCACCAGCAGGCGCGGCGCCACAATCACGCCCAGCCCGTTTTTCGCTGCCTGGATACCCAGCGTCAGCGTGTCGAAATGCTTTCCCGCCCAGAAATTGCCCGGTACGTCGGCGGCTTGCGACCACTCCGTCCAGGCATGCAGTCGCGTGTCCGCATGCAGCAAGGGAAGGGTGGCAATATCCTGCGCGCTGCGAAAGTGTGGGGCGAACAGCGGCGCGCAGAGAGGACCCACATAGTCATCGTCGATCAGCGTCGCGTCAATGTCGCCATCCGGCGGCTCCTCGTAGCTCAGGATTAGCACGTCTATATGCTCGCTGCGCAGCTGATCCAGCTCCAGCTGCGTCTGAAACTGAATTTCAATATCGGGGTGGCGCTGATAAAAGGTGCTGATACGTGGAATCAGCCACTGCGACAAAAAGCTGGGCGCGCAGGAGACGTTCAGATGGTGACGCATGCCGGTGCGGATACTGGCGCAGGTGGTCGAAAGCTCGCTAAAGGCCTTCTGGCAGCTGAGCAGCAGGCGCTCGCCGTGTGAAGTTAATTTCACGCGTCCGTTGGTGCGCACAAAAAGCGGTTTGCCCATCCAGCTCTCCAGCTGGCGAATCTGGTGGCTCACGGCGCTGTGAGTGACGTGCAGGCGTTCGGCCGCCACGCTAAAACTGCTATGTAACGCCGCCTGGTGAAAATGGTGCAGCGCCCTTAGCGGAGGTAGCCGGGTCATACTCATCCCCTGTGTAAAAACCTAACAGGGATTGTCAGTTTATATCATTTTAAAGTCCAGCCGCATTCCCCTAACCTTGCCCGCTGATTATGGCGGGTTGACTCGCAGGCAAAGCTATGCGGGTCTGGTCGTTCCGCCAACCCGCCATCACCCGACAGACATAAGAGAAACGCAACGCGATGGCACTTCACCCCTATGCCGATCGACCCGCCGAGGCGCGGGATCGGTTACGCACCCTCTTGTCACGGCATTACCGGCTGGAGCACTACGATCTCTTCTTCGCCCCTTCGCTGCATGTGGCGCGCATCCTTCTTTCTCAGCTCTTTCTGCGCCAGGAGCAGGCGCGCAATCAGACGCGCTACGCCACGCACTTTCCGGTCAGCGAACTTCACGTTCTGCCCGCCGTGCCATTGATGGCGGGCAATATCAACTTTGTGGCGCATGTAGAGCTGCCGCACGGCCTGGTGCGGCCGCTGCGCGCGTGTCAGCAGCAGGGCGTGGTCGACGTCAGCGAAAGCTTTGCCAGCGTGCTGCATGATGAGGTCATTGACCAGGCCCGGCTGTTTGTCGCCTGTCTCGATCGCCATGCCGATCTGCATGGCGGGCTGGTGCTGGTGGCGCTGCGCACCGCCGACTTCAGCACCCTGGTCCGCAGCGAACTGCGCCTGTTTGAACAGGGCCTGCCGCTGGATGCGCCGGTGCTGGCCGCGCTGACGCGCGCCAAAGCGCCGGACTGGCGGCCTTATAATCATGCCAGCGTCGAGGCGATCGCTCTGCATTCGCCGCAGTGGCTCGCTTCCAGCCACCAGCCGGGATTACCTTTCGCCAGCTTCTCGCTCTCGCCGCCGCAGCTGGCGGCGCTGAAACCTGCCAGCGATCTGGAACTGTGGCCGCAACAGGGACGCCTGCTGGTGCGCGCCAGCCAGCGCGGCGGCGGACGAAAGCGAACCAACCTCACGGCGCAGGTCAGCAGACGACTTCAGCTGCTGTTTACGCCTGGCGGCCAGTCTGAAAAAAACGATTAGCGCGGTTAGCCCACGGCCCTTTATGGAGAAATACGCTACAGTCATCAGGGCGATGCATCCGCGCCTTTCTTGTGGTGAGCGGGTCATAATGGTATGGTCTTCGCCTTCTCAGATTGATCAATGCGATTCGCAAGGGGATTTACGCAATGCGTATTATTCTGCTCGGTGCTCCGGGCGCAGGTAAGGGCACTCAGGCTCAGTTCATCATGGAGAAATACGGCATTCCGCAAATCTCCACGGGCGATATGTTGCGTGCGGCGGTAAAAGCCGGCACCGAGCTTGGCAACCAGGCGAAAGCCATTATGGATGCCGGTAAACTGGTCACTGATGAGCTGGTTATCGCGCTGGTAAAAGAGCGTATCGCGCAGGAAGACTGCAAAAACGGTTTTCTGCTGGACGGTTTCCCGCGCACCATTCCGCAGGCGGACGCGATGAAAGACGCCGGCATTAAGATTGACTGCGTGCTGGAGTTCGCCGTGCCGGACGAGCTGATCGTCGACCGTATCGTTGGCCGTCGCGTGCACGCGCCGTCAGGCCGCGTTTATCACGTTAAATATAATCCGCCGAAAGTTGAAGGTCAGGACGATGTGACCGGCGAAGAGCTGACCACGCGTAAAGACGATCAGGAAGAGACCGTGCGTAAGCGTCTGGTGGAGTACCATCAGCTGACCGCGCCGCTGATCGCTTACTACAGCAAAGAAGCGGAAGCGGGCAATACCGCTTACCATAAAATCGACGGCACTCAGCCGGTTGCCGACGTCAGCAAACAGCTGGCAGATATTCTCGGCTAAGCTGTCGGGGCTGGCAGTGCCAGCCCCTTTTGCAGTAATTGCTTTTCCCTCTCCTGCTTTCCGCTACAATTTCCCCTGTTTTCACGCATCTCCGCTATCAAGGAATAACAATGAGGCAAGACAAGCCCGGCGTGTTACTGGTTAATTTAGGTACGCCAGACGCCCCCACCACAGCTGCTGTAAAGCGCTATCTGAAACAGTTTCTGAGCGATCCGCGCGTGGTCGATACGCCGCGCTGGCTCTGGTGGCCAATCCTGAACGGCGTGGTTCTGCCGTTTCGCTCACCGCGCGTGGCAAAACTCTACGCTTCCGTGTGGATGGAAGGCGGCTCGCCGCTGATGGTTTACAGCCAGCAACAGCGCGAAGCGCTGGCCGCACGCGTCGATATGCCGGTTGAGCTGGGCATGAGCTACGGCAATCCCAGCCTGCAAAGCGCGGTCGATCGTCTGATGGCGCAGGGCGTTACGCGCATGATCGTGCTGCCGCTCTATCCGCAGTTCTCCTGTTCCACCGTTGCGGCGGTCTGGGACGGCCTGTACAGCGCGTTTAAAAAGGCGCGCACGCTGCCGGACATCGAATTTATTCGCGATTATGCCGAACATCCGGCCTATATCGCCGCGCTGAAAGCCTCGGTGGAGCGCTCGTTTGCGCTACACGGGCAGCCGGATCTGCTGGTGCTCTCCTATCACGGCATACCGCAGCGTTTTGCCCGCGAAGGCGACGACTATCCGCTGCGCTGCGCCGATACCACCGCGCTGCTTCAGCAGGCGCTGGGACTGCGCGACGATCAAATTATGATGACCTTCCAGTCGCGCTTTGGCCGCGAACCCTGGCTGCAACCCTATACCGACGAGACCATGCAGGGGCTGGCGAAAAAGGGCGTGAAGCATGTACAGGTGATGAGTCCCGGCTTTGCGTCAGACTGCCTGGAAACGCTGGAAGAGATCAGCGAGCAGAATCGCGAGTTTTTCCTGCACGGCGGCGGCGAGAAATTTGAATATATTCCCGCCCTGAACGCCGATGTCGAGCATATCGACATGATGATACAACTCGTTAACGCGCGTCGTTAAATAGCAGGCGGAGAGTATGCTATTATCCTCCGCCTGTTTTTCTGACGGCACCCACCATGAAATTTCCCGGCAAACGCAAATCTAAACACTATTTCCCCGTTAGCGCCCGCGATCCCTTACTGCATGCTGCCTCGCAGGATGTGGAAGAGGGCAGCTGGGTCGTGGGTATCGACCAGACGCTGGTGGATATTGAAGCTAAAGTCGATGACGCCTTTCTGGTTCGCTACGGCCTGAGCGCCGGTCACTCTCTGGTGATCGCCGACGATGTGGCCGAAGCGCTCTATCATGAGCTGATGCGCGATAACCTGATCACCCATCAGTTTGCCGGCGGCACCATTGGCAATACGCTGCACAACTATTCGGTGTTGGCCGATGACCGCTCGGTGCTGCTGGGCGTGATGTGCAGCAATATTCAGATTGGGGGGTATGCCTACCGTTATCTGTGCAACACCTCCAGCCGTATGGATCTCAACTATCTTCAGGGCGTGGACGGGGCGATTGGCCGCTGTTTTACCCTGATTGACGAGCAGGGCGAGCGCACCTTCGCCATCAGCCCCGGCCAGATGAACCAGCTGCGCGCGGAGAGTATTCCTGAAGCGGTGATTGCCGGGGCCTCGGCGCTGGTGCTGACCTCTTATCTGGTGCGCTGTAGCGAAGGCGAGCCGATGCCGCAGGCCACGCTCCAGGCGATCGAGTATGCGAAGCGCCATAACGTGCCGGTGGTGCTGACGCTGGGCACCAAATATGTTATTGGCGATAACCCGCAGTTCTGGCGCGACTTTCTGCGCGATCACGTCACTATTGTGGCGATGAATGAGGAAGAGGCGCTGGCGCTGACCGGCGAGTCAGATCCGCTGCTGGCGGCGGATATGGCGCTGGAGTGGGTCGATCTGGTGCTCTGTACCGCCGGTCCGACCGGGCTTTACATGGCGGGCTATACCGAAGAAGAATACAAGCGCAAAACCAATCATCCGCTGCTGCCGGGCGCGATTGCGGAGTTTAATCAGTACGAGTTTAGCCGGGCGATGCGCCAGCAGGACTGCGAGCAGCCGATGCGCATCTTCTCGCATATCGCGCCCTATATGGGCGGTCCCGAAAAGATCATGAACACCAACGGCGCAGGCGACGGCGCGCTGGCAGCCTTGCTGCATGACATTACGGCAAATAACTTCCATAAACAGAAAGTCCCCAACTCCAGCAAGCATGCCCGTGAGTATCTGACCTACTCTTCGCTGGCGCAGGTGTGTAAATATGCCAACCGCGTCAGCTATCAGGTGCTGAATCAGCATTCGCCGCGCCTGACGCGCGGCCTGCCGGAACGAGAGGACAGTCTGGAAGAGTCATACTGGGATCGCTAAGCCAGCAGGCTTCCCCTGACGCGGGGAAGCCGCCAGGTTAAATCGGGCACTCGCGCACGACAGGGCGTTCGGCAATCTCCGCCTCCAGCATATGCAGCATGCTGCTGGCGATTTCACGTTCGCCCATTACCACGCGCGTTGCGCCGCGCGCCATGATGTACTCCACCTCATCGTCATAGTGCGCGCGCGCAATGATCTCTATCTCGCTAAATTTCTCGCGTGCGGTCGTGACAATTTCGCCGGACTCATAGCCGTTGGGAATGGTCAGCAGCAGCCAGCGCGCGCAGTCGAGCCGCGCCAGCTCCATAGTATCGAGGCGCACTGCATTGCCGAGCACCGCTTTAATACCCTGCTCGCGCAGCGCTTCCACGCGTGAGCGGGAGTTTTCCACCACCACAAAAGGCACGTCCGCCTCCAGTAGTTTCTGACCCAGCAGGCTGCCCACCCGACCGTAGCCAACGATCACCGCATGGTGGCAAATATCCACCGGGATCTGCTTCTCTTCCTCGGCGGCCTCTTCCTGCGCCTGTTCCTCGCGGCTTTCGCTTTTCGCCAGATAGCGCTCCAGCAGGCTGAACAGGATGGGGTTGAGCATAATAGAGAGGATAGCCGCCGCCAGCACCAGGTTCCGTCCTTCGCTGGTGAGCAGGTTAAGCGAAATCCCCAGTCCGGCCAGAATAAAAGCGAACTCGCCAATTTGCGCCAGACTCACAGAGATGGTCAGTGCGGTGCGGCGGGAATGTCCCAGCAGCGTAACCAGCAGCCAGGCGGCGATGGATTTGCCCAGCACCACAATCACCAGCGCGCCAAGCACGGCCAGCGGCTGCTCAACCAGGATCATCGGATCGAACAGCATGCCCACCGAAACAAAGAACAGCACGGCAAAGGCGTCGCGCAGCGGCAGGGTGTCATGCGCGGCGCGATGGCTCAGCTCGGATTCATTCAGCACCATTCCGGCGAAGAACGCGCCCAGGGCGAAAGAGACGTCGAAAAATTCCACGGCGCCAAAGGCGATGCCCAGCGCCAGCGCCAGCACCGACAGGGTAAACAGCTCGCGCGAGCCGGTTGCGGCGCTTTTCGCCAGAATCCACGGCACGACGCGACGGCCCACCACCATCATCAGCACCATAAAGGCGGCCACCTTGCCAATGGTCAGCAGCAGATCCCACGCCAGCAGCTGCGGACTGGCATTGCCCTGTTCCAGCATACCGGCAATCGCGGGCAGCAATACCAGCGTCAGCACCATCACCAGATCTTCGACAATCAGCCAGCCGATGGCGATCTGCCCGCGCTGGCTGTCAATCAGCTGACGCTCTTCCAGCGCCCGCAGCAGCACCACGGTGCTGGCCGTCGACAAACAGAGACCAAACACCAGGCCGGTCATCAGCGACCAGCCCAGCCAGGCAGAGAGCCCCATTCCCAGCAGCGTCGCAACGGCGATCTGCGCCACCGCGCCGGGAATGGCGATGCTCTTTACCGACATCAGATCCTTGAGAGAGAAGTGCAGGCCGACGCCGAACATCAGCAAAATAACGCCCAGCTCCGCCAGCTCTGGCGCCAGATTGGTATCCGCGACAAAACCGGGCGTAAAAGGACCGGCCAGCACGCCCGCCAGCAGATAGCCCACCAGCGGCGAGATGCGCAGGCGGTTTGCCAGCATGCCAAGGAGAAACGCCAGGACCAGTCCCCCGACGATAGTGGTAATCAACGGTGTGGTGTGATGCATGCCTGTCTCCTTGTGTGCAAATGTATCCGCCTGTAACAAATGAGTTTAAAGCAATTATTGCCTTTTCGCTGTGCGATTTGACGGATAATAAGAAAAAAGTTTGGAAATGAGAAGAAAGCGCAGTCGAAGGTCTGTTTTTCCAGGTTTTCGCGAATCGGAGCCGTGAAAATGCCAGTCAGCACGTCAGGAATTAATAATATCATCTGAAAAAAAAAGCGCGCTGGCCGCGACTATCGAACCAGAATGTGCGCTAAATGCCGAAAAGCGCATTAAGGTGCGGCTTTATATCAGCTTTCCCTGCCTTATTATCATTTGGTTGCAGAGGTTAAAAATAATCTCAGCAGAGGCGACCCTGCGTTTCATCTTGAGTTAAACCACGGAATATGCGACACAGTGGATCGGCATGCTATTACCACCCGGAACGGGCACTTCGTACAATAAGGAGACTGGCTTTGCTGTTATCTCGATGGGCTGCAACCAGCCTGGCGCTGCTGGCGCTGGCACCCGCGCTTTCTCAGGCCGCCGCGCCAGATCGCACTTACCGCTTTAGCATCCTCCACACCAACGACGAACACGGCCATTTCTGGTACAACGCGCAGGGCGAATATGGCCTGGCGGCCCAGAAAACCTTAATGGATACATTACGTTATGATGTACAGGCCAAAGGCGGCGGGGCGCTGATCCTCTCGGCGGGCGACGTTAACACCGGCGTGCCGGAATCAGACGCGCTGGATGCCGAACCCGATATTCGCGGCATGAATCTGATCGGCTATGACGCGATGGCGCTCGGCAATCACGAATTTGATCGTCCGCTTGACGTGCTGCGCAAGCAGGAGAGCTGGGCGCGTTTTCCTTTTCTGGCGGCCAATATTTATCAGAAAAGCACCGGACAGCGTCTGTTTAAGCCCTGGGCGATATTCAATCGTATGGGCCTGAAAATCGCCGTGCTGGGACTGGCGACGCCCGATACCGCGAAGCTGGCGAATCCGGATCATCTGCGCGACATCGAGTTCCGCGATCCCGTCAGCGAGACGAAAAAAGCCGTCGCGGAGCTGCGCGCCGGTGAAAAACCAGACGTGATTGTGGTGCTGAGCCATCTTGGCTATGACGATAACGGCGAGCACGGCAGCGACGCGCCCGGCGACGTCACGCTGGCACGCAGCCTGCCGCCCGGCACCGTGGCGATGATTGTGGGCGGCCATTCGCATGATACGCTCTGCATGGAAAAAACGAATGTGCGGGTGAAGGCTTTTCAGCCGGGCGCCGCCTGCCAGCCGGACAAACAGAACGGCGTGTGGATTATGCAGGCCGGAAAATGGGGCGAATATGTCGGACGCGGCGATTTTACCTGGCGCAACGGCGAGGTCGCGCTTGAGTCCTACACGCTGGTGCCGGTTAATCTCAAACATCAGATTAAAAACGCCGACGGCAGCGAAACCTGGCTCACCTGGCAGCAGGAGATCCCTAAAAACACCGCCATGATGAAGTTGTTAATGCCCTACCAGAAGCGCGCCGATGCGCGTCTCAGCGTCGAGGTGGGCAGCGCTGTGGGTCAGTTTAACGGCGAGCGCGAGCAGGTGCGTTTTACCCAGACCAACCTTGGTCAGCTGATTTTGCGCGCGCAGATGGCGCATACCCAGGCCGATTTCGCCGTGATGAGCGGCGGCGGGATTCGCGCGTCACTGCCGACCGGTAAGCTGAGCTGGCGCGATCTGTTGCAGGTGCAGCCGTTTGGCAATCAGGTGGTGTCAGTGACGATGACCGGGGAGGAGGTGAAGAAATATCTTGATGTGGTCGCCAACATTGATGCGGACAAAGGCGGCTTTGCCCAGTTTGCCCACGTCAGCCTGGTGGCGGACGGCAGCGGAGTGAGCGAAGTGCGCATTAACGGGCAGCGGTTACAGGCTGATAAAACCTACCGCATGGCGACCAACAGCTTTAACGCGGCGGGAGGCGACGGCTATCCGCGTATTGATACCTATGCAGGCTATCAAAATACAGGGGACAGGGATGCCGAGGTGCTACGCGATTATGTCAAAGCGCACTCGCCGCTGAAGGCAGACGACTACGCGCCAACCGACACCCTTCACAGGCTAACGGAAGCGGAGAAAAAGGCGCGCGAGAAGTCGAACAAGCGCAGCTATCCGAAGATGATCCTGGCCTGGCTCTGGCCCTGGGGACATGAAACGGCGCAGAAAGCGCCGTAAAAGCCTGGAGAGAGGCGAACCCAGGGTTATCTGTCGCCCGCAGCCGCGCGCAAGATTCTGTGCTGGCGCAGACGCGCGCTTTTTCGCCAGTCGCGCGCAGGCCGCTGTCCAGGTCCGCGTCGGCCGTTTTATCCCTGAGCGGACGCGTTGCCGTACCGGCTTAAGCGCGTAGCCGCTAAGCCTCACAGGATGCCGACCTGAACCAGCGCGGGCGCAGCTTGTCCCAGATCCAGTTATAGGCCATGGTATAGGGCAGGAAAAACAGAAAAAACGCCACTTCCAGCAGAAACGCCTGCCACAGCGAAATACCCAGCATCCAGGCGGCAATCGGCAGGCCGATTAAAATAAATCCCCCTTCAAACAGCAGGGCGTGCATGGCGCGCAGCAGCAAACCTCGATGCACCTTGCCCGGCGGAAATACCCGGTCAAATCCTGTGTTGTAAATCATATTCCACAGCATCGCCACGGTAGAGAGCATGATCGCCAGCGCGCCCATTTGAAACAGCGGTTTCTGCATCGCCCAGGCCGCCAGCGGCGAAACGGTCAGGATTGCCAGAGTTTCAAACCCCAGAGCATGTAAAAAACGTTCTTTTAGCGAACGGGTACGCATCGTCAACCTCCATCAGTGAGGCAGACATTCTGGCAGCTGAAAATGTTAAGATAAAATGATGACCTATCGATAAAAGCGATGGATGAAATGCGTTACTCTCCCGAATCCTTAGAAGCCTTTGTGCAGACCGTCAGCAGCGGTTCTTTTTCCGCCGCGGCGCGCGCGCTGGGCAAGAGTCAGTCGACAATCAGCACGGCGATTGCCAGTCTGGAAGACGATCTCGGCTTTATGCTGTTCGATCGCCGGGGTCGCCAGCCGATCCTGACCGATCAGGGCAGGCGCGCGCTGGCGCAGGTACAGCAGATCCTTGCAGCCAGCGAACGGCTGGATGCGCTGGCGATCAGGCTGTCGCAGGGGGTTGAACCGCGTCTCAGCTTCGCCGTCTCTGACTTCTGGCAGACGGAATACCACGAGCAACTGCTGAAACAGTTCGATGCGCAGTTTCCGGAGATCGAACTGGAATGCATGATCGCCGAAGATGCGGACGTGCTGGATCTGCTCCAGGCGGGACGCGTTCATCTGGGCGTGGTGCGCGCCCAGCCACGCCTGCCGCCCGATATTGCGGTCGCGCGACTTCAGGTTAATGCGGAAATGGCGATCTACATCCATCGCGATCATCCCCTGGCTGAGCAGCCGGGATTAACGGAGAGCGCACTGGAGCAGGTACGTCAGCTGCGGCTCAATACCTGGGTAGAGCCGCACGCCGTGACGCCGCCGGGGCGCGTCTGGTCCGCGCCGACCTACTTGCTGCTGCTGGAGATGGCGGAGCAGGGGTTCGGCTGGTCTGTTCTGCCGCGCTGGCTGGTGAAGCAGTTTGGTCATGACGTGTTGCAGGAGCTGAGCCTGCCGGGCTGGCCGCAGCATATTGCGGTCGAAGCGGTCTGGTCACGCCGCACGCCGCCTGGGCCGGCCGGACGCTGGATGATCGATCAGCTGTGCGCTCAGCCGCGGCGTTAATCGCGGCGCGCGATGTCCGCCAGCGGCGCATCCAGCAGGCGCGCCAGATCCTGCGCCGCCAGTTCCAGATCGAGTCCGCGCTTGCCGCCGGAGATAAAGATGGTGGCGAAATCGGCCGCAGAGTGGTCGATTACCGTTGGCAAACGCTTTTTTTGCCCCAGCGGACTGATGCCGCCAATCAGATAGCCGGTCACGCGCTGCGCCAGCTGCGGATCGGCCATATCCGCTTTTTTCGCGCCTAAGGCTTTCGCGACTTTCTTCAGGTCGAGCTGGCTGGAAACCGGCGTAACCGCCACCGCCAGCTGCTTTGCGTCGCCGTTCAGCGCCACCAGTAAGGTCTTGTACACCTGGCGCGCATCAAGGTTGAGTTTTCTTACCGCTTCGTCGCCAAAGTTGGTCTCATGGCTGTCATGCTCATAGGGATGGAGCGTAAAGGCGACGCGTTGTTTTTCCAGCAATTTTACCGCAGGCGTCATAAAATCCTTCTTATAGGAAAAATCTTATTCCTAAATTAAATAAATTAATGGTGGCGAAAGTTTGCGCTTTGCGCGAAAATGGCCCTGCGCCAGCCGAAAGGTTGAGCGATAACCAAAATCATAAACAAATTCCTCTTTGACGGGCCGGTAGCGATACCGGCCTTCTTTTTTTGCCTCAGCGCTGTAGCAGCATCAGCAAATTCTCTTCGCCGTACAGGTGTAGCGCGCCGACTGCCACCACATAGTGTCCTGACGGCAGCGCCCGCAGCCGATCGCGCCACAGAGCGTTGCGCTGTGAAATCAGCGTGTCGTTGAGCGCCGAACTAAAGGTCGAGGGCAGCGCGATATGCGGCTCGCGCGGCGGCGCGTCCAGCCACCAGCTCACCATCAGCTGCAACAGACGCGCATTGGTATGCCAGTGTGTCAGCGTATCCTGCAATAACGCCATTCCGTCATCCGGCAGCGATTTCAGCAGGGCGATCTGCGTGTCTGCGCCCTCCAGTTCGATGATCGGCTTATTCAGCGTTTTCGCCGCCTGTAACAGCTGATAGTCGATACCGTAGTCGGGACGCAATCCGAGCCGCTGCGCCTGCTGCGCCTGGAGCATCAGCGCGATTTGCCACGCGGGCAGGGTATCGAACATCGACAGCGACAGATGGAGTTCATTGCATAAGGCTGTCAGGCGCGTCTGCTCGTCTGGCGTAAGGCGCACGCTGAGTGGCTCACGCTCCTCAGCGGTGTCAAACGGCGAGCCGCCCTGAGTAATATCCGCTTCGACAATCAGCGCATCCGCTTTCTGTAACTGCCTTAGCAGGCGCGCGGGCAGCGGCTGCATATCGCGCGTGCCCATGTGAATGCTGCCGACCAGATGCAGCAGCCGGCCGTCCAGCCGAATATCCTGCGCAGGCCAGCGATAGCTGGCGGGAAAAAGTCGGCTTACCAGCCCGTGCAAACTACGCCAAATGCTGCCACTCATTCCCCGTCCTTACTCAGTCAAAACGCCATGCTAGCGATTCCCGCCGCTGAAAAACAGCGCATTAACGGCGATCGTCGCGCGTCGGGCGGTAGCGCAGCAGCCGGTTGGCGTTGCTGACCACGGTAATAGAGGAGAGCGCCATCGCGGCGCCCGCGACCACCGGGCTGAGCAGCGCGCCGGTCAGCGGGTAGAGCGCGCCCGCCGCCAGCGGAATGCCGAGACTGTTATAGATAAAGGCCCCCAGCAGGTTCTGCCGGATATTGCGCAGCGTTGCACTGGCGAGCGCCAGCGCGTCGGCGACGCTGTTCAGATCGGCGCGCATCAGGGTAATGGGCGCGGTTTCTACCGCCACGTCGCTGCCGCCGCCCATGGCAATGCCCACGTCCGCCTGCGCCAGCGCCGGGGCGTCGTTAATGCCGTCGCCCACCATAGCGACGCGGCGGCCCTGCTGCTGTAGCCTGGCGACCGCCTGCGCTTTCGCTTCCGGCAGCACGCCGGCAATCACCTCGTCAATGCCTGCTTGCTGCGCAATGGCGCGAGCGGTCTCTTCACGGTCGCCGGTCAGCATCATCAGGCGATAGCCTGACTGACGCAGCCGGTGCAGCGCCGCTTGACTCTCTGGACGCAGCCCGTCGCGCAGCGCGATCAGACCCACAAGCTCGCCGTTCTGCGCCAGCAGCACCGGCGTGGCGCCCTGGCGCGACAGCCGCTCTATATCTGACTGTGCGTCGTGCAGCGCAATCTGGTTATCCTGCATCAGCGCCGCATTGCCCAGCAGCAGCGGCTTGCCGTCGAGTATGCCGCTGACGCCTTTGCCGCGTATTGTACGAAATTGCGCAATCTCATGATGATTCGCGGTCTCCGCCGCCGCGACAATGGCCTGCGCCAGCGGGTGGCTGGCGTTTTTTTCCAGCGCGGCGGCATGCTGCAATACCGATTCGCGCGACGCGCCATTCCAGCTCAGCACCTCATCCACCTGCGGCCTGCCTGTGGTCAGGGTGCCGGTTTTATCAAATACCAGCGTATCGATGCGGCTGGCGCGCTGGAGCGCATCGGCATCGCGCACCAGCACCCCCAGTTCGGCGGCGCGTCCTACGCCTGCAATAATCGACATCGGCGTGGCGAGACCCAGCGCGCAGGGGCAGGCGATAATCAGTACCGTGGTGGCAACCACCAGCGTGTAGGCAATCTGCGGCTGCGGGCCGAACAGATACCAGATGGCGGCGCTGATCAGGGCGATCGCCACCACCACCGGCACGAACACCGCCGAGATGCGATCGGCGAGGCGGCCGACGTCGGGCTTGCTGCTTTGGGCCTGGCGCACCAGGTAAATAATACGCGCCAGCGCCGTCTGCTCGCCCGTGGCGCGCGCCACGAAGCGCACCGCGCCATCCTGAACCAGCGTCCCGGCGTAAACCTTATCGCCGGCGCGCTTGCTCTGCGGCACCGCTTCGCCGGTCAGCATCGCCTCGTCCAGCCAGGCTTCGCCGTCTTTGATCTCGCCGTCCACCGGCACGCGATCGCCGGTTGTCAGGCGCAGCGTCATGCCGGGCCGCACCGCGCTGAGCGGCACCAGCATTTCCCCTTGCTCGTCGATCAGTCTCGCCTGCGCGGGCGTGAGATCGAGCAGGCGCTCAAGGGCTTTAGAGGAGCGCTGACGCGCGCGCTGCTCCAGCGCATGGCCAAGATTAATCAGGCCGATAATCATCACGCTGGCTTCAAAATAGAGATGGCGCGCCTGCATCGGGAAAAAGTCTGGCCAGAGCGCGACGCTGAAAGAGTAGAGCCACGCGGCGGCCGTGCCGAGCGCGACCAGCGTATCCATAGTCGCGCTGCCGTTGCGCAGGCTGCGCCAGGCGCTGCGGAAGAAATGTCCGCCAGCGACGATCATCACCAGCAGCGTCACGCCGCCGATAACAAGCCACAGCGTACGGTTGTCGTCGCTGAGCATCATATTGTCGCCGAGCATGCCCCAGACCATCAGGGGCGCGCCCAGCGCCAGCGCCAGCGCGGCCTGCCAGCTAAAACGGCGCATCGCGCGGCGGGCGCTGCTCTGCTGTTTATCGCGCCGCTCCTGTTCATCCTGCACCGGCTGAGCCTGATAGCCCGCGGCTTCGACGGCCTCGACCAGCTGTGAGGCCGCGGCATCGCCCATGACCAGCGCGCTGCGCTCGCCGAGATTCACGCGCGCCTGGGTGACCCCCGGCACTTTTTCCAGCGCTTTCTCTACCCGGCTGACGCAGCTGGCGCAGCTCATACCCTCGATCAGCAGAAACTGCGCAGCGTCACTCTGTTGTGCCGGTTGGGTCTCCGCCACCGTTGTCAGCGCCTCCGGCGGCGGCTCTGAAGCTGTCAACGGCTCAGGCTTTGGGTGGCGGTCGCCGCTCAGGGTGGCGTGATAGCCTGCGGCTTCCACGGTGGCGATCAGCGCGGCGGCGTCGGCGCTGCCCGTCACCTGCGCCTCCTGCTGGGTGACGCTGGCCTGTTCGACATCGGCGCGCTGTTCAAGCGCTTCTTTAACACGTTTGACGCAGTGGCCGCAGGAAAGGCCTTCCAGCGCCAGCGAGATTGTCTGAGACATAATGCACTCCTGTCAGGTCGCAGTTAACAATGTGAGCTTTTTATCAGCTGTTCTACAGGCTAAACCTTCCATCAAGGGGAAGGTCAAACTATTTTAACAGGCGATAGCGGTGATGGGGTTACAGGGGGAGAACGCAGTGAATATTAGCGACGTCGCGAAAAAGACCGGGCTGACCAGCAAGGCGATCCGTTTTTATGAAGAGAAAGGGGTGGTAACGCCGCCGCTGCGCAGCGATAACGGCTACCGTCGCTACAGCGCTCATCATCTGGAGGAGCTTAATCTGCTGCGTCAAGCGCGTCAGGTTGGATTTACGCTCGACGAATGTCGCGAACTGGTCACGCTGTTTAACGATCCGGCGCGTCACAGCGCCGACGTAAAGGCGCGCACCTTACAAAAAGCGGCGGAAATCGCCGCTCATATCGAAGAGCTACAGGCGATGCGCATTCGCCTGCTGGCGCTGGCCGAGGCCTGTCCGGGCGACGACAGCGCCGAGTGCCCGATCATCAATAACCTGGCGGGCTGCTGCGCTCACGGAAAAGGCGCGTCGGACTAACGCGGCCTGATACGCAGCGTAATGCCTTCGATGCCGGTGACAATCACCTGCGTACCCGCAGGCAGGTCTTCATCGGCCTGTACGCGCCAGCTGCTGTCGCCCAGCTTCACATGGCCGATGCCGTTAACCAGCGGCGCATCCAGCGTCAGATGCGTGCCGATCAGCTGAAGGCCGCGCTGGTTAATCGAGCCGGGTTGTTGATTGCGTTCGCGGTGGCGCATCCAGCGATACCACAGATAAGCGCAGATCAGCGTCAGCAGGGCGAACAGCGTGCCCTGAGCCGTCCAGCCGAACGGGAATAACCACTCGACGATGCCCACCAGCACCGCAGCAACGCCGCTCCACAGCAGATAGCCGCTGGTGCCCAGCATTTCCGCCGCCAGCAGCAGGCCGCCTAAGGTCAGCCAGAACCAGTGGGGATGAGCGATGATTTCCATCAGCATCAGCGTTTCGACTCGGTCGATGAGCTTTTCAGCAGCTCGCTGATACCCGCCACCGATCCCAGCAGGCTGCTGGCGTCGAGCGGCATCATCACGACTTTGCTGTTGTTGGCTTCGCCAATCTTTTGCAGCGCGTCGGTGTATTTCTGCGCCACGAAGTAGTTCACCGCCTGAATATCGCCTGCCGCGATCGCTTCGGATACCATCTTAGTGGCGGCGGCTTCCGCTTCCGCCTGGCGCTCGCGCGCCTCGGCCTGTAAGAATGCAGAGGTTCGTTCGCCCTCGGCCTTGAGAATACGCGACTGCTTGTCGCCTTCAGCGCGCAGGATCGCCGCCTGCCGCACGCCTTCAGCCGCCAGAATATCGGCGCGTTTAGTACGCTCCGCCTTCATCTGCGCGTTCATGGCCGCGATCAGCTCCTGCGGCGGACGTACGTCGCGGATCTCGATGCGGGTGATTTTTACGCCCCAGGGATTGGTTGCCTCATCGACGATATGCAGCAGGCGCGTGTTGATGTTATCGCGCTGCGACAGCATCTCGTCCAGCTCCATGCCGCCGAGCACGGTGCGGATATTGGTCATGGTGAGGTTGATAATCGCCAGCTCAAGATTGCTGACTTCGTAGGCGGCGCGCGCCGGGTCTACTGCCTGAATAAAGCAGACGGCGTCGATGGTGACGTTAGCGTTGTCTTTGGAGATGACCTCCTGCGAGGGAATATCCAGCACCCGTTCCATCATATTGATCTTGCGGCCAATACGATCCATAAAGGGCACCACCAGGCTCAGACCGGGCTGGAGCGTGCGGGTATAGCGCCCGAAGCGTTCTACGGTCCACTGATAGCCCTGCGGCACGATTTTCACGCCCGCCCAAACGGTGATAAGTGCCAGCACGATCAGCACCGGAATGACTGTTAACATATAACCTCCTGGTTGTTAATGTACGGGCCGAGTCGCTTCGGCCCGGATACGGCGGAGCCGAATCAGTACAGCAGCGAGTAGAGCTGACGGCGATAGCGCGCAGCAAGGGCATCGCCCGTCCCGAGCGCCGCCAGAATCTCCTGTAGCATTTTACGTACCTGTCCGTCACCCGCATTTAAATCGCGCTTCAGGAAACCGAGCAGCAACTCCAGCGCCTCTTCGTTGCGCCCTACCTGGTGCAGCTGTAACGACAGCTTAGCAGCCAGCTCCGCATTCGCGGGATCGCTCTCCAACTGCGCCTGCAACTGCTGAATTTCCGGCGTATCGGCCGCCTGCTTCAGCAGCTCGATCTGCGCGATCAGGCTCTGATAGCGCGTGTCCTGATCCTGCAACGGCACTTTCGCCAGCACCTCTTCCGCCTCGTCGCTGCGGTTCAGGCTGATTAACGCCTCCGCCAGCAGGAAACCGATTTCGCTTGCCTGACGGCTGAGCTGCCAGGCCTCTTTAAGCAGCGGCAGCGCTTCCAGCGGCTTGCCTTCGTCCATCAGCGCCAGCGCCTGCTGCGCCTTCAGCTCTTCTTCGCGCGGCAGCACTTTTTCCAGCAGCGCGCGGATCGCCTCTTCCGGCTGCGGTCCCTGGAAGCCGTCCACCGGCTGACCGTTCTGGAACAGGTAGACCGTTGGAATCGAGCGCAGGCCAAACTGGGAGGCGACCATCTGCTCTTTATCGCAGTCGAGCTTCGCCAGAATAAACTGACCGGCATACTCCTGCGCCAGGCGCTCCAGCAGCGGCGTCAGCTGCTGACAATGTTGGCTGCGCTCCGACCAGAAATAGAACAGCACCGGGATCTGCATGGACTGTTCCAGCGTCTGGTGCAGGTTGGATTCGTTGATGTCGATAATCGAAGCGTGTGGTGACATGACTCAGTCTCTTGGCAGAAAGTGTTTAAAGAATATGGGGTCGAATGCGCCCGCTTCAAGATGAAATGTCAGTGGCTGCCTAAAATGCGATCCAGCATCCAGCCTGGCAGCACTCGTTTCAGGACGCTCATCACATGTGCGACCAGCGTCACCGGATAGCGCTGGCGCGGATGGCGGCTCTCCAGCGCGTGGCGCAGTTTGGGCAGAACGGCTTCCGGCGGCAGGGTAAAGCGCGCGGCGATACCGGGATTGCGCACGGGTTTACCCGGCTCTCCCTGCGTGACATTGTCGGTAAAGCGGGTCTGAATCGGACCAGGCTCAAGCAGGCTGACGCGCACGCCGCTGCGGCGAACTTCCATGCGCAGCGCGTCGCTCCAGGCTTCCAGCGCATATTTGCTGGCGGCATAGGCGCCGCGCCCCGGCGTGGAGATTAGCCCCATCACCGAGCTGGTATTGACGATGCGCGCGTCGCCGTGCGCCTCCAGCGCGGGCAGCAGCCGCATCGTGAGCTGATGCGTGCCGAAAAAGTTGGTAGAGAACTGCCGCTCCAGCTGCTGACGCGACAGCGTGCGCAGCGGCCCATACAACCCGAAACCGCCATTGTTAAACAGCGCGAACAGGCGATGGTCCGTCAGCGCCAGAATCTCATCGGCCGCGCGGTCGATGCTCTGCGCATCGTCGAGATCCAGCGCTACGCCGGTAAAGCCCAGCGCGTTCATCCGCGCCACGTCTTCCGGTTTGCGGCAGGCGGCGATAACGCGATAGCCGCGCGCCAGCAGATCGGCCGCCGCAACCTGGCCGATTCCGCTGGAACAGCCGGTTATTACAATGGTTTTTTGCATATCTTTACCCATAAAAGCGCGTCGCGGTCGGTTACTCGTGCTTAACTAAAGGAGCCAGCTCTTTCGCCATCAGCTCGGCGATAAAGGGCTGCGCGTCAGGATTCGGATGGATGCCGTCCTGCTGCATCCATTCAGGTTTCAGATAGACCTGCTCCATAAAAAAGGGCACCAGAGGAATGTTGTACTGCTGTGCCAGTCTGGGATAGATCCCGCTGAACGCTTCCGTATAACGCCGCCCGTAGTTAGCGGGCAGACGCACCTGCATCAGCAGCGGGCTGGCGTTCGCCGCCTTTACGTCGTCGATGATTTTACGCAGATTTTGCTCAATGCTCTGCGGCGGAAAACCGCGCAGGCCGTCATTACCGCCCAGTTCGATTAACACCCACTGCGGCTGATGCTGTTTTAATAGCGCGGGTAAGCGCGCCAGCCCCTGCGCAGCGGTATCCCCGCTGATGCTGGCATTGACGACTTTTGGCTGCTGCTGCCAGTGCGTGTTCAGCAGGCTCGGCCAGGCCGCGCTGGCCGACATGCGATAGCCCGCACTCAGGCTGTCGCCTAAAACTAATAAGGTGTTCGCTGCGGCGATATGCGACGCCAGCAAAAGAGCGAAAAACAGGAAAGAGTAATGCCAGCGGAAAACATTCTTGAAGTTCATCATCTTACAAAGTCCGTCGGTCAGGGGGAACACCAGCTGACCATCCTTACCGGAGTTGACTTCATTGTCAAACGGGCCGAGACCATTGCGCTAATCGGCGAGTCCGGCTCCGGTAAATCCACGCTGCTGGGTATCCTGGCGGGCCTTGACGACGGCAGCAGCGGCGAGGTGAATCTGCTGGGCCAGCCGCTACACCGGCTGGACGAAGAGCAGCGCGCCGCCCTGCGGGCGACGCAGGTCGGCTTTGTTTTTCAGTCATTTATGCTGGTGCCGACGCTCAATGCGCTGGAAAACGTGCAGCTGCCCGCGTTACTGCGCGGCGACAGCGACCGCCAGAGCCGCGAGCAGGCGCGCGAGCTGCTTATTCAGCTGGGGCTGGGGGAGCGCCTGACGCATCTGCCTGCGCAGCTTTCCGGCGGCGAACAGCAGCGGGTGGCGCTGGCGCGCGCCTTTAACGGTCGCCCAGGTCTGCTGTTTGCCGATGAGCCGACCGGCAACCTCGATCGCAAAACCGGCGACCGCATCGCCGATCTGCTCTTTTCCCTCAACCGCGACTACGCCACCACGCTGATCCTGGTGACGCATGATGAACAGCTGGCGGCGCGCTGCGACCGTCGCCTGCGCCTGCGCGACGGCAAAGTGTGGGAGGAGCGATGATCTGGCGCTGGTTCTGGCGCGAGTGGCGTTCGCCCTCGCTATTGATTGTCTGGCTGGCGCTGACGCTGGCGGTGGCCTGCGTGCTGGCGCTCGGCACCATCAGCGACCGTATGGAGAAGGGGCTGAGCCAGCAGAGCCGCGACTTTATGGCGGGCGACCGCACGCTGCGCAGCAGCGCGGCGGCGCCGGAAGCCTGGCTGGCGAAGGCGCGGGAAGAGGGGCTGAGCGTCAGCGGACAGCTCAGCTTTATGACCATGACCTTCGCTGGTGAGACGCCGCAGCTGGCGGCGGTGAAGGCGGTGGATAACCACTATCCGATGTTTGGCGAGCTGCAAACCGATCCTCCAGGCCTGAAACCTCAGCCCGGCACCGCGCTGGCCGCGCCGCGTCTGATGGCGCTGCTTAACCTCAGGGTCGGCGACAGGCTGGATGTCGGCGACGCCAGCCTGCGCATCGCGGGCGAGGTGATTCAGGAGCCAGACGGCGGCTTTAACCCGTTTCAGATGGCGCCGCGCCTGTTGATTAACCTGGGTGACGCGCAGAAAACGGGCGCGATCCAGCCCGGCAGCCGCCTGACGTGGCGCTATAAGTTTGCCGGCAATGCCGCGCAGCTGGCGCGCTATGACCGCTGGATCCAGCCGCAGCTTAAGGCCGATCAGCGCTGGATTAGCGTGGAAAATTCAGAGGATGCGCTGGGCCGGTCGATGCAGCGCGCCCAGCAGTTTCTGCTGCTGTCCGCGCTGCTGACGCTGATGCTGGCGATTGCCGCGGTGGCGGTGGCAATGAGCCACTACTGCCGCAGCCGCTACGATCTGGTGGCGGTGCTGAAAACCCTGGGCGCGACGCGCGGCGCGCTACAGCGGTTGATTATCGGCCAGTGGCTGGCGGTGCTGCTGCTGGCCGCCCTGGGGGGCGGGGCGCTGGGACTGGGCGTCGAGGCGCTGCTGATGCAGATGCTGAAGCCGGTGCTGCCCGCTACGCTGCCGCCTGCCAGCGGCTGGCCGTGGCTCTGGGCCGTCGGCTCGCTGTTTGTGATTTCGCTGCTGGTGGGGCTGCGCCCCTACCGCCTGCTGCTGGCGACGCAGCCGCTGCGCGTGCTGCGGCGTGACGCGGTGGCGACGCTCTGGCCGCTGAAGCGCTACATTCCGGCGATGGCGGCGCTGGTGGTTGCGCTGCTGGCGCTGCTGGTGGGCGGCAGCAAGATGCTGTGGGCGCTGCTGCTGGGCGTCGGGGCGCTGGCGGGGCTGCTGGCGCTGCTCGGCTGGGGCGCGCTGCTGCTGCTGCGACGGCTGGCGGTGCGCGGCCTGGCGCTGCGGCTGGCGATCAACCGTTTGCTGCGTCAGCCAGCGATGACGCTGAGCCAGCTGGCGGCCTTTTCATTCTCCTTTATGCTGCTGGCGCTGCTGCTGGTGATGCGCGGCGACCTGCTGGATCGCTGGCAACAGCAGCTGCCGCCCGACAGCCCGAACTTTTTCCTGCTTAATATGACGCAGGATCAGGTGCCGCAGGTGCGCGATTTTCTCGCCTCGCATCAGGTCAAAACCGAGACCTTTTATCCGATTGCGCGGGTGCGGTTGACGGCGCTGAATGGCAAAGAGGCCGATCCCAGTCTGGACAATGCGCTGAACCGCGAGCTGAATCTGACGTGGATGAGTGAGCGTCCGGATCACAATCCGCTGGTGGCGGGAAGCTGGCCGCCCGGACCGGGCGAAGTATCAATGGAGGTCGAGCTGGCCGATCGGCTCGGCGTCAGGCTGGGCGATACCCTGACCTTTACCGGCGATACCCAGGCGTTTAGCGCGAAGATTACCAGCCTGCGTAAGGTGGACTGGGAGAGCCTGCGGCCTAACTTTTTCTTTATCTTCCCGCCTGGCGCGCTCGACGCGCAGCCGCAAACCTGGCTTACCAGCTTCCGGCTGGATAACGATCCGGCCTTACTGGCGCAGCTTAACCGCGCGTTTCCAACGCTGAGCCTGCTGGATATTGGCAGCATTATGCGGCAGATCGGTCAGGTGTTGACCCAGGTGAGCCAGGCGCTGGAGATTATGGTGGTGCTGGTAACGATCTGCGGCGTGCTGTTGCTGCTGGCGCAGATTCAGGTCGGAATGCGGCAGCGACGTCAGGAGCTGGTGGTGTGCCGCACGCTTGGCGCGGGTAAAAAGCTGCTGCGCGCGACGCTGTGGTGGGAGTTCGCGCTGCTTGGCGGCCTCGCCGGCGTGGCGGCGGCGCTGGGCGCGGAAGCGGCGCTGTGGGCGTTGCAGCGTAAAATTTTTGATTTTCTGTGGCAGCCCGACTGGACGCTGTGGCTGGCGCTGCCGCTGTGCGGCGCGCTGCTGCTGTCGCTGTGCGGCGGCTGGCTGGGCGTGCGGCTGCTGCGCGGCAGGGCGCTGTTTCGCAGCATGGAATCAGCCTGACGTCAGTTCGCCGCCGGCGCCTGCGAGCGGATAACCGGGCGCTGAGCAGAGAGCGCCCCTGTCAAAGGCAAACGGCGGATGCATTTTGAATCGCCTGAGGCGCTGGCCCGTTACGGGCGCGCCTCAGGGAGAAGGGGTGTAGCCATACGGGCCGGGAGGCCGTTGTGACGATCGAGCCGGGTTATTCGCGCGGCCCCGTTACCGGAGCCTGGCGATTCGCACCAGCTATGCGCGCGCGTTACCGGCAGCCCGGCGACTGGGCCAGGCTATTCGAGGCTGACTATTCGGGGCTGGCTATACGGCGCTTCACCGGCAGCCCTGGCGCAGCGTCAGAACGTCTCAATCGCCCAGGCAATGCCGCTGGCATAGTCCGGCGGCAGCATTGGCGCCAGCGCCTTCAGCGCGGCGGTCAGTCGCGCGCTGTCGCTGTCGGTCAGGTTAAGATGGCCCACCTTGCGGCCTGGACGCACCTCTTTGTCATACCAGTGCAGGTGCACCAGCGGCTGCTGTAGCCAGTCGCTGTTCAGCGCCGTGCCGATCAGGTTCACCATTACCGAGGGCGCGAAAACCACCGGCTGCGGCAGCGCCAGCCCCAGAATGGCGCGCAGATGCAGCTCGAACTGGCTGATGGAGGCGCCGTTCTGCGTCCAGTGCCCGCTGTTGTGCACGCGCGGCGCCAGCTCGTTAATCAGCAGGCCTTCTGGCGTCACGAAACACTCCATCGCCATCACGCCGACATAATTCAGCTCCTGCATAATGGCGCTGAGCATCGCTTCGGCCTGCGTCTGCTGCGCGGCATCCGCCTGCGGAAAGGCAACGCTGGCGCGCAGAATCCCTTCCTGATGCAGATTGTGCGTCAGCGGGTAGAACACCGTGCGGCCGTCCTGACCGCGCGCGCCCACCAGCGACACTTCGCCAGAAAAGTTGATGCCCTGCTCGACAATGCACTCGCCGTAGCACTCATCGGGCAGCGCGGCGGTCTCATCCGCGCGCAGCCGCCACTGACCGCGACCGTCATAGCCGCCGGTGCGGCGCTTAACGATCGCCAGTTCGCCCAGCGAGGCGAAGACCTGCGGCCACTCGCTTTTATCCGCCAGCAGCTGCCAGGGCGCCGTGGCGAGGTTCAGCTGGTCGAGCAGCTGTTTTTGCGTCAGGCGGTCGGCCAGGCGCGGAAAAATATCACGGTTAACAAACGCCGGATGCACCGCCAGCTCGCGCGTCAGCGCGGTCTCCGGCCAGCGCTCGATCTCGGCGGTAATCACGCTCTGCGCAATCGGCAGCGCGTCGGGTTCGGCGTCAAGCCCCACCGGATAGACGGCAATACCCAGCGGCTCGCCCGCCTGACGCAGCATACGGCCCAGCTGGCCGTTACCCAGTACGCAAACCGGCTTCATGCTTCCTCCCGCGGGTCCGGGTTATTCAGCACCTCGTCGGTCTGCGCCTGACGCCAGTCGCTGAGGCGCGTGGCCAGCGCCGCGTCGTGGATCGCCAGGATCTGCGCGGCCAGCAGAGCTGCATTGGCCGCGCCGGCTTTGCCGATGGCTAAGGTGCCGACCGGAATGCCGCGCGGCATCTGCACGATAGAGTAGAGGCTGTCAACGCCGCTCAGCGCCGCGCTCTGCACCGGCACGCCCAGCACCGGCACCAGGGTTTTCGCGGCCAGCATGCCCGGCAGATGCGCCGCGCCGCCTGCGCCCGCGATAATCACCTGAAAGCCGTTATCCGCCGCCGTTTCGGCGAAGCTGAACAGTTTATCGGGGGTGCGGTGTGCGGAGACCACTTCGACATGGAAGGGCACGTCCAGGCTGGTGAGAATGTCCGCAGCGAACTGCATGGTAGCCCAGTCACTTCTGGAACCCATTACAATGGCAATGCGGGCCGGGGCGGCGTTGGATGACATGCGGTCAACTCCTGTGAATAAACAAACGAACCTGGCCGGTCGGTCAGGTAAAGAAGGGCACAGAGAATAGCATGAGAAAGCAGCGAGGAAAACGGTTGCGTCCCTGCTTTTGCGGCAGTTTACGCCGCTTTTCACCAGTCAAATTCAATCAGGCTAATACCGCTGGCGTCGAGCTGGATCATAGAGCCGCGCTCGTGCCATGCGCCTAAGACGGCACGTTCGGCAGGCTGGTTAGCGAGGGTAAAGCGATGTATAGCCGGGCGATGGGTATGACCATGGATCATCATCCTGACCTGCTGGCGCTGCATGGTCGCCGCAACCGCCTGAGCGTTGACGTCCATAATGCTCAGCGACTTGTGCTGATTCGCCTGTTTGCTGCCGTCGCGCATCCGTGCGGCAATGCGTTTTCGCACTAACAGCGGCAGGGCGAGGAAGAGACGTTGCAGCCAGCGCTGATGCGCCTTTGCGCGAAAACGCTGATAGCCCGCGTCGTCGGTGCAGAGGGTATCGCCATGCAGGATCAGCAGACGATGGCCATAGCACTCCAGCACCTGCTCTTCCGGCAGCAGCGTCATGCCGCTGGCGCGGCCATACGCCTTGCCCAGCAAAAAGTCGCGGTTGCCGTGGATAAAGTAAACCGGAACCGGCAGCGCACGCAGCGCGTCGGCAACCTGCTGGTGCAGCGGGTTGGGATCGTCATCGCCAATCCAGGCTTCGAAAAGATCGCCAAGGATATAAAGCGCGTCGCAGTGCGAGGCTTCGCGGGCCAGAAAACGCAGAAAACCGGCGGTAATCGCCGGTTCTTCCTGGCACAGATGCAAATCTGCGATAAACAGAGTGCGCGACATTACTCGCTGACGGTCACTTTCTGAATAACAACGTCATCTTTCGGTACGTCCTGATGCATGCCGCTGCGACCGGTTGAGACCGCTTTGATTTTATCGACCACGTCCATGCCTTCTACCACTTCAGCAAAGACGCAGTAGCCCCAGCCTTGCAGGCTTTCGTCGCGGAAGTTCAGGAAGTCATTGTCGGCAACGTTGATAAAGAACTGCGCGGTGGCGGAGTGCGGAGCGGAAGTACGCGCCATAGCCAGGGTGCCGCGGGTATTTTTCAGGCCGTTGTTCGCTTCGTTGCGGATTTCCGCTTTGGTCGCTTTCTGCTTCATGCCCGGCTCAAAACCGCCGCCCTGAATCATAAAGCCATTGATGACACGGTGGAAAATAGTGTTGTCATAAAAACCTTCACGGCAGTATTCGAGGAAGTTTTGCACGGTAGCAGGCGCTTTATCGTCGAAGGTTTTAATTACGATGTCGCCGTGGTTGGTCTGGAAGGTAACCATCATTCTCGTCCTGTAAAGGTTGTCGTCAGCTGTCTGGCCGCCGTAAAACCGGCTGGCCATTTTTGTCGACGCCTCTTATATCATAAATTCCGATGACGCGTCAGCCCGCCCGCAACGCTCCAGGCACGCTGCCGTCGCGCAAGCGTGAAAAATACGGCACAATAACTGAATAACCTGATAAAAGTGTTTACCGCACTCGTCTAAACGGAACTGTTCAATGCTAAAGATTTATAACACCCTGAGTCGACAGAAAGAGGAATTTAAGCCTATCCATGCTGGTGAAGTCGGCATGTACGTGTGCGGTATCACGGTGTACGACCTTTGTCATATTGGCCACGGACGTACCTTTGTGGCCTTCGACGTGGTTTCGCGTTATCTGCGCTACAGCGGCTATCGTCTTAACTATGTGCGCAATATCACCGACATCGACGACAAAATCATTAAGCGCGCCAACGAGAACGGCGAGAGCATTGAAACGCTCACCAACCGCATGATCGGCGAAATGCACAAGGATTTCGCCGCGCTCGGCATCCTGCCGCCGGATCAGGAGCCGCGCGCCACGCGCCATATCGCGGAGATTATTGAGCTGGTGGAGCGTCTGATTGAACGCGGTCACGCCTACGTCGCCGATAACGGAGACGTGATGTTTGACGTGCCGAGCGATGCCGATTACGGCGCGCTGTCGCGTCAGGATCTGGAGCAGTTGCAGGCCGGCGCGCGCGTGGAAGTCGCCGACGTGAAGCGCAATCCCATGGACTTCGTGCTGTGGAAGATGTCAAAAGCCGACGAGCCGGCCTGGCCGTCTCCGTGGGGCAATGGCCGTCCGGGCTGGCATATCGAGTGCTCGGCGATGAACTGTAAACAGCTTGGCGCGCACTTCGATATTCACGGCGGCGGCTCCGATCTGATGTTCCCGCACCATGAGAACGAGATCGCGCAGTCTACCTGCGCCCATGACGGCCCTTATGTAAATTACTGGATGCACTCCGGCATGGTGATGGTGGATCGCGAGAAGATGTCGAAATCGCTGGGCAACTTCTTTACCGTGCGCGACGTGCTGAAGCATTACGACGCCGAAACGGTGCGTTACTTTCTGATGTCAGGCCACTACCGCAGCCAGCTTAACTATGGCGAAGAGAACCTGAATCAGGCGCGCGCGGCGCTGGAGCGCCTGTACACCGCGCTGCGCCACACCGATCGCGCCGTAGCGGCCGCAGGCGGCGAAGAGTTTGACGCGCGTTTTCGTGCGGCGATGGATGATGACTTCAATACGCCAGAAGCCTACTCCGTGCTGTTCGATATGGCGCGCGAGGTGAACCGCCTGAAAGGCGAGAACCGCGATGCGGCGAATGCGCTGGCGGCGAAGCTGCGCGACATCGCTAATGTGCTGGGCATTCTGCAACAGGATCCGGAACAGTTCCTGCAAAGCGGCGCGCAGAGCAACGCTGACGAAGTGGCCGAGATTGAACACTGGGTGCAGGCGCGCGCCGAGGCGCGTAAAGCGAAAAACTGGGCGCAGGCCGATGTGGCGCGCGACAAGCTGAACGAGCTGGGCGTGATCGTGGAAGACGGGCCGCAAGGCTCGACCTGGCGTCGTAAGTAATATCAGAGAGGAGGGCGCGCAAGCGCCCTTTTTTTATGCCGGTTGAAAAAATTGAGATTCGTGGTTTTCGCTCGGTGCGACAGCTAACGCTGTCGCTAAAGCCGCTTAACGTTATCAGCGGGCCGAACGGCTGCGGTAAATCCAACCTCTATAAAGCGGTCAAACTGTTGCATGACGCCGCCTGCGGTCGGCTGGCGGCGGCGCTGGCGGAAGAGGGCGGGATTCAGAAAGTGATGTGGGCGGGCGGCCTGCGGCGCGGCGATCGACGCCACGACCCGAAGCGCCTGACGCTGGCGGCGCAGATGGACGATCTCGACTATCAGCTCGATATGGGGTTTCCAGAGCCGCTGGCCACCTCGCTGTTCAACCTCGATCCGCTGGTAAAAGAGGAGAGTATCTGGCTGAGCGGTCAGCGGCGCAGACCCTCCTCCTGCATTATGCAGCGGCAGAACCAGACGGCGTTTTTGCATAACGTCGAGGGTGAGCGCGTGTCCTATCCGGCGGCGCTCCATCCCGACGAGTCGCTGTTCGGCCAGCTGGGCGAGCCGCACCGCTACCCTGAGCTGTCACAGCTGCGCGAACGGCTGCGACAGTGGCGCTTTTATCATGAGTTTGCCGTCTGGCCCGGCTCGCCGATCCGCGCGCCGCAGATCGGGATACGCTCGCCGGTGCTGGCGCACGATGGCAGCAATCTCGCGGCCGCCTGGGCGACGATAGTTGAGCGCGGCCATCATGAGCTGCTGTATGCGGTGACCGCTCAGGCATTTCCCGACTGCGAGTTTCATGTTGACGTGCAGAACGGCCGCTTTCAAATGCAGATGTCGCGGCGCGGCGTGCTGCGTCCGCTCGACAGCGTAGAGTTTTCAGACGGCACGCTGCGCTTTCTCTGCCTGGTCGTGGCGCTGCTCAGCCCCAGACCGCCGCAGTTTATGGCGCTTAACGAGCCGGAGAATAGCCTGCATGACGATCTGCTGCCCGCGCTGGCGCACCTGATTGCCGAGGCGAGCCAGTTTTGTCAGCTGTGGATCACCAGCCATTCGCCGCGTCTGGCGCACCTGATTGCGCAGCATGCGCCGGTGAATCATATTCGGCTGGAGCAGGTTGAGGGCGAGACGCGTATTGCGGAGGAGTAGGGCGCCCCGCAGGGCGCCGCGGGTCAGGCGGTAACGGTGACGCGCTGTCCGGCAAACTCAACGGTTTGTCCGGCCACGATTTTACAGCGCTTACGGGTTTCGACCGCGCCGTCAACGGTGACTTCACCGTCAGCAATAACGATTTTCGCCTGCGCGCCGCTCTCGACCCAGCCTTCCAGCTTCAGCAGATCGCACAGGTCGACGTGCGGGAATTTACCCAGTGAAAAGCTCGCCATTACGCTTCCTCTTTATCGTGATACGTTTCGCACGCGTGCAGCGTGTTTTCAATCAGCGTAGCAACGGTCATGGGTCCGACGCCACCCGGCACAGGGGTGATGTAAGAGGCGCGCTCGGACGCGGTGTCGAAATCGACGTCGCCTACCACTTTGCCGCTTTCCAGTCGGTTAATGCCGACATCGATCACCACCGCGCCTGGCTTGATCCAGTCTCCCGGAATAAAGCCGGCTTTGCCGACCGCTACGACCAGCAGATCGGCGTGCTCGACGTGGTGACGCAGATCTTTGGTGAAGCGGTGGGTTACGGTGGTGGTGCAGCCCGCCAGCAGCAGCTCCATGCTCATCGGACGGCCAACGATATTGGATGCGCCGACCACTACCGCGTTGAGACCGTAAGTGTCGATATTGTAGCGCTCCAGCAGCGTTACGATGCCGCGCGGCGTGCACGGGCGTAGCGTGGGCGCGCGCTGGCAGAGACGACCAACGTTGTAAGGATGGAAACCGTCGACGTCTTTGTCAGGGGTGATGCGTTCCAGCACTTTGACGTTATCGATACCGGCCGGTAGCGGCAGCTGTACCAGGATGCCGTCGATTTCATGGTCTTCATTCAGATCGTCGATCAGCTGTAACAGGTCTGCTTCGCTGGTGGTGGCGGGCAGATCGTACGAGCGGGAGACAAAGCCCACTTCTTCACAGGCGCGGCGTTTACTGCCTACGTAAATTTGCGATGCCGGGTTTTCGCCTACCAGAACGACTGCCAGACCAGGGGCGCGTTTACCGGCTGCCAGACGCTGCTTTACTTTTTCCGCAACCTCAAGGCGCACCTGCTGCGCAATCGTTTTACCGTCAATAATTTTTGCTGCCATCAGAGAGGAAATCCACTGTGTTGTGTTAAATCGGGGAAAGGCGCCTATTCTGTCAGAAGCGTGACGTGCTGTCAGGTTTTGAATCGCCGCTGGTTGTCTGATTCTTCGGCATACGCGTCGCACAAACGGCCAAAACCGTTGACTCGTTGAGGTCTCGCCGTATAATCCTCGCCATCCCCGTGCGCCCTTAGCTCAGCTGGATAGAGCACCGGCCTTCTAAGCCGTAGGTCACAGGTTCGAATCCTGTAGGGCGTGCCATTTAAAATCAATAAGTTACTTGCTCCCTCCTGCTTTCAAATTTTCCCCATGAGACAGATTGGGGACGCGAATACCAAAAATTGCATCAATATGTCTCGCATGCTCCGTAACATGGCTGGGCGCCAGGTGCGCATACCGCTGTACCATTTCGATGCTTTCCCATCCGCCTATTTCCTGCAATGCAGACAGCGGAACGCCAGACTGAATCAGCAGGCTCGCCCACGTATGCTTCAGGTCGTGAAAACAGACATCCAGAATTGAAACTGAGCGCTCGCCTGATAAATTCTGCCAGACTCAAAGACCCACATAAGCTCTCAAAGAGCGCCGGGGTGTACTTGCTTGTTCCTGATATGACCTTTAGCCATGCGGGGAAGCTCATGTCGGCCGTCCGCTTTATGCCATCAACGCACGGCCGGGCGGACATAATGAAGCCGGTTTTCATATACACTTTCGGGGATGATTATCGTCCTGCATATAAGGAGAATGATATGTCAGTTTCTGCACGTAATCAGCTGCACGGAAAGGTTTCTGCAATTCACCCCGGGTCCATTAATGATGAAATTGAGATTGCCCTTGATAAAGGGGGGCGACTGGTCTCTGTGGTGACCAGTAGCAGCAGGCTCAGGCTGGGTCTGGAGAAAGGGAAAGAAGTAATAGCACTTGTCAAAGCCCCCTGGATTATTCTTGCTTCTGAGGATAACGGCATGTTGTTTTCAGCCCGTAATCAGTATCCAGGTCAGGTCACCTCGCTTGAAAAGGGTGCGGTTAACGCCACTATTCACATTCTGACAGATGAAGGTTCGAACCTGACTGCTGTAATTACAAACGAAAGCATGGCAGAGATGGATATTAGTGAGGGAAAAAGAGTTGTTGCCCTGATTAAAGCGTCTTCTGTATTGCTTGCAGTAAAACAGCCGGGCACATCAGCATAAGTTTTTTCTGCACAGGACGGCGTCTGATTTGCGCCGCTGTTATGAATGCTATCCTCGTTGTGAAGAGACAGGCTTCCTTTTTGAACGGTACGCCTGGCTATATAAAAGCGTTTTGCTAATCGGTTAATCCCTCTCCTCAGACCCGGCAGAGCAGCAGAACCGCGGCATAAAGAAAGCCGCAACCTTTCCATGTTGTTATATAGAACCGGGCGGCCGCCGGTTATCTTACTGACCGATAGGTTGATAGCCCTGCCATTCAGGCTTAAAAGGCGTGCCGTTTTCTGCGAGGGTGAGATGAATATATTTATCTGCCACCTTCTCCAGCAAAATGCAGTCATCCACATCTTTAAGGTTATCTTTATGCTGATGGAGCGCGCCGTTGAGCAGCGTTGCCAGACCTTTCTTTTTAGCTTCTTTGCTGTTTTCCGCCACAAACAGGTCAAAGGCGTGTAGCTCTGCCAGAGACGAAGGATGATAGGCACCGGCGTTAACGAACCACAGCCGTTTGCTGTTTTCAGACGGCATATCCGCCAGAGTCACGGCATAACCATCGGCCCAGGTAACTCGCGCATAGCCATCAATGTGTAATTTGTCAGCATCGCCAAACCAGGCTTCACGCAGCGCCGGCCAGGCGTCCTCCGGCTTTTCTGCCGCCACGAACTGCACATCATGCACTTCAATATTGGATCGGCCGGCATTGCCGCCGATGTAAAACATAAACAGATTCACGCTTTTCTCCTTTTGCTACGCGTCAGGCATAGCAGGTAAAAATTTCATTAGCGTTATATACGATACCACATAGCGAAACAGCAAGCAGGAACAGAGAAGAGATCAGCTCGATACGCCCGCCATGCCGCTCCGGCACCCAGCGCCTTATCATCAGGATATAAAACGATAAAACGGTAAAGTCGAAAAAAATCCATACCAGAGAAAGCGTCATAATGCTGGTGGTAAAGTCCTGCGTGACCGCGATGAACTGCGGAAAAAAAGCGACAAAGAAAAGAATATCTTTGGGGTTAGAAATTCCCGTTAAAAACCCCCGGACAAAGCCACCCGACTCACGTAACGGCGTCGTTTCTTTAGCAGATGACTTCTCAAAAACGGCCCTGATGCTGGCAACCGCTCCCCAGCCGATATACAGCGAGCCTGCCGTTCCCAGCAGATAAAGAAACAGCGGGGAAAGAGAAATGACGCCAGCCAGCATCAGCGCGGCAAGCATAATCAGCACCAGCGATGCGCCGTTTGTGCCCGTGACCGTGGCAAACGCCTTGCGACTGCCGTAACGTGCCGCCGTGCCGGTCACCAGCGCCACCACCGGGCCTGGAGTGAGCAGCAGCATTAATACCGCCAGGATATAAGCGATCAGCAGGGTCAGGTTCATTGTTCAGGTTTATCTTTTCGTATATGCAGAGGACAGCGCGCGAGATTCAGAGCGCCGGGTTCGTCAAGCTGATACTGTTTCCATTCCAGGCTGTTCTCATCCCCGTAAAAACCAAGTTCAGACGGAACGTAGCCGTTGTTGTAGTTACAGACGCGGTGGCGTATTTTTTCCCTTATCTTAATCCCTTTGGGATCGCGCTGACTGGCCAGAATGTCAAAGTGTGGACGGGGATTGATGATGAGTACCGCTCGCTTGCCCAGATTACGGCTTCGCAGCCGTGAATGTCCCGGACAGCTTATATTGACGAACAGCTCCACACCGCCGAAGCAGAACGACCAGGCACTGTCCTGCGGATTTTCAGGAATATGTTCAGGCCAGGAGTGAGTGTCGTTATCATGCAAAAACTGTAGCTGCTGCCAGGCGAACTGCTGCGCTTCGGCGAGCGTGTGCAGACCTGAGCGTTCGAATATCAGTATCAGCGGACTGTAAAGCCGGGCTTCTTCCGGCAGCGTTTTCGTGCGGTGAACAAATTGCTGCATCACCGCCAGAAGATCCTTTTCAGTCGCTTGCTGGCTAATCAGGCCAAACAGCAGCGTTTCAGACTTCCACGCATGACGGGCAAACAGGCAGGGAAATTCCCGGTCGGCAAGCCGAAAAGCGATATCGCGAAAACCCTCTGTTTTCCAGTCGTGCATCAGGCAATGGCTGTCGGCATCCCGGCTGAGCATCATCAGGTCAGCCTGCCTGATGATTGTTCCTGTTTTAAACAACACGTCATCCACTGTTAACCCTCCGGCAATCCATTTCGTCGCGCCAGATTATTGCCTCACTGAAGAGGGTTGAAAAACGGATAAAACTCTCGCTTAATGTGACTTAAACTCACAATGAAGAACGCCATGCCCTTACCACCTCTTTATGCTCTGCGCGCCTTTGAAGCCGCCGCACGCCTCGGCTCTTTCAGCAAGGCCGCAGAATTACTCAATATCACGCCTGGAGCGGTGAGCAGGCATATACGTACCCTTGAGGCCTGGTTTGATTGCGAGCTTTTTACAAGGAACGGGCCCAGGGTAAAGGTGAGTGAAGCCGGGCGGCTTCTTGCCAGTCAGCTGACAGAAGGTTTTCTGAACATCGAACGGGCCTGTCACGCTTTCAGAAGCAACCGCCAGCTTTTACGACTTAAGGCGCCTTCAACGCTTACCATGCGCTGGCTGCTTGACGTGCTTAATGCTTTTCGGGAAAACCACGTCACCCCTCGTACCGAAATCACCAGCGTGTGGATGGACACGGACAGCGTGGACTTTATAAGCGAGCCATATGACTGCGCCATTCTGCTCGGTAACGGAAACTTTGGTGACGCGACCGAAAGCAGAGCGCTCTTTGATGAATGGCTGATCCCGGTCTGCTCGCCGGCAATGCTGGATAAAGCACGGCACCAGCTCCCGGAGTGTGAGTTGATTCACCCATCGCCCGACCGGCGCGACTGGCGCAGATGGCTGAGAGGGACAGGGCGCTTTCCCGGACTGAATCTGACCGGGGGCAAGGTGTTTGACACGCTTGAACAGGGAAATCTGGCCGCCCTGAGTGGTCACGGCGTATCGGTAGGCGATCTTCTGCTGAGTCTGGACGCCATTAACGGCGGGCTTCTTTCTCTTCCGTTTAATGAGGCGGTGGCCACCGGGGATGCTTACTATCTTGTCTGGCCACGAGACTCAGTAAAAAAGAGCAATATTGAGCTACTGCTCAGCTGGTTAAGGCTTCATGTCAGGGCCTTGCCTGAGGGCGACCTTATTTTCATTAAAAGGGAAGAAATGCCCCTGAAACCTGTAGACAGAAGTTAAGCCTGTAGGCTTTTCTCAGAACCAAAATAATAATGTTGTTAAGTAGGGGGCCGGCGCTGTCGAGCCCTTTTTTCCAGCCGAAGGGTTATCTTTCTGGCGAGGGCTGGTTGCTAAATCCTGACTGCTGGACAACGGCGGATAACAGCCACAGCCTGGATCTGTCCTCCGGCTCCCGCTTGTCAGGTGTCTTATGTGGCCCGACGGATATCGGACCACATATACTCAGGTTATACAGCCTTTGACGGCTGAGGTTACCGCTTCCGTCTGCCGCCGTTCCCCCTTAAGGCTCGCCGTTAAGGCGGCAAACCGGTTACGCGCGCTCCGGCGTTTTAATGGTTCAGCCCTGTAATTTCCTCAGGCAGCGATCCATCGCGCTGACTACCCAGTCGATGTCGTGCGTCTGGAAACAGAGCGGTGGGCGGATTTTCAGCACGTTGCCGTATGGCCCGGCAACGGAGGTCAGCACAAACTCCTCGCGCAGCGCCTCCACCAGGTCAAGCGCCAGACGCTTATCAGGCTGCTTACTTTCCCTGTCTTTCACCAGCTCAAAGCCAATAAACAGACCCGCGCCGCGCACTTCACCGATGCAGGGGTAGGTCGCCTGGAGCGATTGCAGGGCCGCCAGAAGCGCGGCGCCGGTTTTCAGACTGTGCGCCTGAAGCGCCTCCTGTTCAATCACATCCATGACCGCATGCGCCGCCGCCATGGAGACCGGATTGCCGCCGAAGGTATTAAAGTAGGGCAGCGCATCGCTAAACGCCGCCATGACCGGCGCTTTCGCCATTAACCCCGATACCGGAATGCCGTTCCCCATGGGTTTGCCGGTGGTCACTACATCGGGCACCACGCCGTGTCGGGCAAAGCCCCAGAAGGCCTCGCCGGTGCGGGCAAAACCCGGCTGCACTTCGTCGGCAATAAAGATGCCGCCGTTCTGATGCACGACATCTATCGCCTGCTTCAAAAAGCCGGGCTGGCCGGGTAAAACGCCGTCTGACGAGAAGATCGAGTCGGCAAGAAAGCCCGCAAACTTAATACCCTGCGCGGTCATGTCATCAATCTGCTTCTGAATCTCCTGCGCAAACCATGCGCCCTGATCCGCCGTCTGGATGCGATAAAAATCGGGCGGCGCGACCAGCCGGGTATGCGGTGAAAGCGGCTGACCGCTGCCCAGCGCAGGCGAAACGCCGGAGGTAAGGGCGCTGGTGCCGTGATAGGCTTCTTTTGAAACGATGATCCCCGTGCCGCCGCTCCAGCACTGGGCAATGCGGATAGCCAGATCGTTCGCTTCGGATCCAGTACACATGTACATGGCCCGATCGATTTCAGCGGGCATAGTGGCCAGAATGCGATCGCTGTACGCCAGGATCGACTCGTGCAGATAACGCGTATGCGTATTTAACTGCATCATCTGCTTGTGCACCGCGTCCACGACCGCCGGATGACAGTGGCCAATGCTGGCGACGTTGTTATACATATCCAGATACTGATTGCCTGCCTTATCCCACAGATACTGGCCCTGTCCGCGCACCAGATGCACCGGATTGCGGTAAAACAGCCGATAGGACTCGCCCAGCACCTGGCTGCGCTTATCGGTCAGTTGTCGAATGTCCGGCGCCAGCGTTTCCGCGTGTTCAGCACGAAAGCTGTTGGTATCCATAATGGTTGATCGTACCGTCATCGTGACTCCTTGATGTTTGTGCCGCCCTGCTGCGCGCAAAGCGCGGCAGGGCTTGTATAAGCGTTAGTCGGTTTCTGCGGCGACAGAGGTCTGCGCGATAGCGCCGCGGCGGGACTGGGTGGTAAGAAAATAGAGATAGCCAGCCACCATAAAGCCCACAAACAGCGCGCCGATCTGCGGGTTAAACCACAGCATCGCGATCAGGCAAATCACCGCGCCGCACAGGGCGATGCCAGGGATCACCGGATAGCCCGGCGCACGGTAGCTGCGCGCCAGTGTGGGATCCGTACGACGCAGTTTAAACAGGCTCAGCATGCTCATGATGTACATGACGATCGCGCCAAATACCGACATCGTGATCATCGCTGCGGTCAGGCTCATTCCCTGAAAGCTGATGCCGTCCGAGAAAATCGCGAGGATGCCGACCACGCCGCCCGCCAGAATCGCCCGATACGGCGTGTTGAAGCGCGACAGCTTCGCCAGCGACGGCGGTAAATAGCCTTCCCGCGCCAGCGCGAAGAACTGGCGAGAGTAGCCCATGATAATGCCGTGAAAGCTGGCGATCAGTCCGAACAGCCCAATCCATACCAGCATGTGCATCCAGCGCGAATCGTTACCGACCAGCATTTTCATCGCCTGCGGCAGGGGATCGTTAATGCCGGACAGCGTGCGCCAGTCGCCTGCGCCGCCCGCAAACACCATGACGCCGATTGCCAGCACCACCAGCGTTAAAATGCCGCTGATATAGGCGCGAGGAATCGTGCGGCGCGGGTTTTTGGCCTCTTCGGCCGCCATAGCAACGCCTTCGATAGCCAGAAAAAACCAGATAGCAAAGGGGATGGCGGCAAACATGCCGGACACTGATGTCAGGGAGAACGCCTCCTGTCCCGCCCAGCCGTGCGCCACAAAATTCGCCAGACTGAAGCCTGGCGCCACCACGCCCATAAACACCAGCAATTCAATCACCGCCAGCAAAGTGACCAGCAGTTCAAAGGTGGCCGCAATGCTTACCCCGATGATGTTGAGCCCCATAAAGATCAGGTAGGCGCAGACCGCGATAAGTTTGGGGTTCACCTCCGGAAACTGCACATTGAGGTAGGCGCCTATCGCCATGGCGATGGCCGGGGGCGCGAACACAAACTCGATTAACGTGGCTATTCCCGCAATCAAGCCTCCGGTATCGCCAAAGGCGCGACGACTGTAAGCAAAGGGACCGCCTGCCTGCGGAATAGCGGTCGTCAGTTCGGTAAAGCTGAAGATAAAACAGCTGTACATGGCGGCGACGAAAACCGTCGTGACCAGAAAGCCCAGGGTACCCGCAGCGCCCCAGCCATAGCTCCAGCCAAAATACTCTCCTGATATAACCAGGCCTACGGCGATGCCCCAGAGTTGCAGGGTGCCCAGGGTGGGTTTCAGTTTCTCTTTCATCACTGCGTTCCCCCGTCTGTGTAAAGTGAAAAAGGCGATGCCTGAAAAGCTGACGGGTAGATGATGGACACAGTGCCAACAGAAAAACTTGACCGCAGAAAACAGAAACTCGTCGGCTGGGGTCAAGTTGCCCCTGCCTGGTCCGTCTTCACTCTGCTGAAGTCAATTTTTGCCTGCTCTCCTGTCAAGCGTGCAGGGATGGTTCAGCGCCATGCTGAATCCACACGCAGAGAGAGGGAGCCAGACATGAGCATCAAGCAATATGACACCTTAAGTAACGACGCTATTCTTCAGCTTGCCCGTCAGGCGTTGCAGGCCTATCCCGCCTGTCTGGGCGCTGAGGTCAAACTTCTGTGCCGTTCCGAGAACGCGACTCTGTCTGTCAGCACGCCGCAGGGCCGCTATGCGTTACGTATTCACCGGGGCGATTACCACGCTAAGCAGGATATTGAAAGCGAGCTTCACTGGCTGGATGCCCTTCAGGCCGCAGACATCTGTGTGCCGGTGGCCGTGAGCGACGGGCAAGGTAAGCGGGTTCAGACGCTTTCCCTGCCTGATGGCGGTGAGCGCTATGCGGTGCTGTTTCACTGGATAGAGGGCGATATGCTTACCGATGCGGTCGATCCTGCGGCATTTCGCCAGTTAGGCCGCATCACCGCGCAGCTGCATCACCACAGTCGCCGCTGGCATAAGCCGCAGGGGTTTCGCCGTATTGTCTGGGATCATCACAGCATGGTTTCCCCGGCAGGCCACTGGGGCGACTGGCGGGATGTGGCTGGCCTGGCGCGGTCGCAACATGGGGTAATAGAAGAGACGCTGGCGCATGTGGGCCGCGAGATGGCGGCATTTGGCCAGTCGCCCGACCGCTACGGCCTGATCCACGCCGACCTGCGCCTGACCAATCTGCTGGTTCACAAAGGCGAAACGCGGGTGATTGATTTTGATGACTGCGGAATGGGCTGGTATCTGCACGATCTTGCCGCGGCCATCAGCTTTGTCGAGCATCACCCCAGCGCCCCGCAGTGGGTGGAAAACTGGTTAAACGGCTACGAGCAGGTGGCCCACGTCAGCGATGAGGAGCTGGCCATCGTTCCGTCGATGCTGATTCAGCGCCGCATTCAGCTTACGGCCTGGGTGGCCTCCCATCGGGAAACAGAGATGGCCCGCAGCCTGGGCGACGGCTGGGCCGACGATACGGTGCGTCTGTGCCGTCGCTACCTCGAAGGCGCCAGCTTGCCGATTGGCGTTTAGCGCACTCTGGCGGTGCCTGCATGGCTAATCACAGTGCAATCTTCGCCGGAACGGCGCTAAGTGGCTGTTATCCGGCGCCGGATGGCTGGTATGTTTTTTGCAAAAGCTAAAGATGTTCAGTTTCAGGCGGAAAACATCATGACCAGCAGATTTCCAGAGGTCGCGCTGACGGCCATGTCCAGCGCTGGCAGCAGTCACCGTGGCGTCCTGTCGGCGGCCGCGACAGGACTGGGCGATTTTATTAACGCCCAGGGCGGCGATGTGGATCGCATTTTTGGCATCAGCGGCATCGATCCTGATACGCTCGCCTGTCCAACGCTGAGTCTGGATCTGGTGAATTACTGCCGGGTGCTGGAAGAGGCCGCCACCCAGGCGGGCGTGGACAATTTTGGTTTGCAGTATGGTCATCAGTTCCGACCGCAGTCTCTGGGACTGATCGGCTATATCGGTTTATGTTCGGCAACGCTGGAACAGGCGCTGCGCAACGTGGTGAATGCCTTTCCTTACCACCAGCACAATACCTGTATCCGTCTGACGGAACACGGCGATTGCTGGCAGCTGGATTACCAGGTGCGTCACGGCGCGATTCTTCTGCGACGACAGGATGCAGAGCTGACGTTAGGCATGTTCCTTAACCTGATTCGCCACGCCGCAGGGCGCTACTGGGCGCCGCGCGAAGTTCATTTTGAGCATCCGCGCCCTGAGCACTGGCATGAGCACTGCAAAGTATTTGATGCGCCGGTTTATTTCGATCAGCCGTTTAACTCGATGATCATTGCTAAAACGGATCTGAGCCGCAAAATGCCGGATCACGATCCCATGCTGCTGCTGGTGATGCAGGATGCGATCCGGCGGCTCAGCCCGCCAGCGATTACGCAGAATACCGTTAATCAAACGCGCACCGACATTCATCTCCAGTTATTGAGCGGCGAACCCTCGCTGGAAATTATCGCTGAGAAACAGGGGTTATCGGCCTGGTCGCTACAGCGGCGACTGCGCGATGAGCAAACCAGCTTTTCCGCCCTGGTCGACAGCGTCCGCAAAGAGATGGCTACGCACTATCTCAGGCAGCACCATTTATCGGTCTCAGAAATGGCTCTGTTACTGGGCTATTCTGAAGTCAGCGCCTTCTCACGCGCGTTCCGGCGCTGGTTTGGTTGCAGCCCGCGCGACTGTCGTAAATCGCAAAATAGCCTTTTCTCTGACGACGAGCCTGTTATTAACGGTCACGCCTCAGGTGAGTAAACCCTTTTTTCGATGAGGCTGGCGGGGACTTTTGATGATGCTCTTATTGCTTACAGCGGTCTGCCTCAGAGGCTGACTAAATCAGCGCCTGATTAAACGGAAGCCTGATGGCAGGCAACAGCAGATACCGGCATAAATAACAACACCTGACAGAGAGGCCAGGTGTTTGACTGAAAAATTATTTTAATATTTCTTATGGTTATCTTACTGGGCTGCGACAGTCTTACAGTTGTGGCTGTTTAGCTTGAGTCCGAGGCGCCCGGCGGCCAGCTCGTTTTCAGTGTGGGTCGCGGAAAATACAAACCCTTTCTTTAACAGTCCCGTCGTGTAGTATTTATTGTACATAAAAGACCATATTAACATGACGAAAAAGGGCGCAATGCCGAGGCTAACGAAGGCCAAAATAATTAAAATCACGAACAAACCAATAAAGGTAATAAAATCTTTTCTGAACAGAGCGGGAAACGCGCCAAAGAAAAGGGTTGTCCATGAAAAGCCGTAAAAACCAGAAGTCGTTTCCCCCGTCTGCGGATTTTCCATTGTTATTTTAGTTGCCATGCGTAATCTCCATTTTTTTAAGCCGTCTAAAAATAATTAACTGTTTTTTACCTGAACAGAAAAGCGCGAGCTGTCTGCTTTCCGTCACGCCTGTCGGGAGACATGCATTCATGGTTCTCCTTTTCTGGCGAGCGGCTGTCAACTCCCACTCCGTTATCGGCAGAAAGGAATTTTACTTTAGCTATTTTTATCTGTTACCCTTGACTGACGCTCCGGCGTCATAAAGGGTTTCAGCGGCCTGTGATAGCCCTGGCTGATGACTGTTATTCAATTAATACGGATGCCGTGCTCAACGTTTGTCGGCACTTTGGGAGGATAGCTGCCTGTTCGTCTGGTTATGAGGAAATTAAATCAAATATTACAGCCCCAGCGGCCTGACCTCCTGAATGAAATCAATTAGCAGGCGAAGCCCGGTCGGGACTTGCCGACGGCTTGAATAGTAAATATGAAAGCCGTCCTCAAGCGGAGACCATTCGGTAAGAACCAGCCTTAGCCGTCCGTCTTTTACATAAGAGGCAACCAGCGGCTCCGGAAAATACATCAGGCCTGCCCCGCCCAGCACGGCGATGAGACCTGTTTCCGCCTGGTTGACGGTAAACGACCCAGGCACGGCGATTTGCAACGCCTCGCCGTCCCGCGCCAGTTCCCAGCGGTAAATCCGGTTGTCGCCCAGACGGCTGCTGATGCAGCGATGACGGGAGAGATCGTCAGGATGCGCGGGCGTTCCATAGCGCTCCAGGTAGGCGGGTGAAGCCGCAATCACCCAGCGGATGTCCGCAGACAAACGTCGGGCGACCATATCTTCCGGGACAGTTCCGCCATAACGGATACCGGCATCGAAACCTGCATCAGTGACATCAACCATCAGGTTGCTGGCCACGACATCAATTTCAACATCGGGGTAGCGATCCATAAAAGCCGGCATGACAGGAGCCAGCAGCAGATTCGCTGCTTCAACCGCGGCATTGATGCGGATACGGCCGCTGGGCGTGTCACGAAACCGGTTGAGGGATTCAAGCGCGCTGTCAATGGCCTCAAAGGGCTTATGCACAGACTGAGCCAGCACATCGCCCGCAGCCGTAAGCGTGACGCTTTTAGTCGTGCGATTGAGCAGGCGAACGCCGAGTCGGGTTTCCAGATTTTTCAGGGCGTGGCTCAAGGCCGATGCGCTTACCCCTAATTCAACCGCCGCACGACTAAAACTGCGATGCCGTGCGATAGTCAAAAAATAAATCATATCGGCAACGTCAGCTCTGCTGGTTTGCATACCGAATGGTTCTCCCTATCGTGAAGCCTTTTTTGCGGATGCCGTTTATCTTCCTGCTCTTTGTCGTCCACAGGGCCGATTACTGAAGCGGCCATAATACCGCTTATAGACCGATCGTCGCTATGGATTGCTGAATTTGCTTCACAAGCCCTTCAGGCCAGAGCCGCTAACTAAAGACGATGCGCCTCTTTATTCTTGAATGTTCTGCAACCCTGCTCGCGAACCTTCTCCGGGTCGGGAGATGATATAACGGAGCCATCTATGAACTACACGCATTTGGGGCGCACCGGCCTGAAAGTCAGCCGCCTTTGTCTGGGAACAATGAATTTCGGCGACGTCACCGACGAGGCGATGAGTTTTCGCATTCTGGACGCAGCCGTAGAGGCGGGAATAAATTTTATCGATACAGCCGACGTGTATGGGACGGAGCAATCACCTGACATCAGGCAGGGTTCAGGCCTGTCCGAAGAAATTATTGGACGCTGGCTTCAGCAGGGCGGTCGACGCGACCGTATCGTTCTGGCCACTAAGGTTTATCAGCCTATGGGACCCGGCCCAAACGATCGCCGCCTGTCGGCTTATCACATTCGCAAAGCCTGTGAAGACAGTCTCCGGCGGCTCCAGACCGATTATATCGATCTCTATCAGATGCATCACATCGATCGTCACACCCCCTGGGAAGAGATCTGGCAGGCCCTGGAAATTCTCGTTCAGCAGGGAAAAGTGCTTTATACCGGCAGCAGTAATTTTGCCGGCTGGGACATCGCCACCGCGCAGTCTGCCGCCAGCGCGCGCCATTTTCTCGGCCTGGCGGCCGAGCAGAGCCTGTACAATCTGACGGCCCGAACCGTTGAGCTGGAGGTCATTCCCGCCTGCCGCCATTACGGACTGGGGTTTATACCCTGGAGTCCGCTGGGCGGAGGGCTGCTCAGCGGCGTTCTGAAACAGCCTGTCGGCGGTCGCCGCGCAAGGCCTGCTTTCGCCCGCCAAATCGAACAATACAGAACGCAGCTTGAAGCCTGGGAAGGGTTATGTAAGGAAATGGGCGAAACGCCGTCGAATGTCGCTCTTGCCTGGCTCCTGAAAAACCCGGTCGTCACCGCTCCGCTGATTGGGCCGCGTACCCCTGAGCAGCTAAAAGAGGCGTTGCACGCCATAACCATCGATCTCTCTGAAGAGACGCTACGTCGCCTCGATGAGATCTGGCCGGGACCTGGCGGAGAAGCGCCGCAGGCTTATGCCTGGTAGCCCCGGTTTTCCGTCCAGCTTATCGATCAAATACGGGCGCCGTGCGGGTAAGCCCTGCGATTGCCCCGGCGCCGCAGACAATCACGCACGCTGAAAGCCGGTTCAGAACCCGATATTGACGCGCGCCATAATGACCTGGGAGCGGCTTTTCTGCTGAGCGAGTCCTGCCGTGCCCTGATAGGCAATACCGGGGGTAATGTTGTGGGGAAGCAGCAGATCAAAACCGGCTCCCAGCGTCAGCGATCGCTGGCTCTGTTCGTAAAGAGGGAGATGCCATGTGTCGTTAGCCACATCGGCGTAGCCCACGCGCGCGCTGCCGTTGTCATTGGTGAGCTGCGAGTATTCCAGACGGCTATGCAGCTTTATCACGCCCCAGCTGGCAAGGACGTTGTGCTCTCCGCGCAGGCCGGCAGTGGTGACACTCTGCGCGATTTCCTGAGAGGCGTAGGCCAGGTTAAAGACGCCTGCGTTGGTCTCGCTGTAGCTATCAAGCCAGGTACGGTAATACTGAACGCGCGCATAGGGAGAAAAGAGACTCAGAGGGGTTCTGAACTCGTAGCCCGTGGTCAGCGACGTAAATACCTGATGCCCGGAGCGACTGCCGCGCGCAACAGCATCGGACTCGCTGACGTGTCGTCTGCTGTCAAATGAGAGTGCGTTGTAGCCTGTCAGGCCATCAACAAAGAAAGCGTTGGGATGCCAGCTACCGTAGACGGCCGAACTGACTGCGCGTCCATTGGTACGCGACCCCGCGTCGCCAATATCGCTGACGTCGCGACCGAATCCGAGTCCTGTCCCGGCCGTAAAGGCTGGGGTGAAGCGGTAATCTGCTCCCGTGGTGATCCCTGCCGTCGTGTGGCTGAAGCGTACGGTATCGTCTTTGTCATGACCAAAATCGATGTACCCGCCGGTCCACCAGGAGAGGCGGCTGTTGTCCTGACCAGCAGCAAAGGGGGACGCTGGCGCAACCAGAGGGGGCTGTAAAAAGCTGTCCCGTTGTTGACCTTGTGCCTGCCAGGCTGAAGACCACAGCGTATTATCCCTGTCCTGCTCCGGGCGGCTGGCAGGCAAAGTGAACCGGATCGCGTTGTTCCCGGAAGGCAGCATCGCGCCGCTATGCAGCTGTTCCAGACGATCGTTGAAGTTACGGATCTGGGCGCGGGCGAAGTGCTGCGCAGCCTGTACCTGCGCGCTGATAAGGCCAGTCACATCCGCGTCTGAGGCGGGATCCGGTCGCGCGGCAATGGTAAAGGTGACGCGCGCAGGCTGCGTAGCGCCGGATGCGCTGGTCAGCGTATAGCGCAACACCACGGTTCCGCTCGCCTGTTGAGCCGCAGTGAACAGCAGCTGATAGTTTCCGCCTGAGGAGGAGATCGACGCGGTGCCTGAATCGGCTTGCGGCTCGTCGAGCAACTGCGCGCCCGTAAAAGGACCTCCCGTCGCGCCTTCTGAAAGAGGGACTTTGACTGACTGTCCGGCGTAAAGCTGGGCTGTATGATCGGCAGCGATGGCGGCGGGCGTCACCGTCAGCGTATAGACAGAGTGGATGCTGGCGTTGTTTGTGTCGGTTGCCGTCAGGGTAAAGGAAAACGAACCGGCTACCTGCGGAGTGCCTGTTAGTGCGCCTTCGGCAAATGTCATGCCCTGAGGCAGGACGCCGCTCAGTTGCCAGCGATACGGGGCGGTGCCGCCGGACGCGCTGAAAGCATGGAGATAAGCGCTTCCAGCGGTGCCATTGGGCAGCGCGCCGCTGGCTGGTGACAGGGCAAGGGTGACTTTCGACACCGTTAAACTGACGGTGGCCTCCACAGAGGTGCCGTAGGCATTGGTAGCGGTATAGGTAAAACTGTCGCTGCCTGAATAGCCGCCGGCAGGCGTATAGCGGATGCGGGTGCCAGTGACCTGCGCGGCGCCGTGGGCAGCCTGGCGGACAACAGCCACGCTGGTGACCGAGCCAGCAATGGAAAGGGTAATGGCGTTGTCGCTGCTGTCTGCGTTTACGTTTGCCGTCACCGGGCTGACAACCGGAGCGGTCCCGCCTGCGGCGACGCTAAGGCTGTAGTGAGCGGTATTGCTGGCGCCATAAAAATCTGTTGCGGTGATCTGCAGGCTGTAGCTGCCTGCAAGCGCAGGAGCGCCGCTTATTTCACCGGTGCTGCCGTTAAGGGTTAATCCCGCAGGCAAGCCGGTTGCCGCCCAGGTGTAGGGACCGGTGCCGCCGGTAGCGGAAAAAGAAACAGACAGGTTCTCACCCACTGTTGCGCCGGGCAGGGCGCCGGAGGCGGGAAGAAGGGTCAGCGTGGGCGCGGTGACCATAATCAACACGGTGGCGTTTGACGAGGTACCGGCTGCATTCGTCGCGTTCCATCTGAACGAATCTGCGCCGGAAAAACCTGATGTCGGTGTGTAGGTCAGGGTCGCGCCGCTGAGGGTCACCGAACCGTGCGCGGGCACGGACGCGATCGCATAAGAGTTTGCAGAGCCGCCGCTGGTGGGCAGGGAGATAACATTGCCTGAGCTGTTTGCCGCGACGGTGACCGAATTGTTGTTTGCTATTACAGGCTCTACCGCGCGCGTAGCGTCTACCGTGTAAGATTTAGTGCTGCCATCCTGAGCCGTGACCAGGATACTGATAGCTGTCGTGCTGCCTGCCGTCAGCGTTATGGCGGCAGACGCCGATCCTGATGACACAGGGTTACCGTTAACGGTAATGGTCGCATTTGCCTCTGCCGAAACCGGCGTCAGCGTTATACTGGATACGCTATTCGCAACCGCAACACTGTAGTGTGTGGTGCCAGCCGCAAAGGAGGGCGTCAGCGCACCAGTGGAGACCGACAGGCTGCTGAGGGTTGCGTCGCTCGATGGCGTGGCAGCCGCGCCGGTACAACTAAACACCACATTACTTATCTGCCCGTGGGTTGTGCTGAGACGCAGGCGTAAACCATTTGCGGCCAGGCTGCCGGCAGCAACGCTGAGCGATTCTGTATGAGCAGAGGTGCTGGTGGACTGAGAGGCGTAGTAGGTTTGCGTGCTGGTATAGCCGGTAGTGGTTAAACCGATGCTGTCCGTATTCATCGCGCTCTGACCGTAGCCAGCGCCGCTGTCGGTAAAGCTGACAACCAGCGCGTCGGCGGCGTCGAAGTCAGAAGCCGGAAAAGCATTAGCGGCAAAGGTGAGCGACGTTGAACCACTGAGAGAATTAACGGCGCTACAGCCGTTTGATAACGCATGCGCAGAGGTCATTGTTGAGAGCGCAACAAAAATGGCAATGGGCAATACCACCGCTTTTTGCAGTCTGGAAAAACGAAGTGCCATCATTCACCCGACAATTTTATGATTATAAGTTATTGAGAATAAAATTATTGGGTTCAGGCTATCATGAGGTAAATCGCCGCGATTGGCTGAGCTAAATCCTTTTCATATTTTATTTCCGGGCATTCCTGGAGGCGGCGGAGTAAGGCGGGGAGCTGCTGCGTAACTTTATTTTCCCGTTTTTATCTTTGATGAAAATACGGCCAGACATCTTTACCCGCTAAGCCTGGCCAGATAAGGCATAAAGGCGCAGGCGGGATGCCAAGGGGCATAAGCGCGTTAAAGTGAAACTCCTGGAGTGCAAGAGGCATAGAATTCAGGCGCAGCGTTTAACCGTGAACATCGATATGGTTTGCGAACCTGCTCGAGCTTTATCAGTAAAATATCGGCATCAGGATGAATAATAACCGGGAAGGGCGGGATTATTCGCGGCGATAAAACGGGTATCACCGGTCTGTCCAGATAGTTATCTCAAGCCAGGAAGATATTTATTCAGGCGGTGGTGCGGCTGAAAAACTTCTCTCTTTCTGGCGGTCGCGAATAAAACAGCAGCCGCGACCACCGGTCGCGGCCCAAAACTTATGCAGACTGCCACTCGCTTTCCACATCAGCTTTCGATTTGGCCAGAATAACCTTGTTATCGTCCACTTCTTTTACCCAGCTAAAGGGAATGATGTGGTGTTTGCCGCCAGCCTCAGGATCGCTTTTAGCAAGCTTGATTTTGTCTTCACCTTCGAAATGGTCCACGATGCCAACGTGTTCGCCGTTAACATCGACAACCTGAGCGTGATCTAAAATATCTGATTTGCTTACCATAATGCCTCCATCCTGGTTATCTGTGGGAATACTCATCTAGAGTGCTTCAAGACCCCTTAAGCCTGGTCAGTAAAACCCGGTTCGGTCAAGTCAGTAACAAAATGAAATATCCGGCATGCCCGTTACAACAGAGGAATCCTCTGTCTGTTAGCGCCATAAGCCATTTTAAAATCTGCTCGCGCCGCGCCAGCCAGCACCGGTTTATATCAGCCAAAGCGCCGGTTCACTGGCCCTGATCCGCGCCAGAAAAAAAGGGGCGTGGAAAAGTCGTCTACACTGTCGGATGTTCCTTAAACCCTCCGGCACCAGAGGAGAATCCGTGAAGAAATCCATAGCAGACGATGAGATGCCCATCATTATTCCCGACACCAGCTTCAACCAGGTGCTAAGCCCTGAAACTACCAACAAGATAAATACTCAGGATTTTCTTTCACGCGGTATCGATGAGTTTACGCTGCCCGACTTTACGTTGCCTTTTGGCTATCGCCTGGTGAGCTGTCCCGATGAAAAGCAGTATCGCATGGTGACCTGTGAGCCTGAGCCGGAAACGATATACGCCGTCAGGCTGGAAGAGACGCAGGATTTTACCTCGCCGGAGCGCGCCTGCATTCAGGTTATGGTGTGGCGCACCCGTCAACCTGAACATGAGCATGCGGTGCATGGCATCGCCCGTCGCTTCTTCCGCTACTTTCTGCAAACCTACTCCGTTATCGTCACTGACAGCGCGCAAACCAATGCCGCGCGTGTAATGTGGGAAGGAATGATTGCCTGGGCGTTGCGCGATCCGGGCCACTACGTTTACATCTATAACGCCTCCTGGCAGGACAAAAAGCTGGAGCGCGTGCGGGGGTGGGATGAGTTTTGCCAGCACTGGGCAGGCTTCTGCTGGGGAGCCGAGCCAGAAAGCCATCTTAATCGGCGCGTGGTGATTAGCACCGTACAGCTGGATTAACAGCGTGCCCGACAGGGCAGAAGGCGGGGAAAAGGCGCTCTGTCGCCGCGCGCGCCGCGCAGCGACAGAGCGTTGTGATGATCACAAACTACTGGTAAAGCCCGGCACAAAGCGATCGACATCGACCTCCATAAACTGCGAGCGCTGAAAGCTCTTTTTCAGGTCATAAGGCACGGTACAGTCGTAAATGGTTTTACAGGTAATGCCGTGCGCCCGGATAGAGGGGCTAAACGCAGGATCCTGTGACGGATCAAGCGGATGACAGCGCACACCGGGAATAGTGATGGTATCCACATCGGCCTGATAGCGGGTGGTCATCGCCCAGATGACGTCGTTCAGATCGAAAATATCCACATCCTCATCCACCAGGAACACATGCTTAAGTTCCGAAAAGGCAGAGAAGGCCAGCAGGGCAGCCTGACGCTGACGTCCTTCATCCTGCTGACTGCGCTTGTTGATCTGTAGCACAGCCATATATTTACCGGTTCCCGGCGAAGGGCAGTGGACATTTTTAACCAGCCCCGGCAGGGCGCGCTCGACCATGTCGAGAATACTGGCTTCAGTGGGAATACCCGCCAGATTGGTATGCTCGTCGCTGGGTCCGATACAGGTTTGCAGCACAGGGTGCTGGCGGTGGGTGACGGCTTTCACTTTGATAACCGGCACCGCCGCCTGAGCCTCGCCGGTGTAGCCCGGAAACTCAGGCATCGCTTTGCCGCTATGCGTATGCTGATCTTCCTGAACGCGATAATTGGGGACCAGTTCGCCCTCAATGACAATTTCCGCATTGGCGATAGCGCGCGCATTAACCGCAACGCCCTGGACCAGCTCTACCGCGCGTCCGCGCAGGCCACCGGCAATCGCCAGCTCATCAAAGCCCAGCGGCGTGGTGGGCGGCTCAAAACAGGCGCCGATTTCAATGGCGGGATCGACGCCGATACTGATAGTGATCGGCAGCGCCTGGCCTGCCTGCTCTGCTTTAATACGGAACTGATCGAGATGGCGGCCCGGAACGAAATACATCGAAATTTCGTCTTTGCCCTGCACGCAGAGGCGGTGAATAGTTACATCATGCTCACCCGTTTCCGGATCGGCGGCGTAGCACATACCCAGGGTAAAGTAGGGACCTGCGTCTTCAGGCGTGTTGGTCGGCGCGGGCAGCAGGGTGCGAATATCGAATCCTTCGTCAGAGGCCAGGTGGACCACCTCCTGACAGACGGCTTTATCGTTAGGAATAACCACCGGCGCGATGGCGCGATGCACCGAGTCGCGCAGCAGCTGCGCCAGATTCTCTTTGGGGACGCCCAGCAGGCGCGCCACCCGCTGGCGCGAAGCCAGCAGCCCGATCAGGACGCGAAAATCGTCATAGCCTTTTATCTTGTTGAAAACCATCGCCGGCCCGGTGCGCGTAGGACGCATTACCGTGCCGCCTGCGCCGACATAGCGATAAACGCCTGACAGCTCCGCCGCCGGATCGACCGGCTCGCTGGTTTCAAGATATTCACCGTCGTACTGTTTTAATATTTCGATGGCGGAACGGAGATCAAAACTCTTGCCTTCCGGGGAGTGATGCGCGTTGTCTGTCATGTTGTTCTCCTGAAAAAAAAAGAGGGGCAGTCAGGTTGTTAGCGGGCAAGGCCCTGCCAGCGGGTTGACTGCGGGGTGTCCAGTCCGAACTGATCGAGTACGCGACCGGCAATATGGTTTTCCACATCGGCAAGCGTGCGGGGATGGTTGTACCAGGCAGGCACGGGGGGAATGATGCTGACGCCCATGCGCGAGAGCGCGAGCATATTTTCCAGATGAATGGTATTCAGCGGCGTCTCCCTCGCGACCAGCACCAGCTTGCGCTGCTCTTTCAACACCACGTCCGCCGCGCGGCCAATCAGTCCTTCAGCGTAACCGCTGCGAATGCCTGCCAGGGTTTTCATGCTACAGGGAATGATGATCATGCCGTCCGTGACAAAAGAGCCGGATGAAAGCGTCGCGGCCTGATCGCCCGCGCTGTAACAGACGTCCGCCAGCGCTTTAACGTCGTTGAGATGCAGACCCGTTTCGTGTTCGATGGTGGTTTTACCCCAGCGCGAAACGATCAGATGCGTCTCTACATGCGGAATGTCAGCCAGCTTGCGCAGCAGCGTCACGGCGAGCGGCGCGCCCGTCGCGCCGGTGATACCGACAATGATTCTCATGCAGCCTCCCGATACAGGTAGAGAGTGGATTACTCACAGGAACAGAATGTTTCGACAGGCTGAGGATAATGGCGCGACTGATAAGGATCTAATTGCTATTATGGGATTATTAATAAGGATTCATTATCAGGTGGCCTGTGGAATACCCGAAACTTCGTTCTTTTATCACTCTGGCGCGCACCCTGCATTTTGCTCAGGCGGCAGCAGAGGTCAGCCTGACGCAGCCTGCATTGAGCCAGCATATTCAGTCGCTGGAAAAGAGCTGGGGCGTAAAGCTGTTTGAGCGAAACAAGCGTCAGGTCAGCCTGACCGTTGAGGGACAGTTGCTGCTGGATGAGGCCGAGCGCACTGTGCAGCGGCTGGACAATCTGCGTGCGACCGTCAGCGAGGTGGCGGCAGGCAGTCGCGGCGTGCTGCGGCTCGGCTATGTCGGCACGGCGGTGCTGGAGCCGCTGCTGGTCAGCGCGCTAAGAAGTTTCAGGAGTCAGTTCCCGCAGATACGTCTGGAGCCGGCAGAATATAACGTCGATCAACAAATTAGCCTGCTACAGAGCGGGGAGCTGGATGCCGGCCTTTTACGTGGCCCGTTGCCCGCTTTTCGCTTTATCGCCTGTCGGGAAATCCATCGGACGGCGTTATGCGTGGTGCTGCCCGATAATCATCCGCGCGCCAGCGACAGGCAGATCGACCTGCGCGATCTGGCGGACGAAACCCTGATCGTTCAGCAGGATCCGGATGGCGTGGGGCTGGGGGGCGCTGTGCTGCGTCTCTACACGGAAGCCGAACGGGTGCCGACAACAATAGTGCGCGCGCGCGATGTGAATACGGCCATCGATTATACGGCGATGGGCATGGGAATAACCTGTATTCCCTCTTCACAGCGCCATTTTTTGCGCCATGACGTGGTGGCGTTGGATATTAACGCGACAAATATTACCACCTCTCTCTATCTTTGCTGGAAAGAGGGAAGAAAAAATGCCGACCTGATGAAGTTTATTAAAAATACCCGACAGCTGTTTATGCCTGCGGCTGAAAAGATAAAATAGCCTGCATAATCCACGCATTATCCTGACCACGAAACTTTTTCGCCAAAATAAACGCATGTTTCCTGATGTAATATTTGTTTCAAAATAAAGAAATATCCTGCCGTGACCTTTTCCACCTGAAAATGATGTCTACACTCAATTTTCATGCTTCGTTTATCTCCACCTGTAACCCGAAATCATTACTCTAAGACTAACGATCGTCCCGTTGCCTTAATTGAATCACTTATGCATAAAGCGCAGACTGCATCCAGCATAAACGAAAGAATGATTATCTGAATCAGGAGGTTATAATGCACGCTGGCCAAGCGCCGGTTCGGGAATGGAACACGCGCCGCAGTGAAAAAGCGCGTCGTCTCGCCTCTTTTCCCGTAGACGGTAAACTGATCCCTACTGAAAGAGCGGTAGAAGCGCTGGAGAAATTAATAGCCCCAGGCGACCGCGTTGTCCTTGAAGGAAATAACCAGAAGCAGGCGGATTTTTTATCACGTACGCTGGCAGAGGTTAATCCGGCGAAAGTTCACGACCTGCATATGATTATGCCCAGCGTGGGCCGTAGCGAACACCTCGATATTTTTGAAAAGGGCATCGCCCGTAAACTCGATTTCTCTTTTTCCGGCCCGCAAAGTTTACGTATTTCCCAGCTACTTCAGGATGGCCAGCTGGAAATTGGCGCTATCCACACCTATATCGAACTCTATTCCCGACTCTATGTGGACCTCAGCCCAAATGTGGCGCTCATTGCCGGTTATAAAGCTGACCGCAAAGGCAATCTCTATACCGGTCCCAGCACCGAAGATACGCCAGCGCTGGTGGAAGCTGCCGCGTTTCGTGACGGCATCGTTATCGCTCAGGTTAATGAGCTGGTGGAGGATGAAAGCGATTTGCCGCGCGTCGATATTCCGGCCTCCTGGGTGGATTACATCGTGGTGGCGGACAAGCCTTTCTTTATCGAGCCGCTGTTTACCCGCGATCCTCGCCTGATTAAGCAAGAGCACATCCTGATGGCGATGATGGCCATCAAAGGCATCTACGCCGAACACCAGGTGCAGTCGCTCAACCACGGTATCGGCTTCAACACCGCGGCGATTGAGCTGCTGCTGCCGACCTACGGCGAGCAGCTTGGGCTGAAAGGCAAAATCTGTCGGCACTGGACGCTTAACCCGCACCCGACGCTGATTCCGGCGATTGAGAGCGGCTGGGTCGAGAGCGTGCACTGCTTCGGCGGCGAGTTGGGCATGGAAGAGTATATCCGCGCCCGTCCGGATGTCTTCTTTACCGGCGCGGATGGATCAATGCGCTCGAACCGCGCCTTCTGCCAGCTGGCGGGTCAGTATGCGGTCGATATGTTTATCGGCGCGACGTTGCAGGTAGACGGGCTGGCAAATTCTTCTACCGTAACGCGCGGGCGTCTTTCCGGCTTCGGCGGCGCGCCCAATATGGGGCACGATCCGCACGGCCGCCGTCATGCGACCCCTGCCTGGCTCAACATGATTACCGAACCGGACCCGATGCAGCGCGGTAAAAAACTGGTGGTGCAGATGGTGGAGACCTTCCAGGCGGGCGCGAAGCCGACTTTTGTCGAGCAGCTCGACGCGGTCGAGGTGGCGAAATCCTCCGGCATGCCGCTGGCGCCGGTAATGATTTACGGCGATGACGTTACCCACGTCCTGACCGAGGAGGGCATTGCCTATCTCTACCGCGCCGACAGCCTCGAAGAGCGCCGCGCGATGGTGGCCGCCGTGGCGGGCATTACCGACATCGGGCTTGGCGTTGACGCCGCGCGCGTGGCTGAACTGCGTAAAAGCGGCAAAGTCGTCTACCCGGAAGATATGGGGATCCGTCGCTCAGACGCCACGCGCTCGCTGCTCGCCGCGGGCAGCGTGGCGGATCTGGTCGAATGGTCCGGCGGTCTCTACAACCCACCGGCCAAATTCCGGAGCTGGTAATGAAACTCCTGTCACAGACTCAAGCCGAGGTACAGATCGGCCAGCTGGCGGCAATCGCACGCAGCTGCCTGATCGATGAAGCGCGACTCAGTCCGAAGCCGGGTCTGGTGGACAGCCGCGGCAACGGCGCGCATCGGGATTTAACGCTGGCGCTGATGGAGCGTTCGGCCAGCAGCCTGCATCCGACCTTTTTGCAGCTGGCGCGTCAGTGCTGGCGGCGTCCGGCGGACATCGCCCTGCGCGAAGCGATAGGGCGTCTGGGACGCGAAGGGGAGCAGCAGATGATGGCCGCCACCGGCGGCGTCAACACCCATCGCGGAGCGATCTGGGCGCTGGGTCTGCTGGTCAGCGCCGCCGCGATGAACGGCGGCCGCGCCGATGCTGAGCAGCTTACCCGCACAGCGGCCGCGCTGGCCAGTCTGCCCGATCGCGCCGCGCCGAAACTGTTCAGCAAAGGGCTGAAGGCGAGTCATCGCTATGGCGTTCCCGGCGCGCGGGAAGAGGCTCAGCAGGCTTTTCCTCACGTCATAAAGCTTGCGCTGCCGCAGCTGCTGCGCAGTCGCGCCGCCGGCTCCAGCGAAAGCGACGCCCGCCTTGACGCGCTGATGGCGATTATGACCTCGCTGAGCGACACCTGCGTGCTGTCACGCGCTGGGCTGGTCGGCCTGCAAACCATGCAGGCAGGCGCGCGCGCGGTCCTGCTGGCCGGCGGCTGTATGACGGTCGAGGGGCGGCAGGCGCTGGCGCGGCTTGACGCCGACATGCTGGCGCTGAACGCCTCGCCGGGCGGCGCGGCCGATCTGCTGGCCGCCACGCTGTTCATTGACAGGGTATGCCTCACTGCCCATCACGCTTTTTTCTAGAGGACGTTATGGAACACATCACATTATCTTTCCCTGCTAACCGCACGCTGAGCGGCAAAGCCCTTGCAGGGGTCGTTGGTTCCGGTGATATGGAAGTGCTGTTCACCGCCACCGAAGGGCAAACGCTGAGTATTGACATCACCACCTCTCTCGACAACAGCGACAGCCGCTGGAAGGCGCTGTTTGACCGCCTGAATCTGATTAGCGGTCTGCCTGCCGGACAGCTGATTATCCACGATTTCGGCGCGACGCCGGGCGTTGCGCGCATCCGTATCGAACAGGTCTTTGAAGAGGTGACTCATGCGTAACGATCCAAGTTTTATTGAGCTGCGCGCCCGCGAGCGCGCCCGCGCGCTGCTGGACGAGGGCAGTTTCCGCGAACTGCTCGATCCCTTTGAGGGCATTATGTCCCCCTGGCTGGCCCCGCAGGGCGTAGTGCCGCAGTCTGATGACGGCATGGTGGTCGCGCGCGGCACCATTAACGGTCAGTCCGCAGTGGTCATCGCCATTGAAGGCACCTTTCAGGGCGGCAGCATGGGCGAAGTCTCCGGCGCGAAAATGGCGGCGGCGCTAGAGCTGGCGGCCGAAGATAACCGCAACGGCATTCCGACTCAGGCGGTGCTCTGCCTGGAAACCGGCGGCGTGCGCTTGCAGGAAGCCAATCTGGGGCTGGCGGCGATAGCCGACATTCATGCCGCTATCGTCGATCTGCGCCGCTATACGCCGGTTATCGGCATTATCGCCGGCACCGTTGGCTGCTTCGGCGGCATGTCTATTGCCGCCGCGCTGTGCAGCTATCTGATCGTGACGCGCGAGGCGCGGCTGGGGCTTAACGGTCCGCAGGTTATCGAGCAGGAAGCGGGCATTGAAGAGTACGACTCGCGCGACCGTCCCTTTATCTGGAGCATGACCGGCGGTGAAATCCGCTATGCGAGCGGGCTGGTCGACGCGCTGGTCGGCGACGGCGTCAGCGCCGTGAAAACCGCGATGAACACCTTTATCGCCAGCGGCGTGCCGGCGCAGCATCGCAGCGATAAATATGCCGACTTCCTGCCGCGCCTGACCGGTTTCGATACGCGTCAGCAGGCGGACACGGCGCAGATTAAACAGCTTTTTGCCGGGGAGGAGAAATAATGACTCAGATTATCAGCCGCGGTGCGACCTGGCTGGAAAAACTGGCGCCAGGAGCGCAGCGCCTGAGCGGCCTGTGCGATTCGGTTCAGGTGGCCGACGGAGAAATTAACGGCGAGCGCGTACGTCTGATCGCCGTGGTGCCAGATGCGAACAACCACTATCCGCGCGCCGCAAAAGGCGAGGTCGGTCTGCTGGAGGGCTGGACGCTGGCGAAAGTGGTGCACGAAACCCTGGAAGCCGATAAAAACAGCGAGGTGAAGCGCCCGATTATCGCGGTCATCGACGTGCCAAGCCAGGCCTATGGTCGGCGCGAAGAGGCTTTCGGCATTCATCAGGCGCTGGCGGGCGCCGCAGGCGCCTATGCCAAAGCGCGACTCGCCGGGCATCCGGTGATCGGACTGATCGTGGGCAAGGCCATGTCGGGCGCTTTTCTGGCGCACGGCTATCAGGCAAACCGTCTGATTGCGATTAACGATAGCGGCGTGCTGGTGCATGCAATGGGCAAAGAGTCCGCTGCGCGCATTACGCTGCGCACGGTTGACGCGCTGGAAAAGCTGGCGGCCACCATTCCGCCGATGGCCTATGACGTCAGCAACTTCGCCACCCTGGGCCTGCTCGCCGATCTGCTCTCCGTCAGCAATCCCGACGCGCCGACAGACGCCGATCTGGCGCAGGTAGAAATCGCGCTGCAAAAGGCGATTGCCGACGCACGCCGGGACCCCTCGCTGAAAAACCGGCTCGGCGCGGAAAACCGCCGCAGCTCATCCCTGGTGCGCGAACGTATGCGCGCGACCTGGTAAAACACCAACAACTAAAAAGACCTGCCGAAATCGGTCTGTTCGGGGCGCGCTATCGCGCCCCGGAGTGAGGGCCGCTTTTAGAAATTATAAACATCGCGTGACTGGAATTTTATTTCTCAAATACAGGTGATTTATGATTTACACAATTGTTCATGCCCTTGCTCCAATATTTGTCATTATGCTGCTGGGTTTCTGGGCCGGTAAAGCCGGCATGGTCGACAATAAGAACGTCTCGCTGCTGAATATCTTTGTTATGGACTTTGCACTGCCCGCCGCGCTGTTCAGCGCCACGGTGCAGACCCCCTGGCCTGGCATCGTGGCCCAGTGGCCGCTGATTGTCGTCATTACCGGCGCGATGTGGATTACCTATGCGGCCATCTATTTCCTTGCCACTAAAGTCTTTAAAAAATCGCCGCAGGATGCCGCCGTGCTGACGCTCACCGTGGCGCTGCCGAACTATGCCGCGCTGGGGCTGCCGATCCTCGGCAGCGTACTGGGCGAAAATGCGACCACCTCGCTTTCGGTAGCGGTGGCGATCGCCTGTGGTTCCGTTCTGCTGACGCCGCTCTGCCTGCTGATTCTGGAACGCGAAAAAGCGCGCGCCGCTGGCGAAAATCACGGCTCTACCTTCGCCATGCTGCCGCTGCTGATGTGGCGCTCGGTGAAAAAACCGATCGTGCTCGGCCCGCTGGTGGGCGTGGTGCTGTCAGCGATCGGCATTAAAATGCCGGATCTGGTGCTGGCGGCGATTAAACCGCTGGGACTGGCCGCGACGGCGGCGGCGCTGTTCCTGACTGGGGTAATCCTCTCGGCGCGTAAGCTGAAACTTAACGCCGTGGTTGGCGTCGGCACCATCGTTAAGCTGCTGGTTCAGCCCTTTATCGCCTGGGGCATTGTCGCCGCGCTCGGCCTGAGCGGTCCGGTCGCCATTACCGCCATCCTGATGATCGCGCTGTCAGCCGGTTTCTTCGGCGTGGTGTTCGGCAACCGCTTCGGCGTGCAGTCGCCTGATGCAGAAGCCGTACTGCTGCTCAGCTCGGTTCTGTGTATTCTGTCACTGCCGCTGTTTATTACGCTGACTTCCGGGATTTAAGATGAACTTTACGCCGCGCCCGCACGATCTCCTCTGGCTTCGCGCCGACAGCGCGCTGTTGTCGGTTAACGAGGCGTGGGTCAGCCAGCACTGGCACCCCGGCCTGCCGGTGGTGGTGCGGCGTGATGTCACCACGGCGCAAGGGATCCCGGTCGGCGTGCGCGGCGAGCGACGCGAACAGCGCGCCGCCGCCAGGGTGCGGGGCGCGGATATTCTTCGCGTCATCACGCCTGAAATGCTCGCCGACCGCGCCTGCCTGCTGGCGTCGCCGCTCGTCGCCTGCCGCCCCGTTCAGGCCGCGCTCGCCCTCGGCGAGTCTGACTGGCCGTGGCGCTGGGGCGTTACCGGCAGCACAGGCTATGCGCTGGCGACCGGCATTGCGGTGTTGCACGCCGACAGCGATCTTGATCTAACTCTTCGCGCGCCGCAGCCGCTGGCGCGCGACCTTTTACAGCAGTGGCAGGCGCAGACGGACACGCTGCCCTGTCGCGTTGATACCCAGGTGGAAACCCCGTCAGGGGCCTTTGCGCTCAGCGAGTGGCTGCGGGAAGAGCGCGTACTGCTGAAAACCGCCACCGGCCCGGTGCTGACCGCTTCACCCTGGAGCAGGGAGTTGTCATGAAAATACTCTTTACCTTTCCCGGCCAGGGCACGCAGCGCCCTGGGATGCTGCGCAACTTGCCTGACGGCGACGCGCTGCTCGCCAGCGTGCGCAGCGTGCTGGGCGATGAGACCGACCGGCTCGACAGCGTTGAGGCGCTGCGCCATACCCGCGCCGTCCAGCTTTGCCTGCTGATCGTCGGCGTCGCCTGGGCGCGCGAGCTGATCGCAAACGGCGTGAAGCCGGACATCGTCAGCGGTCTCTCTATCGGCGCGTATCCTGCCGCCGTGGTGGCGGGCGCGCTCGATTTCAGCGATGCGCTGCGCCTGGTCGCGCTGCGCGGCGACCTGATGGAGCGCGCTTATCCTCAGGGTTACGGCCTGACCGCCATTAGCGGGCTGACGCTGGGCCGACTGGAAACGCTGATGGCGGGCAGTAACACTTTTATCGCCAATATTAATGCGGAAACGCAGACGGTGATCGCCGGACGCGACGAGGATATGGCGGCCGTGGCGCAAAAAGCGCTCGACGCGGGAGCCAGCAAGGCGACGCGGCTGGCGGTCAGCGTGCCGTCGCACTGCGCGCTGCTGGACAAGCCAGCCGCGGAGCTGGCCAGCGCCTTCGCGTCAGTCTCGCTGTCGCGGCCCGCCTGCGCTTACCTGAGCGGCTCCACGGGGCGTGTTATCTGGGAGCCTGACAAGATTGCCGAGGATCTGGCCTTCAACATGGCGCGCACCGTGCAGTGGAGTGATGCCATCACCGCGGCGAATCAGCGCGACGCCCGGCTGGCGATTGAAATGCCTCCGGGCAATGTGCTGACCGGCCTGACGCACCAGGCGGGCTGGCAGGGAGAGGCTATCTGTATGGAGCGCAACAGCGTTGAGGTCGCGCGTCATCTGGCTAGACGGCTGAGTCAGTGAGGCTGCGCGCGTACATGCGTCCTTCGGCGGCAAGGGCCAGCAGGTCCTGATCGCGCTCGCGGCGGTGCGAGTAGACGATCGATATCCGCTGGCGCATCTGGTAAGGCTCGGCGAGCCTGACCAGCTGCACGCTGTTCTCATAGGCCTTTTTCATTCGCCCAGGGATCAGCGAAAAACCCATGCCCGCCTGCACCAGACTAATCAGAGAAAAAATGTCGTTCACCCTGGTGACGATTCTGGGGTCGAATCCGGCGACCTGAAAGGCCTCCTGAAAACCGGTATAGGTGGCGAATCCCTCCGCCAGCGCGACAAAATCGCGGTCGGCGTAGTCGCGCAGATCGGCCTCGTGCGTGGTATCGAGCTTTTCGCCCGCCGGCGCGGCGAGAAAAATATGGTCCTGAAACAGGGGGATCACATCAAAGCTGGCGTCGCTGAGTTCGCCGCTGTCGGTGGCGATTAAAATGGCGTCGAGCGCATCGTCCTCCAGCATATTCAGCAGCATCTGGTTTGAACCCATCGTCAAATCAAGCTCAAGCGCCGGTCGGCGCAGCTTCATGCCCATAATCAGGCGGGGAATCGTCTCCAGCGTCAGCGAGTAGAGCGTCCCCAGCCGCAGGCGGCCGCAGCCGACGCCCGCCACCTGGCGCGCCTCTTCAATGCCTTTGCTCATCAGGGCGGTGACGTCCCGGCAATACTCCAGCAGCGTCCAGGCGGCGGGCAGGGGAACCAGATTGCGTCCTTTATGGATAAACAGCGGGCAGTTTATCCCTTCCTCCAGCGTATGCAGCGCACGGTGTACGCTGACGCTGCTCAAATCCAGCGCCTCCGCCGTGCGCGCAATGTTGCCTTTGCTCATAAACATCATGAACACGCTGAGCTTGCGGAAGGTAATCTCCTGATTAATGTCGTTGTGCATTTTTTATCCTGCGCGGGTGTCCTTAAACCGGGGGTAGGGTAAGCCGGACCCGGCGGAAGATGCAAAGCCCAATGTACAACGCATCCACGCCGTATGGGGGTAAGTGTACGTTTAATTCCGCCTTTTGTCGGAAAGAGCAGCCGTTCTGTTGATGCAGCGTAGAGGCGCGACGGGAGAGAGAGAAAAGCGGCTTGCGCCGTCAGCATCTGACGTGCGCGCAGCGCGCTGAAAACCAGGGCGTTCCTGCTGAAGCGAACGCCGCGCAAGGCTCAGTAGAGCGTGTTTTTCAGGCGCTCAGGCAGCGCCTGATCGTAGGCTTAGCCATCAATGTCAGCCTGTGAAAGCTGATGCAAAATAGCCCCTGGGCTGGGCAGCCTGTCACGCGTTATCTGCCCGGCGGGGTCCCAGAGTTTTGAGCGAATAACAGCCCGGCTGCACTGAAAAAAGACGCGCTCGACCCGGATACGCAACACCGTTTTAGGCCGCTGATTATTAACGGCGAAACGGCTAAGTAAATCGGGCTGGGTGGTGATGTCCGCCGTGCCGTTCACGCGCAGGGTTTCGCCAATGCCGGGGATCAGAAACAGCAGCGCGACGCGATTGTCGTGCAGAATGTTTCGCAGGCTGTCCAGCCGATTGTTGCCGCGCCGGTCAGGCAACAGCAGCGTCTTCGCATCTTCGATAAGGATAAAGCCTGCCGCATCGCCTCGCGGCGACACGTCCAGCCCGTCCGGCCCGGAGGTGGCCAGCGCGACAAAGGGCGAGGTTTCGATAAAAGGACGGTAGGCCGGGTGGATATGGTCGGTCTCTTTGGTTAAAGAGGGCTTAGCCACGGCGCCATAAATCTGCTCCAGTTCCGCTTCGCTGGTAATGCCTGTCTGTTCACGCGTCATCACTTCACCACTTTAGTCTGCAGGAATGCGTCGCTCTTCTTTATACAGGACGGCTGGCGAAAGTGCGCCCGGCAGACTCTTAAGCTGTTACTTCAGACCCAGTTTTCGCGCCAGGCGGTGAAGATTGCCCGGATCGAGTGCCAGCTGTCGCGCGGTTTTGGCCCAGACTTTCCCGCTGTTTTCATAGGCATACTTAATGTACTCATACTGAAACTGTCGAGTGGCGTCAGCCAGGCTGGTTACTGGCTGCGGCGTCGCGAGGAGGGGCAGCGCGGCGCCAGAGGAGGCTTCGCCTTCAAGGCTAAAGTGCTGAGGCAGCAACAGGATCTCTCCGCTGCGTGACTCCGCCTGCGCGATGATAACCGCGCGGTAGATAGCGTGCTCCAGCTCGCGCACGTTTCCCGGCCAGCTTGCCGCTTCAAGCAAGGCGCTGGCGGCCGGGCTGAGCGCGATGCTTGCCAGGCCGAACTTTATTCGGCACTTTTCACAGAAATAGCCGGCAAGCAGCACGATGTCGTCGCGACGCTCATGCAGCGGAGGCACGAGCAGCGGGAAAACGCTGAGCCGGTGATAAAGATCCGCTCTGAATTTGCCATCCGTCACCGCTTTGCGCATATCCATATTGGTCGCCGCGATGATGCGTACATCGACGGTCAGGGCTTTATCTTCGCCCACGCGCTGTAGATCGCCATACTGAAGCACGCGCAGCAGCTTGGCCTGTAGCGAGAGCGGCAGTTCGCCGATTTCATCAAGAAACAGCGTGCCTTTGTCTGCCAGCTCGAATTTGCCTGGCCGGTCGTGAATCGCCCCGGTGAAAGCGCCTTTGACATGACCAAACAGCTCGCTCTCCGCGACAGACTCCGGCAGCGCGGCACAGTTAAGATAAATCAGTGGCTGCGCGGCGCGGTGGGAGAGGCGGTGAACCGCCTGGGCGACAAGCTCCTTGCCTGTCCCCGTCTCACCCATAATCAATACGCTCAGGTCAGAAGGGGCGACCGCGGCGATCTCTTTTTTCAGATGGGCCAGCGGCGCGGATTCTCCGACGATCTGCATCTCCTTACGCTCTTCTGGCCGTACAGGTTGCGGCATAAAAGAGGAGGCCGGCTTTTCTAACTGCTCCACCAGCAGAGCATTGTTCAGCGCGCCCGCGGTCAGGCTGGCCAGCACGCGCAGCTCCTCGTCGCTGTAATCATCGAACTGGTGCGCGTCCATGCCGTCCAGGGTCAGGGCGCCGATCAGCGTCTGTCCCGCAAACAGCGGCATGCCGACGCACGCATGAACGTGAAGTTCGCCCTGTTCAGGGATCAAGCCGTCGTAGGGGTCGGGCAGATCGTTATCCGCAGGAAAGCGCACCACATCGCCTGCACGCGCGATCGCCTCCAGACGCGGATGCGCATCGAGACTAAACCGGCGTCCCATCACGTCAGGGGCCAGTCCCGCGGTAGCCAGCGGCCTGAACTGCTGATTTTCATAGCGTAACAGGGCGGTCGCATCGCAGTTCAACGCCTGATGGATGCCTTTAATCATCTGCATAAAACGGTCGCGCTCGCGCACGCCATTCTGAATATCTACCGCCAGCGCCGCCAGAGTATCGACTGAGAGAGCCATAGTGTCACCTGAACAAGTCATGTCTGAATAACAATAGAGGCCATTGTTATAAATACCATGCTGATTTTGCCTTTTGAGCTGAATCAATTACTTAACAAGTGGCACGGAATATGCGTGATGAGCGTAGTGAAGAGCATTAAGGAGCATAACCATGTCCAGCCCTGTAATGAGAAATACGCTCAGCGCAAAACAGATTACAGCCCTCGCCAGCGCGCTGCGCTGGGCGGCGTTCGGCGGCCGCCGGAGGCCTGATTTTACCTGTTACCAGCCCTCGCCGGACCGGCTGCATTTTGCAACCGAATATCGCGGACGCAAAGCCTGGGTAGAGGTAGATATTCCCTGCACGCCGCTGTCGCTGCTGATTGCCGGTTCACTCCTGTTGCAGCAGCTTAATACGTATGTCGGGTGACACTATGACGCATCTTGATGAAGTGATTACCGCAGTCGACGCTGCCATTGCCCGCAACGTTATTCGCGAGATGAATGTGCTGCTGTGCGAACTCAGCGAAGACAGCAGGCTGACGCGCGAAGAGCGCTTTACCCAGCAGCAGCGCCTGCGCATTGCCGTTTTCAAACACAGCGCTGAGAAACAGGCGCTCGCCGAACAGCGCCGTCACTGGCTAGCGCGCGGCGGCATCATTCATTAAAGGAGGCCCACTATGGCTCGCAGCATTCCTGAGCATTTTGTTCATACCCGTTCTACGCCTTTCTGGAACAAAGAGAGCGTGCCCAACGCGCTTTTGACCCGTCACAACACAAAAAAAGGGGTATTCGGTCGCCTCTCCGTGATGCGCGGCGCGGTGAAATATATTGGCTATGCCAGTGAAAAGGCGTCTGAACATGAGATGACGCTGATCGTTAACGCCGGAGAGTTTGGCATTAGTCCGCCGCAGTACTGGCATCGTATTGAGCTGCTGACCGACGACAGCTGTTTCAATATTGATTTTTTCGCCGACCCCGATGTCGCCCTGACGGGCAAAGGCATTGAGCGCGAGGTGCATATTCCAGCGGCCTGAACGTGGCCGTCTGCCTCGCCCACAGCGGCGGCTTTTTCAGGCTTTGCGCATTGTCTTTAAGACAGCGCCTTGTGAATACAACATTATTTTTCATTGTGTTTTAAACAAGATTTGCAATAAATATTATTTACAATCAAACAGATAAATAATGGCACGCTGGATGCAATGCATTAAGAACATTCACCTTAAGCTAACAGGGCATCTGATGAACATTCATGTCAAAAACAACATTTTTTGGGTCGGCAAACGTGACTGGGAAGTCGAGCACTTTCACGGCAAAGAGTTCAAAATGCAGCGCGGCACCAGCTACAACAGCTACCTTATCCGCGAAGAAAAAAACGTTCTGATTGATACCGTCGACTTCAGGTTTCGCAGCGATTTCGTGAAAAATCTCAGCGAAGAGATCGATGTGAAAAACATCGACGCCATCGTTATCAACCATGCGGAGGAAGATCACGCCGGAGCACTGGCTGAATTAATGGCGCTGATTCCAGGCACGCCGATTTACTGCACCGCCAACGGCGTAGATTCGATCAACGGTCATCACCACCATCCCGAATGGAACTTCAAGGTGGTGAGCACCGGCGACTCGCTCGATATTGGCAACGGCAAAAAACTGATCTTCGTTGAAACGCCGATGCTGCACTGGCCGGACAGCATGATGACCTATATGACGGAAGACGCGGTGCTGTTCAGCAATGACGCTTTCGGCCAGCACTACTGCGATGAACATCTGTTTAACGATGAGGTCGATCAGCAGGAGTTGTTTGACCAGTGCCAGCGCTACTTTTCAAACATCCTGACGCCTTTTGCGCGCCTGGTGACGGCGAAGATCCATGAGATCCTCGGTTTTAACCTGCCGCTGAGTATGATCGCCACCTCCCACGGCGTGGTGTGGCGCGACAACCCGGTGCAGATTGTTGAACGCTATCTGGCATGGGCAGCCGATTATCAGGAGGATCGCATCACGCTGTTTTATGATGCGATGTCGAGTAATACCCGCATGATGGCAGACGCCATCGCCCAGGGGATCCGCGAAACCGATCCGCGCGTCGCCGTTAAGGTCTACAACCTCTCCACCCACGATAAAAACGAGATCATCACCTCCTGCTTCCGCTCAAAAGGCATTCTGGTCGGCTCCTCCACAATGAACAATGTGATGATGCCGAAGGTAGCCGGCATGCTGGAAGAGATCACCGGTCTCAGGTTCCGCAATAAACGCGCGTCGGCATTCGGCTCCTTTGGCTGGACGGGCGGTGCCGTTGACCGCGTCGCCACCCGGTTGCAGGACGCGGGTTTTGAGATGGCTATCGCCCTGAAGATCAAGTGGCGTCCCGATCTCTCCTCGCTGGAAGCCTGCCGTGAACACGGCCGTCGTATCGCCCGCGAATGGGCGCTTTCCCCTGTCCCTGCGGCTGATAGCGCTGCGGCGAAGATAGCTGCCGCCGCGCCCGTCAGCAGCCGCGACGATGGCATGACGGAAGCGGAGCGTTCAGGCAGCCAGAAAATGATTTGCACCGTATGCCAGTGGGTTTACGACCCGTACGAGGGCGAAACTGGTCAGAAGGCCGCGTCAGGCACGCCGTGGGAAGCGGTGCCGGACGATTTTTTATGCCCTGGCTGCTCGCTGGGTAAATCCGTGTTCGATCCTTATGAGGGTTAACCCTGTGCCGGCAGATATGGTTATTACCGGCTCCGGCTTCGCCGCCCGGCAACGGGTGAAATGCATCCGCCAGCGGGATAAAACCGTGCCGCTTCGCCTTATCGCCGCCGACAGCTGCAATGAATATCACAAGCCTGAGCTAAGCCATGTGTTGAGTACCGGCCAGGGCGCCGACGCCTTAACCCGCCAGACGGCAGTGGCGTGGGCGGAAAGCCAGAACATCATGCTGCATCCTTTCACTTCGGGGCGTCGCTTAGCCAGCGGACGATCGTGCCCCATTTGATGACCAACAACGGAAAGCAGCCACTGCGTCAGGCTGGATAATGACCGGCCTGCCGCGCGCCAGTCTCTTCTCTGAACAGGACATATAATGAATAACGCTGACACCTCAACGGCAGTGACTCTGCATAATCCCTCATCCTGCACCTGCGGCAGAATGATCTGGCTGAGCACGCACTGCGATTTTTTCGCGCTGAACCTGGGGACGAGCGATCGCGAGGCGCATATCGAAGCGGCCCTCGGTCCGGCCAGCAGCAGCGTTCAGTTTCACCCGGAACAGCTGAAAGAAGTGGTCGCCGATCTGTTTTGGCAGATGTGGCACGTCTGGGAGCCTGCTGAGGGGATGAAAGTCACGAGACAGACAGGCGCCGCGCAGTGAACGCGCCCGTAAACGCAAAGAGGCCCGCAGCGACGGTCCATCCCTGTAGAATAACAGGCTTTCAGCCCTTAACCTGGAACCGCCCGCACTATGAAGCCGATGGCGTTGAATTTTGACCTTACCGATCTCTATGCTTTTCAGGCGCTGGCCACCTTCAAAAGCTTTAACGCCGCCGCCGAAGCCGTTCATATCTCTCAGCCTGCGCTCAGCCGACGCATCGATAAGCTGGAAACCTCGCTTGGCGTAAAGCTCTTCGAAAGAACCACCCGTCGGGTCAGCCTGACGCTGGCCGGGCGACGTTTTGCGCCGCGCGCGCAGCAGCTGCTGAAAGATCTGGAAAGCGCGGTCGCTGAAGTCGGCGACCTCCATGCCAGTCGCACCGGGCTGGTAACGGTGGCCTGCGTGCCTTCGGCCGCCTACTATTTTATGCCGAAGGTCATTGCGCAGTTCCAGTCGCTCTATCCGCGCGTGCGTATCAAACTTATCGATTCCAGCGCCGGCGATGTCTACGACGCCGTTGTCACAGGGCAGGCGGATTTTGGCCTCAGCTTTACCGGCGCGCCCCAGCCCGATGTGCGCTTTATCCCGCTGGTGGATGAGTCCTATGTCGCGGTCTGCCCGCATACGCATCCGCTGGCGGCTAAGCGCAGCCTGACCTGGCGGGAGTTTTATCAGCATCCCTATGTCTGGCTGGATAAAACCTCCGGCAATCGCAACCTGCTTGATCAGGCGCTGGCGGGCATTGTTCCGGAGCGTCCCGGCGTCTGCGAGACGCGTCATGTCACAACGCTGCTGGGGATGGTGGAGGCTGGGCTGGGTATCGCCGCGGTGCCCGCGATGGCAATGCCAAAATCGGGCCACCCGTCTTTGTCGGTGCTCAGGCTGACAGAGCCTGTGGTGCGTCGTACGGTCGGCATCGTGAAGTGCACCGGACAAGAGCTGTCGCATCTTGCCGGTGAGCTGGAGCAGATGATTATTGCGGCCAATCTTCCCTAGCCGCAGGCGACCTGCCAGCGGCGACGGCTGAGGTCAGCCGTAGGTCTTTTTCGCTGCGGGATGATGGGTCGCCGCCTCTTGCTTATAAAGAAACAGGGTCGCCAGAAGCGCGCAGACGGCGGCGAAGCTCATCCACAAGCCTGGGGCTGCTTTATCACCGGTCACTTCAATCAGCGCCGTGGAGATCGCGGGCGTAAAGCCGCCAAACAGCGCCGTGGCGAGGCTATACGCCAGTGAGAATCCGGCGACTCTGACAGAGACCGGCATGATTTCCGTTAAGGCCGGGATCATGGCGCCGTTGTAGAGACCGTAAATAAATGACAGCCACAGTAAAACGCCCAGCATGCTGTAAAAACTGGGGTCGGCGGCGAGATATTTAAGCGCCGGGTAAGAGGTGGCAATGGCGATCAGCGCCATGGCGACCAGCACGGGTTTACGGCCATAGCGATCGGATATGGCTCCGCCGATCGGCAGCCAGATAAAATTGGAGACCGCCACCAGCAGCGTGACCAGCAGGCTGTCTGAGGCGCTTAACATTAATACCTTTTTGCCAAAGGTGGGGGCGTAAACGGTAATTAAATAGAAGGCCGTTGTCGTCATCGCCACCATCAGCATACCGGCAATCACGGTTCGCCAGTTGCCGAGCAGCGTTTTAAATACCTGCTGCATGGCGGGATGCTGACGACGCGCGCTGAAATCCTGCGTCTCTTCAAGCTTGCGGCGCAGAAAGAAAATAAAGGGCACAATCAAACAGCCGAACAGGAAAGGGATACGCCATCCCCATTCGCGAATCGCACTCTCTTCCATCAGCGCATTCAGGGCAAAGCCCATCGCGGCAGCCACCATAATCGCCACCTGCTGACTGCCGGACTGCCAGCTGGTATAGAAGCCTTTTCTGCCCGGCGTGGCGATTTCAGACAGATAAACAGAAACGCCGCCTAACTCCGCCCCTGCGGAAAAGCCCTGCAATAAGCGCCCCAGCAGAACAATCAGCGAGGCCCAGTAGCCAATTGCCTGATAAGAGGGGATAAGGACGATCAGGAAGGTGCCCATCGCCATAATCGACAGCGTGACGATCAGGCCTTTTCGTCTGCCGACTTTATCGATATAGGCGCCCAGCACCACCGCGCCAATCGGCCGCATCAGAAACCCTGCGCCGAAAACGGCAAAAGTCAGCATAAGCGAAGCAAACTCGCTGCTGGTCGGGAAAAAGGTATGCGCAATATAGGTGGCGTAAAAGCCAAACAGGAAAAAATCAAACTGCTCAAGAAAGTTTCCCGAAGTGACGCGCACAATCGCGCCAGCCCGGTTGCGTACAGCGGTTGAAGATTCAGAGGTTGTTTGCATTGACAGCTCCAGCGTTTACGTAATGTTAATGATTCATTACTTTGTTGTGACTCAAGACTGAAGCAGGAAGGCGAGGGCAATAAGTGCAATTAGCGTATCGATTAATGCGTTTCATGCATTAATCAGCAGGCGCTGGCGGATAAGCGCCGATGGCGGCTGGCTCAGACGCGCGCTCGCCGCGTGAAAAGGCCAGAGATTCGATGTCTGGATTCGTGACCGGCTTCATACCGTGACGACACAGCGCAACGACGGGCGCGCGGGGCGTAGAGCCTGATCCTGTTGGCTTCACGTCTTCTCTCAGGCACACTACCGGCAGCTACACTTATCCGATAGCGCGCGCTGCTCTCGACGCGTTTCTCTTCGGCACCGATCAGCAGCGCACCCCCCACCTTCGCCACACCACAAGAGGAATGACCATGGCTACAGGACCCCTGAACGCAGACGAAATCGAGTGGATGGAAGATGTGTTAATGGCGCACGACAGCGAAGATGGCCTGATCGACATCAGCGAGCTGGATGGACTCTTCACTGCCGCGCTCTCCAGTCCCTCGCCGCTGGCGCTGGATGCGATGAAGCCGGTTATCTGGGGCGAGACCGCGCCGCAGTGGGACGATCCGGCGGATGAGCAGCGTTTCAATACGCTGGCGGCCCAGATGATGAATGACATCGCCGAGCGCCTTAGTCGCTATCCTGAGCAGTTTGAGCCGCTGTTTGGCTACCGTGAAATGGACGGACGGGAACTGCTGGTGGTGGAAGAGTGGTGCTTTGGCTATATGACGGGCGTGGCGCTGGCTGACTGGCCTGAACTGCCTGCGGAGCTACAGCCGTCGCTTCAGGCCATTGCGCTGCATGGCGATGTTAACGAAGTGGAGAAGCTCGACGGTATGGATGAGATCACCTATCTGCAAAGTACCGACGCGATTCAACCGGCGGCGCTGCGTCTCTATAACCACTGGCACGGCAAAACCGCCGCGATTCACTAAAGGTTTCTGGCGGCAGAAGCGTCAGGCAACGTCCCCTGCGGCAGAAACTCACGGGGTTGCCCGACGCGGCGCGCTGGCCCATCTGCGGGAGCGCCGCTGTGAGGCGGCGCGTTGTTTTCGCGCGGGGCAGGCGGGCAATCCGGCCTGCTTGCCCGCGCGGTCAGGCTGTCAGCCGCGCGTTACTGACCGAGCGCGGCCTCGTCAGACTGCTTTTTCCCTTCCTCGATAAACTCTTCGTCAATCTCTTCTGCGTTGTCGCGGTTATCCTTGCCCGACAGCAGGTTCCAGCAGGCGATAAACAGCGCGGCAATCAGCGGACCAATGACAAAGCCGTTGATACCGTAAATCTCCATGCCGCCAAGCGTCGCAATCAGGATCAGGTAATCGGGCATTTTGGTGTCTTTGCCCACCAGCAGCGGACGCAGAATATTATCCACCAGCCCGACGATCACCACGAAGAAGCCGACGATAAACAGGCCTTTCCACAGCGCGCCGGTCGCAAAAAAGAAGATGGCAGCCGGCACCCAGATAATCGCCGAGCCGACCGCCGGGATCAGAGACAGGAAGGCCATTAGCGCGCCCCACAGCAGGCTACCGTCAATATCCACAAACCAGAATGCCAGCCCGCCGAGGATCCCCTGCACCAGCGCGACCACCACCGTGCCTTTCACCGTTGCGCGTGAAACCGCAGCGAACTTCATAAACAGGTGATGTTTCACATAGGTAGAAAGCGGCAGCGCCTCCAGAATCAGGTGCACCAGATAAGAACCGTCCTTTAACAGGAAAAACAGCAGGTAGAGCATGACGCCGAAGCCGACGGTAAAGGTAAAGGTGCCTTTGCCGATCAGGAAGACGCTGCCCGCCATATACTGTCCGCCTTTCAGGGCGAAGCTGGAGAGCTTCTGCTGGATTTGCGACGCATTGTTGAGCTGGTGCTCGGAAAGATAGTTGCGCAGCCAGTCGGGCAGATGCTGTAGCAGATCGGCGAATACCGTGGGGAACTGCGCCGAATTGCTTTGCAGCTTGAGATACACCGTATTGATCTCCACCACCAGCGAAGAGGCGATAATCGCCAGCGGCGTAAAGACAATCAGACAGATGATAAGCAGGGTGATCAGCGACGCCAGTCCGTTGCGATCGCCCATTTTATGCCGTAGCCAGGTTTTAAGCGGCGCAAAAATCACCGCCAGAATGGCAGCCCACAGAATAGGGGAGAAATAGGGGGCCAGCACATCGAAAAACGCCACGGTGACTATCGCCAGAATCACGATAAAGAAACCGATATTTAATCCTTTAACACGCATGCGTAAACCTCAGGGTTAAGTGTTGCGGATGAACTATAGAACGCGCGGCGCGGTTTGTAATGCCTGTTTATGGTTTCGTTTAAAAATTTAAACGCCCGTCTCCGGGAGACGTCATGACGCAGCGATAAGCGATTTCCGCCCTAAATATGCACGATTGACGCATGGCTGTTGAAGCCTGTCGTCAAGGTGTGTAAAAATCCTGCGCAATCGTTTTCACCCGGCGTGGTCAGGCGATTTTTTTGTTGCCGCCGCCGCTTTCGGCCTGCCGCTCAGCGGCGGGGCAGGGCGGCCTGGCAATGTGGCTGCCGACGTAAACTCACCGTCGCCAGCATTGACGTCATGAAGACAGGACAGGCAGATGAAAACCACAGAAACCGGCACGCTTACGGCGGCAGCCGCAGAGGCGTCAGCAGAACGCGGCTGGCGCAAAACCGACACAATCTGGATGCTGGGGCTTTACGGCACCGCCATCGGCGCAGGGGTGTTATTCCTGCCCATCAACGCGGGCGTGGGCGGACTGCTGCCGCTGATTATCATGGCGCTGCTCGCTTTTCCGCTCACCTACTACTCCCATCGCGCCCTGACCCGTTTTGTGCTCTCCGGCAAAAAGGCGGGCGAAGATATTACCGACGTGGTGGAAGAGCACTTCGGCGCTGGCGCGGGCAAAGTGATTACGCTGCTCTACTTTTTCGCTATCTTCCCGATTTTACTGATGTACAGCGTCGCCATTACCAACACCGTTGACACCTTTATTACACATCAGCTGGGGCTGGTGTCGCCGCCGCGCGTGCTGCTGTCGCTGATTCTGATTATCGGCCTGATGATGGTGGTGCGCTTTGGCGAGCAGATGATTGTCAGGGCGATGAGCGTGCTGGTGTTTCCCTTTGTCGCGGTGCTGATGCTGCTCGCGGTCTACCTGATCCCGCACTGGCACGGCGCGGCGCTAGAGACGCTGTCGCTGTCTCATGCCAGCGGCGGGAAGGGACTCTGGATGACGCTGTGGCTGGCTATCCCGGTGATGGTGTTCTCCTTTAACCATTCGCCCATTATCTCCTCTTTCGCCGTGGCGAAGCGCGCGGAGTATGGCGAAGAGGCCGAACGCAAATGCGCGCGCATCCTGGCCTGTTCGCATCTGCTGATGGTGGCGACAGTGATGTTTTTCGTCTTCAGCTGCGTGCTCAGCCTGTCACCGGCGGATCTGGCTGCGGCAAAAGCGCAGAACATCTCTATTCTCTCCTATCTTGCCAACCACTTTGACGTGCCGGTGATCGCCTGGCTCGGCCCGCTGATTGCCATCGTGGCGATCACCAAATCCTTCCTCGGCCACTATCTTGGCGCGCGCGAAGGCTTCAACGGTCTGGTCAACAAGATGCTGCACAGCCGGGGTAAAACCATTGCGCCCGCGAAGCTGAACCGCATTACTGCGCTGTTTATGCTGCTCAGTACCTGGCTGGTCGCCAGCTGGAACCCAGGCATTCTCGATATGATCGAAACGCTGGGCGGTCCGGTGATTGCCGTTATCCTGTTTTTGATGCCGATGTACGCCATTCACAAAGTGCCCGCGATGCGTAAGTACAGCGGACATATCAGCAACCTGTTTGTGGTGCTGATCGGGCTGGTGGCTATCTCTGCCATTTTCTACTCTCTGTTCCGCTAACCTCTGAGCGCCCGCCCTGCGCGGGCCATGTCGTTTCTGGGTAGCTTTCAGCTGCGGCAACATGCTAGCCTTGTTGAGAATAATTATTAGTTACTGAGGTAGTGATTGATGAACAAGGGACTTCTGCTGGCTGGACTGCTGACGTCAGCGGCCTGCGGCGCAACCGCTTATCCGTTGCAGGTCACCGATCTGGATGGCAATGTCATCAGGCTCGACCATGAGCCGCAGCATGTTATTTTACAGGACGGGCGCGATGTGCTGGCGCTGGCGCTGCTGGACCGTGACGATCCTTTTAAGCGGGTGGTCGCCTGGAATAATTTGCCGAAAAAGCAGGATACTCAGACCTGGGATCTGCTGAAGCAGCGCTGGCCGCAGTCGACAAAGATTGTCGATATGGGCTTTAACGATCAGGGACAGGTCAATCTTGAGAGCGTGCTGGCGCAAAAGCCGGACCTGATGATCGCCCAGCTGCGCGCCAAATCCGCGCTACAGCAGTCAGGCGTGCTGGAAACGCTGAAGGGGCTGAATATTCCGGTGCTGTTTATCGACTATGAACTGCATCCGAAAGAGAACACCGCGCGCAGCGTCGCGCTGCTGGGTCAGGTGCTGAACCGCGAAAAAGAGGCGACGGACTATGCCGGTTTTTATCAGCAGCGCCTCCAGCAGCTCGATCGCGCTATCGCTCAGGTTAAGCACAAGCCCACCGTGTTTATCGAGCCGATTGCGGGCAACAGCGATAACTGCTGCTTCACCCACGGGCACAACGGCTGGGGCGGGCTGGTTGAAGCCGTCGGCGGAAAAAACATTGGCTCCGCGCTGTTGCCCGGCAATGCCGGTTTTGTCTCGCTGGAGAAGATTATCGCCATGAAGCCGGACGTCTATATTATGACCGGCTCAAAGCGCCCTAATCCGGGCGTGCTGCCGTTTGGCTATAACACCAGCCCCGATCAGGTATCAGCGACCTTTAGCGGTTTGCTGAACCGCACCGGACTAAAGCAGATTGCGCCGGTAGCCAATGGCCGCGTCTATGGGGTGTATCATCACTTCTATAATCATCCCTACAACATCATTGGCATGGAGATTCTGGCGAAAGATCTCTATCCGCAGGCGTTTGCCGGGCTGGACCCCAGCGCCGATTTCCACTATCTCGTGACGCATTTTACCCGTCTGCCGGATGCGCCCGCGACCTTCAGCTATCCCTGAGCTGCGTTGCCGCGCGTTGACAAAACGCGCGGTTAATTTACCTTCCCCAGGCGACATCTTTCGCTACTCTTATACAGATTGTTTTTGCTTCTGATACCATCGATTTTCTTGCGTCTTCAACGCCACCAGACGAAAAAGTTTGCCAAAAGCCAAAAACGTGGTGAAATTCGCGCGCTTATTTCGCACCGGGCGAAATAAACAGGGCAACAGGGAGTGCGCTATCAGACGATCAATTTGGGCAGCGTTTATCGCCGCAGGGAAGCTTTTAATAACCTCAGGTGATTAATCGCTGCCGTTTGGGCTTTGCCCGAGGTGTTTATGACCCCACACTCTTTGGCCTCCACGCTGAATAAAAAATTTATCCTTGAACCCGTAATGTCACAGGCTGGCGCGTATCTGGGGTTTGAGCTGTTAACGCGCTATACCTCAATAGCGGGCAAATCGCGCAATCCCTTTATGGTGATTGAAAATATGCCGCGGCACGAGAAGCGCGATTTACTGTTTGAACAGCTGGCCGAGCTCTCTTCGGTGGTTTCGCTGCTTGAGCAGCGGCAGCTGTTCGTCAGCATCAATATTGACCGCGAAATGGTGCAGATGCTGGAGGAAGATACGCAGCTGTGCTGGCTGTTCAGCAATTCAAGCGTGGTGCGGCTGGAAGTGTCAGAGAATATCGATTTTTTGCGCGATCGCGCCGCGCGCCAGACGCTGCAACAGCTCCGATCGCGCGGCCTTCATTTTATCCTTGACGATCTTGGCACCGGTTTCGCCAACCTTGAAGCTCTCTATACAGGTCTGTTCGATGCGGTAAAGATGGATAAGCATTTTTTCTGGGAGCAGAAAGACAAATCCATATTCCCGGTGTTAATGAAGAATATTCAGCGTTATTGCCCAAAGATTATTGTGGTCGGGGTAGAAAATAAAGAGGATTTAGCTGCGCTGACCGCTATACCGCTTTATGGACTTCAGGGATACTATTTCTCCGCGCTGGAAATAGATGAACTGGCGGAGCATCTTAACTAACGCTACCTTCTTTGTGTTATTCGCAGGGCGGCTGTTCACTATAGCGACGTCCTGTATTTTCCTCACGCCCTCAGCCATCCGTCGGCCGGACGCCAGCGCTTTGCGCCGCTTATTTAATTTATCGCTTTCGGTAAATTAAACTCACGGCGAGCGTAAAGAAAACGAAAGGGGAAGGGGAGCGCTGCCGCTACGGTTAGTACGCTGATCTACAAAAGATTATGACCGAAGCAGAGTCGTTTTTTGCTCTGTTTTAGCCACGCGATATTTAGCAGACAAACTATTAAGCTCATTAATTAGCGCCGTTTTCTGGTCAGACCCCCGACCTGTTTATGACTTTTTTACCCTCGCGTCGGGATTATTTCTGGCCGAACCTGATTTTTAATGAAAAATAAGTCAGGGCGTCGTTTTTAAAAAAGAGAAATATCTTAATTTTATAAATTAATCATCCCCTGATACAAATAACAGTGTTAGTATATTTGTTCAACACTAGTGATGTGGTGTTGTTTACTCTTGTTTTTTCCTTGATTTGGCAAGGATTAGCCGGTATTCGGTATCCTGGAATAGTCATTCCCCCGGTCGTTATTCGATCGGGTTTTTTCATTTTCCCAAATGACCCTGCCTGTAACGAAAATATCGTTATAAATGCAACTAAATAGCGCTATTTTCTTGCTTTACGTCTTATCCCCTGATGATGCGTCAGGTCCAGCCGTCTCCACAATTCCTGCTTAATGTTAAGGGATCGCTAAGCTGAGTAATAGTGTGTAAGTTACCGATATTTAAGACTTTTAGAGATGCATAACAGGAATGATATCGCCGATAGTAGAGTCCAGCGGCGCAACTCTCGCTGTTGCTACTGGAGGTTATGATGAAAAAAACAACATTACGCGTTATTGCTACTTTTATTGCATGCAGCTCACTCGTTTCTACGCTCTCCTGGGCAGAGGGTCCGGGCGACCATCATGGTCAGCAGTGGCAAAAACAGGGCGGCGATCGCCATGAGGATCGCGGACGGGGTCCGGAAGGTCATGGTCCGCAGGGGCATGGACCGGATCGTGCCCCTGGCCATGACCGCTTTGCGGGAGGACCGCGCGGCGAACATCGGGGCGAGCGCGACCATTTCGCCTGGAACGGACACGATTTCCGTCGTGGCCATCCCATGCCTCCCGAATATCGCGGTCCGCACTATCGGGTTGACGACTGGCGCGCACGTCGCCTGCCGGAACCGCCGCGCGGCGAGTACTGGTCTTATATCGACGGCAACTATGTGTTGATTGCCGCAGCCACCGGCGTTATTACCTCGCTAATCCTCGGGAATGCCTTCAACTAATTATGCAACAGAAGCGGCTCAGGCCGCTTCTGTGCTTTTTACCGCTTTCGGCAACGCTAAAACCGGCTGCATCAGCGCGCGGCTGTTCCTCTTTTCTTCATACGCTTCCAGGCTATGCTTTGCTTCCACACTGTTCCCTTTCGCCTGATAAAGGAGTCGAGATGACAGCGGTAAAAATGGTGGCGGTTGATATGGACGGCACCTTCCTTGATGACCAGAAACAGTACGACCGTCCGCGCTTTATGCGCTGTTATAACGAGATGAAAGCGCGCGGCATTAAGTTTGTTGTTGCCAGCGGCAATCAGTACTACCAGCTGAAATCCTTTTTTCCCGACATTGCCAGCGAGATCGCGTTTGTCGCCGAGAACGGCGCCTGGATTCTGGATGGCGATGAGGAGTTATTCTGCGGTGCCTTCTCCCGCGACGATATTCAGGCGGTGCTGGATACGCTGCAAAACGGGGACTATCCTGGGCTGCGCTATATCCTGTGCGGGCGAGAAAGCGCCTACTATTTTGACGGCGTCGAAGAGCAGTGGCTGGCGAAAATGCGCCACTATTGCCATCGCCTGAAGGCGATTCATTCTCTGGAAGAGACAGGCGATGACCGGCTGTTTAAATTCGCGCTCAATCTGTCTGACGACTATGTCACCACGCTGATGGCGGATATTCAGCGGCTGCACAAGGGCGCGGCTGATGCCACCTCAAGCGGCCACGGTTCGGTCGATCTGATTGTGCCGGGCCACCATAAGGCTAATGGGCTGGCTATCCTGGCGCAGCGCTGGGGAATCGATCATCAGCAGGTCCTGGCGTTTGGCGACGGCGGTAACGATCTGGAAATGCTGAAACAGTCCGGGTTCAGTTTCGCCATGGCGAACGCGCCGCAGCGGGTAAAAGAGGCGGCGCGCTTTGCCGCGCCGGCTAACAATGACGCCGGGGTGTTGCAGGTTATCGAGAAGATGCTGGCGGGCGAACCGCCTTTCGCCTGACGCCTTTACTGACGGGCAGCTTTGCTGCCCGCTGTCACACTGCGGCGGTGATGCGCCACGCCTGCGCCAGCATGTCGCGCATCTGCTGCCGACTATAGCTTATCAGCGAATTTTTGCTGTTAGCGCGCGCCAGAATCCACTCCACCTCTTCGCTGTTCAGCGTCTGCGTCTCCTGCCAGAAGGGCGTAATCGCCTGCTGCTGAAGCCATGCTTTCAGAAAGCGCGCGGGCTGGGCGTCCTGTGTGCCGAACAGCTGCTGTTGCAGCGTCTGCATGAGCTGCTGTTGCTCCGGCTGGCTGCTTTCCGCCAGCAGATCAAGGAAGGGGAACAGCAGACGACCGCAGACCTCGCCGTGATGAAAGGGCTTAATCGCGCCCAGCTCGCCCGCGATACCGTGGATAACCCCCAGACCGGCGCTGCTCAGACAGACGCCGCCAAGCCAGGAGGCCATCATCATTGCCTCACGCGCCGCATCGCCCTGAGCATCGTCGCGGTTAAGCGCGGGCCAGGCCTGCACAAACTGGCGCAGTCCGGTCAGCGCCAGCTGCTGCGTAAACAGCGTGCCTTTGCTGGAGAGGTAAGCCTCAAACAAATGGGTAAAGGCGTCAATGCCGCAGGTGACCAGCACGCTGTCCGGCGCGCCTTTCAGCAGGTCAGCATCCAGAATCGCCACCTGCGGCACAAAGACCGGATGGCGCAGCGAGGCCTTGACCTTGATATCGTGCTGGTCGGTCACCACCGCATTTTGCGTTGCCTCGCTGCCGGTGCCGGCGGTAGTCGGCACGGCGATTAGCGGCAGCGTTACGGCCTGCACCGGCGTGTCGCCGACTTTTTCCAGATAGCGTGCGGTGGGAAGCGGGTGCTGCATCATGGCGCTGAAGGCTTTGGCCGCATCCAGCACGCTCCCGCCGCCGATCGCCACGACGCGATCGACATGACCGCGCCAGCGTGTGACCCAGGCATCAATCTCAGCTGGTGAGGCTTCATGTGCGACGATTTCATATCCAATAATGAGATCGTTTAATTCAGCTTTCAGACGCGCATAAACCGGCCCGTTCAGGAAGGAACGGCCGCAAAACAGCAGCGTAGGCTGAGTGTCGGCGCGCAGCAGCGGCAATAGCTGGCTGATGCTGCCGCGTCCAGACAGGGTTCGTTGATTACTGTACAGCTCGCTCAGGTTCTCACTCACCGCAACATCCTCAGGTTAAAAGAGAAAACAGGAGTGTAGCGAAAACCGCAGCGCAGGCGGCAGCGAACTTTCCGATTGCTCAGGAGGGAAAAGTTGATCACCTTCGCAAAACAGAAATTCAACCTTTGCGGGGAGGTGTTTTCACCACGATGTTACCCTTAACATGTTACTGGTAACAGGTTGTGTCTGACTGTTACCTCGTTTTCCCGTGCCGTACCCGACGTCCGTCAGGACCTATGATAACAACACGCTGCTGGCCGCTGGCCGGTCTGCAAGGTGGAGAAAACCTATGCCATTACTTATTGTGGCGATCGGGGTAGCGTTACTGCTGCTGCTGATGATTCGCTTCAAACTCAATGGATTTATCGCGCTGATTCTGGTGGCGCTGGTGGTCGGCATGATGCAGGGCATGCCGGTGAATAAAGTGATCCTTTCTATTAAAAACGGCGTCGGCGGCACGCTCGGCAGCCTGGCGCTGATCATGGGATTCGGCGCCATGCTCGGCAAACTGCTGGCTGACTGCGGCGGCGCGCAGCGTATCGCGACTACGCTGATCGATAAATTCGGCAAGCAGTATATTCAGTGGGCGCTGGTGCTGACCGGCTTTACCGTTGGCTTCGCCCTGTTCTATGAAGTGGGATTCGTCCTGATGCTGCCGCTGGTGTTCAGTATTGCCGCCTCGGCGCGCGTGCCGCTGCTCTATGTTGGCGTCCCGATGGCGGCCGCGCTGTCTGTTACCCACGGTTTTCTGCCGCCGCACCCAGGCCCGACGGCGATCGCCACCCTGTTTAACGCCGATATGGGCAAAACCCTGCTCTGGGGCACGCTGCTTGGTATCCCGACGGTGATCCTCGCCGGGCCGGTCTATGCCCGCTTCCTGAAAAGCATCGATAAACCGATTCCTGAAGGGCTGTACAACCCGAAAACCTTTACGGAAGCGGAGATGCCGGGCTTCGGCGTTAGCGTCTGGACCGCGCTGGTGCCGGTGGTGCTGATGGCGCTGCGCGCGCTGGCGGAAATGGCGCTGCCGAAAGGGCATGCGCTGCTGCCTTACGCCGAGTTTTTTGGCGATCCGGTGATGGCGACGCTGATTGCGGTGCTGATTGCTATCTTTACCTTCGGCCTGAATCGCGGACGCAGCATGGATGAGGTGATGGGCACCATTACCGACTCAATTAAAATTATCGCCATGATGCTGCTGATCATCGGCGGCGGCGGGGCGTTCAAACAGGTACTGGTGGACAGCGGCGTAGACAAATATATCGCCTCGATGATGCAGGAGAGCAACGTTTCACCGATCTTTATGGCCTGGTCGATTGCCGCGGTACTGCGTATCGCGCTCGGCTCCGCCACCGTGGCGGCCATTACCGCTGGCGGGATTGTCGCCCCCTTGATCGTCAGCAGCGGCGCCAGTCCGGAGCTGATGGTGATTGCGGTGGGTTCAGGCAGCGTGATCTTCTCTCACGTCAACGATCCCGGCTTCTGGCTGTTCAAAGAGTATTTCAACCTGACGATTGGCGAGACTATTCGCTCCTGGTCCGCGCTGGAAACCATTATTTCAGTGTGCGGCCTAATCGGCTGTATGCTGCTCTCTTATGCGATCTAGGTGATGTCGCCGGGCGCAGCGCCCGGCGTCAGCGTTAGCTGGTCAGCGCGCGAAACGCGGCCAGCTCCTTTTCGGGCATGCCCGCCTGCTTCGCGGCCAGGCAGATTTGCTGCCAGCTGATGGCGTCCAGCGGGATGCCCTCACGCGCGCGCGCCGCGCGATTCGCCTCTTCCCATTCGCCGGGGACCTGAATTGGCTCGCTGCCGCTCTGCGGCGAGCGCTTCACCCACGCCAGAAAAGCCTCTGCTTCTTCCTGCATCGCGGGCGCATTAAAGGCGTCGGGGTTAAGGATAAGGGTCGTCATGCAGTTATAAATCGCATCGTGACTGCTCTGCACCGTCGCATCATGGGTGGTGCGTCCGCCGGAAAGCGCGCCGCCGAGAATTTCGCACATCGTCGCCAGCGCATAGCCTTTATGCAGGCCAAAGGGCAGCAGCGAGCCGTAGGGCGCTTCGTGCATGACGGCGGGCTGAACGGTGGGTCTGCCCTGATGATCGATAAGGTAGCCCGGCGGCACCTCGCTACCCTTATTGTAGGCCACGCGGGTTTTGCCGAAGGCAATGCCGCTGGTGGCGAAATCAAGCAGCAGGGGCGTGGCGTTACGCCGCGGGAAGATGGCGCAGAACGGATTGGTGCCGAAACGGCGATCGCTGCCGCCGAACGGCGCTACCATGGGATCGCCCATCACGTTGACGAAGTGAAAGGAGATAAACCCTGCCGCCGCGCACTGCTCGGCCCAGTGGCCTATGCGGCCGATATGGTGAGAGTGGTGGAGGCCGACGGCGGCAATGCCTGACTGGCGCGCGCGCTCAATGCCCTGCTGCATCGCCTCAAAGGCGGCGACCTGACCGAAACCAGAGCGAGCGTGAAAGGTCAGCACCGCGCCGGCGTCTTTTTCCAGCACAGGATGCTGATTGAGCTGCAAATGCCCCTGCGAAAACGACGCCATATAGCTGGGGATCATGCCGACGCCGTGGGAATCATGGCCAGCCAGGTTGGCAGCGACCAGATGATCGGCCACCAGACGCGCCTCGCTCGCTTCGCTGCCCGCGTGCAGCCAGATGGCCTGGACAAACGCATGCAGTTTTTCGGCGTTGATACGATAAAGTTGACTCACCTGCGCTTCCTCTTTTTATGGGTACATCGCATCCTGCGACCAAAAACAGGTAACGGCAAGTGATGGTTGCAATAACGGAAAAGGGCCACAAAGGGTGGCCCAGAGCGCAGGTTAATGTGGCTGTTCGAAGCCGGCTTTCACCATTTGTTCGCGTAGCGCACGCGTAATCTCACGGTTGCCGCCGGTGACAGGATAAATGACGTTGTTAACGACATCGTCGAGGTAATGCTCATCAAACTCCTGCATGGTGAGCTGCGTACCGCCTTCATCGTTGATAGCGAAGGAACCTTTAATATGATCGCCAGCGTTTTTCGCTTTTAGGCTGTAGCGTCCCATACTGGTATTTATCGTGCTCATACAGTCTCCTTATTACTCATCTGACATTCAAATTCGCAGAGGCCTGCCTTTGCCGCAAAAAGTTTAGCGGGAGAAGAGAGTGGAAACGAAGCGCAAAGCGGTGAAAAAAGCAGCGAATGCGACCGGTATCGCAGAAATAAAACAGATTTTTCTGGAAAGGGAACTTAGGCCGGAAGGACGGCGGCAGGCTCCGGCAAAAACGCAGCGATAAGCTATACTCTTATCCTGAAACGTTTTTTTTACTGGCAAAGGAACAAGGATATGAAAATAATTTTGTGGATTATCGCCATCATTTTCATCGTAGGGTTACTGACGCTGACAGGGGTGTTTAAGTTAATTTTCTGAATCAACGCGGGCACCTCTCAGGTGCCCCTGTTATTTGTGTTCTTCTTCATTTGCGACACCAGACAGCGTGCAATGGGATCAAGCGGCGTATTCGGCAACAGATCCCGCGCGGTCAGGCGCTTATTGCAGTTGGCGCAGCGAGCGCCATGAAAGCTGGCTTCTGATGAAGGATCATGAGTAAAGGTAAACTTTGCGCTGCCGCAGGCGGTACAGCGAATTTTCATCACCATGTAATGCTCTCCTTGCCCGGAAACGAACAAGGGCCATTCTAACAAATATCTTCTGGATATTTATCAAAAATCCTAAACAATTAATGCGCGTTATCTTTCGGGGTTTCTGTTTAAATTTTTATTAATAACATTCGGTTATTGTTATTTTGGGTGATGGTGCAGGCGCTGTCACGCCAGAAGTCACCGAAAGCCGGGCGGCGCTCAGCGAGCCGGTTTCCGGATAGCCCCGTTTTCCTGTCCCGTTTTAACAACGTTTCGCTTTACGCCTCCATACTTTGTCGCCGTAAAGAGAAGGTTTTGTTACGCATGGCGCGCGGTTCGCTCCCGTTCGGCCGGTCGGCTTAGCGCCACTTTATACAGGAAAACAGTTGTGAATCGGTACTCTCTGCGCGGCGCCGCCGCTCTCTGCGCGGCGCTGCTTTTTTCAGGCTCCCTTTATGCGGCCACCGTTGCGCAAGGGCTAAAAGAGGGCTGGAACACCTTCAGCAACAATGCGCAGCAGACCTGGGAACAGCCGCAAAACCGGGACTTTTACCTGCCGGCCATCACCTGGCATAACCGCTGGACCTACGACGACGATCACATCGACCGTTATAATGAACGGCCCTGGGGAGCCGGCGGGGGGATTTCGCGCTATGACGAAAAGGGCAACTGGCACGGTCTCTATCTGATGGCCTTTAAGGATTCGTATAACAAATGGGAGCCTTTTACCGGTTATGGCTGGGAAGCCACCTGGCGTCCGCTAAGCGACGAGCGCTTTCACCTGGGAGCGGGCTACACGGCGGGGGTAACGGCGCGCCATAACTGGAAATATATCCCTGTTCCTGCCCTGTTGCCGCTGGCTTCGCTAGGATATGGCCCGGTTAACTTTCAGATGACTTATATTCCAGGGACTTACAACAACGGGAACGTCTATTTTGCCTGGCTGAGGGTGGCGTTTTGATTCTGCTGCGCGGCAAGAAAGGGTGGCAAAGGCAAAAAAAGGTGAAATTTATCACTTTTTATTCAATTGCCGCTGGACAAATGTCACCGCAATTGCTGTACTAGACGCCGACACAGTTTAGTGTCCATTTTTCATGTAAAGGTAATATAGATGTCCAAGATCAAAGGTAACGTTAAGTGGTTTAATGAATCTAAAGGATTCGGTTTCATTACTCCAGAAGATGGCAGCAAAGACGTGTTCGTACACTTCTCTGCTATCCAGAGCAACGGTTTCAAAACTCTGGCTGAAGGTCAGCGCGTTGAGTTTGAAATCACCGAAGGTGCCAAAGGCCCATCTGCTGCTAACGTTATCAGCCTGTAAGTTAACAGTCAGAATTTCAAAAACCCGCCGCATGGCGGGTTTTTTTATGGCTGCTGCACCCCCCCTTCATCTCCAGCTTCTTCGTCCTGCGCTTAATCAACTAAGATCTGCGGACCCAGTCACACAAAAGACTGGTAACATTATTATAACAACTCTTACTTGCAGCTTTTTTCCTGCCGACGCTATATAACAGAGCGGCAGCACTATCTTCTTGAGGAGGCAGGATGAATATACGTCAGGCACAGGCGAAAGACAGTTTTGCGCTGAGCGCGCTACTGGCGGAATTAGGCTATGGCGGAACCGAAAGCTTTATCGACAAGCGCCTGGCTCAGCTCAGCCAGGATCCCGACGAAATGCTACTGGTCGCCGAGCACGGCACGCAGGTGCTGGGATTTCTGTCGATGCATTTTATCCCCCAGCTGGCGCTGGCAGGGGATTTTGCCCGTATCAGCTACTTCTGCATCGCCGAGGGCGAGCGCAGCAAAGGGGTGGGACAACAGCTTCTCCAGCATGCTGAAGCCATGGCGTCCCAGCGCGGCTGCGATCGCATGGAAGTGCACTGCCATGCGTCACGGCTTAAGGCTAACCAGTTCTATACGCGCGAAGGCTATGTGGAGTCGCCGCGTTACCATACTAAAAATCTGCATTCAGCGTAACGTCGCGGCCGGAAGCAATCGCCAGCGCGCTGGCTATCATTTCCAGCTGGTCATCCTGCATACAGGCGATACTGACGCGAATAAACTGCGCAGGTCCCAGGCGACAGCGCTCGCCAGGCAGCACGGCGATGCCGCGCGCCGCAAGGGTAATCATCGCATACTGCTCTGACGCGACCGGTATGCAAAGGCTTAATCCGTCGCGCAGGGGCAGAGTTAATCCACGCGCCGCCAGCGCCGCCAGCATTTTCTCACGACGCTGACGGTAAACGGCGCGCGCCGCCGCAATTTTCTGCTGCGTCTGCGCATCCTCAAGCAGCCAGGCGACGCTGTCCTGTAACAGCCGGCTGGTCCAGCTGACGCCGAAATTACGCCACGCCTGAATACGCTTCACCATCTCCGCCGTCGCGGACAGCACGGCCAGACGCAGATCGGGACCGTAGGCTTTAGAGAAAGAGCGTACGTGCAGAGTGCGCTCCGGAAACGCGTTGCCGAGACTCCAGGCAGGCGTTGAAGAGAGATCGCCAATGCCGTCGTCTTCGACGATCAGCGTGGTGCTCTGCGCCAGCACCGTCGCCAGCGCCGCCTGACGGGCCGCGCTGACGCTGTTGCCGGTCGCCGAGTGGGTGCGCGGCTGGTAGATCACCATAACGGGCGAGCGTTGCAGCAGCTGGGCAAGAACAGCAGGCAGCGGTCCTTCGCTATCGCAGGCCAAGGGTAAGATCTCCGCGCCTACATTATCCAGCATATCAAGCAGACGCGTCGCGGTAGGATCCTCGATAACCACGCGGTCGCCGGGCGACACCAGCGTCTGCACCACCAGATTCATCGCATCGAAGCCGCCGTCCGTAGCCAGAAAGGCTTCGGCGGGATAGGGCCAGCGCGGTTGAATCGCGGCGAGCAGCGGCGCTGAAATCGCCTCGCGAAAATAGCTGTTGAGATGAGGCGACTTCAGCGCCGCCTGAAGGGCGGGTTGCAGATCGGGCAGCAGAGCGGGATCCGGCGACGCCATCGCCAGATCGGCGCGAATGTTATCGCCGTAGTTGCCGATTTTTTCAAAACGAATCGGGCGCGGCATCACGGTATTGCCGGAAACCCAGACGCCGCCGCGTCCTTTACCCGCCAGAACTTTCCTTTTTTTTAGCTGCGCCCAGGCCGCTGACACGGTGGCAGGGCTGACGCCCAGCTTCTCCGCCAGCTCGCGCACCGCGGGCATCTGCATGCCCACGGCGATTTTGCCCTCGCGGATCAGCGTGGACGCTGCCAGCGCGATGCCTTTCACCGAGGTATCCGTTATCCGATCGCACAGCCAGTCGAGAACGTTTTTTTTCGTCATAAGAAAAAACTTTGTTCAGTAACAAATTAATGATTGTTCAGCTAAGTATTCCCGAATTAGTATCAAATTCAAGCACAATTTGATGAATAAATCGTCGCCGCTACGGGCGCAACCTTAAAACGGGGCAGACATGAGCAAACCGATCGTCAGACTCGCGGTGCGAGACTGGGACTACTTTACGCCGCTGGCGCTGGGTGACCTGAAAGCTGAAGGATTTGATGTGATCCTCGACCGCGTAGGAACGCTGGTCGATAACCTTGCCGTCAGCCCCGATTACGATGGCGGCGAAGTCTCTTTTAGCCGCTATGCGCAAGGGCGTGCCCGTGGCGACGTCAGCCTGCTGGGGCTGCCGCATTTTCTGATGCGCGGTTTCCGCCAGCGCTGCATTATCACTACCGCCGACAGTCCGCTGACCACGCCTGCGCAGCTTAAAGGCAAGCGCATTGGCGTGACCGGCTGGCAGGATTCCGGCAACACCTGGACGCGCGCCGTTCTGCGCGAAGCGGGCGTCGAGATTGACGACGCTTACTGGTTTGCCGGTCGTCTGACCGCCGATCATCCTGTCACCGATCGCCTGGCGGGGTTTGGACGACCTGGCCGCATTGAAGCCGCGCCGGAAGAGCGGCCGCTGCTTGATCTGCTGAAGGCCGGGGAGCTGGACGCGGTATTTACGCCCTTTATGCCGGAGGGCTTCTTTCTGCCGCAGTCGGGACTGCGTCAGCTGCAACCCGATTTTTATCAGGCCGAGCGTGACTACGTCCAGCGTGTCGGCTATGTCCCAGGTATTCATATCCTTGCCCTGAAGCCCGCGCTGGCTGAGCAGTATCCCTGGCTGCCGCAGGCTCTCAGCGAGCTCATCGATCGCTCCGCCCGGCTGTGGCTGAAAAAGCGGGAAAAATATGCCGACACCACGCCCTGGCTTCTGGATGATTTGCGACGCACCGCGCAGGAATTACCTGCCAGCTGGAATGAAAACGGGTTTGAGGTTAACAAAAAGATGATTGCCGACTTTGCCAGAGAACTTTATCAGCAGGGTCTGACCACAACCAGTCTGACGCCGGAAGCGATCTTTCCGGCCGCGAGTAAAGGGGAGCTGTGATGAAAGTAGCGATGGGGCAGTTTGCGGTCAGCCGCGAATGGCAAGAGAACGCGGATATCTGCATCGATCTGATGACGCGCGCCGGATCGGGCGGCGCCGATCTGCTGGTGCTGCCGGAGGGCGTGCTGGCGCGAGATATTGCCGACCCGGATCTGGTGTTAAAAGCCGCCCAGCCGCTGGACGGGCCGTTTCTTACCAGGCTGTTGCAAAAGAGTAAGGGAAACGAGCTAACCACCATGATGAGCGTGCATGTGCCGACAGAGGGCAATAAAGCGCTTAACGTGCTGGTTGCGCTGCGTAACGGCGAAATCATCGCCGCCTATGAGAAGCTGCATCTCTATGACGCCTTCGCCATGCAGGAGTCGCAGCGGGTGAATCCCGGCCACGTCATTCCGCCGCTGGTGGAGGTGGCGGGCATGAAGGTTGGACTGATGACCTGCTATGACGTGCGTTTTCCGGAGCTGGCGCGCCGCCTGGCGCTGGATGGCGCAGAGGTGCTGGTGCTGCCGTCTGCGTGGGTAAAAGGGCCGCTAAAAGAGATGCACTGGGAGCTGCTTACTACCGCGCGTGCGCTGGAGAATACCTGCTATATGGTGGCGGTAGGCGAGTGCGGCCCGCGTAATATCGGCAATAGCCTGGTGATCGATCCGCTCGGCGTAGCGATCGCCAAAGCGCCAGAGTCGGCCGCGCTGGTCTTTGCTGATATCGATCCGCAGCGTATCGCCTACGCACGCAGCCTGTTGCCGGTGCTGGAGAATCGCCGCTTTGCCCGTCCGGAATTAAAAACAGAATAAAACGCCTGGGAGAAAAACCGTGAACAAGTGCGCAACCGCTATTTTGCTGGCGCTCGGTCTGAGCGTTTCGCTGGCCCATGCCGCAGAGTCCCTGCCTACTCAGAAAGCCGATCCGGCGCTGCACGATCGTTTACCGGCCGCAATCAAACAGGCGGGTAAAATGACGTCGGTTAACAACGGCTCGTTTCCGCCTTATGAAATCGTCAACGGCCCGCATGCGATGGACGGCGCTTCCGCCGATCTCAGCAACGCGCTGGGGCAACTGCTGGGCGTGAAGATCGAACATGCCACGGTCAGCGGCCTTTCCGGCGTGCTGTCCGGCATTAATTCCGGTCGCTATCAGCTGGCGATTGGGCCGATAGGCGACTATCCGGACCGTCAGCAGAAGGTCGATTTTATCGATTTTGTTCAGGAGTTTGTGGTCTTTGGCGTACAGAAGGGCAACCCCCAGAAGATCAACGGACTGGGCGATACCTGCGGCAAACGCATCGCGGTTATGGCGGCAGGCTCCGCAGAGCAGGTGATCCGCAAGCAGTCTGAGGCCTGTGTAACGGCGGGCAAGCCGGCGGTTGTCGTACAGTCCTTCACCGATCAGCCGTCGTCCATTCTCGCCGTGCGCTCGAAGCGTTCTGACGCCTTCTTCTCCTCACAGGCGCCGCTCACCTGGTTTATCGATCAGGCTAACGGTCAGCTGGAACTGGCCGGGCAGGGCGAAAAAAACGGCTTTGGCGATATTTTTCAGGGCACGGTGGTGCCGAAAGGCTCAGAGCTGGGCAAGGTCGTGCTGGATGCTTATCGCCAGCTTTACCAAAACGGCACCTATACGGCCATCATGAAAAAATGGCATCTGGACGGCAATATGATTGACGCGCCAGGCCTGAATCTGGCGCAAGAGGCGGCAAAATGAGTCACTTCTCCCACAAAACACGAGCCACGGACAAGGCCGACGTGCAGCAGCGCGACGTGGCTTATGCCCGCAGCGCGCCCGTCTGGGGACGCTGGTTTTCCTGGATTGTGGTGCTGATTATCGGCTCAAATTTTCTCTGGATAGTGGCGACCAATCCTGGCTTTGAGTGGCAGGTGGTCCTGCAATGGTTTACCGAGGCGTCGGTGCTGCAAGGTCTCAAGGTGACGCTGGGGCTGACCGCTGTCTCGATGGTGCTGGGCACGCTGCTGGGACTGCTGCTGGCGGTGTGGCGGCTGTCTGACAACCGCCTGCTCAGCGGAATCGCCAGCCTCTATATCTGGTTCTTTCGCGGAACGCCGCTGCTGGTGCAGCTGATATTCTGGTACAACCTGTCGACGCTGTTTCCAGCAATCTCGCTCACGCTGCCCTGGACCTCGCTGACCTGGGCCAGCTGGAATACCAATGACCTGATTACGCCGCTCACGGCGGCCATTGCCGGGCTGGCGCTGAATGAGGCGGCCTATATGGCTGAGATTATCCGCGCCGGACTCCTGTCGGTGGACAATGGTCAGACAGAGACCACGCAGGCGTTTGGTATGAGCCGTACCCGCGCGCTGCGACGCATTATTATTCCGCAGGCCATGCGCGCCATTATCCCGCCGAGCGGCAACCAGCTGATCAGCATGATCAAAGCGACCTCGCTGGTCAGCGTTATCGCCATGGGCGATCTGCTTTACTCGGTTCAGGCGGTTTACAACCGCACCTTTGAGATCGTCCCGATGCTGATGGTGGCGGTGATCTGGTATCTGTTGATCACCTCTGTTCTGAATGTCGGCCAGTCGGCAATTGAGCGTTACTACGCACGCGGTACGCGCCGCACGGTAGAGAACGTTAAGGCCCGCGCGCCTGCGCCGCGATCCGATGCCCGTCTGGTGCGCAAGGAGGAAGTATGAGTGACGTTGCACCCTTAGTCAGCGCGCGTAACGTGCATAAAAGTTACGGCCATAATGAAGTGCTTAAAGGGATCGACCTCGACGTATTCCCTGGCGAAGTGGTGGTGATCCTCGGCCCGTCAGGCTCTGGAAAATCGACCTTTCTGCGCTGCATTAATCATCTGGAGGAGATGAACGCCGGATCGATCATGGTCGGCGAACAGCAGATCGGCTATGAACTCAAGCGCGGCCTGTTGCACCGTCTCTCTCCGCGTAAGATTGCGCGCCAGCGGCAGAAAATCGGCATGGTGTTTCAGCAGTTCAATCTCTATCCGCATATGACCGTGCTGCAAAACATTATTGAAGCGCCAGTAGGCGTGCATAAGTTTCCGCGCCACGAAGCCGTTGCGCACGCCAGGGCGCTGCTGGAAAGGGTAGGGCTGAGCGATAAGGCCGATGCCTGGCCGCGCCATCTCTCCGGCGGTCAGCAGCAGCGGGTGGCCATCGCGCGCGCGCTGGCCATCAAACCCGCGCTGATGCTGTTTGACGAGCCGACGTCGGCGCTCGATCCTGAGCTGGTAGGGGAGGTGCTACAGACTATGCGTACCCTGGCGGACGGGGGGCTGACCATGATTGTCGTGACCCATGAAATTGGTTTTGCCCGCGAGGCGGCCGATCGGGTGGTATTCATGGATGGCGGGGTGGTGGTGGAGCAGGGGCCGCCGGAGCAGGTGCTCACCCGGCCGCAGCACGCGCGCACGCAGGCGTTTCTCAGCCGGTTTATTTAATCGCGATTAAATAGATCTTACTCTGTTACAGATTACAGTTGAGCTTGTCGCTGAAGTGCGCGTAAATAAGCCTGTTTGTTTTTTCGCTAAGGTTGAAAGGTAAAGTATGGAAGGTATCAGTATTGCCAAACTGCTGATCATCGGTGCGCTCATCGTACTGCTTTTTGGCACCAATAAGTTACGTTCACTGGGTGGCGATCTGGGCTCCGCAATCAAAGGCTTCAAAAAAGCCATGAAAGACGAAGAACCCACCGCAACCAAAACGACAGCTGAAGATGTTCCGGCAGAGCGCGTTACGCACAAAGAGTGATACGCCGCCGCTGAAGATAAATGTAATCATTTATTTCTTACAGACATAAAAAAACCAGACAGTACGCGTCTGGTTTTTTATTGCCTGCGGAAAGCGAGCGGGCTTATTTCACTTCCAGCCCTTTCGCCTGCATATCAGCGTGATAGGAGGAGCGAACAAAGGGACCGCATGCCGCATGGGTAAAGCCCATCGCCAGCGCCTCTTCCTTCATTTCATCGAACTCCGCCGGACTGACATAGCGCTGCACCGGCAGGTGATGACGGCTCGGTTGCAGATACTGTCCCAGCGTCAGCATGGTGACGCCGTGGCGACGCAGGTCGCGCATTACCTCAATAATTTCTGCGTTGGTTTCGCCCAGACCGACCATCAGACCCGATTTGGTCGGGATCTCCGGATGCGCTTCTTTAAAACGTTCCAGCAGCTTCAGCGACCACTCATAGTTCGCGCCCGGTCGCACCTGACGATAGACGCGCGGCACGTTTTCCAGGTTATGGTTGAACACGTCCGGCGGCGTCGCGTTGAGGATCTCCAGCGCGCGATCCATACGGCCACGGAAATCGGGCACCAGGGTTTCGATCTTAATCGCCGGGCTTTTTTCGCGGATAGCGGTAATGCAGTCAGCGAAGTGCTGCGCGCCGCCGTCTCGCAGATCGTCACGGTCTACCGAGGTAATCACCACATAGCGCAGCGCCATATCGGCAATGGTCTGCGCCAGCTTCATCGGCTCATTGGCATCCGGCGCATTCGGGCGACCGTGCGCCACGTCGCAGAACGGACAGCGGCGGGTACAGATCGCGCCAAGGATCATAAAGGTGGCGGTGCCGTGGTTAAAACATTCGGCCAGGTTAGGACAGGACGCTTCTTCACATACCGAGTGCAGACCATTTTTACGCATCGCCGCCTTGATGCCCTGAATGCGGCTGGAATCCGCAGGCAGCTTGATTTTCATCCATTCTGGCTTGCGTAACAGTTGCTGGCGTTCAGTCACCACGGTTTTCACCGGGATGAGCGCCATTTTATCTGCGTCACGGTATTTGACGCCGCGTTCCATCTGAATAGGTTTACTCATAAGTCTGAGGGTTCCGGTCGGATTGCGTGGTGAGAGCTGTTGCCTTCAGTTCAGCGAAACAGCTTTCAACTTTATTTGATAAAACTTCAAAAATTATATCAGTTCCGCCAGGCAGAAGCAGCCGTATGGCGGCGGTAAAAGTTACAATTTTGTAAATTCGCATGCACGGTTAAGGCAGCGGCAGCGTTTCCGCCGATAGCCACTCTACCTGACTAAAGCCCAGCAGGCGCGCAAAAGCGGCAACCAGCAGCGGCTGCACGTCAGCGAGCGCGACGCCAGGCTGGAACGCGCTGAGCTGCGTCATGCGCATCCCGGCATAGCCGCAGGGGTTGATGCGCAAAAAGGGCGTAAGATCCATGGCCACGTTGAGCGCCAGGCCGTGAAAAGAGCAGCCTTTGCGAATCCGCAGACCCAGCGAACAGATTTTCTCGTCGCCGACGTAGACGCCTGGCGCATCGGGACGCGCGCGCGCGGCGATGCCAAAGTGGGCCAGAGTGGCGATAACCGTCTCTTCCAGCGCGGTAACCAGCTGGCGCACGCCGATCTTGCGGCGTTTAACATCAATCAGCACATACATCACCTGCTGGCCCGGACCGTGATAGGTGACCTGGCCGCCGCGATCGCTCTGCACGACCGGAATATCCCCTGGCATCAGCAGATGCTCGGCTTTGCCCGCCTGGCCCTGGGTGAAAACGGCGTGATGCTCCACCAGCCACACTTCGTCGCGGCTGTCGCTGTTACGGCGGTCGGTAAACTGATGCATGGCATCGGAGACGGGCTGCCAGTCGCGCTGGCCAAGCTGGCGAATAAGAAGCGTATCTGCTGACAAAACGGCGGTCCGGTTAAGGGGGAAAGGCTGAGTATAACGTCGGCAAAGGGCAAGACCAAGACCCTTTGCCGACGTGGGCACTTACAGCACCATGCGCACAATGTCGATATTGCCAAGCTCTTCGTACAGGGTTTCCACCTGTTCAATATGCGTGGCGTTGATCGTGATCGACACTGAGTGGTAGTTGCCTTTGCTGCTTGGCTTAACGTCGGGCGAGTAGTCGCCGGGCGCATGGCGTTGCACCACTTCAACCACTTGATCAACCAGCTCCGGCTGCGCCAGACCCATCACTTTATAGGTAAAAGGGGTAGGGAATTCGAGCAGTTCATTCAGTTTGGTTTTCATATTGACTCCGGTGCATAAAAAACAGGCTCCCGCCGAAGCGGGAGCATTATCATAACGTAGTTATGGCGACGATGTGGCGATTTTTCAACCGCCCGTCTGGTTAGCCAAACCAGTGATGGAACATCAGTTTGATGTAATCGATGATGCGGCTGAAGAATCCGCCTTCCTGCACTTCGTTCAGCACCACCAGCGGACGCTGTTCCACGGTTTTGCCGTCGAGCTGGAAGTTGATGCTGCCCACCACCTGATTTTTTTGCAGCGGGGCGTGCAGTTCGCTGTTGTTCAGAACGTAGCTGGCTTTCAGATCTTTCATACGGCCGCGCGGAATCGTCAGGTAGGCGTCTTTCTCTACGCCCAGCTGGACGCGATCGCTGTTGCCGAACCAGACCGGCTCAGAGGCGAACTCTTTGCCTGCTTTCAGCGGCGCTACGGTTTCAAAGAAGCGGAAGCCCCAGGTCAGCAGCTTTTTGCTTTCGACTTCACGGCCTTTAAAGGTGCGACCACCCAGCACTGCCGAAATCAGACGCATCTGGCCTTCGGTGGCCGACGACACGATGTTATAGCCGGCAGAGGCCGTATGGCCGGTTTTGATACCGTCTACGTTGAGGCTGGTATCCCACAGCAGACCGTTGCGGTTGGTCTGACGGATATTGTTAAAAGTGAACTCTTTCTCTTTATAAACCGAGTATTCGTCCGGCACGTCGCGGATCAGCGCCTGACCAATCAGCGCCATATCGCGGGCTGAACTGTACTGGCCTTCGGCATCCAGACCGTGCACCGTCTGGAAGTGGGTGTTTTGCAGGCCCAGCGCCTTCACGTAGTTATTCATCAGGCCGACAAACGCATCCTGGCTACCGGCAACATAGTCCGCCATCGCCACGCAGGCATCATTGCCCGACTGCAATACGATGCCGCGCGTCAGCTGTGAAACCGGCACGCGATCTCCCGGCTTCAGGAACATCAGCGAGGAGCCTTTAAACACCGGGTTACCGGTCGCCCAGGCGTCTTTACCCACGGTAACGACATCATCCTGATGGATTTTGCCGGCCTTCACCGCCTGACCGATAACATAACTGGTCATCATTTTGGTCAGGCTGGCGGGGTCGCGGCGCGCATCGGCGTTCTTTTCGGCCAGCACTTTACCTGAGTTGTAGTCGATCAGGATATAAGCCTCTGCATCAATATCCGGTACGCCGGGGATCATGGTCTTGAGGTTAATGTCATCAGCAAATGCGACGTGGCTGAGCGAGAAGGCGATCAGTGAGCCTGCTGTCAGGCGTTTCAGAAAACGGGAGGGTTTCAGCGTGTTCATGTATGGACTACAACATCCGTGAGTTAAGGTTAAAAAAAAGTGACTCATGATAGCAAATGCCTGTTTTGCAGGCATCTTGCTTTGTCATTCTGTTGTTAGCAGAGATTAACGGCGCGTGCTGGTAATAAACGACGCCTGGCCGTCTGCACTCAGGCGCTGCTGAAGCGCAGCGGCCTCGGCGCGATGAGTAAAGCTGCCGAGCTGAATGCGATAAACATTATTTCCGGCGTTCTCAACGGTGCCGGGCACGCCATATTTTTGTCCCAGGCTCTGCGCCAGCTGCTGCGCGCGTGCGGCGTCGTTGATGGCGCCCACCTGGACCACAAAGCTACCCGCTGCCTGCGCGGCGGAGCTGCCGGCGGCAGGCGCGGCCGCGACGGCAGAGGCTGCGGGCGCGACGGCAGGCTGCGGTTCAGGCTCGCTGCCTTCCAGCACGCCGCTGGCTAAAGGCTGCGGCGCGCCGAGAAAGCCGCTGCTGCTCACCGGAGCGCCCATGCTGTCGCTGCTTTGTAAGGTGCTGTTGTCAACGGCGCGAATATCTTGCGCCGGTACGGGCGCTGCGGCAGGCGCGCTGCCGCCGTTCATGACGCCGTTACCGCCGAGATCGGGACGGGCGGGCAGGGCATAGCTCTGTTTCGCCACTGTGGTGCCGATAGTGCCGGGACCGGAAAGAGTGCCGTCCGGGGCGACCTGAATAAAGTCTACCCGCACGCGCGTGTTGTTCGAGATGTTGAGGCGATCGCCCGCCGCGCGCGACAGATCGATAATGCGCCCCGGCGTATAAGGACCGCGGTCGTTTACCCGCACCACAATCTGACGACCGTTAGCGAGGTTGGTAACGCGGACATAGCTGGGTAACGGCAGGGTCGGATGTGCCGCCGTCAGCGCGTCAGGATCGTAGCTCTCGCCGATAGCGGTGCGCTTGCCCTGCGCCTCATCGCCATACCAGGCCGCTAATCCCACTTCGCTGAAGTTAGCGGGATTTTTGACGATACGGTAGGACTTACCGTTCGCGCTGTAATCCTGGCTGGTGGTGGGATTAACCGGCTCATATTTCGGCTCCACGCCCGGAATTTCCACCACCGGCCCGTTGTAGGCCGGTTGGGGCGGCGCCGTGGTTTGCGGTTCCTGTGTGGTACAGGCGGTTAAAACCAGTAATGCCAGAGCAACGCCGGGCCATTCCTTACGCATGTGCAGCCTCTTAAACGCTTTTAGATAACATTTTTCTGTGAGTATGGATCGACATCACTATGCCGAATCCCGCCATAAGCACGATCAGCGCCGAACCCCCGTAGCTGACCAGCGGCAGGGGGACGCCGACCACCGGTAAGATACCACTTACCATGCCAATATTAACGAAAACATAGACAAACAAAATCAGCATTAATCCACCCGCCATGACGCGGCCAAAGGTGGTCTGGGCGCGCGCCGCGATCATTAGCCCGCGCAGGATCAGCAGCAGATAGAGCACCAGCAGGATCAGCACGCCCACCAGGCCCAGCTCTTCCGCCAGTACGGCGAAGATAAAGTCGGTGTGGCGTTCAGGCAGAAACTCCAGCTGCGACTGGGTGCCGTGCAGCCAGCCTTTGCCGCGCAGTCCGCCGGAGCCAATGGCGATTTTCGACTGAATAATATGGTAGCCCGCGCCGAGGGGATCGCTCTCTGGATCGAGCAGCATCATCACGCGGTCGCGCTGATAGTCGTGCATCAGAAAGAACCACAGTATCGGGATAAAGGCCGCGACCAGCAGCACCGCCACGCCGATCAGCTTCCAGCTCATGCCCGACAGAAACAGCACGAAAAGCCCTGATGCGGCAATCAGAATCGAGGTGCCGAGATCGGGCTGAGCGGCCACCAGCAGCGTTGGCATAAAGATCAGGATCAGCGCGATGCCGGTATTTTTCAGCGTTGGCGGACAGACGTCGCGGTTGATAAAGCGCGCCACCATCAGCGGCACGGCGATTTTTGCGATCTCCGACGGCTGGAAGCGCACGACGCCCAGATCGAGCCAGCGCTGCGCGCCTTTACTGATATGACCGAAGGCGTCTACCGCAACCAGTAAGATGACGCAGACAATATAGAGATAGGGCGCCCAGCCTTCGTAGACGCGCGGCGGCACCTGCGCCAGCACCAGCATGATCACCAGCCCCATCGCAATCTGGCCTATCTTGCGCTCCATCATGCCCGGATCCTGTCCGCTGGCGCTCCAGATCACAATCGCGCTGTAGCCCAGCAGCGCCAGAATCACCAGCATAAACAGGGGATCGATGTGGATACGCGTCCAGATCGATCTTTTTTGCGGACTATCGTTCATCGACATCGTTATTCACCTTCATAGCCAGGCGGCACAGGAGCCGCGTCTGGCAGAGCCGTATTGTTGTCGCCCAACATAATGTGGTCGAGAATCTGTCGCATCACCGTGCCAACCGCCGGACCGGCGCCGCCGTTTTCCAGGATCATCGTGACGGCAACGCGCGGTTTGTCATAGGGCGCAAATGCGGTCATCAGTTTATGGTCGCGCAGCCGTTCGGCAATTTTGTGCGCGTTGTAGGTTTCATTCTCTTTCAGACCAAACACCTGCGCGGTACCGGATTTGGCCGCGATTTTATAGGGCGCGTCGGCAAAGCTTTTGTGCGCGGTTCCGTTTGCGCGGTTCGCCACGCCGTACATTCCGTCTTTAGCAATTTCCCAGTAGCCGGAGTGGATGTCGCCAATGGGTTCCCCCGGCGGCTGACGCCAGGGCACGATGGTGCGCCCTTCGCGCGTGGCGCGCAGCAGGTGCGGCACTTTTACCACGCCGTCGTTAATCAGGATCATCAGCGCTTTGTTCATTTGCAGCGGGGTCGCCGTCCAGTAGCCCTGGCCGATACCCACCGGAATGGTATCGCCCTGATACCACGGCTTCTTAAAGCGCTTCATTTTCCATTCGCGCGTCGGCATATTGCCCGCGCTCTCCTGCGGCAGATCGATGCCGGTGCGGTGGCCGTAGCCGAACTTATTCATCCACTCCGACAGGCGATCGATGCCCATGTCATACGCCACCTGGTAAAAAAAGGTATCGGCGGATTCTTCCAGCGATTTGGTGACGTTGAGGCGGCCATGCCCCCATTTTTTCCAGTCGCGGTAGCGCTTTTCTGAGCCGGGCAGCTGCCACCAGCCGGGATCGAACAGGCTGGTGTTGCGGTTAATCACCCCTGCGCTCAGGGCGGAAACCGCCACATAGGGTTTCACCGTAGACGCGGGCGGATAGGAGGCCTGAATCGCGCGGTTATAGAGCGGTCGGTTCTCATCGTTAAGCAGCCCGCGATAATCTTTACCTGAAATGCCGTCGACAAACAGATTCGGATCGTAACTGGGTGTGGAGACCATCGCCAGGATCTCGCCGGTGCGCGGATCGCTGACCACGACGGCGGCGCGGCTGCCGGCCAGCAGGGTTTCGATATATTGCTGGAGCTTGAGGTCGATGGTCAGCCAGATGTCGCGCCCCGCCTGCGGCGACTGCTCGTGCAGCTGGCGGATCACGCGGCCGCGGTTGTTGACCTCGACCTCTTCGTAGCCGGTAATCCCGTGCAGCACATCTTCGTAATAGTTTTCGATCCCCAGTTTGCCGATATCATGCGTGGCGGCGTAGTTTGGCCACTTGCCCTCTTTATCAAGGCGCGCCACATCGCGGTCGTTGATCTTTGAAACGTAGCCGACGACGTGCGTCAGGGTAGGGCCATAGGGATAGTAACGGCGCTGATAGCCTTTAACCTCAACGCCGGGAAAGCGGTACTGGTTTACGGCGAAGCGGGCGACCTGCACCTCGTTCAGGCCGACCTTGACCGGAATCGAGGTAAAGCGGCGCGAGCGCTTGCGCTCTTTGTCGAAGGCGTCGAGATCCTCGTCGGTCATATCCAGCACCGGGCGCAGATCCTGCAAGGTTTGCTTGAGGTTATCAACCTTCTCAGGCACCAGTTCGGCCTGATAGATGGTGCGGTTGAGCGCCAGCGCGGTGCCGTTACGGTCATAGATAATGCCGCGGCTCGGCGCTACCGGCACCAGCTTGATGCGGTTTTCGTTAGAGCGGGTACTGTAATCTTCAAAGCGCAGAATTTGCAGGTGATAAAGATTGACCACCAGCACGCTGGAGAGCACCAGAATGCCGAAGAAAGCAATTAATGCCCGGCGGACAAAGAGTTTCTGCTCGGCACTGTAATCGCGAAAGGCGTTGCTTTGTAATTTCATCCGCTACTTAAAATGTCGGGGTTGGCCTTACCGTTTATTCACGATGATAAGGATGATTGGCGGTGATGCTCCAGGCGCGATACAGGCTCTCGGCGACCAGCACGCGCACCAGCGGATGAGGCAGCGTCAGCGCCGAAAGTGACCAGCTCTGCTCAGCCGCGGCTTTACAGGCGGGCGACAGCCCTTCCGGACCGCCAATCAGCAGACTGACGTCGCGTCCGTCCTGCTTCCAGCGCTCCAGCTGCTGCGCAAGCTGCGGGGTTTCCCACGGCTGGCCTGGAATGTCCAGCGTGACGATGCGGTTGCCTTTGCCGGTCGCCGCCAGCATCGCTTCGCCTTCTTTCTCCAGAATGCGTTTGATGTCGGCGTTTTTGCCGCGTTTACCGGCGGGGACTTCCACCAGCTCCAGCGGCATATCTTTCGGAAAGCGGCGCAAATATTCGGTGAAGCCGGTTTGCACCCAGTCAGGCATTTTGGTGCCTACGGCCACAAGCTGTAGTTTCACGATCAGCCCCAGAGCTTTTCCAGCTCATACAGCTGGCGGCTCTCTTCCTGCATGACGTGTACGATCACATCACCCAGATCGACGACCACCCAGTCAGCGGCATTTTTGCCCTCTACGCCCAGCGGGATCAACCCAGCGGCGCGGGATTCCTGCACCACATGATCCGCAATGGAAGAGACGTGGCGCGTGGAGGTACCGGTGCAGATAATCATGCAGTCGGTAATACTGGATTTGCCCTGAACGTTGAGTGCGACGATGTCCTGACCTTTAAGATCATCAATCTTATCAATAACGAAATCTTGGAGTGCTTTACCTTGCAAAAGGTTCCCCTTCAATACGGATAGTAGCGGGCCGGCTGCTGGCCCCGATGACGCAGCCAAAAAATTAAGCCGCGCAGTATACCACGGCATTAACCTGCGCGATATATGCCCGGCTTGCGGTTATTTGAGATAAAGACCCGCCTGGTCGATATAGTCAATGACCGCTGGCGGCAGCAGATGGGCGCACGATAGCCCCTGGTGACGGCGCTGACGGATTTCCGTCGCAGAGATGGCGACCAGCGGCGTATCGGCCAGCCAGATCAGGCCGGCGGGCTGCTGATGCAGCTGTTGAGGGGCGTCGGCAAGATGGGCGTCCAGCCAGTGCTGCATCTCTGGCGACGCCATTTCCGCCGCGTAGCCCGGCCGTTTGCACACCAGCAGGTGGCACAGCGACAGCAGATCCTGCCAGCGATGCCAGCCTGACAGGCTTAACAGCGAGTCCTGCCCGATAATAAACCCCAGCGGCTGCTGCGGGCCGCGTTCGGCGCGCAGTTCTTCCAGCGTCGCCACCGTCCAGGACGGGGTTTCGCGTCGCAGTTCGCGGGTATCGATGTCGAACAGCGGGCGATCGCGTATGGCGCAGCGCAGCATCTCAAGGCGCTGCGTCGAGCTGGCTTCGGGCTGCGGACGATGCGGCGGCACGTTATTCGGCAGCAGCAGCACGCGCGCCAGCCCGATCTGCTGCGCCAGCGCTTCCACCGGGCGCAGATGGCCGAAGTGCACGGGATCGAAAGTGCCGCCGAACAGGGCATGCAGTTCAGACATAAACGAAACCTGTTGGGAAGTGGCGATGGCAGAGCATCAGCGACAGGGTCTCCAGCTGCGGCCAGATACGCTGTCCGTAATCCTGCTTCAGGGATAATTCAATCTGCGCCAGCAGGTGGACCGCGCGTTGCAGACGAGCGCCGTCAACCCTTTGCAGCGCCTCGGTAAACAGGCCGCGGCGGTTCTGCCAGATACGCTGCTGATCCATTAATGTCCGCAGCGGCTGCTGCGCCTGGTGTCGTTGCAGATGCAGCAGCGTCATCAGGTCGCGCTGGAGGGTGCGCAGCAAAATAACCGGTTCGCTCTCCTCTTTTTCCAGCTGATGCAGGATATGCAGGGCGCGTTTGCTTTTTCCCGCCAGCAGCGCGTCTACCCAGTGGAACGGGGTAAAGTGCGCGGCGTCGCTGACCGCCTCTTCCACGCGCGGCAGCGTCAGTTTGCCGTCGGGCCACAGCAGAGACAGGCGCTCCAGCGCCTGCGCCAGCGCCAGCAGGTTGCCTTCATAGCAGTAGCAGAGCAGCTGAATAGCCGCATCATCAACCGATAGCTTCAGGCTTTTCGCGCGCGCCGCCACCCAGCGCGGCAGCTGCGCCTGTTCCGGGGTCTGGCACGGCACCAGCACCGCCTGCGCGGAGAGCGCCTTAAACCAGGCGCTGTTCTCCTGAGCTTTGGTGAGCTTCGCCATATGGCAAATCAGCAGAATATCGCTGTGCAGCAAAGCTGCCAGCTTGCTGAGCTGTTCAGCCATCGCCGCGTTAGGGCCGTTTTCGGGAAAGATCAGGCTAAGGGTCTGACGCTGAGCGAATAAACTCAGCGACTGACAGCTGGCAAACAGGCTGTCCCAGTCGGTCTGGGCATCAAGGGTAAAGCTGAAGTGTTCCTCAAACCCCTGGGCGGCGGCAGCCGATCGCACCGCATCGGCGCTCTCCTGCAACAGCAGCGGTTCGTTTCCGGCCAGTAAATAGCAGGCGCGCAGCCCCTCGCGGAGCTGCGCGCCGAGTTGTTCAGGATAGATCCTGATCATTGCAGACTGGTAGCGGAAGAGGAGGGTGTTTCCGCTGGCGTCGCAGATTCGCTGGCCGAGGCCGGCAGCGTGTCTTTATTGTTGATCTGCGCAGCGTGAACGGTCAGCAGTTTACGCACCAGCTGTTCGGCGGCGCGCTGGCGCATCTCCTGCACAATCAGATCCTGCTCGGCATCTTTCGCCAGCGCGGCGTTCGGGTTATCGAAGAAGGAGCGATAAACCGCCGTGCTGATCGGATAGATGCCTTTGCCCGGCAGCAGAACCTGCGCCGACACGCGCATTACCATTGAGTATTCCGCCGTCGTGCCGCTGATAAACACCGACGCGGTATCGCGGCCCAGCACTTCCCCACCCAGACGCAGCGTAGGGATGTCGGTGCGGTTCTGTTTGGTATCTTCAACAATGGTGACGTTGTTGATACGCAGCTGCTGACGCACCGTGCGGGCCAGCGGGCCGTAAGGGTCGCCGCTGTTTACGATCAGCGTTTTCAGCTCGGTTGGCACCTGAGTGGTGCCGCGCGGATGAAACCCACAGCCAGCGGTGATGGTCACCGCCAGCAGGACAAACAGCCTGATAATCAGATGTCGCACAGTTCCTCCTGAACTTAACCTACGACCAGGTTAAGCAGTTTGCCGGGTACATAAATCACTTTGCGGATAGTGACGCCGTCAAGGTACTTCGCCACCAGATGTTCCTCTGCGGCGCGCGCCTGAACCTGTTCCTGCGTCGCGTCGGCAGCCACGGTAATTTTACCACGGACTTTGCCGTTTACCTGCACCACGACCAGCAGGGAGTCTTCGACCATCGCGGCTTCGTCCGCGACCGGCCAGACGGCGTTGTCTACGCTGCCTTCGCCGCCCAGCGCCTGCCACAGCACGTAGCTGGCATGCGGCGTGAACGGATAGAGCATACGCACCACGGCCAGCAGGGCTTCCTGCATCAGCGCGCGATCCTGCTCGCTCTCCTGCGGCGCGCGCGCCAGTTTGTTCATCAGCTCCATAATCGCCGCAATAGCGGTGTTAAAGGTCTGACGACGGCCAATGTCATCGGAGACTTTGGCGATGGTTTTGTGCAGGTCGCGACGCAGCGCTTTCTGATCGTCGTTGAGACCATCCAGGTTCAGCGCGGCCGTCGCGCCTTTCGCCGTGTGCTCATAAGCCAGCTTCCACACGCGCTTCAGGAAGCGGTTAGCGCCTTCAACGCCTGACTCCTGCCACTCCAGCGTCATTTCCGCCGGTGACGCGAACATCATAAACAGGCGCACCGTGTCTGCGCCGTAGCGCTCTACCATCAGCTGCGGATCGATACCGTTGTTTTTCGACTTCGACATCTTGCTCATGCCGGCGTAGATCACTTCGCGGCCCTGCGTGTCGGTCGCCTTCACGATGCGGCCTTTTTCATCGCGCTCTACGGTCACGTCAACCGGAGAGACCCAGTTGCGCTCGCCGTTTGCGCCGAGATAGTAGAAGGCGTCCGCCAGCACCATCCCCTGACACAGCAGACGTTTCGCCGGTTCGCTGGAGGTCACGAGGCCCGCATCGCGCAGCAGCTTGTGATAAAAGCGGAAATACATCAGGTGCATGATGGCGTGTTCGATACCGCCGACATACTGATCCACCGGCAGCCAGTAGTTGGCCGCAGCCGGATCCAGCATGCCTTCATCATAGTTGGCGCAGGTATAGCGCGCGTAGTACCAGGAGGACTCCATAAAGGTGTCGAAGGTGTCGGTTTCGCGCAGCGCAGGCTGGCCGTTAACCGTGGTTTTCGCCCACTCCGGATCGGCTTTGATCGGGCTGGTAATGCCGTCCATCACCACGTCTTCCGGCAGAATAACCGGCAGCTGATCTTCAGGCGTCGGCATCACGGTGCCGTCTTCCAGCGTCACCATCGGAATCGGCGCGCCCCAGTAGCGCTGACGTGATACGCCCCAGTCACGCAGGCGGTAGTTCACTTTGCGCACGCCTACGCCTTTCGCGGCCAGCGCATCGGCGATAGCGTTGAAGCCCTCTTCGTGGCTCAGGCCGCTGAACTCGCCTGAGTTGAACAGGGTGCCTTTTTCCGTCATCGCGGCGGCGCTGACGTCCGGCTCGCTGCCGTCTGCATTTAACACCACCGGTTTAATCGGCAGATCGTATTTGGTGGCGAATTCCCAGTCGCGCTGGTCATGCGCGGGAACCGCCATGACCGCGCCGGTGCCGTACTCCATCAGGACGAAGTTGGCGACCCAGACCGGAACTTTGTCGCCGGTCAGCGGGTGGATGGCGAACAGACCGGTCGCCATACCTTTTTTCTCCATGGTCGCCATATCGGCTTCGGCCACTTTAGTGTTGCGGCATTCAGCGATAAAGTCGGCCAGCACCGGGTTGCCCATCGACGCCTGAAGCGCCAGCGGATGGCCCGCCGCCACAGCGACGTAGGTTGCGCCGAGGAAGGTGTCCGGACGCGTGGTGTAGACGGTGACTTTTTCTTCGCTGTCGGCGACGTCGAAGGTGATCTCTACGCCTTCAGAGCGGCCAATCCAGTTACGCTGCATGGTTTTGACCTGCTCCGGCCAGTCTTCCAGCGTGTCCAGGTCGTTGAGCAGCTCGTCCGCGTAGTCGGTGATTTTTACAAACCACTGCGGGATCTCTTTACGCTCGACTTTGGTGTCGCAGCGCCAGCAGCAGCCGTCAATCACCTGCTCGTTCGCCAGCACCGTCTGATCGTTCGGGCACCAGTTCACCGCCGAGGTTTTTTTATAAACCAGGCCTTTTTCATACAGCTTAGTGAAGAACCACTGTTCCCAGCGGTAGTACTCCGGCTTACAGGTCGCCAGTTCACGGCTCCAGTCATAGCCGAAGCCCAGCAGTTTTAGCTGGTTCTTCATGTATTCGATGTTGTCGTAGGTCCAGGGCGCGGGCGCGGTGTTGTTTTTGACCGCAGCGCCTTCGGCGGGCAGACCAAACGCATCCCAGCCAATCGGCTGCAACACATTTTTGCCGAGCATACGCTGGTAACGGGCAATCACATCGCCGATGGTGTAGTTGCGTACGTGGCCCATATGTAGGCGGCCGGAAGGATAGGGCAGCATGGAGAGGCAGTAATATTTCTCTTTGCTCTCATCTTCGGTCACTTTGAACGTTTGGTTTTCGTCCCAGTGTTGCTGGACGCGGGATTCTATCTCTTCCGGGCGGTATTGCTCTTGCATGGCAGCCTGTGGTCCTTAATGAATAACGCTTAGCTTACTTTAAGATCCGCATAGCATACCCATATGGCTGCCGGTCAACAACACTTCACCGCCCTGTTGCGGCGATTTCTCGCGGAACGCCGTATCCCGCCGGGTTATTCTGATTCGTCTGGCTAAACAGCACGGCAAACGGCGCAAAGCGGCTAAACTTAAAGCTGGCTTATCCGCGCAGAAAGGAGAATAAAATGAATAAAGTGGCGCAACTTTATCGCGAATCCCTGGCCGTGCTCACCGAGCGTCTGCGCCATGGCGATCGGGACATTGATGCACTGGTGGCCGCCCGCCGTCGGGAACTGATGGCCAGCGAGTCGGCGACGCCGGGCCAGATCGATCAGGCGCTGGCCGCTGTCCGCCGTGATTTAGAAGAGTTTGCACGCAGCTATCAGGAGGTGCATCAGCCAGAGAGCGTCAGCGACTCGCTGTTTATGCGCATTATCCGCGAGAGCGTCTGGAAAGAGCTGGCGGATATTACCGACAAGAGTCAGCTGGAGTGGCGCGAGGTATTTCAGGATCTGCATCATCACGGCGTCTATCAGAGCGGAGAGGTGGTCGGTCTGGGCAATCTGGTGTGCGAGAAGTGCCACTTTACGCGCGCTATCTACACCCCTGAGACCTTAACGCGCTGTCCGGAATGCGGCCACGATCAGTTTCAGCGTCAGCCGTTTGAGCCTTGAGAAAGCGCGGGCGAGGCGAGGGCGCGAACGCGGATGAGGTCGCCCGATCGCAAAGGCACTTTACGCATCCCGGTTCGCTCGTCCCGCGCGGATACGCACCTCATCTCTGAGGTGCGTTGGTAAACAGGCTTACGCGCTGCGTTCCGGCGTTTTGTCCGCGGCGCGGAACGCTTTGCTCCTCAGGCCGTCCCATCCGCTTGCCAGGCGAATGCGCTAACGTCTGGTTCTTAATGAAGCGCGCCGGGCGAGTTAGTGCAGGATCTTCGCCAGAAACTCTTTCGCGCGATCCGACTGGGGATTGTTAAAGAAGTCGTCTTTACGCGTATCCTCAATAATCTTTCCTTCGTCCATAAAGATAACGCGGTTCGCTACTTTACGGGCGAAGCCCATTTCGTGCGTCACCACCATCATCGTCATGCCTTCATTGGCCAGTTCGACCATGACGTCCAGCACTTCGTTGATCATCTCTGGATCGAGCGCTGAGGTCGGCTCGTCAAACAGCATAGCGATAGGGTCCATGCAGAGCGCGCGCGCAATCGCCACGCGCTGCTGCTGCCCGCCCGACAGCTGACCGGGAAATTTCTGCGCGTGAGCAGACAGCCCGACGCGATTCAGCAGCTTCAGACCTTTTTCGCGCGCCGCCGCTTTATCGCGCTTCAGCACTTTCACCTGAGCCAGCACCAGGTTATCCACGATGCTGAGATGCGGGAACAGTTCGAAATGCTGAAATACCATGCCGACCTTGCTGCGCAGCTGGGCCAGATTGGTCTTTCTGTTGTTAACTTCGGTGCCGTTCACCAGAATGCTGCCCTGCTGAATCGGCTCCAGACCGTTGACGGTTTTGATCAGGGTAGATTTACCGGAGCCGGACGGTCCGCATACGACCACGACTTCCCCTTTCTGAACTTCGGTCGTGCAGTCGGTCAGCACCTGAAAGTGACCATACCACTTAGAAACGTTTTTCAGGTTAATCATTTAAACCGTCCTTTTTCTTTTTAGATAGCTGACCAACAGCGAAGCGCTCAGGCTGATTGCGAAGTAAACCAGCCCGGCGAAGAGAACCATTTCTACCTGAGTGCCGTCACGCTCGCCGATGGTTGAGGCGGTGCGGAAGAAGTCGGCCAGGCTCAGCACGTAAACCAGCGACGTATCCTGGAACAGCACGATGCCCTGCGTCAGCAGCAGCGGCACCATGGCGCGAAACGCCTGCGGCAGAATAATCAGCTGCATTGACTGCCAGTGCGTCATGCCCAGCGCCAGCGCGGCGTTAGACTGACCGCGCGAGATGCTCTGAATACCGGCGCGAATAATTTCGGAGTAGTAGGCCGCTTCAAACAGCGAAAAGGCGATCATCGCTGAAATCAGGCGGATATCGGTTTTCGGCGACAGCCCCAGCACCTGCTGCAAAAAGCTCGGCACGACCAGATAGAACCAGAGCAGCACCATCACCAGCGGAACGGAGCGAAACAGGTTGACGTAAAGCCGGGCGAACCAGCTAATCGGTTTGAAGGTCGACAGCCGCATGACCGCCAGCAGGGTGCCCCAGATAATGCCGAACACCACCGCCGTGACGGTGATTTTTAGCGTAATCCCCAGGCCGTTAAGCAGATAGGGCAGGCTGGGAGGAATAGAACTCCAGTCAAACTCGTACATTATTTCCCTCCCAGATTACCCGGCAGACGCACCTTGCGCTCTACCAGACTCATAATCAGCATGATCACCAGGTTGATGGCGATATAGGCCAGCGTAATGGCCGTAAAGGACTCGTAGGCATGCGCCGAATAGTCGAGCAGCTTACCCGCCTGCGCCGCCATATCCACCAGCCCGATGGTCGAGGCGATGGCCGAATTCTTTACCAGGTTCAGCATTTCCGACGTCATGGGCGGCACGATAACGCGATAGGCGTTGGGCAGCAGCACATAGCGATAGGTCTGCGGCAGCGTCAGCCCCATCGCCAGCCCGGCGTTTTTCTGCCCGCGCGGCAGCGACTGAATCGCGGCGCGAACCTGTTCACAGACGCGCGCAGCGGTAAACAGGCCGAGGCAGATCACCGAGGCGGTAAAGAACTGAACGTTGGGGTCCAGCTCCGATTTAAACCACATGCCGAGTTTTTCGCCCACCAGCTCCGGGGCGACCAGATACCAGAAGAAGAACTGCACGATCAGCGGAATATTGCGGAACAGCTCCACGTAACAGGTGCCGAGTGTCGCCAGCAGGCGGTTAGGCACGGTACGCAGAATGCCGAAGAAGGAACCTACAAGGAAGGCGATAATCCAGGCGCAGCAGGAGACCGCAACGGTCACCTGAAATCCGGACCACAGCCAGCCGAGGTAAGTCGTGTTGCCGAACGGGGCCTGTTCGAGAAAGATGCCCCAGTTCCAGTCGATACCCATAACGAGCTCCGGTAAAAAAGGGTAGCTAAGCTACCCTGAAGATTGATGAACGGCGTCTGTATGGCCTGCTTCAGGGGAACGACCTGAGCAGCTTGTCTGTCCGCGCCGGGTTTTCAGCAATCGAGAGGGCAGCGAGGCCGCCCTTGTTGTCGTTGTTAGTTAAGTGCTTTGTCGTTTGGCGTTTTAAACAGCGCCTGCATCTCGCTTGACAGATCAAAGTTCAGGTTCAGATTCTTCGGCGGAATCGGCTGCTTGAACCAGGTATCAAACCATTTCGCGGCCTGGCCGGAGGTTTCCGCTTTCGCGATGGTGTCGTCTACCAGCGTTTTAAACTGCGCATCATCTTTACGCAGCATACAGCCGTAGGCTTCCTGCGACTGCGGCGTGCCGACGATCTCCCAGTTGTCTGGCTTCTTCGCCTTAGCGCGTTCGCCTGCCAGCAGGGCGTCATCCATCATAAAGGCCACCGCGCGACCGGTTTCCAGGGTGCGGAAGGAATCGCCGTGGTCTTTAGCGCTGATGATGCGCATCTCCATTTTTTTCTCATCGTTCAGCTTATGCAGCAGCACTTCAGAGGTGGTGCCGGAGGTCACGACTACGGTTTTCCCTTTCAGGTCAGGGAAGTCTTTAATGTCGCCGCCCTTTTTCACCAGCAGACGCGTGCCGATAACAAAAATGGTATTGGAGAAGGCCGCCTGTTTCTGACGCTCAACGTTATTGGTGGTGGAGCCACACTCAAAATCGTAGGTGCCGTTCTGTAACAGCGGGATACGGTTTTGCGATGTGATCGGGATCATTTTGACCTGCAAATCCGGCTTATTCAGCTTCGCTTTGATGGCATCGACGATGGCACTGGAGAACGCCTGTGAGTAGCCCACGACTTTTTGCTGGTTGTCGTAATAGGAAAAAGGAACAGACGACTCGCGGTGACCGACGACAATAACGCCATTGTCGCTGATCTTCTTCAGGGTGCCGCTGAGATCTTCCGCCTGGGCCGCGCCCGCTGCTGCTACGCCCGCCAGCAAAAGCGATAATGCCACTTTGCGTATCTGCATGGTCCAACTCCTTCAAGAGATATTGCACAGAATATAAACTGCGCAGATGTGTGATGTTGTGTGTATTTCCTGCTGCTTTTTTTGTTTTCCCATCGCGCAAGCGCGCTGAGAATATTCACTAACATAGCGGATTGTTAACGTTATGAAACGAAAAAGTTTCTTTTTTTGCGAGGTGTTCCGCACCAAATTGAGGCGAGTTTCACGGGTTGCGCGTTAACGGTGCACAGCCTTGCCTTTTTACGGTGCGGAGCGGCTCGCATCAGCCCGCCATGCCGCCAGGTTTGCAGGAAACCGGGTTACTAAAAGCAAGCCGCGTGCCAGTTATCAGGCGCAGCAGAAAATCGCGGAAGAGGAGGAGAGATAAGCGGAAAATGGGGAAGAGGCGGCGGCGAGAAAAGCGCTCGCCGCTCGCACATCGCATCAGGCTTTACGACGCCACAGCGCCAGCAGCGCGGCGCACAGCGTCAACAGCCAGACCGGCCACAGGCCAGCGTGGGCGTAAGGGGTTTCGCCGGTGGCAGGCGTGACCTTATCCAGCAATACGTCGCGGGTAAACTGCGGCAGAATTTTGTCGACCTCGCCCTGCGAATTCACCACGGCGGTAACGCCGTTATTGGTGCTGCGCAGCAGCGGTCGGCCTAACTCCAGCGCGCGCATCCGCGCCATCTGAAAGTGCTGCCAGGGTCCGATAGAGTGGCCGAACCATGCATCGTTGGATACGGTCAGCAGAAAATCGGTATCCGGGCGGAAGTTCGCGCGCACCTGCTCGCCCAGCACTATCTCATAGCAGATGGCGCTGGTGAGGCGATAGCCCGCGGCGCGCAGCTGCGGTTGCAGATAGTCGCCGCGGCTGAAGCCGGACATCGGCAGATCGAAGAAGGGAGCCAGCGGACGCAGCAGGCTCTCCAGCGGCACAAATTCCCCAAACGGCACCAGGTGATTTTTCTGGTAGCGGTTCATGCTCTGATAACTGTAAGGCGCGTCGCCGCCCAGCACGATCACCGAGTTATAGTCGTGATAGCGATTATGCTCCAGCCGGGAATCCACGATGCCGGTGATCAGCGAACTGCCGCGCTCGCGCAGCAGGCCGTCCAGCGAGCGCAGGAAGGGCTGCTGGTTGCTCTCCAGATCGGTAATGGCTGACTCTGGCCAGATAATCAGCGGCGCTTTGCCCATCAGCGGCTGGCTCAGGCCGGTATAGGCGCGCAGCGTGGTGAGCAGCTGCTGCGGATCCCACTTCATTGACTGCGGGATATTGCCCTGCACCAGCGCGACCTCGACGCTGCGCGCCGGCTGCGGCTGAGTCCAGTGGATATAGCGCAGCGGCCAGGGCAGCGCCAGCAGCAGCAGCGCGGCGACCGCGCTTTTTACGCTGCGCTGGCGCAGCGCATACGCCAGCAGGCCCGCGACGATCATAAGGATAAAGGTCAGCGTTTCGACCCCGGCCAGCGGTGCAAGGCCTTTCAGCGGGCCGTCGATCTGGCTATAGCCGAACTGAAGCCAGGGAAAGCCCGTCAGCACCCAGCCGCGCAGAAACTCGCTGATTTGCCACAGCGCAGGAGCCGCCAGCGCCAGACGCCAGAGCGTCGCGCGCGGCCAGAAGCGGCTGAGCACGCCGGCAAACAGGGCGGGATAGAGTGACAGATAGGCCGCCAGCAGCACCACCAGAAAGACGTTGACCGGGCCGGGCATGCCGCCGAAGGTGGCGATGCTGACGTAGACCCAGTTGATGCCGCTGCCGAACAGGCCAAAGCCCCAGGCGAAGCCGAGAGCCGTGGCCTGGCCGGCGCGCCGATCCAGCGTCAGAAGTTGTAAGCCCACCAGCGACAACAGCGCGGCGGGCCAGACATTGTAGGGTGAGAACGCAAGGGTGCCAGACGCACCCGTTAATAATGCCAGCAACAAACGTACCCGCTGGCGCGGGTAAAGTGAGGCAAAGGACATAAAGTTATTCGTCATCCAGTTGGGGTAACGGCGAGTTCTCTGGGATCTTCACATGCACCTGGATGATACGACGGCTGTCGGCCATAGCGACCTTGAAATGATACCCGTCGATGTCAATGCTCTCTCCCCGTGCGGGAAGGTGGCCAAATCCCTGCATGACCAGTCCGCCAATCGTGTCCACTTCTTCGTCGCTGAACTGCGTGCCGAAAACCTCGTTGAAATCTTCAATCGGGGTCAGCGCGCGCACGGTATAGGTCTGGCGGTTGAGCTGGCGAATATCGCGATCTTCTTCGTCGTCATATTCGTCTTCAATCTCGCCGACGATCAGCTCAAGGATGTCCTCGATAGTGACCAGGCCGGACACGCCGCCAAACTCGTCGATGACGATAGCCATATGGTAGCGCTGCGAACGAAACTCTTTCAGCATGCGATCGACGCGCTTGCTTTCCGGCACCACGACCGCCGGACGCAGGACTTTTTCCATGCTGAACGGCTCTGACTCGCTGCTCATAAACGGCAGCAAATCTTTGGCCATCAAAATGCCTTCAACGTGATCTTTATCTTCGCTGATCACAGGGAAACGCGAGTGCGCCGACTCGATAATCACGTCCAGACACTCATCCAGCGTCTGGTTGCGCTTCAGGGTAATCATTTGCGAACGCGGGATCATGATGTCGCGCACGCGCTGATCGGCAATGTCCAGTACGCCTTCGAGCATGTCGCGGGTGTCTTCGTCAATCAGCTCTTTTTGCTCGGAGTCGCGGATCAGCTCCAGTAGTTCATCACGGTTTTGCGGTTCGCCGTGAAACAGTTGGTTGATAAGCAGGGAAAAAAATCCCTTTTTACTACTGGGTGCATCGCTGTTTTGAGAATGGTCGTCGCTCATGGCGTTCTTTTACAGATCTCTCTGGTTGGAGGTGGGGCGCTGTCGGCGTCCTCGCCGACAGCAGGTAAACTGAGCCAGCGGCTCAGGCATCTTCTTTTTCCGAAATGTACGGATCGGGGTAACCAAGAGCAAGCATTATCTCTGTCTCTAATGCTTCCATCTCTTCGGCTTCGTCGTCTTCGATATGGTCGTAACCGAGCAGGTGCAGCGTTCCGTGCACCACCATGTGCGCCCAGTGGGCCTCACGGCTTTTTCCTTGCTCATCCGCCTCTTGCTCCACAACCTGACGACAGATAATCAAATCGCCCAGTAGCGGCAATTCAATCCCCGGCGGCGCCTCAAAGGGAAAAGACAGCACGTTGGTGGGCTTGTCTTTACCGCGATAAGTCAGATTAAGCTCATGGCTCTCCACTTCGTCCACCAGGCGAATGGTGACTTCGCTTTCGGGCTGGAAAGGGGCAACGGCCGCGTCCAGCCAGCGCTGAAAAGCGGCTTCGTCAGGCAGACCCTGGGTCTGCTCACAGGCCAGTTGCAGGTCGAGAATGGCTGCGCTCATTTACTCTCCTGCGCCTCTGTTTGTGCTGCCAGCGCTTCACGCTTTCGCTCTTCCGCTAGTTTATCGCGGCGCTTTTGGTCCGCTTCCTCCCAGGCTTCATAGGCGGTTACGATGCGGGCCACCACAGGGTGACGCACCACGTCTTCGCTCTGGAAGAAGTTAAAGCTCAGCTCGTCGACTTCCGAGAGGACTTCGATCGCATGGCGCAGGCCTGACTTGGTGCTGCGCGGCAGGTCAATCTGTGTCACGTCGCCGGTGATCACCGCTTTAGAGTTGAAGCCGATACGTGTCAGGAACATCTTCATCTGCTCGATAGTGGTGTTCTGGCTCTCATCGAGAATGATAAAGGCGTCATTAAGGGTACGACCGCGCATATAGGCGAGCGGGGCGACCTCAATCACGTTGCGTTCCATCAGCTTCTCAACGCGTTCAAAGCCGAGCATTTCAAACAGCGCATCATAGAGCGGACGCAGATAGGGGTCGACTTTCTGGCTCAGGTCGCCCGGCAGGAAGCCGAGCTTCTCGCCGGCTTCCACCGCCGGGCGCGTCAGCAAAATACGACGGATCTCCTGACGCTCCAGCGCATCGACCGCGGCGGCCACCGCCAGATAGGTCTTGCCGGTACCGGCTGGGCCGATGCCGAAGGTAATGTCGTGGTCGAGGATATTGGCGATGTACTGCGCCTGATTCGGCGTACGCGGCTTAATAACGCCGCGCTTGGTCTGGATATGCACCGCTTTGCCGTAGTCCGGGACGCTGTCGGCGGTCTGCTCCAGCACGCGGCTCTCTTTAATGGCCAGATGGATCTGCTCTGGCTCAATATCGGGAATGGTGCCGCGCACCGGGGCCGTATCCACATAGAGCGTACGCAGAATGTCTTCTGCGGCATTGACGCACAGGGCACGGCCAACCAGCTTGAAGGTGTTGTCGCGACGGTTGATCTCAATACCCAGACGGCGCTCAAGCTGTTTCACGTTGTCGTCAAACGGACCACACAGGCTCATCAGTCGGCGGTTATCGGCCGGTTCGAGGGTGATTTCATGCGTTTCGATATTCAAACGAATCCTTTGGGTCACTCAGGGCCAGTTAGAATGTGTATTCGATGCCGGGTTGGCTAACATCGGCACTTTTAGAAATTATTTATGGCATGTCGCCAGGGCGCAAGCGTAGCTAGAGATATTTGGGCAGCGCGTCCAGAAACCAAGGGCAGGAAAAGAAAAGAGCGGCAGCGTGCGCTGCCGCTTGCTGAAGACAGGATCAAGGCTGGAACGTACCGACGCCGATGTCGTTTTCTTTACGCGTGCGCGCAATGACCGATGCCGGGCTTTCCACAATACGCAGGCCCATCTCATCCTCAGTGCGCACCACTTTGCCGCGCAGCGAGTTGGTGTAGACGTCGACAATTTCAACGTCAACGAATTTGCCAATCATCTCTGGCGAGCCTTCGAAGTTCACCACGCGGTTGGTTTCGGTACGGCCAGACAGCTCCATCACGTTTTTACGCGAGGTGCCTTCGACCAGAATACGCTGGACGGTTCCCAGCATACGGCGGCTCCAGGCCATCGCCTGCTGGTTGATGCGATCCTGAAGAATATAAAGACGCTGCTTTTTCTCTTCTTCCGATACGTCATCCGGCAGATCGGCCGCTGGCGTGCCGGGACGCGCGGAGTAGATAAAGCTGAAGCTCATGTCGAAATTGACGTCGGCGATCAGCTTCATGGTCTGTTCAAAGTCCTGCTGCGTTTCGCCGGGAAAGCCGATGATGAAGTCGGAGCTGATTTGAATATCCGGACGCGCGGCGCGCAGTTTGCGGATAATCGCCTTGTACTCCAGCGCGGTATGGGCGCGCTTCATCAGCGTCAGAATACGGTCTGCGCCGCTCTGGACCGGCAGGTGCAGGAAGCTGACCAGCTCTGGCGTATCGCGGTAGACCTCAATAATGTCGTCGGTAAACTCGATCGGATGGCTGGTGGTAAAGCGGATGCGGTCGATGCCGTCAATCGCCGCCACCAGACGCAGCAGTTCGGCAAAGGTGCAGATTTCGCCGTCGAAGGTTTCGCCGCGATAGGCGTTGACGTTCTGACCCAGCAGGTTTACTTCACGCACGCCCTGCGCCGCCAGCTGAGCGATCTCCAGCAGGATGTCATCGCAGGGGCGGCTGACCTCTTCGCCGCGCGTATAGGGCACCACGCAGAACGTACAGTATTTATTACAGCCTTCCATAATGGAGACAAAGGCGGTCGGGCCTTCCGCGCGCGGCTCCGGCAGGCGGTCAAACTTTTCAATTTCCGGAAAGCTGATGTCAACGATCGGGCTTTTGCTGCCGCGCACGCTGTTAATCATCTCCGGCAGGCGGTGCAGGGTTTGCGGGCCGAACACGATGTCAACATAGCTGGCACGCTGACGAATATGATCCCCTTCCTGCGACGCCACGCAGCCGCCGACACCGATAATCAAATCAGGGTTGCGCTCTTTCAATGTTTTCCAGCGGCCCAGCTGATGGAAAACTTTCTCCTGCGCCTTTTCGCGAATAGAGCAGGTGTTGAGCAGCAGAACGTCCGCTTCGTCAGCTTCCTCGGTCAGCGTATAGCCGTGAGTGCTGTTCAGCAGGTCAGCCATCTTGGATGAATCGTACTCATTCATCTGACAGCCCCAGGTTTTGATATGCAGTTTTTTCATTATCGAACTAGCCATTGATTCAGTGCAGTGAGGTGCAGGGCGCGTATTGTAATGCTTTGACGCTGTTGTGACCAGCGCGCAGCCGTCATACTTGCCGGATGATGCGCAGGGTCGGGCTATTCTCGCACGCTTTGCCGGGCTTTTCTGCCGGTCAGGCGTTTTTCCGGTACACTTTGCGCCAGTGGATCCGTCTCTGACGGCGGATAAAGATCAGAAGGAGATGAGCAATGCAGGATAACCGCTTTGATGTAGTGGTGGTGGGCGGCGGCATGGTCGGCGCGGCGCTGGCGTGCGATCTGGCGCTACAGCAGTTCCGCGTCGCGGTCGTAGAGCGCGCTGAGCCTGCGCCATTCGATGCCGCCAGCGATCCCGACGTGCGTATCTCTGCGATTGGCAGCGCGTCGGTAGGGCTGCTGAAGCAGCTCGACGTCTGGCCGCGCGTCGAGGCGATGCGCTGCGCGCCTTATCGTAAGCTGGAAACCTGGGAGTGGCAGACGGCGCATGTGAATTTTGACGCCGCGTCGCTGGGGCTGCCTGAACTGGGCTTTATGGTTGAGAACAACGTGTTGCAGCGCGCGCTGTGGGAGCGGATGCAGCAACTGAATATTCATCTGCGCTGTCCTGCGACGCTGGCTGGCCTTCAGGAGGAGAACGGCGGCTGGCGGCTCGATCTGACGGAAGGCGAATCGCTGCATACCCGACTGGTGGTAGGCGCCGACGGCGCAAATTCCCAGGTGCGGCAGATGGCGGGCATCGGGATTGACGGCTGGAGCTATGCGCAATCCTGTCTGCTTATCAGCGTGACCTGCGAACATCCGGCGGGGGATTCGACCTGGCAGCAGTTTACGCCGCACGGGCCGCGCGCTTTTTTACCGCTGTATGACAATCGCGCCTCGCTGGTGTGGTATGACGCCCCGGCGCGTATTCGTCAGCTACAGGCGATGCCGTTGCCGCAGCTGGAGAAAGAGATCGCCGCCGCTTTTCCTGCCCGACTGGGACGGTTTAAAGCCCATGCGGCAGGCGGCTTTCCGCTGGTGCGGCGTCATGCGCAGCGCTATGTGCTGCCCGGTCTGGCGCTGATCGGCGACGCCGCCCATACCATTAATCCGCTGGCGGGGCAGGGCGTCAATCTGGGCTATCGCGACGTGGATGCGCTGTCGGCGGTGCTGACAGAGGCGCGAAGCAACGCGCAGGACTGGGCTTCGGAGTGCGTGCTGCGCCGCTATCAGTCGCAGCGTCGTCGCGATAATTTGCTGATGCAGAGCGGAATGGATCTGTTCTACTTCGCCTTTAGCAATCGTCTGCCGCCGCTGAAGTTTGCGCGTAATCTGGGGCTAATGGCCGCGGAGCGTTCGGGAGTGTTGAAGCGCAAGGTGCTGCGCTACGCGCTGGGGCTGTAGAGGCGGGAAAGGCAGTGAGCGTCGTCAAACCCGGCCCCGGCTGCCTGCGCGCGGCCGCCGCTGCTCTCCCCTAATCGCAAAGTCGCTTTTCGTCATCCACGCGACGCGACCTGTCTCAGACGGCGGCGCGCCCGTCAACGGGACAACGCGTCGCGTTATTCGAAACGCTCCCGGCGTTTTGGTTCTGTCGCCGGATGCGTTGCTTTTGGCTAAGAGGCGCGGCTGCCAGTGAACGACCAGGTGGAAAGTGGCCAGACGACAAAAACAACAAAGCCCGCAAAAGCGGGCCTGTTGTGCAATTTGGCTGGGGTGCAGGGATTCGAACCCCGGAATGCCGGAATCAGAATCCGGTGCCTTACCGCTTGGCGACACCCCAATAGTGTCTGTTCAAATTGTCTTTGTATGGCTGGGGTACGAGGATTCGAACCTCGGAATGCCGGAATCAGAATCCGGTGCCTTACCGCTTGGCGATACCCCAATAATTTGGTGGCTACGACGGGATTTGAACCTGTGACCCCATCATTATGAGTGATGTGCTCTAACCAGCTGAGCTACGTAGCCAGGTACTGCTTACTGCATCCAATGATGGCTGGGATACCTGGATTCGAACCAGGGAATGCCGGTATCAAAAACCGGTGCCTTACCGCTTGGCGATATCCCATCTGTCGATCTCGTATCCACGAGAATACATCGGATTGGCTGGGGTACCTGGATTCGAACCAGGGAATGCCGGTATCAAAAACCGGTGCCTTACCGCTTGGCGATACCCCATCCGGCTGCCGAAGACTGAAATGGTGCGGGAGGCGAGACTTGAACTCGCACACCTTGCGGCGCCAGAACCTAAATCTGGTGCGTCTACCAATTTCGCCACTCCCGCAAAAAAGATGGTGGCTACGACGGGATTTGAACCTGTGACCCCATCATTATGAGTGATGTGCTCTAACCAGCTGAGCTACGTAGCCATCTTTTTTCGCGTAACCTTCATCGGCGTTGCGGGGCGCATTATGCGTATTGAGCTGTTGAGCGTCAACACATTTTTTGCCGATTTTCGCCCTGATGCGCCTGTTTGTCTGGCTTGTAACCAGGCTGATGAATAATTCGGCGAATTTTGATCGTAAGGGCATCAACGCTAAAACAAAAGGGCCTGACCAGGCCCTTTTTCGTTATGACATCGCTGACTTATTTATAAGCCGACTGATGGACGCCCACTGCGCGGCCAGACGGATCGTCCATGGATTTAAAGGCTTCGTCCCACTCAATGGCTTTGGCCGACGAACACGCCACTGACGGGCCGCCCGGCACACACTCGGCCGCGCTCGGCAGCGGGAACAGCTCTTCGAAGATCTCGCGATAGAGATAGGCTTCTTTCGACGCTGGCGTGTTATACGGGAAGCGGAAATGGGCCGTTGCCAGCTGCTGATCGCTGATCTGCTTCGCCGCCACCTCTTTCAGCGTATCAATCCAGCTGTAGCCGACGCCGTCAGAGAACTGCTCTTTCTGACGCCAGGCGACGCTTTCCGGCAGATAAGAGGAGAAGCATTCACGCAGGATATGTTTTTCCATCTTGCCGTTGCTGCCGCACATCTTGTCCTGCGGGTTAATACGCATCGCCACATCGAGAAATTTCTTGTCGAGGAAAGGTACGCGCGCTTCGACGCCCCAGGCGGACATCGCCTTGTTGGCGCGGGCGCAGTCATACATATGCAGCGCCATCAGCTTGCGTACGTTCTCTTCATGAAACTCTTTCGCGTTCGGCGCTTTGTGGAAGTAGAGGTAGCCGCCGAAGACTTCGTCCGCCCCTTCGCCAGAGAGCACCATCTTAATGCCCATCGCTTTGATTTTACGCGACATCAGGTACATCGGCGTGGAGGCGCGAATGGTGGTGACGTCGTAGGTTTCAATGTGATAGATCACATCGCGAATCGCATCCAGCCCTTCCTGCACGGTGAAGTGAATCTCATGGTGCACGGTGCCCAGATGATCCGCGACAGCTTTCGCAGCCTTCAGGTCGGGCGAGCCTTCCAGACCGACTGCAAAAGAGTGCAGCTGCGGCCACCAGGCGTCGCTCTTGTCCTGGTCCTCAACGCGCTTCGCGGCAAAGCGTTTGGTGACGGCGGAGATAATCGAAGAGTCCAGACCGCCAGAGAGCAGCACGCCATAGGGAACGTCTGACATCAGATGGCTTTTCACCGACTCTTCCAGCGCATGCTTCAGGCCCGCGGCATCGGTGGTGTTGTGCTCAACCGCTGCGTACTCCATCCAGTCGCGCTGCCAGTAACGGCGAATTTCGCCGTCGATGCTGGAAAGGTAGCTTCCCGGCGGAAACTCTTTGATTGAGCGACATACTGGCACCAGCGCCTTCATCTCTGAGGCGACGTAGAGGTTGCCGTGTTCGTCGTTGCCCATATAGAGCGGAATAATGCCGATATGATCGCGGCCAATCAGATACTGCTGCTTAACGCTGTCCCACAGGATAAAGGCAAACATGCCTTCGAGGTCGTCGAGAAAATCAACGCCTTTTTCCTGATAGAGCGCGAGGATCACTTCGCAGTCGGAGCCGGTCTGGAACTGATAGCGATCGCTCAGCTCAGCGCGCAGCGCCTGATGGTTGTAAATTTCGCCGTTAACGGCCAGAACATGGGTGTGATCGGCGTTATACAGCGGCTGAGCGCCGTTGTTGACGTCGACAATTGACAGACGCTCATGGGCGAGGATGGCTTTATCATCCGCGTAAACGCCAGACCAGTCTGGTCCACGGTGACGCATCAGACGCGAACTCTCCAGCGCTTTTTTACGCAGTTCAACCGGATCGCTTTTCAGATCCAACACACCAAAAATAGAACACATATTCTGACTCCTGAGCTCGCCTGTCGGCGATGTTATCGTTGCCTTGTCCGGCAGCCAGCGGCTGCGTGATGTATAAGAAAATGCGCTATTTCCACTGTCCAATGCAAGCATATTCGCTTTTTACTGATAAAAAGGTTGTTGGTCAGGGCTTAAATTTGAATATTATCTAATTTAAATCGTATTTCATTGATGAATCGTCAATGAACAGGCAAAAGCGGCGAAAAAAACAACAGCAAGAGAGAGGCGGCGGCGGAAAAGGTTTGCCGCCCAATCGCAGGCGGCGCAATACAGGGATGCAAATCAGAACAGATCGATGTCGGCGACAGAAGGGTAAATCCAGTCTGGCCGGAAAGGCATGGCGTCGATGTCGCTCAGCGTAGAGACGCCGGAGAGCACCAGAATCGTTTCCAGCCCCGCCTGAAATCCGGCAAGAATATCGGTTCGCAGATTATCACCCACGATAACGGTCTCTTCAGAGTGGGCCTGCATCTTATTCAGCGCCGCGCGCATGATGTACGGGCTGGGTTTGCCGACATAGAAGGGACGACGGCCGGAAATTTTTTCAATACCGGCGCAGAGCGCGCCGCAGGCCGGAACAAAGCCGCGCGCATGGGTGTCGGGATTGGTGGCGATAAAGCGCGCGCCGCTGGCGACGAAAAAGGCCGCTTTATGCATCATCTCCCAGTTAAAGGAGCGCGTCTCGCCGACGATAACGAAATCCGGATTGACGTCGGTAATGGTAAAGCCCGCTTTATACAGCTCATGGATAAGCGCGCCTTCACCAATGACATAGGCTTTCTTGCCCTCCTGGCGACGCAGGAAGTCGGCGGTCGCCATTGCCGAGGTGTAAAACACCGAGTCAGGCACCTCAACGCCCGCGTTGGCAAAGCGGTTGGCCAGATCCTGCGCCGTCTGCGACGGGTAGTTGGTCAGCACCACCAGCGGCATCTCTTTTTGCAAAATGCGCTGTAAAAACTCCTGCGCGCCGGGTACGGCGGTGTTGTCATGCATTAACACGCCGTCAATATCGCAAATTACGCTTTTTATCGTCATAGGTTCAGTCCGGGTCGCGTTTATTCTTCCAGTAAATGTTGCAGCAGAATGCCGTTAAGCATGGCACGTTTTGCCAGCGCAAACGCACCGATTGCGGAACGATGATCGAGTTCAGAACGTACCACCGGCAAATTTTTGCGGAAGGCGTTGAGCGCCTGGGTGTTGATGCAGCCCTCAATCGCCGGGAGAAGCACCTTCTCAGCCTCGGTAATTTCGCCTGCCAGCACGATTTTTTGCGGATTGAACAGGTTAATCGCGATCGCCACGGCCTTGCCAAGATAGCGCCCGACATATTCGATAACCTCGCACGCCAGCGCATCGCCCTGATTCGCCGCTTTGCAAATCTGCCCGATTTGACAGGCATCCTGCGTCAGCAGGCTGGGATAACCCTGGCTAAGCAGGTGGCGGACGCGGTTTTCAATCGCGCCGTTGGCGGCGATGGTTTCCAGACAGCCAAAGTTGCCGCAGTGGCAGCGTTCGCCGAGCGGATCGACCTGAATATGTCCAATTTCGCCCACGTTGCCATTGCTGCCGAGAAAAATGTGGCCGTTAGCGATAATGCCTGCGCCTGTTCCGCGATGCAGTCGCACCAGGATCGAGTCGGCGCAGTCGCGGCTCGCACCAAAATAGTGCTCTGCCAGCGCCAGGCTGCGAATATCATGGCCCACAAAGCTGGTGACGTTAAAGCGTTGTTTCAGAACGGCCACCAGCGGCCAGTGGCTGACGGCAATGTGCGGCATATAGCGGATGACGCCGTTTATCGGGTCGACCAGACCGGGCAGGATCACCGAAATAGCGATCAGTTCCCGGATCTTACGCTGATGGGCGGCGATAAAGCTGCCGATCGCCGAAAACAGGGCGTGCTCCAGCGTCTCCTGGGTGCGCTCCGGCAGCGCATAGTCTTCCTGCGCCAGCGATTTGCCGCTGAGATCGAACAGCGTCAGCGTCGCGTCATTACGCCCAAGGCGCACGCCGATAGTATGGAAATTGCGGGTTTCGGTAACGATGGAAATGGCGCGGCGACCGCCGGTAGAAGCCTGTTGGTCTACCTCTTTGATCAAACCGCGCTCAATCAACTGACGAGTAATCTTGGTGACGCTGGCGGGCGCAAGCTGGCTAAGTTCGGCAATCTGTATCCGCGAAATAGGGCCTTGCTGATCGATTAGCCGGTAAACGGCTGCGCTGTTGAGTTGCTTGACAAGATCGACATTTCCTATTTGTGTCTGGCCGCCAGTGGTCATTCAGTGCTTACTCGCTCAGGACGTCGTCTCCGTTGACAAACGTCTTAATAATAGTGAAATCATGCGTAAAAACGGTCAGGTTGGCGACTTTTCCTGCTTCGACAGTGCCTAACTGCTTATCCATGCCCATAGCCTGCGCCGGATAAAGCGTCGCCATACGCAGCGCCTCATCCAGCGCGATGCCGGCATGTTCAACGGCGTTGCGTACCGATTCAATCATGGTGATAGCCGAACCGCTCAGCGTACCCTTCTCATCCACGCACAGGCCATTGCGATAGTATATTGTTTTACCAGCGAAAATAAATTTATCAATCGCCGCACCGGCAGGGGCGGTGGCGTCGGTAACCAGCACCAGCTTATTACCTTTGATACGTTTCGCGTTGCGCACGTTAGCGTAGTGGACGTGTAAACCATCCGCAATAATGCCGCAGTATACATCAGGCGAATCAAACAGCGCACCGATCAGGCCGGGTTCGCGTCCGGCGAAGGCAGGCATCGCGTTATAAAGATGGGTCGCAAAGGTCACGCCGGCGCGGAAGCCCGCTTTGGCTTCGTCATAGGTGGCGTTGGAGTGACCCGCCGAGACAATAATGCCCGCCTGGGTCAGCTGGCGGATAACCTCTTCCCCCGCGTTTTCCGGCGCCAGCGTGATTTTGGTAATCACGTCGGCATTGTCGCACAGGTAGCGCACCAGCGCCGGATCGGGCAGGCGAATCAGATCGGGATTATGGGTGCCTTTTTTGGCTTTATTCAGCCATGGCCCTTCCAGATGCAGGCCGAGCGCCTGATTCTGATGCTTAAGCTTATAGGCGCGCATGGTCTCAATGGCGCGCTTCATCAGCTCGTCGCTGCTGGTGATCAAGGTGGGCAGAAAGCTGGTGCAGCCCGATTTTTCGTTGGCGCGCTGCATAATCTCCAGCGTCTCGACGCTCAGCGCATCGATGTCGTCGTTGAACTGCACGCCGCCGCAGCCGTTGAGCTGTAGATCGATAAAGCCGGGAGCAATCAGCGCGCCAGCCACGTCGCGTAGCGCCATATCAGCAGGCAGCGCATCGCGTGGACAGACGCGCGCGATTAGCCCATCGGCGATAACCACCGCGTGGTTATCCAGAATCTCGTGGCCCGTATAAATGCGGCCGTTTACTAATGCGTACATGGTATTTCTCCCGGCTAAGCCCGCCCGAACGGCACGGCGGGCGCTTACAACATCGTCTTAGACGCCTTGCATATTTTCCGCTTCCATTTCGCGGAAATATTTAACGGTTTTCACTTTCAGTTCCATGGTGGCTGGCTCGTCGCACACCACGACCGATTTGGCATGCAGCTGGAGGCAGCTAATGGTCCACATATGGTTGACGTTGCCCTCAACCGCAGCCTGCAACGCCTGGGCTTTTACATGCCCGGTCACCAGGATCATCACCTCTTCGGCATCCAGTAGCGTCCCCACACCCACCGTCAACGCGTATTTCGGCACCTGATCCACATCGCCGTTAAAGAAGCGTGAGTTGGCTACGCGCGTGTCGTGCGTCAGGGTTTTAATGCGGGTACGGGAGGCCAGAGAAGAGGCCGGCTCGTTAAACGCGATGTGTCCATCGTTACCCACGCCGCCCATAAACAGGTGAATTTTTCCCAGCGCGCGAATCTTTTCTTCATACTGGCGACATTCTGCGTCAATATCGGCGGCATTACCATTCAGCAGGTTGATGTTTTCTGGTTGAATATCAACATGATCAAAAAAGTTGCGATACATAAAGCTATGGTAGCTTTCCGGATGCTCTTTCGGCAGGCCGACATATTCATCCATGTTGAAGGTCACCACATGCTTAAAGCTAACCTGGCCCGCTTTATGCATCTCAATCAGGTGCTTGTAAGCTTCCAGCGGCGTACCGCCGGTCGGCAAACCTAAAACAAAGGGACGATCCGCTGTCGGATTAAACGCGTTGATGCGGTTGACGATATGGCGAGCGGCCCATTTGCCGACCTGGCCCGGTGTTGCCAAAGGAATAAGTCGCATGTTTCACCTCATTCTGAGAAAAGAAAAGGGTGATGCAGAGAGTAACAGGTTCGCGCTCAATGGCGAACGCACTGCATCGTGATATTTTTCATCTTAAAATAAGTTGCGAGCAATCACCATATGCCTCGGCTTTAAATCATGGTTTTTGGTGATAATTATCACATATAAGACGGTTTTAATTTGCGAGGCGAATTAATTTATCAGTACACTGCGCAAGGTGAAGTGTAGTGGCAATCAAACCCCTGCGGCTGATAAAAAATAAGGAAGCGGCGGCGGGGCGACAAGTCAGTTTTATAGGGGGAAAAGGGCAAATGTTAGGTTACTTACAGAAGGTTGGCCGCGCGCTAATGGTGCCGGTAGCGGTGCTGCCGGCGGCAGCGATATTAATGGGGGTTGGCTACTTTATCGATCCCGATGCCTGGGGCGCAGGCAACGCCTTCGCTGCGCTGCTGCTCAAGTCGGGCGCGGCGATCATTGAAAATATGTCGGTGCTGTTCGCTATCGGCGTAGCCTATGGACTCTCCAAAGATAAAGACGGCGCGGCAGCGCTGACCGGCTTTGTCGGATTCCTGGTTGTCACTACTCTCTGTTCGCCCGCCGCCGTCGCGATGATTCAAAAGATTCCGGCCGATCAGGTGCCCGCCGCGTTCAGCAAAATCAACAACCAGTTTGTCGGCATCATGGTCGGTATTCTGTCGGCGGAGGTGTATAACCGCTTCAGCCACGTCGAACTGCCAAAGGCGCTCTCCTTCTTTAGCGGGCGGCGTCTGGTGCCGATCCTTGTCTCCTTCCTGATGATTTTTGTCGCCTTTATTCTGATGTATATCTGGCCGATGATTTTCAACGGCCTGGTTAACTTCGGCGAACATATTCAGAAACTGGGTTCCGTCGGCGCTGGCGTTTACGCCTTCTTTAACCGCCTGCTGATTCCGGTAGGACTGCATCATGCGCTTAACTCGGTGTTCTGGTTTAACGTGGCCGGCATTAACGATATTCCGAATTTCCTCGGCGGCGCGCAGTCTATCGCCAACGGCACCGGCATTGTCGGCATCACCGGTCGCTATCAGGCGGGCTTTTTCCCGATTATGATGTTTGGCCTGCCTGGCGCGGCGCTGGCGATTTACCATTGCGCGCGTCCGGAAAACCGCGCCAAAGTCGGCGGTATTATGCTGGCGGCGGCCTTTGCGGCCTTCTTCACCGGCATTACCGAGCCGCTGGAGTTCTCCTTTATGTTTGTGGCGCCGGTGCTGTATGTGATTCATGCTGTGCTGACCGGTATCTCAGTGTTTATCGCGGCCAGCATGCACTGGATGTCGGGATTCGGCTTTAGCGCCGGGCTGGTGGATATGGCGCTGTCGAGCCGCAACCCGCTGGCGACGCACTGGTGGATGCTGATCCCGCAGGGCATCGTGTTCTTTGCGATCTACTATGTGGTGTTCCGCTTTACCATTAAGAAATTCAACCTGATGACGCCGGGCCGCGAGCTGGCGGTGGCAGGCGATGAAAGCGACGGCTATGACGTCAACGTGGATAAAACCGGCGACGGCGAAAGCGAAACCGAATCGCTGGCGCGCCGCTATATCGGCGCGGTGGGCGGCTCGGATAACCTGACCGGCATCGACGCCTGCATCACCCGTCTGCGTCTCAACGTCAAAGATTCCGCGCAGGTAAACGAGTCCGTTGCTAAACGTCTGGGCGCTTCTGGCGTTATTCGCCTCAATAAGCAGAGCGTGCAGGTGATTGTAGGAACTCAGGCGGAAAGCATCGCGTCTGCGATGAAGCGCGTGCTGACCAAAGGGCCGGTCGCCTCGGCGGGCGGCGCGACAGCGGCAACTGCCCCTGCGGCAGCGGTAAAACCGCAGGCGATACGCAACAGCGAAACTAAGGTGATCGCCACCCTGGTGGCGCCAGTGAGCGGAGAGATAGTGGCGCTGGAAAGCGTTCCTGACGAGGCCTTTGCCAGCGGAGCCGTTGGCGATGGTCTGGCGATCAAACCAACCGGTAAAACGGTGGTCGCGCCGGCAGACGGTACGGTAGTGAAAATTTTCGACACCAACCATGCTTTCTGCCTGGAAACCCGCGACGGCGTCGAAGTAGTGGTGCATATGGGGCTGGATACCGTGGCGCTGGGCGGCAAAGGCTTTACCCGTCAGGTAGAAGAGGGCGCAACGGTAACGGCGGGTCAGCCGGTACTGGAGATGGACCTCGACTTCCTCAACGCCAGCGCGCGTTCGATGATTAGCCCTGTGGTGGTCAGCAACAGCGAGGATTTTGCCGGGCTGGCGCTGCTGGCCAGCGGTTCGGTTGTGGCCGGAGAAACCCTGCTGTATGAGGTAAAAGGCTAAGCCCTTACCCGTAGTGACGGAAAAAAAAGCAGGCAGGAAGCGATTCCTGCCTTTTTCATTTTATCACCGCAACAAACCGGTTGTTTCCCTTCGACGCTTTGTGGATCATACTCCGTTACTTCGTGGTACAAATCACCCGCTATACGTATTGAGGATTGAGAGATGAGTGAGGCTGAAGCCCGCCCAACTAACTTTATTCGTCAGATCATTGACGAAGACTTGGCGAGCGGTAAGCACAGCAGCGTGCATACCCGTTTTCCGCCGGAGCCTAATGGCTACCTGCATATTGGCCATGCGAAATCCATCTGCCTGAACTTCGGCATTGCTCAGGATTATCAGGGTCAGTGCAACCTGCGCTTCGACGATACCAATCCGGTCAAAGAGGATATGGAGTTCGTTGAATCCATCAAGCGCGACGTGCAGTGGCTGGGCTTTGAGTGGAGTGGTAACGTTCGTTACTCCTCAGACTACTTCGATCAGCTTTATCACTACGCGGTTGAATTGATCAATAAAGGCCTGGCTTATGTCGATGAGCTGACGCCGGAAGAGATCCGCGAATATCGCGGCACGCTGACCGCGCCGGGTAAAAACAGTCCGTACCGCGATCGCAGCGTGGAAGAGAACCTGGCGCTGTTTGAAAAAATGCGTAACGGCGAATTTGCTGAAGGCAAAGCCTGCCTGCGCGCCAAAATCGATATGGCCTCCAGCTTTATCGTTATGCGCGATCCCGTGCTGTATCGCATTAAGTTCGCAGAGCATCACCAGACCGGCAACAAGTGGTGCATCTACCCGATGTACGACTTCACCCACTGCATCTCCGATGCGCTGGAAAATATTACGCACTCGCTCTGTACGCTGGAGTTCCAGGATAACCGCCGCCTGTATGACTGGGTGCTGGATAACATTACCATTCCGGTGCATCCGCGCCAGTATGAGTTCTCGCGCCTTAACCTCGAATATGCCGTGATGTCGAAGCGTAAGCTGACGCAGCTGGTGAACGAAAAGGTGGTGGAAGGCTGGGACGATCCGCGCATGCTGACCGTATCTGGTCTGCGCCGTCGCGGCTATACGGCCGCCTCTATTCGGGAATTTTGCCGCCGCATCGGCGTGACCAAACAGGACAACGTCGTGGAAATGGCGTCGCTGGAGTCCTGTATTCGTGACGACCTCAATGAACATGCGCCGCGCGCGATGGCCGTACTCGATCCGCTGAAAGTCGTTATTGAGAATCTGCCGGCAGGGCATCACGAAATCATCACCATGCCAAATCATCCGAACAAGCCGGAGATGGGCACGCGTGAGGTGCCTTTTGGCCGGGAAGTCTGGATCGATCGCGCCGACTTCCGTGAAGAAGCCAACAAGCAGTACAAACGTCTGGTGCTGGGCAAAGAAGTGCGGCTGCGCAATGCCTATGTTATTCGCGCCGAGCGCGTCGCGAAGGACGAAGCGGGCAACATCACCTGCATCTACTGCACCTGTGATGTCGATACCTTAAGCAAAGATCCGGCGGATGGTCGTAAGGTCAAAGGGGTAATCCACTGGGTAGCAGCCGAGCACGCGCTGCCAGCGGAGTTCCGTCTGTACGACCGTCTGTTCAGCGTACCCAACCCGGGCGCGGTAGAGGATTTCCTCACCACCATTAACCCGAACTCGCTGGAAATTCGTCAGGGATTTGTTGAGCCTGGCCTGCGAAACGCCTCGCCTGATGCGCCTTATCAGTTTGAACGCGAAGGCTATTTTTGCGCTGACAGCCACTACTCCCGTCCGAATCAGCTGGTCTTCAACCGCACCGTCGGCCTGCGTGATACCTGGGCAAAAACAGGCGATTAAATTTTTGCATTAACAGCATGACAAAATGATGACAGGGCGAGCAATCGCCCTTTTTTGTGGCTGCTATCTGAGGTAGCACACGCTTTTATGCTGCGCGGGATAATAAAGACTTGTCGGACCAGTTGAGCCTTTTCTGAGTTAATGAAAATTAATCAATTTCCAGATGTGAATTTGCTATTTTCAGGTAGGCTATCCGCTTAAAAAAGGCTACGCGGGCATAAAAAGGAAAAAAAATGACGGCTCTCGCTCAGGAAGCAAGACACAGCGTTGTGGTTTTACATCAGCTCATTGAACGTATATTCAATCAGCCTACAGGAGAAGATGACAGCTTCCATCTGCTGCTTTCGCACTTCCATCCGGATTTCCGTATGGTTACGCCGCAGGGCAGGGTGCTGGATCTGAATCAGACGGAAGAGCTGTTTCGCCAGTTGCAGGGCAAGCGGGAAGGAATGCGTATCGCTACCAGCGAGCACGCCGTGATTTCCCTGCAAAAAGATGAAGTCACCATTCAGTATCGCGAGCTGCAAATGATGAACGGCAGCGATCAATCGCGCATTTCGCTGGCCATTCTGGATTGCAGCACCTCTATCCCGCGCTGGCGCTACCTGCACGAAACCCTGGTCGCCTGACGCGCATAAAAAAAGCCGGTAGGCATACCGGCTTTTAAAATTACTGCATAGCACATTTTTACTGGTCGTGAAGCGTCTGGTCTTCGCGGCAGTCGCCCAGCGCGCAGTGGCCATAAAGGTAGAGGCTGTGGTTAGTCAGCTTAATACCGTGGCGGGTGGCGATGTCGCGCTGACGCGCTTCGATCGATTCATCGCTGAACTCAATCACTTTACCGCAGTCGAGGCAGATCAGGTGATCGTGATGATGTTGCTGAGTCAGTTCGAAAACCGATTTGCCGCCTTCAAAGTTGTGGCGTGTCACAATGCCGGCATCATCAAACTGGTTAAGTACGCGATAAACGGTAGCCAGACCAATCTCTTCGCCCATATCAATCAGGCGTTTATACAAATCTTCCGCGCTGACGTGATGGCACTGAGGTTCCTGAAGCACTTCCAGAATTTTTAGTCTGGGCAGCGTGACTTTCAGGCCAGCCTTCTTTAATGCGGTGTTGTTGTCAGTCATGCGGATAGTGTCCTGTTACTTTGCTGGTTACTTGAGGCGGCTTGCCTTGAATGTCGTTCGGTGTCTATTCTCATTTGCGTCTCATTATAGAGGCGAAGCATTGAAATGAAAACCGAGGTAAACGCCTGAAATCCACACGGTCAGTTAAAAAACGCAGAACGACGCCGGGCGGAGAAATGCAGGAGGTTCGTTATCATCTCGCTAACTTTCTGACCTCGCAGGAGAAATAAGCAGATAACCGATGTGGGTATTGTACAGAATCGCAGTTAAAAGTTAAAAATCTGTAGCTATTATTTCTATAGGAAAAACCTTTAGCTCAATGTGAGCCAGCGCCCACATTGAGTAGCTGGATAATCAGGCTTCGATGATGGATTGAAGCTGTAACTCATCGTAAATCTGTTTGACCCAGGCGTCGACGCGCTGGCTGGTCAGCTCCGGCTGGCGGTCTTCATCGATAGCCAGGCCGAGGAAGTGTTTATCATCCGCCAGACCTTTAGAGGCTTCGAAATGATAGCCTTCGGTTGGCCAGTGACCCACAATCACCGCGCCGTTCGGCTCGATAATGTCGCGGATGGTGCCCATCGCGTCGCAGAAATATTCCGCGTAGTCTTCCTGATCGCCGCAGCCGAAAAGCGCGACCAGTTTACCGGTAAAGTCGATCTCTTCCAGCGTAGGGAAAAAGTCATCCCAGTCACACTGCGCTTCGCCGTAGTACCAGGTCGGGATACCCAGCAGCAGAATGTCGAATGCTTCCAGATCTTCTTTAGTGCTCTTGGCAATGTCATGAACTTCTGCAACTTCGCTACCCAGCTGTTTCTGGATCATTTTTGCAATGTTTTCGGTGTTGCCGGTATCGCTGCCAAAGAAGATGCCTACGATTGCCATGGAGTAAATAACCTCTTAAATCCTGATAATGAGATGCATGCGCGGTGCGCACAATTAAGCGAATGATAGCAGAGCGGGCAAAGGGGCGGAACTTGAAAAGCCGCGACATTTGCTTCTGCGTGCGCTTTGCGCGATTCAGTCCATTTTGAGTTGCGCCAGCAGCATTTGTTCAATCAGTTCGCTGCGGCTGATGTTGCGTTGCTCAGCCAGGGTGTTAAGCGCATCCACGGCTTCGCGCGTCATTTTGAGTTCGACACGGCGCAGCCCGCGCACCTTGTCACGTTTCAGTTGATTGCGCTTATTGATGCGCAGCTGTTCATCACGCGATAGCGGACTGGTTTTCGGGCGACCGGGACGACGCTCGTTTGCAAACAGATCCAGCGTGGTGCGGTCAGTGTGTTCTTTTGCCATGGCTCAGTAAAACTTGAGGCGCGAACAGGCGCGTTTATGACGATATGGGCCATTGCCGCCGCAAAAAAACAGGCAGCGGCAAAATTTAGCGCGCCATCATACTCCAGCCGGAGAGATGACGCCAATGCAAAACCGCGAACGGCAAGCTTTTGCTTTTAAAGCGCAAAAAACCGACGAACGCTGCGCAATACGGCATCAGGTTTCTCGGCGTGAACCCAGTGACCCGCCCCGCTAATCACGTGCGCATGGGCTGCCGGAAACTGACGCAGCAGCGCATCGCGATACTGATTGTCGAGATAGGAGGAGTCGCCGCCGCGAATAAATAGCGCCGGATGCGGCCAGGCCGGCACCTCTTCCCAGCCAGATAGTGTAGCGTAATTCTCCCACAGCGCCGGAACGTTGAAGCGCCATTCGCCATCCTGAAAGGATTTAAGAATAAACTGGATCACGCCCTCTTCTTTAATAAGCGCGCGCATCACCTGCGCCGCCTCGCTGCGCTGACGCACGCCGGCTTCGCTTACGGCGCGCACGGCAGCAAAAATATTATCGTGACGACGCGTCTGATAATCCACCGGCGCAATGTCAATCATCACCAGCCGCTCCAGACGCTGCGGAGCCAGCGCGCTCATCGCCATGGCGATTTTTCCGCCCATAGAGTGGCCGATAACGGCGACGCGATCCATCTGGTGCGCGTCCAGCGTGTCAAACATATCCTGCGCCATTGCGCGATAGCTCATCGCATCGGCGCGCGGCGACAGACCGTGGTTGCGCACGTCGACCTGAATCAGCGGGCGCGCCTCTTTCAGTCCGCGCGCCAGCACGCCAAGGTTATCAAGGCTGCCGAACAGGCCGTGAATAAGCAGGACAGGCAGGGAATCAGCAACGGATTGGTCAGTTTGCAGACGAGCATTTAAAATCATGGCAAAGTTCTTAAGATGGGGACCTCGGCTTAGGTTATCATGCTTTCACCTTTCCAGGCGCGCTGACAGGGCAGGCTTTAGGGCATATTCCGACTTTTGCCTTCTGAACGTGCGAATGCTATCTGCTCGTCTGGATTTAACTTTATAATCCTTATGTTAGAACCCGCCCGCCTTTTGCATGACAGATGTCTGCACAGGTTTTTTTCAGGCTGGCGTGGTTCTGTCACAAGTCTGAAACGTACGGAACAAGATGAAAACGATCGAAGTTGACGAAGACCTTTATCGCTATATCGCCAGCCACACGCAGCACATCGGCGAAAGCGCCTCTGACATTTTACGGCGGATGCTGAAATTTACCGCCGGTCAAAGCGCGCCTGCGGCGACGGCAGCGCCCCTGGCTGCAGGCGATACGGCGCAAAAAGCCATTCAGCCGGTACGTGCGGAAAACCGTCCTCAGGATCGCGTGCGCGCCGTACGTGAGCTGCTGCTGTCCGACGAATACGCCGAACAGAAGAAAGCGGTTAATCGTTTTATGATGATTCTGTCAACTCTCTATCGTCTTGATCCTTCAGCATTTGCTGAGGCTACCGCGTCGCTGCAAGGCCGCACTCGCGTTTATTTTGCGGGCGACGAGCAGACGCTGTTGCAAAATGGCACCCATACCAAGCCGAAGCACGTTCCCGGCACGCCGTACTGGGTGATCACCAACACCAATACCGGCCGTAAATGCAGCATGGTGGAACACATCATGGTCTCAATGCAGTTCCCGCAGGAGCTGGCTGAGAAAGTTTGCGGCACCATTTAAACCGAAGCGTCAGGGAGAAGCGCCAATGGCCAGTCACCCCCGTGCCGGGCAACCCGCCCAGCAGAGCGATTTGATTAACGTTGCACAGTTAACCTCACAGTATTATGTCCTTCAGCCCGACGTGACGAACCCGGATCATGCGGTAAAATTCGGCACCTCCGGTCATCGCGGCAGCGCGGGACGTCAGAGTTTTAACGAGCACCATATTCTGGCGATCGCGCAGGCTATCGCAGAAGAGCGCAAGAAGAATGGTATTACCGGCCCGTGCTATGTGGGTAAAGATACGCATGCGCTCTCTGAGCCAGCGATCCTCTCGGTACTGGAAGTGCTGGCCGCTAACGGCGTAGACGTCATTGTGCAGCAGGACAACGGCTATACGCCGACGCCCGCTATCTCTAACGCTATTCTTGAGCACAACAAGCAGGGCGGGGCGCAGGCGGACGGCATCGTGATCACGCCGTCGCACAACCCGCCGGAAGACGGCGGCATCAAATACAATCCGCCAAACGGCGGTCCGGCCGATACTAACGTCACTAAAGTGGTAGAGGATCGCGCCAACCAGCTGATCAAAGCGGGCCTTAAAGATGTTAAACGCCTGCCGCTGGATCAGGCGTGGGCGAGTGGTCACATCGTCGAGAAAGATCTGATCCAGCCTTATGTCGAAGGTCTGGCGCAGGTGATCGACTTTGCTGCTATTCAGAAAGCCGGCCTGAAGTTAGGCGTCGATCCGCTGGGCGGCTCCGGTATCGAATACTGGAAGCGCATCGCTGAACACTATCAGCTCGATCTGACGCTGGTTAACGATGCGGTCGATCAGACTTTCCGCTTTATGCATCTCGATAAAGATGGCGTCGTGCGTATGGACTGCTCTTCTGAGTGCGCGATGGCTGGCCTGCTGGCGTACAAAGACAAGTTCGATCTGGCGTTCGGCAACGACCCGGATTATGACCGTCACGGTATCGTCACGCCGTCTGGTCTGATGAACCCGAACCACTATCTGGCCGTCGCCATTAACTACCTGTTCCAGCATCGTCCGCAGTGGGGCCAGGATGTCGCCGTGGGTAAAACGCTGGTCTCCAGCGCCATGATTGACCGGGTAGTCAACGACATCGGCCGTAAGCTGGTGGAAGTGCCGGTTGGCTTTAAATGGTTTGTCGACGGCCTGTTCGACGGCAGTTTTGGCTTCGGCGGCGAAGAGAGCGCAGGCGCCTCTTTCCTGCGCTTTGATGGCTCAGCCTGGTCAACCGATAAAGACGGTATCATTCTCTGCCTGCTGGCGGCGGAAATCACCGCGGTAACCGGCAAGAACCCGCAGCAGCACTATGACGAGCTGGCGCAACGCTTCGGCGCGCCGAGCTATAACCGCTTACAGGCACCGGCGACCTCTGCGCAAAAAGCCGCGCTCTCTAAGCTGTCGCCTGAAATGGTCAGCGCCGACACGCTGGCGGGCGACCCGATTACCGCGCGTCTGACGGCGGCGCCGGGCAATGGCGCCTCGATCGGCGGTCTGAAAGTGATGACGGAAAACGGCTGGTTCGCCGCGCGTCCGTCAGGCACCGAAGACGCCTATAAAATTTATTGCGAAAGCTTCCTGGGCGCAGAACATCGCGCGCAGATCGAGAAAGAAGCGGTAGAGATCGTCAGCGAAGTGCTGAAAAACGCCTGACGGTAAGGAGCAGGCTGCTGCGTCCTGAGCCGTTCACGCGGCGCATACCGCGGCAGTCGGCGCAATGGGCCGGGAGCCTGTTGCTCCACGCAGCATCGGCGCGCGGCGCGCAGGGGGGAAATTCCCTGAGCAACCGCGCCTTTCTCTCTGCGTCAGCGCCATGCCGTCTTCCTCAAGCGCCCCAGGGCGCTTTTTTTATGGCATAAAGCGATAGCCGATACCGGTTTCCGTCAGCAGATGCTTTGGCTGTGTCGGGTCCGCCTCCAGCTTCTGGCGTAGATGCGCCATATAGATACGCAAATAGTGGCTGTGCTCCACTGCATTGGGTCCCCATACCTGACTCAGCAGCTGCCGCTGCGTCAGCACCTTGCCTACATTTTTCAGCAGGACGCCCAGCAGGCGAAATTCAATGGGCGTCAGGTGGATCTCCTGCCCGGCGCGTAACACGCGGCGCGTCGCCAGATCGACGCTGACATCGCTAAAGCGAATCTCCGGCTCCGGCTGCGGGCCAGCATGGCGGCGCAACGCCACGCGCACGCGCGCCAGCAGCTCACCGATGCCAAAAGGTTTGGTGAGATAGTCATCGGCGCCCGCATCCAGCGCGGCGATCTTATCCTCTTCGTCCACGCGCGCCGACAGCACAATCACCGGCACAGCGCTCCACTGCCGTATTTCTTCAATAAAATCGCGTCCGTCGCCGTCGGGCAATCCAAGGTCCAGGATCACCAGATCGGGTTTGCGCGTTGCCGCCTCGATCAGCCCGCGCTGCAAGGTATCGGCGTCATACACTTTCAGCGCTTCGCCCTCCAGCGCGAGGCGCACAAAGCGCCGGATCTCTTTTTCATCTTCGACGATTAATACGGTGGTCACGCCCTGATGCTCCATGCCTGATAAGGTGTCGTCACTCTACCAGCAATTTCGCCGCAGCTATATGCGCCTGAAAAGAACACACCATTAACTTTTATGTAACTTAATTTCATCACTGCGCATTTTATGAAGAAAAAAACAGCAAAATGGTGGTCGGATGAGTAGTAAAATTACGCCAGTCAGCGTAATATCTGAGCAAGATCACATTATTCACCATCGCTCCTGAGGAGGCAGATTATGTATCAGGCTTATCCGCGCTATAAAATCATCCTGCGCCGCGCGTTGGTTACTCTTATCGGCGTGCTGGCCTTGCCGGTCATGCTTTTCCGCAAAGATCGCGCGCGCTTTTACAGCTATCTGCATCGTGTCTGGTGCAAAACCAGCACCCGGCCGGTCTGGCTGGCGCAAACCGAATCGGCAGGCGGCGTTTTCTGGTAATCCGCGGCCATAGCGAAAAAAGCCCAATGGAGACATTGGGCTTTGTTGTTTCTGATGCGCCCCTCACAGAGAAAAGCCCTCACTTACTGGCGTGGGAGTGTATTTCGCACGTTTTTCGGCTACACTTAAACCTCTACAAGATTTCGGAGGTTGTACAAGTATGAGCGTAAAAATTCCGCTGGGTATCAGTGCCTGCCTGCTGGGAGAACAAGTGCGTTTCGATGGCGGTCACAAACGACTGGCCTTTGCCGTCAACGAACTTGCGCCCTTTGTACGTTTCGAGCCGGTTTGTCCCGAAATGGCGATAGGATTGCCGACACCGCGTCCGGCGCTGCGCCTGGTTAAGCAGGAAGACGAAGAGATTCATCTCTGCTTTAGCAAAGACGGCGGCCAGGAGGTCACGCAGCAGATGCGCGACTGGTCGGCTGAACGGGTTAAGTCGCTGCATCATCTGTGCGGCTACATCCTGTGCGCAAAATCGCCCAGCTGCGGCATGGAGCGCGTGCGCGTCTACGAGCCTGACACCAATAATAACCGCAAAGCCGGGATGGGCCTGTTTGCTGAAAAGCTACAGGCGGAAATGCCCTGGCTGCCGATCGAAGAGGATGGCCGCCTGCACGATCCCATACTGCGCGAAAACTTTGTCGGGCGCATCTGCGCGCTGCACGAATTTAACCAGATGTGGAAACAGGGTCTGAGCCGCGGGCAGCTTATCGCTTTTCACAGCCGCTATAAGCTGCTGATGCTGGCGCATTCGCAGGAAAAATACCGCGAGCTGGGTCCGTTCGTCGCCTCGATGAGCCAGTGGGATTCGCTGGAAGCCTTTGCCTTTGAATACCGTAACCGCATGATGGCGCTGCTGTCCCAGCCCGCCACGCGTCGCAACCACACCAATGTGTTGATGCATGCGCAGGGCTATTTCCGCCGTCAGCTCAGCTCGCCTCAGCGTCAGGAGCTGGCGGAGCTGATCGATCGCTATCGCTGCGGCGTTCAGCCGCTGCTGGCGCCGATCACTATGCTGAAGCACTACATGACGCAATATCCGCACCCGTGGCTGACGCAGCAGCGCTATTTCGATCCCTATCCGGAGGCGCTGCGTCTGCGCTACGGTCAGTAATCAGATGCGTACCCATCTGGTCTGGCTGCGCAACGATTTGCGCATCAATGATAACCTTGCGCTCAGCGCCGCCTGTCGCGATGCCGACGCGCAGGTTATCGCGCTCTATATCGCTACGCCGCAGCAGTGGCGTCAGCACGATATGGCACCGAAACAGGCGGCTTTTATCTATGAGAGCCTGCTGGAACTTCAGCAGACATTAGCCGAGCGCGGCATCCCCCTGTTCACGGAAACCTGTGAGGATTTCGCCGCCTCGATTGAGGTGCTGCTCGCTTTTTGCCAGCGCCACCAGGTTGATGCCCTGTTTTATAACTATCAGTACGAATTAAACGAACGGAAGCGCGATGCAGAGGCGGAAAAACGCCTCGATAAGGCGGACGTGGTGTGTCAGGGATTTGATGACAGCGTCCTGCTGCCGCCGGGCAGCATACAGACCGGCGACGGCAAAATGTATAAGGTGTACACCCCGTTCAGCAAAGCCTTTGTCCGTCGGCTGCATCAGTCCCTGCCGGAGTGCGTCGCCGCGCCGAAAACGCGCGCCAGCGGCGCGGTGAAGATTAAAAACAAGGTGCCGCGTTTTGATTACCCGATGGAGGCGTTTGACCGCGAACGCTTTCCGCCGGGCGAGACGGCCGCGCTTGAACGCCTGCGCCACTTTGCCCGGCAGTCAATATGCGATTACTCTCGCCAACGCGACACCCCTGCCATCGATGGCACCAGCCGCCTTTCGGTGTATCTCACAACCGGCGTGTTATCGCCGCGTCAGTGTCTGCGCCGCGTGCTGACAGAACACCCGCGCGCGCTGGAGGATGAGAAAATCTTTGTCTGGCTTAACGAGCTAATCTGGCGCGAGTTTTATCGTCATCTGATGGTGGCGTTTCCTGCGCTGTGCCGACATCAGCCTTTTGTGGAGTGGACGCGCAACGTTGACTGGCAGCGCAACGAGGCGCATTTCGCCGCCTGGAAAGCGGGCAAAACCGGTTATCCCATTGTTGATGCGGCCATGCGCCAGATGAAAGCGCTGGGCTGGATGCATAACCGCCTGCGCATGATCACCGCCAGCTTTCTGGTGAAGGATCTGCTGATCGACTGGCATGAAGGCGAACGCTACTTTATGCAAAATCTGATCGATGGCGACCTGGCGGCGAACAACGGCGGCTGGCAGTGGGCGGCGTCGACGGGCACCGATCCGGTGCCCTATTTTCGCATCTTCAATCCTACGACGCAGGGCGAACGCTTTGACAAGCAGGGCGCTTTTATTCGCCAGTGGCTGCCTGAACTCGCCGAGGTGCCGGATAGCGATATTCATCAGCCGCAGCGCTGGGCCGAGAAAAACCACAAGAAACTCGATTATCCCTCGCCAATCGTGGAACATAAGCAGGCACGTAAAAAGACATTAGACGCCTTTGTGCGCGCGAAAAACGCAGCCTGAGGCGGCACGGAGCCGTTATGAATCACTACGAACTTGAAAACATTGTCAATCAGCAGCTAAACAGCAGCGCCTTCAGCGACTATGCGCCCAATGGGCTACAGGTCGAAGGGCGCGCCGAGGTTAAAACCGTTATTACCGGCGTCACCGCCAGCCAGGCGCTGGTAGATGAGGCGGTCGCGCGGCACGCCGACGCCATCCTGGTGCACCATGGCTATTTCTGGAAAAACGAGCCGGCGGCCATCAAAGGGATGAAGCGCAACCGCCTGCGCGCGCTGTTGAGCAATGACATTAATCTCTATGGCTGGCACCTGCCGCTTGATGCGCATCCCGTTCTGGGCAACAACGCGCAGCTGGCGAAGCTGCTGGATATAGAGGTAAAAGGCGAAGTGCAGCCGCTGGTATTCTGGGGCGAGCTGGCGACGCCGCTGAGCGGCGCGGCGCTGGCGCAGCGTATCGAAGAAAAGCTGGGACGCGCGCCGCTGCACTGCGGCGATAACGCGCCGGCGCAAATCCGTCGCATCGCCTGGTGCAGCGGCGGCGGCCAGGGGTTTATCGACAGCGCCGCCGCCTTTGGCGTTGACGCCTATCTCACCGGCGAAGTCTCCGAGCAGACCATCCACAGCGCCCGCGAGCAGGGTATTCACTTCTTCGCCGCCGGTCACCATGCGACCGAGCGCGGCGGCATCAAAGCGCTGGGCGAATGGCTGGCTGAACACCATGGTCTCGACGTTACCTTTATCGATATTCCCAATCCCGCCTGATTAATCTCTGCTTTTGCGCCCTGGCCCGGGCGCAAATCTGTTGACAGATTTCTGCCACTTTCGCATAACTAGTTGCTTTATTCTGATAAGCGACAGCCGCAGCGCGCTTAGCGCAGCGGGGAACGGGAGGTGGATTTTGCAACAAGCACGATGTTATCTGCTTGGGGAACAGGCGGTGGTGCTGGAGCTTGAACCACCGGTATCGCTGCAAAGTCAGCAGCGTATTTGGGGATTAACGCAGCGCCTGCAACAGCATGAGCAGATCGCTGACGTCATTCCCGGCATGAACAATATCACGCTGCTGCTGCGCGAGCCGCAACAGAGCGCGCAGGCTGCCGTTGAGCGCCTGCAACGCTGGTGGGAAGAGAGCGAAGCCCAGGAAGCGGCGTCGCGCCTGGTAGAAATTCCGGTTATTTACGGTAAAGAGGCCGGGCCGGATCTGCAATTTGTCGCCGATCACGCCGGGCTGACGCCAAAACAGGTGGTAGAGCTGCACAGCAGCACGGACTACGTGGTCTATTTTATCGGCTTTCAGCCGGGATTCCCCTATCTGGGCGGCCTTGACAGCCGTCTGCACACGCCGCGTCGCGCCGAACCGCGCGTCAGCGTGCCCGCCGGATCGGTCGGCATCGGCGGAAGTCAGACCGGCGTCTATCCGCTGTCCACTCCCGGCGGTTGGCAGCTGCTCGGTCAGACGCCGGTTGCGCTGTTCACCCCCCATCAGCAGCCGCCAACGCTGCTGCGTCCCGGCGACAGCGTGCGCTTTGTGCCGCAAAAGGAGGGCGTATGTTAAGGATCCTGCGAGCGGGACTGGCGACAACCATTCAGGACAGCGGCCGTACCGGCTGGCGTCAGTCCGGTATCAGCGTAGGCGGCGTGCTCGATCTGCCCGCTATGCGCACCGCTAATCTTTTAGTGGGCAACGATCCCGACAGCGCGGTGCTGGAAATCGTGCTGGGTCAGTTCAAAGCGGAATTTATGCGCGACGGCTGGTTCGCGCTGACGGGAGCCGGCTGCAACGCCGAGCTGGACGACAAGCCCGTCTGGACCGGCTGGCGGCTGCCGGTGAAAAAAGGGCAGGTTTTGACGCTGTCGATGCCTGTACACGGTATGCGCAGCTATCTGGCGATCCACGGCGGTTTCGACATCGCGCCGACGCTTGGCTCGGTCAGCACCGACCTCAAGGCGGAATTTGGCGGCTGGCAGGGGCGCAAGCTGGAAGATGGCGATCGGTTGCCGCTGGGAAAACCCACCCGCCGCTTTACGCGTAAAGCCGGGGTGCGGCAGTTGCTCTGGAGCAACCGCATTCGCGCGCTGCCCGGACCGGAATATCATGAATTTAGCCGTGAAGCGCAGATGGCTTTCTGGCGTACGCCCTGGCTGCTCAGCCCGCAGAGCAACCGCATGGGCTATCGCCTGCAAGGCCCGGAGCTGAAGCGTGAGACATCGCGCGAGCTGCTGTCGCATGGCCTGGTGCCCGGCGTAGTTCAGGTGCCGCCCAACGGTCAACCGATCGTGCTGATGGCCGATGCGCAGACCACCGGTGGCTATCCGCGCATCGCCTGCATTATTAATGCCGATCTTTACCAGCTCGCGCAAATCCGTCTGGGCGAGCCGATTCACTTTATCCAGAGCTCGCTGCCAGCGGCGATGCAGGCCCGTATGCATCAGCAGCGCGCGCTGGATCACATGGCATGGGGACTTGCTGATGAAGATTGATCTGAATGCCGATCTGGGCGAGGGCAGCGGCAGCGACCGTGAACTGTTACAGCTGGTCAGCTCGGCCAATATCGCCTGCGGCTTTCATGCGGGCGATGCGCAGACCATGCTGCAATCGGTGCGCTGGGCGAAAGAGTTCGGCGTGGCTATCGGCGCGCATCCGAGCTTTCCGGATCGGGAGAATTTTGGCCGCACCGCGATGCAGCTGCCGCCGGAAACGGTCTATGCGCAGATGATCTATCAAATCGGCGCGCTGAAAAGCCTTGCCGAAAGCGAAGGCGAGAAGCTGGCGCACGTTAAGCCGCACGGCATGCTCTATAACCAGGCCGCCGCTGACGCGACGCTGGCGGACGCCATTGCCCGCGCGGTGAAAGCGGTCGATGCCGATCTGATTCTGGTCGGGCTGGCGGGTAGTGAATCGGTGCGCGCCGCAGCGCATCATGGATTGCGCACGCGGGAAGAGGTGTTTGCCGATCGCGGTTACCTCAGCAGCGGCGCGCTGGTGCCGCGCAGCCAGCCAGGCGCAATGATTGAAGAGGAGGCGCGGGCGATTGCGCAGACGCTGACCATGGTCAGGGAGAAAAAAGTACAAAGCATCAGCGGCGACTGGGTGGCGGTGAATGCGCAGACCGTCTGCCTGCACGGCGACGGCGCTCATGCGCTGCTGTTTGCGCAGCGTCTGCGTGACGTCTTTGCCGCTGAGCGGATCGCCGTCACCTCCCGGTAAATTTTCGTCTTTTGCCCGGTTTTATCGCCGGGCCTTTCCAACCTAAGGGTAAACATGGATAACATGATAAACCTCTGGCCGCTTCTGGGTATCGCGGCAATTATTGTGGGCTTTCTGCTGCGCTTTAATCCGGTACTGGTCGTTATTGTCGCCGGTTTTGTTACTGGCTTCGCCGCGTTTATGCCGCTGGGCGATATTCTGGAAAAACTGGGCGCAGGCTTTCTTAATACCCGCAACCTGCCGCTGATCCTGCTGCTGCCGCTGGCGGTCATTGGCCTGCTGGAACGACACGGCCTGAAAGAGCGCGCGCAGGCCTGGATCGCGCAGATCAAAACCGCGACCGCGGGTCGTCTGCTGATCGTCTACCTGTTTGTGCGCGAGATTACCGCCGCGCTGGGGCTGACCAGCCTCGGCGGGCATCCGCAGATGGTGCGTCCGCTGCTGGCGCCGATGGCGGAAGGGGCAACGGAGAATCGCTATGGCGACGTTTCGCCGGAGGTGCGCCATCGTCTGCGCGCCATGTCGGCCGCGACAGATAACGTCGGCCTGTTCTTCGGCGAGGATATTTTCGTCGCCTTTGGCGCGATTATCTTTATGCATAACTTTATGCTGGAGTCCGCCAACATCCATACCGAACCGCTACATATCGCAGTCTGGGGCATTCCGACCGCTATCGCCGCTTTTCTTATTCATTCGGTCCGTCTGGTTCGCCTGGACCGTCGGCTGGCGCGCGAACTCCATGCGCTGAACGGCGCGGCGCTGAAAGCCAAAGGAGGCCGCTGATGTTTCAACAACAGTATCTGATGTGGCTGGCGGGTATTATTTTGCTGGTGGTAGCGATGCTTTCCTGGCGCGACAGCCATAACCCGCGTCGCTTCACGACCGGTCTGTTCTGGGCGCTGTACGGCCTGGTCTTTCTGATCGGTGACTGGACGACGCGGTTAATGACGTCGCTGTCCGGCACGCCGGAGCTGGGCGCGCGCTATCTGCACATTAGCGTAGGCGTGCTGGTGGTGGTAATGGCGCTGATTGCCGGTTTCGGCGGCGTACGCCTGGGCCGTTACCATCAGCGCAGCGATGAGGAGAAGCAGGGCAGTGCGCGTCGTCTCGGCAACAGGCTGTTTCTGCCCGCGCTGGCGATCCCGCTGGTCACGGTGGCGGGCGTACTGGCGTTTAATCATATCCCTGGTTTGCAGGAGGCAGTATTTGGCGCGGGCAATCACGCGACGCTGGTGACGCTGTTCTCGATGATGATCGGCTGTCTGCTGGGCTGGCTGATTGCGCTGAAGATGACGCATGAGAAGCCGGTACAGTCAATGCAGGAGACGCGTCGTCTGCTGGATGCTATCGGCTGGGCCTTTATTTTGCCGCAAATTCTGGCCACGCTCGGCCTGCTGTTTACCAGCGCGGGCGTCGGCAGCGCGATTTCGCATCTGACCGAAAGTTATCTCGCCGTTGATAATCGCTTCGTCGCTGTAACGGTGTACGCCGTCGGCATGGCGCTGCTGACGATGGTCATGGGCAACGCCTTTGCCGCGTTCCCGATTATCACCGCAGGCGTCGGCATTCCCGTGCTGGTGCTGCAGCACCACGGCGATCCGGCGGTCATGGCGGCGATTGGTATGTTTTCTGGCTACTGCGGCACGCTGATGACGCCGATGGCGGCCAATTTCAACATTGTGCCCGCCGCGCTGCTGGAGCTGCCGGATCGCAATGCGGTGATTAAGGCTCAGGTTCCAACCGGTGTGCTACTGTTAATCGTTAACGTCTTTCTGCTCTATTTCTTAATGTTCCGGTGAGGTCTGGATGAAAAAGGTGCTGGTGACGGCGTTTGAACCTTTCGAGGGCGAAACGCTGAATCCTTCCTGGGAAGCGGTGCGCGCGCTGGATGGCAAGGCGATCGGCGGCGCGCGCATTGTGACACGTCAGCTGCCGGTGGTTTTCAGCGACGTGCTGGGCGTGCTCTATCGCGCAATGGATGAGATTCATCCTGATTTAATCCTGTCCGTTGGCCAGGCGGGCGGACGTAGCGACATCACCGTGGAGCGCATCGGCATCAACGTGGATGACGCGCGTATTGCCGATAACGCCGGGCAGCAGCCGGTTGACGAGCCGATTGTGGCAGGAGGACCGGCTGGGTATTTCTCTACGTTACCGATTAAAGCCATTGTCGCGGCGCTGCGCGCGGCAGGGATCCCCGCCTCGGTTTCGCAAACCGCTGGAACCTTTACCTGTAATCGCGTGATGTATGGCCTGTTGCATCGGCTGCATACTGAGGGCAATCGCGTGCGCGGCGGCTTTATCCATATTCCTTATCTGCCTGAGCAGGCCGTTCAGCATCCTGGCGCGCCCAGCATGGCGCGGGATAACGTCATACAGGCGCTGGAGATCGCGATTCGCGTTGCGCTGGAAACGGAAACGGATGTGAAAGTCGCCGGCGGCGCTACCCACTAAGAGGACGAGCATGCCAGAAGGACCGGAGATCCGCCGCGCGGCGGATCAGCTTGAGGAAGCCATTGTCGGTAAACCGTTGACGGACGTCTGGTTTGCCTTTCCTGAACTCAAAACCTATGAGCCTGCGCTGCTGGGCGAGCAGGTAAAGGCTATCGAAACGCGCGGTAAGGCGCTGCTGACGCATTTCACCAACGGGCTGACGCTCTACAGCCATAACCAGCTGTACGGCGTCTGGCGGGTGGTTGAGAGCGGCACGGTGCCGGAAACCCGTCGTCAGCTGCGCGTACGGCTGGCGGTGGCCGATCGTGCGATTCTGCTCTACAGCGCCTCCGATATTGAGCTGCTCAATGCCGAGTCGCTGGCGGCGCATCCCTTTTTAAATCGCGTCGGGCCGGATGTGCTGGATGCGAGCCTTGACGTCGCGACGGTGCGCGAGCGTCTGCTGTCGCCGCGCTTTCGGCGTCGCCAGTTCAGCGGGCTGCTGCTCGATCAGGCGTTTCTTGCGGGCTTAGGCAACTATCTGCGCGTGGAGATCCTGTGGCAGGCAGAGCTGCTGGCGCAGCATCGCGCGCAGGATTTGACGGATCGGCAGCTTGATGCGCTCAGCGAGGCGCTGCTGGCGATACCGCGGCACTCTTACCGCATGCGCGGCACCATGAAAAAGTACCATCACGGCGCGGCGTTTCGCTTCGAAGTGTTTCATCGGCAGGGCAAGAAGTGCCGCCGCTGCGGCGAGATTATCCAGAAGGGAACGCTGTCGTCACGACCGTTTTACTGGTGTCCAGGCTGCCAGCACTGAGATAAATCGGAGACGTTTTTTAATAAAAGACGGATCAAAAGCTTGAGGAGTGGGTAACCGGACCCGAGGAGCAAAGCGTCGCGCGCCAGGGATGGCGCGCGCCGAGCTGGCAAGGATGCCGTTTTTTGCGTTTTTGCGATCGGGTCCGGTTACCCGCGACTAGCATCTGTCTTTCAGACGATAAGTTTCAGCATTCATAAAAAAAGCGGAGATTTCTCTCCGCTCCCAGTCTGATATAGCGAGCCGACGCGGGTAACATAGCCCGATCGCAAAGTCGCTTTACGCATCCCTGCGCGCTCGGCCCACGCCATCCCTGGCGTGGGACGCTTTGCTCTTTGGTCTATGTTACCCGCTTTCCAAACTTTTGTGCGGCCTGAACAGAATCCGCTGCGTTTATTTCTTCAGCGCGGAAGTAAACTCGCGCTCGGTATAGCCGGTATAGAGCTGACGCGGACGGGCAATTTTCATGCCTTCGTCGTGCATCTCTTTCCAGTGCGCAATCCAGCCTACCGTACGCGCCATCGCGAAGATCACCGTGAACATGGAAGACGGAATACCCATCGCTTTCAGAATAATACCTGAGTAGAAATCGACGTTCGGGTAGAGTTTGCGCTCGATAAAGTACGGGTCGTTCAGCGCAATATGCTCCAGCTCCATGGCCACTTCCAGCAGGTCATCCTTCATGCCCAGCTCGTTCAGCACTTCATGGCAGGTCTCACGCATCACGGTTGCGCGCGGATCGTAGTTTTTGTAGACGCGGTGACCAAAGCCCATCAGGCGGAAAGAGTCGTTTTTGTCTTTCGCGCGGCGGACAAATTCCGGAATATGATCAACGGTGCTGATCTCTTCCAGCATACGCAGCGTCGCTTCGTTCGCGCCGCCGTGCGCCGGTCCCCACAGCGAGGCGATGCCCGCGGCGATACAGGCGAACGGGTTCGCGCCAGACGAGCCGGCGGTGCGCACGGTAGAGGTAGAGGCGTTCTGCTCATGGTCGGCGTGCAGGATCAGAATACGATCCATTGCGCGCTCCAGCACCGGGTTCACCTTGTACTCTTCGCACGGGGTGGCGAACATCATATGCAGGAAGTTACCGGCGTAAGAGAGGTCGTTACGCGGATAAACGAAAGGCTGGCCGATAGAATACTTGTAGCACATCGCGGCCATGGTCGGCATTTTCGACAGCAGACGGAACGCGGCGATTTCACGGTGACGCTCAATATTGACGTCCAGCGAATCGTGGTAGAACGCAGCCAGCGCGCCGGTCACGCCGCACATAACCGCCATCGGATGCGAATCGCGGCGGAAACCGTGGAACAGACGGGTAATCTGCTCATGGATCATGGTGTGGCGGGTAACGGTTTCACGAAATTCTTCATATTGCTGTTGGGTCGGCGCTTCGCCGTTCAGCAGGATATAACAGACTTCAAGATAGTTAGAGTGGGTCGCTAACTGATCGATAGGGAAGCCGCGATGCAGCAGGATGCCTTCATCGCCATCAATATAGGTGATTTTGGATTCGCAGGACGCTGTAGACGTGAAACCTGGATCGAAAGTAAAAAGACCTTTAGAACCCAGGGCGCGGACATCAACCACATCCTGGCCCAGCGTGCCCTTCAGCACGTCCAGCTCAAGAGGCGTTTCATCTTGTAGGGTTAGCGTCACTTTTTTATCTGTCATTTTCGTCTCCATAGCGCCTTATGTAAGTATGGATCTTAGACACCTGAAAAGCGGTCATGTTGCGGTCGCCGTTAACTTCACAATAACACTCTGCATAACAAGTCGGGTGCAGGGCACAGAGTGAGAGGCGTGTCCCGTCTGGGAGCGAAGCCGTCATGAGAATCTGCATATCGCGGTTGTTAAAGATCCGGTCTGGACATAACTTTCTGGTAATCAATAAGCTGCTGTTTTAGGGTGCTCACACCCAGAATGTTACATAACTTGTGCTTAGGGGAAAGTGTATCCCCATAACTTTTGTGCATCACTGGGGTTTTCTGCCCTAGTTTGTAACTGAATTGTTGAACTTTTGTCAAATCAGATAATTAAATTTGTATTAAATGTGAAATTCGTGAGTCCGATCACTGTTTCACGCAAATGTACCCAAAGAGATTGTAGGGTAATTGTAATAAGAATGTGATCGTCCTATACTGCCGCCAGGTCTCCGGAAACCCCCTGACACCAGGAGCCACCCAGCGTTTCTACCGCGTCAATTAACACTGGATGTTGCTGATTTGGTGACGGTTAAAGTCTGAACACACCTGTGATTCGACTCCGCCTCAGGGACCGGAGGAAGCAAAATAAAAAAGAGCTGTGTGGGCAAAACCGTGAAAAAACAAAGACCTGTCAACTTGGATCTCTCGACGATCCGGTTTCCCGTTACTGCAATATCGTCCATTCTCCACCGCGTATCCGGCGTCATTACCTTTGTGGCTCTCGGTATTCTGCTCTGGTTACTGGGTACGTCACTCTCTTCCCCGGAAGGTTTTCAGCACGCTGCTGCCATCATGGATAGCTTCTTTGTGAAGTTTATTCTGTGGGGCATTCTCACCGCGCTGGCATTCCATACGGTGGGCGGGATTCGTCATATGTTGATGGATTTTGGTTATCTTGCGGAGACGCTGGCTGTTGGCCGTCAGTCCGCATGGGTCACCTTTGGCATTACTGTCGTGCTTTCAATTTTGGCTGGAGTTCTCGTATGGTAAGCAATGCATCCGCGTTAGGCCGCAACGGCATTCAGGACTGGCTGCTGCTGCGCGCTTCGGCAATCCTCATTACGCTCTACATCCTCTATATTGTGGGCTTTATCGCCCTGACCGACACGCTGACCTATGACGTCTGGCGCGGCTTCTTCGCCTCGTCGTTCACCAAAGTCTTCACCCTGCTGACGCTGTTTTCCATTCTGATCCACGGCTGGATTGGAATGTGGCAAGTGCTGACCGACTACGTTAAGGGTCTGGCCGTCCGTCTGATTCTACAGCTGGCGATTGTGGTCGCGCTGTTGTCGTATGCAATTTATGGAACTGTTGTGGTGTGGGGTGTGTAAATGAGTTTGCCAGTCAGAGAATTTGATGCCGTGGTGATCGGCGCAGGCGGCGCAGGTATGCGCGCCGCACTGCAAATCTCCCAGTCGGGCCAGACCTGCGCCCTGTTATCAAAAGTTTTTCCGACCCGTTCCCACACCGTGTCTGCGCAGGGCGGTATTACCGTCGCCCTTGGCAACACCCATGAAGACAACTGGGAATGGCACATGTATGACACCGTCAAAGGGTCCGACTATATCGGCGACCAGGACGCGATTGAATACATGTGTAAAACCGGCCCGGAAGCGATTCTGGAACTGGAACATATGGGCCTGCCGTTCTCCCGTCTGGAAGATGGCCGCGTCTATCAGCGCCCGTTCGGCGGCCAGTCGAAAAATTTCGGCGGCGAGCAGGCTGCGCGTACCGCAGCGGCAGCGGACCGTACCGGCCACGCGCTGCTGCATACGCTCTATCAGCAAAACCTGAAGAACAAAACTACCATCTTCTCCGAATGGTATGCGCTCGATCTGGTGAAAAACGAAGAGGGCGCCATCGTCGGCTGTACCGCCATCTGTATTGAAACCGGCGAGACCGTCTACTTCAAAGCCAAAGCCACCATTCTGGCGACCGGCGGCGCGGGCCGTATTTATCAGTCCACCACCAACGCGCACATCAATACCGGCGACGGCGTCGGCATGGCGCTGCGCGCGGGCGTGCCGGTGCAGGATATGGAGATGTGGCAGTTCCACCCGACCGGTATCGCGGGTGCGGGCGTGCTGGTAACGGAAGGCTGCCGCGGCGAAGGCGGCTATCTGCTTAATAAACACGGCGAACGCTTTATGGAGCGTTATGCGCCGAACGCCAAAGACCTGGCGGGCCGCGACGTGGTCGCGCGTTCGATGATGATCGAAATCCGTGAAGGTCGCGGCTGCGACGGTCCGTGGGGACCGCATATCAAGCTGAAACTCGACCATCTGGGCGCGGACGTCCTGGAATCCCGCCTGCCGGGCATCCTGGAGCTGTCGCGCACCTTTGCTCACGCCGATCCGGTGAAAGAGCCTATCCCGGTGATCCCAACCTGCCACTATATGATGGGCGGCATCCCCACGAAAGTGACCGGGCAGGCGCTGCGCGTAAATGCGCAGGGCGAAGATGAAGTTATCCCCGGCCTGTTCGCCGTTGGCGAAATCGCCTGCGTATCGGTTCACGGCGCTAACCGTCTCGGCGGCAACTCGCTGCTGGACCTGGTGGTATTCGGCCGCGCGGCGGGCGTGCATCTGATGGAGTGTATTGAACAGCAGGGTCCGCTGCGCGATGCCACTCAGGAAAATATTGATGCCGCCATGGCGCGCTTCAACCGCTGGGAAAACAACACCACCGGCGAAGATCCGGTAGAAATTCGTAAGGCGCTACAGCGCTGCATGCAGAATAACTTCTCAGTATTCCGCGAAGGCGATGCGATGAAGCAGGGTCTGGAAGAGCTGAAACAGATTCGCGAGCGTCTGAAATCAGCCCGTCTGGATGACCGTTCACCGGACTTCAATACCCAGCGTATTGAGTGCCTGGAGCTGGATAACCTGATGGAAACGGCTTACGCCACGGCGGTTGCGGCGAACTTCCGCACCGAAAGCCGCGGCGCGCACAGTCGATTCGACTTCCCGGATCGCGATGATGAAAACTGGTTGTGCCACAGTCTCTACGTCCCCGAAACCGAGAGCATGACGCGCCGTGAGGTGAACATGCAGCCGAAACTGCGCGCGGCCTTCCCGCCGAAAGTGCGTACCTACTAATAGCGGAGACGATCATGAGACTCGAGTTTTCCATTTATCGCTACAATCCTGAGGTTGACGCCGCGCCGCGCATGCAGGATTACACCCTGGAATCCGAAGACGGTCGCGATATGATGCTGCTGGACGCGCTCATCCGTCTGAAAGAGAAGGACCCTACGCTGGCGTTTCGTCGCTCCTGCCGTGAAGGCGTCTGCGGCTCTGACGGCCTGAACATGAACGGCAAAAACGGCCTGGCGTGCATCACGCCGGTCTCCGCGCTGGGCAACGGCAAGCAGAAGATCGTGATCCGTCCGCTGCCGGGCCTGCCGGTTGTTCGCGACCTGGTTGTGGACATGGGGCAATTCTATGCGCAGTATGAGAAGATTAAGCCTTACCTGTTGAATAATGGGCAGAATCCCCCAGCACGCGAACATCTGCAATCGCCGGCTGAGCGTGAGCATCTGGACGGCCTGTATGAGTGTATTCTCTGCGCCTGCTGCTCCACGTCCTGTCCGTCGTTCTGGTGGAACCCGGACAAGTTCGTGGGGCCTGCCGGTCTGCTGGCTGCCTATCGCTTCCTGATTGACAGTCGCGACACGGAAACCGAGGCGCGTCTGGATAATCTGAATGATGCTTTCAGCGTTTTCCGCTGTCACAGCATTATGAACTGTGTGAGCGTGTGTCCGAAAGGACTGAACCCGACGCGCGCCATCGGCCATATCAAGTCGATGCTGCTGCAACGGGGCGCGTAAACCTTTTTCGTCCGGGAACCTCAGGTTCCCGGCGTTTTACGGAAGCCTTGCTAAGCGCGGCGGAGCCACGCTTAGCAAGGTTCCCTTACGGGCAGGGCGCGTGTGAGCGCACAGGCTCGTATCGCTGAACTCACTACGGCAAACCGCGAAAGCGGCAACAAATGAAACCTCAAAAAAGCATAGTAATGCTTAAGGGATCACAATGCAGAACAGCGCGATGAAGCCCTGGCTGGACTCCTCCTGGCTGGCCGGCGCGAACCAGTCTTACATAGAGCAACTCTATGAGGATTTCCTGACCGATCCGGACTCTGTCGATGCAGTGTGGCGCACGATGTTCCAACAGCTGCCGGGCACCGGCGTGAAGCCTGAACAGTTTCACTCCACGACACGCGAATACTTCCGTCGCCTGGCGAAAGATGCAACTCGTTACACCTCCACCGTTTCCGACCCGGCCGCTAATTCCAGGCAGGTTAAAGTCCTGCAACTGATTAACGCCTTCCGCTTTCGCGGTCATCAGCATGCTAATCTCGACCCGCTTGGACTGTGGAAGCAGGATCGCGTCGCTGACCTCGATCCGGCCTTTCACGATCTGACCGACGCCGATTTTCAGGAAAGCTTTAACGTAGGTTCTTTCGCCATCGGCAAAGAGACCATGAAGCTGGCCGATCTCTATGATGCCTTGCAGCAGACCTATTGCGGCTCTATCGGTGCAGAGTACATGCACATCAACAACACCGAAGAGAAGCGCTGGATCCAGCAGCGTCTGGAATCGGTTGCAGGCCGCGCTACATTCAGCAGCGAAGAGAAAAAAGGTTTCCTGAAAGAGCTGACGGCGGCAGAAGGGCTGGAAAAATACCTGGGCGCGAAATTCCCCGGCGCGAAACGCTTCTCGCTGGAAGGGGGCGATGCATTGATCCCCATGCTGCGCGAAATGATCCGTCATGCAGGCAAAAGCGGCACGCGCGAAGTGGTGCTGGGTATGGCGCACCGCGGTCGTCTGAACGTGCTGATCAACGTACTGGGTAAAAAGCCGCAGGATCTCTTCGACGAGTTTTCCGGCAAGCACAAAGATCACCTCGGCACCGGCGACGTGAAATACCATATGGGCTTCTCGTCCGATGTCGAAACCGAGGGCGGCCTGGTGCATCTGGCGCTGGCCTTTAACCCCTCTCACCTGGAAATCGTTAGCCCGGTGGTCATGGGATCGGTGCGCGCGCGCCTCGATCGTCTCGACTCGCCAGGCAGCAACCAGGTTCTGCCGATCACCATCCACGGCGACGCCGCGGTTATCGGCCAGGGCGTGGTGCAGGAAACGCTGAACATGTCGCAGGCGCGCGGCTATGAAGTCGGCGGCACCGTGCGTATCGTTATCAATAACCAGGTGGGCTTTACCACGTCGAACCCGCGCGATGCGCGTTCAACGCCGTACTGTACCGACATCGGCAAAATGGTGCTGGCGCCGATTTTCCACGTCAACGCCGACGATCCGGAAGCCGTGGCCTTTGTGACTCGCCTGGCGCTGGATTATCGCAACACCTTTAAGCGCGACGTCTTTATCGACCTGGTTTGCTATCGTCGTCATGGCCACAACGAGGCCGACGAGCCGAGCGCAACCCAGCCGCTGATGTACCAGAAAATCAAAAAGCACCCGACGCCGCGTAAGCTTTACGCCGATCGTCTGGCGGCGGAGGGTTCCGCCAGCGCGGAAGACGCCACCGAAATGGTGAACCTCTATCGCGATGCGCTGGACGCGGGCGAATGCGTGGTGCCGGAATGGCGTCCGATGAGCCTGCACTCTTTTACCTGGTCGCCTTATCTCAACCATGAGTGGGATGAGAGCTATCCGGCCACCGTCGATCCAAAACGACTGCAAGAGCTGGCGCGTCGCATTAGCCAGATCCCGGAAGCGGTTGAGGTGCAGGCGCGCGTGGCGAAGATTTACAACGACCGCAAAGAGATGGCGGAAGGCAACAAGCCTTTCGACTGGGGCGGCGCGGAAAACCTGGCCTATGCCACGCTGGTGGATGAGGGCATCCCGGTGCGTCTCTCCGGCGAAGACTCAGGTCGCGGCACCTTCTTCCATCGCCATGCGGTGATCCACAACCAGTCTAACGGCTCGACCTATACGCCGCTGCACCATATCCATAATGGCCAGGGACAGTTCAAGGTGTGGGACTCGGTGCTGTCCGAAGAGGCGGTGCTGGCGTTTGAATACGGCTACGCTACCGCTGAGCCGCGCACCCTGACTATCTGGGAAGCGCAGTTTGGCGACTTCGCCAACGGCGCGCAGGTGGTTATTGACCAGTTCATCAGCTCCGGCGAGCAGAAGTGGGGCCGCATGTGTGGTCTGGTGATGCTGCTGCCGCACGGCTACGAAGGTCAGGGGCCGGAACACTCCTCGGCGCGTCTTGAGCGTTATCTGCAACTCTGCGCTGAGCAGAATATGCAGGTATGCGTGCCTTCGACGCCTGCACAGGTTTACCACATGCTGCGTCGTCAGGCGCTGCGCGGTATGCGCCGTCCGCTGGTGGTGATGTCGCCGAAATCGCTGCTGCGTCACCCGCTGGCTATTTCCTCGCTGGACGAGCTGGCTAACGGCAGCTTCCAGCCGGCTATCGGCGAAATCGACGCGCTCGATCCGCAGCAGGTGAAACGCGTGGTGCTCTGTTCCGGTAAGGTTTACTACGATCTGCTTGAGCAGCGCCGCAAAAACGAGCAGACCGATGTCGCCATCGTGCGTATCGAGCAGCTCTATCCGTTCCCGCATAAAGCGGTGCAGGATGCCCTGAAAGATTATGCCCATGTGCAGGATTTCGTCTGGTGTCAGGAAGAGCCGCTGAATCAGGGCGCATGGTATTGTAGCCAGCATCACTTCCGCGAAGTGGTTCCGTTTGGCGCCTCGCTGCGCTATGCGGGCCGTCCGGCTTCCGCTTCACCGGCAGTGGGCTATATGTCCGTACATCAACAACAGCAGCAAGACCTGGTTAATGACGCGCTGAACCTTGGTTAATTTAAAAGGAAAGATAATGAGTAGCGTAGATATTCTCGTTCCCGACCTGCCTGAATCCGTTGCCGATGCCACCGTGGCAACCTGGCACAAAAAACCAGGCGATGCGGTAAGCCGCGATGAAGTGCTGGTAGAGATCGAAACTGACAAAGTGGTGCTGGAAGTACCGGCTCAGGCTGATGGCGTACTGGAAGCCGTGCTGGAAGACGAAGGGGCGACCGTCACCTCGCGTCAGATTCTGGGACGACTGAAAGAGGGCAACAGCGCGGGCAAAGAAACCAGTGCGAAAGTGGACACCAAAGAGTCGACGCCAGCACAGCGCCAGACCGCGTCGCTGGAAGAAGAGAGCAACGACGCGCTCAGCCCGGCCATTCGTCGCCTGATCGCCGAGCACGATCTGGACGCGTCGCAGATTAAAGGCAGCGGCGTGGGCGGACGTATCACGCGCGAAGATGTTGAGAAACATCTGGCGAACAAACCCGCCGCCGCGAAAGCCGCGCCGGCCGCTGCTGAAGCCGCGCCGCAGCCCGCCGTGGCTAACCGCAGCGAAAAACGCGTGCCGATGACCCGTCTGCGCAAGCGCGTGGCCGAGCGTCTGCTGGAAGCGAAAAACAGCACTGCGATGCTGACCACCTTCAACGAAGTGAACATGAAGCCGATCATGGATCTGCGCAAGCAGTACGGCGAATCCTTCGAGAAGCGTCACGGCGTGCGTCTGGGCTTTATGTCCTTCTATCTCAAAGCCGTGGTGGAAGCGCTGAAGCGTTTCCCGGAAGTGAATGCCTCTATCGACGGCGAAGATGTGGTTTACCACAACTACTTCGACGTCAGCATTGCCGTCTCTACGCCGCGCGGTCTGGTGACCCCGGTGCTGAAAGATGTTGATGCGCTGAGCATGGCGGACATCGAGAAGAAAATTAAAGAGCTGGCGATCAAAGGTCGCGACGGCAAGCTGACGGTTGATGAGCTGACCGGCGGCAACTTCACGATTACCAACGGCGGCGTTTTCGGCTCGCTGATGTCGACGCCGATTATCAACCCGCCGCAGAGCGCCATCCTGGGCATGCACGCCATTAAAGACCGTCCGATGGCGGTCAATGGTCAGGTTGTGGTGCTGCCGATGATGTATCTGGCGCTCTCCTACGATCACCGTCTGATCGATGGCCGTGAATCGGTCGGCTATCTGGTGGCGGTGAAAGAGTTGCTGGAAGATCCGGCGCGTCTGCTGCTGGACGTCTGATTTTTGCCGGGCGCGCCAGCCTCACGCGCGCCCAACCTTATTAATCTTTTCAGACCTGAATGGATAGAACATCATGAACTTACACGAATACCAGGCGAAACAGCTGTTTGCACGGTATGGTATGCCGGCACCCACTGGCTACGCCTGTACTACGCCACGCGAAGCGGAAGAAGCGGCCTCTAAAATTGGCGCAGGCCCGTGGGTAGTAAAATGTCAGGTTCATGCCGGTGGACGCGGTAAAGCGGGCGGCGTGAAAGTGGTTAACAGCAAGGAAGAGATTCGCGCTTTCGCTGAGCACTGGCTGGGCAAACGCCTGGTGACTTATCAAACTGACGCCGAAGGCCAGCCGGTTAACCAGATTCTGGTTGAAGCCGCGACCGACATCGATCAGGAACTCTATCTGGGCGCGGTGGTTGATCGCGCGACCCGTCGCGTGGTCTTTATGGCCTCTACCGAAGGCGGCGTTGAGATCGAGAAAGTCGCGGAAGAGACACCGCACCTGATCCACAAAATGGCGCTCGATCCGCTGGCTGGTCCGCAGCCTTATCAGGGCCGCGAACTGGCGTTCAAACTGGGCCTGACCGGCAAGCAAGTTAGCCAGTTCACGAAAATCTTTATGGGCCTGGCGACCATGTTCCTGGAGCGCGATCTGGCGCTGGTTGAGATCAACCCGCTGGTCATCACCAAACAGGGCGATCTGGTCTGCCTCGACGGCAAGCTGGGCGTGGACAGCAATGCGCTGTTCCGTCAGCCGGAGCTGCGTGAAATGCGCGATCCGAGCCAGGAAGATCCGCGCGAAGCGCACGCCACGCAGTGGGAACTGAACTACGTCGCGCTGGAAGGCAACATCGGCTGTATGGTCAACGGCGCAGGTCTGGCGATGGGCACCATGGACATCGTGAAGCACCACGGCGGCCAGCCGGCTAACTTCCTTGACGTAGGCGGCGGCGCGACCAAAGAGCGCGTAACCGAAGCCTTTAAAATCATTCTCTCCGACGACGCGGTAAAAGCGGTATTCGTGAACATCTTCGGCGGCATTGTGCGCTGTGACCTGATTGCCGACGGCATCATCGGCGCGGTGGCGGAAGTGGGCGTCAACGTACCGGTAGTGGTACGTCTGGAAGGTAACAACGCTGAGCTGGGCGCGCAGAAACTGGCGGACAGCGGACTGAACATCATTGCAGCAACCAGCCTGACAGACGCGGCACAGCGCGTCGTTGCGGCTGCGGAGGGGAAATAATGTCTATTCTGATCGACAAAAACACTAAAGTGATTTGCCAGGGTTTCACTGGCGGTCAGGGTACGTTCCATTCTGAGCAGGCGCTGGCATATGGCACGCAGCTGGTTGGCGGCGTAACGCCGGGCAAAGGCGGCACCACGCATCTCGGCCTGCCGGTGTTCAACACCGTGCGCGAAGCGGTCGAAGCCACCGGCGCCACCGCAACGGTAATCTACGTTCCGGCTCCGTTCTGCAAAGACGGTATTCTGGAAGCGATCGACGCGGGCATCAAACTGATCATCACCATCACCGAAGGCATCCCGACGCTGGATATGCTGACGGTGAAAATGAAGCTGGACGAAGCGGGCGTGCGCATGATCGGCCCGAACTGTCCGGGCGTGATCACCCCAGGCGAATGCAAAATCGGCATCATGCCGGGCCACATTCACCAGCCAGGCCGCGTTGGCATCGTGTCGCGTTCAGGCACCCTGACCTATGAAGCCGTTAAGCAGACCACGGACATTGGCTACGGCCAGTCTACCTGCGTGGGCATCGGCGGCGACCCGATCCCTGGCTCTAACTTCATCGACATTCTGAAAATGTTCCAGGATGACCCGCAGACCGAAGCGATTGTGATGATCGGTGAAATCGGCGGCAGCGCGGAAGAAGAGGCGGCGGCCTTCATTAAAGAGCACGTGACCAAACCGGTTGTGGGCTACATCGCCGGAGTGACCGCGCCGAAAGGCAAGCGTATGGGCCACGCGGGCGCCATCATTGCCGGTGGCAAAGGCACGGCGGACGAGAAGTTTGCTGCGCTGGAAGCCGCAGGCGTCAAAACCGTTCGCAGCCTCGCGGACATCGGCGACGCGGTAAAAGCGGTACTGCCGGCAAAATAAGTCAGCGCGGCTGATCTGTCAGGCCACCTGTTGAGGTGGCCTTTTTTTTACTGTGGCCAGGCAAAGTGAACAGAGAATTAGCATTTTTGAAATAAGAAAAAAACAATTCTGGTTTAAATAATGAGTTCCCCGCTGGACCCAGAGTTAATAAATAACAGCACAAGTAAGTCTTTTTTTTATTTTTGCTATTTGTGCGTGACAAATAATTAACAACCATCTCAACCATACATATCTCTAAATTTAAAGCGTTAATCCAGATCAAAAATCATCGATATTTAACAAACTTTACCGCTGGCAAAGCGCAAGCCAACCGGTTTAAATTGCGCTGCATCAATTCAGTCGTTTCCAGTAAGATTCAGGCGTTTGTGCCAGGCATTTATCAGCGCTGTCGGCACCTTCTTTGTCATACCTGCCTGAAAGGACTGAAGTGAAGATTTTAGGGAATGTTCACCACTGTTACTCGCTCATTTCGGGCCGTGGATAACGCTAATCCGTCGGTAACAAAAAACTGGAATCAATAATTAGCCGTTCCTGAATCTTATTCTGCGCATCAATGCCTGCTGTTTGCCGTTGTTATTCGCAGAAAATATTCATGCGAGGAGCAAGGAGTCACTATGTTAGATATCGTCGAGCTGTCGCGTTTACAGTTTGCCTTGACGGCGATGTACCATTTTCTGTTTGTCCCGCTAACGCTGGGTATGGCGTTTTTGCTGGCAATCATGGAAACGGTCTACGTCCTGAGTGGTAAACAAATTTATAAAGACATGACCAAATTCTGGGGCAAGTTATTCGGAATTAACTTTGCGCTGGGCGTGGCCACCGGGCTGACCATGGAGTTTCAGTTCGGCACCAACTGGTCCTATTACTCTCACTACGTCGGCGACATCTTTGGTGCGCCGCTGGCTATCGAAGGCCTGATGGCGTTCTTCCTGGAGTCGACCTTTGTCGGTCTGTTCTTCTTTGGCTGGGATCGCCTGAGCAAAAAGCAGCACCTGGCGGTGACCTGGCTGGTAGCGCTAGGCTCTAACCTCTCCGCGCTGTGGATTCTGGTCGCGAACGGCTGGATGCAAAACCCTATCGCCTCTGAATTTAACTATGAAACCATGCGTATGGAGATGCTGAGCTTCTCGGAGCTGGTGCTGAATCCTGTCGCCCAGGTGAAATTCGTTCACACCGTGGCGGCGGGCTACACCACCGGCGCCATGTTCATCCTCGGCATCAGCGCCTGGTATTTGCTGAAAGGCCGCGACATCGCCTTTGCTAAACGCTCCTTCGCCATCGCGGCGAGCTTCGGCATGGCGGCGGTGCTGTCGGTCATCGTGCTCGGCGATGAGTCAGGTTACGAAATGGGCGACGTGCAGAAAACCAAACTGGCGGCCATTGAAGCAGAGTGGGATACCCAGCCTGCGCCTGCGGCCTTTACGCTATTTGGCTTGCCCGATCAGGATAAACAGGAAAATAGCAGCGCGGTGCAGATCCCTGCGCTGCTGGGCTTGATCGCCACGCGCTCGATCGATACGCCGGTAACCGGACTGAAAGATCTGATGGCTCAGCATGAAGTCCGTATCCGCAACGGTATGAAAGCCTACACGCTGCTCAATGAGCTGCGCAGCGGCAGTCACGATCCGGCAGTACGCGAAGCCTTTAACCAGCATAAACAGGATCTGGGGTACGGTCTGCTGCTGAAGCGCTACACGCCAGACGTGGCGAATGCCAGCGAAGCCCAGATCCAGCAGGCGGTGAAAGACTCCATTCCACGCGTCGCGCCGCTCTATTTCGCCTTCCGTATTATGGTGCTGGCCGGCGTCCTGCTGCTGGGCATTATCACCTTCTCCTTCTGGAGCGTAATCCGTAACCGCGTCGGTCAACATCGCTGGCTGCTGAAAGCCGCGCTGTACGGCATTCCGCTGCCGTGGATCGCCGTAGAGGCGGGCTGGTTTGTGGCGGAATATGGCCGTCAGCCATGGGCGATCGGCGAGGTGCTGCCGACCTCGGTGGCCAACTCCTCGCTGACCGTGGGCGATCTGCTGTTCTCCATGCTGCTGATCTGCGGTCTCTATACGCTGTTCCTCGTGGCGGAGATGTATCTGATGTTCAAATTTGCCCGTCTCGGTCCGAGCAGTCTGAAAACCGGACGTTATCACCATGAGCAGGTCGCGACAGCGGCTGAGCCGGTACGCGGATAAGGAGAGCAACGATGTTTGATTATGAAGTTTTGCGCTTTGTCTGGTGGCTGCTGATTGGCATTTTGCTGGTGGGTTTCGCGATTGCCGACGGCCTGGATATGGGCGTAGGGATGTTGACGCGTTTTATGGGACGCAGCGACACCGAGCGTCGCATTCTGATCAACAGCATCGCGCCGCACTGGGACGGCAATCAGGTCTGGCTGATCACCGCAGGCGGCGCGCTGTTCGCGGCCTGGCCAATGGTCTACGCCGCGGCCTTTTCCGGTTTCTATGTGGCGATGATTCTGGTGCTGGCATCGCTGTTTTTTCGTCCGGTAGGATTCGATTATCGTTCTAAAATTGAAGATATGCGCTGGCGCGGCATGTGGGACTGGGGCATTTTCCTCGGCAGCTTTGTGCCGCCGCTGGTGATAGGCGTGGCGTTCGGCAACCTGCTACAGGGCGTGCCGTTCCATGCCGATGATTTCCTGCGCCTTGAGTACACCGGCAACTTTTTCCAGCTGCTGAACCCGTTTGCTCTGCTGGCGGGCGTGATTAGCGTGGCGATGATCCTGACGCAGGGAGCGACCTATCTCCAGATGCGCACCAGCGGCGAACTGCACCTGCGTTCACGCGCGGTGTCGCAGGTGGCGGCGCTGGTTATGATGCTGTGCTTCGTGCTGGCGGGCGTCTGGGTAAAATACGGCATCGATGGCTATGTGATCACCAGCGCTATCGATCATCACGCGGCGTCGAACCCGCTGGGCAAAACCGTCGTGCGTGAAGCCGGCGCCTGGCTGGCGAACTTCAATGCCATGCCTGCGCTGTGGCTCTTCCCGCTGCTGGGCGTGGCGCTGCCGCTGCTGACGGTGCTGTTCTCACGCTGCGAGAAGGGCGGTCTGGCGTTTGTCAGCTCGTCGCTGACGCTGGCGTGCGTGATTATGACCGCAGGCATTGCGCTGTTTCCCTTTATCATGCCGTCGAGCATTGAACCCGGCATGAGCCTGACGATGTGGGATTCCACTTCAAGCCTGCGCACGCTAACGGTGATGACCTTTGCGGCTATGGTTTTCGTGCCGATCATTCTGGCGTACACCAGCTGGTGTTACTACAAAATGTATGGCCGCATCACCAAAGAAGATATTGAGCGCAACACGCACTCACTTTACTGATTAAGGAGACGACGCATGTGGTATTTTGCCTGGATTCTCGGCACTCTGCTGGCCTGTGCTTTTGGCGTCATCACCGCGCTGGCGATTGAACACGCGGAAGACAGCGCTGCTCAGGACGAGCGTGCGTGATGCGCAAGTTTATTCGGACGGCCTATCGTCTGATGAACAAAGGGCCTTTGCGGGCCCTTTCGCTCATTCTCGCGCTTATCGTCGCCGGCTGTTTATTCTGGGACCCGTCGCGCTACGCCGCGCACACCAGCACTCTGTCAGTGTGGCAGGGCATCCTGGTGATCTGGGCCGTATGCGCCGGCGTGATCCACGGCGTAGGCTTTCAGCTGCGCCGCACGCGCTGGATGGCGTTCTTTGCGCCGCTGCTGGCTCAGATTGCGCTGCTGTTTGGTCTCTACTGGTTCTGGCGTTAGCGCGCTGTGACCGTCGCTGGCGGTGGAGTAGTGTCAGCGACAGGTCAAGAAATCTGCTGAAAATCCTTCCTTTTGTTTCCGTCTGATAATTATTTTCTCCTGGCTCTGGCAGCCCATTCCCAACCCGAAATCTCTTGCGTATAGTAGCAACGTTTAAAAACGAGACCGGGATGTAGAGTGAGTACAACGCTGTTTCGCTGGCCGGTTCGGGTCTATTACGAAGACACTGATGCCGGTGGCGTGGTTTACCATGCCAGCTATATTGCTTTTTATGAACGAGCACGTACCGAAATGCTGCGACAGCACCATTTCAATCAGCAAACCCTGCTGGAAGAGCAGGTTGCTTTTGTGGTGCGGCGTATGACGGTGGACTATGTTTCGGCGGCACGTCTCGATGACCTTCTGGAAATTCAGAGCGAAGTCACGGCGATGACGCGTGCGACCATGACGTTCTCTCAGCGTATCGTAAATGCAGAAGGCAAGGTCCTGAATGAAGCAGAAGTCCTGATTGCCTGCATCAACCCACATCTTATGAAGCCGATTGCGCTTCCCAAGTCTATTGTCGCGGAGTTCAAGCAGTGACTGACATGAACATTCTTGATTTGTTCCTGAAGGCAAGCCTTCTGGTCAAACTTATCATGTTGATTTTGATCGGCTTTTCCATTGCCTCCTGGGCCATCATTATTCAGCGTACCCGCATCCTGAATGCGGCAGGACGCGAGGCGGAAGCGTTTGAAGACAAATTCTGGTCCGGCATTGAGCTTTCGCGTTTGTATCAGGAAAGCCAGGGCCGTCGCGAAGAGCTGAGCGGCTCTGAGCAGATTTTCTATGCGGGCTTTAAAGAGTTCGCTCGTTTGCATCGCGTCAACAGCCATGCGCCGGAGGCGGTGGTCGAAGGGGCCAGCCGCGCCATGCGCATCTCCATGAATCGCGAACTGGAAACGCTGGAAAACCATATTCCTTTCCTTGGCACCGTCGGCTCCATCAGTCCTTATATCGGTCTGTTCGGTACCGTCTGGGGCATCATGCACGCCTTTATCGCGCTGGGCGCGGTCAAGCAGGCGACGCTGCAAATGGTGGCGCCGGGTATCGCCGAAGCGCTGATCGCGACGGCGATCGGTCTGTTCGCGGCGATCCCTGCGGTTATGGCCTACAACCGCCTGAATCAGCGCGTAAATAAACTGGAACAGGGCTACGACAACTTTATGGAAGAGTTCACGGCCATTCTGCACCGTCAGGCCTTCTCCAGCGAAAACACGAAGTAAGCGGGGGTAAACCATGGCCAGAGTACGTGGTCGCGGCCGCCGCGATCTGAAATCGGAAATCAATATCGTTCCGCTGCTCGACGTCCTGCTGGTGCTGCTGCTGATCTTTATGGCGACAGCGCCGATCATTACTCAGAGTGTCGAGGTCGATCTGCCAGATGCCACCGATTCGAAAACGGTCTCCAGCGACGATAATCCGCCGGTGATTGTCGAAGTCTCAGGCGTTGGCCAGTACAGCCTGGTAGTGGATCACGATCGTATGGAGCAGCTGCCGCCGGAGCAGGTAGTCAGCGAAGCGCAGCGTCGCATCGAGGCCAATCCCAAGACCGTCTTTTTGATTGGCGGCGCGAAGGATGTGCCTTATGACGAAATTATTAAAGCGCTAAACCTGCTGCATCAGGCAGGGGTTAAATCTGTCGGTTTGATGACGCAGCCGATCTAAAGTCGAACCGTTTTTGGGAACCGAGAGTGTCGAAGGCAACCGAGCAAAACGAAAAGTTAAAGCGCGCGATAATTATATCGGTGGCTCTGCACGTCGTGCTGATCGCGCTGCTGGTGTGGAGTTCGTTTCACGAAAACATTGAAGCCAGCGGCGGCGGCGGCGGGAGCGATATTGACGCGGTCATGGTCGATCCCGGCGCCGTAGTCGAGCAGTACAATCGCCAGCAGAACCAGAAAAGCGACAGCCAGCGCGCCGAGCAGCAGCGTCAGAAACAGGCGCAGCAGCAGGCGGAAGAGCTACAGCAGAAACAGGCCGCTGAACAGCAGCGTCTGAAGGCGCTGGAAAAAGAGCGCCTGCAGGCGCAAGAGGCAGCAAAAGCGCAGGCTGAACAGCAGAAACAGGCGGAAGCGGCGGCCAAAGCGGCTCAGGAACAGCAGAAGGCGGCTGAAGCGGCCGCCGCACAGGCTAAAGCCGACGCGAAAGCCGAGGCGCAGGCGCAGGCTAAAGCCGCTGCCGAGGCGAAGCAGAAGGCCGAAGAGCAGGCGAAGCAGGCTGCCGCCGACGCGAAGAAAAAAGCGGAAGAGCAGGCGAAAGCCGCCGCCGCTGCCGCCGCGAAAGAGAAAGCGGTAGCAGAGGCTAAAGCTGCGGCCGATGCCAAAGCCAAAGCTGACGCCGAAGCGAAAGCCAAAGCCGCAGCGGATGCAAAAGCTAAGGCCGCTCAGGAAGCCAAAGAGAAAGCCGAGGCCGCCAAAGAGAAAGCGGCGCAGGAAGCCAAAGAGAAGGCCGAGGCCGCGAAAGAGAAAGCGGCGCAGGAAGCTAAAGAGAAGGCGGAAGCCGCGAAAGAGAAAGCGGCGGCAGAAGCAAAAGCGAAAGCGGATGCGGCGGCGAAAGCCAAAGCGGCTGCCGACGCAAAGAAAAAGGCGGCAGCGGAAGCGGCGAAAAATAGCAGCGACGTTGACGATCTGCTTGGCGGTCTGACCTCCGGCAAAAACGCGCCGAAAAGCGGCAGCGCCAGCGGCGGTGCGCCAGCAGGGCAGGGCAACCAGAAAAAATCTGGCGCATCCGGGGCGGATATCAGTAACTATGCGGGACAGATCCAGGCAGCGATTCAGAGTAAGTTTTACGATTGGGAAAACTACAAGGGCCGCACCTGTACTCTGCGTATTAAGCTGGCTCCGGATGGCTTACTGATTGATGCCAAAGCAGAAGGTGGCGATCCGGCGCTGTGTCAGGCAGCCTTAGCGGCCGCGCGTCAGGCGCGCATTCCTAAGCCCCCGACGCAGGACGTTTATCAGGTCTTTAAGAACGCGCCGCTGGATTTCAAACCGCAATAATGCAGTATCTTACAGCAGCTTGATCTATGGTTAAGCCGTAAACAAACAGAAGTCGTGTTTTTCAGGAACTGTGCCAGTTATCTTGGACTGAGGTTCAGATAAGGGAGATAAAATGAAGCAAGCTCTTCGTGTCACATTAGGCTTTTTTGTACTGTTGTGGGCGGCCATGCTGCACGCAGAAGTCCGCATTGAGATTACACAGGGCGTCAACACGGCGCGCCCGATCGGCGTCGTGCCCTTTAAATGGGCCGGTTCCGGCGCTGCGCCGGAAGACGTCGGCGGCATCGTCGGCGCTGACCTGCGTAACAGCGGCAAATTCAACCCTCTCGACGTTTCTCGTCTGCCGCAGCAGCCGACCAGCGCGCAAGAGGTGCAGCCCGCCGCATGGACCGCGCTTGGTATTGATGCGGTCGTTGTCGGCCAGGTTCAGCCGAACCCGGACGGCAGCTATCAGATCTCTTATCAGCTGGTGGATACCGCTGGTTCGCCGGGCAACGTGATCGCGCAGAACTCGTATAAAGTCACCAAACAGTGGCTGCGCTACGCCGCGCACACCGCCAGTGACGAAGTGTTCGAGAAGCTGACCGGTATCAAGGGCGCGTTCCGCACCCGCATCGCTTACGTGGTGCAGACCAACGGCGGCCAGTTCCCCTATGAGCTGCGCGTGTCGGACTACGACGGTTTCAACCAGTTCGTCGTGCACCGTTCACCGCAGCCGCTGATGTCGCCGGCCTGGTCGCCAGACGGGTCTAAAGTGGCTTACGTAACCTTTGAAAGCGGCAAGTCGGCGCTGGTTGTCCAGACGCTCTCTAATGGCGCGATCCGTCAGGTGGCCTCTTATCCGCGTCACAATGGCGCGCCGGCCTTCTCGCCGGATGGCACTAAGCTGGCTTTCGCCCTCTCTAAAACCGGCAGTCTGAACCTCTATGTGATGGATCTGGCTTCGGGTCAGACCCGTCAGGTGACGGATGGTCGCTACAACAGCACTGAACCGACCTGGTTCCCGGACAGCCAGACGCTGGCCTATACCTCGGATCAGGCCGGTGCGCCTCAGATTTATAAAATTGGCATTAACGGCGGCGCGCCGCAGCGCATCACCTGGGAAGGTTCGCAAAACCAGGATGCTGATGTGTCTGCCGACGGTAAAACCATGGTGATGATTAGCAGCGCCGGTGGCGCTCAGCATGTCGCCAAACAGGATCTGGAAACGGGAGCCGTTCAGACGTTAACGAGCACGTTCCTGGATGAATCGCCAAGTCTGGCGCCAAACGGCACGATGGTAATCTATAGCTCTACTCAGGGGATGGGTTCCGTGTTGCAGTTGGTATCCACAGATGGGCGTTTCAAAGCGCGTCTTCCGGCAACCGATGGACAGGTAAAATCACCTGCCTGGTCGCCGTATCTGTAATATCCGCCTCTGCGGATAGAGCAAACATCTAACAATAATGGGATTTTTGAAATGCAACTGAACAAAGTGCTGAAAGGGTTGATGCTGGCTCTGCCGGTTCTGGCTGTAGCCGCTTGTAGCTCACACAAAAACAACAACAACGACCAGACTGGCATGGGCGCTGATGGCGCATACGGCAATGGTTCTGGCATGAACGGCAGCGGTAACATGTCTTCTGACGAGCAGGCGCGTCTGCAGATGCAGCAGCTCCAGCAGAACAACATCGTTTACTTCGGTCTGGACAAATATGACGTCCAGTCTGACTACGCTCAGATGCTGGACCAGCACGCGGCGTTCCTGCGTAGCAACCCGTCATACAAAGTGACCATCGAAGGTCATGCGGATGAGCGCGGTACGCCGGAATACAACATCGCGCTGGGCGAGCGTCGTGCTAATGCCGTGAAGATGTACCTGCAAGGCAAAGGCGTATCGGCTGACCAGATGTCTATCGTTTCTTACGGTAAAGAGAAACCTGCTGTTCTGGGTCATGACGAAGCGGCTTACTCTAAAAACCGTCGTGCCGTTCTGGTCTACTAAGAGAATCACATGATTAGTAACTTCAGACTTCATCTGTTAAGTCTGTCGTTACTGGTTGGCGTAGCGGCCCCCTGGGCCGCTAATGCCCAGGCGTCAATCAGTAGCGTCGGCTCAGGCTCGGTCGAAGACCGTGTCACCACCCTTGAACGAATTTCTAATGCCCAGGCTCAGCTTCTGCAACAATTGCAGCAGCAGATGAGTGACAACCAAAGCGACATCGATTCGCTGCGCGGGCAAATCCAGCAAAACAGTTATCAGCTTAATCAGGTCATCGAGCGGCAGAAGCAGCTTTATCAGCAGATCGATAGCCTGAGCAGCGGCGGCGGAAACGCAGCGGCGCAAAGCAGCGGCGACGCCTCTGCGCCTGCGGCAAGCGCAGGCACGGGCGCAGCGGCGGCGGCAGGCAGCGCGGACGCCTCCTCAGGCGCGCCGGCTCAGAGCGGCGACGCCAACAGCGACTATAACGCTGCGGTGGCGCTGATTCTGGAAAAGAAACAGTACGACCAGGCAATTACTGCGTTACAGGCGTGGGTAAAGCGTTACCCCGATTCGACCTACCAGCCGAATGCCAATTACTGGCTGGGACAGTTGAATTACAACAAGGGTAAAAAAGACGACGCGGCGTACTACTACGCTACCGTAGTTAAAAACTATCCCAAGTCGCCCAAGGCGGCTGAAGCCCTGTTAAAGGTTGGCGTCATCATGCAGGAAAAAAACGATACGGCAAAAGCCAAAGCGGTTTACCAGCAGGTGGTCAAACTTTACCCGAACACCGATTCAGCAAAGCAGGCGCAAAAACGCCTCGCCGGGCTGTAATTTATGCAGCCAGCGCCAGATATTGCCTGATTTCTGGTCTGGCAGCATGAAAGGTAAGCAGTTGAACCCGCTGGCGGAAAATAAGGGTTGCGCTACCTCGGTAAATCAGTAATATATGCCGCCGTTGCCGGGACAGATTGTTAATGTGTCTGGCAAGCCTGAAGATGGGTCGTTAGCTCAGTCGGTAGAGCAGTTGACTTTTAATCAATTGGTCGCAGGTTCGAATCCTGCACGACCCACCATCTTCGCAGTGAACATTCAGCTTCATGCGTCGCCGGAAAACTTCAGCATTGCTTCACAGCCTAAAGATGGGTCGTTAGCTCAGTCGGTAGAGCAGTTGACTTTTAATCAATTGGTCGCAGGTTCGAATCCTGCACGACCCACCATCTTTTTACGCAGGCTTCGGCTTTGCGGGTTGTAAGCTCAGAGCGGGTCGTTAGCTCAGTCGGTAGAGCAGTTGACTTTTAATCAATTGGTCGCAGGTTCGAATCCTGCACGACCCACCAATTCAGAGAAAAGCGCCCAATGGGCGCTTTTTTCGTTTCAGCCTCTCCCTGTTTCCTGAAGCCACTCCATAGTCGGATGGGGCAGGGGGAGCGGGCGCGAAGAGCAAAGCGTCCGAGCCAGGATGGCGAGGCCGGCCCACAGGGATGTGGGTTTTCTTTGCGATCGCGCCCGCTCCCCCTGCGCCGCGCAGAGTTCTCACAACGCTACTCACCGCACAGAGCCGCTCCTGCGCCGCGCAGAGTTCTCACAGCGCTACTCACCGCACAGAGCCGCTCCTGCGCCGCGCAGAGTTCTCACAGCGCTACTCACCGCACAGAGCCGCTCCTGTGCCGCGCAGAGTTCTCACAGCGCTACTCACCGCACTCAGAGCCGCTCCTGCGCCGCGCAGAGTGCTCACAGCGCGACTCGCCGCCCTCAGAGCAGCCTTAGCACCAGAACGTCCTCAGCATTACGCACAGCCCCTCGCAGCGACTTCTGCGCTTCCCCTCACGCCCCTTTCTTCGGCTTCGCCGCGGCCAAATTCTCCCAGATATGCATCACCGCATAGCTGCGCCACGGTCGCCACAGCTGCGAACGCGCCTCCGCCTCAGCGGGCTTCAGACCGCCAAGATTATTACGGATAGCAATATCCTCTTTAGGGAAAGCATCTGGCCAGCGCAGGGCGCGCATCGCAATATAGTGCGCTGTCCAGGGACCAATTCCCGGCAGGGCGACCAGCTGCTTCATTACCGTCTCAGGGGACTGCGTCGCGTTAAAGCGCAGCGTCTCCCCAGCGCACGCCTGCGCAAAGGCGATAATGGCGCGCGAGCGCGCGCTGACAATACCCAAGGGAGCGACATCATCTACCGTCAGACTGGCAACCCGCGCGGGTTGCGGCGCATAGCGCGTCAAATCGGCGAAAGGCGTCTCGCAGGGTTCGCCAAAGGCGGCGGCAAAACGGCTGCTCACGGTGGTCGCGGCTTTCACCGTCACCTGCTGACCGATAATAGCGCGAACCCCTAACTCAAAAGCGTCGAAAGCGCCCGGCACGCGCAAACCCGGATTCCGCGCCAGACCTGGTGCCAGCAGCGGGTCCTGCCCCAGGCGAGCGGCAATCAGCTGCGGCTGCGCGTTGAGATCAAAAAGATCGCGCAGGCGACGCAGCAGCACCGGCAGCACCGGCGTCAGCGAGACAGAAAACTCCAGCTGCAACGCATTCTTCTGCGGAAGATGCGACACGCTAATCCAGCCGCGACAGCGGCCCAGCGCCACGGTGCGTCTCCAGCAGCCATCCTGCACCGCCTCCACCTCTTTCATCAGGTGCGACTGCAAAAACGCCAGCATGGATTCCCAGTCATACGGCGGGCGATAGCTAAGACGCAGCGTGGCGCTGTCGCCTGGCTGGGCGCGCGTCGACACCACCACCGTGCGTTTACGCAGCGCGCCCGGCGTCATGCGATAGCGCGCCTGAAACACATCGTTAAAACGCCGCAGGCTGCTAAAACCGCTGGCATAAGCCACCTCCGTCACCGGCAGGCTGGTTTCCGTCAGCAGCTGCTTAGCCAGCAGCATCCGCCGCGTCTGCTTCAGCTCCAGCGGCGAGACGCCCAGCTCCTGCTGAACGATACGGCGCAGCTGGCGCAAACTGACGCCAAACTCAGCGGCGATCTCCTCCAGCCCCTGATGCTGTTCCAGCATCCCCTCTTCAATGCGCTGAATCAGCCGCTCAGCCAGGCGATGCGGCTGATCCACCGGCGCATTGCCTGGGGCAAGCTCAGGACGACAGCGCAGACAGGGGCGAAAATGCGCTTTTTCCGCCGCTTCGGCGCTGGAAAAAAACAGGCAATTCTTTTGCTGCGGCGCTTTAACCGGACAGATCGGGCGACAGTAAATCCCGGTCGAGGTCACGCCGACAAAAAACACACCGTCGAAACGGGGATCGCGCGAGGTTAACGCCTGCCAGGCAATCTCAGGATCGAACATAATGACTCCCGTAAATAAACAAAGCCTATACCCGATTTCTGATGCAGACTCGCTGTTTTCGGACAGCAAAGCAGTTTACCCTGATGACCGAAAACGGCCAGCGCGCCTCAGGCGAAATGCGATAATAACGGACGTCTCAATCAGGGAGAACGGCATCATGTATCACTTCAAACTTGTCTCTACGCCAGTGGGCGAACTGAAACTGGTGGCGAGCGAGCGCGGACTCGCAGCAATTTTATGGAAAAACGACGATCCTCACGGCGCGCGCTTCTTACCGCAAACGTGCGATGACGCGCATCCTGTGCTTATCGAAACCGAGCGCCAGCTACGGGAGTATTTTGCCGGAGAGCGCCGCTGCTTTGAGCTGCCCCTCGACTTTGTGGGCACGGACTTTCAGAAAAAAGTCTGGAACGCGCTGGTCACCATTCCCTTTGGCGAAACCCGCAGCTATAGCGAAATCGCCCGGCAGATTGGTCATCCACAGGCCGTGCGCGCGGTTGGCGCGGCCAACGGCAGAAATCCGCTCTCAATCGTGGCGCCTTGCCATCGCGTCATCGGCGCAAACGGCAAGCTGACAGGATTTGCTGGCGGTCTGGAGGTAAAAGCCTTTCTGCTGGATCTGGAGATGCCGCAAACAGCGGGCGTGCTGCCGCTGTTTGCGGAGGAATCGGCTAAACAGGCGATATAAAAAGAGCAGGACACCGCTGTGCGTTTCCGCTATCTTGTTTAGCATATAAAACAGGATGGCGGTATCATCACGATTTATTGCCGTCTTCAGCGATATTCGTTCATTTGATAAAACGAGAGCGGTGTAATGAGTGCTTTATTCGATCCAGAAAACGCTATTTATCCTTTCCCGGCCAAACCCGCCCGGCTCAGCGCCGATGAAAAAACCTTTTATATTGAAAAAATCAAAGGGTTGCTAAAAGAGCGCAACGCCGTAATGGTGGCTCACTACTACACCGATCCCGAAATCCAGGCGCTGGCGGAAGAAACCGGCGGCTGCGTGGCGGATTCGCTGGAAATGGCGCGCTTCGGCAGCACCCATCCGGCCTCAACGCTGCTAGTCGCCGGCGTGCGTTTTATGGGCGAAACCGCCAAAATCCTCAGCCCGGAAAAAACGGTGCTGATGCCAACGCTTCAGGCCGAATGCTCGCTCGACCTCGGCTGCCCCATTGATGAGTTTAACGCCTTCTGCGACGCCCATCCTGACCGCACCGTCGTGGTCTACGCCAACACCTCCGCCGCGGTCAAAGCGCGCGCTGACTGGGTTGTCACCTCCAGCATCGCGGTTGAGCTGATCGACCATCTCGACAGCCTCGGCGAGAAAATCATCTGGGCGCCGGATCGTCATCTCGGTCGCTACGTCACGCAGAAAACCGGGGCTGACGTGCTGTGCTGGCAGGGTGCCTGCATTGTGCATGACGAGTTTAAAACCCAGGCGCTGCTGCGCATGAAAACGCTCTATCCCGACGCGGCGGTGCTGGTGCACCCGGAATCCCCTCAGGCGATAGTCGAGCTGGCGGACGCGGTCGGTTCCACCAGCCAGCTGATTCAGGCGGCGCGGCAGCTGCCGCATCCGCAGATGATCGTGGCGACCGATCGCGGCATCTTCTACAAAATGCAGCAGGCGGTGCCGGACAAAATTCTGCTGGAAGCGCCGACGGCGGGCGAGGGCGCAACCTGCCGCAGCTGCGCGCACTGCCCGTGGATGGCGATGAACGGCCTGAAAGCCATTGCGGAAGGGCTGGAGCAGGGCGGCGCGCAGCATGAAATAGCGGTTGACCCCGCGCTGCGCGAGGCGGCATTACTGCCGCTCAACCGCATGCTATCCTTTGCAGCAGAACTCAAGCTTAAGGTAAAAGGGAACGCCTGAGGAAGACATGATGGATTTTTTTAGTACAAGCAATATCCTGGTACACATTCCGCTCGGCGCAGGCGGCTACGATCTCTCATGGATTGAAGCCATCGGCACCCTGGCTGGCCTGCTCTGCATCTGGCTAGCCAGCCTGGAAAAAGTCATTAACTACCCCTTTGGACTGATCAACGTCACGCTGTTCGCCGTGATCTTTTTTCAGATCCAGCTCTACGCCAGCCTGCTGCTGCAACTCTTCTTCTTTGTCGCTAACGTCTATGGCTGGTACGCCTGGAGCCGACAAAACGACGACCACCAGGCGGCGCTGAAAATCCGCTGGCTGCCGTTACCGAAAGCGCTGGGCTGGGGAGCCGCCTGCGTCATCGCCATTGCGCTGATGACGCGCTATATAGATCCGGTCTTTGCCTTCCTGACGCGTATTGCGGTGTCGCTGATGAACACGCTTGGCCTGGAGGTGGCGATGCCGACCTTGCAGCCTGATGCCTTCCCGTTCTGGGATTCCTGCATGATGGTGCTCTCGATTGTGGCGATGATCCTGATGACGCGCAAATATGTGGAAAACTGGCTGCTGTGGGTGGTGATCAACGTAATCAGCGTGATGATCTTTGCGCGCCAGGGCGTCTATGCGATGTCGCTGGAGTACGCCATCCTGACGCTGATCGCGCTGAACGGATCGCGCATGTGGATTCAGAGCGCGCGCCAGCATGGCTCGCGCGCGCTGTCGCGTCAGTGAGGGTGGACCTCTTCGCCGTGATGATGATGATGATGGTGCGCCGCCGCTGACCCGTCATCATAGCCAAGCTCGCAGTCCGGCGTGGCGCACGGCTGGTACTCCATCTGCACCGTCGCATGAGCGATATGGTATTTCTGGTGCAGATAGTGATGGATGCGCTGCAACAGCGCATCGTGATCGTAAGGGGGGATCACATGCACATGCAGCGTCACCACCGGCTTCTCGCCCACCTGCCAGACATGCACATGATGCACATTACGCACTTCCGGAATCGTCAGGGTTAAATCGCGCGCCAGTTTCTTTGCGTCAATCACGTCTGGCGCGCCTTCCAGCAGCTCATGCAGGCTTTCGCGCAGCAGCGCCCAGGCGCTGCGCAGCACCAGCAGCGAGACCAGCAGCGACAGAATCGGGTCGATGGGCGTCCAGCCGGTATAGAGAATAATTAACGCTGCCGCAATGGCGCCGACCGAGCCGAGCAGATCGCCCATCACATGCAGCGCGGCAGCGCGTACGTTAAGGTTCTTCTCCTCGCTGCCGTGATGCAGCAGCCAGAATGACAGCAGGTTAGCCAGCAGGCCCGCAACGGCAATGCCAAGCATCAACCCGCCCGTTACCGGCTGCGGCTGATAGAAGCGGCGCAGCGCCTCCCAGACAATCAGCGCGGTAATCACCAGCAGAGCGATAGCGTTAACAAAGGCCGCCAGCGTAGTAAGACGCAGCAGGCCGAAAGTATGACGCGCATTGGGTTTACGCTGAGCGAACTGCACCGCCAGCAGCGCCATCAGCAGCGCAGCGGCGTCGGTCAGCATATGTCCGGCGTCCGCCAGCAGCGCCAGCGAACCGGAAAGCCAGCCGCCGATGGCCTCCGCCAGCATAAAAATTGCCGTGACGGCGAAAGCGGCGGCAAGACGTTTACGGTTGCCCGCCGGCGCGCTATGAGTGTGGTTATGAGCCATAAGAGTCCAGTTTTTTCAGTAACCTGTTGGTGAGTAAGAGTAGCAAATTCCATTCCTGCGGCGCGTCCTGCTGCTGTTTCGCTCGATCGGCCAGCTGCTGACTCAGCTCGGCTCCCTGTTGCAGGCCAATCAGCAGCCAGCTTCCCTTCATGCGGTGCGCGGCCTCCGCCAGCTGCGGCCAGTCGCCGGCCGCACGCGCCGCGGTAATACGCGCCACATCGCCGTTTAGCGCGTCGCGCAGCGTCTGGCTGAGGCGCGTCAGAAACTTATCATTCTGCTGCGCCAGCTGGCGCAGATTCTCATCCAGCGCTGCCAGCGGATCCCGATCGAAGTGCGCCAGCAGCGCGGCGATGTCGCTGAGCTGAACCGGCTTAATCAGCACCCGCTCATTCTCCTGCAACGGCAGGCTGAGCATCTGCGCGTCGGCGGAGCACAGTACGTGCAGCGCCGGCTTACGGCGCTGGCGATCGCGACGACGCAGCAGCCGCAGCAGCAGCTGCCCGTCAGGGCGCGGCATCATCTGATCGATAAACAGCAGATCGTAGGGCTGCGCCGCATCGGCGCGCAGCAGCGCGCGGCCCTCGGCGAAACAGTCCGCCTCAATGGCAAAACGCGCCAGCTGCTGCTGCAACACCAGCAAATTAGCCGGATGGTCGTCGACCACCGCGACGCGCAGCGCGGCATAGCGGGGCAGCACCGCGCTCTCCTGCGCGGCGGCCTCGCAGCGCGTCAGCGGCAGGCTGACCTTGACCTCGGTGCCTTTACCGGGCTGTGAGCGCAGCGCGATGCTGCCGCCCATGCGCTGCACAATCTCCCGACAGATAAACAGGCCCAGCCCACTGCCCTGCACCGAGACCTTTTTCCCTGAAGGCGCCTGATACCAGGGATCGAACAGCTTCGGCTGCTCCTGCGGCGGAATGCCGCTGCCGCTGTCCTGCACGGTAAAAATCAGCTGCTCGCTGGCGGCCAGCGTCAGGCGAATCGTTCCCTGCGCGGTAAACTTCAGCGCGTTGGTCATCAGATTATTGATCACCTGCTGTAGCCGGTCCGCGTCGATCAGCACGCTTTCCGGCAGGGGCGTCACCGCCTCGACAATCAGCTCAGGGCCGCCTGCGCGCATCAGAGGATGGTAAAAGTGCTGCTGCCGCGCCAGCCATTCGCGCAGCGCCAGCGGGCGCGGGGCGAGGGTAAAACTGTTGCTCTCGATGCGCGCGTGATCCTGCAAATCGTTTAACAGCGTCATCAGCGAGCTGGCGCTGCTGTGGATCAGCGCCAGGCTGCTGGAGCGATCCTTTTCCAGCTCAAGCAGGCCGAGAATCGCCTGCATCGGCGTACGCAGCTCGTGGCTGACGGTGGCGAGAAACTGACTCTTCATGGCGTTGGCGCGTTCGGCCTGCTGGCGCTGAATACGCTCGCGGCGCTGCTGCCAGTAACGTCGCGCCAGCAGCACCAGCAATATCACGATAGCCACGCCCGCGGCGATCAGCACCAGCAGCGGCAGAGAGCGCATCGTCATCGCGTTGCCGGGCTGCGGCGGCGTGAGCCAGCCATCGCGCATCTGGCGCTGGGTATCAACCGGGATCTGCTGTAGCGCGCGGTTAAGCAGCGGGCGCAGCAGCGGCTGATCGCTGGCCACGCCCAGCGCGACCGGCCATGCGATATCGCTGGCGGCGAAGGCCAGATGCAGACGATCGCCGTAGCGTCCGGCGATGCGCCAGCGCGCCGACAGCACGTTATCCGCCAGCGCGTCGATCTGGCCGTTTGCCAGCGCGTCGTACAGGCTGGCGCGGTCGGCAAACACCTGAGGCGTCACGTCAGCGGGCAGCAGCTGCGCCGCTACCGCATCGCGTAAAATTCCGACGCGCTTGCCCGCCAGATCGTGCCAGCGGCTAAAGGGGGCGTCGCGCTGACTGTAAATACCCCACAGGGCGCGCCAGACCGGCATCGTGGCGTTCTGGATCGCTTCGCCGTTGAGCGGCTGCATCAGGCGCAGCTGAACCTGATGCTGCGCCAGCAACTCTTCAGCCTGCTGTGGACCCGCAACCCAGCGCGGCGCGAAGCGGATGCCGCTGCTCTGCGCAATGGCGTTCAGCAGATCGACGCTGTAACCGCGCGCCGCGCCGTTGCCGTCCCGATAGCTCCAGGGCGCGTTATCGCTCTCCGCCGCATAATAGATCACCGGATGCGCAGCCAGCCACTCACGCTCCGCCGCGCTCAGCATCAGGGTTTGCGTATCCTGATAGCGCGGCAGCGGGGCGCCCCAGCGCGACTGCAAATAGGTGACCAGCTCGGCGGGCAGCTGGCGCAGGCTGCCGTTCAGCCAGTTGATGAGCGCAGCGTCGCGGGCGAAGGCGCGCAGCGTCAGCTGGCCGACATCCTGGTCCGAGGCAATCTGGTAAATCTCTCCCTGCTGAAGCTGGCTAAGCAGGAAGCTGGCGCTGATCTCATCCGCCACTACATAATCATTCTGCTGGTTGAGCAGCGTAGAGAGCGCCTGAAGATCGTTGCTGTAGGTGCGCCAGCGATGTTTCTCTGCCACGGCCGCTGGCAGCTGCGCGAGGGTAATATCGCTGATGGCGAGCTGCGCATTCTGACTGTTAAACATCACCGCGCGCGCGTTGCGCTGGCTGCGATAGATCCGCAGCGGGCTGGTAAACCAGCTTTCGCTGTGCAGCACGCCGTCCGGCAGAGGATTCGGCAGCGCCCCCAGCGCAAAATCGATCTGGTTAGCCTGTAAGGCGGCCATAAGCCGGGCGCGATCGGCAAACAGGCTCAGCGAAAAACGCGCGCCGGTGAGCTGGTGCAGCGCGCTCAGCGCATCGGCGTCCAGACCGTAAAGTTCATCGCCGACGCGCATCGTCCAGGGGGCGTTGCTCTCTTCCAGCAGCCCGACGCGCAGGGTTTTTCCCTGCATCGCATCGGCGCCGTTGACCGGCATCATCATCGGTAGATCGAGACTGCTGACCGGGCGGAGGTCCGCCAGCGCCAGCGTCGTGGTCAGGCTGAGAACAAGTATCAGCAGCAGCGTACGTATCACTGCTGCGCTTTCCATAGATCGGCCAGCTCCACCACCGAGCGCGCGCCGGTTTTTTCCAGAATATTCTTTTTATGGGTGCTGACGGTTTTGTTGCTGATATGCAGCCGCTCGGCAATTTGCAGATTTGACAGACCGTTGGCCAGCAGCGCCAGCACCTGCTGCTCTTTACTGGTTAACGGCAGGGCAGGGGCGGTGACCGCAGGCGGGAAAGCCTGCTTCCCGCCCAGCACGGCGAGGATGGCGCTGAGCAGCTGCTCCATGCGCTGGCTTTTGACGACATAGCCTGCCGCGCCCAGCGCCTGCGCGCTGCGCAGGTAGTGATTGCCTTGCTGCGCGGAATAGATCAGCACCGGAATATGGGGAAAATGCAGGTTCAGACGGCGCAGAATTTCCAGACCATCGCTGTCCGGCAGGCCAATATCCAGCACGATAATATCGGTGGGCTGCGTCAGCAACTGACGCGCCTGCCGCTCGCTGGCGGCGGAACGCAAGGTAATGGGAAAAGGAGCCTGTTCAAGCGCGGCTTCCAGCGCGACTTCAACCAGCGGGTGATCGTCTATTAACAACAGCGAGGCCATGAAAATATCCTGACAACATTCATTGCCCCAGCATAGCGGAAGTTAGCACAGAGAAAAATAAAGGAGAGCCGAAGCTCTCCAGAAGATATTACTGCGAGGTGCCGTCGGTTTTGCGGTCAACGGTGCCGCCACCCTCTTTGGTTTGCACCTTGCTGTTTATATCCGGGCATTTGCCGTCTTTACACTGACTGTTCTGGTCCATTTCATTGGCGGACATATTGCCGCTGCCCGTGCTGCTGCCGCTAGCCGCAGGATTGGTGTTGGTGTCAGTGTTATTAATTTTGCTGTTATCGACTTTGTTTGGCGGCAGATTCTGTTTTGCGCCGCCGGCCGCCGCACCTGCTTCCGCTGCCTGGTTAGCCGTGCCGTTGTTGTCGGCCATTGCCGCGCCGCTGCCTAATGTCATTGCTGCCGTCAAAAAGATAATTGCAAACTTATTCATCATTATGCTCCTGTAATCAATGATAGCTGCTGTTTTGAACCCGATGGTGCAGTTTGACGCAAAGAGGTTCCGGCGAAATTAAATTTCACCCAGAGGACATCCTGAAGAGGTAAATAATGTAAGCGAAGCATTACTCAGTGCTTACAAGTTAAAAGCCTAGTTGATAACCCTATAAATGCAAATTTCACACATGCATTTAAGACGCGTCCTGATTTTACTCTCCGGACGCAACGGGATAAATTGACCGGGTTGCGCCCGACGCGCGTTGGGCCAGGAATAATGGAATGAGTTATGAATTACCAGAACGATGATTTACGCATTCGGGACATTAAAGAGCTGCTGCCTCCCGTTGCGCTGCTGGAAAAATTTCCCGCCACCGACAATGCTGCGCGCACCGTAGCCAGCGCTCGCCAGGCGATCCATCAGATCCTGCAAGGCGAGGACGATCGCCTGCTGGTGGTGATCGGCCCGTGCTCTATTCACGATCCGCAGGCCGCCAAAGAGTACGCTTCGCGCCTGCTGACGCTGCGCAATGAGCTGAAAGGCGAGCTGGAAGTGGTCATGCGCGTCTATTTTGAAAAGCCGCGCACCACGGTTGGCTGGAAAGGACTGATTAACGATCCCTATATGGACGGCAGCTTTCAGCTCAATGACGGACTGCGCCTGGCGCGCCAGCTGCTGCTGGAGATCAACGACAGCGGCCTGCCGGCAGCGGGTGAGTTTCTCGATATGATTACGCCGCAGTACGTGGCGGATCTGATGAGCTGGGGAGCGATCGGCGCGCGCACCACCGAATCGCAGGTGCACCGCGAGCTGGCGTCTGGTCTCTCCTGTCCGGTCGGCTTCAAAAACGGCACCGACGGCACCATCAAGGTGGCGATCGACGCCATCAATGCCGCCGGCTCTCCACACTGTTTCCTGTCGGTGACCAAGTATGGCCACTCGGCCATTGTTGAAACCAGCGGCAATGCGGACTGCCATATTATTCTGCGCGGCGGCAAAGAGCCGAACTATAGCGCGCATCACGTCAGCGCGGTGAAAGCCGGGCTGGAGAAGGCAGGGCTGCCGCAGCAGGTGATGATCGATTTCAGCCACGCCAACAGCAGCAAGCAGTTCAAAAAACAGATGGAGGTTGCTGGTGACGTGGCCGCGCAGATTTCAGGCGGCGAGCACGGCATTATCGGCGTGATGATCGAAAGCCATCTGGTAGAAGGCAATCAGAGCCTGGAGAGCGGCGAGCCGCTGGTCTATGGCAAGAGCGTCACCGATGCCTGTATCGGCTGGGACGATACCGATAAGGTGCTGCGCCAGCTCGCGGCTGCAGTTAAGCAGCGTCGCGGTTAATTAAGCGTGCCGGAAACGCGGGCGGCGTAAATCAAAGCGCCAGGCGTTATACCGACGGCAGAACGCGCCGCGCCTTTTTAGCCGCGCGGCGCGGGTTATGACCGACGCCGACTCTCTGAAGACGCCGGTCGGGCAGAGCCGCCGCCTTTGCGAGCGATCGACAGCCATAAAAAAGGCCAGACAGCTGTCTGGCCTTTCTGCATTTCAGCGGGCGCTTACTTTGCTTTACCCTGGTTAGCAACGGCTGCGGCTTTCGCTGCGATCTCGTCGGCATCGCCCAGATAGTAGTGTTTGATCGGTTTGAAATTCTCGTCGAACTCATACACCAGCGGCACGCCGGTCGGGATGTTCAGTTCCAGAATTTCGTCTTCGCTCATGTTGTCGAGGTATTTCACCAGCGCGCGCAGCGAGTTGCCGTGGGCGGCGATGATGACTTTCTCACCGCTCTTGATGCGCGGCAGAATGCTCTCGTTCCAGTAAGGAATAACGCGATCGATGGTCAGCGCCAGGCTTTCGGTGGTCGGCAGCTGCTCAGCGCTCAGTTTCGCATAGCGCGGGTCGTGGCCAGGGAAACGCTCATCGCTGCGATCCAGCTCCGGCGGCGTAACCGCGAAGCCGCGACGCCACTGTTTTACCTGGTCGTCGCCGTATTTAGCGGCGGTTTCTGCTTTGTCCAGACCCTGAAGCGCGCCGTAGTGACGCTCGTTCAGACGCCAGGATTTTTCAACCGGCAGCCAGGCCTGATCCAGCTCATCGAGAACATTCCACAGCGTGTGAATGGCGCGTTTCAGCACGGAAGTGTAAGCAAAATCAAAGACGAAACCTTCTTTTTTCAGCAGCTGACCGGCTGCTTTGGCTTCGGTGCGACCTTTATCAGAAAGATCGACGTCATACCATCCGGTAAAGCGGTTTTCCTGGTTCCACTGACTTTCGCCGTGGCGGACCAGAACCAGCTTAGTTACGGCCATAGTTAACTCCTTAACTCTTTGATGTTTCTACGATAATGGAAACCTGTTGCCGCCATCCCGGCGCGTGCGCCCGATGGCACAATGATAGCGCCATACCATAGCGGAAAACGGCGCAGGGTGTAAGCCTGTCGGCGACGCACTGCGCGTTTTTCATTCGCTAGCGCGGCGTAAAGCGGTAGCGCGTCACGGATTCCCAGCGTTCGCCCGGCTGTAACCAGCACGACGGCTGCGGCCACTCAGGATGATTCGGCGAATCGGGTAAAAATTCGCTTTCCAGCGCAATGCCCTGGAAAGCAGTATAGCTTTCCTGTTCGCGCGCGCGCGTTCCGGCCAGATAGTTGCCGGTATAGAACTGTAGCGCAGGCGCGGCGGTCAGCACGGTCAGCTGCAACTGGCCGTCTTCAGACCAGAGGTGCGCGGCAGGCTGGCTGACATCCCCGCCGCTGTTAAGCAGGAAGGCGTGATCGTAGCCTTTCACCGCCTGCTGATCCGCATCTGCCAGAAAATCCTGCGCGACCGTTTTCGCTTCACGAAAATCGAAGCTGGTGTCGGCCACCTCTTTTAATGGCGCACTGGGAATACCGGCGCTATCAACAGGCAGATAGTGTTCGGCCAGCAGTTGTAAGCGATGCTGGCGCGCGTCGCCATGACGCGCGTCAAGATTGAAGTAAGCATGGTTCGTCAGGTTAACCGGGCAGGGTTGATCGACCTCAGCCTGATAGCTGATCGACAGCGTATTATCGTCCTCCAGCGCGTAGCGCACCTGCGCCTGCAAGTTGCCGGGATAACCCTGGTCGCCATCCGGCGAGTCGATACGGTAGACCACGGCGTTGTCGCTCTGGCTGACAATCTGCCAGCGGCGTTTGTCGAAACCCTGTGGCCCGCCGTGCAGCTGATGTTCGCCCTGATTAGCCGCTAACTGCCTGTTTTGCGACGTCAGCGTGGCGTTCGCGATGCGGTTGGCGTAGCGGCCAATGGTCGCGCCGAGATAGGCATCCTGATGCAGATAGTCAGAAGGCGTGGCGCAGCCGAGCAGGGCCTCGCGCACGCTGCCGTCGCGCATGGGCACGCGCGCCGAAAGCCAGGTGGCGCCCCAGTCCATGAACGTCGCGACCATGCCGTTTGCGTTGCGTAACACGGTTATGCGCCACGGCTGGCCGTCAGGCGCATGGGAATTGGCGTCGTTTAGCATTGGCCCGCTCCTTCCGACGCGGTGCAGACGTAGAAGGTCTCTTTAATGCCGGTTTTCGCTTCATACTGCTCGGCAACCACGGCTTTCACCCGATCCACCAGATCAGACGGCATCAGCGCCACCACGCAGCCGCCAAAGCCGCCGCCGGTCATGCGCACGCCGCCGCGCTCGCCGATTTCCGCCTTGACGATGTCGACCAGCGTATCGATCGGCGGAACGGTGATTTCGAAATCATCGCGCATTGAGGCGTGAGATTCGGCCATCAGCTCGCCCATGCGTTGCAGGTCGCCTTTGCTCAGCGCTTCAGCCGCCTCCAGCGTGCGGGCATTTTCCGTCAGCACGTGGCGCACGCGTTTGGCGACCTGCGGGTCCAGCTCATGCTCTACCGCCTTGAACTGGGCAATATCGACGTCACGCAGCGCAGGCTGGGCGAAGAAGCGCGCGCCGGTCTCACACTGTTCGCGGCGGGTATTGTATTCGCTGCCGACCAGGCTGCGACGGAAATTGGAGTTGATAATCACCACCGCGACATCTTTCGGCATAGAGACGGGACGCGTTCCCAGCGTGCGGCAGTCGAGCAGCATAGCGTGATCTTTTTTACCCAGCGCGGAGATCAGCTGGTCCATAATGCCGCAGTTACAGCCGACAAACTGGTTTTCCGCTTCCTGGCCGTTTAGCGCGATAGCGGCGCCGTCAAGCTTAAGGTGGTAAAGCTGCTGAAACACCGTGCCCACCGCGACTTCCAGCGAGGCAGAAGAGCTGAGACCCGCGCCCTGCGGCACGTCGCCGCTGATCACCATATCCACGCCGCCAAAGCTGGCGTCGCGCTGTTGCAGATGTTTCACCACGCCGCGCACATAGTTGGCCCACATCGGCTCTTTAAGGCTGAGAATCGGCTCATCCAGGGAGAAGCTGTCCTGCTGGTTATCGTAATCCACCGCCACGACGCGCACCTGGCGATCGTCGCGCTTCGCGCAGGCGATCACGGTCTGATAGTCAATGGCGCACGGCAGCACGAAGCCGTCGTTGTAGTCGGTGTGTTCGCCAATCAGGTTGACGCGGCCCGGCGCCTGAATGGTATGGGTCGGCGCATAGCCGAAGGTGTCGGTGAAAACCTGCTGCGTGGTGGTTTTTAAGCTCATTATTGTGCCTCGCGGAAATGAATGTCGCTGACGGCGCGCAGACGTTCTGCCGCCTGTTCCGCCGTTAAGTCGCGTTGGGTTTCAGCCAGCATTTCGTAGCCGACCATAAATTTGCGTACCGTTGCCGAGCGCAGCAGCGGCGGGTAGAAGTGCGCGTGCAGCTGCCAGTGTTCGTTCTCTTCGCCGTTAAAGGGCGCGCCGTGCCAGCCCATTGAATAGGGGAAAGAGCACTGGAAGAGGTTGTCATAGCGGCTGGTTAACTGTTTGAGCGCCTTCGCCAGATCCGCGCTCTGGGCTGGCGACAGCTCGTTCAGACGTTTGACCGGGGCTTTTGGCAGCAGCAGCGTCTCAAACGGCCAGGCCGCCCACCAGGGCACCACCGCCAGCCAGTGTTCGGTCTCTACTACGGTGCGGCTGCCGTCGTTCAGCTCGCGCGCAGCGTAGTCCACCAGCATCGGCGAGTGGTGTGCGGCGAACCAGGCGCGCTGATTAGCATCTTCGCGCTGCGCTTCGTTCGGCAAAAAGCTGTTGGCCCAGACCTGGCCATGCGGATGGGGGTTAGAGCAGCCCATCGCCGCGCCTTTGTTTTCAAACACCTGTACCCAGGGATAGTGCTGACCCAGCTCGGCGGTCTGCGCCTGCCAGGTTTTTACCACCTCTTCCAGCGCTGGCAGCGACATCTCCGGCAGGGTTTTACTGTGATCCGGCGAGAAGCAGATAACCCGGCTGGTGCCGCGCGCGCTTTCGCAGCGCATCAGCAAATCACTGCTTTCGGGCGCTTCCGGCGTGTCGGTCATCAGCGCAGCGAAGTCATTCGAGAAAACATAGGTGCCTTTATAGTCAGGATTCTTGTCGCCGGTGACGCGCGTATTGCCCGCGCAGAGAAAACAGTCCGGATCGTGCGCCGGCAGCGTTTCTTGCGATGGGGTTTCCTGCGCGCCTTGCCAGGGACGTTTGGCACGGTGAGGAGAGACAAGGATCCACTGATCGATCAGCGGATTGTAACGGCGATGCGGATGATCGACCGGGTTGAATTTTTCCATGTTGAGTCCTGGTTAACGTCAAAAAGCCAGACAGGCATTGTTAAAAAATAGCACATCAGCGACCGGTAAAGCGTGATCAAGTCTGGATAAATGGAATCGTTTACACAAGCTGAAAATTCTTATTCAAAGGGGTTTTCGGCACAGACTGGTAGCCTGAACGCTAATGTAATGGTAGCGGTTACATAGGCAGGCAGCGGCTAAAGGACGCCGCCATAGGGCGTCCTGGAGATTAGCGCGGGCGTTGCTGCTGATAGTGACAACTGTCTGCTGACAAACGCCGGCTGGCGGCGTTCCGGAGATTAGCGCAGAGATTCCTGCTGATAGTGATAGCCGTCTGCAACCGGCACAAAAGAGAGGCGGTGGGTGATACAGTGCGGGGCGTCTTCAGCGTGGTGTGAAACAAACAGCAGCTGCGTGCGGCCCTCGCCAATCAGAATATCAACGAAGCGGCGGACCAGCTGGCGGTTAATGGGGTCCAGTCCCTGCAAAGGTTCGTCGAGGATCAGCAGCGTCGGGTGCTTCACCAGCGCGCGGGCGATCAGCACCAGCCGCTGCTGGCCCCATGACAGACCGTGGAAGGGGGCATCGGCCAGCGCATTATCCATGCCGAGCAGCGCCAGCCACTGCCGCGCCAGCGCTTTTTGCCGTTCCGACGCCGCCTGATAAAGCCCAATCGAGTCGAAAAAGCCGGAGAGGATCACGGTGCGCACGTTGGCGCTGACGCGATAGTCGAGGTGCAGGCTGCTGCTGACATAGCCGATATGCTGCTTAATGTCCCAGATAGTTTCGCCGCTGCCGCGCTTAATGCCGAACAGGGTTAAATCGTTGCTGTAGCCCTGCGGGTGATCGCCGGTCACCAGGCTCAGCAGAGTTGATTTTCCCGCGCCGTTCGGGCCGACGATCTGCCAGTGTTCGCCTGGGTTAACCTGCCAGTTCAGCCCGTTAATCACCGCTTTGTCGTTGTACGAAACGACGCCGTTGCGCAGCGTCACGCGCGGCGCATGGTCAGCAAGCCGCGGGAGTTGATCGGGGACGTCTGGCTCAGGCAGCGCCATGCCTGCCAGCCGTTCGCTGTGAGCCAGCTGCGCCACCAGCGCTTGCGCCAGAATGGCGTCGCGTGCGCCGACGTGGGTCAGGGTACATTCCGCCAGCACGCCGATCCGCTGAATAAAATCGGGGATGTCGTCAAAGCGATTCAGCACCAGCACCAGCGTGACGCCGGGCTGTTGCAGGCTCGCCAGCGTCTCCGTCAGGCTGGCGCGCGAGGCGACGTCCAGCCCGTCGAAGGGTTCGTCGAGGATCAGCAGATCCGGCTGTTTCATCAGCGCCTGACACAGCAGAACTTTACGCGTCTCGCCGGTGGAGAGGTATTTAAAGCGGCGTTCGAGCAGACCGGTAATGTTGAACTGCGCCGCCAGCGCCTGCGCGCGCGCGACATCCTTAACCTCGTCCTGAATAATCTCCAGCGCGGTGCGGCCAGTGTCGTTTTCGCCTTCGCTGAGCAGATCGGTGTTGTTGCGCTGCCACTCATCCGTCACCAGCTGCTGTAGCTGCTCCAGCGACAGGCGCGTCGGGCGAACGAACCCACTGCGGAAGACGCCTTTTTCCGGCGGCAGCTCGCTGGCCAGCGCCCGCGCCAGGGAGGATTTACCGCTGCCGTTCGCGCCGACAAAGGCCCAGCTCTGGCCGCCTTCCAGCTGTAATTCGTCCAGACTGAGTAACCGGGTAGCGCTAAGACGAAACGTGCCTTGCGAAATTTGCAATGAAGCCATGATGTGTCCCATTTTCTGCATCGTATTACTGAGTTGTAACCACAGCCGCCGATGAAGTCAAATCATGGCGCAGACGTCAGAGCAGGGTGGCGATAATCGCGTGCTCAGCGGCAAAACTGGCCGTCACGCTGTCGCCCGGCTGCAATTTCATCAGCTGGACCTGCTGGCTGGGCAGCGTAGCGCAGAGCACTTCGCCGCTCGGCAGCGTCATCAGCACTTCGCTCATCGCATCGCCTGGCTCAATCTGGCTAATCTCTCCTGCCAGCTGATTATCGGCCTGTGATGGCTCGCGGCTGACCTGAATCCAGGGCGCTTTGATCAGCACCAGCACCTCTTTGCCTGCTTCGAGCTGCAGGCGTTCTGCGCTGCGCTGGGTCAGCGCGACATTCAGCAGCGTTTCGCCGTCGGCCAGCCTCACCTGAAGATGCTGCACCACCTGACGATCGTCATGAGCCAGCACCGTGCCGAACAGCTGATTGCGCGCGCTGGTCTGTAGAGAGAACCGCGCAATCGTCGCCAGCAGGCTGTCGAGCGGCACCGCGTCGTTTTGCAGAGCGTCAAACGCCTTTTGCTGGATCTGCTCCAGCAGATGAAACAGCTGGATAAGTCGCTCACCGTAGCGCGTCAGCTGCGCGCCGCCGCCGCCTTTGCCGCCGGTTGCGCGTTCCACCAGCGTCTCGTCCGCCAGCTGGTTCATCTCATTAATCGCATCCCAGGCGCTTTTATAACTGATGCCCGCCAGCTTCGCGCCCTGGCTGATGGAGCCGGTTTCGCGGATGCGTTGCAGCAGCGCCATACGGCGCGGATCGGCAAACAGCTTTTGCTGAAGCCGAATAGTAAGGGAAAGTTCAGCCTGCATTGTGGCTCTCCAGGAGAAGTGACTGCGTCGATCATAGCGGTGACAGACGTAAAAAGTAAAAGCACGAAAAGGGCAGTGCGTTTTTTTCTTCAGACGTTACAATCACTTTTTTGTTTTGTTGAGTGAGACTTCCATGCTGGAACTGATTAAAAGCCTTGTGGTGGCGGTGATTATGGTGCCGGTGGTGATGGCGATTATGCTGGGCCTGATTTACGGTCTGGGCGAGGTGTTCAACGTCATCTCGAAATTTGGCCGCCGCGAGCACTCCTCACGCTCCAGTCATTGATTCCCCGACGCCCGCCTTTGCGGGCGTTTTTATTTGCTCCCGCTCAACCTTCTCCGTTTTATGCCGATAATTTTATAACGCTCCCCAGACGCGCGCTGTATTATTTTCTATACAACGCATTACAGGAGAAAACCATGTCATTACGATTGACCCGCTGGGGTACGGCTGCTGCGCTGAGCGTGACGCTGGCCGGACAGGCGGTTGCCGCTGAAAAAGTCACGGTATTTGCTGCCGCCTCGCTGACCAACGCGCTTCAGGAGATAGCGGCGCAGTATAAAAAGAAAACCGAGGTTGAGGTGGTGTCGTCATTCGCCTCCTCCTCGACGCTGGCGCGTCAGATTGAGCAGGGCGCGCCTGCCGACATTTTTATCTCTGCGGATCAGCAGTGGATGGATGACGCCGTTGCCAAAAAAAGCATCGATGAGGCCACGCGCGTCACGCTGTTGGGCAACGAACTGGTGCTGGTTGCGCCGCGCGGCGGCGATACAAAGCCCGTGACCCTGAATGAGCAGACCGACTGGAAAAGCCTGCTGAAAGGCGAGCGGCTGGCCGTCGGCGATCCTGACCATGTTCCGGCGGGTATCTATGCGCAGGAAGCCTTGCAAAAGCTCGGCGCCTGGGATGTCGTGTCGCCGGCGCTGGCGCGCGCGAATAACGTTCGCGCCGCGCTGGCGCTGGTAGAGCGCAATGAAACGCCCTATGGCATTGTCTACGCTTCGGACGCGGTCGCCAGCCGCAAGGTACAGGTAGCCGGCACCTTTCCGGAGACCAGTCATAAACCGGTCGAATACCCTGTGGCGATTGTCAAAGCGCATAACAACGCCGCCGTTAAGGCGTTTTATGATTACCTGAAAGGGCCGGAAGCGGCCGCGGTGTTTAAACAGTACGGATTCTCCCCGAAAACATGATACTCAGCGATCCCGAATGGCAGGCGGTGATGCTCAGCCTGAAAGTTTCCAGCATCGCCGTGCTGTTTAGTCTGCCGTTTGGCATTTTTATCGCCTGGATTCTGGTGCGCTGCCGGTTTCCGGGCAAATCTCTGCTCGACAGCATTATTCATCTGCCGCTGGTGCTGCCGCCGGTGGTGGTGGGCTATCTGCTGCTAATTGGTCTGGGACGCCGTGGCCTCATCGGCCAGTATCTTTACGACTGGTTCGGCTTCTCCTTTGCGTTTAGCTGGCGCGGCGCGGCGCTCGCGTCGGCGGTCATCGCCTTTCCGCTGATGGTGCGCGCCATCCGGCTGGCGCTGGAGGCGGTAGATCCGCGGCTGGAGCAGGCGGCGCGCACCCTCGGCGCCGGACGCTGGCGGGTATTCTTTACTGTCACCCTGCCGCTGACGCTGCCCGGCATCATTGTCGGCACCGTACTGGCGTTTGCCCGTTCGCTGGGTGAGTTTGGCGCGACCATTACCTTTGTTTCCAATATCCCGGATGAAACGCGCACGCTGCCGCTGGCGATGTTTACCCTGATTGAAACCCCTGGCGCAGAAGGCGCAGCGGCGCGGCTGTGCGTTATCGCTATCGTGCTGGCGCTGCTCTCTCTGCTGATATCCGAATGGCTGGCGCGCTGGGGCCGCAAGAGGATGGGAGCCTGATGCTGAAACTACATTTTTCGCAGCGGCTGGGCGAACACCAGCTGGATATCGATGCGCAGATCCCGGCGAAGGGCATTACGGCGGTGTTCGGCGTCTCAGGCGCGGGCAAAACCTCGCTGATTAACGCTATCAGCGGGCTGACGCAGCCGCAGCGCGGCACCATCGCGCTCAACGATCGACTGCTGCTTGACGTAGAAAAAGGCATCAGCCTGCCGCCGGAAAAGCGCCGCGTCGGCTATGTGTTTCAGGACGCGCGTCTGTTTCCGCACTATCGCGTGCGCGGCAATCTGCTCTACGGTCTCTCTCCGGCGATGAAAGGACAGTTTGACGCGCTGGTCTCGCTGCTGGGGCTGGAGACGCTGCTGGATCGCTTTCCACTCTCGCTTTCGGGCGGCGAAAAACAGCGCGTCGCTATTGGCCGCGCGCTGCTGAGCGCGCCCGATATTCTGCTGATGGACGAACCGCTGGCGTCGCTCGATCTGCCGCGCAAGCGCGAGCTAATGCCCTATCTGCAAAAGCTGGCAAAACAGATTGATGTTCCGGTGCTGTATGTGACGCATAGCCTGGATGAGATTTTACAGCTGGCGGAGAACGTGCTGGTGCTCGATCGCGGCAGCGTTAAGGCTTTCGGTCCGCTGGAAAAGGTGTGGAGCAGCAGCGCGATGCGTCCCTGGCTGCCGGTCAGTGAACTGACCAGCGTGCTGCGTGTGCAGGTGCTGGAGCATCATCCTGATTATCCGATGAGCGCGCTGGCGCTGGGCGACCAGCATATCTGGGTGAATCGGGTCAATTTTCCGGTTAAAACCTCGCTGCGCATCCGCATCGCCTCGGCAGACGTGTCGCTGGCGCTACAGCCGCCGCAGCACAGCTCGATACGCAATATTTTACCGGCGCAGGTGATGGAGCTGCTTGAGGTGGGCGATCAGACAGAGGTGCGGTTGCGCATTGGCAGCAGCGAACTCTGGGCGCGCATTTCGCCGTGGGCGCGAGACGAACTGGGCATTCGGCCGGATCAGTGGCTGTATGCCCAGATTAAAAGCGTGTCGGTAACGACCTGATTACAGCAGGTGTTGCTCGATCAGCCTGGCGATGCCCGGCTCCAGGTTAGTGCCGATAACCTGCTTCGCGCGCGCCTTGATCGCCTCATCGGCGTTGCCCATAGCCACGCCCAGCCCGACGGCTTCCAGCATGCTGAGATCGTTGTAGTTATCGCCAAAGGCAATCACGTCCTGCATGCTGAGGCCCAGCGAGGCGACCCATTCCGCCAGTCGCTTGCCTTTGCTGTTGCCGCGCTGAGCGATATCGACCTGATCGTGCCATGACCATTCGCACGCCAGCCCCAGCTCGGCCTCCACACGTTCAGCGAACTGTTGCAGTTCGGCGGTGTTTTCATGGGACAGCGCGAACTTCCAGATGGCGTGCGCATCACGCGCCGCCTGCGCCAGACTGGGGACCTGGACAAACAGCGGACGCTGGTGCGGCGGCAGCGACTCCGCCCACTTTAGCGTGCGCGTCACATGCCCCGTCGGCGTCTGATAGAGCATCGCGTCATCTACATAGAGCAAACCGTGAATACCCTGTTCGTCCAGCATCTCAATGACGCGCAGCGCCTGTTCTTTATCCAGCGGGTTGGCGGCCAGCACCTTTTTTGCCTGATAATCATACAAATAAGTGCCGTTACAGCAGATTGCGGGTGTATCCAGCTCCAGCGCCTGATAAAAAGGGTGGATGGCGCAGTGGTGACGGCCAGTTACGATAGCTACCCGGATGCCCGCCTGACGGGCGCGCGTTAGCGCGTCGATAGACTGGGGCAGGATGGTTTTAGTGGGCGTCAGCAGTGTGCCGTCAAGGTCGAGGGCGATTACGCGATAGCTCATGTCTCATTCCGTCTGAAGGGGTAAGAGGCACCGAGTCTACACCTGAGCGCGGTCCTGAGACAAAAAGCAGGGCACAAATGATTCCGGCGCACCATAGCAAAACAGGCTACAGTGAGCCACAGAGATACTACTGACAGGCTGCGAACAAGGAGAATGCATGAAACAAGTCGTTTATACCGCCAGTCCAGAGAGCCAGCAGATCCATGCGTGGCGGTTAGATGAGGATGGCGCGCTTTCACTGTTACAGGTGACGGATGTCTCCGGCCAGGTTCAACCGATGGTGGTCAGCCCGAAGAAAGATTTTCTTTACGTCGGCGTGCGTCCGAACTTCCGCGTGCTGGCGTTTCGCATTGCGGCTGACGGCACCCTGAGCGAAGCGGGCGAAGCGCCGCTGCCGGGCAGTCCTACCCATATTTCTACCGACCGCACGGGCAGCTATCTGTTCTGCGGATCCTATAACGATGCCTGCGTCAGCATCAGCCCCATCGGCGAAGACGGCGTGCCGCAGGCTCCGACTCAGGTGATCCGCGAGCTGGAGGGCTGTCACTCCGCCAATATCGATAACGCCAACCAGACGCTGTTTGTTCCGGCGCTGAAGCAGGATCGCATCTGCCTCTACGCCCTGAACGCCGACGGCACGCTGACGCCGCGCGAACAGGCGCAGGTGACCACGGTAGAGGGCGCCGGTCCGCGCCATATGGTTTTTCATCCCAACGGCAGCTACGCCTACTGTGTTAACGAGCTGGACAGCACCGTTGACGTCTGGGCGCTGGCGAATGCTCACGGCGAGGTCGAGCGCGTTCAGTCGCTGGATATGATGCCGCCAGGCTTCAGCGAAACGCGCTGGGCAGCGGATATTCATCTGACGCCGGATGGCCGCTACCTCTACGCCTGCGATCGCACCAGCAGCACCCTTACCGTCTTTAGCGTCAGCGAGGATGGCGGTTTGCTCACTATCGAAGGTTATCAGCCGACGGAAACGCAGCCGCGCGGTTTCAATATTGATAACAGTGGCCGTTATCTGGTGGCGGCAGGGCAGAAGTCGCATCATATCGAGCTGTACCGCATTGAGGAGCCGCAGGGGCTGCTGACGCCGCTGGCGCGCTATGCCGTAGGCCAGGGACCCATGTGGGTGGTGATCCATCAGCTGGATTAAGCCATCGGCCGGGGCGGGGCTTAATCCTGCTCTGGCTGTTCTGAATGCAGCGTCGTCGCGCTGAGATCAAGAGCGAACCATTCTGGCTTACAGGAAGTCACTGGCCTGAGCGAGGCGGATCTGGCGCAGATCCGTCACTGAGTCTGGCGCAGCGGCACCGCGCGCGGGTGCCGCTTCTCTACCGGTCAGGCATAGTTGACCGTGATGCTGGCGCTCGCCAGCGCGTGGAAATGCACGTTGAACCCCACCATCGCGCCGCTGGCTTCCTCATCCACCTCAAGGGCTTCCACATCCAGCGCATGCACGGTAAAAATGTATCTGTGGCTTTCGCCCTGCGGCGGCGCCGCGCCGCCGTAGCCGGCCTTGCCGAAATCGGTACGGGTCTGTAATGCGCCTGCCGGCAGCATCGCCAGCCCGGAACCCGCGCCTTGCTCCAGCAGCTGGGTGCTGGCGGGAATATTGACCACCACCCAGTGCCACCAGCCGGAACCGGTAGGCGCATCAGGATCGTAACAGGTCACAACAAAACTTTTGGTGCCCTGCGGCGCGTCATCCCACGCCAGATGGGGAGAGATATTATCGCCCTGGTAACCCATACCGTTAAATACCTGGCGCTCCGGCATTTTATCGCCGTCTTTAAAGTCATTGCTGTAAACGCGCATCTTCTCTCCTCGATTGTCAGGATCTGTTCACTACGAACCTATTCCATCTTATCCAAAAAAGCTGTCTGTTCCAGCGCTTAGCGGCGTTCAGACACTAAAATGCGCCTTTTGCGCTAACGCCTCGCCAATGGCCTGAGTGAGTTTGCGCAGCGCTTCCGGCGTAATGATATAGGGCGGCATCAGATAAATCAGACGGCCAAACGGGCGGATCCAGACGCCGCGATCGACAAAAAAGCGCTGTAGCGCAGCCATGTTTACCGGATGATGCGTCTCGACGACGCCGATAGCGCCCAGCACGCGCACATCCGCCACCTGCGGCGCGGCGCGCAGCGGCAGCAGTTCGTCGCGTAGCTGTTGCTCAATACGCGCGACCTGCTGCGGCCAGTGGCCTTCGTTAAGCAGAGAGAGGCTCGCCGTCGCAACGGCGCACGCCAGCGGATTACCCATAAAGGTGGGTCCATGCATAAAGCAGCCTGCCGGACTGTTGCTGATGGTGTCAGCAACGTGGCGCGTGGTAAGGGTCGCCGCCAGCGTCATCATTCCGCCGGTCAGCGCTTTGCCGACGCAAAGAATATCGGGCGTCACCCCGGCATGTTCGCAGGCGAAAAGCTTGCCGGTGCGTCCAAAGCCGGTGGCGATCTCATCGGCGATCAGCAGCACGCCGTAGTGGTCGCAGCATGCGCGCACCCGTTGCAGATAGCGCGGATGGTAAAAACGCATACCGCCCGCGCCCTGCACGATCGGCTCAAGGATCACGGCCGCCAGCCTGGTGTGATGCTGCTCAATCAGGCGCACAAAATCGTCGGCGTCGCTCTCGTCCCAGCAGTCGTCGAAGCCGCACTGCGGCGCGGCGGCGAAGTGATGCTCTGGCAGATAGCCGCGCCACAGGCTGTGCATAGAGTTTTCAGGATCGCATACCGACATGGCCGCAGAGGTGTCGCCATGATAGCCGCGCCTGAGCGTCAGAAATTGCTGACGCGTCTCGCCGCGCCCCAGCCAGTACTGCAACGCCATCTTCATGGCCACTTCCACCGCTACCGAACCGGAATCGGCGAGAAAGACGCACTCCAGCGCGGCAGGCGTCATCGCCACCAGCTGGCGGCAGAGCGCTACCGCTGCGGGATGCGTAATGCCGCCAAACATCACATGCGACATTTGCGCTATTTGATCCTGCATGGCCTGGTTAAGGCGCGGGTGGTTATAGCCGTGGATCGCCGCCCACCAGGAGGACATGCCGTCCACCAGCTCGCGGCCATCCGCCAGTTGCAGCTGCGTTCCGTGCGCCGCGACAACAGGGTAGCAGGGCAGGGGATCGCGCATCGAGGTGTAGGGGTGCCAGATATGGCGGCGGTCAAATTCGGCGTCGTAAGCGGTGAACATCGTTGTTGTAAACCAAAATAAAAAGATTTAGTTTACAAGTATAACCACGTTAACTGTCGGGATGACACCCTTTTTTTGGAGTAAGCAATGGCACAACACTGGACGCTGGCGCAGGCGCAGGCGCTGTTTGATAAACCTTTTCTTGAGCTGATGTTTGAGGCGCAGCAGGTTCACCGGCAGCATTTCGATCCGCGCCAGGTGCAGGTCAGCACCCTGTTGTCGATCAAAACCGGCGCCTGCCCGGAAGACTGCAAATATTGTCCGCAAAGCGCGCGTTACAAAACCGGGCTGGAGTCAGAGCGACTGATGGAGGTGCAGGAGGTGCTGGCATCGGCGCGCAAAGCCAAAGCCGCGGGGTCGAGTCGTTTCTGCATGGGCGCGGCGTGGAAAAACCCCAACGACCGCGATATGCCTTACCTTGAACAGATGGTGCAGGGCGTCAAGGCGCTGGGCATGGAAACCTGTATGACGCTCGGAACGCTGAGCGACGATCAGGCGCAGCGGCTGGCGGGCGCGGGTCTCGATTTCTACAACCATAACCTCGACACCTCGCCGGAATTTTACGGCAATATTATCACCACGCGTTCGTATCAGGAGCGTCTGGATACGCTCGGCAAAGTGCGCGATGCCGGTATCAAAGTCTGCTCCGGCGGTATCGTCGGGCTGGGGGAAACCATCAGCGATCGCGCGGGCCTGCTGGTGCAGCTGGCAAACCTGCCGACGCCTCCAGAGAGCGTTCCGATCAACATGCTGGTGAAAGTGAAGGGGACGCCGCTGGCCGATAATGACGACGTTGAGCCGTTCGACTTTATCCGCACCATCGCCGTGGCGCGCATTATGATGCCAACCTCGCACGTGCGTCTCTCAGCGGGACGTGAGCAGATGAGCGAACAGACCCAGGCGATGTGTTTTATGGCCGGCGCCAACTCTATTTTCTACGGCTGCAAGCTGCTGACCACGCCGAACCCGGAAGAGGATAAGGATCTGCTGCTGTTCCGCAAGCTGGGTCTCAATCCAGAGCATACGCAAACCGCGCATGGCGATAACGAACAGCAGCAGCAGCTGAGTGAGCAGCTGTTTCATGCCGATACCGACCAGTTCTACAACGCGGCGGTGTAATGACGTTCTCGACACGCATGGCGCAGGCGCTGGACGCGCGCCGCGCCGCTGACGGCTGGCGGCAGCGACGGCTGGTGACGCGCAACGATACCCGCACGCTGGAGGTCGACGGGGTCACCTACCGCCACTTCTCCAGTAACGACTACCTCGGCCTGAGCCAGCATCCGGCGGTCATCGCCGGGTGGCGTCAGGGCGCGCCCGGCGCGGGCGCGTCGGGACACGTTACCGGCTACAGCCGCTGTCATGCAGAACTGGAAACGCGGCTGGCTGAATGGCTGGGCTATCCGCGCGCGCTGCTGTTTATTTCTGGTTTTGCGGCCAATCAGGCCGTTGTGCATCTGCTGGCGCAGAAAAACGATCGGCTTATTGCCGATAAACTGGCGCACGCTTCGCTGCTTGACGCCGCCAGCCATACGCCTGCCACCCTGCGTCGCTTTCACCACAATGATGTTATGAGTCTGACGCAGCGGCTGGCGACGCCGTGCGACGGCGGCAGCCTAGTCATCACCGAAGGCATTTTTAGCATGGACGGCGACAGCGCGCCGCTGGCCGCGATAGCGGACGCCACGCGCCGCGCTGACGGCTGGCTGATGGTCGATGATGCGCACGGCATCGGCGTGGTAGGGGAGCAGGGGCGGGGCAGCTGCTGGCAGCAGGGGGTCAGACCCGATCTGCTGGTGGTAACCTTCGGTAAAGCGTTCGGCGTCAGCGGCGCGGCGCTGCTGTGCAGCGAGGCCGCCGCCGACTACTTTCTTCAGTTTTCCCGTCACCTGATCTATTCAACGGCGATGCCCCCTGCGCAGGCAAGCGCGCTGCTGGCGGCGCTGCATGAAGTTCAGCAGGGCGACGCGCTGCGTCAGCGCCTGAACGACAATATTCAGCGTTTTCGCGCCGGCGCCGCGGCTCTGCCCTGGAGGCTGATGCCCTCGCAAAGCGCGATTCAGCCGCTTATCGTTGGCGAGAATGGCGCCGCGTTAGCCCTGTCGCAACGGCTGGCGCAGGCGGGCTGCTGGGTCAGCGCTATACGCCCGCCGACCGTGCCGCCGGGTACGGCGCGATTGCGCATTACCCTGACCGCAGCGCATCAGAAAGAGGATATCGATCGGCTGCTGGAGGCGCTGCATGACGCTGCGGGTGAATAAACAGGCCGTAGCGCGCGCGTTTGGCCGCGCGGCGAGCCACTACGAGCAGCATGCCGAGCTACAGCGCCGCTGCGGCGATGCGCTGCTGGCGCTGGCGCCGCCCGTTTCCGGCGGCGATCTGCTGGACGCCGGCTGCGGTACCGGCTGGTACAGCCATCTCTGGCGGCAGCGCGGCCTGCGCGTCGTGGCGCTCGATCTCTCCCCTCAGATGCTGCGGCAGGCGCGCAGCCGCGACGCGGCAGACAGCTATCTGGCGGGCGATATTGACGCGCTGCCTTTAGCGAGTCGCAGCGTGGATCGGGTGTGGAGCAACCTGGCGGTGCAGTGGAGCAGCGATCTGCGCACCGCTTTGCAGCACTTCGCGCGCGTGCTGCGTCCCGATGGCGTGATGCTGTTTTCGACGCTGCTGGCCGGTTCGTTGCAGGAGGTGCATGACGCCTGGCGGCCGCTGGGCGCGGGCGAGCACGCCAATCGCTTTCTGACCGAGTCGCAGGTGCGCGCGGCCGGCGACGGGCTGAATCTGCGCTTTATTCCCCAGACGCTGGTGATGCATTTCCCCAGCGCGCTCGACGCAATGCGCTCGCTGAAAGGCATCGGGGCGACGCATCTGCATCAGGGCCGTGACGGCGCCCCGGTGACGCGGCAGCGGCTGGCGCAGCTGGAAACGCTGTGGCCGCGCGATGCGCAGGGCTATCGTCTTACCTATCAACTGCTTTATGGAGTCACCCAACGATGAAATGGTTTATTACCGGCACGGACACCGAGGTCGGCAAAACCGTTGCCAGCGGCGCGCTGCTACAGGCGGCGAGCGCCGCAGGCTATCGCACCGCAGGCTATAAGCCGGTCGCCTCTGGCTGTGACGTCACGCCGGAGGGCATTCGCAACAGCGATGCGCTGGCATTGCAGCGCTACAGCAGCCTGACGCTGAGCTATGAACAGGTCAATCCGCTGGCGTTTCTTGAGCCGACCTCGCCGCATATCGCTAGCGCGGAAGAGGGCAGGCCGATCACCTTTGCGGCGCTGACGCAGGGGCTGCGCGCGCTGACGTCGCAGGCGGAATGGGTGCTGGTGGAAGGCGCGGGCGGCTGGTATACGCCGCTGTCGGAAACGCAAACCTATGCCGACTGGGTCGCGCAGGAGCAGTTGCCGGTGATTCTGGTGGTCGGGGTGAAACTGGGCTGCATTAACCATGCCATGCTCACCGCCGATGCGGTGCTGGCGCGCGGCCTGCGGCTGGCTGGCTGGATCGCCAACGACATCGAGCCGCCGGGCAAGCGTCATCAGGCTTATATGGCGACGCTGAAACAGCGCATTCCCGCGCCGTTTCTCGGCGAAATTCCCTGGCTGACGGAGGCGGCGCAGCAGGCGGACTGCGGCCGTTTCCTGACGCTGCCGCGCTAGCCGTCAGCTTACCGTCAGCCATTTGTTGACGGTAACATCGTCCAGCTGGGCCACGCGGCCCTGCGCCACGTTGCGGCCGCGGTGCAGCAGCAGAAAGTAATCGGCGACGCGGCGGATCAGCGAAACGCGCTGCTCCAGCAGTAAAATCGTCAGGCCGTAATCCAGATTCAGGCGACGGATAAGGTTGCCCATCTCCTCTTCCAGCCAGGGCGACATGCCGTCTGTAGGTTCGTCAAGGATCAGCAGTCTGGGACGCAGCACCAGCGCGCGCGCCAGCGCCAGCTGCTGCTGCTGATCGACAGGCAGCTCGCCGCTGCGCTGTAGCCGCAGCGAATAGAGCGCAGGAAAAAGGTCGAACACCATCTCCGGAATCACGTGCGGCTTATCGCTCTGGCCGCTGCCCGCCAGCAGCGCGATCAGCAGGTTATCCTCCACGCTCATCTGCGAGAAGATATGACGGCCTTGCGGCACATAGCCGATGCCCATGCGCGCGCGCTGTTCAGCCGGTTGCAGCAGCAGGTCGCGCGGCGGGGAGCCATCTTCCTGCCAGGTCATGGAGCCGCTGTTAATCGGCAGGCGACCCATTATGCAGTTTACCAGCGTGGTTTTGCCCATCCCAGGACGGCCCAGCACGCCCGTGCAGGTGCCGGGCGGCAGGTCAAGATCCACATCCCACAGAATATGGTTCTGACCGTAGAACTGATTCACCGAACGTAAACTCAGCATCTGACTCTCCTCTTCCAGATTTTGCCTGAATGCTTCCGCTCTTTGACGTCTGGCAAACAAGTCTTCAACGGTGGCGTTATCGCAAATGTCGTCCTGTAAACGGCTTCCAGGATAAACCTGCAATTCCTGGGCCAGATCCAGATTAGGCTTCTGCGCAGGGCAAAAGGGCGGAAAAAACCCATTATTGATGAAAATTGCTTAACAATTGCTGGAAGTAATCAGGCAGCTGCACTTTCACGGTGCCAGTGACTTGACGTTTATGGTGCAAGCGTGCTGCAACAAGGCAGCCCGTTGAATTATGTCTGGTCTTAAAAGCCGGGAGGGCTGGACGAAAATCCAGCGCTGCGCTGAAAAAGCATAGCTAACGGCAGCGTTTCTGACAGGAATTTAAGCGGAAAAAAAAATTTTTCTCGCGGATGGCTTAACGGTAAAAAATTATGCACAGCCGATGGTGAAAGGGCTGCCTGTAGTTATCCACTATTCCTGTGGATAACCTTGTGCATTAGACAATGAAAACAGAGCGCAAGCGAGGAAATACGCGGCCTGGTTACATAATGCTGAGAAACTGGGCTTTTTACATATTTTCTTTATAAACAGCGAGTTAATAAAAAACAAGCCTGAGATTTTTCCGCTGCGTCATCAAGCTGAAATTTCATGACGTTCTCTTGACAAATGTTATTAGTCCGCTTCGGCTGGGGATAACCTTGCGCAACAGCGAAAATGTTGTCACCTCGTTATTGCGTCTTAAGCAGAGTGTTGCGTCATCCCTTCACTCTGCCGCGTTACTGGTGATTTATCCAGTATTAATTTCTGGCAAAATCGCCACGGCAGAGTAAAATGACTCGGCTAGCCGCCGTATTCTTCAGCAGGAACCGCATGTCATGAGTAAAGTCTTTAAACTAAATTCCGCCTTTAAGCCCTCCGGCGACCAGCCAGAGGCGATTCGTCGTCTCGAAGAGGGGCTTGAAGATGGTCTCGCCCATCAGACGCTGCTCGGCGTAACCGGCTCCGGCAAGACCTTTACCGTCGCCAACGTGATCGCTGACCTGAACCGGCCGGCGATGGTGCTGGCGCCTAACAAGACCCTGGCGGCGCAGCTGTACGGCGAGATGAAAGAGTTTTTTCCCGATAATGCGGTGGAATTTTTCGTCTCCTATTACGACTACTATCAGCCCGAAGCCTATGTTCCCAGCTCCGACACCTTTATCGAAAAAGACGCCTCGGTAAACGAACATATCGAGCAGATGCGTCTGTCGGCGACCAAAGCGCTGCTGGAGCGGCGCGACGTCATCGTAGTGGCCTCGGTTTCGGCCATATACGGTCTGGGCGATCCCGACCTCTACCTGAAAATGATGCTGCACCTGACGCGCGGAATGATTATCGACCAGCGCAGCATTTTGCGTCGCCTGGCGGAGTTGCAGTATGCCCGCAACGACCAGGCGTTCCAGCGCGGTACCTTCCGCGTGCGGGGCGAGGTTATCGATATTTTCCCGGCAGAGTCGGAAGACATTGCGCTGCGTGTGGAACTCTTTGACGAAGAGGTGGAACGGCTGTCGCTGTTCGATCCGCTCACCGGGCAGATTGTGTCCACCATCCCGCGCTTTACCATCTATCCGAAAACGCACTATGTTACGCCGCGCGAACGCATCTTGCAGGCGATGGAAGAGATCAAAGACGAGCTGGCGGATCGCCGCAAGGTGCTGCTGGAAAATAACAAGCTGCTGGAAGAGCAGCGCCTGACGCAGCGCACGCAGTTCGATCTGGAAATGATGAACGAGCTGGGCTACTGCTCTGGTATCGAAAACTACTCGCGCTATCTCTCCGGGCGCGGGCCAGGTATGCCGCCGCCGACGCTGTTTGACTATCTGCCTGCCGACGGCTTGCTGATCGTCGACGAGTCTCACGTCACTATTCCGCAAATCGGCGGCATGTATAAAGGGGACCGCGCGCGTAAAGAGACGCTGGTGGAGTATGGTTTTCGTCTGCCTTCGGCGCTGGATAACCGACCGCTCAGGTTTGAAGAGTTTGAGGCGCTGGCGCCCCAGACCATCTACGTTTCCGCCACGCCGGGCAATTATGAACTGGAAAAATCGGGCGGCGAGGTGATCGATCAGGTGGTGCGTCCCACCGGCCTGCTCGATCCGCTGCTGGAGGTGCGTCCGGTGGCGACGCAGGTCGACGATCTGCTGTCGGAGATCCGCAAGCGCGTCGCCATTAACGAGCGCGTGCTGGTCACCACTCTGACCAAGCGCATGGCGGAAGATCTCACCGAATACCTGGAAGAGCACGGTGAAAAGGTGCGCTATCTGCACTCCGACATCGATACCGTCGAGCGTATGGAGATCATTCGCGATCTGCGCCTCGGCGAGTTTGACGTGCTGGTGGGGATCAACCTGCTGCGTGAGGGGCTGGATATGCCGGAGGTGTCGCTGGTGGCGATCCTTGATGCCGACAAAGAGGGCTTCCTGCGCTCTGAACGCTCGCTGATCCAGACCATTGGACGTGCCGCGCGTAACGTTAACGGCAAGGCGATCCTCTACGCGGACAAGATCACTAACTCGATGGCGCGCGCTATTGAGGAGACTGAGCGTCGTCGCGAGAAGCAGCAGAAGTACAACGAAGAGAACGGCATTGTGCCGCAGGGGCTCAACAAAAAAATCACCGACATCCTGGAACTGGGACAGAACGTGGTCAAAACGCGCGGCAAAGCCAAAAACAGCAGCCGCAGCGCGGCCGAGGCGGAAGCCAGCTATATGGCGCTCAGTCCGCAGGCGCTACAGAAGAAAATTCACGAGCTGGAAACTCAGATGCAGCAGCACGCGCAGAATCTGGAGTTCGAAGAGGCGGCAAACGTGCGCGACCAGCTGCATCAGCTGCGCGAACTCTTTATCGCCGCCTCATAGCGGCTTAGCTAAAGCGCTGAATAGCGTGCTCCAGCGCCACGCGCAGCAGCTGGCGGTCGTGACGATAGGGAATATCGGCGGCCTCCAGCGGTTCGCGTACGATAAGGCGATTCTCCACCCCCGACGTATCGGCCGCCGGGCTGATCACTACCGCGTCAATGACCCGCTTGCCGATATATTTCTCCATCATGGCCAGCTTATCGGCGACCGTCAGGCTGGCGGCGGCCGGGCTGAGTTCGCGGCCCAGATTGCCAATAAAAACCATGGTGGCCGGCGTGCGGCGCAGCGCGCGCGCCATCTCTTCCATCAGCAGGATCGGCATCAGGCTGGTGTAAAAACTGCCGGGTCCGATCAGAATCAGATCCGCTTCGGCGATGGCGTCCAGCGCTTCGCGCGTCGGCGCGACGTTCGGATGCAGCATCAGCTCCTGCGGCGGCTGTTTCATGGCGTCGATGTCGGTTTCGCCATAAACCATATTGCCTTCGCTGTCTAACGCCACCAGATCCACCGGCTGCTCTGACATGGGGATCAGAAACGCGTCTACCTTAAGCAGATTGCGAATAATGTTGATCGCTTCCAGCGGGCGTACGCTCAGATGATCCAGCGCCTTAAGCATCAGATTGCCCAGGTTATGCCCGGCCAGTTCGCCGTTGCCGGCAAAGCGGTATTCAAACATCGCCGAGGCTACGCTGGGTTCGGTAATCAGCTGATTAATACAGTTACGCATATCGCCCCAGGCGATGCCGCCTTCCGAGCGGCGAATACGTCCTGTCGAGCCGCCGTTGTCGGTGGTGGTGACAATGCCGGTCAGGCGTGAACCCAGCGGCGAAAGTGCCGACATCACGCGTCCCAGGCCATGTCCGCCGCCCAGCGCCACTACGCGATCGAGGTCTGACAAAGTTCGGTTCATATTTCCTCTTTACACCCGCTGTTATCTTGCCGTACCGGCAGGGGTTTCAGCGGCTATGTTAACCGTACTGCCGCGAAAATGCGGCGAAAAATCGTTATATATCAAGATATATAGCGTAATTATTTGATGATGGTTTAGCAAAATCGCGCTACCATTTATCCACCATGTCGCCCGTGTTGGGCCACATACACTCAAAGCCTGAATGCCTAAGTCAACAGATAGGGGATTCAGGCCGCAGCCAGCGCGCTGCCAGGGTGCAGAAAGAAATGCCTGCATCTCCCGTACTTGGAAAAGGTGTTCTGGTGTCACAATTTACTGATGCATTTGCACGTCGGTTTTATTACCTGCGTCTGTCTGTAACGGATGTCTGTAACTTCCGTTGTACCTATTGCCTGCCCGACGGCTATAAACCTCAGGGCGTGCGCAACAAAAGTTTCCTTTCGCTCGACGAGATTCGACGCGTTACGCGCGCTTTCGCCGCCGCAGGCACTGAAAAAGTGCGCCTGACCGGCGGAGAGCCGTCGCTGCGCCGCGACTTTACCGACATTATTGCCGCCGTGCGTGAGAACCGCGCGATTCGCCAGATTGCCGTTACCACTAACGGCTATCGGCTGGCGCGCGACGTCGCCGCCTGGCGCGAAGCCGGTCTTACCGCGCTGAACGTCAGCGTAGACAGTCTTGATGCGCGCCAGTTCCACGCCATCACCGGACAGGACAAGTTCCACCAGGTTATGGCGGGCATCGACGCGGCCTTTGACGCTGGCTTCCAGCAGGTCAAAGTCAACAGCGTGTTGATGCGCGACCTCAATAGCCGCAGCCTGCAAACCTTCCTGGACTGGATCCGCACGCGTCCTATTCAGCTACGATTTATCGAGCTGATGGAAACGGGCGAGGGCGGGACGCTGTTTCGCCAGCAGCACGTCTCCGGCGCGGTCATTCGCGACCAGCTGGTGGCGCAGGGCTGGCAGCGTCGCGAGCGCGGCCGCAGCGACGGTCCGGCGCAGGTCTTCTACCATCCTGACTATGTCGGCGAGATCGGCCTGATTATGCCCTATTCGCGTGACTTCTGCGCCAGCTGCAACCGTCTGCGCGTCTCGGCGCACGGTAATTTGCATCTTTGCCTGTTTGGCGACAGCGGCGTGCCGCTGCGCGATCTGCTGGTTTCCGACAGTCAGCAGGCGGAGTTGCAGGCGCGCATCGCCCACAGCCTCGGCGAGAAGAAGCAAACGCACTTTCTGCATCAGGGCAATACCGGTATTACGCAGAACCTTTCCTTCATTGGCGGTTAATCTCAGGAGCGAGTAATGGGCAAATCTACGGGTGAATTTATTCCGGTCAACCTGGCGGTGCTGACCGTTTCCGATCGGCGCGACGCCAGCAACGATACCTCCGGCGACTACCTGCGCGCGGCGGCGCGCGAAGCCGGGCATGTGGTGGTCGATCACGCGATCGTCGGTGAAGACCGCTACCGTATTCGCGCCATCGTGTCGCGCTGGATCGCCAGCCAGGATGTACAGGTGGTGGTGGTGAACGGCGGCACCGGCTTTAATGCCAAAAACAACACGCCTGAAGCGCTACAGCCGCTGTTCGATCGCGAGATCGCCGGGTTCGGCGAACTGTTTCGCATGTTCTCGTATGAGGACATTGGCGGATCGACGCTTCAGTCGCGCGCCGTGGCCGGTATGGCAAACGGCACCCTGATCTTCGTCGTGCCGGGTTCCACCAGCGCCTGCGAGAGCGCCTGGGAGCGCATTATTGCCGACCAGATTGACGCCCGTACCGCTCCCTGTAATTTCGTTTCACACTTAAAGAAGCTGTAAGCCATGCAACTGACCCACATTAACGCCGCAGGCGAAGCCCATATGGTTGACGTCTCGGCCAAAGCGGAAACGACCCGTGAAGCGCGCGCCGAAGCGCTGGTGCTGATGAACGCCGAGACGCTCCAGATGATCGTTGACGGCAGCCATCATAAAGGCGATGTCTTCGCCACCGCGCGTATTGCCGGTATTCAGGCCGCCAAGCGCACCTGGGAGCTGATCCCGCTGTGTCATCCGCTAATGCTGAGCAAAGTCGAAGTCAACCTTGTCGCCGAGCCGGAGCATCAGCGCGTGCGTATCACCTCGCTGTGTCGCCTGAGCGGCAAAACCGGCGTGGAAATGGAAGCCCTGACCGCCGCCTCTGTGGCCGCGCTTACTATCTACGACATGTGCAAAGCGGTACAGAAAGACATCGTCATTGACCAGCTGAGGCTGCTGAGCAAAAGCGGCGGCAAATCCGGCGATTTTCAGGCGGTGGCCCATGATTAACGTGCTGTTTTTCGCGCAGGTGCGCGAGCTGGTCGGCACTGGCGCGCTGCAAGTCGCCGATGAATTTAGCGATGTGGCGGCGCTGCGCGGCGCGCTGGCGCAAAAAGGCGACCGCTGGGCGCTGGCCCTCGATTCCGGCAAGCTGCTGGCGGCGGTTAATCAGACGCTGGTGCCGCTGTCGCATCCGCTGAAAGCGGGCGACGAGGTGGCATTCTTCCCACCAGTGACGGGAGGCTAAGATGGCAACGCAGATCCGCGTCGGCGCAGCGCCTTTCAGCATGGCCGACGAATACGCCTGGCTCTCTACCTCCGACGCAGACGGCGCGGTGGTGACTTTTACCGGCAAGGTGCGCAATCACAACCTGGGCGACAGCGTGGCTGCGCTGACGCTGGAGCACTATCCGGGCATGACGGAAAAAGCGTTGCGGGAAATTGTCGACGAGGCGCGCAGCCGCTGGCCGTTGCAGCGCGTGAGCGTGATCCATCGTATCGGCGAACTCTTTCCCGGCGATGAGATCGTATTCGTTGGCGTGACCAGCGCGCACCGCAGCAGCGCCTTTGCCGCTGCGGAATTTATCATGGACTATCTTAAAACCCGCGCGCCTTTCTGGAAGCGCGAAGCCACCGAACAGGGCGACCGCTGGGTTGACGCCCGCGACAGCGACCAGCAGGCCGCGCAGCGCTGGGATTAAGGCTTGCTGAGCTGCTCCGCTGGACCAAAACTGGTCTGGCCGTGACGGTGCTCGCCGCCGCCTGAGACGCGTTTTAGCTGGATTACCTCGCCGCGCTGCCACGCATTTGCGCCCGGCAAGACCGGCTGCGCGACAATATCGGCGCGCGATGCCCGTATCTTACGGCTGTCAACGTCAAAGCGTTTGTCGCGGTCGGCCAGCAGACGGTTATCCAGCTGGCCGTCGGCGGTAAAGCCCATCATCAGCGCCGGAATGCCCGTCGGCAGCGTTTTGTCGCGATCGGTATGCCAGGTGTGCCAGGTTTTTCCGTAGGTATTGGCGATGCGCGCCATAAGCGCGTGATCCGCCGCCTGCGGCAGGCCCGGCGCTATCAGCGTGCCGGATTTCACCTCATAGTCGTGGCTGTGCCACAGCTTCTTCTCTTCCGGCGGCAGGGTCTGATAGAGCCGCGCGCTGATAATGTATTCAACTCCCATCAGGCGCGCGTCTTTGGTGTTGCCGTCGTATATCACCGCCTGCATCACATCGTCGTTAAGCACCGTGACGTAGTGATGCGCCTCCATCTGGCCGTTTCGGTCGCCGTTGTAAAAGTGGAAGCCGTCCAGATAGGTATTGATGGCGTCAATGGGCGGACGCGACTGCAACAGATCCGCGCCTGCCCCCAGGGTTTTCATTTTCGTTGAGACAGGCGCGCCGGGCGAAGCGACCTGTGCAGGCGTATTATTCGCGCCGCATCCGCTGAGCAGCAGCGCGACGGCGGCGCCGATCCAGAGTTTTTGCATCACAATTTCCTTTTATGCGAGAAAATCTGAGCCTGGCTGAGAACCTGCGATACGCAAGCGCGACGGCTGGCAAAGGAATTTACACCCTGTCTGATGGCGCGCCCGCGCTTCGGTGCTAAGGTAAGGTTTTGTTTTCACGCAAGGACAGGTATGTCAGTTTCAGGATCCCTTAAGCGTCTTTCGCTGCTCGCCGCGCTGGTGCTGGCGGGCTGTAGCAGCAAAAAAACACCCGAAGCGCCGGTACGTCAGCCTGCCGACGTCAAGGCGCAGATCCAGCGCCTGCTGCCCGCGCACGTCAGCGACAAGCCCGGCTGGGCGACCGACATCTATACGTCGTTCCGCACCCAGCAGATCGATCCCAGCGTCAGCAATCTGTGCGCGGCTATTGCCGTGGCGGACCAGGAGTCAAATTTCAGCGCGGAAGCCGCCGTCCCCGGCCTGCCGAAAATCGCCTGGGGCGAAATCGACCGCCGAGCCGCGAAGGTGCACGTGCCTGCCTTTGTTGTGCGCACCGCGCTGATGATTAAATCTTCTAACGGGGAGAGTTATGCGGCGCGGCTCGACAAAGTGCGCAGCGAAAAAGAGCTGAGCGCCATTTTCGACGATTTTATTGATATGGTGCCGATGGGGCAGACGCTGTTTGGCAATCTCAATCCGATCCATACCGGCGGTCCTATGCAGGTCAGCATCCTCTTTGCCGAGGCTCACGCCAAAGGCTATCCGTGGCCGGTGGACGGCTCGATCCGCCGCGAGGTCTTTACCCGTCACGGCGGCATGTATTTCGGCATCATGCATCTGCTTGGCTATCCGGCGGACTACAGCAAGCCGCTCTACCGCTTTGCTGATTTCAATGCGGGCTGGTATGCCAGTCGCAACGCGGCGTTTCAGGCGGCGGTGGCGCGCGCGACCGGCATGAAGCTGGCGCTGGATGGCGATCTGATCCTCTATGGCTCAGACAAAGCCGGATCGACTGAGCTGGCGGTGCGCACTCTGGCGAAACAGATCGACATGAGCGACAGCGCTATTCGTCGCGACTTAGAGAAAGGGGAGCAGGCGAGCTTCAGCGACAGCACGCTGTGGAAGCAGGTGTTTGCGCTGGCGGACAAGATGGCCGGTCGCCCGCTGCCGCGCGAAATGTTGCCCGGTATTAAGCTGGAAAGCCCGAAAATCACCCGCAATCTGACCACGGCCTGGTTCGCGCAGCGTGTCGATAGCCGCTATCAGCAGTGTTTATCGCGTCGCTAGGGCGCGCATTGTGGCGCAGTTCAGCCGGGCTGTGCCACACTGAACTATGTCTGTCGGGTTTCCGACCCTGTTCATCAACACGAGGTGCGTCATGGATCGATATCCACGCAATGATTCTCTGGTGCAGCCCGCCACAAGCGGGTTGCAAACTTATATGGCGCAGGTCTACGGCTGGATGACCTGCGGTCTGCTGCTGACCGCGTTTGTTTCCTGGTATGCCGCAGGAAATGAACGCATCATGTTCTTTATCTTTTCCAGTCGTATGACCTTTTTCGGCCTGATCATCGCGCAGCTGGCGGTGGTCTTTGTGCTCTCTGGCCTGGTGAATCGTCTGAGCGGCGCGGTGGCCACCGCGCTGTTTATGCTCTATTCCGCGCTGACGGGATTAACGATGGCCAGTATTTTCATTGCCTACACGGCAACGTCAATCGCCAGCACCTTCTTTATTACGGCGGGGATGTTTGGCGCGATGAGTTTTTACGGCTACACCACTAAACGCGACCTGAGCCGCTTTGGCAGCCTGCTGTTTATGGCGCTGATCGGCATTTTGCTGGCGTCTCTGGTGAACTTCTGGCTGAAAAGTCCGGCGTTGATGTGGGCGATTACCTATATCGGCGTGGTGGTCTTTGTGGGGCTGACCGCCTATGACACCCAGCAGCTGCGCCAGATCGGCGAGCAGATCGACGTGCGCGATCGCGAGTCGCTGCGCCGTTATTCAATTATGGGGGCGCTGAAGCTCTATCTGGACTTTATTAACCTGTTCCTGATGCTGTTGCGTATTTTCGGCAGCCGCCGTTAACCCAGGCTCTGCCCCTTCTGCTGATGAGAAGGGGCAGAGAGGCCTCTCTAGGCGCTCTTCTGAAGTTTCTGCTCGTTTTTCTCACGTAAATGCTTCGCGCGGCTCTCCAGAATCAGGTAGAGCACCAGCGCCAGCAGCAGCGGTAAAATAAAATAGAGCACGCGGTAAGCCAGCAGCGCGGCGATAATGGTGCCGTGCGAGGCGTGCTGCCCGCTGAGCAGGGCCAGAAACACCGCTTCAAGCACGCCGATCCCGGCGGGAATATGAATAATCACGCCGGCAATGCTGCTGATCAGCAGCACGCCCAGCACGATGGGGTAATCCACCTGCCGCGCCAGCAACAGCCAGATAATCGCCCCCATAACCAGCCAGTTAGCGCATGAGACCACAAACTGAAACAGCGCCATGCGCAGCGACGGCAGCTGTAGCGTCTGACGCTTGATGGTCCACTTGCGGCGTTTAGAAAAGGCGCAGGCCCAGAGGTAAACCGCGACGGTGATCAGCAGTACCACGCCGATAATGCGCAGGGTGGTCTCGCCGATAAACCAGCCGCCGGGGATCGGCACCATACCAGCGCTGAAGACCACGCCCGCCAGCAAAATATAACCAAGCCAGTTGGTGGCGATACTCAGCGAAAAGATGCGCGTAATGGTGCCGCTGTTAAGGCCAAGCCGGGAATAGAGCCGATAGCGCATCGCCACGCCGCCGACCCAGGTGCTCAGCGTCAGGTTAAAGGCGTAGCAGATAAACGACACCAGCATAACCTGCCGCTTCGCCAGTTTGTGGCCGCAGTAGGCGCGGCCAATCAGGTCATAGCAGCCATAGGTGAGATAGCTCAGGATCACCAGCCCTACCGCGCTCAGCACGGCAAAGCGGTTATAGTTAACGATAACGTTGTAGACGTCTTCCCAGTTCACCTTGCGCGCATAAACCACCAGCAGCACAATCACCGCGATAAAAAAGAGCCAGGTGAGTACTTTCTTCGCCCGGTTCCAGCCTGGGTGTTTTTTCGCCATCAGGATTTCGCTCCTTCATTGTTCGTTTCGACACGGTCCTGCGTCTCCATCTCCGGCTGCTTTGGCGGATCGACCTGGGCAAGCAGGGGAGTATGAGCGGGGAGCCAGCCTGCAATCGCCGGGAAATGACGTAAGAAGTGGAAAACAACCACGCTTTTGGTGAGCTGCCACCAGGTGCGCGGCGGCAAGCGATCCTCCTGAACGCGCTGGCAGTCTCGCGCCAGCAGGCCCTCCAGGTTGTCGCGCAGCGTCTGGTTAAAGTCACGATCGTAAACAATCAGGTTCGCTTCGAGATTAAGCGACAGGCTCAGCGGATCGAGATTGCTGGAACCCACGGTAGACCACTGCTGATCCTGAATCGCCACCTTGCCGTGCAGCGGGCGGCGAATATATTCATAAACCTCGACGCCCGCATCGACCAGGTAGTTATAGAGCAACTCCGCGCCTACCTTAACGATGGGCATATCCGGCTCGCCCTGCACGATCAGCCTGACCCGGACGCCGCGCTGCGCCGCGCTGCGCATCTCGCGCAGCAGGCGATAGCCGGGGAAAAAGTAGGCGTTGGCGATAATAACGTCCTGTTTCGCGGTGCGCAGCATATCGAGGTAGTGCTTTTCAATGTCGTCGCGATGCTCGTCATTATCGCGATACACAAACAGCACCTGAGCGTTGCCGGGCGTCGTGTTAACGGCGGGGCGATGCGAACGGCCTCCCCACCAGCGGCGCGTGACCGCTTCGCTGCCCATCGCCTGACGTACGTAGGCGGTAATATTAGCCACAATCGGGCCTTTCACCTCAACCGCATAGTCCTGCTTGGCTTCCGGGCCGTAGCTGGTGTTGTGCTCGGCGGAGAAGTTAATGCCCCCGACAAAGGCGATGGTTTCGTCCACCACGACAATTTTACGGTGCAGACGACGGAAGACGTTGGTGCGCATTCCCATCACCAGCGGGCGCGGATCGTAGTAGATGAAACGCACGCCTTCAGCGGTCAGGCTGTTGACAAACTGATCGGAGAGATCGGGCGAGCCGTAGCCGTCCACCATCACCTCTATTTTTACGCCGCGCTGCGCGGCGGCCAGCAGTTCGCGGTGCAGCGCGTTGCCCACGTCATCTTCAAACAGGATAAAGGTTTCCAGCAAAACCGTTCGCTCGGCGCGCTGAATAGCGCCAAAGACGCGCGGGAAAAACTCTTCGCCATTCTCCAGCAGGCGCAGCTTGTTGCCTTCTTGCCATTCAAAATTCATAGATGGATCTCCACGGCAAGCGGGGCGTGATCTGACAGATGCGACCAGGGTTTGCGCGGCAGCGCCCAGGGATGACTGACCGTCGCGTTGCGCACATAGATGCGGTCAAGGCGCAGCAGCGGAAAGCGGGCCGGAAAGGTGCGCGCCGGACGGCCGTGCTTCATGCTAAACACCTCTTTTAATCCCGCGCCGTGTTTCAAAATGCGGTTAGCGCGCAGCTGCCAGTCGTTGAAATCGCCCGCCACCACCAGCGGCGCGTCGTGCGGCAGCGAGGCCACCATATCGCACATCATTTTCATCTGCGCATGACGGTGCGACGCTTTTAGCCCCAGATGCACGCAAATAACGTGCAGGGTGCCGTGCGGCTCCGGCAGCGTAATCTGGCAGTGCAACATGCCGCGGTTTTCACTGCCCGCCACAGAAATATCACGATTTTCGTACTCCAGAATGGGAAACCGTGACAAAATCGCGTTCCCGTGATGTCCTTCCGGATAGACGGCGTTACGTCCGTAGGCGAAATCATTCCACATGGTGTCGGCCAGAAACTCGTAGTGTGGCGTGCCAGGCCAGTTTTCATGGTGCAGGGGATGGATGGCATGAGTGCCCATCACCTCTTGCAGGAACACGATATCCGCCGATGTCGCGCGTACGGCCTCACGGAGTTCCGGCAGGATGAAACGGCGGTTAAAAGTGGTAAATCCCTTGTGGGTGTTAATCGTCAGGACTTTAAGGGAAAATCCTTGCTTAGTTTGTGGCATACTCTCGACGCACTCCTTTTCATCAGCAACAGAAGTAAAGTGTAGTCTTTGTCACAAACGGGTGCGGATAAGGATGGAAATTTAGGGCGTTATCTGAAAATTGCTTTACATTGAGGAAACCGTTACCGGCCTGTGCCGGTTGCACTTGGGCGACCTGTTGGGTCTGCCAGGAGAAAAGAATGAAATGGTCTAATCGTGTTCAAATCATCACCGGACAAACCTGCGTGCATATAGCCATGCACGCGCTGGTGATTGCCGCGCTGGTCTGGGGCTGGAAGCATAAGGCTCTGACCGAAGTGTGCAGCACGCTGGTAGCCGCCTATGCGCTGGTGTTTATCGCCATGCTGGTCCTACAGCGTAGTGTTCGTTTGCGCAGCATCGGTGATTATCTTGAAGAGGCCACCACCACCTACTACTTTGGCGCGGCGATGATGACGTTGTTCATTGTTTCCCGCTATGTCCATAACGCGCTGCTGATCGGCACGCTGGGCGTGGTGATGCTGGTGGGACCGGCGCTGGTCTCGCTGCTGGCGAAAGAGCCGGCAGGACGCATCGAAAAGAAGCGGAGCTAAGCGGCCGCGCAATAAAACAAAGCCACCTTACTAATCTGAACCCTGAAAGCTGCGTATCCAGCCAGTAGGGGTTTGTTGTTTTTATGCTCAGGAAAACAGGCAGCGAAAGACACTATCTGAGCTGCTCTGCCTTTGTCCAACCGGAGAACCCTGACCTGAAGAAAGATAAGCCTGAGTCTGGTTCAGTACCGGGCTCAGGCTGAATCATGCACCGAAAAAGTATCCGGGATGGAAAAGTATTTCCCGGATGACAGGGTTCCAGAGGGTTTGCCCCCTGTATTATTTTTTTAGCGGCGGTGTACGCGGTGGGATCAGACGTCTGCTGCCTGTTGCTTCAAAGGCTGCGGCAAAACGCAGCAAATTATTATCGTCATAGGCGCGGCCAGCGATAGTCAGCCCTACAGGCATACCAATATCAGCCATCACGCCCATAGGAACAGTGACAGTAGGCACGCCCAGGTGGCGAATGGCCAGGTTACCGTTAGCCACCCAGATGCCATTGCTCCAGGCGATGTCAGCCGACGCAGGGTTAACATCGGCATCTGCTGGCGCCACATCCGCCACGGTAGGGAACAGCACGGCGTCAAGCCTGAGTGCATCCATCCAGTCTTCCAGATCCAGCTGGCGGGTTTTCTCAAGACCACGCAGGCCATCCGGAATGCTGGCGATCTGGTTATATGACTTGAGACCCCGTCTGGCCATATTGACATATTCTTCCATACCGGCGGCCAGATCGCCCTCGCGATTCGGCAGCGTGCCTAAATCGTGTGGGAAAATAAGAGGTCCATTGGCGTCAGCCAGTTTATTCAGATGCGGATCGTTGTTGGCGCGCAGAAACTCATCGAATGCCCAGCCTGACAGTTCCCATAACTCATCGTTGAGAAATTCAGGTGAGACGATGCCCCGGTTAAACACCGTAGGCGCGCCGGGACGATCGCCTTCGCAATTTGAAACCAGCGGAAAATCCACTTCCACGACTTCAGCGCCAGCCCGCTCCAGAGCTTCACGCGCGGATTCCCACAGATCGATGACCGAGGCCCTGGTGTGGATGCGCTGACCGGTCGGCCCGCCAATGCCAGGATTTTCACTGGTGCCAGCAAGATCATCTTTATTAATGAACATCCGCGGCACGCCGAAACGCTTGCCCCTGAGGGTATCGTTGCCGGCAGCGAGATCCAGATAGGAGGCAGGACGTACTTCAGATGCTTTAGGAATCTTCACCCAGGGTTGCAGGCGCCACAGGTCGCCACGCGTAATGGGATCGTCAGCAACAATAACATCCAGAACTTCGAGTAATTCGGTCATTGTGCGGGTGTAGGGGACGACCACATCCATCGTCGGTGTTAATGGCCAGTTACCCCGGACGGAGATGACGCCGCGTGAAGGCGTATAGGCGCACAGACCATTATTTGAGGCGGGACCGCGACCGCTTGACCACGTCTCTTCTGCCAGGCCAAAAGCGGCAAAGCTGGCGGCTGTAGCCGTGCCAGCACCGTTGGACGAGCCAGAGGCAAAGGGGGCGGTGAGATAGCGCGCATTATAAGGGCTTTCAGCTCGGCCGTAGTGGCCCCGCTGCATGCCGCCGTTAGCCATCGGCGGCATGTTTGTCTTGCCCAGACAGATGGCGCCGGCATTACGCAGACGTTCGACGGCAAATGCATCGTATTGCGCGACCAAATCCTTGAAGGCGGGGCTGCCGGAAGCCGCGGTCATTCCCTTAACCAGATAGCTATCTTTGGCCGTATAAGGAATGCCGTCCAGCGGACTCAGAACCTCACCACGCGCGCGGCGTGCATCTGAGGCTTCGGCCTCCTTCAGCGCATCAGGGTTACGAACCACGACCGCATTCAGTTTAGTCTCGGTCTCAGGTCCGTTATAGGCGTCGATACGAGCCAGATAGGCTTTGACCAGTTCCACCGCCGTGGTCTGGCCAGATTCAAGCGCTTTACGCAGCTCAGCAATTGAAACTTCCGTTACCTCAATCATGCTGCTGTCTCCTGATGAAAATGATGATGCCTGGTGTATATAGCGGGCACAGGGCACTTTACGTTTTCTGATTTCATAAAGATGATCCTTCTGAATAGTATTTATCCGTTGCGCCTCATGATTAACCTGGTGGTTACGCATGAAAATAGGCGGAAATTTACTTTGTGGCGTAGTTAAGCCGGGTATGGGCTTTTTCAGCCCGACGAATAATCATCTCCCCTACGATCAATACAAGGACAACGCCGGTCAGAATGGGACCGCTATGGCTCCAGTCGACAACGCCTTTTGGCAGGTCAGGGAAAATAAATAACAGCGCGCAGGTGAATATAAATGCCATGCATAATAATGAGCAGCCTATAGCGACAGGTATGCCGCCCGGAACTTTAAATGGCCTTGGCGTGGATTTATCGGACAGGCGCAATTTTATAAAGGAGGCAAAGAACAGCAGGTAGCTGATGATGATACAGGCGCTTGAGAAAGAGAAAACAGACCAGAACATACTGGCGTTATCACCCTGTGCAAACCAGGCGTAGACCAGCGTAATCACCGTCGAAACGATGCCAAGAATACGATTGGCCCAGTAAGGGGTATTATTTTCAGGATGCCAGCGGCCAATACAGGCGGGTAATTCTCCTTCTCTGGCCGCTTCCGCAGCAGCCCGGCTGGGCGCCATCGCCCATGTAACCTGGTTGCCAATAATAGAAAGCATAAAAAAGAGACACACCAGAATAATCAGGGGGCTGCCTTCGCCAAGCAACGGACCAAGCGCATCTACGATGCCTGAAACCAGATTGAGGTTTGCCAGGGGAATGGCCATCAGGATCCCCATTGAGCCAAAGACATACAGAAAAGCGATTGCCAGCGAGGCAAGCAAAATGGCGCGCGGCATATCTCTGACGGGGTTACGTAGCTCTTTTCCCATGCAGGCAACCAGTTCCAGACCGACAAGGTTATATACAATGACGGCCAGGAAGCCGATACCGGATGAGGCGGAGGGAAGCATGGTTTGCAGTGAAAATTCGTTAGCCGGGCCATGCATAAACAGATGGTAAAAACCCGCCACGCCGAGGATCATTATCACTGTAATTTTAAACACCGCGCCAGATACGGTTAGCCAGATCCCTACGCTGGTTTTAAAATTGATAAAGGCGATCGTCAGCCAGCTCATAACCAGAACAATCACGACCTGCCCCATCAGGGATAATTCCGGCATAAACACGCGAGCAAACATGCCAGCGAAAAGGATATATCCGGCAGGCATCCATAATCCTCCCGCCAGCCAGTATAAATAAACCGCCCTGGTAGACATTCTTGCGCCAAATGCCCGGCGTATCCAGTCATAGATACCGCCTTCAGCCGGATAGGTCGTGCCCAGTTCCGAAGTAATGAGCGAATAAGGAACAATAAAAAATACCAGGGTTATGCCCCACCAGAAAAGTCCGCTGGGTCCTATTGAGGCCGAAGCCGTTAGCGTTTCAAGGACAATCACCGCGCACATGCAAAACAAGGCGATTTGTGATATTCCCATTTTCCCTTTGCTGCTATTTAAGCCCATAAAGCGTTCCTTTATTAATGAATGGTTGGCTGCTGTGATAAATCAAAGGTTCTTCATTCACATTGAGTCGGCTACTCTGCTTAAGTACCAGAGTGCTGGAGCAAAACGCATGCCATATTCTGTTTTTCATTAACATGCTGAAATGGCTTGGGTTTTAGAAAAACAAGCTGCTCAGCATTCAGCAACATGCTTAAATTTAAGCGCAGTGATTAATCTTTATTCAGGGAGAGGCGGGGGGATGAAAGCAAATATTGAACCGGAATTAGCCATCGCACTTAACGTATTTGGCCGCTTTTTTGATGTGCTTGGACAACCTTTTTCCGTGTTGAATGCGGAAGGCCAGCATATTTATTACAATCAGGAAAATGCCGAACTCGATGAATGTCAGCGTCAGGCGGTGCTGGGCAAGCACATGCTAAGTGCGTTTCCGTCCATTCTGGCTGAGGATAATGAAATGCTCAGGGCCTTACAGTATGGCGAAGAATCAATCGGTCATCAGAAAAGCTATTTTACGTCAAGCGGTAAACTTATTGATTATCAGCATACCACCGTCCCGCTCTTTAGCTCTTCCGGTAAAATTATCGGGGTCATCGAATCCGGTCAGGATCTTTCCCGCTACCGGAAATTGCAGCGAAATTTATCCGAACTGAATGAAAAACTTTTTGGTGAAGAGAAAAGCGAACAGCGGGAAATTATCTGTAACTCACATTCAATGCGGCAGGTTCTTGACCGCGCATCCCGACTGGCCGCAAGTAGTGTACCCGTCATGGTGCTGGGCGAAACAGGGACAGGAAAGGAGTTGCTCGCCAGCTTCATCCATGACCATAGCCCTCGGCGGCATAAGCCCTTTATCGCGCTTAACTGTGGCGCGCTGCCGGTAACATTAATAGAGAGCACGTTGTTTGGAACAGTGAAGGGCGGATTTACGGGGGCAGAGAATACCAGGGGTTACCTGGAGCTTGCCAATGGCGGGACACTCTTTCTGGATGAGTTAAATGCCATGCCTGTTGCCGTTCAGGGGAAGATTCTCCGTTTTCTTCAGGAGAAAACGTTCTGGAAAGTCGGAGGGAATAAAGAGCTAAAGGCGGATATCCGCATCATCGCGGCAATGAACGAATCTCCTTATGAAATGATCAGACAAAAAAGACTGCGCGCCGATCTTTTTTACCGGCTTGAAATAGGCATGGTTGTTATCCCGCCTCTGCGGGAGAGGAAAGATGAAATTATTCCGCTTGCCAGTCACTTTATGGCCAAACATCAGGCCAGCAGCAACAGGGAGGTTTATCCTTTCCCGGCATGGGTTGAAAAACAACTGGTGGAACACGACTGGCCCGGAAATGTAAGAATGCTGGAAAACGTTATTGTGCGCAGCCTGATTCTTCAGAAAAAAACGGGACCGCTGGAAGAGCTGATCTTTAACAGTGAAACCGATGTTGTCAGTAGCTTTCCCACCCAGCCAGAAACAGAGATAAAGCGTTCAGTGGAACAGGCTGGGGCAAAAAGGTTTAATCACAGCGCAACCCTGGCGGAAAAACTCGAAGCATATGAGCGCGAGCTTTTAATCGAAGCGTTAAAAAGTGCGCAGGGGTGCGTGGCGAAAGCGGCCAGGGAGTTAAGGGTGTCGCGTGGGGCTGTGCAGTATAAAGTTAAAAAATATGGTATCGCCTTCACCCTGGAAGAAAAACGCTAATCCCTGGATAAAGCGGGGGGAATTGCCCGATCGCGGCAGGCTTTCGATAAAAGCGGTAAGGGCGCTGGCAAATCACTTAGCAGCCAGTGACGTCAACGGGATATCAGTTAAACGCCGCCGCTGAGGCCGCCTGAAGGACAGGATGCGCTTCAGGCGCGGCTCGCGTTGACCTGCCGCCGTGCGGCTCTCGCCACTCGCTCAGCGCGCCGAAATTACGTAAGACGTGCCTTTCTCGCACCACGCTACAAAAGCTGCTACACTGCCCGCCTTACGCATCGTAGTTTGTGCCCTTTTCACACGTTAGCCGCTGGCTGACGTCACTATCCCCTCTGAAAACTACACCGTGGATCACGGTCAGGGCGGACCGGAGTAACACACTTAATGTCTTTTGACTCTCTCGGCCTGAGTGCCGATATTTTGCGCGCGGTTGCTGAACAGGGCTACCGCGAACCTACGCCTATTCAGCGCCAGGCGATCCCTGTGGTGCTCTCCGGTCGCGATCTGCTGGCAAGCGCGCAGACCGGCACCGGTAAAACCGCTGGATTTACGCTGCCCCTGCTGCAAAAACTCTCTTCTCAGCCTGCATCGGGACGCGGTCGTCGTCCGGTTCGCGCGCTGATCCTGACCCCAACGCGTGAACTGGCCGCTCAGGTGGGTGAAAACGTACGCGACTACAGCAAATACTTGCAGCTGCGTTCGCTGGTAGTATTCGGCGGCGTCAGCATTAATCCGCAGATGATGAAGCTGCGCGGCGGCGTTGATATTCTGGTCGCCACGCCAGGCCGTCTGCTCGATCTGGAACACCAGAATGCGGTCGATCTGTCGCAGATCGAAGTGCTGGTGCTGGATGAAGCGGATCGCATGCTCGATATGGGCTTTATCCACGACATTCGTCGCGTGCTGGCGAAGCTTCCGGCTAAACGTCAGAACCTGCTGTTCTCCGCGACTTTCTCGGACGACATCAAGGCGCTGGCGGAAAAACTGCTGCACAACCCGGAGCAGGTCGAAGTCGCACGCCGCAACACCGCCTCTGAGCAGGTGTCGCAGCAGGTGCATTTCGTTGATAAAAAACGCAAGCGCGAACTGCTTTCTCAGCTGATTGGCGAAGGTAACTGGCAGCAGGTGCTGGTCTTCACCCGTACCAAGCATGGCGCGAACCACCTGGCGGAGCAGTTGAATAAAGACGGCATCACCGCCGCCGCGATCCACGGTAATAAAAGTCAGGGCGCGCGTACCCGCGCGCTGGCGGATTTTAAAACCGGCGCGATTCGCGTGCTGGTCGCCACCGACATCGCCGCGCGTGGTCTTGATATTGAAGAGCTGCCGCATGTGGTGAACTATGAGCTGCCGAACGTGGCGGAAGACTACGTGCACCGTATCGGTCGTACCGGCCGCGCGGCCGCGACCGGCGCCGCGCTCTCTCTGGTCTGCGTGGACGAGCACAAACTGCTGCGCGACATCGAGCGTCTGCTGAAGCGTGAAATTCCGCGTCTGGCCGTGCCAGGCTATGAGCCGGATCCGAGCATCAAGGCGGAGCCGATTCAGAACGGTCGCCAGCAGCAGCCGCGCGGTCGCGGCCGTGGGCAGGGTGCGCCGTCATCACGCCCGCAGGGCGACAAGCGTGCGCCGCAGTCGCGCCGTCAGGGACAGGCCGCGCAGGGCGATAAGCCTGCTCGTCCGCCGCGTCGTCCGGCCGTGAAGAAAACCGGAACCGCGTAACGCCATGCGAGTTTTGCTGGCCCCCATGGAGGGCGTGCTGGACTCGCTGGTACGCGAGCTGCTGAGCGAGGTCAACGACTATGACCTCTGCATCACCGAGTTTCTGCGCGTCGTGGATCAGCTGCTGCCGGTCAAGTCGTTCCACCGTCTCTGTCCTGAGCTGCGCAACGCCAGCCGCACGCCGTCCGGCACGCGGGTGCGTTTACAGCTGCTGGGCCAGTACCCTGAATGGCTGGCGGAGAATGCGGCGCGCGCAGCGGAACTGGGTTCCTGGGGCGTTGACCTTAACTGCGGCTGTCCGTCGAAGCTGGTAAACGGCAGCGGCGGCGGCGCTACGCTGCTCAAGGATCCGGAGCTGATCTATCGCGGCGCGAAAGCGATGCGCGAGGCGGTGCCTGCTCATCTGCCGGTAACGGTCAAAGTGCGCCTCGGCTGGGATTCCGGCGCGCGTCGCTTCGAAATCGCCGATGCGGTGCAGCAGGCCGGCGCCAGCGAGCTGGTGGTGCATGGCCGCACCAAAGAGGATGGCTACCGCGCGGAGGCGATCAACTGGCAGGCGATTGGCGAAATCCGTCAGCGACTGCATATTCCGGTGGTGGCGAACGGTGAAATCTGGGACTGGCAGAGCGCGCAGGATTGCCTGCGCATCACCGGCTGCGATGCGGTGATGATCGGTCGCGGCGCGCTCAACGTGCCCAATCTCAGTCGGGTCATCAAATACCAGGATGCGCCCATGGCCTGGCCGGAGGTAGTCGCGCTGCTGCAAAAGTATACGCGGCTGGAAAAGCAGGGCGACACCGGGCTTTATCACGTCGCGCGCATCAAGCAGTGGCTCGGCTATCTGCGCAAGGCCTATCCGCAGGCAGACGGCCTGTTTACCGAAATCCGCACCTTAAAACACTCCGCTGCGATCGCCGAAGTCATTGATCGGCAGGCGGTCAGCATGACCTCGTGATAAAAATTCAGGCGACCCGTTAGCAGGCTAAGCGTATAGTGGAGGCTATTCTCCATAACAAACCAGCCTGCTATGTCTGATGTCGCGATACTGACTAACGGTCAGCTCAACAAACGCATTCTCTCGGTTCTGATCTTCACCTTTTTCTGCTATCTCTCGGTCGGCCTGCCGCTGGCGGTGCTGCCGGGCTTTGTGCATAGCCAGCTCGGTTTTAGCTCCTTTGTCGCCGGCCTGATTATCAGCCTGCAATATTTCGCCACGCTGCTGAGCCGTCCGCAGTCGGGCCGTCTGGCCGATCGGCTTGGTCCCAAACGCGTCGTGATGCTGGGCACCCTCTGCTGCGGCATGAGCGGCGTGCTGACGATTTTCGCCGCGCTGTGCCGCGACTGGCCGCTGCTGAGTCTGCTGCTGCTGGCAATTGGGCGGCTGTTCCTCGGCGTCGGCGAGAGCTTCAGCAGCACCGGCTCGACGCTGTGGGGAATGAATATCGTCGGCCCGATGCAGACAGCGCGCGTTATCTCCTGGAACGGCGTCGCCACCTATCTGGCGATGGCAATAGGCGCGCCGCTGGGCGTAATGCTGAATCAGGGCATGGGCATCAGCGGCTTTGCCGGTCTGGTGGCGCTAATGGGCGTGACGGGGTACGTGCTGGCGAGCCGTAAACCGGCGGTTGACGTCAGCCAGGGGCAGCGCATTCCGTTTCATCGCGTCTTTTCACGCGTCTGGCTGTTTGGTCTGGCGCTCGGTTTCGGCACCATCGGCTTCGGCGTGATCTCCACTTTTATTACCCTTTACTTCGCCAGTCGCGACTGGAGCGGCGCCGCCTTTGCGCTGTCGCTGTTTAGCCTGGGCTTTGTGCTGTTTCGCCTGCTGTTCAGCCGTGCCATCACGCGCTTTGGCGGGCTGAAGGTGGCTATGTGCTCTTTTCTGCTGGAGTGCGCGGGCCTGCTGATTATCTGGCAGGCGGAAAGCAGCCTGCTGGTGGATCTTGGCGCGCTGCTGACCGGCTGCGGCTTTTCGCTGGTCTTCCCGGCGCTGGGCGTGGAGGCGGTGCGGCAGGTGGAGCGGCAGGATCAAGGCTCGGCGCTGGGGGTCTACTCGGCGTTTCTCGATCTGGGATTAGGGCTGACCGGACCGGTGGCCGGGTTGCTGATAGGCTACTGGGGCATGCAGTCGGTCTATCTGGCGGCGGCGCTGATGGTGCTGGGCGCGTTTGCTATGACGCTGCGGCTGATGCAGCGCGGCATGGCGCCGCGCTTTCAGGATTAAAACTGCGCGAACAGCGCATAAAGCGCCGCAGAGAGCGCCACTGAGACCGGCAGCGTCAGCACCCAGGCCATCGCCAGGTTGCGCAGCGTCGCCAGTTGCAGCCCGGAGCGGTTGGCGGCCATGCTGCCTGCCACGCCGGACGACAGCACATGGGTGGTCGATACCGGCAGGCCAAAGCTGTCCGCCGCGCCAATGGTCGCCATCGCCACCAGCTCGGCGCTGGCGCCCTGCGCGTAGTTAAGATGGGTCTTGCCGATGCGCTCGCCTACCGTAACGACAATGCGTCGCCAGCCAACCATGGTGCCCAGACCCAGCGCAATCGCCACCACCACCTTCACCCACATGGGAATAAAGCGCGTCGCGCTGTCCAGCTCCTGCTTAATCGCCGTCAGATTGCGCTGCGTCTCTTCGGGCATCGGCACCTTATTCGCCTGAATATGCTTAATCGACTCCGAGGCGAGGTACATCTGGTTGCGGGTGTTGGAGACCGCCTGCGCCGGGATATTGTCCATCGAACCGTAGCGGCGAATCTGATCGCTGATGTCGCCCAGCGTCAGCGCCAGCGCGGGCAGGACGCTGGGGGTTAAGGTATTGGTGCGCACATAGTCGGTCAGCGCCTCGCGCGCCGCCAGCGGACGCCCGCTGGCCGGCTGCAACAGCAACAGCTGGTTCTCAGTCACCTGCGCCAGAGCCGCCACGCGCGGGATCTGGTCAGGCGGCAGCGATCGGTTCAGCGCATAGGCGATCGGCATGGTCCCGACCAGGATCAGCATAATCAGCCCCATGCCTTTCTGTCCATCATTGGAGCCGTGGGCGAACGAGACGCCGGTGCAGGTGAGGATCAGCAGGCCACGGATCCAGGCCGGCGGCGGCTCGCTGCTCTGCGGCGCCTCGTAGAGTTCGCGGCTGCGAATAAACGTCTTCATCGCCAGCAGCAGCAGGGCGGCGCAGATAAAGCCCACCAGCGGCGACAGAAGCAGCGAATACCCAATTTTTATCGCCTGATCCCAGTCCACGCCGCTCATGCCGCTGCGGCCGTGCAGCAGCGCGTTAGCGACGCCAACGCCAATAACGGAGCCGATAAGCGTATGCGAAGAGGAAGAGGGCAGACCAAGATACCAGGTGCCCAGGTTCCAGATAATCGCGGAGAAGAGCAGGGCGTAGATCATGGCGAAACCGCCGCCGCTGCCCGTCTGCAAAATCAGCTCTACCGGCAGCAGCGAAATAATCCCGAACGCCACAATGCCGCTGGAGAGCAGCACGCCGAGAAAGTTGCACAGGCCTGACCAGACCACCGCCACGCCTGGCGTCAGCGAGTGGGTATAAATAACGGTGGCTACCGCATTCGCCGTATCGTGAAAACCATTCACGAACTCGAAACCCAGCGCGATCAGCAGCGCCAGGCCGAGCAGCAGAAAGGGCACATAGCTGGTAACGGGCGCGCCGGTCTCCTGCACGTCGCTGAACAGATTGAATCCGGCGAAAGCGAGTCCCGCCACCAGTAAAATCAGAAACAGCGGTCTGGAAAAGCGATTGCGTTTGCCCGTGAGATTCGGACGTGCGCCAGCCGACGGGGATGACGTTAAGCTGTTTTCGCTCATAAACACCTCGGTAAACGATGGCGGGCACGCCCTGTCCGCGCCCTATACTGCCGGTGATACGCGCATTATGTGACAGAACAATGAAGCTGGCGCGGCCAGGCGGAAGTGAGACCGTCTGCTGCCGACGGGCAGGTGGCGTTGATGCTGGCGCGCCGGGCTGGCAAGAGGCGAAGTCCGTCGGCCGTAGCGATCGTTGCGCGGCAGCCATAGCAATTTTTCGCCTGGATCGATATAACTACATGACACTTCTCTTCTCTTTGCGAGCACCTATGGCGCTGTCACATGAATTACTGTTGATCTACACCACTTATCTTGTCGCAACCGCCAGCCCTGGGCCGAGCAATATGGCCATTATGGGCGTGGCGATGCAACAGGGGCGCGGGGCGGCGCTGGCGCTGGCAGGCGGAGTGATTAGCGGATCGATGCTGTGGGCGCTGCTGGCCGCCTGCGGCGTGCTGACCGTGCTGGCGACCTTTGCCCAGCTGCTCGTCGTGCTGAAAGTGGGGGGCGGTCTCTATCTTCTGTGGCTGGCCTTCAGGGCGGGTAAATCTGCTCTGCGTCGGTCGGACGCCGCCGGCTTTAAGGGCAGAGACGGGAAAGTCGCGTCTGGCAGACTGTACCGTCAGGGTCTGCTGATGCACATTGGCAATCCCAAAGCCATTCTCACCTGGGTCGCCATTATGTCCGTTGCGCTTAAGCCAGAGGCGGCCGCCTCGACACTACCGGCGATTATTGGCGGCTGCGCGGCGATTTGCGCGCTGGTGTTCTGCGGCTATGCGCTGCTGTTCTCCACCTCAGTGATGACCGCCTTTTATCTTCGCATCCGTCGCGGGCTGGATGCGCTGTTGGCCTGCTGTTTCGCAGTGGCGGGTCTGAAGCTGATATTGAGTCGTAGCTGAGCAGCGCCGCTGCTCAGGCTTACCGCGCGGCGGACAGGCAGTCGAACCTTTTTGCGCGCCGCCGCCCGGCAGAGACGGTAATAACCGCCCACAAAAAAGCCCGCGTCAGCGGGCTTTTTCACAGCGAAACCTGATTACGACGGATTGTCCGCTGAGGCGGGCGCGGCAACCGGCTGCGGCGCGGCATCAGGCGCGGCAGCGCTAGCGCCCTGCGGCGTAACCGGCGTCATCGGCTCTTCTTTCGGCTGCGCATCCTGGGTTTCCGGCACCTCGGTCGGCGCGGTCTGCACGCTGTCGGCAACGCCGTTGACTTTGGTCGGCATACCGCTGCGGCTCTGAATCGCCGCATTAACCTGGTCCTGGCTGACGCTGGCGTCGGAAATCACCTTCGTTACCGCAGAGGTCAGCGTAATCGGCACCAGTTCGCGCGAGTTAAACTGCTCTTCGGTGGTAGAAAGCGGGTTATGCACCTCTACGTAACGCGAACCGTCCGGCTCGACGGTCGCTTTCACCGGCTGGTCAATGAACTGAACGCGCGTGCCAACCGGCACGTTGTCGAACAGCCACTTAATGTCGTCGGCGCGCAGACGCACGCAGCCGTGGCTGACGCGCAGGCCGATACCGAAGTTGGCGTTGGTGCCGTGAATAGCATAGAGGCGGCCGATATAGAGCGCGTACAGGCCCATCGGATTATCCGGACCCGCAGGGAACACGGCAGGCATGCTCTCGCCGCGCGCGGCGTACTCCGCGTGCATCGCTTTGGTCGGCGTCCAGGTTGGACCCGCTTTCTTGCGCTGCACCGTAGTGGTCCAGTTAACCGGCGTATCTTTGCCTAACTCCCCGATACCGATCGGCAGCACCACAACGGTTTTCGTGCCCTTCGGATAGTAGTAAAGGCGCATCTCCGCGCTGTTGATCACGATGCCTTCGCGCGGGGCGTCAGGCAGGATCAGCTGCTGCGGAACGATCATTTTCTTGCCTGCCTGCGGCAGATAGACATCCATGCCGGGATTGGCTTCCAGCATATTGCTGAGGCCCATCTGGTACTGCGCTGCAAAGGCTTCCAGCGGCAGCTTATTGTCCTGAGGGACAGTAATCTCAATATTTTGCCCAATCAGACGACTGTTAGCCGCCGGTAAAGGGTATACCACAGCAAAAGCAGACTGACTGAATGCAGCCAGGGCCAAAGCCATTGAAGCGAACGCGCGAATCATTTTCATATTTTACAAGTCGTTATGGCCTGTTTGCAGGCTTGTCAGTGTATCGAACCCGTACCGGTCGGCGTGACCGGCTGCACATTATATGGGCATTGTTTCGATCTTGTGAATCAGGATTTTAGCAGCCAACGCAGACTTTAGGTAATCGGCGGCGTTAACTATCCGGGCGATGCCCGTCAGGGCTGCCATAGCGTCACCTCGCCGCTCAGTTTGCGGTTGAGAAAAAAGGCGGCGCTGATCAAGGCCAGGTGGGTAAGCGCCTGCGGCATATTGCCCAGCGCCCGGCCGTGACTGTCAAACTCTTCCGCATATAATCCCAGCGGGTTGGCGTAGCTCAGCAGCTTTTCAAACTCGAAATGCGCCTCGTGAATGCGCCCGGCGCGCGCCAGACACTCCACATACCAGAACGAGCAGGCGCCGAAAGAGCCTTCCGAACCGGTCAGGCCATCCGCGGGCGTTTCGCTGATGTTATAGCGGCGCACCATGCCGTCGCTCACCAGTTCGCGCTTGATGGCGTCGAGGGTGGCCAGCCATTCCGGATCGGTCGCGCCGACAAAGCGCACCAGCGGCATCAGCAGCATAGAAGCATCCAGATAGTCGCCGTGGCGGGTAGAGACGAAATGGCCGCGCTCCGCGTTCCAGAAGTTTTTCCAGATGTCCGCACGAATTTCACTGCGCGCGCTGTCCCAGCGCGCATAGGGCATCGGCAGCGAACGCTTCATGCCGAGGCGCAGCGCGCGATCCAGCGCCACCCAGCACATCAGGCGCGAGTGAAGAAAATGCTCCGGCTCGCCGCGCATCTCCCAGATACCGGCGTCGGGCTGATTCCAGTTTTCGCACACCATATCGATCATCTGCGCGACGTGTTGCCAGCCCCGCTCTGAAATGGCTTCGCCATATTTATTCGCCAGATAGACCGCATCCATCAGTTCGCCGTAAATATCGAGCTGGGTCTGCTGCCAGGCGTCGTTGCCGATGCGCACCGGGCGCGAGTCGGCGTAGCCGGAGAGGTTCAGCAGTTCGATTTCGTGCAGTTCGGTGCCGCTGTCGAGGCGATACATTACCTGCAAGCGCATTTCGTCGTGATGGCTGTTCTCGACGCAGCGGCCCACCCAGTGGGTAAAATGCTTGGCCTCGTCGACATAGCCAAGACGCATCAGCGCATACATGCTGAAAGAGGCGTCGCGGATCCAAGAGGCGCGATAATCCCAGTTGCGCACGCCGCCCAGCTCTTCCGGCAGGCCAAAGGTCGCGGCGGCGGCGATAGAGCCGTGCTGGCTGGAGGTCAGCAGTTTCAGCGCCAGCGCCGAACGCTGCACCATCTCCTGCCAGCGCCCGGTGTAATTGCTTTTTTTACTCCAGCGTCGCCAGTAGTTAATGGTCTCTTCAAAGCAGGTTTCGGTGGCGACGGCTTCGACATGAGCGTCCTCGACGCTGCCTAATTCAAACTCGGCGTGTTCGCCCGCTTTTAGCTCAAAGCGGGCGGTCGCGGCATGCGCTTCGCAGGTGAGCGGCACCGTCGCGGCGAGGCGTAATCCCGGCTGGTTTTCCGCGAGAAAATCGACGCAGCTGCCTGCGGCTTCGGCGCGCGTGTCGGCGCGCGCGTAGTCATGGCGCGGCGCGCAGCGCATTGTGAACCAGGCGCTGCCGCGCACCATTTTTATCCGGCGGATCAGGCGCGGCAGCTTTTTGCTGTCGTCACAGATGGGCATATAATCGGTAATCTCCGCCACGCCGTCCGCGCCCAGCCAGCGGGTCTGAAGGATGTTGGTGTCAGGCAAATAGAGCTGCTGGCGGCGCACCCCTTTCCACTCCGGCGCCAGCGAAAACAGGCCCGCGTCATCGCTGTCGAGCAGCGCGGCAAAAACCGACGGGCTGTCCAGCTCCGGCCAGCAGAGATAATCGATGGTGCCGTCATTCGCAATCAGCGCGCAGGTTCGCAAATCGCCGATAATACCGTGATCTTCAATCGGGCGTTTTATCTTGCTCATCCTTCTCTCCGTTACGGGCAATAGCTCTAACTATAGACAAAGCGGCACCAGAGGCCGCGCCTGGACATGACCGGATTGCTTCTATACTTCACCTTACCCGACACCCTGAGGAGAGAATGATGACCACACCCCAGACCAGAGTAGCTATTGTGACCGCATCGGATTCCGGCATTGGCCGAGCCAGTGCGCTGATGCTGGCGGAGCTTGGCTATGATCTTGGTATCACCTGGCGTTCCGACGAAGAGGGCGCGAAAGAGACGGCGCGCCTGGTGCGCGAGCACGGTCGCCGCGCCGAAATCATCCACCTCGATCTCGCCGATCCGCAGGAAGGCGGCCGCTCGCTCTCCGCGCTGATCTCACGCCTCGGTCGTATTGACGCGCTGGTGAATAACGCCGGCGCGAACGCCAAATCAGCCTTCCTCGATACGCCTTTTGACGAATGGCGCAACGTATTCAGCGTAGATGTTGACGGCGCCTTTGTCTGTGGTCAGATTGCGGCACGCAAAATGGTGGAGCAGGGCGATGGCGGACGCATCATTAATATTACGTCGGTACATGAGCATACGCCGCTGCCTGACGCCGTGGCTTACACGGCGGCCAAACACGCGATGGGCGGCCTGACGAAATCGATGGCTATCAGCCTGATTAAGCATAATATTTTGGTCAATTCCGTGGCGCCCGGCGCCATCGCCACGCCTATGAACAATATGGGCGACGGCGATGCGCAGAAGATTAAAACGCCCGAAATTCCTATTGGCCGGCCTGGCGATGTGCGGGAGATTGCCAGCCTGGTGGCCTGGCTCTGTTCAGAATGGGCCAGCTACACCACCGGACAGTCCTTTATTGTCGACGGCGGCTTTATGCTGGCGAATCCGCAGTTTTACGGCGGGAAAGATATTTAACCGGCGCGGCGGGTGTTCCAGCGGCGGATCACCCAGCGCAGCGCAAAGGCAAATATTACGGCCGCCACCAGCCACAGAATATGTTTCAGGTGCTGGTCGAGTTTATGCAGCCAGGGCGCAATAATGCCTCCGGCGAAATAGCCCAGGGCGACAAAAAGGGTCGCCCAGATTGCCGCGCCGATAATATTCAATACCAGAAACTTTATCGGCTTCAGATGGCTGGCGCCGATAATAATCGGGCCGATAATGCGAAAGCCGTACATAAAGCGCACGCCGATAACAAACAGGCTGGGGTGACGCTGAATGAGGCGGTTGGCCTTAACCACTTTGTCCTGATGTTTTTTCAGCTTGCGCAGAATTTTTGTGCCGTATCGACGGCCAATCCAGTAGAGCAGCTCGTCGCCAATCACGCCGCCAGCCATTGCCGCCAGCACCACGCCAGCAAAGTTCAGCAGCCCCTCATGCGCCGCCACGCCGCCTAACAGGGTAAAGGTCTCGCCTTCGGCGATAGAGCCAAGCAGCAGCGCCAGGTAACCGTACTGGGTAATTAATCCGTTGATATCGAAATGCAAAAGTAAACTCCCTTTTTTAAGCGGCGATTCCTGTATTCTACACTGCATTGGTCGATCCTTCCGGTGGGCTTACCACGCAGCGACAATTTTATGCCGATTGCCGACCCGCTGGCTACAAAAGCAGCAGCGGCGTTTATACTTGAGATGATGCTGCCTGGAGGGTCAGCGGCAAGGATTCAGGGCAGCCTGTCGCATTAGCGAGGTGATTATATGAATCATGTCTGGGGTCTTATGGCGCATCCCGATCGGGAGATGCGCGACATCAAGCAAGAAAACGAAAGCGTTTCGCACCATTACACCCATCACGTTCTGCTTATGGCGGCGATCCCGGTGATCTGCGCGTTAATTGGCACGACGCAGCTGGGCTGGAATCTGGGCGAAGGGCAATATGTTCAACTCAATCTGCTTACCGGGATTGCTCTCGGCGTCTTATTTTATCTGATTATTCTGGGCGGCGTGGCGGTAATGGGCCGCGTCATTCACTGGATGGCGCGCGACTATCCACAGCGTCCGAGCGTCCAGCGCTGTACGGTATTCGCGGGTTATGTGGCGACGCCGCTGTTCCTGAGCGGCCTGGTGGCGCTCTATCCGCTGGTCTGGCTCTGTGTGCTGGTAGGCGCGCTGGCGCTGGTTTATACCGGCTACCTTCTCTATATCGGCATTCCGCTGTTTCTGAATATCGATCGTGATGAAAGCCTGCGCTTTTCCGGCTCGACGCTGGCGATCGGCGTACTGGTTTTCGAGGTGCTGCTGGCGCTTACCGTTGTGCTGTGGGGCTATGGTCCAAAACTGTTTTAACTCCGCGAAAGCGATCTGAATGCACCCCGTCCCGCGACCTTTCCGTCGCGGGACTTTTTTAACGCTCAGAAACATTCTCACCAGGAAATTTCTTACGCATCCGCGTATTATGCTGCTGCCAGCCTCCGCGTGGTCGGCTCTGCGGCAGGCAGCCTGTGTCAAACACGGCGTAATATCTTAATCGGTACTTTTTTACACCATGCCTGTAACCATTCGCTATTCACTGCTTTCACTTGCGCTATTGTTCGGCGCTCAGGCTTTTGCGCCCGCGCAGGCGGCGACTTCACTTTCACAGCTTGCTCCCGTCGCCGAGCCGCAGATTGCCTCCGGCAGCGCGATGATTGTTGACCTGAATACCGGTAAAGTGCTGTTTTCCAGCCATCCCGATCGCGTAAGGCCTATCGCCTCCATCACCAAGCTGATGACCGTTATGGTGGCGCTGGACGCGAAGCAGCCGCTGGACGAGCGAATTTCGGTAGATATTAGCCATACGCCAGAGATGCGCGGCGTTTTTTCCCGCGTCAAACTCAACAGTGAAATTAGCCGACGCAACATGATGCTGCTGGCGCTGATGTCTTCGGAGAACCGCGCCGCGGCCAGCCTGGCGCACCACTATCCCGGCGGCTATGACGCCTTTATCCGCGCTATGAACGCCAAAGCGCGCGCGCTGGGCATGAGCCATACCCGCTACGTCGAGCCTACCGGCCTGTCGATTCACAATGTGTCGAGCGCGGAAGATCTGGTTAAGCTGCTGCGCGCCACGCGCGACTATCCTCTGCTGGGCGAACTGAGCACCACCAAAGAGCAGACCGCGGTGTTCACCCATCCGAGCTATGCGCTGCCGTTCCGTAATACCAACCATCTGGTGTACAAAAATGACTGGCGCATCCAGCTGACTAAAACCGGCTACACCGATGAAGCGGGCCACTGCCTGGCGATGCGTACCGTGATTAATAATCGTCCGGTGGCGCTGGTGGTGCTGGATGCGTTCGGCAAATATACCCACTTCGCCGACGCGAATCGTCTGCGCGACTGGCTGCAAACCGGCAAGGCTGCGCCCGTGCCTGCGGCGGCGCTGGCCTATAAAAAGCAAAAGGCGGGGCAGGTGGCCAGCAACAGCCGCAGCAGCGCTGTCGCGGAGTAACCCTTTAACGACGTCCGCCCGCCGCGGATGTCGATTACTACCTGCATTCCTATAGTTTCCCGGTGCGCCTGGCCCTAAACTACGCGCGAATGGCGACGATCGATCGTCTGAATTTGTGCTGGAATCACACGACTATGTTTACGTTACGCTCTTTTTTTGCGCTGTTTATGCTGCTGGCGGCGGCTTTCGCTCCCGCCTGTAGTCTGGCAGACGACGATGCGGCCGATGCCGCGCAACAAACCGACGCCGCGCCTAAAGTGAACGCAGCGGTCGAACTGCCGAAGATGCAGAAAATTCTCGACAAGCTGAAAGGTCAGGTGTCGGGACAGACCAATGAAAACCAGCTGACCCAGCTCAATGAGATGGCGCTGGAGCTGTCGGGCAATGCCGACACCCTGGCGCAGTCGCTACAGCCTCAGCGTCAGCAGCTCGACGCTCAGCTGGCGGTGCTTGGCCCCGCGCCCAGCGAAGACAGCGGCGTAAAAGAGACGCCGGAAGTGACCCGTAAGCGTAGCTCGCTGGAGAACCAGAAAGGCAAGCTGGACGATCAGATCAAGCAGGCGGAAGGGATCAAGAACAGCGCGCTGATGCTGTCGTCGCAGATCACCAACCTGCGCCGCGACCTGATGAAGACCCAGCTGGCGCTTAACTCCGGCAGTATTTTCGGGCCGCGCTTCTGGGCGCCGCTGTTTGTAAAGCAGGATCTTGATAACGAAAAGATCGATGACTTTTTGCAGGAGCTAAAAGATACCGCCGCGCTGTCATGGGAACCGGGATACCGCTTCGGCACCCTTGCCTGGCTGCTGGCGGCGCTCCTGATCATGACGCTGGGACGCCGTTACAGCGAAGAGTTTCTGGCCTGGATCAGCATCCACAAAATGCCGGAAGGTCGGCTGCGCCGTAGCTTTCTGGCAGCGGCGATCGCGCTGACTACGCTGGCGGCCGTGGTGCTGACCTTTAACTTTACCGCGCTGGCCTTTGCCCGCCGCGACGAAGTTTCCAGCGATGTGCAGGATTTCGTGCTCAGTCTGGTCAAGCTCAGCGTGTTTTGCGGCCTGATCGCCGGTCTGGGGCGCGCGCTGCTCTCTACGCGTCGGCCAAGCTGGCGGCTGCCGGCTATCTCAAATGAAGTGGCGCTGGCGTTAAAGCCGTTCCCGCCGATTACCGCGGCGCTGGTATTTATTTTCCAGACGGTGGAAAACTTTAACTACACCGTTGGCACCAGCCTCAACACCACGATTTTCGCTAACGGCCTGACGGCCTTGCTGATCGGCAGCACGGCGCTGGCCATCAGCATGCGCTCTAACCGCGTGCGCCGTCGCATGGCGCAGGAGGGCAATGTTCCGGAAGTGCGCTCTACGCTGGTAGGGTTGATTCAGCTGGGGCTGACCATCACCGCGATGGCTATCCTGCTGTCGCTGATTGTGGGTTACGTTACGCTGGCGCGCTTCCTGAGCTATGAGGTGGTGTGGTGCGGCATCCTGTTTGGCTCGTTCTACTTCCTGAGCCATCTGGTGAATGACGGCTGCGAAAGTCTGTTCTCGGTGAACAACGCCACCGGCAAACGTCTGCAAACGCTGCTCAATATTGACGAGCGCCATCTGCAACAGACGGCGACGCTGCTGGCCGCGCTGGGTAAAACCCTGCTGATTGGCTTTGTGGCGCTGGCGCTGCTGAATGGCACTTTCGCCTCATCCACCCCCATCGAGCTGCTGCAAAAAGCCATTGAGTTCTGGGGCGGCAAAGGGCTGGAGTCGCTGAACATCGTGCCGGCGCATATGGTCAACGCCATTATCTGCCTGGTGGTCGGCATCTATGTGCTGCGCAACGTGCGCCGCTGGCTCGATACCGATTTCCTGCCGAAAACCACCATGGACGCGGGAATGCGCGTGTCGCTGATCACGCTGTTCAGCAACATCGGCTATGTGCTGGTGATCCTGTTGACGCTCTCTGTTATGGGGCTTCAGTGGAACAAGCTGGCGTGGATCGTCAGCGCGCTGTCGGTGGGTATCGGTTTTGGCCTGCAGGAGATCGTAAAAAACTTTATCTCTGGTCTGATCCTGCTGACCGAGCGGCCGGTAAAGGTAGGCGATCTGGTCTCTATCAGCGGCATTGAGGGCGATATCCGCCGTATTAATGTCCGCGCAACTGAGATCCAGCTAAGTGATAAATCCACCGTGATTGTGCCGAACTCGCAGTTTATCTCGCAGAACGTGCGCAACGCGACCATGGGCAACGCGCAGGGCGTGGTCACCATTATGCTGACGTTTCCGCTGAATATCGATCCGGTGCGGGTGCGCGAGCTGCTGCTGGACGTCTATAACGAGAACGAGCGTATTCTGGAAATGCCTGAGCCGTCGGTGTCCTTTAAGGATCTGACGCCGCAGGGCATCGTGCTGAGCGTAACCGGCAACGTGGCCAGCCAGCGCCAGATTTCCGGCGCGAAGAGCGATCTGCTGTTTGATATTCTGACGCGGCTGCGTAAAGAGGGCATTATGCTGTCAACGCCGCAAACCATGATTATCGAACGGCGCGCGCAGGCGGCGGAAGCCGAGTCGCTCTCCTGACGTAAAAACAAAAAGGCTTCCCGCAGGAAGCCTTTTTTTCTGGCGACAGCGCAACCTGCCGCTGACGCTCTGTGCCGCTCAGCTTTCAGAAAATACAGGCAATCCTCAGCGCCGGATTGTCTCAGCTCGCGCGAACGGCCCAGCCTTTCTGTTTACTGGTTTTACCAATGCCGGGATTAAAGGTATTGGTCGGATCGAGCTGGCGATAAAAAGCCGCCAGCTGCGGTTTCGCCCGGTAGAGATGGCCGACATTATGCTCTGCCGGGTATTCCGCGCCGCGCGCTTCTAACAGCGCCAGCATCTGCTCCTTCAGCGCGTGCGCGTCCACGCCTTTCTTCACAATATAATCCTGATGGAAAACGTGGCAGAAGAAGTGACCGTAATAGAGTCGGTGGCTCAGCGACTGGCTAATTTCCGGCGGCAGGGTTTCATACCAGTCGCGATCGTTGCGGCGCAGCGCAATATCCAGCGCCAGAATCTCCTCGACCTCATCGGCATGCACCGCATGATAGCGCACCGCCGCGCCGGCGGCCGCAAAACGGTGCAGGAAGGCGTGCGCGCCCTCTTTGCCTTCGCATTCGAAAAAGTCGCCGCCGCCCTCGCGGAAGTAATCTTTCAGGTAGTCGCGCGCCTCTTCCACGCCCGCGCCAGACATTTTCAGCAGCAGGTGATGCGCATACTTATCGCGATACTGTTTCATGCGTTTCGGCAAATGCGCCGGGAACAAGGCGCTGATACGCTGCAACAGCCGATCGGTCAGGTGCGGTTTGACAAAGCTCAGCTTCGCCAGCCAGGCGTCGATGCGGCCTTTCAGCGTGAAAAACAGCGGCATTTTGTCTGTGCCCAGTTTGTCGATCATCAGAAAGGTATCTTTACCGTACACTTCGGCGATGTCGTAAATATCACGATGCATATATTCGCCGGCGACGGGCAGATGGGTGAAGTGGGCGAGGATATGGCGACGGATATCGCTCAGCACCGCCGGATCGTTGGTGCCGATATAGAACACCTGCTGCTGCGGCTCGCAGGGAAAGGTATCCAGCCGCACGGCGAACACCGCCAGTTTTCCCGCGCAGCCGGAGGCCTCGAACAGGCGGCGCGCGTCGGCGTTAAAGCGGGCGGGCGTATCGGCATCGACGTGTCGCACGCGCTCGGCATAGTCCGGATCGGAGGCGTGGCGTCCGTCGTGCTGTACATCTTCCGCGCGCCAGCGTTCGTCATCGAGGCGTCCCAGAATCTCTTCCGGCGATGCGCCAAGATCGATGCCGAGATGGTTAACCAGCTTTAGCTTGCCTGTCTCATCCACCTGCGCGAAGAGCGCCATCTCGCTGTAGGCCGGGCCGCGCTTGATCAGCGAGCCGCCGGAGTTATTGCAGATGCCGCCCAGCACCGAGGCGCCGATACAGGAGGAGCCGATCACCGAATGCGGTTCGCGATTGAGCGGCTTCAGGGTTTTCTCCAGCTGGTAAAGGGTGCTGCCGGGGAAGGCCAGCACCTGTTTACCCTCGTCAATCAGCTGTAGCTTATCGAGACGTCGGGTGCTGATAATCACGACAGGCCGGTCGTAATCGTTGCCGCTGGGCGTCGAGCCTTCCGTCAGGCCGGTATTGGCCGCCTGCATCAGAATAATGGCGTCGGCGCTGACCAGCGTTTGCAGCACGCGCCACAGCTCCAGCAGCGTACCCGGAAAAACCACCGCCAGCGCATCGCCTTCGCCGGAGCGAAAGCCTTTGCGGTAGCGCGCCGTCTGTTCTTTTTCGGTCAGCAGATGGGATGCGCCGACGAGGCGGCGGAGATCGGCAAGTAAAGCGGAATGGATCATGTGCAACTCCCTTGTCATTACATGGCGCACTTACTGTAGCACGTCAGCAACAAGCGGGAGGCGGTGTGACGCCGATAGCTACCTGCTATCCTCAACTTGTGGCACACTGCCGCCTGTTTATTCGATATTGCGCAGTCACTTAAGAGAACCCGAACTGATGAAATGGATTTACTCTGTTAGTCTCGCTGTCTCACTCGCTCTGCAACCCGCGCTGGCTGAAGAGTTGATTGGTCCCCACCCGATGAACGCCGAGGCGCGCGACGCCTTCGTTAACCATCTTCTTACGCAAATGACGCTCGACGAGAAAATCGGTCAGCTCAGGCTCATCAGCGTCGGACCGGACAACCCGAAAGAGGCGATCCGCGACATGATCCACAAAGGACAGGTCGGCGCGATTTTTAACACCGTGACGCGTCAGGATATACGCGCCATGCAGGATCAGGTCATGCAGCTCAGCCGCCTGAAAATTCCGCTGTTCTTTGCCTACGACGTGGTGCACGGACAGCGCACGATTTTCCCGATTCCGCTGGCGCTGGCCGCCAGCTGGGATCTGGATGCGGTCAGCGAGGTCGGCCGGGTTTCTGCCTATGAAGCGGCCGACGACGGGTTGAATATGACCTGGGCGCCAATGGTCGACGTCAGCCGCGAACCTCGCTGGGGACGCATCTCTGAAGGTTTTGGCGAAGATACCTGGCTCTCGTCGCAGATGGGCAGCAGCATGGTGAAAGCGATGCAGGGTAAAAGCGCCGCCGATCGCTACTCGGTCATGACCAGCGTGAAACACTTCGCCGCCTATGGCGGCGTAGAAGGCGGCCGCGACTACAATACCGTCGATATGAGTTCGCAGCGCCTGTTTCAGGATTATCTGCCGCCTTATAAAGCCTCGCTGGACGCGGGCAGCGGCGGGGTGATGGTGGCGCTTAACTCGCTGAACGGCGTGCCTGCCACGGCGGACAGCTGGCTGCTGAAAAAAGTGCTGCGCGACGACTGGAAGTTCAAAGGCATTACCATCAGCGACCACGGCGCGATTAAAGAGCTGCTCAAGCACGGCGTGGCGAGCGACCCGCAGGATGCGGTGCGCGTCGCGCTTAAGTCGGGCATCGATATGAGCATGAGCGACGAGTACTACAGCAAGTATCTGCCCGGCCTGGTGAAGAGCGGGGCGGTAAGCATGGCGGAGATCGACGACGCCGCGCGTCACGTGCTGAACGTAAAATACGATATGGGGCTGTTTAACGATCCCTATAGTCATCTTGGCCCGAAAGAGAGCGATCCGCAGGACACCAATGCTGAAAGCCGTCTGCATCGCGCGGAAGCGCGCGACGTGGCGCGCAAGAGCATCGTGCTGCTGAAAAACCGGCTGGAAACGCTGCCGCTGAAGCGCTCAGGCACCATTGCGCTAATTGGACCGCTGGCCGACAGCCAGCGCGACATTATGGGCAGCTGGTCGGCCGCCGGCGTGGCGAAGCAGTCAGTGAGCCTGTTGCAGGGCATGCGTGAAGCCACCGCGGGCAAAGCCACGCTGCTCTACGCCAAAGGGGCGAATATCAGCGATAACAAAGGCATTCAGGACTTCCTTAATCTCTATGAGCAGGCGGTATCGGTCGATACGCGCACGCCGCAGGCGATGATTGACGAGGCGGTAGAGAAGGCGAAACAGGCGGATGTGGTGGTTGCCGCGGTCGGCGAGGCGCAGGGCATGGCGCATGAGGCCTCCAGCCGCAGCGAGCTGAGCATCCCAGCCAGTCAGCAGAAGCTGCTGGCGGCGCTGAAGGCCACCGGCAAACCGCTGGTGATTGTGCTGATGAACGGTCGGCCGCTGACGCTGGTAAATGAAGATCGCATGGCGGACGCGCTGGTCGAAACCTGGTTCAGCGGCACCGAAGGCGGCAACGCGATCGCCGATGTGCTGTTTGGCGACTATAACCCGTCGGGCAAGCTGCCGATGACCTTCCCCCGTTCGGTTGGGCAGATCCCGCTCTACTACAACCATCTGCCGACCGGTCGTCCCTATAACTTTGCGAAACCCAATAAGTACACCTCGCACTATTACGACACGGTAAACGGTCCGCTCTATCCGTTTGGTTACGGCTTAAGCTATACCCGCTTTAGCGTGTCGCCCGTGAAGCTGTCGGCGCAAACCATGCCGCACGATGGCACCATAGAAGCCAGCGTAACGGTCACCAATACCGGCAAGCGCGACGGCGCGACCGTGGTGCAGATGTACCTTAACGATCCGGTCGCCTCTGTCAGCCGTCCGGTGCGCGAGCTGCGTGGCTTTAAGCGCATTATGCTGAAAGCCGGCGAGTCGCAGTCGGTCAGTTTTAAGATCGACGTCGATGCGCTGAAGTTCTGGAATCAGCAGATGCAGCAGGTGGCGGAGCCGGGCAAATTTAATGTGATGATCGGGCTTGACTCTGTGCGTACGCAGAACGCACAGTTCGACTATCAGTAATCATGCGTTACGCCGTTCTCCCGGCCGCCGTGTCGGGAGAGCGGAACAAATGCTTAACCCCGCCAGACCGCTATGAACACACTCCGCAATCGTATCCAGAATCAGGTTTTTCGCGTTAACGGCCTGGCGCTAAACGAATTTGATATTTCGCAGCCGCCCGGCGACCCAGGCTTGTTTGGCCCGGACAGCGTAATCTGGCGCGTGCACGGCGACTTCCCCTCAATGTTGTGCGGCGGCATCAGCGCCTTACTGCTGCAAATGCTGCATCCTTCCGCGCTGGCAGGCGTCTGGGATCACTCGAACTTTCGTCAGGATATGCTGGGGCGCTTGCGCCGGACCAGCCAGTTCATCGCCGTTACCACCTTCGGCAATCGTCATGACGCGAATGTGCTGATTGAGCGGGTCAAAAACATTCATCTGCGCGTCAGCGGCGTCGATAATTATGGCCAGCCCTATGCCGCCAGCGATCCGCATCTGCTGACCTGGGTACACGTGGCTGAAACCAGCGCCTTTCTCGCCTCTCATCTGCGCTTTAAAAATCCGCGGCTCAGCCTGGCGGAACAGGATCGCTATTATCAGGAGGCGGCGCAGATTGCCGAAGCGCTGGGCGCGACCGGAGTGCCCAAAAGCGTCGAAGCGGTCGCGCGCTATCTGTACAGCATGCGCAGCGAGCTGCGTTACGACGAGCGTACCGCGGAGGTAACGCGACTGCTGCGTCAGGCGCCTGCGCCGGGCTGGCAGGCGAAACCCGCTATGCGGGTAATGCTGAAATCGGGCATGGCGCTGCTGCCCGACTGGGCGCAGAAAATGTCGGGCTACCATTTCAGTCCGCTGACGCGCGTTTTGCTCGACGGAGAGATGCGGCTGCTGGCGAAAACGCTGCGCTGGTCGATCACGCGCGGCGCTTATCATCGCGCCATGCTGCGTATGGGGCGGCAACCTTAACGCTGTCTTAACGATTTGCTGAGACAAGGCCGCGCAGAGACCGGCACGGCTTAACAGCGCCGCGCCGGGAAAGATAAAGAGCGGTTAAGTTCGAAACTCATCATGCGGCCGGGTGTAGGTGCGCGGGGCGCGCGCCTGCCGCCGCCGCATCGCCTGACGCTGCTGAGTGTAATGCGCCAGCACGCCGAGTCCGGTGCCGATCAGGCCCAGCGACAGCAGAACAGGGTAAAGCTCGGCAGGCAGCAGCAGCAGCGCCATCAGGCCCGACACCACCAGCGTGGCGGCCAGCGTGAGCCAGGGGTAACGACAGAGAAGCCAGAGAAAAAGCGCGGGAGCCACCACATCGCGCCAGACAAAATCGGGTATGGGCAGCATCATGCGCCTCCGATAAAAAGGGTAAAGCGACCTTAGCACAGGGCTGAACGTGAAAAACGCGAATAGCCTTTCACCCTCCGCCAGGCTCATGCTTTAGCCGGGCTGCGCGTTTATTCGCGCCGTTGCCGCGATCGCTTTACCGTTGCTTACGCTTGTGTTGCAGCCGCGATCCGACTTTGAGATTTTTACCCTTGTCTCGCATGGCGGCAGTCGGGATCCTGCTCTAATCTCGGGGAAATGGATCCCCCAGGCTTTGTCGAGGCGCTATGACATACCAACCTCTGATTGCTGAGGTCCACAATCAGCAACATACACTGACGGCGATTGTCGAACAGGATGAGCGCACCGCTTACTTCTACATCTGGCCGACGGACCTGTTTCGCAGCCAGTATGCGGTGCGCGGCTGCTGGCTGCGCAACCTGCTGCCAGCGCCGGCGCAGGAAGATCGCGCGGCGATGGAGCAGGGCATTGCGCCGCTGCTCAGCGCCGAGTTTTGCCGCACTCTGGAAGCTGAGCCGCCGCTCGATCCGGCAGGTTTGCAGGTATTATGGGAGCCGAGCGATGACGGCGCGGCGCTGTGGTACTACGGTCAGCTGCTGGCGGTAATCCCCGGCTGGAGCCTTTACCAGGATAAACAGGTCAGCTTCTCTGCCGGCTGCATCAAGAAAAACCGCCTTACCGCGCCGCTCGGCTCCGCGTCTACCAACGACTACTACGCACGCGCTGAACATCAGCGTCAGTTCTGGCGCGACTGGCACGACGGCAACGAATGGGAGCGGGTGCAGCTGAAGCTGATGGAGAGCTATCAGGCCCACTTCGGCGAGTCGGTAAAATATTACGCCATCGATCAGGGCAGCTGGCCGCCAATGGCCATCTCCCAACACTGGCATCAGGGCGCGTGGTATTTTCTCACGCTTGGCATGAGCATCCGGCCGATGCCGCAGGTCGACTACCTGTTTGATGAGCTGGCCCCACAGTACCGCCGCATCGAGCTGGCTATGGCGGTAGATGGCGAAGTGATGACCGAGGGCAATGCCGTTCAGATGGCAAGCGCGCTGGCGGAGTTCGCGCATCTGCCCTGGGCGCGCCTGACCTGGCTGGGGGAAGGCCATACGCTGGCGTCGGAAGTGGCGCCGGTGGGTTTTGAAAGTTTCCTGCTTGCCAACGCGCTGGCGGACGACGCGGCGCAGTTCAAGCTGCCAAAACGCGACGGCGACCGGCCGACGCTGCTGTGGGCGACGCCCATCACCGAAGCCGAGCGCCAGTTCGCTCAGGCCGATGAGCTGGGCGGTCAGCAGCTGGCCGAGCGATTAATGGCGGCGGGGAATAACCATATCTTTCGTCCGCGCCAGCAGGTGGTGGACAGCGAAACCTGACCACAGCGCGCTGTTCAGGCAGCGCGCAACGATCTCTCTGTCACCTGCTAAATAGTCACCTGGCTCAACTACTTGTTAAATTTGTGATCCTGCTCGCCTCAAGTTACCCCTGGCCGCGCCGTTAACCCTGATCAGGCAATCGCGCCATTTCTGCCAGGGGAAAGCAGATGTTTAAAACAACTCAATCCCGCTTTACTGCGGTTCTAGTGGTTTTTTTTCTCGTTTTGATGCTAATCACCGTGCTGGTGATCAAACAGTTTATCGCTCCGCAGTTAACCGCTAACCAGAGCCAGCTGGTGCGCTATCAGGTCAACGCGCTGGCGAGCGGCATCGTCGAACAAATGAACCGCGTACAGGCGCAGCAGCGCGCTATCACCGAAAGCGCGGGCGTGATGGAGAGTCCAGCTATCGATCAGCTGCTGCCCGCCCTGGTTAACCAGTATCAGGACAGCAACGTCTTTGGCGGCGGTATCTGGCCGTTGCCCAACCTCCGCGATCCGGCGAAAGAGAAAGACAGCAGCTTCTTTGCGCGCAACGCCAGCAACCAGCTACAGGTGAATACCTACTGGAACTCCGATGCCGCGGATAAATACTGGGAGCAGCCGTGGTACCGGGACGGCATGGCCGCTGCGAAAGGCCAGTGCGCCTGGGCGAAGGCGTATCAGGATGCCGCCAGCCCCCAGCCGCGCACCAACTGCGCGATGGCCATCTACCGTGACGGCACCGTCTGGGGCGTCGCCACCATCGACGTTACCCTCGGCTTTTTCAACCACCTGGCGAAAGAGATGGGCGAAGCCATTCAGGGCCGCGTGCTGATTGTTGAAGCCGATGGCAAAGTGGTCGGCAATGCCGCGCTGGTCGACGGCACGCCGAAGCTGGAGAACCTCGCCGATCTGCAACTGCCGATGGCGGCCCCGCTGAAAACGCTGCTCTCCAGCGCCGGCGCTCAGCCGACCGAAACGACGTTTGACGGCGAAGACGGCGAACATACGCTGTTCCTGCAGGCGATCGCTGGCAGCCCCTGGTATCTGGCCAGCGACGTGCCGACCAGCCTCCTGACCGCGCAAACGCACAGTATGCTGACGCGTCTGGGCCTGGTGCAAATTCCGCTGGCGATCGTGCTGCTGCTGGTGCTGCTGGGCTTTATTCGCTCCATGATGCAGCGCCTCAGCCTGCTCAATCGCAATATCGATGCGCTGTCGCAGGGCGGCGCCGATCTGACTCAGCGTCTGCCGGCCAGCAATAGCCCGGAATTTAACGCCGTCGCGCAAAGCTTCAACAACTTTATCGGTTACTTGCAGGGGCTGATGCGTCAGGTGGGCGACAGCGCGCTGGCCATTACCGCCGCCTCGCGCGAAATCGCCAGCGGCAACGCCAACCTCTCCTCGCGCACGGAAGATCAGGCCAGCTCTATCGTTGAAACGGCGGCGTCAATGGAGGAGCTGACCGGGACGGTGCGGCAGAACGCCGACAACGCCACCCATGCCAATCAGCTGGCGGGCAATGCTTCGCAGGTCGCCGCGCGCGGGACCGAGGTGGTGCGTCAGGTCGTCAGCACCATGGGCGAGATCCACCACTCTTCACGCAAAGTGGTCGATATTATCAGCGTCATCGACAGCATCGCTTTCCAGACCAATATCCTGGCGCTAAACGCCGCGGTCGAGGCCGCCCGCGCAGGGGAGCAGGGACGGGGTTTCGCGGTGGTGGCGTCGGAAGTGCGTAATCTGGCGCAGCGTTCGGCCAACTCGGCGCGTGAAATCAAAAAGCTGATTGAAGAGTCGGTCGCCAACATCGACGCGGGCAGCCAGCTGGTGGAACAGGCGGGCGAAACCATGGATGAACTGATGCAGGGCGTCAGCAGCGTGACGACGCTGATGAGCGAAATCATGTCTGCCAGCCGCGAACAGAGCATGGGCATTGAGCAGGTCAACGTGGCGATCACGCAGCTCGACGGCACCACGCAGCAGAACGCCGCGCTGGTGGAGCAGGTTTCCGCCGCCGCTCAGGCCATGGAGGAGCAGAGCGTCCAGCTGGAGCAGGTGGTGCAGAGCTTCCGTCTGTAATACCAGGGAACCGGCTCGCCTTTCAGACGGCTGCCGCCTGAGCAGGCAACTAAAGCGTGCCGCGCAAGGAAGCGCGCGGGCCAGACCGCCAGGGACGGCCTACGCGTCCAGGCGAGCGGGCCTTGTCTTACCTCGCCGTACAGGGTGATTTCTCTCACGGGCTTGCGCAGGCGGCCCGTTCTCATTTGCGAAAAAGCACAAATTCACGCGGCATAAAATGGCAGGGATGTGCCAGAATAGTTGAGAGTAATCTTAAGGAATCCCCATGTCTGCTATTGAAGTTATTCTTGTCGACCATCTCGATCGCCCCACTGGTAAAATGGAAAAGCTGGAAGTGCATGAGAAGGGATTACTGCATCGCGCGGTGACGGTTTACGTTTTTAATTCCCGCGGCGAACTGCTGTTACAGCGCCGCGCCAGCGGCAAATACCACTGTGGCGGACTCTGGAGCAACACCACCTGCGGCCATCCTTATCCCGCCGAGCCGACCCAGCAGGCGGCGGAGCGCCGTTTGTTTGAAGAGATGGGACTGACGCTGTCGCTTACGCCGGTGTTCGAACTGAGCTATAACCTGCCGCTCAGCAATGGTCTGACCGAGCATGAATATGGGCACGTTTACTTCGCCGTCAGCGACGACCTTCCCGCGCCCAATCCGCTTGAGGCTGACGACTGGTGCTATCGCTCCGTTGGCGATATTCAGCGGGCGATGCTGGACGATCCCCAGCAGTTCACGCCCTGGTTTCTCTATACCTTTCCGCGCATCCCGGCCTATCTGAATGCGCTGAGCATGCCAGCGTAAAACAGCAGAGACCGCCCGGCCGGGCGGCCTTCAGCACCTTTAACGCGCGGCAAAATCCTCAGCGTCCACATCATAGCCCGACGGCTCCCAGCGGATCGCCAGCAGGGCCAGCAGACCGGTCAGCGGCGCCAGCAAGATCACCCAGAACACGCCGGTGCCCAGCGCCGCGACCAGCACCGGAAACAGAAACAGCGAGACGGTGGAGCTGCCGCGCATCAGGGTCTGATTAAAGCCGACGCCGACGCCACGCAGCGAGGTTGGGTAGCTGAGTGAAGCAAAGGTCATGGTGTGCGAGCCGGGACCAAAACCCTGACCAAACAGGAACAGCGCCAGCATTGCGATCGCGATGGCCGCCTCCTGACCGCCTTCGGGACGTCCGATCAGCGCCAGACCCAGCAGCGCCGCGCACTGACAGGCGTAGCCCGCGACCGACATCTTCCACGCGCCGAGACGCGGCACCAGCCGCACCGCCAGCACGCCGCCGACAAAGGCAAACAGCAGATTAAGCGCCAGCGACACCAGAATAGTGGTCAGCATCGACTGGGCGAAAAAGCTGGTAATGATCACCGGCAGGCCAAATGCTACTGCATTATAGGCAAAGGAAGAGGCGACAGAGGTGAGGGTCGCCAGCAGCGTGCGGCGCCGGTAAACGCCCTGGAGCAGCGCGCCATAGTTGCGCCAGCTGGCGCGACGCGCGGGTTGAACCGGCGACGTCGGCGCATCGCTGGCGACCTGCGCATTGATATTCCACGCGCGGCGCAGAATGGCCGCGGCGCCGTTAAGGTCGCCCTGATTAGCGGCCCACACCGGGGACTCGCTCATATAGCGGCTGCGGATGGCGATAATAATCAGCGCAGGCACCGCGCCGAAACCGAGGATCAGGCGCCACAGCCAGTCGGTATGGCTCTCCGGCAGCACCGCATAGAGCAGCAGCACCAGCAGATAGGAGATGCTGATCGCCGCATACCAGGTAGGACACCACATCGCCACGCTGGCGGCCTTATTGCCCTGGCCGCGCAGGCGGGAAAACTCGGCGAGAAACGCCATCGCGACGGGTAAGTCGATGCCGACGCCCAGCCCCATCACAAAGCGCGCGCCGCCGAGCACATACTCATTAGGCGCGAAAGCGCAGGCCAGCGCCGCCACCACAAAAAAGAACATATCCGCCATAAACACACGGTAGCGGCCAATTTTATCGGTCAGGTAGCCGCCGATCAGCGCGCCGACGATAGCGCCGAAGGTAATCGCCGAGGCGACCATACCGGTGCCGGTCGGGGTCAGATTAAACTCGCGCGCGACATCCTTGATGCCAAACGCCAGCGCGCCAAGATCGTAGGCGTCGAGAAAAACGCCGCCCAGCGCAATTGCCACCACGATGCGTGCATTGTTGCGTGCGCCTTCGCCATCGTTAATCAGTCGGGAAACGTCCGCAGCGCTGCGGATCCACTGGGTTTCGCCGCCGGTCTGGCTCCCTGTCAATGCCACCTGAGCAGCAGAAGAAGTAAGGTCGGTCATAATGTTGTCTGTAATTTTAACTAAAGTGAGCGGGCATCTTACCGTCCAGACGTCTGGACGTAAATCATTTTGGTTATTATCCATACGGTAAAATGCTAAAAAAGTCAGGGTGCAAAAGGTCACGCTTTGGATAATGTATGAAGCGGCAGGTGACGGAGCGACTACTCTGTAAAGAAATGTCATCACACATCAAAATAAAGGAATCCACTATGGCAAGGTCTGGTTTTCTGGCATTGACGGCGGCCGCAGTGCTGCTGGCAACAGGCGCGGCGCAGGCCGCCGATCCCGTGCGCGTAGGTTCAAAGATTGATACGGAAGGTTCGCTGCTGGGCAATGTCATTCTGCAAGTGCTGGAGAAACACGGCGTTAAAACGGTTAACAAGATCCAGCTCGGCACCACCCAGGTGGTGCGCGGCGCTATCACCGCCGGCGAGCTGGATATCTATCCCGAATATACCGGCAACGGCGCATTCTTTTTCAACGATGAAAAAGACGCTGCCTGGAAAAATGCCCAGCAGGGCTATGAAAGGGTGAAAAAGCTCGACGCCGAAAAAAATCAGCTGGTCTGGCTGACGCCTGCGCCGGCGAATAATACCTGGACGATTGCGGTGCGGCAGGATGTGGCGCAGCAGAATAAACTCAGCTCGCTGGAGGACCTGAGCGCCTGGCTGAAAAAAGGAGGCACGTTCAAACTGGCCGCGTCGGCCGAGTTTATTGAGCGCAGCGATGCCCTGCCGGCTTTTGAAAAAGCCTATGGCTTTAAGCTGAAACAGAGTCAGCTGCTGTCGCTGGCGGGCGGCGATACGGCCGTCACCATCAAGGCGGCGGCGCAGCAGACCTCCGGCGTCAATGGGGCAATGGCCTACGGCACCGACGGCCCGGTCGCGGCGCTGGGGCTACAAACCCTGAGCGATCCCAAAGGCGTACAGCCCATCTATGCGCCCACCCCGGTTATTCGCGCCTCGGTGCTGAAGGCCTATCCCGACATCGACAGCTGGTTAAAACCGGTTTTCAGCAAGCTGGATGAAAAAACCTTGCAGCAGCTGAATGCCAAAATTGCCGTGGAAGGCCAGGACGCCAGCAGCGTGGCGACCGAATGGCTGCAACAGCAGAAGCTGCTGTAAGCCATGGCGCTATCGCGTGAGGCGATGCTACCGGTGCGCCGTCAGCCGGTCGCGCTGTTGCTGCTGTTGCTGCTGAGCCTGGCGCTCTACTGGCTTCCCTTTCTGAGCTATGCGCCGAACCGGCTGGTTTCAGGCCAGCCGCTGATGCTGGGGCAGGCAGACGATGCCGGATGGTTAGCGCTGCCGCTGGCGGCGCTCTGGCTGTTGCTCTGGGCGCGCCCGACGGCCGCGCCGCTGGGCCTGATGCTGCTCGCCTGCGATGCGCTGCTGGCGGGCATGATATGGCTGAGCGGGCATGAGGCCGCGCGGCTGGCGGCGCAGGGCAGCGCGCTGGCGCGCACCAGCTTCGGCAGCGGCCTGTGGCTGGCCTGCGGCGTAACGCTGCTGCTGAACGCGGAGACGGCGCGCAATCTGACGCGCAATCATCTGTGGCGACTGCTGCTGAACCTACAGGCAGGGCTGCTGCCGCTGCTGATGCTCTTCAGCGGCGAGCTGGACGCGTTATCACTGCTAAAAGAGTACGCCAGTCGGCAGACGGTCTTTGATGCGGCGCTGATGCGGCATCTGACGCTGCTCAGCGGCACTCTGCTGCCCGCGCTGCTGATCGGCGTGCCGCTCGGCATTGCGCTGCACCGGCGTCCCGCATGGCAAAGCAGCGTATTCAGCGTGCTCAACGTGATCCAGACGGTGCCGTCAGTGGCGCTGTTTGGCCTGTTAATCGCGCCGCTGGCCGGGCTGGCAAAAACCTTTCCGTGGCTCACCAGCTGGGGCATTAGCGGTATCGGGATGGCGCCGGCGCTGATTGCACTGACGCTCTACGCGCTGTTGCCGCTGGTGCGCAGCGTGGTGGCCGGACTGCAACAGGTGCCGTACGACGTGCGCGAAAGCGCGCGCGGAATGGGCATGGACCCGATGCAACGCTTCTTTGCCGTCGACATCCCGCTGGCGCTGCCGGTGTGGCTGGCCGGACTGCGCGTGGTGGTGGTGCAGACGCTGGGCATGGCGGTTATTGCCGCGCTGATCGGCGCAGGCGGCTTCGGCGCCATTATTTTTCAGGGATTGCTCAGCAGCGCGCTAGACCTGGTGCTGCTCGGCGTGATCCCGGTTATTGCGCTGGCGGTGGTGATTGACGCCCTGTTCCGCCTGCTGATTTCTCTGCTGGAGGGAACCCATGATTCACTTTAACGGCGTCAGTAAATACTTTGCCGGGAAAGCCGCCGTCAACGCGCTGACGTTAGAGATTGCTAAGGGGACCTTTAGCGTGCTGCTCGGCACCTCAGGCTCCGGTAAATCCACCACGCTGAAAATGATCAATCGGCTGGTGGATTTCGACGAGGGCGACATTCTGTTTGCCGGCGAGTCGATACGCCAGCTTGACGCGCGCGATCTGCGGCGACGTATGGGCTACGCCATTCAGTCTATCGGCCTGTTTCCGCACTGGACGGTGGAAAAAAATATCGCCACCGTTCCTGCGCTGCTGGGCTGGCCGAAAGCGCGCATTCGCGCGCGGGTCGAGGAGCTGCTGGCGTTGCTTAGCCTGGATCCCCTGCTGGCGCGCCGCCTGCCGCATCAGCTGTCAGGCGGTCAGCAGCAGCGCGTCGGGGTGGCGCGGGCGCTGGCCGCCGATCCCGAAGTGCTGCTGATGGATGAGCCTTTTGGCGCGCTCGATCCGGTCACGCGCGGGGCGATGCAGCAGGAGATGCTGCGTATTCACCGTCTGTCGGGCCGCACCATCGTGCTGGTGACGCATGACATTGACGAGGCGCTGACGCTGGCGGACAACATTATACTGATGGACCACGGGGAAATTGTGCAGCAGGGCAAGCCGGCGACTTTGCTGACGCAGCCCAGAAACGACTTCGTGCGCGACTTCTTTGGCCGAAGCGAACTGGGCGTGCGGCTGCTCTCGCTGGGGCAGGTGGGCAACGCGGCGCGGCGCGGCGAGTGGCTGGAAGGCGAACCGCTGATGGCCATGCAGTCGCTTCGTGAAGCCCTGTCGCAGTTTATTGCCCGGCGCACCGACAGGCTGCCGGTGGTTGATGAACGGCAGCAGCCGCTTGGCGTGCTTTACTTCAGCGATCTTCTGACGCTGCGCGAGGGGCAATAATGCGCTGGCGAAAAGATCCGCTTCTTTGGGCAATAGCGGCATTTATTCTGCTGCTGGTGGGGTTGCCCTTCAGCGAGCCGCTTTTTGCATGGTGGTTTCCCGACCAGGCACGTCCACTCTACCAGCAGGAGAGTTTTTTCCGGCTGACGCTGGCACACCTGTTTCTGGTCACGACGGCCAGCGCGCTGGCGTTAATCATCGGCGCAGGCAGCGGCGTGCTGGTTACGCGGCGCGCAGGCCGTCGCTTTCGTCCGCTGGTGGAAACCCTTGTGGCGGCGGGACAAACCGTGCCGCCAGTCGCCGTGCTGGCGATTGCGGTGCCGGTAATGGGATTTGGCGTCTGGCCCGCCGTTGTGGCGCTGCTGCTTTACGGGCTGTTGCCCATTTTGCAGGGCACGCTGGCCGGGCTGGACAGCGTGCCAGCCAGTAGCCGGGAAATCGCTGACGGCGTCGGTATGAGCGCCTGGCAGCGATTATGGCAGGTGGAGCTGGCGCTGGCTGCGCCGGTGATTCTGGCGGGCGTGCGCACCTCGGTGATCGTCAACATCGGCACGGCGGCCATCGCCTCCACCGTCGGGGCAGACAGTCTTGGCTCGCCGATTATTATCGGCCTGAGCGGCTTCAATACGGCTTACGTCATCCAGGGCGCGCTGCTGGTGGCGCTGCTGGCCATTATCAGCGACCGCCTGTTCGAGCGCCTGCAACGCTGGCTTAGCGTGAGTGCAGAATAAGCGTGTAGCCTACCAGCATCAGTCCACCGGTGCCGCCGACGGCCATAATGAAAAACAGCGTTGCGAAGAAGATTTTTTGCCAGTTCATGCCGAAACCTGATTGAAGCCCGAAAGCCGGGGATGATAGCGCGGGCAGAGCCAGGCGAAAAGGGCCCTGCGTGCGTTTTACTGAAAGCGCGTTTCGTGCGCGCGAATGGAAAAGCCCTGTTCCTGCCAGTGCGTTAGCTGCTCCTGCTGGCGGCGAGTCAGTTTTTTACCGGTCCAGACAAAGATCGTCTGACCTGGAAAAAGTTCCGGACGCGGCAGGTCGAGCGGCTCCGCCAGCACGTCCAGGCGCCAGCCGTCCTGGGAGAGACGCCAGGCCTCCAGCCAGATGCGGGTGCGGTCTTCCACTGCCCAGCCGAGGATCAGCGCGTCTTTACCGGCTTTTTTACGGCTCGCGGCAAGACAGAAGGCAACGTAATCGATCAGCGCGCCGTCCAGCAGGCTGCTCATCACGCGAGCGGTATTTTGATCCAGCCCCAGTTTTTGCCGCACCGGCATAATCACATGGTCAATCAGCGCATCGATGGGATTTTCACGGCCCAGCGTGGCGATTTTCGCACGCAGCTTCGATGGTTTGACATGGCGCAACACGCTCATCAGCTCTTCCTGGAGATTAACCCAGCCGTCGTGAACCTTAACGTTTTCGCCTTCAAGCAGCGCCTTGACTTTGCCTACCGGCACGCCGCTTTCAATCCAGCGTTTGATTTCTTCAATGCGCTGAACATCCTCGTCATCAAACTGACGATGTCCACCCTCCGATCGCTGCGGCTTCAATAAACCATAACGTCGTTGCCACGCACGTAGCGTAACTGGATTTATTCCACAGCGTTCGGCAACATCACCGATACTGTAAAAGGCCATAACTTCCCCAAACTTCCTGACCGCAATCAGATAACCTTAACCAACGCGATCAAGTTGTACAAATGTTTTTTAAGTGTACAAGTTGACGCTGAGACGGATTTTACGCTAAATCTCATATCAGAGAAATAATTCCCAAATATGAGAGGAAGCCGGTGCTGATAAGTGAAACCGAACAACGCCTGGCGGCCCGCCTTGCCGAACTGCGCGTTCAGCGCGGCTGGTCGCTTGATGAACTGGCGACGGCCTCCGGCATCAGCCGGGCTTCATTGTCGCGTATTGAACGCAGCGAAACCAGCCCTACGGCGACCTTATTAAATCGTCTGTGCATGGTTTACGGGCTTACTATGTCACGACTGTTAAGCGAAGTGGAAGAGGGCGATAACCTGCTGCTGACGCCGGAACAGCAGCCAGTCTGGCATGATGAGACCAGCGGTTTTGTGCGCCGCAACCTGTCGCCGCCGGCCGCGCATTTTCGTGCTGAACTGGTTGAGGGCCAGCTACGCCCCGCTGCGCGTATTGACTACGACGCGCCGCCTGTTCAGGGGCTGGAACAGCATATCTGGCTTCAGGAAGGCGAGCTGACCGTTGCCATGGACGCGCAGCGCTGGCGGCTTCAGCCGGGCGACTGTCTGCGTTTCCACCTGACGGGCCGATCGTCATTCACCGCTCATCCTGCGCTGGGCGCTCGCTATCTACTGGTGGTATGTAAACCATGACGGACTATAAACAGGCAGATGCCGCTCAGTTGCAGCAGCGATTGACCCAGCTCAGCGATCTTCTACAGGCGTGCGTAGCGGCGGGGGCGAGCATTGGTTTTACCGACCCGCAGGATCGCGCGTCCATTGAGCGTTTCTGGAACAGCCGTGCTGCAAATCTGAGGAGCGGCGAAAGTGAACTTCTTATCGCCTGCCAGCAGGATGTCGTGGTCGGCACGGTAATGATCAACGTCGGTGGTATGCCGAATGGTCGCCATCGCGCCGAGATTAGCAAGCTGCTGGTGCACCCTCGCGCCCGACGGCAGGGCATTGCGCGTCAGCTGATGCAGCGGGCCGAGCAGCGCGCGCAGGCGATGGGAAAAACGCTGCTGGTGCTGGATACCCGCAGCGGCGACGTCGCCAGCCAGCTCTATCTGTCGCTGGGCTGGCAAATAGCCGGGACCATCCCCCGCTACGCCGAATCCATTACGGGCGAGCTGGAAGCCACTACTGTTATGTTCAGGTTACTGAGCGAAGGCTAAGGAACGGCATAGCTGACCGGCGCGATCGCTCGCCGATCGAGATGTCGGCCTAGCGTCTGAACCGCCGTGCGCAGCGGACAGAGCGTGCCGACCGAGGTGAGGCGGCAATCCGCCTGCCGCCACTCTTCGCGCAGCAGAGGATGCGCCGCATCGATCGGTTGCAGACGGCGCAGATCGTTCAGACTCTGCGCCTGAAAGTAAAGGCGTAAAAAACGCTGGCCGCTGGTGGTATCGCGCCAGCGCTCTAGCACCAGGCTGCCGCCAGGGGGAATATTGCCGCGCGCGTAACCGGGCAGCGTCCAGCTAAAGCCCATCAGGGTTCGCACCATAGCAATATTGGTATCGTGCGCCACCAGCAGCAGCCAGCGTGCGTCAGGGGCGGCATCGTCCTGAGCCACTGCCTTTAGCATGGCGTCGAGCAGTATCGATGCGCGTTTCTGAGCGGTGTAGAGCACATCATTGCTGAGGTCATAGTTCGCCGTCAGCAGCGGCAGAATAGCGGTTATCTGGGCCGAACGGGTGATATTGCCCCAGGCGAGCTGGCTGAACGGCAGGTTCTCGCTCCAGCCCAGCCGCAGCGTCTCGGCCATGCTGGCCAGCGCGCTGAGTCCGGCTATATAGGTACTGCCGCTTTTGCTCTGGCGGATCTGCCAGGGTTGATCGAAGAAGGCGCAGCGCGCGTCTGAAACGCAGACGGCCTGTCTGAGCGCCTGAATAGCCGGGCGCAGGCTTTGCTGACGCGCCGCCAGATCGCCTGCCTGCGCGGTGACGGCCGCCAGCTGCCGCGCCGGATCGGTAGCGGTAAGGGCAAACGCCTCTGTCTGAAACAACGGGTCATTTTCGCCCGCGACCTGATGCACCGCAACGCCGCAGCCGGGAAACGCGCCGTCGACCAGCGCCTCGGCGGTCGCGCGCGTGCGCTGCAACGGGCTGGCGCGCACATATATAGCCTGCGGCTGCGGACAGCCAGCGGTCAGCAGCCCCAGCTGGCGATAGTGCTCTCCCTCCCAGCGTCCTTTATTGACTACCGCCGCATAGCCGTGACCGGTCAGCTCGCCGTCGCGCGTGGTCCACAGCGGCCAGCTACGCTGCGTGGCGGCTTCCGCCTCTTTGCGGTTGCCGGAGGTAGGCGGCCGGACGCCATGGCGGCTCAGTTCCACCACTTTTTCCAGTTGATAGTCAGGCTGCGCCGCAGTGTGACTCGCCCAAAGCCCCAGCGCGCAGGCGATAAACAGGCGAGCGGCAGCGCGGCGTCTGGCAATATTCATCTTCTCTTCCTTATGCGAACCGCTGTGACGCCACACCATAGCCCTAAGACGGCGCGATGGCTACCGCCCGCGTTTTCGACATGCGAAATTGTCGAGGCGGCGCGAAAAAATGCGCCCTGAGGCTGACGCTGAAGGATTACTGTGTAAAAATACAGGCCATTTTCACCCGGCGGTACACCCTTATGGCCCTGACAGCAGCAATAAAAAGCCAGATAGCGCAATGGTATAAGGCGCTACAGCAGCAGGTGCCGGACTTTATTCCCCGCGCGCCGCAGCGCCAGATGATAGCCGAAGTGGCGAAATGCCTCGCGGGCGACGATGCGCGCCATCTGGCTATCGAAGCCCCTACGGGCGTCGGCAAAACGCTCTCTTACCTGATCCCTGGCATCGCAGCGAGCCGCGCCGAAGAGAAACGGCTGGTGATCAGCACCGCCAACGTGGCCTTGCAGGATCAGATCTTCACCAAAGATCTGCCGTTGCTGAAAAAGATCATTCCCGATCTGACCTTTACCGCCGCGTTCGGCCGCGGACGCTACGTCTGTCCGCGCAACCTGGCGGCGCTGGCGGCCAGCGACGACCAGCAGGGAGATCTGCTGCTCTATCTGGACGATGAGGCCGTCAGCGGCACGCAGGAGGAGCAGACGCAGTGCGTCAGGCTGGAAAAGTCGCTCGGCAGCTATGCCTGGGACGGATTACGCGATCACAGCGAAGAAAATATCAGCGACAGTCTGTGGCAGCGTCTCTCCACCGATAAGGCGAGCTGTCTCGGCGCGCACTGCCGCTGGTATCGCGAATGCCCCTTTTTCATCGCGCGTCGTGAAATCGAACAGGTGGATGTGGTCGTGGCTAACCATGCGCTGGTGATGGCGGCGATGGAGAACGAATCGGTGCTGCCGCCGCCCAAAAACCTGATGCTGGTGCTGGACGAAGGCCACCATCTGCCGGAAGTGGCGCGCGACGCGCTGGAGATGAGCGCGGACATCACGCCGGGCTGGAGCAGTCTGCAACTCGATCTGTTTGTGCGGCTGGTCGAGGGCATTATGACGCAGATGCGCCCCAAATCGCCGCCGCCGCTCAGCAATCCGGAACGTCTCAAAGCGCACTGCGAAGAGCTGCGCGAGCTGTTGACTCTGCTGAGCCAGGCGCTTAATCCGCTGCTGCCCGCCGACAATCAGCCCGGCGAGTTTCGCTTTGTGCTGGGGGAGCTGCCGGACGAACTGCTGGAGATGTGCGCGCGCCTGTTTAAGCTGAGCGATGCGCTGCGCGGGTTAACGGAAGGGCTGATTAATGCGCTGAGCGAGCAGACCGGCAGCGTCGATCTGATGCGCCTGCACCGCAATTTATTGCAGCTTAACCGGCAATTCGGCTGGTTTGAATCCATCAGCAAGCTGTGGCGGCTGGCGGCGATGCCGAAAGCCTCCGGCGCGCCGGTGTCAAAATGGATCACCCGTGAGCTGCGCGACGGTCAGGCGCATCTGCTGTTTCACTGCGCCGGTATTCGCGTCAGCAACCAGCTGGAAAAACTGCTGTGGCGCAAAATTCCGCACGTGGTCGTGACCTCCGCCACGCTGCGCTCGCTTAACAGCTTTAATCGGTTGCAGGAGATGTCCGGCCTGAATGAAAAGGCGGGCGACCGCTTTGTGGCGCTTGACTCGCCCTTTAATCACGTTGAGCAGGGCAAGCTGGTGATCCCGCAGATGCGCTATGAACCGCTGCTGGCGAATGAAGCGGAGCATATTGCGGAAATGGCGGCTTTTTTCCGTCAGCAGATGAAAACCGGCACGCACAAAGGCGTGCTGGTGCTGTTTGCCAGCGGTCGCGCGATGCAGCAGTTCGTCGCGCAGCTGCCGGAACTGCGGCTGACCATGCTGGTGCAGGGGGATCAACCGCGCTCGCGCCTGATTGAGCTGCACCGCAAGCGGGTGACGAAAGGGGAGACCAGTATCCTTATCGGCCTGCAATCCTTCGCGGAGGGGCTGGATCTCAAGGGCGATTTGCTGAGTCAGGTACATATTCATAAAATCGCTTTTCCGCCGATAGACAGTCCGGTAATTTTGACCGAGGGCGAATGGTTAAAAAGCCTGAATCGCTATCCCTTTGAAGTACAGAGTCTGCCAAGCGCCTCCTTTACGCTGATCCAGCAGGTAGGGCGTTTAATCCGCAGCCATCAGTGCTACGGCGAAATTGTGATTTACGATCGCCGTCTGCTGAGCAAGACCTACGGCAGTCGCCTGCTGGCTGCGCTGCCGGTCTTTCCTATTGAGCAGCCGGAAGCGCCCGCTGCGCTGAAGGTAAAGCGCGCGCCGACCTCTGCTGGCGCGACACGCCGCCCTGCCAGACGCGCAGCGGCGGGAAAACGATAACCACAACGCATTCTGGCCGCAGCGACAGCGACGCCGCGGTCCCTGACGGGAAGCAAAGCATGGAACTGAACAAAGTGATTAAGGAGATCGGGCGCGGTAAGAACCATGCGCGCGATCTCGATCTTGCCACCGCACAGGCGCTTTATACGGCGATTCTGGCGGGGGAGGTGCCGGATCTGGAACTGGGCGGCATTCTGATCGCGCTGCGTATTAAAGGGGAAGGCGAGGAGGAGATGCGCGGTTTCTATCGGGCGATGCAGGCGCGCATCATGAGGTTAGAAGCCCCGTCAGGCGCGCCGCAGCCCATCGTCATTCCCAGCTATAACGGCGCGCGGCGTCAGGGCAACCTGACGCCGCTGCTGGCGCTGCTGCTCAATCGTCTGGGCTTTCCGGTGCTGGTGCACGGCGTCAGCGACGATGCGACGCGCGTAACCAGCGAGGCGGTGTTCGCCGCGCTCGGTATCGCCGCGGTGACCACGCAGCGGCAGGCGCAAGAGGTTCTTGACCGACGCGGCCTCGCCTTTATCACCATCGACCATCTCTGTCCGCCGATGGCGCAGCAGCTCTCGCTGCGCTGGCGTATGGGCGTACGCAGCAGCGCCCATACGCTGGTCAAGCTGGCGACGCCCTTCGGCGAGCGCGACGCGCTGCGTCTCTCCAGCGTTTCGCATCCCGAATATGTGCCGCGCGTGGGCAAGTTTTTCAGCGATATTGACGCGCCCGCCATCCTGCTCAACGGCACAGAAGGCGAAGTCTACGCTAACCCGCAGCGCTGCCCGGCGATAAGCTTTATACCCGGCGCAGGGCGTGAAGCGGAGGTCTGGGTCGAGCGTCAGCCGGAAGTCGCTCTGGCGTTGCCTGCGGACAAATCGGCCGAAGTGACGGCGCGCTGGATTGAGGCGGTGCTGAGCGGTCAGCATCCGGTGCCGCAGGCGCTGCGACTGCAAATCGCCTGCTGCCTGCGCGCCAGCGGAGAGAGTGATTCCCTTGAGGCCGGGCTGGCCCGTCTGGGCGAGGCAGGATTCTGACTCAGGTTTGCGGCAGCGTCTGTTCAACCAGGCGCTGCCAGAACGCCACGCCGAGCGGGATCAGCGCGTCGTTGAAGTCATATTCGGCATTGTGCAGCGGCGCGGAAGGCGTGGCGCCATCTGCGCCAAGCCAGAAATAGGCGCCGGGACAAGCGTCGAGCATACAGGCGAAATCTTCTGATGCCATGGAGGGATTCACCTGCCAGTGAACCTGCTCCTCGCCCAGCATCTGCTGCGCGACCGCGCGCACCTGTTCAGCCGGTCCGGCATGGTTAGCGGTAACGGGATAGCCAGGGAACCAGTGTATGGCGCCGCTGACGCCGAACGGGCGCGGCAGGGTCGCTACAAACTCTTCAATTAACCCCCGCACCTTATTGCGCACGTCGCTCTGCAAACATCGTACGGTTCCGCGCAGCACCAGGGTTTCCGGGATGACATTAATGGCTTCGCCGCCATGGATCTGCGTGACGCTGACCACCGCTGAGGCCAGCGGCGACAGGCGACGCGACGGAATAGTCTGGAGCGCCAGAATCAGTTCGGCGGCGACCACCACCGGGTCGGCTCCGCTTTCCGGCATCGCCGCGTGGCAGCTCTTGCCGCTGAGGGTAATTTCAAAGGAGTCGAGCGACGCCATCATCGCGCCCGTATTCACGGCCAGCGAGCCCAGCGGCAGGCCCGGCCAGTTATGCATCGCATACACCGCGTCCACGGGAAAGCGCTGGAACAGGCCTTCTTCAACCATCTTGCGCGCGCCGCCGAGATTCTCTTCCGCCGGCTGAAAGATAAAGTGCACCGTGCCGCGAAACTGGCGCGTCGTCGCCAGCTGCTGCGCCGCGGCCAGCAGGATAGCGGTGTGTCCGTCATGACCGCAGGCATGCATCACGCCCTTACGTGCAGAGCGCCATTGCGGCGCGCCTTTCTCGTTAATCGGCAGCGCGTCCATATCGGCGCGCAGTCCGATAGCGGGACCCTCGCCGTTGCGCAGCGTGCCGACAACGCCTGTACCCGCCAGTCCGCGATGCACCTGTAATCCGGCCAGCTCCAGCTCGCGGGCAACCAGGTCGCTGGTGTTATGCTCCTGATAACCGAGTTCGGGTTCGCGGTGAAGCTGGTGACGCCAGTGTTGGGCTTTGTCGAGCAGGGCAGGGGATAAAGTCATGCGAAATCACGCTCCTGGTAGTGAGGAGTCTCCACTGTAGTGGCAAGGCGCGGGCGCGTCTATCCTCCCGGCCAGGAATTTGGCTATAGGTCAGAACAAAAGGGTATAAGCCGTCAGCCTGCTGGATGGCACTTTTACCGGGCTACAGGCGAAAGGAAAAGAGGGGGCCTTGCTGCGCGCGACGGCTTTCTCGCCTGCGGATTCCTGCAAAAGAAAGGCGGCGCGCCTGTGCCGCCTTTCTTATCGCCGCTGTGATGAATCCGAGCGCCTGTTTATTTCACCATCGGCAGATTAAGCCCATGCTCGGCCGCGCAGGCCTGGGCACGCTCATATCCGGCGTCGGCATGACGCATCACCCCGGTGGCGGGATCGTTCCACAGCACCCTGCCCAGACGACGGTCGGCTTCCTCGCTGCCGTCGCAGACGATCACCACGCCGGCGTGCTGCGAAAAGCCCATGCCGACGCCGCCGCCGTGGTGCAGGCTCACCCAGGTCGCGCCGCCTGCGGTGTTCAGCAGGGCATTAAGCAGCGGCCAGTCGGATACCGCATCGGAGCCATCTTTCATTGCCTCTGTCTCGCGGTTCGGCGAAGCCACCGAGCCGCAGTCGAGGTGATCGCGACCAATCACAACAGGCGCTTTCAGCTCGCCGTTGCGCACCATCTCGTTAAAAGCCAGTCCGGCCAGATGACGTTCCCCCAGGCCCAGCCAGCAGATACGCGCAGGCAATCCCTGGAACGCGATACGCTCCTGCGCCATATCCAGCCAGCGATGCAGGCTCTGATGATGCGGGAACAGCGCTTTCAGTTTGGCATCCGTTTTATAAATGTCTTCCGGATCGCCCGATAGCGCGACCCAGCGGAAGGGGCCTTTACCCTCGCAGAACAGCGGACGAATATAAGCCGGAACGAAACCAGGGAAGTCAAAGGCGTTCTCCACGCCTTCCTCCAGCGCCACCTGACGAATATTGTTGCCGTAATCCACTGTCGGAATGCCCATATGGCAGAAGTCGAGCATGGCCTGGACGTGCACCGCCATAGAGGCGCGCGCCGCTTTCTCAACGGCTTTTGGATTGCTGACCCGCTCTGACTGCCAGCGCGCCACCTCCCAGCCAGCAGGCAAATAGCCATTCACCGGATCGTGCGCTGAGGTCTGATCGGTCACGATGTCCGGCTTCGGCCCGCCAGCGCGCGCGCGCTGTACCAGTTCAGGCAGAATTTCCGCCGCGTTGCCCAGCAGGCCAACCGAGATGGCGCGCTTCGCCTGCGTGGCCTCTTCAATCAGCTTCAGCGCCTCGTCCAGCGTATAGGCTTTGTGATCGACATAGCGCGTGCGCAAACGAAAATCGATGCGAGACTCCTGACACTCAATCGCCAGCACGCAGGCGCCCGCCAGCACGCCCGCCAGCGGCTGCGCGCCGCCCATGCCGCCCAGACCGGCCGTCAGGATCCAGCGGCCCGCCAGATCGCCGTTATAGTGCTGGCGGCCCGCCTCGACAAAGGTCTCATAGGTGCCCTGGACGATGCCCTGCGCGCCGATATAGATCCAGGAGCCGGCCGTCATCTGGCCGTACATCATCAGTCCGGCTTTATCCAGCTCGTGAAAGTGATCCCAGTTAGCCCAGTGCGGCACCAGATTCGAGTTCGCCAGCAGCACGCGCGGCGCGTCAGCGTGGGTGCGAAAGACGCCCACGGGCTTGCCCGACTGGATAAGCAGCGTTTCATCGGGTTGCAGCAGCTCCAGCGAGCGCAGGATCTGCTCAAAGCACGCCCAGTTGCGCGCCGCTTTGCCAATGCCGCCGTAGACCACCAGATCCTCAGGACGCTCAGCCACGTCGGGATCGAGGTTGTTTTGAATCATGCGCCAGGCGGCTTCGATCAGCCAGTTGGCGCAGTGCAGCGTGGTGCCGTGCGGCGCACGTATTTCACGCGCAACGGACTGGGTGAGAGTTTCGCTCATAGCTGATTCCTTATTCATTGAAAGAAACGGTCCGCTGGCTGGGCAGCAGCGCCGTAAGAAAATCTGGCCAGTCGCTGCGGCTGGCCCACAGACGCATGGCGTCGATGTCGGGCGCCAGCAGACGATCTTCCTCAAGGAAGGCCACCTGCTGGCGAATACGGGCGATCTCTTGCTCAAGCAGCGCGGAGCTTTGCAGCGGACGATGAAACTCAATGCCCTGCGCCGCCGCCATGGCTTCAATGCCCACTACCGCTGCGGTGTTAAAACACATGCTGCCGAGGCGACGCGCGGCATAGGTGGCCATCGACACGTGATCTTCCTGATTGGCTGAGGTGGGCAGGCTATCGACGCTGCCCGGATGGGCCAGCGATTTATTCTCGGAGGCGAGCGCGGCGGCGGTGACCTGGGCAATCATAAAACCGGAGTTAACGCCGCCGTCGCGCACCAGAAAGGGCGGCAGGCCAGACAGGCCGGTATCGAGCAGCAGCGCCATGCGACGTTCGGAGATCGCCCCGATTTCGGCGACAGCGAGCGCGATAATATCGGCGGCGAAGGCGACCGGCTCGGCGTGAAAATTGCCGCCGGAGATCACATCGCCGCTGTCGCTGAATACCAGAGGATTGTCAGAGGCGGCATTGGCTTCGGTCTGCAATACGCGCGCGGCGTGGCTGAGGTTATCGAGACAGGCGCCCATAACCTGCGGCACGCAGCGCACCGAATAGGGATCCTGCACCCGGCCGCAGTTGACGTGCGAACTCAGGATTTCGCTCCCCTCGACCAGCCTCTGTACGGCGGCGGCGACGGCAATCTGTCCCCGCTGGCCGCGCGCCTGATGAATGCGCGCGTCAAACGGCCTCAGCGAGCCTTTAATCGCCTCCAGCGACAGCGCGCCCGCCACCAGCCCGGCGGCCAGCACATTCTCTGCTTCAAACAGGCCGCGCAGCGCCAGCGCGGTGGAGACCTGGGTGCCGTTAAGCAGCGCCAGCCCCTCTTTCGGGCCGAGCACAAAGGGTTGTAACCCGACCGCGTCCAGCGCGTCGCGGGCGGACGTCAGCGTTCCCCTGACGCGCGCCTGGCCTTCGCCCAGCAGCATCAGCGACAGATGCGCCAGCGGCGCGAGATCGCCGGACGCGCCTACCGATCCCTTCTCCGGGATACAGGGCATCACGTCTGCGTTAAACAGCGTCAGCAGCGCCTCGATAAGCGCAACGCGCACGCCGGAGTGGCCGCGGGCCAGACTGATAATTTTGGTCGCCATCACCAGCCGCGCCACGTTGTCCGGCAGCAGTTCGCCCAGACCGACGCTGTGCGACAGCACCAGGTTGCGCTGTAAATCCGCCAGACGACTGGAAGGGATTTGCGTCTGCGCCAGTTTGCCGAAGCCGGTGTTAATGCCGTAAACCACTTTGCCGGACGCCACGATGTCGTCCACGGTTTGCTGCGCACGCAGAATCGCCGCACAGGCGCCTTCATCCAGCGTCAGCGTGACGCCGCCCTGATATATCCTGCGCAGCGCGGCAAGATCCACCTCACCGGGCGTCAGGCGCAGAGCCTCAACCGAACCTGTCATAGTCTACTCCTGTCTATACAAGTTGATGCGCAGAGCCAAAGTCAGAAGCTGTCGTGCTCTGCGCAGCGAATAAAATCGAGTGAAACACAAGTGTCTATTCTTGTCTATACAAGTAGCAAGCTATAAGCATTTGCTATGCCAGCGCGATCACAAATTGCATCGTCCGGCAGGGCTATAGCGCGGCAGGACGGCAGTGGAGGCTGTATATACATTTACGTCCTGAGACAGTAAACTTCAGGCATAATGGCGATAAGGAAATGAATATGGTCGAGCATTCGGCAATAGCACAACTGGCGGCGGCGATGAGCGATGAGCCAGCCCCCATCTACCAGCGCGTGAAGCAGGCGATTATCAGCCAGATCCGCGCGGGCAGCTGGAAGGCGAACCAGCGCGTGCCGTCCGAGAGCGAGCTGGTAAACGAGCTGGGCGTCAGTCGCATGACCATTAACCGGGCGCTGCGCGAACTGACCAGCGAAGGTTTTCTGGTGCGTATGCAGGGCGTCGGCACCTTCGTGGCCGAGATGAAAGGCTACACGGCGATGCTCGAAGTGCATAACATCGCAGATGAAATCGCTCAGCGCGGTCATCAGCATCGCTGCCAGATCCTGGCGCTAGGCCAGAATAAAGCCGATCCGGAACAGGCGGCCGTTCTGGGTCTGAGTACCGGTCAGACCCTGTTTCATTCGCTCATCGTTCACTATGAGAACGACCTGCCGGTGCAGCTGGAGGATCGTCTGGTCAATCCGCAGGTGGCTCCCGATTATCTCAGCCAGGACTATCATCGGGTCACGCCCTACACCTATCTGATGCAGGTCGCGCCTCTGACCGCAGGCGAGCATATTGTCGAAGCCGTGCTGCCGGATGCGCGCCAGCGCAAGTATCTGTCGCTGGACGAGCATGAGCCGTGTTTGCTGATCCGTCGCCAGACCTGGAGCGACACGAAAATCGTCACCTATGCGCGCCTGCTCTATCCGGGATCGCGCTATAAGCTGCTTGGCCGCTTCAAGGGACACGGCTGAGGCGCGTAAACAGCAGCTGTGCGCCCGCTGTCGCTGGCGTCAGCCGCGTCTCTTCATCCAGCCACCACAGCCCTTCAGCGGCGCATAACGTTTTTTCGCCTGCCAGCCGCCAGCAGCCGGAAATCACCCAGGCGACGCCGTGCAGGCTGCTCTCTTCCTGCGTCGTTAGCCTTACCTGTGCTTGCCAGCTGTCGCGTCGCGTCATGATATTAAAATCTTCGCTTTCACCGCGCAGGCTGGCATGGATCGCCCACTCGCCGGGAAAGCGCCAGGGCTGAAGCGGCCTGAGCTGGTGCGAGGCGTCAGCCGCGCTAAGCCTGACGTCGTCGCCGCGCAGCAGGGTAATGACCCTGTCGACGCCGGGAAAGCAGGAGAAGGGACCGTCGCTGGCGATGGTGGCGATGCTGGCGCGCCAGGCAAAATCCGCCTCGTCCGGCGGATAGCTGATGATTTCGCGCGTTTCGCCGCCGCCGTTGCGCCAGCGGCTGACCGGTAATTCGGCGTAGCTGAAGGGCGTTCTCATCGCAGCGCCGCCATAGCCTGTTGAAAAGCCGCCGCGCAGCGCGCTTCCGCCGCGTGGCGGCCCGCCTCGATCACCGCGCGTCCGGCGACCCACACATCGCGGATCTGGTCGCGGCGTCCGGCAAACAGCCAGCGGTTAAGCCGCGCGCTGTCGTCTACGCTGCCGAGCCAGGCGTCCTCTGCCAGAACCAGCCAGTCGGCGCGTTTGCCCGGCGACAGCTCGCCCAGGGAGACGCCGCATGCCTGCGCGCCGCCCTGAGCCGCTCCCTGCCACAGCAGATCGCCCACAGAGGGCTGCCCGGCGGTCACGATGCGGTTACGACGTCGGTCGCGCAGCCGCTGACCGTACTCCAGCCAGCGCAGCTCCTCCAGCGTGCTGAGGGAGACATGGCTGTCGGAGCCGATGCCCCAGCGTCCACTCTGGCCGATAAAGTCGGTCGCCGGAAAAATGCCGTCGCCGAGGTTAGCCTCCGTGGTGGGACACAGCCCGGCTACCGCGCGGCTGGCGGCGAGCTGCGCGATTTCGCGCGCATCGAGATGGGTCGCATGGATCAGACACCAGCGCGCATCGACGTCAAAGCGGTTCAGCAGCCATTCCACCGGCCGCTCGCCGCTCCAGGCGAGGCAGTCATTGACCTCTTTCTCCTGTTCGGCGACGTGAATATGCACCGGCAGCGAGGCGTCGCTGCTGGCAAGCACATCGCGCATCTGCGCTTCGCTGACCGCCCGCAGCGAGTGAAAGCAGAGACCGCGGTTAAACAGCGGATTATCGCGCACTTTTGCCGCCAGACGTTCCTGCTGGCGCAGATAGTCTTCAGTTTGCTGAATAAAGCGTTTCTGGCCCGGCAGCGGCGGCTGTGCGCCAAAGCCGCTGTGGCTGTAGAGCACCGGGAGCAGCGTCAGGCCGATACCGGCGGTGTCGGCGGCCAGCATCAGCTGATGCAGCATATCGTCCCCGGCGTAGGGCGCGCCGCTGGCGTCATGGTGCAGATAGTGAAACTCCGCCACCTGGGTATAGCCGCCTTTCAGCATATCGATATAGAGAAAGGCGGCAATAGCGCCGACCTGCTCCGGCGTCAGGCGCTGCACCATGCGATACATCAGGTCGCGCCAGGTCCAGAAGCTATCCTGCGGATCGCCCGCGACTTCGGCCAGGCCAGCCATGGCGCGCTGAAAGGCGTGGGAATGCAGGTTAGCAATCGAAGGAATCACCGCGCCGCTTAGCGGAATCGCGTCCTGCGCCTCGCTGTCGGGCGTAATGCTTTCAATAATGCCGGCGTCACTGACGCCAATTCGAACCTGTTGCCGCCAGCCGTCGGCGAGCAGCGCGCGTGGAGCAAAATAGAAGGCCATGGTTGATCCTTAAAGGCTGTGGTTGTATATACATATACATACTTTAACGGGCAGAGTAAATCGCCGGTCGCGGAGGAGGTGGGGAATGACAGAAAGCAGGCAGATTGACAGCCTGTGGCTGGGGGCCGATCTGGTCACTATGCGCGATGGCCGTTATCACATCATTAGTGACGGGGCGCTGGCGGTCGAGGCGGGGGAGCTGATCTGGGTGGGACCGCGCGCGGAGATGCCCGCTTTCAGGCCACGCCATCAGCATCGGTTCGACGGCGGCATCCTGACGCCGGGTCTGATCGACTGCCATACGCATCTGGTGTTTGGCGGCGACCGCAGCGCGGAGTTTGAGCAGCGACTCAACGGCGTCAGCTACGCCGACATCGCCGCGCAGGGCGGCGGCATTCTCTCCACCGTGCACGCCACGCGCGAAGCCAGCGAAGAGCAGCTGGTGGCATCGGCGCGCTGGCGGCTTCAGCGCCTGCTGGCGGAAGGCGTCACCACGGTTGAAATAAAATCAGGCTACGGGCTGGATGAGAGCAGCGAACTGCGCATGCTGAGCGCGATACGGCGGCTGGGCGAGAGCGTGCCTGCCGACGTGGTGGCGACCTGTCTGGCGGCGCATGCGTTTCCGCCAGAGTTTAAGCAGCATCCCGACGGCTGGGTCGATCTGGTTTGCGAACGCATCCTGCCGCAGGTAAAAGCCAACGGGCTGGCGGACGCGGTGGATGCCTTCTGCGAGCATCTGGCCTTCTCTCCGGCTCAGGTGGCGCGGGTGTTCGATAAGGCCGCGGAACTAGGGCTGCCGGTGAAGCTCCATGCCGAACAGCTTTCCTCGCTCGGCGGCGCGCGGCTGGCCGCCAGTTACGGCGCGCTCTCCGCCGACCACCTCGAATACGCCACTGAAGAGGACGCGCGGGCGATGGGCGAAAGGGGAACGGTTGCGGTCTTGCTGCCCGGCGCGTTCTATCTGCTGCGCGAAACCCAGCGGCCGCCGGTAGCGCTGTTTCGTCAGCATAAGGTGCCGATGGCGCTGGCAAGCGACGCCAATCCCGGCACGTCCCCTGCGCTGTCGCTGCGCCTGATGCTCAATATGGGCTGCACGCTGTTTGGCATGACGCCGGAAGAGGCGCTGGCGGGCGTTACCCTCTGGGGCGCGAAAGCGCTGGGATTACAGCACACGCACGGATCGCTGGAGGCGGGCAAGGTGGCGAACTTTGTTCACTGGCCGCTGGCGCGTCCGGCGGAACTGGCTTACTGGCTGGGCGGCGAGCTGCCCTGTACCGTTATCTATCGCGGAGAAGCGCAATGACACCTTTTCACTTTACGCCGGGCAGGCTGCCGCTGCTGGTCAGTATTCCTCACGCCGGCACGCAGCTGACCCCTGAGGTCGAAGCCGGGCTGAGCGAGGCCGCGCGCGGTCTGCCGGATACCGACTGGCACATTCCTCAGCTGTTCGATTTCGTGCGCGATCTGGGCGCCAGCGTGCTGATCGGCCACTTCTCGCGGTTTGTAATCGATCTTAATCGTCCGCCCGACGACCAGCCGCTCTATACGACCGCCACCACCGGTCTCTATCCGGAAACGCTGTTTGACGGCTCCCCGACCTTCGCGCCGGGCAAAACGCCAACGGCCGCGCAGCGCGCGGGCTATCTCGCCGACATCTGGCAACCCTATCACCAGCAAATTCAGCGGGAGCTGGCGCGTCTGAAGGCCGAGTACGGCTATGCGCTGCTGTTTGACGCGCACTCTATCGCCAGCGTTATTCCGCGTCTGTTCGAAGGGCGTCTGCCGGATCTCAATATCGGCACCAACGGCGGGCAAAGCTGCGATGCCGCGGTGACGCAGGGGCTGGAAGCGGTGTGCGCGGCGCAGAATCGCTACAGCTGGGTGGTCAACGGGCGCTTTAAGGGCGGCTATATCACGCGCGCCTATGGCAGGCCGGAAGAGAAGGTTCAGGCGGTGCAGCTGGAGCTGGCGCAGCTGAATTACATGGATGAGACGCCGCCGTTCGCCTGGCGTCAGGAGCGGGCTTCAGCGCTGCAAAGCGTGCTGAAGCCGCTGGTTAAAAGCTTTATTGAGCGCGGCAAGCCGGCGTAACGCTCAGCGCGCCGCCGTCAGCGACGGCGCGCATCCGGGCGGACCAGATCGAAACGCTGGCTTTCGCTGATGCCGTAATAGGCGCTCGGCCCGCCGGCGCGCAGAACAGGTTCGGCGCGCGCGGTCTGATAAATCCCGTCGTCCAGCAGCGACTCATCAATATGGATCGCAACCGCTTCGCCCAGCACCAGCCAGCTGTCAATGGGATTGCCCTGCGCGTCCTGAAGCTGAATGAGCTGGGTCAGGCGGCACTCGAAGTTCACCGGGCTTTCCGCCACCAGGCTCGCTTTCACCTGCGAAGCGGCCAGCGGCGTCACGCCAGCCAGCGCAAACTCATCCTCATCCGGCGGCACCGACGCCGAGCTTTCATTCATCGCTTCCGCCAGTGAGCGTGTCGCCAGGTTCCAGACAAACTCTTTGCTCTCGCTGATATTGCGCACGCTATCTTTCCAGCCGCTGCTGGCGAAGCCGATGATCGGCGGATGGTAATTAAAGCAGTTAAAGAAGCTGTAGGGCGCCAGATTGCGCTGGCCCGCTGCGGAAACGGAGCTGATCCAGCCGATCGGGCGCGGCCCGATAATGGCGTTGAGAGGGTCATGGGGCAGGCCGTGGCCCGCGCGCGGCTGATAGGAGTAGCGTTTTAGCGTCATTTTTTATCCCTTAGCGAAGTGGTAACACTATCTTAGTGCGACAGCATCGGCTGCACTGGAAAGAAATATGTAAGCGGATTGTGCGGCTTTATTTTCCCGGCGGCGCGGCGTATTGTACGCGCCTGCAAAACGGAGACGCCATGAACAAGCCAGCCAGTAAACTTTTCCACGCCCGCAACCGCCACCAGGGCGAATATGACTTTGCCGCCTTAACCGCCGCACATCCGCCGCTGGCGACAAAAGTCCGTCCCAACGCCTATGGCGCGCAGTCGATCGATTTTGCCGATGCTGAGGCGGTAATGCTGCTGAATCAGGCGCTGCTCAGGCTGTTTTACGGTCTCGACTGGCAGCTGGCGCCAGGGTCGCTCTGCCCACCGGTGCCGGGTCGCGCCGACTATCTGCACTATCTGGCCGATCTGCTGGCGCTGGACAATCACGGCGTCATTCCGTCGGCGGATATTCTGGATATTGGCTGCGGCGCAAACTGCATCTATCCGCTGATCGGGCAGGCAGAGTACGGCTGGCGTTTTACCGGCACCGACATCGATGAGGCGGCGCTCAAGGCGGCTAACCGCATTGTGGCGGCTAATCCCGGGCTGCAACGCAGCATTCGCCTGCGCCGCCAGAAAAATCCCGATGCGGTACTGGCGGGCGTGGTGAATAAAAATGAATTTTTCCATGCCGTAATCTGTAACCCGCCGTTTCACGCCTCGGCGGCAGAAGCCGCCGCCGGTTCGCAGCGCAAAGTCCGCAACCTGAAGCTGGACAGCGCGGCGCCGCTTAACTTTGGCGGCCAGCATAACGAGCTATGGTGCGAGGGCGGCGAAAAAGCCTTTGTGGGGAAAATGATTGCCGAAAGCGTGGCGCTGGCGCGCCAGTGCGTCTGGTTTACGTCGCTGGTGTCGCGCCGCGAGAACCTGCCCGCGCTGGAAAAACAGCTGCGGGCGCTGGAGGTGGCGGAGGTGCGCGTGGTGAACATGGCGCAGGGGCAGAAGCAGAGCCGTTTTCTGGCCTGGAGCTTTATGCCAGCCGCAACGCGCGCGCAGCGACTGGCGAAGTAGCCTTATTCCGGGGACGGCAGTGCGGGCAGGGCGGTCGCGCTCGCCACGCTGTTGCCGGTCTGCATCATCTCTACCGTCTGGTGCGGCGCTTTAATACCGGCCGCATCAAAATGCTTTTTCACCATATCATCCAGCGCAAAACGCACCGTCCACTGCTTCAGCGGCTGGGTGGTAAAAGAGACGCGCACGGTAAAGGCCTGATTGGTTAATCCTACCAGTCCGGCAAAGTTTGGCTCGCCGATCACCATGCCGCGAATCTCTGCATTTTGCAGCAGCTCCTCAACCGCCGCCTGAAGCACCTGGTTAACGTGGTCGCTGTTCTCGCCGCGATCGACGTCATAGTTAGCCACAAAGGAGCCGATGCCGCGCACGAAGTTGGCAAAGGTGGTGATCGAAGACCAGGGAATAATGTGATACGCGCCGGTATCCTGACGGACGCCGACCGAGCGAATCGACATCCGTTCGACCGTGCCGGTAATGGCGCCGATGGTCACCAGGTCACCGGTATTCATGCCGTTCTCAAACTGAATAAAAATGCCGGTTATAATGTCTTTCACCAGGGTTTGCGAGCCGAACGAGACCGCCAGACCCAGCGCGCCGGCTCCCGCCAGCAGCGGAGCGATATTGACGCCGATTTCCGACAGCAAAATCATAATGGTGATGGTGCTGATAATGACTGCCAGCGCATTGCGGAACAGCGTCAGCAGCGTGCGGGTACGAGCGCTCGGCATCGGGCGTCCATGAGAATCCGAAGCCAGGCGGCTCTCGATCAGGCTGGCCAGCACCGTCCAGCCGACAGCAGAGAGCAGCAGGATCATCACGATGCGGATCAGCACATCCACCAGCTTTTCGCCTGCTCCCACGGTGAGCCAGTGCCAGAGGTCGAACAAATTCCAGGCGTTAAGCAGCAGCAGCAGCGTGGCGAAGACGGTAATAACGCGCGCCAGCTTAAGCATCGCCTTTACCCAGTCATTCACGCGCTTTTGCAGGGCAGGATAGTTGCGGCGCAGATCGGGCGACAGCGTAATGGTTTTGCCAATCCAGCGCGTCAGGATGCCAGAGATAAAGGCGGCGATGCCGACGATAGCCAGCGTGCGCACCGAGGCGGACATCATAAATTTCAGGCTGTCGCCGGGATTGAAAATAGAGAGCAGGAACAGCGCAATAAAGTAGGCGCTCGCCAGCCAGTGCCACACCAGCGCAAAGGCGCGAATAAAGAAGGCGAAAAAGGCCATGCTGCGATCTGACAGCGCCTGAAGCGAGAAATGAATAGAGCGGCGGTTGGTAAAGATCAGGTAGAGCGCCCAGCCGGTCATAATGCCCATGATCACTACGTTCACCACCGCAGCCACCTGCACGTTGACCTGATTTGAGACGATCGGCACGATAACCAGCAAACCGTAGCCAATCAGGCCGGAAAGCCAGCTCAGACGGGTATTCCAGTAGCGGGCGCGCCCGTCGCTGAGATGGAAAAAGCGCAGGTCGCTGTAGCCAGGGCAGAAGAGCAGGCGCAGCACCGCTTTAAAGAACTCGATCAGCGCGAAGGCATTGAGGAACAGCCCCTGCTGGCTGGCGATGGTGCGGCTGTTGCCGTGATAATTGTCGCTGATGATCTGGCCGATAAACAGCGTCAGCGCCAGCAACAGCAGGTCGATAATAAACGCGCTGATAATCGCGACCGGTAGCTGCACCCAGTTGCGCTGCTCGCTGTTTTTGGCGCGGCCCCACTGTCCCATACGGCGATAGACCACCGAGAAGATGCGGCGCAGCAGCCAGTAAAAAGCAAAGAGCGCGGCTGCCAGCACCAGGAAATGCCGCAGCGCGTTAAAGAAGGTGACGGGGTTAAATGCCTTGTGCGGCGCGTCGGCGATATTGTCGTGCAGACGGACAAATTTCTCCGCCACGTCGCCGCCAAATTCCCGCGTCACATCGGTGACGCCTTCCAGCACGGTTTTGTCTTCTTCCACCGGCGGCGTCAGCGCGGGCGCGTTGTTTTTCGCCGTCGCGCTGGAGGCGGCGCGCAGCTGGGCGATCAGCTCTTTGCGCGACTGGTCGTTTTCCAGAATATTAGCCAGCGCGGCCCAGGCGGCCTTTTTTTCGTCGAGCGACGGCTCGCTTTGCGCGCCGCTGGCCGGGGCAGAAGTCTGTTGCGCCGCTACGGCAGCCTGCGGCAGGCTGACCGCCTGCGCGGGGAGCGAAACGCAGCAGCAGAGTATTAACAGCGCGATCCCTTGCCGCAACAGGCGACAATAGTTGTGGGCTGACGACATGGCTTTCTCCTTAGCAACCTCTGGCTCACAGGAGAAACAGTATAGTCAGACGCCGGGAATGAAAGTTCTGAAAGGCATTAATGGTACGGTCGGGAAAGGCGGGCCGGCATGATGCCGGCCCGGTCAGTCAGGAAACGTGCTGCAAAAACTCGCGCAGGCGATCGCTCGGCGGCTGGGTGATTAGCGTATCGGGATCGCCATCTTCCGCGATGGTGCCCTTATCAATAAAAATCAGACGCGAAGCGACTTTCTGCGCGAAGCCGACTTCATGCGTCACAATCACCATGGTCATACCTTCTTCGGCCAGATCCTGCATCACTTTCAATACCTCGTGGCGCAGTTCGGGGTCGAGAGCCGAGGTCGGCTCATCAAACAGCATCATCTTCGGCTTTACCGCCAGCGCGCGCGCGATAGCGACGCGCTGTTGCTGCCCGCCGGACAGCTCCGACGGAAAGTGGTGCGCGCGTTCGGCAAGGCCGACTTTCGCCAGCAGTTCGCGCGCCAGCTTATGCGCATCCTCTTTCTTCGCGCCGCGCACGCGAATCGGGCCGAATGCCACGTTATCCAGCGCGCTCATCTGCGGGAACAGATGGAACTGCTGAAAGACCATGCCCGCTTCCTGACGAATCAGGCGTTCATCGACTTTGGGGTCATTCACTTTCAGGCCGTCAACAATCAGCTCGCCGCTGGTAATCTCTTCCAGCTTGTTGATACAGCGCAGCAGCGTCGATTTCCCTGAGCCGGAAGGACCGATAATAACCACCACTTCGCCCTGATTGATTTTCAGGTTGATATCGTGCAGCACCTGAGTCTGGCCGAAATTCTTCGAGACGTTTTTAAATTCAATCACAGGATTTTCACCCTTTTCTCAATACGGCGCAGCACAAAGCTCAACACCAGCGTAATGACAAGATAGATAATGGCGACGGCGCTCCAGATTTCCAGCGCGCGGAAATTACCGGCAATGATCTCCTGGCCCTGACGCGTCAGTTCCGCCACGCCGATAACGATAAACAGCGAGGTATCTTTAATGCTGACGATCCACTGGTTGCCGAGCGGCGGCAACATACGACGCAGCGCCAGCGGCATAATCACGTAGCGCAGCGTTTCGCGGCGCGACAGGCCCAGCGCCAGACCGGCTTCGCGGAAACCTTTATTGATCGACAGCACGGCGCCGCGCGTAATTTCCGCGATATAGGCGCCGGAGTTGATCATAATGGTCACCACCGCAGCGGTGAAGGGATCGATGCGCAGATCGGGAAAGGCCATCGGCAGCGCAAAGTAGATAAACATCACCTGCACAACGATAGGGGTGCCGCGGATGATCTCAATAAAGACCAGCGCGACGTTGTTGGCGATCCAGCCGCCATAGGCGCGCGCAAAGCCAGCGACCAGGCCGATAATCAAGCCGCCGATCAGGCCGAGCACCGAGATCAGCAGGGTCATTTTCGCGCCTTCAATCAGCACCGGCATAGCGGGCCAGATGACGCTCCAGTCAAACTCCATGGTGTGACTCCAGTTTTGTTGCGATGGAAAAAAGCAGGGAGCCTGTCCCTGCCTAAAGAAAAATCAGTCGATTATTATTTAGGTTCGGTGCCGAACCATTTTTTATAGATCTGGTTATAGGTGCCGTTCTCTTTCAGCGTTTTAAGCGCGCCATTTACTTTCTCGCGCAGCGCGTCGCTGCCTTTCGGGAAAGCCACGCCGTACTGCTGTGCTTCGATAGAGTCGCCTACCGCTTTAAAGCGGCCTTTGCCCGCGGTGTTAATAAAATAGAGAATATTCGGCGTGTCGTGCAGCACCGCGTCGGCACGGTTAGTGCCCAGCTCCATATAGGCGTTGTCGATATTAGGGAACTGGCGCAGGTCTTTGGTTTTGATGTTCGCTTTAGCGTAATCAACCGAGCCGGTGCCGCTCTTCACCGCAACGACTTTGCCGTTCAGATCGCCGATGCCTTTGATGTCGTTTTCGTTATTGCGCACCATGACCAGCAGGCCGCTTTTGTAATAGCCGTCAGAAAACTCAATGGCTTTTTTGCGCTCCTCGGTGATGGTAATGCCGGCCAGCGCCAGGTCGACGTTGCGCGTTTGCAGTGCGGGAATAATGCCGCTGAAGTCCATCGGCTTCAGGCTGTAATCCAGCTTCAGTTCTTTGGCGATGGCGTCCCACAGATCGACGTCAAAGCCCACGTACTTGTCGCCCTGCTTAAATTCAAAGGGAACAAACGCGGTATCGGTCGCGACAATAAGTTTTTTTTCTGCTGCAACGGAAGAGAGAGAGAAGGCCAGCGCCAGCGCGGCCACAGAAACTTTTAACAGTGACTTCATCATTTTTCCTTATTACTACCCGGCTCAAAGCGGTGTTTACGGCTTACCATATGAAAAAATTATGCCAACTTTGCAAGCTGACCAAAATCAGCAGGTTAAACCTAAAAGCTGACACGATTCTGCCATGGTATAAGCAATTGCACCATCACTGGGCACCAAAATGGTGCGTATGGCATTTTTGGTGCAAGGGCACCTTTGCATGCGGGAGATAAGGCTGGAAAGAAGAGAGATGTAGAAGTGTTATGAAGGTCAAAAAACCGTAATTTTCCTGTTAAGCAAAAACAAAAAAGGCGGGTTACCCCGCCTGTTGTCTGTTCTGAAGATTATTCAATGTTTGATTCGATAAACCACAGGAACTTGTCCAGATCGCGTGACGCCGCAGTGAAAATATCCGCCGTATCTTCATCTTTTACTTCTGTGATGGCTTTACGCGTATCGTTAGCTACGATGGCGTAACGATCGGCCAGCGCTTTCAGGTGATCCTGCACGCTGTGAATATTCAGCGGATAGCTTTGCAGCGGGGTTTTGTCGTTGACAACCTGAGTGGTGCCCAGCGCTACGCCGCCTAACTGCACCACACGCTCTGCGATGGTGTCCTGATGATCGGTAATAGTGGTGCGGAAACCGTCCAGCATTTCATGTACGCCGATAAAGTTTGCGCCGCGCATGTTCCAGTGCGCCTGCTTGGTAATCAGCGACAGGTCGATAAATTCCACCACCAGACGGTTGAGCACCTCAATGGTGGCCTTTTTCTCGTCGTCAGCCACATCATTACGGGTGTAAAGCAGATCGGAAGAGTTATTTTTAACCAGTTTTGCGGTACTCATCGTTTGAATCCTCTCTTGGATGGTTGTCCTAATCAAGCACGGAAATAAGTATAGCAGCGCTTTTGCTGTTTGCAGGATTGAGCTGAGCTATGGCTGAAATAGATGGCATTTACGGATAATGCGTAAGCGGAAATAAACCCTGACCCGAACGCATTCGGGCCAGGGTGACGGGTTATCTCTCTGTAAATACGGATTTTTTTATGGCGGGCAGATAAAAATCAAACAGTATGTTTCAGAATGATAATATTAATGTTTATTGTTGGTTAAAATAAAAGCCCTTCTCAGCTGGTAATATTAACCGTCCGCCTGATTACGCAGCAGAATAGGCTATTGAGGCGGCGGCGACGTTATTTCTACCTGTTTTAACCGGGTATTACGGGGTTTGAGCGTCAGCGTCGCGCCGGCCGACGCCGCAATAATCGCCAGCAGACCCAGAGACTGCTGCCACGTCAGCGTTTCGCCGAGAAACAGAATGCCTGACAGCGCCGCGACGGCAGGTTCCAGGCTCATCAGCGTGCCGAAAATGCGTGCCGGCAATCGGGTCAACGCCACCATTTCCAGCGAATAGGGGATAGCGCTGGAGAGCAAGGCAACCAGAAGGGCAACGGGAATAACGCCCCAGTGCCAGATGCCTGGCTCCGCAAAGACCAGGCCTGTGGGCACAAAAATAACCGAAGCAATCAGCGAACCCAGCGCCACCGTGGCCGGACCATGTTCCGCTCCGGCGCGCTGCCCCGACAGAATATATAAAGCCCAGCAGGCCCCTGCGCCCACAGCCAGCGCGGCGCCCAGCGGATCGATAGCCTGCATGTTGTCGCCGAACGGCAGCAAAAACCACAGGCCAGTGACGGCGAGCACCACCCAGATAAAGTCCAGCAGGCGTCGCGTACCCAGCAGCGCCAGCGTCAGCGGACCGGTAAATTCCAGCGCGACCGCCACGCCTAACGGAACGGTGCGCAGCGACAGGTAAAACATAAAATTCATACAGCCCAGCGCCAGGCCATACAGCAGCAGCGGCACACGCTGCTCGCGCGTCACCCGCAAACGCCAGGGTTTAAAGATAAGGCAAAGCATCAGGGTACCCAGTCCGAGGCGCAGTGCGGTGATGCCTGTCGCGCCTACCGCGGGAAACAGCGATTTTGCCAGCGAGGCGCCGCCCTGTAGCGAGAGCATGGCAACCAGCAGTACCGCAACGGACATGGCTGGCGTGAAATTTTTACCTGAGAGAGAAAGTGACATCCTGTAAGCGCGTCCTGATGGTCAGTCTGTATGCGTTAAAAGGGGGCAGTCTACTGGATGCAGGATAAAAAAGAAGAGATCGAAAGCAGGGAAATCCCGCCCGGCCTGGGTGAAATTTAGCCGGTTTCAGGGCCAGTTCCGTAAAGAACTGTCAGGATTTTTTAGGAATTAACTTAAAGGACAATATTTATCAAAAAAAATTCATTGCAGTTTGATGACGCAATTTATAAGTAAAATGAATAACATAGGAAACTTCATTAACTTTCTGTTACACCAAACATTCTGTTAGACAATAATTTGCGGGCAGAGTTTCTGGCTGAGTTTTGTTATATTTTTAGCGTTGTCAGGAGAGAAGTATTATCACATTTGAGGTGGTTATGAAAAAAATTGCATGTCTTTCAGCACTGGCTTGTGTTCTGGCAGTTTCTGCGGGTTCCGCAATGGCGCAGAGCACAGTCACCGGCGGTTACGCTCAGTCTGACTATCAGGGCGTAGCTAACAAAGCTAACGGTTTCAACCTGAAATACCGTTACGAAGACGGCTCTAACCCGCTGGGTTGGATCGGTTCTTTCACCTACACCGAAAAAGATCGCACTGATTCTGGCGTGTATAACAAAGGTCAGTACTACGGTTTCACCGCAGGTCCGGCTTACCGTCTGAACGACTGGGCAAGCATCTACGGTGTAGTCGGTATCGGCTATGGTAAATTCCAGCAGAACGACACCGTTGTTCGCGACAAATCTGATTCAAGCGACGTAGGTTTCTCCTACGGTGCTGGTTTGCAGTTCAACCCGTATCAGGACTTCGCCATTGACGTTGGTTACGAGCAGAGCCGTATCCGTAACGTTGATGTTGGCACCTGGATTGCTGGCGTAGGTTACAGCTTCTAAGTTTTTGCTTAGACCAGTTGCAGAAAAAACGGCCCTTTGCGGCCGTTTTTTTTATGCCTGTTTCAGGAAAAACGGCAAAAAAAGAGATCGCAAAACAGCCTTTGCCGAGGCGAAAGGCTGTCAGAGAAAAGGGCGGCGTTATCCGCGCCAGATGAGCTTAGAGCAGTGACGATCGTCGCGCGGGGTGCCCAGCAGTTTTTCAACCAGCATCAGGCGAAGTGAAAAAGGGGAGCGGCTCAGCAGGCACAGCCAGGATTTCAGCGTGCTGGATGAAGCCTGTTTCTCAGTCTGGAAGCATTTGCCACAGTCAATGCAGCATTTCATGGTGCTCATCTCGACCTCCCAATCAGTAACGGCGTATTAGCAGACAATATCCGACGTCAGTCAGCAGAAGCCGCCGTCAGCGATAACGATGCTGGCGAATCTGCTCTTTGTTGTTAGCGCGGTTGCCTACAATATCAACAAATATAGCACTGGCTATACCCTGTAGCCAATGCTATTTACGAAAAATTTGAGCTTCTTTGTGCCTGGTTTACAATAAGCGCAGCAAATCCGTCTCGCTGCGCGAGCGCGGAGAATATTAAAGAGGAAGCTAGATGAGTCGTCGTGCCAAAAATGGGGTATCCGCTCCACAAGGACCCCTGAAAGATATCGAAGAGCATGTCGAAGGATTTCGACAGGTACGCGAAGCGCATCGCCGCGAACTGATCGACGACTATGTTGAATTGATCTCAGATTTAATCGGCGAGTTTGGCGAGGCCCGTCAGGTAGATATGGCGGCACGCCTCGGCGTCTCGCAGCCTACCGTAGCCAAAATGCTCAAACGTCTCAGCAGCGCCGGGCTGGTTGAGCAGGTGCCTTATCGCGGCGTCTTCCTGACCAGCGAAGGGGAGACGCTGGCCGCAGAGAGCCGTGCTCGCCATCACATCGTCGAAACTTTCCTTCTGGCGCTAGGTATTAGCCCAGAAACCGCACGTCGTGATTCTGAAGGCATTGAGCATCACGTCAGCGATGAAACCCTGGCCGTTTTTCAGAAATTCTACGAAAGCCGCAGTTAATCACCGGGCCCGCCACTATGTTAACCGTGCTGCGCACTTTTTTGCATGATCGTATTCTGCATCTGCTGCTCGCGCTCGGCGCGATTTTACTCCTGCTGTCCAGTTATCACTGGGCCGATCTGCCCGGCGCGGTCGACTGGCATACTATTGTCACGCTAACCGGTCTGTTGCTGTTAACCAAAGGGCTGGAAACCAGCGGCTACTTCGATGTGCTGGGCGCGCGGCTGACGGCCCGCTTTCGTCACGAACGCGCGCTGGCACTGTTTATGGTGCTGGCGGCCGCGCTGTTATCGACCTTTCTCACCAACGATGTGGCGCTGTTTATTCTGGTGCCGCTGACCCTGACGCTGCGCAAATTCTCGCGTCTTCCACTGTCGAGGCTGATCATCTTTGAAGCCCTGGCGGTTAACGCCGGCTCGCTGCTGACTCCGGTCGGCAACCCACAAAATATTCTGCTGTGGAGCCACGGCAAACTGGGCGTCGCCGGTTTTATTGCGCAAATGGCGCCGCTGGCGGTATGGCTGCTGGCGACGCTGCTGGCGCTGACGTGGTTTAGCTTCAAACCGCGCGCGATTCAGAAGCATGGCGAAGAGGAGACGCGCCAGTGGCAAAAGCCGCTGTTTACGATCAGCGTGCTGCTCTATCTGGTGTTTGTCGCCGCGCTGGAGTGGCAAATGACCGGCTGGGCGCTGCTGTTAATCATGGGCTGCTATCTGCTGATGGCGCGCAAAGTTCTGATTAATATCGACTGGAGCCTGCTGGCGGTATTTGTCGCCATGTTTATCGATGTCTATTTGCTGACCCATCTGCCCGTGGTGCAGCAGCACTTCGATGCGGTATCCCGCCTCGGCGACGGCGCTATCTACCTGCTGGGTATCGGCCTGTCGCAGGTGATCAGCAATGTGCCCGCCACCATTCTGCTGCTCCAGAAACTTCCCCCTTCCGACGTGCTTGCCTGGGCGGTCAATATTGGCGGTTTTGGGCTGCTGCCAGGATCGCTGGCCAACCTGATTGCGCTGCGTATGGCAAAAGATCGCCGCGTCTGGTGGCAGTTTCATCTCTTCTCTCTGCCCCTGCTGGCGTGGTCGATGATCAGCGGCTGGCTGCTGCTGCGTCTGCTGCACTAATTTCTGCCGCTTCCTGACAAATGGTGCAGGACGTGCCACTTTTGTCGGGAAAGGTCAAGAAACGCTGGAAAATGTCAGTTAACCATCTACTGTTTATCTGACCTTTTCTGCCCGGGAATTAGGGCGTTAGCCATGCGGAACTGACTATGAGCGAAAACGAGAAACGCGAATCCCATCAGGATGATGCGAAGAACGCGCACCACCCCTCGGACGAGCAGTCTGAAGACAATAACGATGAAAAAGAACGTAAACGACCAGGCAAAAAACCGTTAATCATTCTGGCCATTGTGGTCGTGGTAATGCTGCTTGTCGCGTTCTGGTTCTGGTTTAGCACCCGTAATGAAGAGACCACGGATGACGCCTTTACCGAGGGTGACGCCGTCACTATCGCGCCGAAGGCGTCGGGCTATGTGGTAAAGCTGCTGATCAATGACAACCAGCGTGTGAAAAAGGGCGATTTACTGGTCGAGATCGACCCGCGCGATACCCTGGCGCAACGCGACCAGGCGAAAGCGCAGCTCGGTCTGGCTCAGGCCCAGCTGCATCAGGCGCAGGCGCAGCTGGCCCTGTCAAAAGTACAGTATCCGGCGCAGCGCGATCAGGCGCTGGCTGACCAGGCGAAAGCGCAGGCAAACCTGCTAAACGCCGAGGCCGATTATCGCCGCCAGCGGGGCGTCGACCCGCGCGCAACCAGTCAGCGCAATATTGATACCGCCGCCGCGCAGCTGCGTTCGGCGCAGGCGCAGTTGCAGAGCGCGAAAGCGCAGGTAGAGGTCGCCTCGCAGGTGGCCTTACAGATCCGCCAGCAGGAAACCAATGTAGAAGCGCGTCAGCAGCAGGTGGCTCAGGCTCAGGCGCAGCTCAACACCGCAGAGCTGAACCTGTCCTACACCCAGGTGCGCGCCCCCTACGACGGATTTATCACCAAACGCAATGTCCAGCTCGGTACGCTGGTGCAGGCGGGAAGTTCGCTGTTCTCGCTGGTGTCGCCGGACATCTGGATCACCGCTAACTTCAAAGAGTCGCAGCTGGCGCGCATGAATCCAGGCGATAAAGTGGCCATCAGCGTCGATGCCTGGCCCGATATGCAGCTGGAAGGGCATGTCGACAGTATCCAGATGGGATCGGGTTCGCGCTTCTCGACATTCCCGGCGGAAAATGCCACCGGCAACTACGTAAAAATTGTTCAGCGCGTGCCGGTGAAGATTGTGATCGACAAAGGACTGGATCCGAATCATCCGCTGCCGCTTGGCCTGTCGGTCGAACCTAAGGTTACCGTGGAATGAGCCAGTCGCAGAGCTGGCAACCCTCCAGCAATCCCTGGCTCGTGGCGGTGACCGTGACGCTGGCGGTGTTTATGGAGATTCTGGACACCACCATCGTTAACGTGGCGCTGCCCCATATTGCCGGTTCGCTCTCCTCCAGCTATGACGAATCCACCTGGGTGCTGACCTCCTATCTGGTGGCAAACGGCATCGTGCTGCCGATATCCGCCTTTTTTAGCCGGCTTTTTGGCCGTAAACAGTTCTTTCTGATCTGCATCGTGATGTTTACCATCTGCTCCTTCCTGTGCGGCATCGCCACCGAGCTGTGGCAGATCATTCTGTTCCGCGTGCTACAGGGCTTTTTCGGCGGCGGCTTGCAGCCGGTGCAGCAGTCAGTGTTGCTGGACTACTTCAAGCCGGAGGATCGCGGCAAGGCCTTTGGTCTCTCTTCTATCGCGATTATCGTGGCTCCGGTGATCGGGCCTACGCTGGGCGGCTGGATCACGGATAACTATAGCTGGCGCTGGGTGTTCTTCATTAATATTCCCGTAGGGATTCTGACGGTGCTGGCGATCTATCAGCTGCTGGAAGATCCGCCGTGGGAGCGCAAGTGGGCGAAAGGGCGGCTGAAGATCGACTATATCGGCATCGGCCTGATCACCCTGGGTCTCGGCTGTCTACAGGTGTTTCTCGATCGCGGCGAAGATGAAGACTGGTTCGCCTCGCACTTTATCGTGCTGTTCGCCACGCTGGCGCTGGTCGGCATCGTCGGCGCGGTGTACTGGCTGATGTATGCCCGTAAGCCGGTGGTGGATATTCTGGTGATGAAGGATCGCAACTTCTGGGTATCCGGGCTGCTGATGGCAGGCATGGCGATGATCCTTTATGGCAGCTCGGTGGTTCTGCCGCAGCTGGCGCAGCAGGATCTCGGCTATACCGCAACCTGGTCAGGGCTGGTGCTGTCGCCGGGCGCGGTGCTGATTGTGCTTACCATTCCGCTGGTGATTGCGCTTATGCCGCGCGTGCAGACGCGCTATATCATCGCCTTTGGCTTTACCTGCCTGGCGCTGGCCTTTATGTACTCGTCAACCCTGACGCCGGACGTCGACTTTAAAACCCTGGTGCTGATGCGCAGCGCGCAGTCGATTGGACTGGGCTTTCTGTTCGTGCCGCTGACCACCATCGCCTTTATCACTATCCCGCAACGCCTGAATGCCGATGCGTCGGCGCTGTTTACCATGTTCCGTAACGTGGCCGGCTCTATCGGCATCTCGCTGTCAACGGCGGCGATTACCGAGCGCGAGCAGGTGCGGTCGGCGCATATGGTGCATAACATGACGCCGCTCAACGAGCAGTTCACTATCACGCTACAGCACTGGGCGCAGGCGATCCGCGATTTTACGACGGCGGTTGGCGATCCGATGACGCTGGCAAGCGGCCAGCTCTATCAGGAGATGGTGGCCCAGTCGCGCATTCTGGCATACATCGATGTTTTTTCAGGTCTGAGCATCGTCGCCCTGATTTTGATTCCATTTTGTTGGCTGCTGTCGCCGATTAAGAGCGAAGGCAGTGCAGGAGCACACTGACATGAAGGTTATCTTTACGCGCCAGCTGGCAAAGCCGCTGAGCCTGTTAACGCTGGCACTCTGGCTGGCGGGCTGCGCCGTTGGACCTGATTATGAGGCGCCAAAACCCCAGCTGCCGGGCAGCTATCATCTGCTGGACGCGCAGCAGGCCTCAAAAACCCAGGCCGGGGCGATCAATTCGCGCTGGTGGCAAACCTTTAACGATCCTCAGCTTAATAGCCTGATCGATCGCGCGGTAGAGGGAAATCTGACGCTCCAGCAGGCGGTGCTGCGTATCGCGGGCGCGCGGCAGGAGCTGGCGCAGGCGCGCGGCGGTCTGTTTCCCAGTCTGAACGGCAGCGCCAAAGTCACCCGCCAGCAGCTGGGCCTTGAAGGACTGCTCAAGGCAAACGGCGTGACCGACCAGCTCGACAGCGAGACCGCCAGCCAGCTCAGCAGCCTGGAGCAGCCGGTAACGCTCTATCAGGGCAGTTTCGACGCCAGCTGGGAACTGGATTTGTGGGGCAAGGTGCGGCGTCAGGTCGAGCTGGCCGACGCGCAAACGCAGGCGGCGGTAGAGCAGCGCAACGACGCGCTGGTGTCGCTGGAGGCCGAAGTGGCGCGCGCGTATCTGCAACTGCGCGGCGCGCAGGCGACCGTGGCGACGCTGGAGCAGCAGATTGCGATCGCGCAGCAGAGCTGGGAACTGACGCAGAGCCAGCAGCGTAACGGACTGGCTCCGCTGACCGACGTGGAAAACGCGCGCGCGCAGCTCAGTTCGCTTCAGGCGCAGCTGCCGCAGTATCAGTCGCAGGCGCGTCAGGCGATGAATGGGCTGGCGGTGCTGCTGGGCAAAACCCCAGGGGCGCTGGATAACGAGCTTTACCCGCCGAAGGCGATGCCTGCGCTGCCGCAGATCGTGCCCGTGGGGATTCCCGCTACGCTGGCGCGTCGCCGCCCGGATATTCGTCAGGCTGAGGCGACGCTCCATGCGCAGACGGCGAATATTGGCGTCTCGGTGGCCCAGCTCTTCCCCAGCCTGTCGCTGACCGGCCAGCTTGGCGTGCGCAATACCGATGTCAGCTATCTCGATAACTGGAGCAGCCATTTCTATTCGGTTGGCCCGTCGCTGTCGATCCCGATTTTTCAGGGCGGTCGGCTGGTCTCCAGCGTGAAGCTGGCGCGCGCGCAGCAGGCCAGCGCGGCGCTTGACTACCGTCAGACGGTGCTGACCGCCTTACAGGACGTAGAGAATGCGCTGGTCAGCTATCGCGCCGATCAGGCGCGCGTCACAGCGCTGGATGAAACGACCGGCTCCTTGCAGCGCGCCTTCGATCTCGCCAGCGACAGCTATCGTCAGGGCATTTCGACCTTTATCGAGGTGCTCGACGCGCAGCGTCAGCTGGCGCAGGCGCAAGAACAGGCGACCCAGGCGCGTATGCAGAGCGCGCTGGACCTGGTCGCCCTGTACAAAGCGCTGGGCGGCGGCTGGGAAACCTACCAGAACGTCACGCTGCCGCAGTTTGATGTGTTCGGCCCGACGCCAGCGGTAAATTAATCTCGTCTCTCCGGCTGCGAGACATCGCAGCCGCTCTTTCAGCGCGCTCTCACTATGCCTCATGAAATAAATATTCCTTTTTCCCTGGTGCGGCAGAAGAGGCAGGGCAGTAATAACAGGTCGGGTAAAGTGAT
>NZ_RMVG01000020.1 GCF_003813865.1 Candidatus Pantoea deserta
CACAGTACGATGCAGCAGCAACGGCGGCTGAGCGGCAGCGAAACGGCGTTGCTCCTCAGAGCGTCGGCGGTTTCTGGCCGTCGCGGTTCGCGCCAGCCGGTGGGCTGGCTGCAGCCCCTGCCCTGCCGTGTATGTGTCTGGCCCGGGTTTTATACGGTACTGCCGGCAACTGTTCAGCCGGCAGCCTCTCGTCGCACGCGCGCCGGGCAAATACAGATGAGAATGAGAAAGGCGGGTTGAAAGGGTTTTAAGACATACTCCTTATGCGACAGCTCCCTGAAAATGAACATTAATCATACAAAACAGGCTTCGCTTAAAAACTCTGCAATGGTCTTTTCAGACGAGCGCCAGCACGCTTTGCCTTCAGCCCTCAGACTCCAGCCACTAGGCCCGGAACACGTCGCGCGGTCCGGTGAAGCTTACCGGCTCAGCCGGTTCGCTGAATGGTGCTGACGACCCGATCAGGGGAGCCGAAGGGGCGATCTTATCCACACCTTCCCTGCACATTCCGCGCATAAAGCTGTGGATAAACTTCTGCTGCCCTTTCCCGATGGTGCCTGCAAACAAATGGTTAATTTATGAGCTGTCGTTTCGCTGTTAATCTTTAAAAATCAATGGCTGTATTTTTTCGCGACGGTGAAGAGCAAGCGACTTCTTGCGCGGATCAGGAAGCCAGCAAATAATGCTGCAAATACACACAGCCCTTGACAGGGATTTTTGCTATGTTTAACGCCTTTGAGTTGATGCACCCGGCGGCCCTTCCCTGTCATGGAACATCAACTCGGAAGCCTGCTTGTTCGCGTGAAGGGTCTGACAGGCATTGTCAAAGTCATCGTGCTCATAAAACACTCCTTAATAACAGCCCTCTGTGAACCGGCTTACGCCGTGCCGATACGTCAGCCCGACGCACACAACGGGCGTTAGTTGTACGATAACGACGTGATAAATGAGCTGACGAACGACGGGAAAATTATGCACTGTGAGCAGAAGAAACCGGTGCAGCGTAGCGACGCAGCGCACCTTTGCATTCGCAGCGGTCGAGCTAAATTAGCGGCACGGCGTAAGATGCAGACCGCACTGTTCAACACTTTAAAACCTATAGGAGCATGAAGGCATCGCCACATCAGCCAAACCTGCGACTTTCTTTAAGAACCAGGGGATAAATATTTATTCCTTAAACCAGCGACGCCTGTTGTATTGAAATAAGGATAATCACATGTAATAAGTGATGTTGCCCGTATCTAGTGTGGAAGCGGTTAGAAGGAGGTGTTATGAAAGACTCTGCTCCTGAACAAAAAGCAGCAGCCGTTAAGGCGGTGCTTAAACATTTTCCTGACTGGTCTGAAGCCACGAAACAGCATCTCAGAAACATTCGCGATGCGGGATGGGCTGGCAGCTATGATGCTACACTTTGCCTGACTTATCCTGCCACTAAGGTAAACATACAGTTACAGGTAGCGTCTCCCGGAAATAATATATTTAAAGGGCAGGCAGTTAATACGCTGAACCAGCCCCTGAACGATCCGGGAGGAACAGGTACACTTTTTTATGATGATTTTGATGAATTACTGACTGAGGGCACTGACGTCTATATCTATCCCAACGCTGACGATGGTCCCTCATCGCAGTTTTTAGTCATTATATTCTGCGACTCTAGCTCTCTGTATGGCCTTTTTACTTATAGTGACATCCAGTCGCTGGAAGGTAATGCTGTCGGTGGCACCGGTGTCTGGAGTTAATGCAATACGGCTGACGGCAGCCGTATCTTACAAAGGACGACTGGCATGATGAGCGCTTAGTATTTTGATTAATTACAGATAAAGTTAACACGCGAAGCAGGCTATTTTAATCATGCAACGACCGGCCGGCAGGCTTGAAAAACCGATAGGATCCGTCACGTTTTACTTTCGCCTCGTACATCGCTTTATCGGCATTTTCAAATAACGTTTTGGCCGAAGCCTCCTCGAACCTTGCGAGACTGATTCCAACAGCTGCCCCGATCTCTACTTCCATGCCGTTAACAGAAAATGGCGCTTGTAAACTGTTTATGATGCGCTGGGCGATTGCTGAAGCCACCTCGCGATTTTTGCACTTCGCTGCTACGACAAACTCGTCTCCACCCAGACGTGCCACTGAGTCACCCGGGCGCATACAAAATTTTAAACGTGCGCTTACCTGCTGCAGTAAGACATCTCCTGCCGCGTGCCCCATCGAATCATTGACCGCTTTAAATCCATTCAGATCGATAAACATGACGGTCGTGTATGCCTGATCCTCGCCTTGCGCGATCAGGCTGCTGACCCGGTCGTGGATCCACGCGCGATTAGGTAAACCAGTCAGCGTGTCGCGGGTTGCCAGGATCTCAAGCTTGTGCAACCTTTCCTTTTCAAGAGTAATGTCGCGCGAAACCAGTACTGCACCGATATTGTTGCCTGTTGAAGGGTCGCTGACGCCGCAGGTTTTGGTGCCAAGAGTAATGTAATGGCCATCGCGATGGAGTTTACGCACTTCGACTACGTCCGGAAGCACACCTCCGTTAAAAATATGTCCCAGCGCCTCCATGGCTGGTGTACGGTCTTCAGGATGCAAAAAATCCACGACTAAACGGCCAATCACTTCATCAGCTGACCAGCCTATCATTTCACTGTAAGAAGGTGAGATCGAAACGTATCTACCCCCAGCATCGCAATGAGCGATCAAGTCAGTACTGTTTTCTATCAACAAGCGATATTCCGCCGCCGTGCGCAGGGCATCTTCAAGCGCTTTGCGCTGTTCTGTTACGTCGAAAATAAAGCCGTTGTATTGCAGACGAGAAGCAGTCGGTTGGCAATTCGGTAGTCCTGACAAAACCACCCGCCGCGTTGTACCGTCCAGACAATTTACAGGCACTTCGATATGAAAAGGTTCTACAAAATCCAGCGCCGCAGTCAGTTGCTGTGCAATCCTGGCATCATCATCAACCTGTGCGAACTTCAGCCATTCGCCTAATGTTATGCCTTTCAGGGCGGGGACCAGGCCCGCAGGGCTTTCCTGACTGTCAATGCAGATACCTCGATCGTCCGTCGACCAAACAGCAGAGAAGGGTGGTTCAATCGCGGGATTCATGTGGTTCGGCTCCGGTATTCGCTGACGATACAAAACTAGCTTGATGGTATTTCTTGCTGGCTCTTCAAACGCCACAATTATTGCTGCTACGTGCTGAAATAATTTTAGTCATGCTGATGTTTGTCATAACTGATGGTCACTAATACAGTTTATCTGGCAGCCGTTTCTGCGGGCGATTTAACGTCTGGTAATGAATAACCGACCAGACATCCATATTCAAAACGAGAAAATTAATCTCTGATTATCGGCTGATAAGCTCAGGATCTTTAATAAACCCTGTATCCTCCAAAGGCTGTTGAACCTACTGCTGTCACTTCATTCTTAGCGAGTCGATAAAGAATTACTTTTGTATTCTCAGGGTCGGGATGTCTCACGTTACTTGCAGGTAACGAGTGCATGCCATCGCCACCCTATAAATCTGGATGAGATTCACCAGCCGGGCTCCCTAAGCCTGAAACTTAACAGCCACTCTGGCTGTATAAGCACACCTGTCACCTGATAGCCAGCGCGACTACGCAGGTAGATATACAGCGCTAGCAAAGTTGCACTTTTTCATCGTAACGACAGAAGACAAAGAAGATGAAAATATCAACGCTATCAGCGTCTTCACTTCTGCCACGCTTGATGATACTGAGGAACCTATCTGAATAGGTGAGATGTAAACGCAACAGACTAATGAGCAGTAAGGAGAGTTTGGACAATCAACAGCTGCATTGAGATTAATCGTCTGATGCAAGAACTGGCATAGAACGACAGTTTTGTGAGTCTGCTTACTCCTTATAGCAACAAGCTTTTCGCTAAAAACCATGGGAATTTCAACCTGAAATTTACCTAAAAAATGCTTAAAAATCAAAAGATTGATCATGAAATTTGGATGGGTATTCTATGTCATTTCATGCCTGAATTGAGCTTAAGGCAGAATGCTAATCTTTTTACTTAACCGTAGAGAATTTAGCCATTATTACTCAACCCCAGCATGCCTCTACTTCGTTATACGTTCAATATATTCTGCCCCGTACAACTTTTTGGTGATTTCACATAAAAAGTTGCACACTGCATTTTAGTCTGTACACTGAGTTCAAAATTTGCCAACGGAGCGGAGAGATGAAAAGTAATTACGGCGGAGTAGATGAAACGGCACGCAGGGCAAACGCCATGCTCCGAAGTATGAGCGACGATATTACTGACAGGCGAAACGAGTACGGCCTTGACCAGTACTATCAGACTTTTACCCGCAACTCTGTAGCAAATTTGCCAAAGCTCAGCCGTCGTGCCGTTGAGCAGGCGATTGAAGAGATGGAATCGAAAGGGCATGTTTTTGGCAAAAAGGATGCCGGTAACGCAAAGCACTACGCGCTGACCATTCAGGATGTGGTCGATATTTATGCCCATCGTAAAGTCCCTAAATACCGAGACATACATGCAGGTGAGGGCCCCTTCGTTATATTTGTAGTCAATTTGAAGGGTGGGGTGTCCAAAACGGTCAGTACCGTCACGCTGGCGCATGGTCTGCGCGTCCATCCCGATTTACTACAGTACGACTTGCGCACACTTGTGATTGACCTCGATCCGCAGGCTTCCAGCACCATGTTTCTGAATCATGCTAACAGCATTGGCTCAATAATGGAGACGGCGGCGCAGGCGATGCTTAACGATCTGGATGCTGACCAGATTAAAGAAGACATCATCAAGCCCACAATTATCCCTGGCGTGGATGTAATGCCCGCTTCCATTGACGATGGCTTTATTGCCAGCCAGTGGAACAATCTGGTGAATGAGCATCTGCCTGGTGTGCTTCCCTCTGAAGTGCTTCGCCGTAACATCATCGATCGGGTTGGAAAAGACTACGATTTTATCTTTATCGATACCGGTCCTCACCTGGACGCGTTCATGTTGAACGCCATCGCTGCGAGCGATTTACTGCTTACACCAACGCCTCCAGCCCAGGTAGACTTTCATTCGACGCTTAAATACCTGACGCGCTTGCCGGAAATGCTTGAACAGCTCGAAGAAGAGGGCATCAATCCACGCATCAAGGGCAACATCGGCTTTATGTCAAAAATGACGTCCAAACGCGATCACGAGATGACGCATGGGCTGGCCCGGGATGTGTTTACCTCCTATATCCTTGATGCTTCTCTGCCGCGGCTTGACGGGTTTGAGCGCTGTGGGGAAAGTTTCGACACTATCGTAAGTGCCGACCCGGGCTCTTATCCAGGAAGTGCGGAGGCGCTTAAAAACGCGAAGCGTGAGGCAGAAAGGTTTACACAGGCCGTGTTCAAACGGATTGAGTTTGTGAGGAGTATCAAGTGAAAAAAGAAATGGTTAGGCTAGGCCGCCAGCTGGGTAATTCAAGCTTTTCAAAAATGCTCAGTGAAACCGAAGGCGAGCGCGTATTTACCCTGAGGTCAGGCACACAGGCACGCTTTATCCTGACTAAAATTTTGCATGATGATATTGAGGCGCAGACGTTTGTTGATGCTGCCGTCAACGGGCGTGACCAGTCGTTCCTGACGCCGGAATCTGTCAGTGACATTTCGCGAACAATCAAGCTTCAGCAGTTTTTTCCGGCGATTGGCCGTGAAGTAGATGGGCGCATTGAAATTCTGGATGGTTCACGACGTCGCGCGGCATGTATTTTTAACGGCACGCCTTTTGAAGTTTTGATAACTAAAGATGAGCTGACACTTGCTGATGCCCGACAGCTGGCAGCCGATATTCAGACAGCCAGAGAACATACGCTGCGTGAGCTTGGTAAGCGCCTTAAGTTGATGTACCCGGAAGATATGAACCAGTCAGATATTGCCGCTGCAGAAGGTCTCTCGGCGGCAAAAGTCACGCGCGCGTTTCAGGCGGCATCGGTACCGGATGAGATGATCTCCGTCTTTCCTGCTGTAAGCGAACTTTCAATCACCGATTACCAGACACTGCTCGATATAGCGGATAAAGCGCAGGCAAAGAATATCAGTATTGAGGCTCTTACCTCTGCAGTGCGTGAGCGTCTGGTTGATGAAGTTGTCTCGACTTCGGATGACCCGACGGTTAAAGCAAAGATTATCAGCTATTTTCGTGCAGAAAGTGCCGATAGCAAAGCTACACGAGGTGCTAAACAGATCCTGACCGAGAAGATGGCAGACTTTGCGGATAAGAAGCAGTTTGCTCGTAAGAAGATTAATCCAGAGAAGCGCCTGATTACGTATGAATTTTCTCGCTTGCCAGCTACCTACCAGGCAGAACTGGATACGGCAGTCAGAGCTGTTCTGGAACGTATGCAAGCAGACGAAGCGAAAAAGTAATCATGCAGGATTAGGATGTCTTAATCAGACCATGATTGTTGCAACCTGACGTCATGGTTTTTCTTCTAGGTTAAGTATATAAGGTTCCCATCAAAAAAACTTTTTAACCTACTGTTTTTAAAATACAATCAGATTAAATTTCACGTTGAAATTCCCAGAAAAATCAGCTCAAAAGTGTATGAACACCCTTGTATAAGGTCGTTACATTTCTGGCTTTATCACTGTTATTCATAATAGAAAGCCGCACTGTTTGTTCAAAGCCCCTGTGCTCCTTAATTACAGAGCAAAAGCAATCGTTTGCCAACTTTTGATTCGTTCCTGAAAACCCTGACTATCTTAAAAATCATATATTTGTTAAGAATTGCAATGCCTGTGAATTTTACTCAGATCTGTTTAGGGCTGGATGCAACGAAAGAGAAGGCAATCAACTATTCATGTAGCGTAGAGGAGGGGGAGGCGAGGTAAAGCAGAGCGCTAAGTTCAGTATCAAACCTTAACGTCCCTGATTTCTGTCCGGATGTTTTAACCTGGCACCAGACTAAATTCGCTCCCAGGTTCTCCTTTCTGATTACAGTGGATGTCACAATAGAGAGTTTCCACAAAAAGAAGAAAGAAAAAAGACGGATAAGACAGGCTTTTAACTGGTTCACAAGCCCGGGATTATCTATTAAAACCTATCTACTATGATGAGCAGGCTGCTTCAGCTTGAACTGACAACATTTTTTTTCGCTTCCTTTCCAGACCAGATTCATCACTTTTACCAGCATTCTTGTGTCAGCAATGCTGGATAAAACCAGTCATTTACTGCATTAACGTGCCTGAACTTCTTCTTGAAAGCGCCTGAATTAAATTACAGTTAAACAGGCAGGAGCATAAGCTGTAGTGAGTAAAATACTCTCTATAGCTTATATTACTCACTACAGCTTATGCTATAAACTGTAGTGAGTATGCGCTCATTTATGCGACAAACATAAGCTGTGGTGAGTAACTGCTTTACAGGCTTTCCAGCATTTAAAGAGCTTAAATAACGAAGAAAACGTCATCTGGATGGCGTGCATTTTTTGGAAGGACATTAGGTCAGTAAAGGAGTGCTCTGACAACTAAAGGCGAAGCATCGTTTTTTATGATAACAGAGAAGCCATAACATAAGCTGTAGTGAGTAGCTTACTCACTACAGCTTATGTCAGCATTATAATGAACGGTATAATGACAAGAAAGCATCATCATTAACTTGATGATTATCATACATAAAAAAGATGATGCTGAATAAATGGTGGCAGCTACTCGTTTTATCTGTTTCTTACGGTAGTGCTGCTTCTCATACATTTACTCGCCGGAGACTATATAAGCTGTAGTGAGTAAAGTTTCCGTTTAATGTGCAAAAAAAAGAGAAAAATCAACCGCAAGGTCATTATACTCACTTGTTTTTAAACAGCTTTTCTAAATCTTCCATGGTGATACCCAACTTTTCAAGCACCTGAAGTTTTTTAGCAAGCTCAGGATCGCTATCGACAGGCACAGGCGCCGTGACCGGAATGATTTCTTCGCTTTCATTTTTAGGCGCTTTGAGCTTTGGCCTGCGATAATGCACATTGAAGAAGACAGCCCGACCTCGCTGCACTTCGCTGTAATCAAGGTAACCAATTTCCTTTAGCTGCTCCATCGCCCTGCGTACAGTTTGATTCTGAGAAAACACAGGCGATTTCAGGTTCAGCCTTGCGCGTAGTCGTGCAAGGGAGATGGGCGCAGGATTTTTAGGAAGGCTTTCGATAAAGGTGTAAATCGCCTGCGCGGATTCGCGACGCTTCAAAACATTAATCGCTTTAAGCTGCAAAAGGACTTTACGATCAAACTGATACAGTTCGAATAACCGCGGATCGGCCTGCAGTATCACAATATCCTTTGCCGTGTCGTAGTAGGCAGATTGCACAAGGTGCGTCACATACTCCTTGGTATGCTCTTTACTGTTGGCTGTAAAAGAGATGACCGTACCTGCAATTCGCTTCAGAGAGGGGCTTATACGCTCTCTGAGCTTCTTTGAGGACCGGTTTGAGGGAATACCGCAGAGTTTGGCAAATTCAACAAAGGGAAGCTGAACTTTATCTCCAATGACTTTGTGCTTGGCAAAAGAATGGATGATGCCTACCCATGTTTTGAAATCATTATCCATGTCCAGGCGAGGACCGACGATTTCAACTTTATCAAAACCTTCCGCCTTTGCCAGAGAAAGTCGGGTAAGTTCTTCCGTCGCATCCGTTTTTGACAGGGTATCTTTTTTACTGTTTTTCAGAGACTTAAGCGTAGGTACAAATACACCCAACCGCATAAGCGCCACAGGCTGGACAGTATTGTTAGCGTTCGGAGTGAGCGTAACCAGTTCACCTGACGACTTATCGACTTCCTGAAAAAGGGTATCAAGATCTATGCTTTCGTTTTCCAAACTGGCTCCGGATCTTAATCATGGGTATTGCAAGCCGCTAATTTTATTGGTTAAACGTTTTCATTAGCCAGAAGGGGGACAAAAGTTTTGATGCTCCCCGAGTCCGGGCTGACCTGTGGATCATTCGTGAATGATCCTGGCTACGTTAATGAAAAGGTCATTAGCGATATGAATTTTAAAGATAAAAATTATCCACATGAGAACGAATAATTCTGTGACTGAACTCACTATAGCTTATCTCCTTTGCTAATCATAGCTTATAATCTCCCATCCATAGCTTATGCAAAGCTCCCTATAGCTTATATCTTACTTATCACAGCTTATGGGATCACCCTTTGAGCCCAGAGCTGGTGCGGGCTGCGAGGATCGGGGATCTCTTTTGGATCTAATAGGGATCTGATAAGGATCGTATTGTTGGGATCTAACCTGTGGATAATTAAATTAACTACAGTGCAGTTATGCTCATTCATAATGGCTTCACCATAAACCTGCCGGGAACTTGCTCTTGAAGTCGTTGCTGCCAGCGTGGCTGTAATAGCGTACAAACCTTTTTCACCTGATGCAGCGATACTGGGCGTGTACCCTAAACGCCGTTTCAATGGCGAATATCCTGAAGCTAAGTCATATCCTTGATAATTTGCAGACAGGAAGATCCTGTCGTCTTCACAATCGCATAGATTGGATGAGTCAGGTACCCCAGAGGCAGGGAACAGGGCTAATATCACCAGCTCAAGCTGTCAGCCGCGTAGAATGTTGGGCGCAGTGTTACGTAGCACGAAGAAAAATCAGATGATTAGTCTTTAAAATTTCCGGTCAGCACACAAACAGCAACGTACGCCGACTGGCTTTTTACCTCAAAGAAAAGTTACACAGAGGTTCGTTTTTGCGTCGGCCATCATTCTTAGAGGTGAAAGAGCAACGTAAGTCATGAGGTATGCAGTCATCAATATCGCTCCTTAAATCATCAGCTGACGTAGAAATTCAATATCCGCCTGTTGCTCCAGCGCCATCAACGTTTGATAAAGATCGGCATTCCCCGGCATATCGGCGCAACAGTCACGAAATTTTGCCTGGCGTTCCTGTTCACTGAAGGGCTCATCAAGTGTGCCGCGAGCGCGCAGGCGGGAGTGCACAATTTCACGGCCATCTTTGAGACGCAGCGTCAGGATATGCGGCAGGTCGACATTTTCTGCCTCCTGGGCGACTGTCCATGGTGACAACGTGATCGATGCCAGTTGTGCTGCCTTGGTTTGCTGCTGCACAGCCTCGGCGGTAAAGTCGCTGACGCTTAGCGCGCCCTTTTTTAGCATTACCGCCACGCAATATTGCATAGAAAAACGCGCCTGCATCTCATCCTGCGGCTGCGTGTAGGCAAGGTTGCGCCAGTTGGCAATACCTACCTGACAATGCACGCTTTCGATATCCTCCGCCCGTAGTCCTTGCTGCTGCTGAATATCGGCAATAGCATCGAGAATACGATGTGTCGAGCCGCAGCAGGGATGCTTCTTCGGCATCATGCCGATGCGCTCGATCACATGCCCATTCGTGTCGGGCAACGAAGGCTGACTGAGCGTACCGGCATAAAGTTCGGCAAAACCCTGTGCGCACTCAATGATATCCATCCGGCCCTGCATTCCGGTTTGCGCCAGCGTAGCGGCATCAACCGCATTACGCGCTGCCATTCCGGCATGAAAGGGTTTAAGCGGCGTGCCAAACTGTCCCTTCACGCCGCTGGCGAGACTGACCGCGATGCTTAGCGTGCGTGCAATGCCCACCGCATCCTGTCCCTGCAAAGCGGCAACACCCGCCGCGCTGCCAATGCAGCCTATCGTTGATGTGCCGTGCCAACCCGCGGTGTAATGCTGATAGCCGATCGCTTCCCCAATAAATGCCTGTGCCTGCAGGCCAATCAGGTAGGCGCGAACCAGCGCTGCGCCATCTCTGTTTTCCGCAACCGCCAGCAACGCCGGGACCAGCACTGCTGATGCATGGCTCATGCCTGGGCCGAAGTTATCATCGAAATCTATAGCGTGCGCCGCAGTAGCATTGAGCAGGGCGTTTTGAGCACAACTGCGGGGCTGCTCTGCCCACGCGGAGAGCACCGACCGGGTGGAAAAGTCATTGCGCCCAGCAACCATGCAACCAAGCGTATCGGCGATAGCCTCACATGCCAGCTTGCGCGCTCGAACAGAAAAAACTGGCGGTGCGGCACACCAGTGTGCCAGCGTTTCAATCAGCGTCATAATTTCACCTCGATCTCGAGTGCGGTTAACAGAGTGTGTAGCAGAGTGCCAGACTGGAAGCGGTTCACTTCCTGCCCCGGAAGCCGGGTGTCAACGCGGTGCACAATCACCAGATCCTGCCCGGGCATGACCAGACAAAAATGTCCACCCGCGCCACGCGCAGAGTAGCTCCCCGCAGGTAAAATTACCTCCGGCCAGGCAATGCCATCGCGCGTTACCCACCACATGTAGCCATATGCGCCGCGATCCCCCGCATGGGAAACCGGCAGCGTGCTGGTGCGTGTCCAGTGCGCGGGAATAACCTGCTGGTCGTTCCAGCGCCCCTGTCGCAGAAACAGCTGGCCGAAGCGCAGCAAATCGCGGCTGGAAAGGGTAAAGGGATACGCCGGATGGTCAGAGACGTCGCCCGATTCCAGCCAGCTATCCCGATCGACACGATAATCCTGCATGCCTGTTGGGGCGGCGATGCGATGCGCAAAGGCCTGGTTGATCGCTTCGCCGGTTAGCTGGCGGAAGGCGCTGCCGAGCACATTAAAATCCCAGTTGCTGTAGCACCAGTTTTCGCCCGGCGCATGTAAATCACGCGGCGGCTTAATGCGTTGCATCCAGGCGGTTTCATAGTTGGCGGGATGAGAGATGCCCGATCTCGCAGTTAGCAGATCGTAAAGCGTGGCCTGCTTTTCTCGGGCACTCAGCGATTCGCGATCGTCGATGCCCAGCATGTGCAGCGTCAGGGAGAGATCGAAGCGGCCTTCCGCCACCGCGCAGCCAATCAGGGCGCTGAGAAAACTTTTGCGCATCGAATGACAGGGGTAGCGCTGTGTCACGTCGCCGTAGCTAAACAGCGTCTTGTTGCCACGCACCACCAGCAGCACTGCGCTGGCCTGCTGTTTAAGCTGATTTTCCAGTTGAGTAAACATCGTTACGCCTCGCTTGCGGCCAGAAACGTACGGGTATATGTCTCACATGCTCGCCCCTGGCGCACGCTATCGGCGCTCAGCTCTTCGAGCAATTTGCCGTGATGCATGATGCCGATGCGGCTGCACAGATGTGTTACCACGGCTAAATCGTGCGTTACCATCAGGTACGTCAGGTCGCGCTGACGGCGCATGGTACTCAGCAGATTAAGGATCTCTGCCTGCACTGACACATCCAGCGCCGAGGTGGGCTCATCCAGCAGCAGTATCGACGGTTCAAGGATCAGCGCTCGCGCAATTGCCACGCGCTGACGCTGCCCGCCTGAAAGCTGATGCGGATAGCGGTAGCGAAATGCATCAGAAAGGCCCACTGCATAAAGCACGTCGCGGATACGTGACTCATGGCGATCAAAACCCTGTAACTTCAGCGGCTCGCGCAGGCTGGTCCACACCATTTTGCGTGGATGCAGCGAGGCCCAGGGATCCTGAAAGACCATCTGTACCTGGCGGTAAAACGACTTATCACGCTGCGGCGGCTGCTCACGATTGTTAAACAAAATATGTCCCTGATAGTCGTGATTGAGTCCGGCCAGAGCGCGCAGGATGGTCGATTTACCACAGCCAGATTCACCAATCAGCCCGTACGATTCGCCCTGCGCCAGCGTCAGGTTGACGCCGTCAACGACCTGACGGCCCTGTGCGCCGCTGCCGAATGCGATGCTGACATTCACCATTTCAATGCTGCGTTTTGCGGCTGGAATAACAGTCATAACGCCACTCCATGACGAAAACAGGGACCATTCAACCAGCTGGCGTCACGCGTCGGTACGCGTAGCGTATCCAGCGGCTGGTGCAGGCGCGGCTGACTGGCCAGCAGCGCCTGCGTATAGGGATGCTGTGCCTGTTCGAGCCGATCGGCGCGGATCTCTTCAACGATGCGTCCGGCATACATCACCAGTACGCGGTCGCAAAAGCGCGACACCAGATTGAGGTCGTGGCTGATAAACAGCAGCCCGGTTTGTCGCCGCGCCAGCTGTTCGTTGAGAATGGCCAGCACCTGCTGTCGCACCGTGACATCAAGAGCCGAGGTCGGTTCGTCAGCGATAATCAAATCCGGTTCCGGGATCAGCATCATGGCAATCATCACGCGCTGGCCCATGCCGCCGGAAATCTCATGCGGATAAAGCCGTATCACTTTCTCCACGTCACGAATGTGCACCGCTTCCAGCATTTCCCTTGCTCGCTCGCAGGCTTCGCCTTTACTGGCGCGCCGGTGCAGACGAAAAGCTTCTGCGACCTGATCGCCAATGCGCATCAGCGGATTCAGCGAGTAGCGTGGGTCCTGCAAAATCATTGAGATGCGGTTTCCGCGGATCTGGCGCATCTGCTTCTCGCTGCTGTTGAGCAGATCGATATCACCAAACTGCATCAGGCTGGCACTGACGCGACCGATTTTCGGCGTCAGCTTCAGCAGCGCACGGCAGGTTTGCGATTTGCCGGAGCCGGACTCACCCACAATCGCCACTTTTTCGCGGCCAACCTGAAAGCTGACGTCGCGCACCGCCGGATAGTCACCCTGCGCGCTGCGAAACACGATATTGAGATTTTTTACCTGTAGCAGGGCGTTATTCATGGCGGATATCCATAACGTCGCGCAGGCCATCACCCAGGAGATTGAAGGCCAGACTGGTGAACAGAATCGCTAAACCGGGAATAGCCGCAATCCAGCCGTTGTTCAGCATGAATTCGCGCCCGGAAGCCAGCATGGCGCCCCATTCCGGGCTGGGTGCCTGCGCGCCCAGGCCCAAAAAGCCGAGCCCGGCGGCGGTCAGGATAATCGCCGCCATATTCAGCGTGACGCGCACCACCACAGATGGCAGACACACAGGGACGATATGGCGCACGATGATGTGCCACGCTGACGCGCCCTGTAGGCGCACCGCCGCAATATAATCCATTTTACGGATACCTAAGGTTTCAGCGCGCGCGAGGCGGGCAATAGGCGGCCACGACGACAGGGAAATGGCAATAATGGCGTTGTCGATGCCCGGACCAAGCGCGGCGACAAAGGCCAGCGCCAGGATCAGGCTGGGGAAGGCGAGAAAGATATCGACCAGTCGCATCAGCAAGGTATCGACCCAGCCGCCGAGATAGCCGGCGGCCGTGCCCACCAGCAGGCCGATCGGCGTGATGATCAGCGCAGTTAAGCCGGCAATGTAGAGAGTGATGCGCGCGCCATGCAGCAGGCGACTGAAGATATCGCGTCCCAGCTCATCGGTACCCAGCCAGTGTTCGGCTGTGGGTGGCTGCAGGCGCAGCGCAAGATTCTGCGCAAAAATATCGTGGTTCGCCAGCCAGGGTGCGAACAGTGCGGCACAGGCGATGACCAGCAGCACCAGCAGGCCAAACAGGGCCGAAAGGTTGGCGCAAAAGCGTCGCCACTGGATCCACAGGAGCTGCATCTGGGCCTGAAAAGGCGACTGCGGGGCGGGATCGCGCAGCCAGGCACGTATGCCGCGCAAAGTCTTACTCGCCGGCAATTTGTTAACGGAATCAGTCATGCTCCCTCCTGACGAGTACGTGGGTCAAACAGGCGATAGAGCAGGTCGCACAACAGGTTAATCGCCACAAAGATGGCGCCAGTCAGCAGCGTGCAGCCCACCACCGCATTCATATCACCCGCCAGTAAGGCGTTGGTGAGATAACGGCCGAAGCCGGGCCAGGCGAATACCGTTTCAGTCAGGACCGCACCTTCCAGCAGAAACGCCCAGGAAAGCGCGACGACGGTGAGCGTCGGAACGGCAATATTGCGAAGCGCATGTATCCAGACACAGCGCGCCCACGACAGCCCTTTAACGCGAGCGGTGATGATGTACTCCTGAGAAAGCTGTTCCAGCATGAAGCTGCGCGTCATGCGGCTGATGTAGGCAAGGGCGCTGAGACCCAGAATCGATGCGGGTAAAATGAGGTGGCTGAATACATTGCGGAATACCGCCCATTTGCCGCTCAGCGCGCTGTCGATCAGCCAAAAGCCCGTGACCGGTTGCAGATCGAATTCATAAAGGAAGTCGATGCGGCCCGGTCCGCCCGTCCAGCCCAGCGTGGCGTAAAAGAGCAGCAGGCCCATCAATCCCAGCCAGAAATGAGGAGTGGAGTAACTGAGTAAACCGACAAAACGGATCAGGTGATCAAACCAGGTATTGCGGTACATCGCCGCCAGCACGCCCGCCGGAATGCCTAAACCCACGCCGATCACTGCCGCTACCGTCGCCAGCTCCAGCGTGGCGGGAAAGACGCGCGCGATATCCTGCGCCACCGGATGGCTGGTGGTCAGCGCCATCCCGAAATCGAGATGCAGCAGCTGCCAGATGTAATCGATAAACTGTTGCCACAGCGGCTGATCAAGCCCAAGCTGGTGGAACATGTTGTCGTAGGCTTCCTGACTGGCGTTGTCGCCAATAATGGCCACCACCGGATCGATGGGCAGTAAACGGCCGATAAAGAAGGTCAGGGCGGACAGACCAAGCAGCGTACAGACAACAGACAGCGTTCCGCGTGCGAGGCGTCTGAGCAGACGCCAGCTGGCTGAGGGGGTATTAGGTGCTAAGGGTAACGTTACTTGTGACATCAGCCACCTCCGTTATTTACTTGCGGCACCGTACCAGACGCGAAAACCGTTCCAGGTCCAGTTTTTTACCTGTGGACTGATACCGGCGCTGTTGTACATCTGAAACATGATGGCCATCGGCCCCTGCTGCATCTGCTCTTTCTGCAGATCGGCATACAGCGCGCTGCGCCTGGCGTCATCCGGCTCCAGCAGCGCGGTTTCTACCTTCTGGTTCATCTGCGAATCAAAATAGGCGGCGCGCCAGCTCGGATATTGCGTGGCGCGGGCCTCCTTGCGGTTATCCGGGTTGTAGACCAGGCGGGAGGCGTTGCCGTAGGCATCCGGCACCGAGGTTTGCCACGCCATCATCGCGCTGCGAAATTCCCGACCGCGAACGCGGCTAAATAGCTGCGCATTCGCCATGCGTTCCAGACTGAGCGTTACGCCAACTTTGGCCGCGTTCTGCTGCACGCTTTGCGCAATCGGCGCGGAGTGAGGCAGTGTGCCAAAAAGCACCGTCGTACTGAAACCGTCGGGGTAACCGGCTTCGGTCAGCAGCTGTTTTGCTTTCGCTAAATCAAGCTGGAAGGGCTGGCCCTCTTTGGCATCCAGCGCACCAAAGGCACCTTGTTGCACAAAGCTGGCTCGCGGCACGCCAAGGTACGGCATCACGCTTTTTGCCAGGCCGTCGTAATCGATCAGGTAGCGCATGGCGAGGCGGACTTTAGGGTTTTTGAATACCGGGTCTTCGTTGTTAAAGGTCCAGAAGAACAGCTGTGGCTTTAACACCTTCTCCACCTTGACCTGACTGCCCTCATCCAGCGTTTTTAGATCGTCAGCGGAGAGATCGCGCGCAATGTCGACGTCGCCCTGCGTCACCAGCAGACGCTGCGTGCCGGTTTCCGCGACGTGACGTATCAGGATGCGCTTTAACACCGGCGCTTTGCCCCAGTAATGAGGCGAGGCTTGCAATACAACGCCTTCGCCGGCATTCCAGCGTGCCAGCTGATAGGGTCCGACGCAGGCGGTGTGCGTGGAAAGATATTTGTGGCCAAGGTCGCCGTCTACCGCCTGCTTTTCAACCTCCTTGCGATTAATCAGCGACGAGACGTTGTTGGCCGCAATTGCCTGGAGTACCAGACTGGTCGGATACGCTTTGTCAAAGCTCATCACTAACGTTTTGTCATCCGGCGCGGTAATACGGCTCTCTACATTGTCTTTGTCGAAGCCATACTCTTTGATTGCTGCCGCATTGCCATAGCTGAGCTTCACGACGCGCTGCATTGACCATGCCAGATCGCCTGCCGTCGCCGGAGAACCGTCGGCGAACGTCAGATTGTCCTGCAGGTGAAAGGTCAGGGTTTTACGATCGGCAGAAATATCCCAGCTTTTCGCCAGCGCCGGATCGAGCTGGGTTTCATCGCTGACGCGAAAGTCAACCAGCGTGTCGCAGATATTGGAGTAGATCTCACTGGTTACCACTTCACCGATCTGTGCCGGATCCCAGGTACTGATGGCGTCGATGTTCCAGGCCATTACCAGCGAATCGGGCGGCGTAGCGGCCTGCGAAGAGGCGCAGCAGGTGGCTGCCAGCCCCAGAGCGGCAGTCATAATGTTTAATTTCATGCATCTCTCCTGAGGCGTTAAAGAGCATCCGGACGGGGTTGAACGGGCGGTTTTACGTCGGCCGGAATCGGGCAGTGGTAAGGTTTCTCGCTCACCTGCTCGAAGTGCGCTTTTTTCATCTGCGCCATCAGCATCTTGTCGGTCAGCACGTCGATCGCGGTTGCCGCCATCACTTTGGCGACATGCGCGAGGCCTTTGTGCGCCGCCGGCATTTTTCCCTGCGCGGTAAGCTGCCATGAGTGGCCGGGCGTACCGATCGCCATGGTGGGAATGTGCGCCTGCACGGTAGGGATCACCCAGCTGACATCGCCGACATCAGTGGAGCCGATCATGACTTCACCGTGCATATCGAGCGGTATGATGTAGTCGCTAAGGGGTTTAGGACTGGCGGGTTTTACGCCAGTTTTACGATAGCAATTGTCGATCTCTTCCGGCGTCAGTGTTGCCTGAATCTCAGCGGCAAAAGCGAGGTCAGCCTGATCGAACGGCACCGGTCCGAGTGCTTCCAGGTTGCGCTGCATCGCCTCTTCAAGCGGACGATTGCCGAGCAGGTTGGAAACCGCGCTCATTATGCTGATATCAACCTGGGTGTCGGTCATGATTGCCGCGCCTTGCGCCACGCGTTTCACGCGCTCGTTGAGTTCAAACATGGCGTGTACGTCGCGTGCGCGTATGGCATAGCGCACCGTGGATTTTGCCTGTACGACGTTCGGGGCGACGCCGCCTGCATCGAGGAAGGCATAATGAATACGTGAATCCTGCGGCACATGTTCACGCAAAAACTGCACGCCGACGTTCATCAATTCAGCAGCATCCAGCGCGCTGCGTCCAAGGTGCGGTGACGCCGCAGCGTGCGATGAACGGCCGCGAAAGGCAAAATCCATACGCGTGTTGGCGAGCGACAGCGGCTTCGCCACTTCATGGTGGGCGCTCGGATGCCAGGTGATGGCCGCATCGACGCCATTAAAGGCACCAGCACGTGCCATAAAGGATTTGGCCGCGCCGCCTTCTTCTGCCGGACAGCCGTAGTAACGCACGCGGCCCGGCATCCCGGTCTCCTCGAGCCATGATTTGAGCGCGGTGGCAGCCAGCATCGCCGCTGAACCCAACAGATTATGCCCGCAGCCGTGGCCGTGGCCGTTGCCTGGCAGAGGAGAGTAGTGCGCCACGCCCGCCGCCTGACTCAGGCCCGGTAAGGCATCATATTCGCCGAGAAAAGCAATGATCGGTCCGTCTTCACCCGCTTCGCCCATCACTGCCGTCGGGATATCCGCGACATTTTCCGTGACGCGAAAACCCTGCTGTTGCAGCATGGACGTGTGCTCGGCGACTGAACGGTATTCGGTATAGCAAATCTCCGGCATTCCCCACACGCGATCGCTCAGCGCACAAAACATTGCTTGATGCGCTTCAACCCACTTCCAGACTAACGCTTTGTTTTCCATTTTACTCCCCGGCTTGGTTGGTCAGGATTCGGCAGGCGATTTCGCCTTTCTGAACGCCCAGCATGGAGTAAATCATCGGCTAAAGGCCAATGAGCAATTCACACTCCCCATTCCAAAACGGCATAGTTTGTTTTCAGGCGGCGCTGGCTGTTTCACTGGCCAAAATACGCTGCCATAGCTGTTCGGCCTGAGGATTTTGCAGGATCGGCTGACGATAGAGGCGAATCGCCAGCGATATATCCCAGCGACGCTCATCGGCGCGCACCAGCGTGCCGTTAAGTAGCTCTTCCTGCACCAGGCTGACCGGCAGCCAGGCGACGCCGCCGCCCGCCAGCACCATCGCTTTAAGGTTTACCGACATGCCGTTTTCGTAAACCGTCTCAAGCGGCAGGGGACGTTTCCTGAGCATTTGCGCCAGTGCGTGAGCGAAAAAGGTGTGCTGACCGTAACTCAGCCATGGAATCGGGCCACCATTAAGGCATACCGGATAGAGCGGAGCACCGCTGCTGTCCGGGCGACACACCGCGATGGCGCGTTCTTGTCCAAGCTGGATCATGGGATAGGACGCAAGTTGATCAATCAGCGACACGGCATCGTGTGCATAAGTGAGCAGAAAGTCAGTTTCGCCGCTGTGCAGCGTAGAAATGTGTTCGGCGAAGCTGGGTTTTTGGTTGCACAGTCGGATATAACCCAGACTGGACTGCAGGTTGAGTCGCTGGATCCAGTCGGGGAAAAAAGTCAGCGAAAGGGTATTCAACATGGCAAATCGTAGCACTGCGGTGCGGGAGCTGTAATGCTGATTCAGGTCGTGGCGCAAATGCTTCATGGAAAATACCGTTTCGCTGGCGATGGCGAGAAAAGTTTGTCCTTCCGGCGTCAGCGTGACGGGATACGTTTTGCGATCAAACAGCGGCACGCCCAGCCACTCTTCCAGCTGGCGAATCCGGCGGCTCAGTGCCGACTGAGTAATGTGACGCTCATCGGCGGCGCGGGTAAAGCTGTAACAACGGGCAACACTGAGAAAATCTTCAAACCATTTCAACTCCATAGCACAGACCTCTTTGGATGAAAGGGAAAACGACGTCAGCGGTGGGATACCTTTTGTTACAGGCAAGAAACGCGCCAGGCCTGACTGAGGAAGGAAGGGCTCAACGGCGGGGTTTAGCGAACAGATAAATAACAAAACGCATAATATAGAGCAGGAACTGCACCTGCTGGGTGCAAGGATTAGCCGCCGGTATAAACACCACCCTATAACGTAGCGCCAGCTGGATACCTGGCTCTGTGACAGCAAAATTCCCAGTAGCGGTGGAGAATTATCGTTTCGCCATCTAAGTACAAATCTAAAACCGGTCTGTCAGTGAATTAGCCCATAAAAAGTTGTGTAGTTGAGCAGGCGAAGCCTGGTGCGCTTAACCAGGTAAGGTTTAAAACAATTATACCAAAGGGGCGGATCGGGGACGCTGGCCTTGTGCAAAGCGGCCTGGCGGGATTTTGCGGGAAAAAAGGATCCTTTATGGGGTTTGTATAACCCTCTGTATTGCGAGTAAAACCAAATTCCAGATCCTTTCTGTGCGATTTATTGACTGGCTCCCGCCGCCCCGGTGCGGGAAAATAGCCGGATAAATGCCCAGACAACGCTACGTGAAAAAATCCCCCATGGTCAGCACTCTTTCCCTTCAGAATTCACCAGAGCGCCTCACCGCGCTCGCCTTCTCCCGGGCGCGGATTTTGCGATCTCGGTGGCGCTGCAGCGTATGGCTACCGCGAACGGGGCCACATCCCTCTATTCACTGGCACCCGAGGCCAACGCGCTGCTGCGCTACATGCCCGATCGGCGTCATTACTTTTTGTTCAGCACCCTCTGGAACACCGGGTCGCGCATCGTGGAGGCGTGCAGCCTGCCCCCCCGAATCGTTTGTGCTTGATGGGCCAAGGCCGTTCGTGCGCATGCTGTCGGAAAAGGTCAGAAGCCGGCGCGGGCGCACCGGTCATCTGCTTCGCCTGCGCTTTCTCTCTCCGGGACGCTGTCTCCCTGTCTTTTCTCTGCTTCCTGTTGTGCTGCAGCTGCTTCTTTATTTCCCTTTCCATAAAGGTCAAAAGCATGAACAGTACGATGATCTCCTCCGGCTCCCTGACGCTGCCGGCTTGTCAGCCCTGGTGCGCTAACCGGCAGAGCCGGTAAGCTCCGGCGGTTAGCGTGGCGTTCCGGGCCTGCCGGCCTGGGTCTGATGACAGCGGCAAGGTCACCCCTGCAGCGGGCTTACTGGTCACGAAAACTGTGGTGCTCAACAAAAAGAAATAACCTCAGAAATGTCCGCTTCCGGCGCGAAGCTGCTGGCGAGCAGGCATCGCGATTGCTGTGCTGAAAGAGGATGAAGTGGATATCCCCTTTAGCCTCAAAACAGGCGCCGACGGGAAAATATGACGTTATTACGCCTGACGTTTAACATCCGCAGTATGCGTAGCGTGTTGGCTACATACTGTTGTCAGGCGCCAGACCTGGCCTCATACCGGCTTGATGTTCTGATTCATTCGGAAGAGGTTCGTCGGGTCGTACTTATTCTTGAGCCCCACCAGTCGATTCCAGGCCGCACCGTAAGCGAAGGCGATGCGGTCGGTCTCTTCCTGAGTGAGGAAGTTGATGTATGCGCCACTGCTGGCAAAGGGTTGTGATTTAGCAAAGAAGTCGCGCGCCCAGGCGATGCAATGCTCATCCTCGGCGGCTGACTCCCAGCGACCATGCACATTCATCACGTAATTGGCATCCCGGCTTGAGTAGGCCATTGCCTCAGGCGCTACCTTGGCTGTCTGACCGCCGATCGTCCCGATGAATATCTCACATTGAGGTGAAGGCAATCTGGCCGCGTATTCGATGATGGCTTCGATAACGCCGTCACTAACTTGCGAGAAGTTATGCGATTTCCAGTAGTTGCGCGCCCCTTTTGACAATAGCGGATCGAATGCCCGCTGCCAGGCGGTATAGGGCTGCACGCCGATGTGCTCGCCGATCACCGTACCGAACCCGCGCAGCGGCTCGATAAGCTTCTCTCCTTCTTCGGGATCGCCCGCATAGCACAGAGCGAGTGCGACCATCTCTTTCCCGTGAGACTCCTCGGGCAGAAAAGGTAGCGGAGGCGCCTTGCGCGTGACCATCCAGACATTGAGTTCTTCCGGCATCGTCTCGGTGAACCGGGCGAACTGCGAGATCACGGGCCTGGCCTGATCAAACGGAAAGACGATAAGCCCGCTCAGTACGTTCGGCCCGACAGGATGCAGTTGAAATTCGAAGCGGGTTATAACACCGAAGTTGCCACCGCCACCCCGCAGACCCCAAAAAAGATCCGCGTTTTCTGATTCGCTGGCGTGCAGTTGACGGCCATCCGCCGTGACGACCTCCGCCGAGAGCAGATTGTCTATGGTCATACCGTACTTCCGACTCAGCCAGCCGAACCCGCCGCCGAGCGTCAGGCCAGCCACTCCTGTGGTCGAATTAATGCCCGTGGGCGTGGCAAGGCCATGGGCTTGCACGACCTTATCAAATTCGCCAAGGGTGCAGCCTGGCTCGACGCTGGCCCTGCTGGTGCTCAAATCCACTTCTACTCTCTTCATTGGCGAGAGATCGATCATCAGGCCGTCGTCGCATACGGCATTTCCTGCGATGTTATGTCCACCCCCGCGGATCGATATAAGGAGATTTTTCGTGCGGCCAAATTCGATGGCCTGAACAACATCTTCAGGCGACGTGCAGCGGGCGATCAGCGCGGGTTTACGGTCGATCATGGCGTTCCAGACCTGACGAACCTCGTCGTAGTCAGCATCTTCTGGAAGAACAACCTCCCCCGCAAAGCGCACTTTGAACTCGTCAATATCTACCTTTAGCAACTCATTCATGATTGTCTCCTGGCTTTATGAACCCCTGTTAATTATGGCGGCTATCCCTAAAGCCTGAGGGTTTGCAGGGCATTTATTAGCGGGTTGTAAACGTTGATCACGAACATAATCAGCACTGAGCCGCTTATCAGCCTGAAGCTGAGTATCGCCTGGGGTGAGTTTAATTTTGATGATGCATGCTGGCGGCTCTGCGTGAAGCAAGCAGTAATGTGGTTTAGTCCAGGAGGAATGGCACGCAAACAGACATTTATGGGCATGAGTTCAGAACAACGTACCCGCTTTATGGAAGCCTTAAACCCGTCCCCTGGAGGAAAGCACGGGCACGCTAAAGGGCAGGTGCAGTATCAGGATCAGCTATTGAATAAAATAAACTTATTCCAGTGGCTGAGGATGCGAAATCATTGTTAATTTTTCGATTAACAATGTCTGGTTAGAGCTAAAAGCGGATGTGCCCCGTGAATCGCCACGGGTTTAACAGACACCTCAGAGTCATTTAAGATGGCTTAAAGAGAGGTGCCCATGAGCGGCAAGCGTTATCCCGAAGAGTTCAAAATTGAAGCGGTTAAACAGGTTGTTGATCGCGGCTATTCCATTTTAAGTGTCGCCACACGTCTTGATATCACCAGGCACAGCCTCTAAGCCTCGGTAAAAAGTCCGGCCCTGACTCGTCAGCCAACAAAATTCAGTCTGATGCCCAGTCTGAGATCCGCCGACTTCAGAAAGAACTGAAGCGGGTTACCGATGAAAGAGACATATTAAAAAAAGCCGCGGCGGACTTCGCAAAGCTGTCCGACTGAGGTACGTCTTTATCCGTGACAACAGCCTGTACTGGCCTGCACGTATGCTCTGCCGGGTTCTGGATGTCTATCCCGGTGGGTTTTATGCCTGGCTTCAGCAACCGCATTCACAACGAGATCAGTCAAACCAGAGGCTGACCGGGCAGATCAAACAGTTCTGGCTTGAGTCAGGCTGCATCTATGGTTATTGCAAGACCCACCTCGATCTGCGTAACACCGGGCAACAGTGCGGAGTGAACTGTGTCTGGCGGCTGATGAAGCGTGCCGGCAGAAAGGCTCAGGTCGGTTACCGAAGCCCGCGAGCACGCAAAGGTGAAGCCAGTATCGTGGCACCCAAAGTCGTTGTGATAACTGCCACGATAATGCAGTTGGAGAAAGCTTTTTTCAGCGACTAAAACGTGAACGGATAAAGAAAAAGATTTACGGAACGCGGGAAGAAGCCCGAAGCAATATTTTTTATTATATCGGAATGTTTTATATCAGTAAGCGTCAACATGGTTCGAGCGCTAAGATGCCACTGATAGAATATGAAAACCAATATTATCAGCGACTCAAAAGTGTCTGGATTATCCGTGGTGATTCATTTTTGAATAATGCTTTTACCAGAAGGTAAAAGCATTATTCTATTATTTAACTGCCTGATTAATTGGCAAGTGTATTAAAGTCAGTAATCCTTTAGCTGCAGGTAGCCTGGACGTGATTTTACCATTGTGTGCATGACATATTGCATTTGCTATAGATAAACCCAGCCCGCTACCCCCAGAATTGCGCGACCTGGAGGTATCATTTCGAGTGAAACGGTCATACATTTTCGGTAAAAAATCTGTAGGCACGCCAGGGCCGTCGTCGAGGAAGGAAATTTCTACATGGTCGTCAAATCTGGATATATGCACTTTTAGGCTACATCCTTTCCCACAATAACGAATAGCGTTTTCGAACAAAGCATTGAATACCTGACCCATCCTGAATGCATCAGCCTGAACATAGCAGGGCGATTTGCTGGTTATGCTTACCATCAGCTCAGCCGCGGCAAATTTAGGTCGTAACCACGAAACGCGCTCATCAATTAATGCTAATATATCAATTTCCTTTATTTCTAAAGCAAGGTGACCAGCGTCAGCCAATGATAAAAAATGCAGATCATCAGTAAGGCGGCTCAGATTTTTAAGCTGCAACATTACCATTGATAACTGTTTTTCATCACGTTCAAACACATTATCAAGCATACCCTTAAGCCTGCCAATGGCTGCGGTTAGAGGAGAACGTAATTCATGTGCCGCAGCTACATGAGAAGCTTTTAACTCTCGTTCGTAAATTTCAAGTTGCGCCACCATTTTGTTGAAAATCTGAGCGAACTGGATAAGTTCCTCAGGTGACCTCCTGACGAGCGCGGCTCTGGCAGTAAAGTCGCCCTTAGCAACAAGTTCGGCGATGGATTTAAGATTAGAAAATTGTTCAGATAATGGTTTAGCAGTACGAAGGCTAATTATCACTACTATAGGTATCGTGACCACAACATGCATTCCGAGCCACAAGAAATCAGGGGCTGCTATATTCGGTAGGCTTGCACGTATTCCCCATGCCGCATCCAAAATCTGATGAAGCCTGACTGGATTCGATTCAGGATTTTGCATCAAAAGGGCAAGTTCACGGCTTATCTCAGGAGAAAGATGCCGGGTTATCCAAAAATACTGTATTAGATAAGTGGCCCACATGCCAAGTGCTATAACCACTATCATGCATGCGGTTAACAAAGTAATGCGTAATGATATCCACCGCCATAGCGTTTTTTTATTTGAATTTTTCATGGCTGAATAAACCTATACCCAATTCCGCGCACATTAATCAAGATGTTTTTCATTCCCGCATTTTCAAGTTTTTTTCTTAAATTATAAATGTGTGTGTCTACCACTCTTTCCAGGGCGTAACTATCCGGGAGACATTCTTCAAGCAAATGTTGGCGTGACAGGGGACGTGTTTTTGCGCGCATAAGCAATACCAGTAAGCTAAATTCTGTCGGAGTCAAATCTATTTGGCGTGAAGAATTATCATATTGTTTAACCTTAACGGTCATATTTATTTCATCGACTTCCAAATTTTGCCAGCTCATCACATTTTTAGCCGGCTCGAATCGCTTGCTCCTACGCAGAACTGCATGAACGCGAGCCATCACTTCACTAGGGTCATAAGGCTTAACGATGTAGTCATCGGCACCATATCGTAACGCACCGATTTTGTCATGTGCATCACCCATAGCCGTGATCATAATGACGGGTGTAACCCAATTTTTACGGATTTCTGCCAGCACATCGGTTCCATTCATTCCGGGAAGCATAACGTCAAGTAGTACTAAATCAGGCTGCGATTGTTCTACCATTTTGAAACCTTCGCGGCCATCTGTTGAGAGCAAAACCTCATAGCCTTCCTTTCGGAGATAGGCTTCGAGCACATCAGCAGCATCCAAATCGTCCTCAATGATAAGAATTTTCTCTTTTGTCATTTAGTGCCTCTTGATAATAACTTGATTAATACTTGGCAATTTTTTGATTGAACTTGTCGATAGTAATGGCCGCAAAAAGACCGGAAATTCGGTCCTTCTTTTTTCTGTGGCAAAAGGTACGATTATGTCAATAAAAAAAATTACAATGTGCATGGCTTGTTTAGTAACAACAGCGATGACACTGTCTGCACAAGCGAGTGAAAGCACTAGTTCTGATCGTAGCCTGAGTGTAGGCCTTGGCGCAATCAGCGCTCCACGCTACAGCGGAGCTAAAGATCAACATACCTTTTTTGCGCCAGTTATCCATGCTCAGGATGGCAATTTCTTCGCTGATACGGTCAAAGGTCTAGGCTATCGCTTCCAAAGCGATAATGGGCTCTATTTAGAAAATACTTTAGGGATGGATTTTGGTCGTTCCGATAAAAATTCAGACTGGCGTGAAGGTTCTGACAAACTAAAAGGTATGGGGACAATCAAATCAACGCTGAATACTGGGGTTACTGCTGGTTGGGCCCTTTCTTCCTGGCTGGTTTTAGAGGGGAAAGCAACTATGCCGCTGACAGACAGTCAGGGTAACCGCTACCGGACAACTGTAACTCTAATTCCATTTCAGGATGAGAGTGATGTAGTAACTTTTCAGGGCAGCACCTTATTTGGTGATGCGCGTTATATGAACACGTATTATGGTGTAAGCGAGAAGCAAAGCGCACACTCAGGCTATGCGCGTTATAATGCGGCTGGTGGTTATTATGGCTACGATCTTGGAATGACCTGGAGTCATCAGTTCACCCCACACTGGGGGGCTTGGGCAAGCGTTGATTATACTCGTCTCGACAAACATGCGTCTGACAGTCCGATCGTGAAGAAAAATGGTGGCACTTACGGTACGCTTGCAGTGACTTATTTGTTCTGACTTTTATGAAAGATGTGTATTGCTCAAGCTGAGCAATATAAAAGGCTAGTGAAAATTTTATAGCTATAGCTAGCCTTTTATTTCATGACAAAAAAATTACCGAAACTTTATCGTCACGTCATGCGAGTAGGATTTTATGGTGAGGCAATATGGCATTCGTCAGAGTGATTGTTTTTTTAGGGGTGACATCTTTGCTACTTTGTGGGAAAAATGCGTCTGCCGGGCTGAATTATTCATACAATATCTCAGTTATTTCCATCTCAGCTAAAGGTAAGGAGTCACTCCCAAAGGCAAATTCTATTTATAATGATAATGCCTCGGATTCATGGCGCCAACAGGCCTTGTATCAGCGAGAACCGTTTCCACATGGAAACAAAGGCTGGCGATTTCTCGTCATTCCCGCGCCTTTTAAAAAAATCAACAAAAATCCTCCTTAGAAAGCTAAACGCTTTACCATAAAAATTATTTATTTATCTCTGAGGATTGGCAGTGTTGCATCATATATTATATAGAAAACACTTCTTCCAGACTAACTTAAATTTTTGCCAGAGTTCATTATGAAAACAAAATTTTCTCTTTTATGCCTTTGCGTGTTGTTGAGTGGTTGTGATCACAAGGAATCAGATGCTCAATCTTCCCAGCCTAATGCAAAAGTAGATGTAGTGACGATAAAAACCCATTCTGTAAACATGTTTTCGGACCTGCCGGGTCGCACAGTAGCGGTCAGGACTGCAGAAGTCAGACCTCAAGTTAGTGGGATTATTTTGAAACGTTACTTCGATGAAGGTTCAGAAGTAAAAGAGGGGCAGCAGCTCTATCAGATCGATGACTCAAGTTATGCTTCTGCGGTGGAAAAGGCGAAAGCACAATACATAAATGCTAAAAATGAACTCGCGCGCGATCAGCAATTAATCAAAGCGGATGCAGTCAGTAAGCAGGTACTGGATAATGCAACGTCAACGTTTTTGCAAGCCAAGGCGGACTTAAGATCAGCAGAGGTCAACCTTAACTATACTCGCGTTCGTGCGCCTATTAGTGGAAGAATCGGTCGCTCAAGCGTAACCGAAGGTGCGTTAGTATCCGCCGAGCAGAGTAATGCGTTATCCACGATTACTCAGACCGATCCTATCTATGTTGACGTTAACGAGCCTTATAACGAACTACTGCGATTGCGTAGCGCAGTTTCAAGTGGAAAAGTGCGCACTCCTTCATCACACGAAGCCGCAGTCCAGCTTATCCTTGATAACGGAACGGCATATCCCCTTCAGGGAACTCTTGAATTTTCAGAGGTTCGGGTTGATGAGGGTACTGGAAGCGTTCTACTGCGGGCGCGCTTTCCTAATCCGAAAGGGGAGTTATTACCAGGAATGTTTGTGCATACCCGTTTTAGCCAGGGAGTTGATGAAAACGGAATAACCGTACCGCAGCAATCTATTCTGCGCGATAACAAGGGCGCGCCTTATGTGCTGACGGTGGATGCGAACAACAAAGTCCAGGAGCGTCAGGTAACGACGGGACAAATGAACAATGGACAGTGGCAGATTTTGTCCGGTTTGAAAGCCGGCGAGCGAGTCATGGTTAATGGTATGCAAAATACCGCTCCGGGTGCAGCGGTAGATGTGACCGAGGCTAAACAACCAGCTGCAGCGACACAGCCCTCTATTTCCCTTTCTATGACTGACCCATCGGCGCAGTAAGCAGGAAACGTTATGTCTAAATTTTTTATTGAACGCCCCGTTCTGGCATGGGTCGTTGCGATCATTATGATGCTCGCTGGACTGATGTCGATCAAAAATTTGTCCGTCAATCAGTATCCGAATATTGCTCCACCTGCGGTCTCTGTCGACTTCACTTATCCTGGCGCAAGTGCCGACACCGTACAGCAGACAGCGGTTCAGGTTATAGAACAGCAGCTGACAGGAATTGACCACCTGCGCTACGTTGAATCAAATAGCAGTAGTGATGGCAGCGCCTCTATTATTGCTACCTTTGATCAAGGGACCGATCCTGATATTGCTCAGGTACAGGTTCAAAATAAAGTATCGGTAGCCGAAGCGTCTTTACCCTCTGAAGTGACGCAACAGGGAATTACTGTAGAAAAATATCAGGCCAATTTTATGCTGGTAGTGGGTCTGGTATCTAAAAACGGCAAACTGAGTGACGCCGATCTGAGTGATATAATGGTATCACGTCTTCAGGATTCCATTGCTCGTACTCAAGGCGTTGGTCAGGTCATGGTATTTGGGGCGCAATATGCGATGCATATTTGGCTGGATCCGGCGAAGCTTTATAAGTTCAATCTTATGCCAAGTGATGTCAGCACAGCGATTCAGAACCAGAACGTCCAGGTTTCATCAGGTAAAGTAGGCGGATTACCTGCTCTACCCGGCACTCAAATCAGCGCCTCTATCGAAGGCAAAACTCGTTTCACAACAGCAGAACAGTTTAAAAATGTCCTGCTAAAAGTGAATGCTGATGGTTCACAAGTGCGTTTACGAGATGTTGGTAATGTAGATGTAGGTCCCTCTGACTACAGCATTTCATCAACTTACAATAACCGACCTTCAGTAGGTATTGCTTTGCGTCTTGCAACTGGCGCAAATGTCCTCGATACCGTGAAAGCGGTTAATGCTACGATTAATCGTTTGAAAAGCTCATTACCTGAGGGCGTTGAAGTTATCGAACCATACGATACCTCCCCGGTAGTGAGTGCCTCAATTCATGAGGTAGTTAAAACGCTGGGAGAGGCAATTGTCCTGGTGTTTTTCGTAATGCTGTTGTTCTTACAGAACCTGCGTGCCACGCTTATTACTACGTTAGTCGTGCCAGTTGTGCTGCTGGGCACATTTGGCATCCTTTATGCCTGCGGTTACACCATCAATACTCTGACTATGTTCGGAATGGTACTGGCGATAGGTTTGTTGGTTGACGATGCTATTGTTGTTGTCGAAAACGTTGAAAGGGTAATGGAGGAAGACGGTCTTTCACCGAAAGAGGCGACTATCCAGTCGATGAAACAGGTGCAGGGTGCTTTGTTCGGAATCGCCATGGTGTTATCAGCCGTATTATTACCGATGGCGTTTTTTGGAGGATCGACAGGTATCATTTACCGCCAGTTTTCGATCACCATCGTATCCGCAATGGCACTGTCGGTACTGGTGGCCTTATTCTTTACACCCGCACTATGCGCAACGCTGCTAAAACCTATTGATCACTCCAGAAAAGAACGTGGTTTTGCGGGATGGTTTAATCAGAAATTTACCGCCGGAACGACTCGCTATACCCATAGTGTTCGCCATGTAATTAACCGTCGAGGCCTTTTCTTCATTGTTTATTTAGGCTTTGTCGCCGTGACTGGCTATATGTTCACTCAATTGCCTTCAACGCTCCTGCCCGATGAAGATCAGGGTGTATTAATGGTGCAAATCTCCTTACCGCAAAACGCTTCCGCAGAACGTACGCAGCAGGTTATCCATGATGTCACTAACTGGTTCCTGAAAAATGAGAAAGAATCAGTTAATTCTGTTTTTGCCGTTAATGGTTTCAGCTTTTCTGGTCGTGGTCAGAACAGTGCATTAGCTTTTGTAAGCCTTAAGCCTTGGGATAAACGTCAGAAAGCGGATCAAAAAGTTTCAGCGATGGCCGGGCGTGCGATGGAACATTTCGCTAACCTCAACAATGCCAGCGTGATGGTCTTGGTGCCGCCAGCTGTTATGGAATTGGGTAATAGCACTGGCTTTGATATGTATCTTGAAGATCAGAATCAGCAAGGGCATGAAGCGTTAATGAATGCAGTTGGACAGTTTGTCACGCTAGCTAATCAGGATAAGCGTCTTACTGGGGTATATCTGAACGGTATGCCTGATGAAGCTATTTATAAGCTTTCTATTGACGAAGAAAAGGCCAATGCTCTGGGTGTGAGTAGTAGCGATATTGATAACATGCTTTCAGCCGCGTGGGGCTCAAGTTATGTCAATCAATTTCTGTTTAATGGTCGGGTTAAAGATGTATACATTCAGGGCCGGGCGAGCTCGCGCCAGAATCCCGAAGATTTAAATAAATGGTATGTACGTAATAACCAAAATCAGATGGTGCCTTTTTCCGCCTTTGGTCATGGTGAGTGGACCATGGGTTCTCCACGTTACGATCGCTTTAACGGCGTGGCTGCGGCTAATATTCAGGGTTCGCCTGCAGCGGGTTACAGTAGTAGCGATGCAACTCAGGCTGTCAGCGAAATTGCGCAAAAACTACCGCCAGGGTTCAAAGTTGCATGGCACGGACTCTCCTATGAAGAACAGACGTCTGGTTCACAAACGACCATGCTCTATTCGCTTTCAGCACTTATAGTCTTTCTGTGTCTGGCTGCACTCTATGAGAGTTGGTCTGTGCCCTTTGCCGTCATCTTGATTGTTCCTCTTGGGATCATGGGAACTATCGGAGCCGTATTGCTACGGGGGTTACAGAACGATGTATTTTTCCAGGTTGGTCTATTAACCACAGTCGGACTGGCCGCGAAGAACGCCATTCTGATTGTTGAGTTTGCGAAGGAATTACATGAGCAAGAAGGGAAAGATATTATTACGGCCTCAATTGAAGCGGCAAAGCTAAGGTTACGCCCGATCATCATGACTTCTATGGCATTCATCTTAGGTGTTTTCCCTCTGATGATTTCAAATGGCGCAGGTGCGGGCAGCCAGCATTCCATAGGCACTGCAGTAACAGGCGGTATGTTAACAGCTACCTTCTTAGCCATCTTCTTTGTTCCGATGTTTTATGTACTTGTCATGAAACTAGCCGCGAGATTCAGTAAAAGCCCCCTTCGCGATAAAACTAAAGTCAGAGATTTTTGATATGACGAATATTAAAAGTGTTATTACGTTAATTTCTGTTTGCGTATTAAGCGGGTGTAATCTGGCCCCGCACTATCAGCGTCCTGCTCTACCGATTAAAACAAGCTGGAAAAACGGCTCTGCCACCGGGGAAACAGCTGCTGAAATGCAATGGTCGAAATTTTTTACAGACGCTGATATGAAACAGCTAGTGTCTCTTGCGATAGCTAACAATCGTGATGTACGTGTCGCGGCACTTAATGTAGAACTGGCGCAGGATAAACTGGGGATCAGCAGAGCCGATCTGTATCCGTCCATTTCAGCTTCTTTGACAAAAACTGCTGCACACTTGCCGGGCGGTCTTTATTCGACAGCAACGACTGGTCCGGTGACCTACCAGCAGTACGAGGGTAACCTGGCTACGGCGTCATGGGAGCTGGACTTCTTTGGTCGGTTGCGGAACCTGAATGAAGAAGCTAAAGAAAGCTACCTCTCCACTGCATCCACGCAGCAGGCTGTTATGTTGGGGATGGTGGCTGACGTTGCTCAAGCATATGTCACCCTCAGTATGGATAAGGACTTGCAGAAGGTTGCTACTTTAACCGCTTTGAATCAGCAACATGCTGTCAGTATGATCCAGGCTCAATTGAAGGCAGGGGTAGCGAATGAGCAAGATTTGCTTCAGGCTCAAACGGCTTTACATACTGCTCAGGCAGACCAGGAAAAATATGCGCGTCAGGTCAGTGAAGACATCTCAACGCTAGAGTTGTTGATAGGTTGTGCCGTACCTGACCCTATTGTACATCGTGCAACATTGAATAAGGCATGGGCATTTCCTGCACTTAGATCTGGACTTGAGTCAACGGTTCTGACCCGTCGTCCGGACATCATGGCGGCTGAGCATACCTTAAAAAGTGCCAATGCTGATATAGGCGTTGCCCGTGCGGCCTTCTTCCCCAGTATCAGCCTGACAGCGTCAGGAGGTTCAATGTCTGCAGGGTTAAGCGATCTTTTTAAAGGTGGAACGGCAGCATGGACTTTTTCGCCGTCTGTCAATCTACCCATCTTTGCTGGAGGTAGAAACCTGGCACAATTGAAAGAATCAGAAACGTCGAAAAAAATTGCGGTAGCCAATTATGAAAAAGCTATTCAGAAAGCCTTTAAAGAAGTTTCAGATGCGCTAGATGCGAAACAGACGTACAATAATGAAGCGGCTATAAGAAAAATTGATCTTCAGACTAATCAGCGTTATTTTTCCATCTCCCAGCTTCGTTACCAACAAGGAATGGATAATTATTTAAATGTGTTAACAGCACAACGATCTTATTATTCATCTGAACAGGCCTATCTTACCACTTACGCATCTGCTATTGAGAAAAATATCACACTGTATAAAGTATTAGGCGGTGGATGGCAATGATGCCCATGCCCCTGGGAGCAGGGGCATACAATACCTTATGTGATTCCATTAGAGTATCGTTATGGAACTATTATATGCTTTTTGTAAGTAGGATAGTTTATGTCTAATCGAATTAATCACGAAAATACTATCGAAAGAGTGATCGCGTGGATTGAGGAGAATCTTTACCGACCTTTAACTATAGAGAATGTTGCATATAGAAGTGGTTATTCCAGGCGACATATTCAATATTTATTTAAGAAAAAAACAGGGATGAGTCTCGGCTCTTACATAAGGGAAAGGCGATTAGTACGGGCTGCTGATGCATTAAGGTGTACGAGCAAAAAAATATTGCACGTTGCGCTTGAGCATGGATTTGATAGTCATCAGACTTTTACTTCTGCATTCACGCAGCGTTTTGGAAAACCGCCCGGTAAGTGGAGAGAGGACTATATGTCCTCCCAGTCTGCTTATCGGCTCATCCTGTTTTTGAGAAAGCCGAAAGCGCCAGCTTAGGGCACCTGAACATGACTGGCATAGTAAAGCTATATGGTGATTACCTTAATTTTTGACAAATATTAAGACCTTATACCCGGCTTTTTCGAAAGAGCATGGATGACAAGGCTGAGTTCTATATGAAGTGATAAATCTTGGCCACAGCTAACCAGATAGATATTTTCATCTCTGGCACTCGGCCCGGTGAATTTGGCTGGTATAAGCTCGGGGCGATTGTCCAGTAACCCGGCTAAAAGCAACAGAAAAGCTCCCTGCTGACTGATATCCAACTGCCAGCGCCACGGCTAATACGGATTCTCCGGCCAGCAGTCTTTCTATACCGATAACAACACGTAAGCGTTCGCGCCACTGTGTAAAGGTCAAACCGGTTTCTTTTTCAAATAACCGGATAAGCGTGCGCTGACTGCTGAATACCTGACTGGCTAACTGTTCAAGTGTATCCGGTATCGCAGGATCATTTCGTAAGAAGGCGATAACCTGCCGCAGGCGTTTATCGCGTCCTTCAGGAATATACAGCTCTACCGCTCGGGTTGAACGCGTGAGCTGACGCATAAGAAGCTGTGTCACCAGATGCAACTCTTCATGGTTCGCTTGTTCTCCTACCAAACAGCACGCCTCATGCGCTAACTCCCTTAGCAAACCGGTCACCGAAATTTGTGTCAGACAATCGGGAACAAGTACAGGATTCTGTGCAGTATCAATATGTATAGTGATGATTTCTGAAGATTCTGTATAACATGCCTGATGTAACAACCCGGCGGGGGTCCATACCGCCGAGAGCGGAGTGGCAAGCCACCACCCATCTTGACTGGTAAGACGTGCAGACCCGCGAAGTGCCAGAGTTAATTGCCCTTGCTCATGCCTGTGTTCTGGCACTTCATCACCCGCTGTAAAATGTAGTCGTTTAGCTGTTAGCATAGTGGGTTACCTCAGCAAAAACGGCACCGTTGCGTAAAATGTTGTCACTTACGCATAAGAACAGGCGCGCTGTTTGGAGAATAATAAATGGCATAATTTATCTGCAACAATTAATGAAAAATGAACTTGCAAAAACGCATTATTGAGGATCTGATTACATGGATTGACCAGAATCTGGATCGGAAAATCTGTCTTGAAGAAATTGCCCATCGGGTTGGTTATTCTCGCTGGCATTTACATCGTGTATTCAAGGCTTACACGCGGCAAAATCTGGGCAGCTACATACGTAACCGCCGCCTCGAAGCGGCGAAGAAAGATCTGATAGCTAAAAATGAGCCTATACTGGATGTTTGCGTTAAGTATGGCTTTGAATCACAACAAGAATTTACCCGAGCGTTCTCCCGTCGATACAGCATGCCACCTGGCGCATATCGAAAGCAATTTCGCTTATCCGCGTAGAGCGTGACTAAACTTTTAGCACAGACTGACATCATCATTGCGTTACATCACAGCCAGTTATTTTGCGCATGATGGCTTACACAGAGCGTGCTTTAAGCGTACCGCTTACATCAAAAAGGTGAATCAGCGTATCGGTAGTGAGTTGAATGTGTGCCCGCATCAACTCGCTTATTCGTTTCGCATTATGATCCAGTGCCGCGTCCATTAGTGCTTTATGTTCGGCATGCAGGTCTCTTTTCCCTGCCGTAAGATTAACAGACAACACCCGATAACGTTCATTCTGCTCAAACAGCATTCTTTGCAATTTGAGTAACCACTTATTAGGACACGCAGCGGTCAAAGCGTTATGAAAGCGGTTGTGTCTGATATTCCACTCTTCAGTTCCTGCATGATCGTGTTCATCGCTTCCGTAACGATTGAGCAGATGAAATGCCGCGATAATTTCGCCCTCCCAGGCTTCATCTCCATGTATGACTGACTCACTCAGGCAGGTACATTCAATCATGATGCGCGTAGCTGTCAGATCCAGCAAATCCTGTAAAGAAACGGGCGTAACTCTAAATCCCTTCTGCGGTTCTGCAATAACCAAATTCTCAGCGGTCAGCCGAGAAAGTGCTTCACGAATGGCGCCGACATTAGTGTTAAGTTCTTCCGCCAGTTCTTTAGTGTTAACCCGCGTGCCTGGCATAAGCTGACAACTCAGCAGCGCATGGCGCAGCTTTGAATAGGTGGTTTGCGTCAAGCTGTCTTTAAGTGCGGTAAGTGCTTTCATAACGTTTACAGGCCCAGGAAAATAGATTTTGTGGTGAAAAATAGATTTTACAGTTAAAATCTATTTTAGCTTATACAATCATCTTTAGGAATACATTATGGCTGTGCAACTAAGGCAGGTTTCAACGTCTGAGACGTATTTGTGGAATGGGGTGGTTAGCACGCCCGACGGACGCATTTTTGCCAGTATGCCCGGATGGATGGGACCAACGCCAGGTGTGGTAGAAATCAACACTGATGGTAGCTGGCAGCCCTTTCCAGATAACGAATGGAACCGCTGGGATGGCAAAAACCATCCTCTCAACCATTTCGTTGATGTGAACAGTATTTTTTATGACGGAAAGGGGAGTCTTTGGGTTCTGGATGCGGCTGCGCCTTATTTCAGCTCTGCCATAGAAGGAGCAGTAAAACTCGTTCAGCTTGATATTGAAACGGGTAAGACACTCCGTAAGTTTGTTTTTGACAGTAAAGACGCGCATGCCGGCACCCGCCTGGCACACATACGCTTCTGGGAACATTACGCCATTATGGCAGAATCGCGCGAGGGATCTTTTTATATTATAAACCTGCGTGATAATACCTATCGACGTATCCTTGCTGGACATGAGCTGATGCGCTGTCGGCCTGATGATGTGCCGGTTATTGAAGGGCGGAAAGTGCATTTGCTCAACGGGCAGCCTATGTATATTCATAATGATTTACTTGAAATCCACGCCGATAACCGCACGCTACTTTTCATGTGTTTGTTTGGATCCCGTATCTTTCAGATTGATCTTGACATCATTACCGATTTCTCCCTGAGTGAGGAGGAAATATCCCGACATGTGACGGTTTTCCGGGAAGTCAGTACGTGGATTGCTGGCATGTGTCGTGATAAAAGAGGGAATATTTATCTGACCGACGCAGAAAACAACGGTATCTCTGTGATGACCCCAGAGGGAAACATCACGCCTGTTGTGCGGGATGAACGTATCATCTGGCCTATTGCCCCTTCAGTCGGTCCGGATAATTGTGTCTATTTTCCTGTTTCTCAACTTAACCGTATTCCTATGTTCTCGGGCGGCGAAGACAACGTGGCTCGTCCCTGGGTTATCTATAGCTATCCTCTTGAAATGAATATCTGAGGTCTTAAATGAAAATTTGCCGTTATGGCCCAGTGGGTCATGAAAAGCCTGGTATTATTGACGACAATAATCAGCTGCGTGATTTGTCAGACGTTGTCAGCGATATTACGCCTGAAACGCTCGCAGTAGTGCTAGCGATGCGAGGCGAGGAAGCGAAGCTGGCTTCCTTGCCTGTAGTTGAAAGCAAGCCCCGCTTCGGTACACCAATAAATACCGTTTCCAAATTTGTGGCAATTGGTTTGAATTACCTTGACCATGCCAAAGAAGCCGAATTGCCGGTCCCTGACGAGCCGGTTATCTTTTTTAAAGCACCGAGTTCCCTCTCTGGTGCAAATGATGACATCATCGTCCCTCCGCATTCTACAAAACTTGACTGGGAAGCAGAGCTAGGCATTGTAATTGGTCACAAAGCGAAGCAAGTCAGTCGTGAAGAAGCCCTTGAATATGTAGCGGGTTACTGCATCGTTAATGATGTATCCGATCGCGGATTCCAGTTTCAGTCCTCACAATGGGATAAGGCAAAGAGCTGCGACACTTTTGGTCCGATTGGCCCCTATATTGTGACCAAAGATGAAATCCCTGATCCGCAATCGCTTGAGATTTGGCTTGAAGTTAATGGTCAAATACGTCAAAACAGCCATACGTCGCAGATGATATTTTCCGTAGCAGATATCGTCTCCTATGTAAGTCATTACATGACTCTTCTGCCAGGAGATTTGATTGCAACAGGTACGCCTGCTGGCGTAGGTTTGGGCTTTAAGCCTGAGCCAGTATGGTTACAGCCAGGCGATCGTATACTCATACATATCGAAAAACTGGGTTATCAAAACCAGCGTGTAATTGCTCAGTAACGTAGACCTTATTCATTTAACAGGCCGATATTTTTGTCGGCCTGATTGGGGCGTCAGCTGAATGGCTATAAGGAAAATTTTCACGCGTCATTCTCTGGGCAGCACAGCGAATGTGTGCCATAACCTGCGGCTTAAAGCGCGTAATATTACCGCTGAAGAACCTACCATTATTCTTGTGCACCAGGGCATTAAAAAAATATATTGTGCCGGTCAGGAAATCGTTGTACAGGCCGGTCAGTCCGTCGTTGTAGCTGAGGGGTATACGTTCGATGCGATCAATTTTCCTTCTGAAGAAACCCAAACTTATGAAGCAAGCTGGCTCAGTTTTTCATGCGATTTAATCCGCAATAACGTTACCGTCAATCCTGCTTCCAGAGTGGTGAAAGGTATTTGCGCACTACCAGAACCTACTGATAGTTTTTTTAGAGCGTTCAGCCACACTGTTGAGGCTGTTATAGATGAGGCGACAATACCTTTTAACGTAGCCCTTCAACGCATGCAAGAGATGCTAAGCTGGCTTGACGCATATGGAATGTTTTTTGGCCAGCAAACTCAGGGTGGATTGAAAAACAAAATACGGCGGTTGGTTTCAACCAACATTGCGTATGAGTGGAATGCTCACTATATCGCTAAAGAGTTTGGCTTATCCGAAGCTACACTGCGTCGTCGGTTGAGTGCTGAAAACACATCCTTTATACGGCTGGTTATCGATGTTCGAATGTGCCGGGCGCTGACTTTATTACAGGTGACCGATCTCCCCATTAATCTAATCGCATTAGAAGTAGGCTATCAAAACCCTTCTAAATTTTCAGCCAGATTCCGCGAACGTTTTGGTTTTAGTCCAGGACAGGTACGTACAGAAGGGCTAAGCAAAGATATTCACCGAATAACCTGACCTGGACAGGATTTTAACGACCTTGTGTAATATGGATCGTCGCTTCGCCCAATGAATTTGCTTTCGTCATAAAGCCTACCAGTGCCGGCGTAGCGTCAGCGGTGACACCCGGCAATGTGGCGACTTTCAGCGCGGTCAGGGTTACGACGTAGTGATGGGTCTGTCCTTCTGGTGGGCAAGGGCCGCCATAGCCCGGTACCCCGAAATCAGTACGTGTTTGCAGAGTACCTGAAGGCGCGCCTTTACTATTAGCGGCAAGACCCGCAGGCAGTGAAGTCGCAGACGCAGGAATATTTACGACCTGCCAGTGCACCCAGCCAAGGCCAGTGGGCGCATCACGATCGTAAATCTGCAACGCGAAGCTCTTTGTACCGTCAGGGGCGCCAGACCAGTTGAAAGAGGGCGAATGATTTTCACCGCTGCAACCAAAGCCATACGGCTGGCTTAAAAGCTGCGCATTTGGAAAGTTGCCGTTTGTCAACTCATGGCTTGAAAGGGTAAAGCCGGCCGCTACAACTGGCTGAGTTGCAAAAGCAAGACACAGCAACCCTGCTGCGGTTATAAATCTGTTAGTCATTTGATAGTTTCTCCTGTGTTATTTTTCACCAGAATAATGAATCCATTCCAAATATGCGCCTCTGAAACGGTCAGTTACTGCTCCAGTTCGCTCAATCGTTCTGTTAAGTGGAGACGTCGTTTGAAAGCAAGATGTCCATATAAAGCATAAACAGTGTTTTTATAAAATATCAGGGAAAATGCAGTAAGTATGCAGATACTATTCGAAGTAAAACAATAGCAAAATTTTTACTTGCCTGAATGCCAGTTGATTTTTGTTAATATTATTCTGGATGAGCAGCCCCTGTTGTTTATCCAATATAATGAAAAAGCTTAGTTTCACTTCTTTTGAGCGGCGCAAGCCGTAACCGGGAAATTACCCTGATATGGAACTATTACTCTGGCCTTTATAAATGATACGAAGTTATCCGCCCGGGATTATGAATAGCTTTCTTTTGGGCCAGACGAATCATCGGCCTTGCGTATATCGCTTAAGCTGAGCCAGCGATACTATCACACTAATTACCTTAAATTTAATTTATGCCTTTCCACATTTTTAATTAAACACTCTGCCGCACGCTTTATTGCTGACTTTGGTTTCGTCTATAGACACCATCCCGCGACCGTGTTAAATACCCAAACTTTTAATCACTGGATTTTTGATTTGCACCATATTTTTTTTGGCCTGACAGAGCAGCTTTTTATTGCATAGACTTCAATCTCAGGCATGCGGTTATCTTGATTATTTATCTACTGAACTATCGCGCGGAGTGGTTGCGAGCTCCGCTGCAAGCAGTACCATTCTGCCGATTTCAATCAGTTTACAGTTAGCGTCCGGCAAGCCACGAATTAATATGATCTTTATCTGCTCTGTTTCCAGTGTATTTATGAACTGATGCGATATAAAAGGGAAATAAACATGACTTCCTGCGACTGGATTGTGAACGACTCCGCGACAAAGTCGATGATGGCGTGGTCTTTAATCATCAGCACGTTATCTTTGAAGTTATGAAAGTCGAAGAGGATCCTGGCGTCATCGGGAAATTCAGTGTGGCCGGTGATAAAGGCGGCGGCACCAATAACAGTTATTACTAATGGCGTGGTGCGGGCACCGTGTGAATATGAGATGGATATAGCAGCCACGAGCTGGGCTTGAATTTAATGATACCTTCATTTGTTATTATTCAGAACTTTGTTAATCCCGCAGCGGATGAAATTTAAGGGGGTCAATGCGATCTTTAAGCACTAGTTCTGCGGCGGGATAATTGGTGATGACTACATCCGCTATACCGAGCGTATAAAGGTTAAACAGACCGCTTTGATCGTAGTACTTGCTGTCGGCAAGTAGCACCGTACGACGCGCCGCCCTGGTAAGCATTCGATACCAGCTTTGACGATGTTCGTCATGATGCCAGACGCCACGTTCGCTCCAGCTGTCAGGAGACAGAAAAAGCAACTCAAAGCTGAGAGAATTTAGCATCTCAAGCGCCAGCGATTTATGGCAAGTATTATCGCTGCGGTTGAGCTCGCCGCCGATAAAAAAAAGCTTCGCTGAGGTTTCACGCACGATGCCTTCAGCGATATGGAAATCATTGGTGACGGCAGTCATCTCCGATGTCCAGGGGATGAGCTGTGCCAGCTGGTGGCACAGTGTGCCGCTGTCGAGGAAGATGACCCGGCTCTGTTCAAGGTAGCTCAGCGCTGCCTTCAACAGCGGGTAATTCTCAGGCGTCTTATTTTGACTGCGCGTGACAGAAGCGAGCGATTTTACCCCGCCGCGTACGGCGATGAGTGCTCCAGTGGAGGAGAGTTTAGCGACGTCTCGGCGAATAGTCATTACCGAGACATGTAATCTATCCGCCAGCGCCTTTAGTTTTATAAAGGGCTCGTCTGCAAGCGCATTGAGAATTTGCTGATGCCGTTCTGTGGAAATCATTGCATCAAACCGGAACGATGCCTAAAGTCATCGCCGCGAGTAGCGCGCAGATGCTCAGGAACCATACCTTAATCATCGAGTGGCGAATATGCTCATCTACACGAAGATTAAGCAGGTTCAGACCAAGATGGGTCGCAGGGATCACCGGGCTTAATAACAAGCCAATCTGTTCGGTAATCAGCATGGCAATAGTTACGTGCAAAGGCGAGACGTTGAAATTCTGGCCAAGCCCTACCGCCAGCGGCAGCAGGGCAAAATAGAAGGCGTCCGAGCCGATTAATATCACCACCGGCACGCTAAAGGCCGCCAGAATAAGATAGAGATAAGGGCCGAGGCTGTCAGGAAATATCGCCGCCAGCTCATTGACCAGCACTTTGATAATGCCGGTATTTTGCAGTATGCCGACAAAGACGCCTATGGTGAGAAAAATGACGATAACCGGGAAGATAGTGATCGCATACTCTTTGATTTTCTGCTGCGCCTTTTTTGCGTCGGGATAATTAATCATGACCGCCAGCGCGAAGGCGATCATAAACAGGTAATTGCCTGCCACCCAGCCCACCACCAGCGTCACGATGGTGGCGATAACCAGCGCGAAGTTGAGTTTCAGCAGCCAGGGACGCGGATTCGCCTGCGGGTTCAGCATCTCCAGGCGCATCTGATGGAAGGCTTCGTGCGAGATCCCCGAGCCTTTGCGGTTCTCAACGCGCGCCATCCAGGCGCAGAGCAGGATGCCCAATACAAACAGCACCCCTTGCAGCGGCAGCAGCTGGTAATATACGGCAAGAATATCGAGATGGGTGACCGCGACGGCACGATTCAGGGAGCCGCCCCAGGGCGTGATGCCGGTGACGCCGACGCCGACGGTCACCAGCAGCAGCAGGGTTTTCCGGCTGATATTCATCTTCTCATAGATGGGCAGCAGCGCAGGCACGGTGACCAGCAACGTCGCGTAAGCGTTGCCGTCAAGGCTACAGACCGAGGCGATGACCAGCGTCGCCAGCAAAATGGAAAAGGTAGAAGGCGTAACAAAACGCAGAATAAAGCGCACAATTACGTCGAAAACGCCGACTTCTTTCATCAGGGTAAAGAACATCGCGCTGAAAGCCACCAGCGTGGCGGTGCCCACCACTGATTTCAGCCCCAGCGCAACATATTCTCCCAGTTCTTTAAAGCCAAACCCGCAAACCAGCGCTGCAAGGGTGGGCAGGATAATAAACAGCACGCCTGGCGGAAAACTGTTTTTAAGCAGGCACCAGGTCAGCACGATAAACATGACTATCCCGGTAATCAGCATGAGTGACATAGTAAAATTAGCTCTTTTTTATTTTGTAAAGGCACAGAAAATCCGGGTAATAAATTACCCGGTCGCGTAGCTCGCGCTTATTTCATATTAAAAAGGGTGTTCAGCTCGTCGACATTTTCTGGCGTCAGCGTATTCATGCCAAAGGGCTTGAGCATAAAATAGAGGCGGGCAGTTTCCTCTAACTCCTCGGCGTTAAATACCGCCTCGCGGATATCCTTGCCGGAAATAATCGGGCCGTGGTTAGCCAGCAACATGGAATTATGTTCAGCGGCGAGTTTCTCCACTTCCTGCGCAATAACCGGCGAGCCGGGGCGAATATAGCGGATTACCGGCAGCTTGCCGACGCGCATCACATAGTAAGGGGTAATCGGCGGCAGCGCATTGGCATAATCGAGATCGGGCAGACAGGAGAGTGCGGTGAGCCACGGCGAATGGAGATGCACAATGCCGCCGCACTGTGGGCGCTGGCGGTAGATGGCCAGGTGCATCAGGATCTCTTTCGACGCCTTTTGGCCCGACAGCAGTTCCCCTTCCATCGTGACTTTGCTCAGCGTGTCGGCATCCAGATCGCCAAAGCTGGAGTTAGTGGGCGTGGCCAGCACATTGCCGTCTGGCAGTTTCAGGCTGATATTGCCCGCGCCGCCGCTACTGTAGCCGCGTTGATACATTGAGCGGGCGTAGCGCACCAGGTCCTGGCGCAGTTGAGATTCACTCATGGAAAGACTCCTGTGCTTTCAGGAAAAAGTCGCTGTTGCCAAAGTTGCCGGATTTGAGGATCACCCATTTCTTTTCATCAAGAACCTGCGTCCAGGGTACGCCAGGCGCGACGGCGTCGCCGATTACCATGCCCCGAATATTCAGTCCCTGTGTGACGGCACCGGAGGTTTCGCCACCCGCGACAATAAATTTATTAAAACCCTGCTGGCTCAGCGTTTGCGCCAGCGCGGCGAAGAATCTTTCAATCTTTTCGCTTACCAGTGCGGCGCCGTACTTTTCCTGAATGAGCGCGATGAGCTGCGGCGGCTGTGTGGCATAGACCAGTGGGGCGAGGGCATCGTCGGCGTGCTGACGCACCCACTCCGCGACGACTGGCAGATACGCTGTATCATGAAGGATTTTTTCGACGTCCAGCGCCAGAGAGGAGGCTCGCTGCTGGTAGAAATCGACCTGCTGACGCGTCATCGAAGAGCAGCTGCCCGACAGCACCACGCTGTATCCCGCAGTGTCAATGGTCATGGTGCGGCGAGTGCCGCTCTGCTGCTGCGTATCGACCGCGGCGATAGCCCAGCCCAGCCCGGCGGCGCCCGTCACCAGCGGAAACGCGGCGGTGGCGCGCGCCATAGTCAGCAGATCGGCGTTATCAAGTACGTCGAAAATCACATAGCGAGCCTGACTCTGCTGCAGTGCTGCCAGCTGAGTCTGAATCTGATCCGGATGATTTTTTACCGTATCAAGGGTGATATTGCCGCACAGGCCAGCTGACTGCGCTTCCATCAGTTTTTTCAGTGACGATTCCGTCATCGGGGTGACCGGGTGATGCTGCATGCCGCTTTCGTTGAGCAACTCGCCTTTGACGAACAGGTGGCCGTGAACGATGGTGCGGCCGTTATCCGGTACCGCCGGACAAATCAGCGTCATCTCAGCCCTGAGATTTTTCATCAGCGCGTCGGTGACTGGCCCAATATTGCCCTGCGCGGTGGAATCGAATGTCGAACAGTATTTAAACAGCTGACGCTGGCAGCCCTGCGCCTTAAGCCAGTTGGAGGCAGCCAGCGACTGGCTTACCGCATCCTCTACCGCAATCGAGCGGCTCTTGAGCGCGATGACGATCGCGTCCACGCCTTCAGAGGAGAATGCCTCCCCGGGCACGCCGTTAAACAACACCACTTTCCAGCCGGCGTTCACCATAAAACTGGCGATATCCGTGGCGCCGGTAAAGTCATCGGCGATAACGCCTAACCTGATCATGCTTTTTCCCTTCGTGCTCAATGAATGGGCACATACTGCTTTTGTGTATTTATAAATGCAAAGATAATCCGTGTTAATTTGTGGATAAGATCACAAATTTAACCTCTAAAGCTTCGCTGTTACTATTTTGCAATGATTTGTAAAAACAAGAGACATAAGAGCTGCCCGGCAATTTATAAATTTTCATGCTACTAACTGACTGAAATCTAACAAACTTGCACAAATGTGATTTTTTTGTGTGATAAATGTGATCTCTGTCACCTTGCTATCAGTGCATTTATTGTTATAAAAATGCAATCGAAACTGACCCACTATTGGAGTGTATATGCGTATTCTGGTTCTGCCTTGTGACGGCATCGGTCCTGAAATCACCTCAGCTGCGGTAACCGTGCTGAACTCTCTGGACAAAGCCTATGGCCTGGGTTTTGAGTTTGACTATGAAGATGTCGGCTTCAAAAGCCTGGAGCTGCACGGCACCACGCTGCGTCAGGAGTCGCTGGAAAAAGCGAAAACCTACGACGGCATTATTCTCGGCACCCAGTCGCACGCCGACTATCCGGCGCCGGAAAAGGGCGGACGCAATGTCTCCGCCGGTTTCCGTATTGGCCTTGACCTCTACGCCAACGTGCGTCCGGCGCGTACCCGTCCGTTCCTGACCTCGAATATGAAAGAGGGCAAAACCATGGACCTGGTAATCATGCGTGAGGCGACCGAGGGCTTCTATCCCGATCGCAACATGACGCGTGGCTGGGGTGAAGTGATGCCTAGCCCGGACATGGCGCTCTCAACGCGTAAGATTACCCGCCACTGTTCTGAGCGTATCGCGCGCAAAGCCTTTGAGCTGGCGATGCAGCGTCGTAAAAAAGTCACTGCGATCCATAAAGCCAACAGCTTCCATATGACCGACGGCCTCTTCCTGGAAGCGGTGCGCGACGTCGCCAGAGAGTTCCCGGAAGTGGAGCTGGACGATCTGCTGGTTGACGCCTCAACCGCGCACCTGGTGCGTAACCCGGAGCGTTTCGACGTGCTGGTCGCTACCAACTTCTACGGCGACATCATCAGCGACCTGGCGAGCGAGCTGTCAGGTAGCCTGGGTCTGGCAGGCTCTATCATGGCCAGCGACACCCACTGCTGCGCGCAGGCACAGCACGGTTCCGCGCCGGATATCCAGAATCAGGACAAGGCTAATCCGGTCTCAATGATCCTGTCGGCGGCGATGATGCTGGCGTGGTATGCAGAAAAGCATAACCAGCCGACGTTCCTGAAAGCGGCGCAGGAGATTAACCGCGCCGTCGACGAAGTGTTGGAAAATCCCGAAACGCGCACGCCGGATCTGGGCGGACGCTGTGGTACCAAGGCCTTTGCCGAGAAAGTGGCTGCGGCTATCCGCGCATAATGGCTGACATGAGGCTGCCGTCATCAACGGCAGCCTGTTTTCATGGAGACAATGATGAGCCAACGCATTGTGCTTATCCACGCCACGCCGCTGGCGGTTGCACCTGTCAATGACACATTCGCACGTCAGTGGCCGGAAGCGGAGATTGCTAATCTGCTGGATGACTCGCTGAGCGGCGATCGCGGCAAAGTAACGGCCTTAACGCCTGAATTTTATCAGCGCATTGATGCGCTGGTAGGCTATGCGATTTCGATGAATGCTGCAGCAATCCTCTTTACCTGTTCGGCACTCGGCGAGGCAATTGACGCCAGCGCAGAGCGCTATGCGCTACCTATCCTCAAACCCAACGAGGCAATGTTTGAAACAGCGCTAGAGCAAGGCGACAACATTATTATGCTGGCCACTTTCGCGCCTGCCGTAGCGGGAATGGAAGCAGAGTTCCATCAGTTGGCTGCCGCTGACGGCTCGAAAGCAAGACTGACGACGCAGGTAGTGGCTGGAGCACGCGACGCTTTGAGTAGCGGCGACGTCGATTTACATAATCAGCTGGTGGTCGAGGCTGCGCGACAGAACCAGCATGCCGACGCTATTGTACTGGCCCATTTTTCCATGGAGGTCGCCTTTGAAGCGGTAAAAGCGGCCGTCACCTGTCCGGTATTAAGCAGCGCGCAATCGGCTGTTACAAAATTAAAACGTTTAATGAATTAATTTTCTTCTGACTGAAAATATAAAGGCTAGCCGTGAATAGTCGTTCAATGAAGGTCGAAGTGAAATATAGCCATATTTCATTTTCTTCAGACAGCGTATTGCCGAAAAATAGCTGCGACTGTCATCACCATATATTTGACCGGCGTTTCCCCTATGCGCCTGATGACCAGCGGAATTTACCGGAAGCGACGCTTGGGGACTATCTGCTGTTTAAGCAGCGGTTAGGTTTTCAGCGACATGTTCTGGTACAGCCCTCATCCTACGGTACCGATAACCGCTGTCTGCTGGCGGCGCTGGCGCAGGCGGGCGACCGCGCGCGCGGCGAAGCGGTGGTGACGGATAGGGTCAGCGATGCCGAGCTGGACGCGCTTGGTCAGGCGGGCGTCACAGGCGTGCGTTTCAATTTCGGCGCAGGCAGCGCCACCACACCAGAGATGATGCTGCCGCTGGCGAACCGGCTGGCGGAGCGCGGCTGGCATCTGCAGATCCACGCCTCCGCAGACCAGCTCTGGTCATTGCGTGCGCTTCTGTTAAAGCTGCCTGGCAATCTGGTGATCGACCATGTTTTCCGTCTGCCGCAGCCCGAACCGATGGCGCATCCGGCCTGGCGGCTGGCGTGGGAATTGATCAACCAGGGGCGCTGCTGGGTCAAGCTCTCCGGGCTTTACCACCAGTCGCAGCGCGACGACGTCTCGGATATGTCCGCCGTCGTAAAAAGCTTTTTACATGAAGCAACAGAACGCGTGTTGTGGGGCAGCGACTGGCCGCATCCCAGCCTGATAAGCGCGAATAAAAACATGCCAGACGATGCGTTAATTCTTTCGAAAATCTTCCACTGGGCAAGTAACGAACAGGTTCGGCACAAGTTATTTGTGGCAAATCCGGCTGAACTTTACCGATTTAATTAATCGAATGGCAGAAAAGGCCGAAATAATGGATACCTTACACTCCGCACCACGAAAAAATAAGCCGACGCATTATCGTTATATGATTTTGCTGATGGTGTTCCTCAGTATTGCGCTTAATCATGGCGATCGCGCTACTTTCTCTATCGCCGGAACGGATATGGTCAAAGCCGCCGGACTGGATATTGTCGCGCTGGGCTATCTGATCTCTACCTTTACCTGGGCTTACGTGCTGGGGCAATATCCCGGCGGCTGGCTGCTGGATCGCTTTGGCTCGAAAAAAGTGCTGGTCACCGGCGTTTTCGCCTGGTCATTTTTTGTTTTCCTGGTGGGGTTCAGTACCACTTTCGACAGCGTCTGGGTCACGCGCGTTATGATGTTCGGCTTTATCTTTATGATGGGGCTGATCGAGGCGCCGACGCTACCCGCCAACTCGCGCTTTCTCGCCGCATGGTTTCCGGCGCGCGAACGCGGTAAAGCCTCGGGATTTACCACCGCCGCGCAATATTTCGCGCTGGTGGTCTTCCTGCCGCTGATGGGCTGGTTCTCCTATACCTTCGGCTGGGAGTCGGTATTCTGGTTCATGGGCGGCATCGGCATCCTGATATCGCTGCTGATGAGCCGCGTGCTGGCGGACACGCCCAAAGTCCATCCGCTGGTCAACCAAGCCGAGCTGGAGTACATCCAGTCCGGCGGCGGGCTAACTAACCTTAAAACCGCGAAAAAAGGAGACGTCAGCGGCAGAGGCTACACCAAAAAATTGCTGACCAGCCGTCTGGCGCTGGGCGTCTATATGGGGCAGTTCTTTTTCACCGTGCTCTCCTACTTCTTCCTGACCTGGTTCCCGGTCTATCTGGTGCACGATCGCGGCATGACCATTCTGAAAGCGGGCTTTGTCGCCTCGCTTCCTGCGCTGTGCGGCTGTGCGGGCGCGCTGCTGGGCGGCGTGCTCTCCGACTTTATGCTACAACGCGGCTTTAGCCTGTCGGCTGCGCGCAAAACGCCGATCGTTATCGGCATGCTGCTGGCTGTCAGCATGGTGATCTGCAACTACGTCGACTCCGCCTGGATTGTGGTGGCGATCATGTCGCTCGCCTTTTTCGGCAAGGGATTCGGCGCCATGGGCTGGTGCGTGGTCTCCGACTTCTCACCAAAAGAGGCGGTAGGGCTGAGCGGCGGCCTGTTCAATATGATTGGCAATATCTCCGGGATCTTCACGCCGATTATCATCGCCTACATTATTAAGGATACCGGCTCCTTTAACGGCGCACTGATTTTTGTCGGCGTCTGCGCCTTCCTGAACCTCTGCTGCTATCTCTTTGTCGCCGGTAAAATCCAGCGGCTAAACTTCGAGACCAGCCAGCAGGATCCTAACGACCGCCTTCCGGAGGAGCCGCATGTCAGTCACCGCTGATTCAGAAATCCGTTTCGCCATTAACCTCGGCAACGCCGTTCTGGCCAACACCCTGCCAGACGGCGCACCAGGCGGTATTACCGTCGAGATCGCCTGTAAAATAGCGGCCGCGCTCGGCACTCAGCCGCGGTTCGTTACTTACCCCACCGCAGGAAAAGTGGTGGATGATGCGCAAAATAGCCGCTGGGATATCGCGTTTCTTGCCGTCGATGCCAAACGTGAAGAGGTGCTGCGCTTTACGCAGCCCTACATTCAAATTCAGGGCACGGTGCTGGTGAAAGCGGAGAGCAGCTGGAGGAGCGTTGACCAGATGGATCGGCCGGGCGTGGTCATCAACGTCGGCAAAGGCGCCGCCTACGATCTGCATCTGACGCGCCAGCTGCAGCACGCAACGCTGAACCGGCTCGACTCTTCCCAGGCGGCCATCGACGCGTTTCTGAGAGGAGAAGGGGATATGGCGGCCGGCATTCGCCAGCCGCTGGAACGCGCCGCCCGCGAACAGGCGGGCTATCGCGTCTTGCCGGACAACTTCGGCGCCATCAATCAGGCGATTTGCGTGCCGCGCCAGCAGCCGTCGCACTATGAAAAGCTCGTTGAGCTGCTGACCCAGTGGCAGCAGGACGGCAGCCTGCAGTCCATCATTAACCGCCATCTGGCTGACGCCTGAGTCGCCCGCAGAGCGTTCTCATTCTGAGAACGCTCTCTTATTCAAGGTTCAATTTTCAATCCCTTCCCGGCGTGGCACGTTATCCATCTGAGAACATAACAATGCTGTGATAGCGGAAGGTTTGTATGACATCGCCCTTATCTCTGGAACGCTCTACCCTGGTTATTGATGACCGGCAGTATCACTTTCTCGATCTGACCCGGCTGCTGCCGCTCGACCGGCTACAGCGGCTGCCGTTCAGCCTGCGCATTCTGCTGGAGAACGTCGCGCTGCGCTCGCCGCAGTCGCTGCCCCACTTTCTGCGTATGCTACAGGGCGAAGAGGCGGCTGGAGAGGTCGCGTTTTATCCCGACCGCCTGATGTTTCACGACACCACCTGCCTGCCTGCCCTGGCGGACTTTGCCGCGATGCGCGATCTCACCGCTGAACTCGGCGGCGATCCGCAGCGCATCAACCCGCATATCCCGGCGGTGCTGACCATCGATCACTCGGTGATTGTGGAAAGCTACGCCTCCGCCGACGCGCTGGAGCAGAACCTGCAGTTCGACTTTCGCCGCAACGCCGAACGCTACCGCTTTATTCGCTGGGCCGAGCAGAGTCTCGATAACTTCCGCGTGATCCCGCCAGGCACCGGTATCATTCACCTGATGAATCTGGAAGCGATCGCCGAAGTGGTCACGGTGGACGTGCGGGAAGAGGTGCCGCTGCTGCACGCCGACTGCATGGTGGCGACGGACAGCCATACGCCGATGATTAACGCACTGGGCATTCTGGGCTGGGGCGTAGGCGGACTGGAAGGTCAGGCGACGCTGGTCGGCGAACCGGTCACGTTGCGCTTTCCGGAAGTCATCGGCATTGCGCTGTCGGGCGCGCTGGCCGCTGACGTCGGCGACAGCGATCTGGCGCTGCACATCACCCGCCTCCTGCGCGAAAAAGGCGTGGTCGGCAAGTTTGTCGAGTTTACCGGCCCGTCGCTGCATCTGCTGCCGCTGGAGTCGCGCGCCACCATCGCCAATATGGCGCCTGAATATGGCGCCACAGTGGTGTTTTTCCCGTGGGACCAGCGCAGCGCCGACTACGTGCAGATGACCGGACGCAGCGAAGAGAAGCAGGCGATTATTCACGCCTATATGCAGCAGCAGCATCTCTGGCGCACGCCAGCGTCGCCGACCCCCGACTTCGCCCAGCTGATCGAACTCGATTTGGGCAGCGTTGAGCCATGCATGGCGGGACCAGTTAATCCCCATCAGCAGATCCCGCTAAGCCGCGCCGCCGACAGCTTTCGCGACAGCCTGACGGCGGAGACGCGCGCGCTGCGATGGCAGCATCAGGCCTATCCGCAGGCGATTGAGCAGGGCGCTATCGCCATCGCCGCCATTACCAGCTGCACCACCACCGCTAATCCCTGGCTGGTGATCCAGGCGGCGCTGTTCGCGCGCAACGCCGCGCGTTACGGCCTCAAGCCCAAACCCTGGGTGAAGACCTCATTCTCGCCGGGATCGCGCGCCGTCACAGATTATCTCAGCGCCTGCGGGCTGCTGGGCGAGCTGGAGAAGATCGGCTTCGACGTGACCGGCTACGGCTGCATGACCTGCATTGGCAGCTCCGGCGCGTTGCAGCCTGCTATGGAGACGCTGGTAAACGAGGGGTTGCAGGCGGTCTGCGTGCTGTCGGGCAACCGCAACTTTCCGCGCCGCGTCAATCCCAGCCTGGGGCACGGCTATCTTACCTCGCCGGCGCTGGTCATCGCCTGGGCGCTGGCGGGCCATATCTCGCACGATATGCTGAACGACGCGCTGGGCTACGACGCGCAGCGGCAGCCGATCCGCATGCGCGATTTGATGCCGACGCGCGAAGAGGTGGAAGAGTGGGTCGAGCGCGCCATAAAGCGGGAGTTTTACGTTAAACGTCGCGAGATTATCTGGCAGGGCACGCCGCACTGGCAGCAGATCGCCGCGCCGGGCAGCATGCACTATCCGTGGGAGGCGGGGTCGACCTATCTGCGTCGCCCCGGTTATCTGCAACGTCTGCCGCGCGATCCCGCTACGCCGCTTTCCCTGCACGATGCGCGCCCTTTTTTGTGGTTCGGCGACGATGTTACCACCGACCATATCTCGCCGGCCGGCGCCATCCCGCCCACCAGCCTGGCGGGGCAATGGCTGCTGGAACACCATGAGGATCCGCAGGATCTCAATCTCTACTCGACGCGGCGCAGCAATCATGAGGTGATGGTGCGCGGCGCCTTCACCAACAAGGCGCTGGCGAATCGCCTGCTGCCGCCGGAAAAGCGCGGCGGCGGCGGGTTCGCCTGGGATGCCGACCATCAGCAGATCCTGCCCGCTTATGAAGCGGCGCAAAGCTGGCTGGCGCGCGGCGTGCCGCTGGTGGTGTTCGCCGGCGAACGCTACGGCGCCGGCTCCAGCCGCGACTGGGCGGCGAAAGCGCAGGCGCTGATGGGCGTAAAGGCGGTGGTGGCCGAAAGCTTTGAGCGTATCCATCGCACCAACCTGATAGGCATGGGGATCCTGCCGCTGCACTTTGACGCGGGGGAGGCAGCGCGTCTGCCGGAGATGGACGGCAGCGAAGCGCTCGATGTTATCGGACTGGAAAATCTTCAGCCCGGCAGTACGCCGCTGCGATTGCGCATCCGCCGTCATGATATTCTGCTGGGTGATTTCGCGCTGACGGCGGTGATCGACTCGCAGCAGGAGCTTAACTATCTGCTGCACGGCGGCATCTTGCCCTTTGTTATTCAGCAAACCCTGAAAGGCTGACTATGCGTTACGATCTGGTCTCGTTATCTCTCTTTGTCGCCGTGGCGGAAACGCAAAACCTGACCCACGCCGCGCGGCGCAGGCATACCGCGGTCTCGGCGGTAAGCAAGCGCATCGCCGAGCTGGAGCAGCAGGTGGGCACTCAGCTGATGCTGCGCCTGCCGCGCGGCATCGAACTGACGCCGGCGGGCCATTCGCTGCTCTATCACGCGCGTCACATATTCCGCAATCTGGAGCAGATGGAAGAGGAGCTGAACGATTACGCCGCCGGGATCCGCGGGCATATCCGCATCTTCACCATTTCCGCGGCGCTGATGCACTTCCTGCCGCGCGCCATCAGCCAGTTTCTGACGCACTATCCGCAAACCGATATCGATATTGAAGAGCAGACCGGCGTCGGCGTGGTGCAGGGGCTGCTTGAAGGCAACGCCGATGTCGGCATTTTCTCCAGCTGGACGCCCGCGTCCGGCATTGACGTCTGGCCGTGGCAGCAGGATCAGCTCTCCGTGCTGGTGTGGCACGATCATCCGTTCGCATCGCGTGACGCGCTGCAATTGGCCGATCTGCTGGATGAGAAGATAGTGGGGCCGCACCGCGACAGCGCCGTCAGCCATATTCTGGAACGCGAGGCGCGCAGGCTGGGCAGAACGCTCAGCATTGGGCTGCGCGTCAGCAGCTTTGTCTCGATGGCGGAGCTGGTGAGCCAGCAGCTCGGCATCGCCATCCTGCCGGTGAATGAGATTGCGCCCGCCTCGCTGCACCGCGGCGTGCGGGCGATTCCGCTGGCGGAGCCCTGGGCGAAGCGGGAGCTGCTGGTGGGCGTTAAGGCGCATGCGCTGGCGTCGCCCTCGGTGAAAACCCTGATTGAAAGCCTGACCGCCGCCAACAGACGCGGTCAGGAGGAGCAGGGGGCAGGTAGCGTAGTTACACTGCGCTAGCGAAGCAGAGGCAGGTGGGGCTGGGCGAGGCGATCGTCTGGCCACGCCTGCGCAGCAGGCCGGTTTGCGCATCGACGTCAAACACCTCAATGGTGTCGGACTCCTCATTAGCGCTAAAGAAGCGGCGCCCGTCAGGGGAAAGCGTGGTAAAGCGGGGCGTTTTACCGCCGCACTCCACCCAGTCGATAACGCTGAGCGTGCCCTCCAGCGCATCCACTGCAAACACGCCGATGCTGTCATGACCGCGATTTGCCGCGTAGACAAAACGGCCGCCAGGATGCACCTCAATCTCGCTGGCGTCGCTGCGTGTTGAATAGCCCTCCGGCAGCGCGCTCAGCGTCTGTTTCAGCCTCAGCGCGCCGCGCCGGGCATCAACCTCCAGTACCGTCAGCGTGCTGCTTAGCTCGCTCAGGCCGTAAAGCCATTTTCCGCTGGGATGAAAGTCGACGTGGCGCGGCCAGCTGCCCGGCGCAAGCCTGATTTCATCCAGCAGGCGCGCTTCGCCTTCATACCAGCGATAAAGCCGGATCATATCGATGCCGTTGCCCGCTGCGCGTCCCTGTATCGGCACGGCGAACAGGTCGCTGCCGGGCGCAAAGACAATCTCATGCGGTCGAGAGAGGCTTTCCGGCGCCTCCAGCGTGGCGGGATGACCGGGAATGCGCGCCAGCGAGTGGGGCGGCTGCAACCCTTGTTGGTCAATGGCGAGCGCCGCGATATTACCCGCCTCATGGTTGGCGATCAGCAGATACTGACCATCAGGCGTCAACGCCGCACCGACCGGGTTGTTGCGCCGCTGTGGGTCGAGATCGGGATGGCAATGACGCGGACCGGTGGTCTGCTGCGTCAGCAGGCTCAGCAGGCCGCTCTCTGGATCGCGCTGCCATACGGCAACAGCATCACCGTCGCCGTGCAGCGCGTAAAGACGCTGGCGAAGCGGATCCAGCGTCAGCCATGACGGGTTCTCCTGCACCGATTTGACGCGCTGAATAAGCCGCCACTCGCCATCTGGCAGCACCTGATAGACCTCAATCCCTTTTCCACGTGCGCCGCGCCAGGCAGACGTTCGGCAACCCACATAGGCAAATGTCATGTTAATCTCCCGAATAAATGCATTTATATTAACATAAGTGCATTGATCGTCCTGTGACAAGCCTCACAGCACCCTCTGAATTTAGTAAATGCAGCGGTGCAATGACGCTTTCGAGCGCTGGTAAACGTGCCGGGTTTCTAAAAGCACTTTTGGAGGTCATATTGGATTATTGCATTTACATATCTTTAAAAGCATAAATTAGCCGATCCTGTTCACATTTTCGACGCAGGCAGATTGCAGAAAAAACGGGCACGCCGCTTACTGTTAATGCGAAGTGAACGAATGTTAAAAAATGCATCTGGGAGTAAGGGTATGACCCAACGTATCGCGTATGTCACCTCTGGAATGGGCAGTCTGGGCACGGCAATCTGCCGTCGGCTGGCTAAAGATGGATTCAAAGTCATCGCTGGCTGTGGTCCTGACTCAAAACGAAAACAGATCTGGCTGGATGATAATAAAAAACTCGGCTTCGATTTTATCGCCTCGGAAGGCAATGTCGCCGACTGGGATTCTACGGTGAAAACCTTTGAGAAGATCCGCCGGGAAATCGGCGAAGTGGACGTGCTAATTAATAATGCCGGCACCGCGCGCAATGCGCTGTTTCGCGATATGCAGCCGCAGGAGTGGCAGGCGGTGATCGATACCAATATGAACTCCCTGTTTAACGTCACCCGGCAGGTTATCGACGGCATGATGTCGCGCGGCTGGGGTCGCATTATCAATATCTCTTCGCTCAACGCGCAGATTGGCACGGTCGGACAGGTTAACTATTCGACGGCAAAATACGCGGTGCGCGGCTTTACCCGCGCGCTGGCGCGCGAGGTCTCCGCGCGCGGAGTCACCGTCAATACCGTGTCGCCTGGCTATCTCGCCACCAGCAAGCTCAAAACCGTCACGCCGGTGCAGGTGATCGACAAAATCGTGCAGGAAATTCCGGTGCGCCGGCTCGGTTCGCCGTCGGAAATCGCCTCAATCTGCGCCTGGCTCGCCTCGGATGAATCAGGATACGCCACCGGCGCGAATTTCTCCGTCAATGGCGGTATGCATATGAGTTAATTTTCCCGCGCTGTAAAAAATATAACGACGACAACTTTACTCGCGCCTTTAGCAATAAGGGCGCCGGAGGCTCTTATGCTCTCTTTACTGGGTTACGGCATGATCGTGGTCTTTATGATCCTGATTATGACCAAAAAGCTTTCTGCTCTGGTTGCACTGACGATTATTCCTATTATCTTCGCGCTCATTGCCGGATTTGGCGGCGAGATGGGCGAAATGATGATTGAGGGATTAAAGAAAGTCGCGCCGACCGCCATTATGGTGATCTTCGCTATTCTTTATTTCAGCACCATGTTCGATACCGGTTTATTCGATCCCATTATTCGCTTCTTCCTGCGGATAATTAATGGCGACCCGGTTAAAGCGGTCATGTGCAGCGCGGTGCTGGCGGCGATGGTTTCGCTGGATGGCGACGGATCCACTACCTATATGATCTGCGTCACCGCGATGCTGCCGCTGTTCAAACGCATCCGTCTCGATCCGCTCTCATTAACCTGCGTGGTGTTCCTGGCCGGCAGCATCACCAATCTGCTGCCGTGGGGCGGACCGCTGGCGCGCGTGGCGGCTTCGCTGAAAGTGGAGTCAGGCGATCTCTTTATTCCACTCATCCCGTCGATGGTGTGCGGCTTTGTTGGCGTGCTGGTGCTGGCGTGGTATATCGGCATTCGCGAGCGTCGTCGCCTGGGCAAACTGAGCATTCAGACCCGCACTGATGGTTCGGTGGTGGAAGAGGATGCGGAGAGCTATCTGCCTGCGATTAACGAAGTGAATGAAGAGCTGCGTCGGCCGACACTCTTCTGGCTGAACGCCGGTCTGACGCTGCTGTTGATGGCGTCGCTGGTGATGGAGCTGCTGCCGCTTTCGGTGCTGTTTATGGTGGCTTTTGCGCTGGCGCTGCTGATCAACTATCCCCACCTGGATGCGCAGCGTCAGCGTATCGCCGCCCATGCGCCGGCGGCGCTCAATCAGACCTCGATCTTCCTCGCCGCAGGCATCTTCGCAGGCATCCTGTCCGGCACCGGCATGGTGACGGCGATGTCCGGCTCGCTGCTGGCTATTCTGCCAGAGTCCTGGGGGCCTTATCTGGCGCCGATCACCGCGCTGATCAGTCTGCCGGGCACCTTCTTTATGTCGAATGACGCCTTCTATTACGGCGTATTACCAGTGCTGGCGGAAGCGGCGAAGGCGTACGGCATCGAACCGATTGAAATCGGCCGCGCCTCGCTGGTCGGGCAGCCGGTGCACCTGCTCAGTCCGCTGGTGGCGTCAACCTATCTGCTGGTGGGGCTGGCGGGCGTCGAGTTCAGCGACCATCAGAAATACACTTTTAAGTGGGCGTTTCTGCTCTGTATGATCTTCCTCGGATCGGGTCTGCTGTTAGGACTTTACCCCATCTTCTCCACTGCGGCATAAAACAAACGGCTCAGGGAACGAGCCATTTATTCTTCAGGCTTCCGCGCTGATACGGCGCATTTTTTTATTTTCCAGCGCCACCGCGAGATGCTGCTTCATCATGTAAGAGGCTTCGATACGCTGTCCCGACTCAATCAACGCCAGCAGGCGCATATGATCCTTGACCTCAGCGTAGTAGCGGCTGCGATCGTCCATGATGCGGTAGTCCATCAGCATACGCATGCGGTTGACGTTGCGCAGCGAGATTTCAAAGAAGGGATTGTTGGAGAAGCCGATCACCGTCTCGTGAAAGCGATAGCCAGCCAGCTGCAACTGTTTTGGCGACAGGCGCTCAATGCCGTTGTCGAGCAACATCTCAAGCTCGCGGCGGATCTCGTCTATTTTCTCCTGCGGCGCGTTGAATGTTGGCTCCAGAATCGCCATCGGCTCAATCACCATACGAAAGCTAAAAATGTTTTCCAGCGCCGCTTTGGTTTTCGCCACCGGCAGAAAACGCCAGCCGTAACCCTGCTTGCGCTCCACCCAGCCTTCGCTGATGCCGCGCGCCAGCAGCGTCGAAAGCTGGCTTTTAGTCAGGTTGTAGCGCTTCATCAGGTAGAGTTCGGTGACTTCCGCTTCGATATTATCCTGTAGCCAGTCTTCTGCCAGCTGATAGTACTCCGGCAGATCGCTGCCGTCGACAGGCGCAGGTTCGTCGTGGTGCTGAGGCGAGTAATCCTCTCTGACGAAAAAGCCGCGGTTAAGCTTCTGCTGTAGAACGCCTTTCTGCTCCAGATAGACCAGCGCTTCGCGCACTGGGGAGCGCGAGACGTCAAAGATTTCGGCCAGCTTAGGCACGTTCAGGTGTGCACCTGGGCCCAGTTTGCCAGTGTCAATCAAACCAAGAATTTTCTGCGAAAGTCGCTCTGTGAGGGCGCTAATTTTCATTTCAGTTTATGGCGATGAGAAGAGAAACAAATATTATTGCATTTAAATAAAATTAAATGCAATGTTTCCGGGTGCTGTTTAGAAGACAAAAGTGCAGGGATCATCCACAAACCATTTTCATTAAAATGGATAAATGATTATGTGAAAGCTATATCGTCCAGTAAAGCCGGGTTGGGTTAATTACAAAAATTTGAGTGCATATCTCCTTAGAAGTCAGCCATGAACCAAAAGCATTTAGAATGGAAATATCATCAACTGGATAGAAATACTCAATACCTTCTTTTGTGCGTTTTTTACCAGGAGCTGGCATGGTATGCGGCCAGTCAGACGCCCAGAGTAGGCGTTCAGGTTTGCGGGAAACCAGCGCGTCGATAAACGGGCGAACGTTCTGCCAGGTGGAATCTTTCGTCACGCGGTAGAGTGCTGAAAGTTTTACGTAAACGTTGTCGGAGTCGAGCAGGGTGAGCAGCTCGCTAAAACCCTGTTGCTGTACGCCTTCTTCTGCTTTCAGCTTGCCAAGATGGTCAATGACGACCGGAACGGGCAGCGTTGTGATTGTGGCACTTAGCTCGGCTATTTCATGCAGACTGGTATAAATCTGCAGATGCCACCCCAGCGAGCTGATCTTACCCGCCATTCTCTTCAAATAGTTACCGCTCTCTTCCGCGCTGAGTTTACCGCCAGCACGCGCTTCCATATTCAGGCGCAAGCCACGCACGCCCTGCTCGTGCAGCTTCAGCAATTCTTCAGAAGAAATGTCATCGTCAACCACGGCCACGCCGCGCGCCTTTTTCTGGCCAAGAACCTGTATGGCGTTAAGCATGCACCGGTTATCCGTACCATAAGGGCTGGGCTGAATCAGCACCACGCGATCCATATGCAGCTCTTTCAGATGACGTTCAAGATCGCTGATGGGGGCATGGTCTGGGGTATAGACCCGTTCTTCCGCAAAGGGGAAATGTTCCGGGTCAAAAACATGCACGTGACAGTCGCAGCTGCCAGAGGGCGGAATAAATGTCAATTTAGTCGCGAAGTTGTCAGAGGATATCGCCGCAGCCCAACTCAGCTTTGCATTGACGCCCGCAGCCACGCCGACCAGAGGCAGAGTTTTTAATAAAGAACGACGTGAAATCATGTGTATTTCCTTCACAGGTACAGGGTAAGATGTTTTTTATTTATCTGACGGACCAACCGCTGAAAGAGCCTGACCTGCAGCGGTGTCGGTAAACTTTTCAAAATTGGTGATAAATTTGTCGGCAAGGAATAGCGCTTTTTCCCGCCACTGCTGCTCACTCACCCATGACGTCCTCGGGTCAAGGATCTCTGGTGCAAGGGAATTAAGCCCGCGCGGTACGGCCAGATTAAAAATCGGCAGCGTGAAGGTCTGTGCATTATCCGCTTCACCACGCAGGATGGCATTGATAATGGCGCGAGTATCCTTAATCGAAATGCGGCTTCCCTGACCATTCCACCCTGTGTTCACCAGATAGGCCTTTGCCCCTGCTGCCTTCATGCGTTTTACCAGCACTTCGGCGTAGCGCACCGGGTGCAGGCTCAGAAACGCGGCACCAAAGCAGGCGGAAAAAGTCGGAGTGGGTTCGTTTACACCGCGCTCGGTTCCGGCGAGCCTGGCGGTATAGCCCGAGAGGAAATGGTATTGCGCCTGTTCGTCAGTCAGTACAGAAACGGGCGGCAGTACGCCGTACGCGTCAGCCGTCAGGAAGATGATTTTGCGGGCGTGTCCGGCTCTGGATACGGGCTTGACGATGTTCTCAATATGATTAATCGGATAGGTTACGCGGGTGTTTTCAGTTTTGGACGCATCGTTAAAATCTATGCTGCCATCTGCGCGTACCACCACGTTTTCCAGCAGCGCATCGCGGCGGATTGCCTGATAAATTTCAGGCTCTGCCTGTGGATTTAGATGGATGGTTTTGGCGTAGCAGCCGCCTTCAAAGTTGAACACGCCATCGTCATCCCAGCCGTGTTCATCGTCGCCAATCAGCTGACGGGCAGGATCGGTCGAGAGAGTGGTCTTACCTGTTCCAGACAGGCCAAAGAACAGGGCAACGTCGCCCGCCTGGCCGACGTTGGCAGAGCAATGCATAGAGGCGATGTCCTGTTGAGGAAGCAGGTAATTCATGACCGAGAACATGCCTTTTTTCATCTCGCCACCGTACCAGGTCCCGCCAATGAGCTGGATTTTTTCCGTCAGGTTAAAAGCGATAAAATTTTCAGAGTTAAGCCCCTGAGCCTGCCAGGCTGGATTGGTACATTTAGCACCGTTCATCACGATGAAATCAGGCGTAAAACCTTCCAGTTCACTCGCAGTTGGCGCAATAAACATGTTTTTTACGAAGTGAGCCTGCCAGGCTACCTCGGTAATAAAACGCACGGCGAGGCGAGTGTCGGCATTGGCACCGCACCAGGCGTCTATAATGAACAAGCGTTTACCAGAAAGCTGCTGACAAACCAGAGATTTAAGATGCTCCCAGATGTCTTGTGAAAGAGGATGGTTGTCATTTTTCCCTTTGCCTTGATCCGACCACCAGACAGTGTCGCGCGTGGTGTCATCACGCACGATATACTTATCTTTCGGTGAACGACCGGTAAACTCTCCAGTATCAACGGCGACTGCGCCCGAGTGAGTTACCACACCTCTTTCATAGCCGGTTAGATCAGAGCGTGTCTCTTCAGTAAACAGGGTGACGTAATCGGGGTTATAAATAATGTCAGCGGAGGTGGTAATACCGTAATTCGCCAGCTGCTGGCTTAAACGAGAATGCGTGGTCATCTGCAGGCTCCGGATAAGTGTTTTGAGCATTCAGTGAGCAAGAGCAAGCCATTGGCTGTGAAGCCAATAGTTTGCGCTTAAATAAACTAGCGGGTTATGTCAGATGTCTTTCAGAATACGAATGGATCGTTCCTGAATGAAATTCTTCACTTTTTCAGCATAATTTTTCATGTGTGGTGCGGCTGCATGATCCTTCAGACAGGTTTCATCACGCCATTTTTCAATAATTACCAGCGTATCGGAACCGAAGCCGGTGGCGGCTTCCGCCGACAGATCAACGACCGGACGATATTCGATGCAGCCCTCTTCAGCGATAACGGCTGGAATATTTTCCTGAACGCGAGCGATAATTTCATCACGCATGCCGGGTCTGGCTGTGATTATCGCAATGACATGGATCATTCTTTTTTCCTTATAAAAAAAGCGGGCGTCAGCGCCCGCTTTTAGGTTTTACTTTTTGCGTTCGCTGTAGAGCACACCGCCACGCGTTTTATCTGCCGCTTTGGTTTCAACAATGGACACAACGACGCGATCTTTATCAACACCAAAGCTGTCAACGACCGCTTCGGTGATTTTTACCATCAACGTTTTTTTTTGCTCGGCAGAACGACCTTCTACCGCATATACCACAATCTCTGGCATTTTTGCCTCTCGTTTTTTGCATTAATCAGGCGGACGTCCCTGTCCGCAGCCTTTATCCAGACAATTGCCTACAGGATATGGATCTGTTTGATGACCGCAGCGGTGTAAGCCCTGGTCCCTGTACTGCCGCCTAAATCAACGGTGCGGTTTTCGGGCTCAGCCAGTACTTTTTCAATCGCGTTGTGAATTGTTGTACCCGCTTCTTTCCACAGAGGTAACTCTTTCTTTTCGCCAATCCACTCAAGCAGCATAGCTACCGACAGGATCATAGAGGTCGGGTTAGCTTTATCCTGGTTTTGAATATCAGGTGCTGAACCGTGTTGCGCCTGCGCACAGCACTGGTGATCTCCCGCCATGACCGAACCGGCCAGACCCAGACTACCTGATAACTCACTTGCTAAATCAGAGAGGATGTCACCGTAAAAATTGGTCGCAACCAGCACGTCAAAACGTTCCGGGTGGCGCACAAGGTGCGCGGTTGAGGCGTCAACTAAAAGATCGTCGAGCTGCACGTCAGGAAAATCCTTGGCCACTGTGCGCACAGCTTCAAGGAACAGGCCGTCAGTCATGTGGAAACTGTTCGCTTTATGGATAGCAGTCACTTTTTTACGGCGCTTGGCTGCCAGCTCGAACGCACGACGGGCAATACGCTCAGAACAGTGACGGGTAATTTTACGCGTAGAAAGCGCCATGTCCGGGCTTGGCATCACTTCACCCCAGCCGCGAGACATGTTGCGGTCAGGATAGAAACCTTCCGTCGCCTCGCGCATGATCACCAAATCCATGGTTTTGCCTTCACGCAGGTTGCTGGTGATGTAAGGGCGGGTACGAGCCGGTCGTACGTTGGCGTAAAGGTCTAAACCGACACGGAATGCACCCGATACGTTGATACCGCCCTTATCTGGCTTGGGATAGTCGGCGTGAGAAATGGTGCCCAGTAAAATACCTTCGTAGGTGCGTGCGCTTTCCAGCAGTTCAGGGCGCAGCGTGGTGCCGTATTTTTCCAGGCTGGCGAAGCCGATGTCCTGATAGTCATACTCAATGCCCAGACCGTGCTTTTTGTCGACTTCTTTCAGCACAGCTACAGCTGATTCAATGATTTCAGGACCGATACCGTCGCCCGGCAGAACGAGAAATTTCATAACTTTTCCTTTATTTAAACCTGGTAATTAACTTTTATGCTCTGCCGCAATTGGCCGTGTCTCGCCCGTTTCAACCAGCGTGCGGTTAGCATCTGGTGAACCGTATACCCACATAATCTTCATTGGCTCCGTTTCCGAAGCATTGCGAAAGCGATGTGGAACACCAGCCGGGATGAAGGTGACATCCTGTGGCTGGATCGCAAATTCCTGCCCGTCGATGTCAAAGATTGCGTTCCCTTCCACCAGCAACACGCTTTCTTCACAGTTATGGAAATGGAAAGGGATTTTTGCGCCACCCGCAAATTCGGTATAGCCGGTGATAAATGCGCTGGCACCCATGCCTGCCGTTACCAGGGGCGTAGTACTCGCACCACCGCCACGATCGTGTTTTTTAATATCTGCCGGATGCAGCAGATAAGAATTCGATTCTGTTTTGATCATGCTCATATACCTCTTTTATTTAGCGGGTCCGATCCACAGAGTTTTGACGTTGGTAAACTCGCGGATGCCCAGCTCGCCCAGCTCACGACCATAGCCAGACTGCTTGATCCCGCCAAACGGCAGGCGTGGATCGGAAGCGACAAGCCCGTTAACAAATACGGCGCCGGCCTCGATGCGGCGGGCGACGCGGTAGCCGTTTTCAACATCGCCGGTCCAGACAGCCGCACCCAGACCAAACTCGGTGTTGTTGGCCACGGCAATCGCTTCTTCTTCAGACTGCACGCGGATAATAGCGGCTACCGGGCCAAAGGTTTCCTCAATAGCCGCAGTCATCTGAGGCGTGACGTTATCGAGCACCGTTGGCAGGTAGAAGTAGCCTTCGCTATCTACAGCGTGACCGCCGATAACCAGCGTTGCTCCTTCCTGAACGCTTCGCTCAACCTGTGCATGCAGCGCATCGCGCAGGTTTTCACGCGCCATCGGGCCAATGGTATTATCTCGATCGGTTGGGCTGCCAGTTTTCAGCTGCTTAACGCCTTCGACAAACAGCTCAACGAACTTATCTGCAACGGTTGCGTCTACGATGAAGCGCTTGGATGAAATGCAGCTCTGTCCGGTGTTAGAAAAGCGCGCTTTTACCGCCATTTTTGCGGCCAGTTCGACATCGGCATCGGCCAGAACAAGGAAGGGATCGGAACCGCCCAGTTCAAGAACCTGTTTTTTCATCAGGCTGGCCGCCTGGGAAGCGACAATTTTGCCCACTTCCGTTGAACCCGTCAGCGTGACGGCTGCCACGCGATCATCTGCCAGCACGCCCGCCACGTCGGATGCATTGATCAGCAGCGTCGAAACCAGGCCTTCAGGCGTCCCGGCTTCGCGGAACAGCTCTTCAAGCTTAATAGCGCAGGCGGCAACATTGTTCGCATGTTTAAGCAGGGCGCCGTTACCGGCAGCCAGTGCAGGGGCGGCAAAACGAATGAACTGCCAGAACGGGTAGTTCCACGGCATAATGGCCAGCACAACCCCAAGCGGATCGTAAACGATGCGGCTATCAGTAGCGTTGCTCGGCACGGGCGTGTCACCCAGAAATTTCCCCGCGCTTTCTGCATAAAACTCGCAGGTCACTGCGCATTTCTCAATTTCGGCTTCGGCTTCGGCAATGGGCTTGCCCATCTCTTCGGTGATGGTTGCCGCATAATGAGCCTTGTTACGACGCAGCACCTCGGCCACGTTGTTCAGCAGGGTTACGCGTTCGGATACCGGCTTCTTACCCCAGGCTTTTTGCGCGTCGTACGCACCTGCGATACGCTTCTCAACGTCAGCAGATGAGTGCAGTGGATATTCAGCAATCGGGCGACCTGTAGCGGGATTAACAGTAACAATCATGATTCGGCCTTCTCTTCAGTTTCAAAAATCGTAAAGCGCGTACGCGTTAGTGGTAAGAATGCGGCGGAACAGGTCGCCGTTATCGATCCACCAGGCAAGGCGGTGGAGATCCTGCCGGTCATCAACGGCAGCAAAGGGTTCAATATCGTCAATCGAGCCGCTGCGGCGGCCATGGCCGCCCGTGTGAGGCCAGTCTGATGCCCAGATAAGGCGATCGGGCGCCGCGCTTACAAAACGCTTAACCACGCTTGCCAGATCGGCATGATCGGGCACGTTTGATACCCGGCTTGGCGCAGAGAGTTTTACCCAGATGTCAGGGCGATGGAGCAGCTCCGTAATCTGGTCAGCCAGCGCGGCGCCGCCGGCAAAATGATCCAGGACAACAGGAACTTTGCTGTCGCGAATGATCGGCAGCAGCAGGGCCAACTGGGTCGGGCTGGCAAAAATCTGCATATGCCAGCCCATCGGACCAATGCGTTCTGCCGCTCTGTCCATTTCAGCGCGGATGCGGGCGATGTCACCCTGACCCGAAACGGAAAGATTAAGGCGTATGCCGCGGACCCCTTTCAGATGCAGCGCGCGCAGCTCTTCATCGGCCACATGGTCAACGTCAATAACGACGACGCCACGGGCACGTTCCGAGCCTAAAACCGTCAGGCCATGAAGAAGCGCACGGTTATCTGTGCCATAGCAGCTGGGCTGAACCAGCACGTTGTGCGTTACGCCTAGCATTTCGTTATGAGCAGCTAAATCAATCAGCGTTGCAGGGGCTGGTGTATAGCGACGGTCACTGGAATAGGAAAAGATATCGGGCATAAAAAGATGTACATGACTGTCGCATGACCCGAAGATGTTTTCCGGCAAAACTGACCCTGACATGGCTCACCTCTTTGGTATCTTGTTCAATCAAAATACCATAAAATGAGTGTGAAACAATTGTTGTGGTACTTTTTTGTAATCGGAGTCACATTTGTGAGTCTGTAACAAATTTACGGATTTAACTCTCTCGGGTTAAAGTTGGATTTTGATTTTCTACAGGGTAAGTCGTTATGCCCCAGACGCTGTCAGCGCAGTTGGTTCCGAGCATTATTCAGTATATTAATAACCAGTCACTTGCTATCGGCGCGCGCCTTCCTGAGCGTGCTCTGGCAGAGCATCTGCGGGTTTCCCGCTCCCCTGTTCGAACTGCCCTGGCAAAGATGGCTGACAACAAGCTGATTAGCCGGCACCCGGAAGGTGGCTATGTGGTGGCGGAAGGTGCGCTTTCCTGCTCACCTTTTACGGAGCCGGTAAAAAGTAATGCGGATGAAATCTATTTTAAAATTGCCAGTGACAGGCTGACCGGTGAATTACCAGAGAAGGTCACTGAGAATGAAATGATGCGCCGCTACGGCATTACCCGCAGTCTGCTGAGTGATATTCTTTTGCGAATTCATCATGAAGGCTGGATAGAGCGTCTGCCCGGACACGGCTGGATGTTTGCAGAATCAATGTCATCCGGTGGGGCCTATAACGAAAGTTATCGTTTCAGGAAAATTATCGAACCAGCCGGAATTCTTGAACCGACTTTCAAACTGGATGAGACCAGCATTCTTCAGTGTCAGGAAGAGCAGGTTTGGCTGTGTAACGGGGCCATTTTCTCAGTTACGCCGGCACAAATATTTGATGCCAACACCCGGCTGCATGAAGCCATTGCAGCCTGTTCCGGCAACATGTTTATCCTCGACTCATTACGGCGTTTAAACCGTGTACGTCGCCTGATGGAATACACGAAAGCTATTGACCGTGAGCAAGCTCTTCGACGCTGTAAGGAGCATCTGGTTCTTATTGGACTGCTACTTGAAGACGACAGAGAAGCTGCTTCGGACTATATGCGTATGCACCTTTCAGATGCCTCCCGCGAGAAACAGGCAAAATAAAAAGCCCGGACAGAGTCCGGGCTTTTTTGATGTAGCCTGAATATCAGTACATCAGATGCATCAGGATCAGGGCGAGCGCCACAGTAATGCCACCGCCGATACGTGTAGCAATCTGCGCAAATGGCATAAGGCGCATGCGGTTACTTGCTGTCAAAATAGCGATATCGCCCGCACCGCCCATCCCGCTGTGAGTACTGGTAACAATTGCCGCCTCAATGGGATAAAGATTGACGAAGCGAGCAGTAAAGAAACCGCCTGTTACCATGGCTAACACCGTTGCCACGATGGTTATCAGATTTGCTGGTGCGAAGCCCGCAATCAGACTTTCCCATGGTGTCAGAACTAAGCTGAAGGTGAACAAAATCGGGAAAGCCATCGCCGTCAGTGCAAACTTATAGACTACAGCAGAGCCCGCCTGAATGCGTGGAGAAATGAGATGGCACAGCATTAGCAACACTGCCAGGAACAGCATGACAACAGGAGCCGGCCACTTCAACAGGTCATGCATCAACACGCCAACCAGATACAGCATGACCGCCACGATAGCCGCTGCAGCAACGGCGCGAATATCACAACCTTTATCGACTTTTGGCTGTTTGCCCAGCAAATCTTCAGCGCCCGGCTGTAGTACACCATTGCCGCTCAGGTGCGGCAGACGATTGCCAAGGTTTGCCAGCAGGCCAGCAAGAATAACCGCTGTCAGGTTGCCAACCATGATGGCAGGCATCACTTTCGCCAGCATTTCTCCCTGATCGTGCCCCAGGATTTGCGAATATCCAATTGTCAGTGGAATTGCTCCTTCACCAACTCCGCCAGCCATAATAGGTACCACGATATAAAAGAACGTTTCATGTATGTCGATACCCATCAACACGCCAACGCCTGTCCCGATAATGCCTGCACAGACCGTGCCTGCGGCAAGCGGAGCAAAGATTTTCAGAAAGCCTTTAATCAGCAATGAGCGATCCATACTCAGGATCGAACCTACGATGACAGCAGCAATGAACAGGTTGAGAATTTTACTGGTTTTAAAGAACTCGCCTACGCTGTCGGTCATGGGTTGAGGTATCCAGCCCAGATAACCCAAAAGAGAGGGCACAAACGTCACCAGCACCGCACCGCCACCAATATTCCTCAACAGAGGCAGACGATTACCAATTTCACCCAGGGTAAAGGCAAATGTAGCGGCAATGGCGATAACCATTGCCAGCTCTTTAGTAATCCCATTGATAGCTGTGAAGCTGATCATCAGAACAACCATGACGATGTAGACCGGTAGTGGAATTATACCAATGTCAAAATCCATGAGTTTCCACCAGATTTTCACCCAGCCCGGCTGATTCTCTGTGCCTTTTTCTGAAGCTTTAGCTTTGGTTTCAGTGATGTTGACCATCGTCTTTCTCTGCGTTTATTCCAGACTATTGCTTTGTCTGAATGAGTAAGAAGTAGGGGGTTACCCGGAGGTTTGGTTATTACAGGTTGTTAACATGAGTCATCAATCTAGTCTTTCACGGTTCTTTAGATCAACAAAAGACCAACAAGGTAGGCGTCTATTTTTTACAGATGTGATCAGAACCACATATCACAATCTGCAGCATATTTTCCGGCATTTGACAGGTTTAATAAGATAAGGAGAGTGAAAAGCACGCCTTTGTCCGGCTTTTTAATGAAACTGTAAGTAACTCTTTAATTTCAGAATGTGCTCCAAAAGGCTTATTGCGGATGCAACACAAAGCCTACCGCCAGTACATGTAGTTTTCTCAACAGCTGGCATCAGCCTAAGCCGCTGGCTAGTAGTAAAGATGGCGATTGCGATAATTTTACATATGACGTTCTGTGTACTGGCAATAATCTGTTTCAATCAGAGCAGGTTTGAAAATCTGGCAAAAAGCTCCTCCCCTAATCATGGGAGGAGCTGCCAATGCTGAATCGAGAGTCTTACCTAACAGGTTACGAACATGAACGTTCTGAATTTTTTACTTTGCAGCCACTGTAGGCAGTCATGACACCCGACGTGTACTAATCCTTATGCAATATTTCTTAAATTTAGAGTTGCAGATATTTGAAGGCCCTTAATTATTCTATTTTTAAATTATGCATTTCTTTTGTGAAAAGTAGTTTAAAAGGATTTTTGATACCGAAAAAAATAAACTTATTGTTATGACTTTATCAACAGAAATTGTAATGACATCTACCTGGGCGAATAAGCAAGGATACTGTTTAGAGTTACAAAATCTGTACCGTAAAATCTCTGGTTCAGGTCGATTTGGACATCTGCGCTAATACGGGAAGGCGGCCATGTTGACTACCCTGAGTCAACTAATGCGTACAGCTTATGGCCATCATGCTCATAAGAAGCCTCGTCGGTGGCGCCGGGTGCCTGGCGGCACCCACATTTTTTTTCCTGCCATTCCCGAACAAGTTTCCACATCACACAAATCCCATGAAAGGTTTGTTGACGGGATAAAATTTTTTGGAATCGATTTTTTGCACCAAACTAGTGCAAGTCCAACGTTCTTTTTCGCGCAATCGTTTTAACAACTGGGCTACAACTGCACCTAATAGATGCAGCCCCAGCCCTAACATGGACCCGTAATTTTTTCTTTCCTATCAAGTAAATATATACCACTTTTCTTTCCATATACCTCATCGGATAGTTCCTTCATTACCAGTCAGAACTGAAATAACCGCGGTTCATCTGGCAGGGAACCGCACTATGTAATCCGTGAGGTACAGATGAAAATTGCATTTATTGGAGTCGGTCGTATGGGTTCCCGCATGGCTTACCGCCTGCTGGAAGCTGGCCATGAGCTAAGCATTTATGACCCTTACACGCCGGCAGTTGATGATCTGAAAAAACGGGGGGCAACTGCGGCAGGCAATCCACAGGAAGCCGCAGAAGGTACTGAACTTATCATGATGAGCCTGCCATCACCGGCGACCTTCATCGATGCGGTCGTGGGTGAGACGGGTGTTCTGAATAAGGTATCACCAGGCGCTATCGTCATCGACTTCAGCACAGTAGATCCTGCCACAACCAAAGAAATCGCCACACAGTGCGCGCGTAAGAACGTCTACTTCCTGGATTCTCCGGTAAGCGGCGGCGTGGCCGGGGCTGCTTCAGGCAATCTGGTGTTAATGATTGGGGGCTGTAAAGAGGTGATTGACCGTGCACGTCCTGTGCTCGAAGTTTTGTCTTCGCGCATTGTTCATTGCGGCGAAACCGGTGCTGGCCAACTGACTAAGCTCAGCCATAACTTGCTCACAGCAATAAACACCGTTGCGCTGGGGGAAGTGATGTCAGTCAGCGTTAAGGCTGGCGCAGACCTTAAAGTATTGTGCGAGGTTTTTTCTGCCGGGTTAGCTGGCAGCAAAATGCTGGACTACCTGCCCAAAACGCTTTTCACAGAAGAGCGACCTGCCAATTTTGCTATTGACCTTATGCATAAGGATATTTCTTTGTGCCTCAAGGAATTTTCAAATTATTCAATGCCGCTGGGCCAGCTCGTTCTGCAGACCTATAACGCTGCACGTTTGAAAGGTCTGGGTGGGAAGGACTCAACGAGCGTTAACGAACTATACGAAGAATTGATCAACCTGCGTCTGACGCTGAACTGAGGAGAAAACAATGAGTAGCATAAATCATGAACTGCATCTTCCAAAAGCAGGCAGAACGGGTCTGTTCTTCAATGGAATATGGCAGCAGACAGCAGAAGGTCAGGAATTATCAGTAATTAACCCCTGCTTCCGCAGTGAAATTATTAAAATTGGCGCGAGTCAGGCAACGGATGTAGATCGCGCAATCGCTTCCGCAAAAGCGGCATTTCCGTCATGGCGTCGTCTGGCAGCACGAACCCGTGGTGCCATGCTGATTGAATTGGGCAACCGTATCTCGGCTAACTGCGAAGAAATTGCTCGTGTTCTGGCAGCAGAAACCGGCAATGCTCTGCGTACGCAAAGCCGTCCGGAAACGCAAAGCGCAGCAGAGGTATTGCGCTACTACGGTGGTGTAATCGCTGAGCAGAAAGGTGAAACTCTGCCGTTGGGGCCTGGGTTGTTCAGCTACACCACTCGTGAACCACTGGGTGTGGTTGGCGCAATCATTCCGTGGAATTCACCGCTGGTGCTGGCTGCAGTCAAAATAGGCATGGCGCTGGGCACCGGTAATACGCTGGTTTTGAAGCCAGCTGAAGACGCGCCTCTGGCTGTACTGAAAGTTGCAGAACTGGCTGCAGACATTTTCCCGGCCGGTGTTTTCAATATTGTGACAGGCACTGGCCTTGATGCAGGGGCTCCCCTTTCTAACCATGAAGATATTGCCAAGGTTTCCTTTACGGGGTCGCTTGAAGTAGGTCAGCTGGTTGCGCACGCTGTGGCGGACCGCATTGGTCGTGCAACGCTTGAACTGGGCGGCAAAAGCCCCTGCATCGTTTTTGCTGATGCGGCCACTCCTCAACACATAGACAACACCGTCAACGGCGTAATTGCAGCTATGCGCTTCGCCCGACAGGGCCAGTCTTGCACCGCCGGCTCCCGTCTGTATGTGCATAAGACCGTTTGGAATGACGTCATGCCACGCATAGTGGCAAAACTGGGCGCTATGAAGATAGGTGACGCACTGGACGAGCAGACGGATATTGGCGCCATTATTAATGCCGAGCGTTACAGCGAAGTCCGCAATTTTATCAAAGATGCATTTAATCAGGGCGCAGAAGTTCTATTAGGTGAGATTCCCCTGCCGGTTAATGAGGCAAAAAGCTTTGCGCCTTCTCCCGTTGTACTGACTGGTATCGATAACAGCTGGCGCGTCTGCAGAGAGGAAATTTTTGGACCGGTTCTGGTCGCTATTCCATTTGAGACTGAAGATGAAGTGATTCGCATGGCAAACGACACCGTATACGGTCTGGCAGCCTATGTTTTCACCCAGGACGTAACGACAGCGTTTCGTGTGACGGAGCAGATCGACGCGGGCTGGCTGCAGGTTAATCGTGCTGGCGGACAGATCCCCGGTATGTCGTACGGCGGAGCGAAACGCAGCGGAATTGGCGCTGAATATTCTATTGAAAGCGCACTGGAAAGTTATACCACAAGGAAAAGCGTCACCATAAACGTCTAATAATAACCAGACCGGGCGCAGCCGTTGCGGGTGTCCGGCCCATCCGGGAAGGTAAGACATGAGCCAGAATATTCAAATCCATACGTTGAATAATGACGAAAAAAACGTTCGTTCTGACACAGTTTCGAAAACATCCGTGAAGGCAGCATGGGGATCTTTCATCGGTACCACTATTGAGTGGTACGACTACTTCATTTATGGCACCGCAGCGGCACTGGTGTTTCCTCACGTATTTTTTACCAACCTGTCTCCTGCGATGGCGACATTGATGTCTATGATTTCTTTCTCGGTCGCCTTTGTTGTGCGTCCAGTCGGCGGCATGGTGATCGGCCACTTCGGGGACCGCATGGGCCGTAAAAAGCTGCTGGTTTTTACCTTGATGGTTATGGGCCTTTGCACGGCCGCTATTGGCTTTTTACCCTCGTATGAACAAGGGGGAGAAACCGGTCCGATTTTGCTTATTCTTCTGCGTATTATCCAGGGGTTTGCTCTCGGCGGCGAATGGGGTGGCGCGGCGTTAATGTCGGTAGAGCATGCCCCTAAAGGGCGCCGCGGATTATGGGGCAGTACCATGCAGATGGGCGTTCCGGCTGGCTTGCTGGTGTCTGCCGGTGCGTTCGCACTGGTCTCATCGCTGCCAGATGAACTGTTTTTTGGCTGGGCATGGCGACTGCCCTTTATCTTCAGTCTGGCACTGTTGGGTGTTGGCTTGTACATCCGTATGCAGGTCAGCGAACCGGAAGGATTTGAGGAAATTGCTCGCAAAGGCGATATTGACAAAGCTCCACTTATGAACGTGATTAAGTATGAGAAAAAGAAAACTATCGTAATGGCTTTTTTTCAGACCGTGGCTAACGTTGGCTACTTCCTTATTACGGTTTATTCACTCAGTTACATCACTGAACACCTACAGATTCCTCGTAGCGTGGCATCTAATGCCCTGCTTATCGCTGCTGCAGTCGATCTGTTGATGCAGCCGGTATTCGGTTGGCTGTCCGATAAACTGGGCCGCAAAGTCATCTATGGCTTTGGCACCCTGTTCTTTGCCTGCTATGCCTTCCCCTTTTTCGAGCTGCTTAATACGGCCAATCCGGTGTACATCACTATTGCGCTGAGTCTCGGTCTTGGTCTGGGGCATGCCTCCACGGGCTCGCTGCACGGAGTTATCTATGCAGAGCAGTATCCGACCAGATACCGCTTCAGCGGCGCATCCACGGCCTATCAACTTTCAGGCATCGTTTCCAGTGCGCCGACGCCTATTATCGCGGCCTGGCTTATTACCTCAACAGGCAACTCATCAGCAGTGTCATGGTTTGTCATTGCAGCCGCCGCGATCACTCTGTTCTGCATTTTTCTGACAAAAGAAACCTACAGGATCGATATCAATAAATGATGACTCCAGCGAATCACGAACAAATCGTGGGTGAGCGAATTGACCAGCTGATGTCGCTGGAAATGCGCCCCCTTCGCGGCAAAGGATTGCCATCTGGCTATGTGAGCGAACTTTATCGCATTTGCCGGGCATACCATGGCGAGCCGCTCTCGATGTTGGCGGCTCGCCGGCTGGCCTTAGTTCTGGCTCCCGATAAAGTAGTTGTAATTGCCACTGGCGCAGGGATTGCGCCAAATCTGCCTTTCGGAGAAACCGATGGCCCACCAGGGGCGCTAGTACTTGCCAGAATTCTTGCAGATGGGTTTGGCTGCCGCGTCCTGATTGCCACTGAAGATGACCATATGCTGCCGGTTAAGGCCTGTTGCGATGTCATACAGCCGTATCTGAAGGGAAAAGGATCGATCAGCACTATTGCCTTTTCAAAGGGACTGGCTGAAGGCAAACGGCTGTCGTCTGAGATCTTCGAACGTTTCAGCCCAGCGGCGGTGATCTTCGTTGAACGCGATGGCCCTAACGCTGAAGGCTATTTTCACGGCGTGCGTGGGGATTATCGCACTCCCGACCAGGTCGGACACCTGTATTTGCTGGCCAGCCTTTCACGGGAAAGAAATGTGCTTACAGTGGGTATTGGCGATGGAGGAAATGAAGTGGGATTTGGTGAGGTAAGGGAGCAGGTGGCGAAAGCGCATCCATATGGCGCAAAGTCTCTGGGCAAATTTCCTTCCGGTGTAATAACCGTAACCGCTACCGACATCGTGGTGGCTTCTTCCGTTTCAAACTGGGGAGCATATGCAGTGACTGCAGCGCTGGCATGGTTGCTGAGGCGCCAGGATCTAACGCACTTTCCGGAATGTGAAAAGCAGCTTATCAAGGCCTGTGTCGTAGCTGGTGGCAGAGACGGGGCCACATCTCGGCAGGTCGATGCTGTAGATGGAATTGATCTCGAGACGCATATGGCGTTTACCCTGATGCTGGGCAGCATCGTCAGCATTTCACTGTAATCACTTATTCGCAGGAAAATGAATATGAAACATACCATAAATGAAGGTGACCACGCCGCAGCCCGAGACAGCTTTGGTTTTATGATTGATCCCGTCGTTAGCTTTGCGCGCGGAAATATTATCCGAAGCAGCGTGGATGAAGGCCGTAGGCTCCGTCACGGACAGACGGTGGCCGCAAAGCGCATCAGAGAACAGGGCGTAGACTCCATCGGCATTTTTACCGGCAATCAGCGCGATTATCTGGTAACACCGGAAGACCTCAGTACCACATGTGAAGAGTGGGTGGGGCCGGGGCTTGTAGCCGAACGGCTGAGCGAGCTGGCACTGGCGCATCTAGGCGGTGGAGAAGGTGATGCAGTCACAATATTTAATCGCACCAGTGCTGCTATTGTTTCGGTGATTGCTGCTCTTGCAGCTGATAAGCCTGTTATCTCCGTTGTGCCTCCAGGCGGCCGCTCACATGCCTCGGTGAACCGTGGCGCAAAGCTTGCTGGCGTAAGAGTAATTGAAATGCAGGGGGATGCTCAGTGGCAGGCAGCAATCGAACTCCATCGGCCAGCACTGGTCGTGGTGACCACCGTTACCAGCAGCCTGGAACGTATGGGGGACGCCATCACTCAATCCATAGTTTCCCACTGCCGGCGGAGTGGAAATATCGTATTTCTTGATGAAGCTTATGGTGCGCGCCTCCGCACTATTTTGCACGGCGGGAAGCGCAGTCTGGAATTCGGAGCTGATCTGGCAGTGACCAACTGCGATAAAGCTGGCCTGCCGGGTCCTCGGGCAGGCATTCTGGCCGGAAAAAAAATGTATGTTGCCGCCGCATCTGCTAAAGGCGCGGAATATGGTATGGAAGCCCGTGCCCCGATAATCGCAGGTGTTGTACGTTCTCTTGAGCATTACGATCCGACACACCTGCGTCAGGAATCCGAAGCAGGTAAAGCGCTGGCTGCCGGTTTGCATGCTTTGCTTGGTGACTGCGTACAGACCAGCGACCTTGGGCCGATGGTGCATGAAGATTACGTTCTGGACATCATTCTCAGGCGTGCTGGCATTGCGGCCAGTGATAATCATATCGTTCCTGCCGAAGCGACCGCTGCGCTGGGCATGATCCTGCTACGCGACTACGGAATTCTGACTGTTAATACGCACGGCCAACCCGGCGCGCGAGTGTCATTGCGCCTTAAACCCGCGGCCAGCGCTATTGCACGTGTGGGAGGCAGTGTAGCGATTATGAGAGCAATAGATGAGTCGCTTGATAAAGTGGCTGCCATCATTGGCGACACAGATGCCATGGCTGACATTATTCTGGGAGAACCAGTATGAACAAGATGAACGCATTCGATAATCGCCTTGATCAATTAATTTCACTGGATCTTGGTGGACGGGGTGTGGAGCAGCTCTTTGCCAGCGCTCGCAAGCAACTTGGTACCCCCCTTACAGGCGCGGCGGCAGATGCCATGCTTGCGCTGAAACCAGGTGATAATGTTATCGTGACCACAGGTTCGGTTTCCCGGGCGTGGTTATCACCGACTATTGGTGAGAATGACGGCCCTGCAGGTCTGGCATCGGTTGTACGTGCGCTGGTGCTTTCGCGAAACGTGACCTGCACAGTGCTGATTGAAGAAACGCTGCGTGCGCCTATGGAGGCAATTCTAACTGAATCAGGTCTGACAGTGCTGCCTTACCGCGAAGCAGTATTGGCCACTCAGGACAAAAGCCTGGCAACCGTCTGCGTAGAATCTTTCCCCTTAACCAATGAAGAGGCTCCTCAGGCAGCTATTGACCTACTGGATGCGCGTCAACCAGCTCTGCTTTTCTCCACCGAGCGTGTTGGACGCAACAGAAACGGAATATATTACAGCATGCGTGGTATTGATTATGGAATGCAGCGTGCAAGAATTGATTTTGTCTTTGATGAAGCGCATCGACGTGGCATTAAAACCGTGGCCGTTGGCGATGGTGGCAATGAAATCGGCATGGGACTTGTAAAATCTGCTGTGCAGCAGGCTGTAAAGTTTGGTTCCGATGGATCTTGCGAATGTGGTGGCGGTATCGGTGCCGTGACTAAGACAGACGTACTGGTCACAGCCGCATGTTCTAACTGGGGCTGTTATGCCATTGTAGCTGCTATGGCCGCGCGTGAAAAAAATCCGCGCCTGTTGCATACTCCCGAAATGGAGGCGCGCCTGCTGCGTCGGGGCGTGAGCGTCGGGTTAATCAATTCAGTTGAGGGAGTCACGGATGCAAACGTTGATGGGATACCCTTTGAATCACACCTGGCAGTAACACAGCTCATTAATACTGTGGTTCGTTCTTTCTTCTACTGATCAACAGGCTCGGGTGGCCATAAGGACAGAAAGGGGAGTTATGCTAAATCTTGGTCGCCTCCATCTGCTCTCTGAGCTGTCGGTACTCGGAACTATTACCGCTGTAGCAGAGGCCGTACACCTGACGCGTCCTGCAGTGTCCCAGCAACTGGCACAGCTGGAGCAAGAAGCGGATACCATATTGTTTGAGCGGATTGGCAAACGTATTGAACTTACTCCTGCTGGCAAACGGCTGGTTGAACGCACACATGAACTTTTTCGGATGGTTAATGACATTGAGTCAGAACTGGCGCAGGGAAAGGCCGAGGTTGTGGGGGAAATCCGTCTGGCAACTTTTGGCTCCGCCGGGGTTGGCATTTTACCTGATGTCATAAAAAAGCTCACCGCAGCGTGGCCTCAGCTCACAGTCTCTGTCGTTGAGCTTGAACCACCAGAGGCAATTAAGGCAGCGGCAGCAAATCAGGTTGATCTTGCCATTATTGACGATATGGTTGAAACCGGTCCCTATAGCGAAAAGCTGGACTTTTATCCGCTTTGCACCGACCAGTTTGTTGCTGTTATGTCAGGGACGCACCGGCTGGCGGGTAGAAAAGTTCTGCGCCTTAAGGAGATGCCCAATGAGCTCTGGGCGCTAAACCTGTCAGCGGTCCATTACCATTCATTTTTAATCAGGGCTTTTCACGCCGCTGGCGTGGTTCCCAGAGTCATTGCAAACTATAAAAACTCGGCGGCAACTCTTAATCTTGTCAGGCAGACAAACATTGTGACGCTCCTGCCGACCTTGATGCTCAATGTTAATGGTAATCTGGAGGGGCTGTCCGTTGTGCATATAAGCCCGAACCTAACGAGGAAAGTGTTCATTGCTTTACCCAAAGGAACGGCATCAAAACCGTCAGTAAATGCAGTTATTGAGGCGCTGACGGGGTCTGCTACACAACTAAGCAATTAATTTATCTGTCTTATTTTATTTTGAAAAGGGCAAGTGTATATCCAGCCCCATGCCAGGAATTCAAAAAATTCAAGTACCGTTATGCATGATACAACAAACGGGTGTAAGAGCTGAGGTTAGTGCCATTACTCATGAACTAGTGCACATGAGGATGAGCTGATTACGATTGCACCGCAGCTTGAACAGGAAGGTCGACTTGAAGGTGTACATGAAGCCAGCCTGAAAATTGCCCGTAAGCTGCTGAAGGGCGGTATGGATACCCTTGACGTTATAAATGTGACCGGTATGAAAAAATATCTGAAGCAAGTACGTTACTGCGTGGCTTAAAGATCGTTCAACCATAGATTTTAGACCAACGTCCTTTCAGTCATCTCCCTAAGAGCCTGTTACACATCTTCTTTTCTTCTCAGAAGTCAAAGCTTGAATATGATCATTAAATTTAGTATTTCAGTTTTTGAAGGTAGATATTTTTTATCCACAGAAAATGGGGATAGCCTGTGCATGATAAGGTATAGAAAGCAAGCGAAAAGTGCATGATAGCATTACCTGAAGGCAATGCTGAGGCTTACACCTGCTGGACTTAAAACTTCAGTTTGTCCGCTGCCTTACGCAAATGCACGGTCTCTTTGGACTGCGTCACGCCGTGCAGCTCGGCCAGCTTCTCGCAGGCGAGCATCGGACCTAAGTCTGAGTGGCGCCCGCGGATAATCTTAATCGCGTTTTCTGCAAGGTCTGCAGGCAGCTGATAGTTACATGGCTTGCCACGCCGCCGGTCAGCCGCCGATCGCCAACGTCCTGAATCATTTTAAGCCGGTTAACTTCGTTTAATGTGAAAAAGTCCGCACCAGAAGCCGCCATATCAGGACACTCAAACCCACGTAATTTTCACGTAGCAGCGTCAGTATGCGGTGCCGCAGAGCCTCATCGATGCGATGCGTGCCAGGCTTTCCACGCCGTGCGTCGGTTAGACCGGCTGCACCAGACTCGCGGTAGCGGTTCATCAGCCGCTGAACCTGTCGCTCGGTAAGATCCAGCTAAGAGGCCGCATCACGGCGACCCAGACGTTTTTCAATAACAGCCTGAATGACGGGGAAGACGGTGAAGTTCTTTGTTCGACGTGGTCACCAGTATCAGTAGAGATCTCCCGGAAAGGCGGCAAACGCGCCGCATCTGGGTGACATTATGAACTAGCTAAAAAGTGACATTATCAAATTGGACTTTCATTATAAGTTCGCTTAATGCTATTTATGTTAAATAAAATGTTTGCATCATTATGAAAATGTTCCCTCTAGTTTTGACCACCCTTGACGCCAGCGTCGTGTTGTTTACTCGAGATGAGTTGCCAAGCGGCACAGAGCATAATAGTCCCCGAGGGTGAGGGTGTTTTTTGCATGCCTCAGCCTGAGGATGTGCGTAACCTCCTGATGGTATGCATTGGCTGCGTTGTCGCCCTGATAAACTGAGGTGCGCGGATGTTGATTGCTGAGATATTCTCTAAAACTGTTTCTGAGAAACGCCACAGAATCGTTCTGTCCTCTGTCAGACTCTATCAGTCCGGCCATCAGCGCATGGAAATAGTGCACCATACCGATTTTTGAGCCAAACATCTGCTGCAGCCGGCCGGCAAAACGTTCCAGATCGCCTGCGATGTGCTCTTCGCACAGCTGATAGTTCCATCGCAGCTGCAGTGTGAATGCTTTGAACGACAGGGCATCATGTGGCGTTACCCCTTGCGTGGCAAACACGGGACGTCCCTGCGCCACCTCTTCAAGCTTTTCGGGTGCGTGTGTCTCAATCGCCATCAGAAACGCCAGGAAAGGCACGTCCGGCTTTTTCACCGTGGCCGCAACCGCCGCGGCTAGCCGATCGAGCCATAAATCAACCGTGCGCAGTTGCATGGAAAATCCGTCTGCAATGCCGGTCAGGATTTCAATCACCGCGCCCTCTCGCTCGTGTGCGTCTTCAAGCAGAATGGCACCGGGCTCGTTGGTGCAGTAATGTCGAAACGGCGTCAGCTGACGATAGCGCTCTAGGATAAAAGATTTCCGGCTGACCTCATTGAGCGTCACAGAACGGTTGAAGAAGCGATCCAGATACAGCCGCGAGTCAAATCCACTACCGTATATCGCCTTGATAGAGTGCTGCAGCTGAGCCTTATCGGTGGCTATCACGAACACCACGTGTTCAATGCTGAAAATGTGCTTGATAGTCTCAAGCATCTCAACAGCATACGTTGGGCGGCAGCGATCCAGCTCGTCTATGAACACAAATAGCGGATAGCTCAGCGGTGGGGATGCGGTATTGATGACGGCGCGCAGCCAGCCAGCGATGCCTTCCCGAAACTCCTCTACGCTATTGCCGGCCTCATCGTGCGCCTGTAGCGCAGCTTCGACCAGCTTTGCGCCAACGTCTGCTGAGCTATCGCCACTCAAAATTTTTGCTAGGGCATCTGAATCAATGCCGAGCCGGCTTTTGAGTAGCGCTTTAGTAACTTCTGGCGCAACGGCTTTAAACAGACGCCACGTTCCCTTCAGCAGCCGGGAATCAAGCGCCGCTTTATCGGTACGGGCAATGAGGCTGCGACGAATTTCGGCCACAACGTTCAGCAGCGGGTCCTTCAGATGGTCGTTTTTCCATGCGTCTACGTAGACGGTCGGATATACACTGCTTATCTCAGCCTGCCAGCGGCGCAGAAACCAGGATTTACCCGCGCCCCAGCTAGCGTTGAGGTTCAGTACGTAGCAACCCGTTTCGCTTTTTGACAGCAGAAGTGAGGTCAGAAAGCGGGCATGAGACGCGCGATCCATGGCGTCGGCCGGCAGCTCATCCTGCTGTCGTGACCAATCGAATCTTAGGCTTTCAGGAAGTAATTTCATTGCATCCTCGCTTTATGTCTGGCGATTGTACCGCGAAAGCGTAGGCTTCTCAGCTTTCAGGCAGATCTAGTCGTGCGCTATGGTCGAGTAGATTAACGGTACGGGTCCAGAGAGGATCGTCACGCCAGTTCCCGGGAAATCCCATTTTTCCCACGAAACATAAGCTGGCGGCTGCGCCATAAGCGTATCAAGCTGCTATTTAAGACCGATGTTCCATGAGACCTGATCGGATAGATACTTGAGGATAGCCAGCCTATAATACAGCATATGCTTGCGTCCGTTAAAATGGTCCTCATCGCCGTTGGTATGTTTGGGAGCAGAAACCATAAAATGGCGGTTCTACGCGATTATGATGCGCGCACAGGTTATGTAGGTGTGAAAGCGTGTGAAACCAAGAACCAAGAAGTTTGTTACTGTGGAGGCAAAACGTGCGCGCAATGTCACGTTGATCGCTTACAGGAATATCTGCATAGATAACTGACCATGCGCCAAAGGTCATCCCTTCAGTGATCATCCACAATGGCGGATACACCGTCGTGCTGTAACGCTCGCGGTAATGCTGAAGGAAAACCTCTTTAGAAAATCCCCTTTGAAACGCATATTAGTCAGAGCGTACTTAATTGCTGAACTATATTTTGACATGATTAAACATCTTTTTCTCACTTCTCACTTCTCACTTCTCACTTGCTTGTTGTCAGCATAAAATTTTAGACTTAATCCCGCTTCGGCTAGTATTGCTAACCCTCAATGCTGGGATCACCAGGTCGTCGTATCATTTATACCGCTTCATATTCCCTTGAGCTTATGTTTAGATTTTTATGAGTAATCAAGTTTTAGAAAAGCAAAGATGTAACCCCCCGCTTGGTGTTAACTAATTGATTTTAAATAATTAAAAAAAATATATCGCGTGCTTTTATGTAATTCTATTGATGTCAATGAGAAAAGTGACATAATATACATAAAATTAAATTTTGTTAAGGAAGTCGCGTGGGTGAATTTTCCAAATATGTTGGTGATGTAGGTGAAAAAATAGTAAGCGATTTCTTGCTGCTCTTTGGTTGGAGGAATATGTGCAGCAATAAGGAATTAGTCTGCCATGTTGAAGATCATGATAAAGCTACTCATGGTATTGATGCTCTTTTTGTATATGACTCACCATTGCAGAAAAGGACAATTAATAGCATTGTTGTATCAGCAAAATATTCCTCAAAAGGCTATGAAAAAGTCAGGTCTACTTTCAAAGATCATATGAGAGATATTGTTGGCACTATTGATTGTTACTCTAAATCTGATCTAAAGAGGCATGTTACAGCGCAAATAAAAGGTAGTGCCACTAAGAAAGATGTGGGCGTTTTGTTTTACATTAACAATGTAAATTCTGATGGTAATAACGATATCAAGCAAGAAGCTGGGAAAGCTAGGCTTGAGCCTACAAGTTTTCAGACAACTGTCTATTTAGTTGATAATGCTAGGGCAGAATTTTTATTCTCTGCACTTAAATACATAAAGAAAAAATATGATACTATTGAATTTTTTTGTAATAGCACGTCGTTAAATATTGGTGCAGCAA